>CAWHXE010000029.1:0-179244 GCA_963833215.1 uncultured Cytophagales bacterium | reverse complement strand
CGCCGCTCGGAGCGCTACCGCCTGCTCAAATCGCTGGGCAAGTCCGACGGAGAGATCGACACCGTTTTCAACACGCCCATTCCCATGACGGTGTTTACCTGGGAGGGCGAGCAGGAGAAGACGATGTCACCAATGGATTCTATCGCCTACTACCAGATGTTTCTGAACGCCGGGTTTCTGGCCGTGCGTCCCGAAACCGGCGAGGTGAAGGCCTGGGTGGGAGGCATCGACCATAAGTACTTTCAGTACGATCACGTGACGGCCCGGCGGCAGGTAGGCTCTACCTTCAAGCCCATCGTGTACGCCGCCGCCCTGGAGGACGGTGCCCAGCCCTGCGACTTCATCAAAAACGAGCAGCGGGTGTATGAAGACTACGACAACTGGTCGCCCGGCAACTCCGACGGCGACTACGAGGGTAGTTACTCCATGGCCGGGGCCTTGGCCAAGTCGGTGAATACCGTAACCGTGGAGCTGATGATGCGCACCGGGGTAGAGAACGTGGTAGACCTGGCCCACCGCATGGGCATCGAAAGCCCCCTGCCCGACCGCCCGGCCATTGCGCTGGGCACCGCCGACCTGTCGCTCTACGAGATGCTAACCGTGTACGGCACCCTGGTGAATCGGGGCGTGCGGGTAGCTCCGTCGTACCTACTGGGCATCGAGGACAAGGATGGCAACGTAATCGCCAACTTCAAGAACGAGGTGGAGCCCGAGCGGGCGCTGTCGCGCGAGACGGCCGACCTGATGGTGAACATGCTCAAGAACGTGACCGATACCGGGGGCACGGCCCGTCGCCTGCGTTACACCTATAAGTTGCGCAACGATCTGATCGGCAAGACCGGTACCACGCAGTCGCACGCCGACGGTTGGTTTATTGGCGCTACGCCCAAGCTGGTGTTTGGCTCGTGGGTGGGGGCCGACAACCGGTTAGTACGCTTCCGCACCATTCGGGAGGGGCAGGGCGCCAATACGGCGCTTCCCATTGCGGCCCTGTTTCTGGACAAGTTCAATCGGGACGAGACGTTCAAAAACATCCGCTACGCGCGTTTTCCTGAGCCGTCGCGTAGCGTGCTGGCGCAACTGAACTGCCCGATGTACGAGGAAGAACGTCCCAGCTTGTTTGAGCGCATCTTCGCGGATAAAGATGATCAAGACGAACGCGACCCCAACGGCGAGCGGGTGGCTGACCAACAACGACCCGAGTATACGGGCCGAGAGCGATCACAACGGCCGCCACGCCGGACACCGAAGAAGAAGCGGAAGCTCAAGGACGTGCTGCGGGATATCTTCGGGGGGAACTAGGATCAGGGTTTACCGGATGAGCGGATAGGATCAGGATTTACAGGATGGGAGGATACATGGGCAGGATGAGAAAGTAGCGAATTCATGCTTCAATAGAGGTAAACTTACTCACTACACATTCCCCTTCTTACGCTCTTTCAGCGCGTAATCTACCGCGCGGGCGGTCATGGCCATGAAGGTGAGCGACGGGTTTTGGGTTGATACCGAGGTCATGCACGCCCCGTCGGTGACGAATACGTTCGGGCAGGCGTGCATCTGGTTCCAGCCGTTAAGCATCGAGGTCTTCGGGTCTTTGCCCATGCGGCAGCCGCCCATCTCGTGGATATCCAATCCGGGATTCTGGCCGGTGTCTACCTGGGTGATGTCTTTGAAACCGGCTTTCTCTAACATTTCAGAAGCTTGCACGTGGAAATCAGCCAGCATACGTTCGTCATTCTCGTCGTAGTTGATGTTGGTCACCAACTGCGGCACGCCCCAGGCATCGGTTTCGGTTGGGCTTAGCGTGACGGTGCTTTCTTCTTTGGGTAGCGTCTCGCCCATGCCGAGTACGAACATCCGCCAGGGACCCAGTTCACGGAGCCCATCCTTCCACTCGGCCCCGAAGCCGTTGTTCGCCTGCGCCGGGTCAAACTGGTCGCGCGATGCATTGATGTACATCGCGTAGCCCCGTTTGAAGTCCACGTCGGGGTCTTGCTGCCGGAGGTTGCGGAAGCGGGGCAGGTAGCCTGCGTTGGGGCGGCGGCCGTAGTAGTACTTATCGTCGTAGCCCTCGGCGGTGGCGGTAACGCGGCCGCGGTAGTTGTGGAAGGCCACGTACTTGCCCAGCGTGCCGCTGTCGTTGCCTAAGCCGTTGGGGAAGCGGTTTGAGGTGGAGTTCAGCAGCAGCAGGTTGGTATTGAGCGTGGCGGCATTCACAAACACCAGGTCGGCGTAGTATTCGGCTTCTTGCTTGGTGGTGGCATCCACCACGCGCACGCCGGTCACCTTCTCCTTGGCATCATCGTAGATGATAGACCGCACCACCGAATCGGGTTGCAGGGTCATGTTACCGGTTTTGGCGGCCCAGGGTAGGGTAGAGGCGTTGGAGCTAAAGTAGGCTCCGTAGGGACAACCCCGGTAGCACATATGGCGGTATTGGCACTGGGCGCGCCCCTGCTGCCGGTGAATTTCCTGCGGCTCGGTGAGGTGCGCACAGCGTCCGATGATCATCTGCCGGTCTTGGTAGTGCTGCGCGATGCTCTGCTGAAAGGCTTCTTCCACGCAGTTAAGCTTCATGGGGGGCAAAAACTCGCCATCGGGCAGGTTGTCCAGCCCGTCGCGGTTACCGCTGATGCCCGCAAACTTTTCCACGTGACCGTACCAGGAGTCTAAGTCGGCGTAGCGAATGGGCCAGTCGGTCGCGTAGCCGTCGCGGGCCGGACCCTCAAAGTCAAAATCGCTCCAGCGCTGGGTTTGCCGCGCCCACAGCAGCGACTTGCCGCCCACCTGGTAGCCGCGAATCCAGTCGAAGGGCTTCTTCTTGGGTGTAGGGATGCTCTTTATCTTTGACGAAGAAGTGCTCGGTGAACTCGTCAAAGGCGTAGCACTTGGCGATCACCGGGTTTTCTTCTAGCACCGATTCGGCAATTTTGCCGTGGTGGGGCATCTCCCAGGGGGCCTTGGTGGCGGTAGGATAGTCCTTCCCGTGTACCACCGCCCGGCCGCGTTCTAGCACGAGCGTCTTGAGACCCTTCTCGCACAATTCTTTAGCGGCCCAGCCCCCACTGATGCCCGAGCCGATCACAATGGCATCGTAGGTGTTTTGTTGCGCTGCTTTGGTGTTCAGGTTTGCCATAAAGGATATTTAACAAAAAACGATTGAACCGGCGTGACCCGTTCAATCGCTTCTTTCTATAATTGAATTTGCTTACGCTAAATTCCAACCCGAGCGATACTCGCGCTTCAGGTGCTGATTCACGTCGTTGTTGTTGGTGAACTTCATGTTCTTGCTATCGTAGCGCAGCGTTTCGCCGGGGGCGTGCAGCGCTACCACCCCCAGCAGCATGGTTTCGTTGAGCGGCGCGGCATACTCAAACGGACAAGAAATCTCTTCTTCGCCCTTGATGGCGCGAATCCAGTTCATCTCGTGGGCATCGCGTCCGCCCTCGATGCGCTTAAAGGTTTCGGGAGTACCTTTGTACTCTTCCATCAGGTTCTGCGGATACATCTGCGGATCGGCACCGTAGGTCTTGTGCGTCAGGATGCCTTTCTCGCCGACGAAGATCACACCCCCCGTGCGGTCAAGTTCCACCTCGTCGGGCATCACGTCGGGACGGGCGGGCATCAGGCCACCGTCGTACCAGTGCATCGTTACCGGGGGTTTCTCTCCGCGGGCGGCGAAGCCGTAGTGTACGGTAGTTGATAGCGGATAAGTTGCCAGGTCATCCTCAGTACCTCCCCAGGGAGTGGAGGCGGCCTGCACGGTCTCGGGGTACTCGAGCTCCAGAGCCCAGTAAGGATGATCTACCAAGTGCGCTCCCATGTCGCCCAGGGCACCCACGCCCCAGTCGACCCAACCCCGCCAGTTGAAGGGATGGTAGATCGGGTGATAGTCGCGTTGCGGGGCGGGTCCTAAGAACAAATCCCAGTCCAGGTCTTCGGGCACCGAGAAACTGCCGCTGAGCGCACTGGTCAGACGGTCGCGCACTCCGCCGCCGTTCCACTTTTCCTGTTCCACCGAGGCGGTGGCGGTATCCTGCGGACGAGGAATGCCCTGCGGCCAGATGGGCCGGTTGGTCCACACGTGCACGTCCTTCACCGGGCCGATAGCTCCGGCGCGAATCCACTCGTTGATGCGACGTGCATCGTCGCTGGAGTGGCCCTGGTTGCCCATTTGGGTTACTACGCCGGTTTCCTGGGCGGTTTTGCGCAGCACGCGCGCTTCATGCACGGTGTAGGTAAGGGGCTTTTGCACGTAGACGTGCTTGCCCATTCGCATGGCGGCGGTGGCCGCGGCGGCGTGCACGTGATCGGGAGTGGCGATTACGACCGCGTCAATGTCCTTCTGCTCGTTCGAGCATCTTGCGGAAATCCTTATACCACTTGGCTTTTTCGTAAGCGGCACGCAAATCTGCCCGGTCGTCTCGGCTCACCGACTCCTTAACGCGACCGTAGTCAACGTCAGCCAGGGCAACGATATTTTGGCTGGTGAGGTGGCTCATATTGGCCGAGCCCATCCCTCCGGCCCCGATGGCGGCCACGTTCACGGTATCGCTGGGAGCCTGAAATCCTACGCCGCCCAGCACGTGGCGGGGCACAATCATAAAGGAAGCGGCCGACAGGCTGGCTCCCTTCAAAAAGTCACGGCGGGGCAACGATGCCCCTTTCTTGCTAGTTAGGCTGTTCTTCATTACTGGTTGTTTTTGTTAGAAGTATAACGTCTACGAATCACCTAATGTACTAAAAATTGGGTGATTGCGAACTATGCTTCCCAAAAACGTTATGCCGCGTCAGGGTATTGCCCGGTAAATTTTTGGGTTGGCAAAAAGTAGAACAAGCGGTTTAGGCCGGAAAGCCAAAAAAAGACCCACCGTGAGGTGGGTCTGGTAATGGTTCATGGGCAGATGATTGACCGGTTACGACTGCAACCAGGCTCTGGCTTCTTGCTCATCTTCAAAGATACGCATTTCAAAACCACTTACCCGCGTTGCCATTTCTTCTACCGACATGGCCGCAAAGATGTCGGCCGACACCATGTGCGCGAATTTCTGCAAGCCTGCCCCTACCACCCGCGGCATCCAATCTTTTTCGATCCACTCGTTGGCCCCGTCCCACGAGCCGGTGAGATCACGGTTATCATTTAGCAAATTGATGCAACCGTGCGCTTGCACTTGCTCCAGCACCTTTTCGGCTCCTTGTTTCACATCTTCCACCGTCACTTCGCCCCGCCAGCAGGCGTATAACCCCTGGTAGGCTTCTTCGTGCTGAATGTTCGATGAATTCTTCGCCTAGCGCGTTCTTAACTGAAATTGCTGTTGTTTCCATTGGTATTAATTTAGCGTTACAAAATAATTGAGTAAAGGGACCGGTTTAGCTGTTTTGAGTTGTTAATCGTTGTATCTCCTCTTGCAGTTGTTGCTCGGTTTGCTTGAATTTTTCCGTCACTTTTTTCATCATGGCGGTGCGGGATTCAATTTGCTCCTGAGCGCGTTGCCTTTCTATCTGACGCACTTCTTCGGTTTGCTGCTGCGCGGTTTCCAGCTCCATAAGCTTTTCCTGCAGCAGCCGCTGGCTTTCTTCTAACTCAGTCCGGAAGCGATCCGACTGCTCCTGCGTGGCTTGCATCTCTTCCATGTTTTGCCGCAATTCTTCTTCTTGGGCGCGCACCTCTTCGGACTGCTGCTGCGATGCCTCTAGCAAAATTTTGGTTTGCTCATTGATACGTGTGCTACGCACCGTTGCCGCAATGCTTTCGCTCACGGTTCGGATGAACCCAATCTGGTGCGGATCCAGGGGCTGAAAGGAAGCAATCTCCAGCACTCCTTCCACTTCTTCATTGACGATGAGGGGCATGATAAGCAAAGAACGCGGCAGCGTTTTCCCTAAGCCTGAGGTAATGTTCACGTAGTTTTCAGGAAGGTTAGTCAGGTAGATATGATCCCGTTCCAGGTAAACCTGGCCTAACAGGCCTTCACCTACGGGTATTCTTTTGTTCAGATACTTCTTTCGTTCGTAGGCGTAGCAGGACTGAAGGGTGAGAATCGTTTGCCCGTTTTCTTGGTCTGCTAGAAAGAGCCCTCCCTGGTTGGCTTTCACAGAATGAACGATTTCAGAAAGGACCCGGTCGCACATCGTCTGGCGGTCGGTGTGGTCGCGCAGCAAGTTGTTCATCCTGGTGAGTCCTTCTGAAACCCACTGTCGTTGCAGTTCTTCCTGCTGGGTTGCTCTGAGCTGCTGCAAATTGGCTTTTAGCTCCTGCTCAGTTTGCACCATCTTCTGATGATTGCTTTCTGCTTCCGCCAAAAATTGCTTGCTTTTATCCTCTGACTGCTGGTTTTGATAGACTAGAACAAACACGGCGGCAAAAAGGAACAGTGCCCCGCTCATTGTGGTAATCATTGCTAGCGTGCCCTGGAAAACAGTCGCATCTACCGCAGGATCCCACCAGCCTTTCGCATAATGAACCAGCAAAATAGAGAGCAGCACCAAACCGGCAACTGAAAACAGAAGTGTCTTTTCCCGCAAATCAAAAACCAAAAAGACAATGACCGAAAAGCTGATCTGTACCACCATAACGCTGGCTAGCAGCGGGGCATCAGCTGAAACTAGCCCCACGTGAAACAGTGCGCTCAGGGCGGGCAAAGACAAAGCCATTACTATTCTGCCGGCCTTTGTGGCACCCGTGGCATTTATTCCGATAGTGCCGAGGGTAATAAATAGGCCCGTGAGGGGAATGAACGCAAGCGAAGGCAGATAAACCCAACTGATGATAATAAAGGGAAGGATAGCGATTGGAGCAGCAAAAAGGGCGGCACCGTTAGCGTTTCGTATCTTCTTCTGTAAGTAAGCCGATTGACTAACGGAGACTCCTGCTTCTAAAAAACGAGTGAATATCATAGGTGACCCATGCTTTATAGGGAATACTGCGTACGTTTATCGTTGGTCAAAAGTGAGGCCCTTATTGTCTAGAAAAGCGGGAAGATGATGATTTTAGGTACGTGGGTGATTCTATGTGGGTATAACAAATTGGTAAGATCGCAAAGGTGACGCTTTAGCGAGTTAGTCTGACTAACCAGCAGTGTGAATGAGGCACTATGACTACAGAAAATAACGGATAGAGGAAATTATTCTACACCCGTGCCTTGTGCCGGGGGCAAATTGGACGTTTAATTCTTCACCTATGACAAATACTACGGTTTACTATATTTTGCTAAAATATATTTTTTTAAAATAAAATTAGTTCTAAAGTTTTAAAACAGATTATAGTTTGTATTTTTACGATATAGACAGAATTTTAATGAGGTGTTGTGTGGTAAGCGGT
Organism: uncultured Cytophagales bacterium; assembly: GCA_963833215.1. Classification (GTDB taxonomy): domain Bacteria; phylum Bacteroidota; class Bacteroidia; order Cytophagales; family Cyclobacteriaceae; genus Tunicatimonas. The sequence continues at coordinate 171,923 of CAWHXE010000029.1, read as the reverse complement.
ATTCATTCCAGAATTTTTAGCCAAATCATTCGAAAAGATCACTAAACCTACAAATGATCTTTTAATCAATTCTAAGTCAACTAACTTACTTTTATTTTCGTTTATTTAGAAATATCATAAAAACTAGCACTATATTTTCATGCACTTTGTGCAATTGACAAGCACTTACTTAAAAATATTACTAAGCAACAACACAATGGATACTCAAGAAGACGTAATCGAGCTGTTAAATACCTTGTTAGAAGAGAGTTGTGATGCCAAGCGTGGTTATCAACGGGCCGCCGAACAGGTGGACGACCCTGCACTGAAGGGACTTTTCATGAGTCTAAGCAGCCAACGCGATAACTTTAAGAAATCTATTCGGGAAGAAACGCGCTTTCTGGGCGGTGAGCCGACACAGTCCACTTCGGCCCAGTCTATTCAGGAGGCATTCTCCAGTCCTGATCTTTTGCTGGTCCTTAACACAATTGAGCAAACCTTAGAAGGTTGCTTGAGGCTGGAAATAGACCGGTTGGCGCTCTACGAGAAAACGCTCGATGGCAACGACTTTGAGGTTTCTACGCGCAACCTGCTGATCGGACAGCGAGAAAATATCAAGCTAACGCTGGCCGACCTGAAAAAAACCGACGACCGCGCCGAATTGCTGGGTGCCTAAACAGTCGCTGGTGACGGGTATTTTGCAGCTATTCATGGGGTAGTCAATAGTCTACGCTGTAAATAGCTGCTTCATTTTGGGGGGCACATAAGCTACTAATGCCTGCCCAAATTTCTCTCGGGCCGTGTGATAATCTTCCGCGTGAAACACGTAAACCTTCACGGGTAACGTAGCTTGCTCGATATGTCGCCCAATGGCCTCGAAACCGTATCTTCCCTCGAAGCAGATAATCACCAGTGCAGTATCGCTACGGTGTGCCTGATAGTTTAAATGTACTTGTAAGGGCACAAAAGCGCCTTCCATGAAAGCCACCAAATCCGCGCATGCTTGCCGAATCCGCAAGTCCTGGGGCGGTAGAAACAAGGCTTGATAGTATCGCAGCGTGTCCGAGCATCCCTTCACCTTCACCGGTCCCTTCTTCAGGCCCTCCAAAGTCACCGTATTGTTTTTTAAGGATTTACGAATTTCGTCGTAGTCCTGCTGATGCTGTTCTGACAAATCAGACAACTGCGCTAGAATGTCCGAACCTTGGGTCAGATCATTCAGAGACATCTTTTTCTGATAGAGAATATCTTTTTTGGTCGCGGTAACAGTGTATCCTTCCAGTAGCTTTTGAATACGCGGGTAGAGCACCTTGCGGCAGATGTCGTTTTCGTTGTTGTTGCACACGATAAAATTCCGCTGGCCACCATCTTCGCGATTTAGCTCAAGAACCGCCTGACCCAGTGTGCCCGAACCGGCGAAAAAATCTAGAAAGATTCCGTTCTTTTTGTCCAGCAGTCCCAGCAGATACTTTACCAAAGCAACCGGTTTGGGGTATTTGATGGGACTACCTGACCCAAAGAGTTGCTTTAGTTCTTTGGTGCCCTGGGCGGTGAGTATCCCCTGGATGAGCGACGAAGCGGGTTTGGTATCGCTTTTCAGCTCCGTCCGGTACTTTTTCAGCAAGAACTTCTTACCCGGCTCCTTAGGAAACACTAGTTTGCCCGAATCCACCCACTCTTTTACGCGTCGCTGTGCGAAAGCCCAGTAGCGTCCCGCCGGAGGATAGTACACTTCCTCGGTATGCGGATTCTTGATGGGAAACCGGTCCTTTTCCGTGCCCGAAGCCGCCGACGGATTATCGGGCATCCAGGGTCCCCGGGGGTCGTCGTCGCGGTTCACGTACTTGACCAAATCTTTGGGTACGCCCTTCAAACGAAAGTGCTGGCGGTGGCGCGCGTAGACTAAAACGTATTCGTGGTCGGTGGCGAAGCGGTTGGCCGCATCGTTGGGAGTGGTGCGATTCACCCACACAAAGTTGCCGATGAAGTTCTTCGCACTGAAGATTCCGTCGCACAACAGTTTGAGGTGCGCCATCTCCCGGTCATCGATCGAGATAAAGAGCACCCCATCGTCGGTGAGTAGGTCTTTGGCCAGCCGCAGGCGGTGATACATAAAGCTTAACCAGCGACTGTGCTTTTGGGTGGGCGTTTTCCCTCCGGTACGGTCGGTGTAGCGCAGCCCAGTTTGCTCAGTGTTATAAGGGGGATCGATGTAGATCGCATCGACGCGCCCCTGATGCGTCATGTTGAGCGTGGTGAGCGCGTGGTAGTTATCGCCCTCGATGATGTAATGCGTAGGGGAGCCCGATTCTCCGGGTATGTCCAGTTCGCTAAGGGGTTTTAGGGAGGAAAACAATCGGTTGGCCATGGTGATGACCGGTTCGGGCTGCGTATCTTCTTCCCACACCAGCCCGAAACGTTCGTGGGGCGGGGCCATCTCGGTGTCGAAAACGATGTTGAGCTGATCCATCGAGGGATCAAAATACATCATTCCCTGCACAAATCCTTCGCTCCGGAAAATTAAGACGATATTGATCTTAAGCGGTAGCAGTCATCGGGCTACTGCTCAATTGCCCGCTCACCAAAAAGCCCACTGCCAGCGCTGGTGCTATCCGTTGCTTCCCACCGCGTTCAGGTTCTCGAAAGCCTGCGTCAGGCGTTTGACCATACTTTTCTCGCCCTCGCGCAGCCACACCCGCGGATCGTACTTCTTTTTGTTGGGCTGATCGTCGCCGTCGGGGTTGCCAATCTGGCTTTGCAGATAGCCTTCGTTGCTCTGATAATACTGCCGGATGCCGTCCCAGAAGGCCCACTGCATGTCGGTGTCGATGTTCATCTTCACCACTCCGTAGCCGATGGCCTCGCGAATCTCTTCGGGAGTGGAGCCTGACCCTCCGTGAAAGACAAAGTTCACCGGTTTAGCGTCGGTGCCGTGCTTCTGCTTAATGTGTTCTTGCGAATCGCGCAGAATGGTGGGAGTGAGCTTCACGTTGCCGGGCTTATACACTCCGTGCACGTTGCCGAAGGCCGCCGCGATCGTGAAGCGATCGCTCACCTCCTTGAGGGTTTCGTAGGCTTGGGCCACCTCTTCGGGTTGGGTATACAGTTTTGAAACGTCCACGTCGGAATTGTCTACGCCATCTTCTTCGCCGCCGGTCACTCCCAGTTCGATCTCTAGCGCCATATCCAGCTTGGTCATCCGTTCGAAGTAGCGCTTGCTGGTTTCCAGGTTTTCGTCCAGGTGCTCTTCCGACAGGTCGAGCATGTGCGAACTGAACAGCGGGTAGCCGTGCTGTTCGTAGTACTTTTCACCGGCATCGAGCAGTCCGTCGATCCAGGGCAGTAACTTTTTGGCCGCGTGATCAGTGTGCAGGATCACGGGCACGCCGTAGTGCTGCGCCATTTCGTGCACGTGCAGCGCGCCGGAAATGGCTCCGGCCACAGAAGCCTGCTGAGTGTCGTTGCTTAAGCCCTTGCCGGCGTAAAAGGCCGCGCCGGAATTAGACAATTGAACCATCACGGCCGACTTCACCTCACGGGCGGTTTCGAGCACGGCGTTGATGGTATTGGTGCCGGTGACGTTGACGGCGGGCAGGGCAAATTCTTTTTCTTTGGCGTACTGGAAGAAGTCAAGCAGGGTATCGCCGTAGAGGACGCCGGGTTCGAAAGCTTTCATAGGATAGATGTCTAGAAGGGTGCATACTAATAAAGCGCCGAAGATAAGCGTTTCTCGGCAGGTGCACCAAAGATTGCGATTTTTTACCTCCACTTCACCCGGATCACCTCGGCCACCACGCCCTGCCGTTGGAAGAAGTGCAGCCAGTGCAACTGCTGGGCCGACAACTGATCGTTGGGCGACTTGACCTCGATGAAGCGGTAAGAACCTTCGTTCCAGACGAACAGATCGGGGAAGCCCCGGGTGTTCTCCCGCAGGTCTTTGGCCATTTCCAGCAGAACGTTGCTGATCTGTTCGGGCGTGAGGCGGTCGTAGCACTGGGCCACCAGCGGCAGGATGCTGTCGTGCCAGCCCACCAGCGGGTTGCTGATGCCCACCTTAGTTTCGTAGTGGTGCTGAATAATATTATAAAAACGGTCGGCGTGCTGCAACACCTTGAGCCGGGCCAGCAACTGCGGCTTCCGCTTACGCAAAAAGGCCGGAGTATAAAAGTCGGTCGGGGTGATCTGCATCGGATGGTGCAGGGCTTCACAGTCCTGGTCAAAGATAATGTCCCAGAACAACAGCCCGAAGAAGCTGCGCCACAGGTAGTTTTCGGTGTGTGTGCCCTCGTAGCCCAGGTCAAAGAAATACTCCAGCACGCCGCCCTCCACGTAGTGACGAACATCGCTATCCAGCGTGATGGCGTCGCTACTTCTCAGAAAGTCGGTGGCGCGCTTGGTGCGCTTTTTCCGGTGGATACGATCCTGGAAGTCCTGCGCGAAGTAGCGTTCTTCAGCGTTTTGGGGAGCCGCCAGAATACTATCGCACAGGCAAAGCGCTTCCTCTTTGAGGCCTAGCTTATGCATCAGGCGCACGCAGCGCTCGCGGGCCGGGGCCAGATGGGTTTGCTGATACACCTGCAAAGCAAACTTCGGATGTTTCTGTTGCTCCAGCAACTTCCCCAAACGAAGCGAAAGCTTGTCGAACAAGGGCCAGGCCAATTCGCAAAACTGGGTACGCAGCAGATTCTGTTCCGCAAACCAGGCGTAGATGGCCTCGGCCGGAGCCAGTTCTTCGTCGCGCAACACCTTGAAGGCGTGGTAGGTTTTGGAGATCAGCAACTTGTCTTCGGCTTCGCGGCGCGTTTTGAAGTAGGCCTGCAACTTCTCTTCGTCGTAGGTTTCGGTTTTGATCAGCCCCAGGTCGCGCACCACAAACTGCGTCATGTCGCCGTGGATGTCACCGAAGTACAGAAACCGAAGCATCTCCAGTTCCCGCTCAAAATTGACCCGCACCACCCGTTCGTGCGCCCGAATGGCCCGAATGAGTTGCTTGCTATCGAAGTGACTCGCCGCCTGCTCCACCAAATCGGGTTTTTTCAACGCGCGAGCACTTTTGGTCCAGTCGGCATCCAGGGGTTTGAAGAAAGCCAGCAGATCGGGCTTGGGAAAAGTGCACAGAATCTCGCTCAGGTCGGGCGCGTGCCGCGGGGCCAGGGCGGAAAAGAATTTTTGGGTAACCAGTTCATCCAACGTGGCTTCCAAATCCGGCACTTCCACGTACTGAAGCTTGCTGGTCCGAAAGTAAGCGCCCCGGCGGTTGGTGAGCCGCACAAACAGGCAGCGGGCCGGTTCGGACAATTGCCGAAACTTGCGGTAGAAAGTTTTCTCCCGCCGATTGAGCAGCGCGCCGCACTTTTCCTCCACAAAGCCCAGCAGCGACTCAAAATAATCTAGATAATATTTTTCCGGCAGCTCCACCGGCAGCGCACTTCTCATTGTTGTTTCGCCATTGAGCGCGTGGGCCGATCTTCTTCCGTCCGATCGCCGCGCTCGGTTGATTTCCACTGATTCTCCAGCGTTTCCAGCATATTTTTGATCAGCCCGACGCGCGTCCGCAAGTTCTTGATCTGCCCCAGCACCGCGCCACTCGGCTGATCCCGATAATCGGCGTGCAGGCGGCGGATGAGCCCGGCCAGCGTCAGAAAGCGGTTGGTATAGGCCAACAATAGCAAGGAGATCGCGGGAAACAACAGCGCGGGGGTGGTTAGCGTGATCTCGGTCATGGGCAGGGCGGTCCGGATAATTTTTTAGCGAGCGGTCAGCAATCGTCTTTGACTTCTTTCGGTAATGACGCAACTTGCCACCGGAAACGCAAGTTCCCCAACCGACGATCATTTGTTATGAAAACTTTATACTTGGTTCGCCACGCCAAATCGAGCTGGAAATTTCCCGATCTTGACGATTTTGACCGTCCGCTCAATCGCCGCGGCAAGCGCGACGCGCCGATGATGGGGAAACGGTTGCAACAGCGAAGTATCCTGCCCGACCTGATCATTAGCAGTCCGGCGAAGCGCGCCCAAAAGATTGCCCGGGCGATTGCGAAGGCCGTTGCGTACCCGGCTTCCGCGGTTGCGTATTCTCCGGAGGTGTACGAAGCATCGGTCGATGGTCTGATTGCCCTCCTGCAAGCAGTAGACGATCAGGTTGCGGTGCTGATGCTGGTTGGCCACAACCCGGAGCTGACCGATTTGGCAAATCGCCTTGCTGCTCACTACATCGACAACGTGGTGACGTCCGGAGTAGTGGCAATAGAATTTTCGGCCGCGCGATGGGCTGAGGTAGGTCGGAGCAGTAAGGGGAGGTTCTTATGGTACGATTACCCCAAATCAACGCAGCAATGACCACTTAAAAGGAAGCGCGGAAGCTCAGAAAGTACTGCCGGTCCACTCCCGAAGGCACCAGCAGCGGGTAGCCAATCCGAAACACGAAGTCATAAAACGACACCACGTCTAGCCCCACGCCCGCGCTGTAGAGGTAGCGGTTGTTGAGGCGCTGCTCCAGCGGATAAGCCACCGAATTGCTCACCCCCCCGTGATCGTAGAACGCCTTGAGATACAGCGCCATCGGAATTTTGTTGAATTGATCGAAGGGGATAATGCGGTCCAGGTTGAACACGGTGTTGAAGGCTTGCCAGCGCAGGTCGTTCTGCTGAAGCCCAAAGTGCTGGCCCTGAATGGTGTAGGTCTCGTAGCCCCGCAACCACAGGTTCTGGAAGCCCAGTCCCAAGAAGTTAGCGTAGGGCTGCCGCCGGGGACCACTGGCGTACGCGTTTAGGGTGGCGGCCGCCGACCAGCGGGAACTGAGCGGAACGTATTGGTTGAACAGCACCGTAAGGCGCCACAGGTTAATGTCGTCGAACACTCCTAAACCGAGTTTCTGAGTGCGCACGTCAACTACGTAACCCCGTTGCGGATAGGCCACAAAATCGCGCTTGTCGTGAAAAAACCGATACCCCAACTGTAGATACTGCTGCTCGAGCCGTCTGTCCAGAAAGTAGCGCGGATTGATTTCGGTGATCGTATCCCTGATGCGGTTGCGGAAGTAGTTAACGTCCACCGCGTGGGTGCTGTAGTAGGACCCCCGGTGGCGCCAGCCCACGCCCCCGCTTAGGGTTTCCAACGAACGGCGCAGCGAGTCGGTAGAGAGCGGGCGGTGCCCTTCGGTCTGATAGATAATATTGTTGGTTTCGGCATAGGCAAAGTTAAGGGCCAAACCATTCTTCTGCGCCCGATCCAGATAAGGGCGGGAGTAACTGATGCCCAGTCTTCGGGTGAAGCCGAACTGCGCATCCACCTGCAGGCGTTCGTTCAGCCCCCGGAAGTTATATTTGGTTACCTTCAATCCGTATTCCAAGCGCCCGAAGTCCAACCCAAAGTTGGTGAGCCAATCGTTGATGTTCCGGTCGGCAAACTTCACGTAGGGCGACGGAATGGTGTACCAGCGTTCGTCGACGCTCACGATCAGATCCAGGGTGCGCTCGCTCACGAACACCGGCCGCACGTCTACCCGAAGAAACAGGCGGGTGTTGACAATCCGTTGCTGATCGTTTTTCAGGATGGTTTGGAGGTCGCCCCACGCGTAGGCGGTCTGCGGCTGGGCGCTCATCTCTCGCCGGATGATGCGGCCTTTCGTCTTTCGGTTGCCGATGATAAATATCCGGTCAACCTGCACGATGGTAGCGCTGTCGGTCAAAAATACTGTGGAATCGAGCGGCACTTGCCCCCGTCCGGGAAGCGCTCCGCCGACGGTGAGCAAAAGACCCAGGAGACTACGTAAAATTCGCCGCATAAGAGGCAGATGATTGGGGTAAAATATTGGAGGCAAGGTAGCGATAAATTGTTGTTCTGAAGTTTGTACAGTCCAAGCAAAGCAGTTCGCCTTGGTTACTGAAGCCCCCGCATTGCGAGGGAACTACCGAAGAGACAACGTGCCGACGTATCGGCTCATTGCGCGTATTCCTGATTACCGCACGGCAACTCTTATAACAGAGTGTTCTGCTGGAGGTGTAATACCGTGTCGCCATAGGTTTTGTTGTCCGGCAGAAATACCTATCTTATTGCGGCATCTGTTTGTTACATTCATCTCCAAACCACAACAACCGTATGAGCTTTCAGCACCAAAATTCCTGGTCGCGGCGCAACTTCCTGGGGGCTCTGGCCGCTGGCGGAGTTGCACTTCCCCAACCAACCTTTGCCAATCGGCCATCCCGGGTCGCCGAAAAGGCAGTGTCGCTGCACGTTTTTTCCAAGCATCTGCAGTTTTTAGACTACGAAGCCACCGCCCGCGCCGCCGCTGAGATTGGCTTCGATGGTGTGGATCTGGCGGTGCGCCCCAAGGGGCACGTGCTGCCCGAAAACGTGACCACCGACCTGCCCCGCGCCGTTGCCGCCCTTAAACAAGCAGGCTTGCAGGCCCTCCTGATGACCACCGCCATTATGGACCCCGCGGCGGCCACGGCGGCCACCGTGCTGGAAACCGCGCACCAGCAGGGCATCACCCACTACCGCACCAACTGGCTGCGCTACGACCAAGAGAATATTAACCTGCCCGCCTCACTGAAGGGCTACCGAAAGCAACTCACCGCCCTGGCCGAACTCAACCGAAAAACGAACATGATCGGGGGCTACCAGAACCACTCGGGAGAACATTACGTGGGTGCGCCGGTGTGGGATATTGCCACGCTACTTAATGAAATCAACAGTCCGCATCTGGGTAGTCAGTACGATATTCGTCACGCCACCGCGGAGGGCGGACAAGCCTGGCCCCTGGGACTGGATTTGATTCATCCGCGCATCAATTCGCTGGTTATCAAAGACTTTCGCTGGGAAAAAGTCGGTGATCAATGGAAGATCGTCAACGTGCCGCTGGGCGAAGGGATGGTTGATTTCCCTAAGTTCTTTTCGCTGCTCAAAAAATACGACGTTCGCTGTCCTATTTCAGTGCACTTCGAGTACGAACTGCCCGGTGAAAAAGAAGAGATGGACGTAGCCGAACGCACCGAAAAAACCATCGCGGTGATGCGCAAGGATGTGACGGCATTGCAAAAATACCTGGACGAAGCGGGGTTGGGTTAAGTGGATGCTGGCGGCGGCTGCGCGGATGATTTTTTGTGAGATCAAGACTCCGGAGACTTTCCAAAGTAGAACAGCAACTGATCACGGGTGAGGAGCATGAATTACGAAATTTACAATAGTTATAACTTCCATTGAAATGCTAATAGCAAGGAATCACTAAAGCGACTGTTATTGGCACTTTACAAGCAGTTATTGAAATAACGAATGCTGAGATAAAGAATGCTTGCGATTATCATTGAAAAATACATTTTTTGTTAAAAAAATGGCAACATTCGTTATCAGCATCCGTAAGCTATAGTAGTAAGCAATACAAGTTTTAACAAACACAAAAAGGAAAAGTAATGAGCACATCAAGAATGATTGCAGAACGCGATGTAAAGCAACAAGACAAGTCAGTTGCCAAGCAACTGAGCGTTACTGATTTGAACAACCCGGCGCACGGCGAAGAGCGAACCAGCCCGATGCGCAACGGATTTTACACCCGAAGATACCGTTCGCAAGTATGATGTAAATAACAGTAAAAAATCAGACAGGCAACCTTACCACAAGGTTGCCTTTTTTTGTAAATATCATTCAATCAAGTGTCAGGTGCATCCAATAACCAGTATCTAACCAACAAAATCACTCCACGTCCAGCAACCAACGGGTTTCATCACTCAATCGCTCCCGGGTCGCCGCTCGGAAGTAGCGCTGCTGATCGAGCTGCTGGGGCTGGTGGCGGCGGCAGAAGTAGCTATGCACCGCCCGCCGAGGATGCTCGGTGCAGTTTACGGTGCCCCCGTGCCAGAGGTGCGAATTGAACACCACCACCGTGCCCGCCGGGGCTTCCAGCAGCACTTCGTCAGGATGAGAAGCAAAGGGGTCGGCAAGTTTTTCCTGCGGCAGCACACCCGAGCGGTGGGTGCCCGGTACCAGGCGGGTGGCCCCGTTCTGCGCCGTGAAATCGTCCAGTAGCCAAACGGTGTTGCACACCTGATAGGCACCGGGAGACACCGCTTCGTGCCAGTCGGCGTGGAGCTTCTGTTGTCCGTGTCCGGGTTTAGCTGCCCGGTAGTTGAGCGACGACAGTTTGAGGTCGGTGCCCAGCACGTGCGCCACTCCGGCCAGCACCCGGGGATGGGTGTAAAACACGTCGAACAGTGGGTCTTTGTTAACCAGGTCGGCCAGTCGGTCGGCCCCCTCCTCCTTCGGATGCCGGATATGCGGCGAATCGTGCAACTCCGCCCCGGCGCGTTCCCCTTCCTCATCCAGCAGTGCTTGCAAGCGCGACTGAGTAGCGTCCACCTGGGCAGGCGAGAGCAAGCACCCCAACGACACGTACCCCCGTTGGTCCAGCGCGGCGGCTTCCGCTTCGGTGAGCAAGCTTAGATCAAAAACAAAAGGGGAAGGAGTTGATAGCATACCGAAAGATACTCAGTAAAGTATTGATTTGAAAGTCCAGGTAGATTTGTGCTTCACTCGTTTTGTGAATACTTTGCCGAAAGTTATCATTCCCCTAAACCTAAGCCTTATGCGCTCTCGTCGTGATTTTTTACAAACCCTCACCGCTTCGGCGGCGGTCTGGCCCCTGCTGCCCACCGAGCAAGCCTTTCGTGGTCAAATTATGCATCAGCCGCCCTACGCCGGACCCAAGCTGCGGGTAGCGATCATGGGACTGGGTAGCTACGGCACCCGAGTGGCCGAAGCCATGCAGGATTGCGAGCGAGCCGAGCTGGTCGGCGTGATCAGCGGCACACCCTCCAAGATCAAAGACTGGCAAACCAAGTACAATATTCCTGAAAAGAACTGCTACAACTACGAAAACTTCGACCGGGTGAAAGACAACCCGGACATCGACGCCATCTACGTGATCACTCCCAACGGTCTGCACCACGACCAGGTGATCCGCGTGGCGAAGGCGGGCAAGCACGCCATTTGTGAAAAACCCATGGCGGTGAACGCCCAGGAGGGGCAGGAGATGGTGGATGCCTGCAAAAAAGCCAACGTGAAATTACTGGTGGGCTATCGTCTGCACTTCGAGCCCAAGACCCTGGCGATCATCGGAATGCGCGAAGCCGGTGACTTCGGGAAGGTACTATTTTTTCAGGGACTGACCGGTTTTCGCATCGGTGATCCCGACCAGTGGCGGCTGGACAAGAAACTGGCCGGAGGCGGAGCGCTGATGGACATCGGTATCTACTCGGTGAACGGCGCCCGCTACATGGTGGGCGAAGAACCGGTGTGGGTAACCGCCCAGGAGACCAAGAACAACCCCGAGAAATTTCCGAAAGGGGTGGATGAAACCATTCAGTTTCAGTTGGGCTTTCCGGGCGGAGCGGTGGCCTCCTGTTTATCCACCTACGCCATGAGCCACCTGGACCGCTTCTTCCTGAACGGCACCGACGGCTTTGCCGAACTGCACCCGGCCACGGGCTACGGCCCGATTCAGGGACGTACGCACAAAGGGGAACTCACTCAACCGCACAAGACCCACCAGACGGTGCAGATGGACGCTATGGCCGGAATCATTCTGGAAGGCAAAGAGGCTCCCGTACCGGTAGACGGCGAGGAAGGAGTGAAAGACCTCAAGATCATGGACGCCATCTACCGGGCCACCGAAACGGGCGAGAAGCAGGATTTATCCCTATGAGCGGCAAAGGATGTTATCGGATTGCCCTGCTGCTGGCCGGAATTTTTTTATATTTCGGCTGCCAATCCCCCCAACAAACCGAAGCCCCGCCCCGCCGACCCAACATCCTGTTTGCCATTAGCGACGACCAGTCGTTTTCGCACACCAGCTTTGCCGGAAGAAGCTGGGTGCAAACTCCGGCCTTCGACCGGGTGGCTAGCAGCGGCATCTACTTCACCAACGGCTACGCCGGGTCGCCGGGTTGTGCGCCTTCGCGCAGTTCCATCGTCACGGGGCGCTACCACTGGCAGAACGAACAGGCCGGGCAGCACGCCGCCGGGTGGCTTAGCAAGTACGTACCCTTTGTGGATGTGGTGGCGGCCAACGGTTACCACACCGGCTACACCGGCAAGGGCGTGGGCCCGTTCAAGTACGGTGAAGCACCGCTGCGGACCGAAAACGCGGCCGGTCGGGCCTACAACGAAGTCAAGTACGATGAGGGAAGTGCGGAAGACGAACGCTGGGCGGCGGGCATTCGCAACCTAAACTACGCCGCCAACTTCCGGCAGTTTGTGGAGCAACGGCAAGAAAATCAGCCCTTCTTCTTCTGGTACGGCGCCTCGGAGCCCCACCGCGACTACGAAAAAGACTCCTGGAAACGCCGTGGCAAATCGCTGGCGAGCGTAGAGGTGCCGCCCTTCTTGCCCGACGTGGACACCGTGCGGGGCGACCTGCTTGACTACGCCGTGGAGATTGAGTGGTTCGACCTCCACCTGATGCGCATGATCGACTACCTGGAAGAGATTGGCGAACTGGACAACACCATCATCATCGTGACGGCCGACAACGGCATGCCTTTTCCCCGCGCCAAGGCCAACGGCTACGACTACGGCGTGCACGTGCCGCTGGCCATCAGTTACCCCAACGGGTTCCCCGCCGGTAGGACCGTCGATGACCCGGTGAGCTTCGTCGACCTGGCCCCCACTATACTGGAACTAACCGAAACCAGTCCGGAGGGCATGCTGCCGATCTCGGGAAGAAGCATTGTCCCGCTGCTGGAATCGGAGCAGGAAGGCACGGTGGACGAAAGCCAGGACTACGTGCTGGCCGGACGCGAGCGGCACTCATCGTCGCGCTACCAGAACGCGGGCTACCCGCAGCGCATCCTGCGGCAGGGGCGCTTCTTATACATCCGGAACCTGAAGCCCGAACGCTGGCCCGCCGGAGCCCCCCAACGCCTGGTACCCGACTCCAGCGGCGCGATGTACCCAATGTACGGCATCGACGAGCAGGGAGTGCACCACTCCGACTGGGCCTTCACCGACATCGACGCCTGTCCCACCAAGTCGTTTATCGTGGAGCACCACGACGATCCTCAGTACGAACGATACTTTGCGCTGGCCGTAGGCAAACGCCCGGAACACGAACTCTTCGACGTGGTCAAAGACCCGGACTGCCTCACCAACCTGGCCAACGATCCTGAGTTTACCGGAATTAGAGATCAATTGGATGCTCTACTAACGAGGGAACTCACGCGTACGGAAGATCCCCGGATCGTGGGTCCGAACCCGGAGTTGTTTGATACCTATCCTCGTTACAGTCCGATGCGGGAGTTTCCCCGACCCGACTGGGCCCGATAAGCAACTATTTTGCATTACACTTCATCATCCTACATTTCTAGTTCGGGATTCGATATTCTTTAACATTGATTATCGAGCAAAGAATTTTGAATATGAAGGGAGAAGGCTCACAAAACATCAACCTAAACTGCCTGAACTAGCGCCGGGCCTCCGGGCCGGTGCTTAACGTAAGTCGGGTTTCTAACCCTAAATGTAACTTTTTCTGCCGCCGAATTTGTTACCTTACCGCCTATCATTGGCACAATGATCTAGACAGCTTCTTATGTTATTTTCTATCTTCCCCATTCGCTACGCCGGACTGCTGGCGGTTTTCCTGATTGCCTGTCGCACCGAACCATCCGCTGAACTTACCAAACCTACGCCACCTGGAATAGCTACCTGGGCGACCCGGGCCGCACCCACTACGCTTCGCTCGACCAGATCAACCTGGGCAACGTGGATCAGCTCGAAGTGGCCTGGGAGTACCACGCCGGGGTGCAGGGCACGGGCGGCTCTAACTACATTCAGTGCAACCCCCTGGTGATCGACAGCACGCTGTTTGCCGTGGCCCCGGGCCTTAAGGTGTTCGCCCTCAACGCCGCCACCGGGCAGAGCAGTGGGTGTTTAACCCCTTCGAGGGCACCGACCGCAGCGGGGTGCTGCGCGGACTGGCCCACTGGTCCGACGGTGAGGAATCGCGCATCTTGTTCACCGCCGACCGCTTTCTCTACGCCCTGGACGCGACCACCGGGCAACCGATCGCCTCCTTTGGCGAAGCCGGCAGGGCAGACATGAGCCTGGGCCTGGGCCGCGACGTGTCCGAACTGGTGTACCGTTACCTGGCTCCGGGCACCGTCTATCAGGACCTGATCATTCTGGGGTCGCTCAACGCCGAGGACTTGCCCTCGGCTCCCGGTCACATCCGGGCCTTCGATGTGCGTACGGGGGAGCAACGCTGGATATTTCATACCATTCCGCAGCCTGGCGAGTACGGCTACGACACTTGGGAAGACTCCACCGCCTACCAGACCATTGGCGGAGCCAACAACTGGAGCGGCATGACGCTGGATGAGCAACGGGGCATTGTGTTTGTGCCCCTGGGCTCGGCCGCCTTCGACTTCTACGGGGGTAATCGTAAGGGCGATAATCTGTTTGCCAACTGCCTGCTGGCCCTGGATGCCGCCACCGGCGAACGATTGTGGCACTTCCAGGCGGTGCATCACGATGTATGGGATCGCGATCTGCCCGCCCCGCCCACGCTGGTAACGGTGGAGCGCGACGGCCAGTCTGTAGACGCGGTGGCGCAGGTGACCAAGTCGGGCCACGTCTACGTGTTCAACCGCGAAACCGGCGAGCCACTGTTTCCGATTGAAGAGCGTCCCTATCCGGCGTCGGACCTGGCGGGTGAGCAGACCTCCCCGACCCAACCCTTGCCCACGCTGCCCCTGGCCTTCTCGCGGCAGCAGTTCACCGAAGCCGACATCAATCCTTACTCTCAGGATAAAGATTCGCTGCTGGCAGCTTTTCGGCAGTTGCGCACCGGCGGGCAGTTCATTCCGCCCAGCGAGGAAGGCACCGTGCTGTTTCCGGGGCTGGACGGCGGCGGCGGATGGAGTGGGGCGGGCTACAATCCCCGCACCAACGTGCTCTACGTGAATGCCAACGAAATGCCCTTCACCCTGACGATGGTGGAGAACGAAATCGCCGCAGCGGGCGACTGGCTAGCGATGGGCCAATCTGTCTACCAATCAAACTGCATGAGCTGCCACGGGGCCGAGCGGCAGGGCTCCAATTTTCATGGCAACGCCCCGTCCCTTACGGCCTTGGCCGACCGGATGAACGCCCCGTCGGTCAGGACGTTGCTACGGCAGGGGCGGGGCGAGATGCCCGCGTTTGCTCACTTGTCGGACGATAACGTGCGGGCGGTGACGGCTTTTCTGCTGGGCACGGCCGAGGGTGGTTCGGCCGAGAAGCTGTCTTTGGAAACCCCGGCTGAGAAACCCCTGCGCTACGGCTTCACGGGCTACCGGCGGTTTATCGATTCGGACGGTTATGCGGCAGTGAAACCGCCGTGGGGCACGCTGAACGCCATCGACCTCAACAGTGGAGAGATTCTGTGGAAGGTGCCGCTGGGCGAGTTCCCGGAGCTGACCCGGCGGGGCATTCCGAAAACCGGCACCGAAAACTACGGCGGGGTGGTGGTGACGGCCGGGGGGCTGATCTTCATCGGAGCCACGCAGGATAATCAGATACGCGCCTTTGACCAGCAGACGGGCGAAGAACTGTGGAAACACGACCTGCCCGCCGCGGGCATGGCCACCCCCTGCACTTACAAAGTGGGCGGCCGACAGTACGTGGTGATCGCCGCGGGCGGAGGAAAGATTACCCAGCAGCGCGGAGATAGCTACGTGGCCTTCGCGCTGCCAAAGGGAAACTAAGAGAGGTGAGATGAGAAATATGGAATCAATACGAGACGGTCGTATGAATTACGGTCGGCCTACCGGTGACCCACGAGAGATGATGATTTTGGGCAGGACGGGCAAACCGGATTCGGGTCAGAAAACAATGGTTGGGGCATTTGCGCTAAATTTTTGGAAAATACTTCACTTTGTATTTGATTTCTGGCATCTTTATCCGTTCCTGAAACCCAACCTAATCTAGGACGCTTTGTGTTTTGTTCGCAGCGTCTCAAAGAACCACACCATGTCTCTGCAACTCAAAGTATCTCTCGACGGCAGCAAACCCCCCATCTGGCGTCGCCTACTGATTCCCGATAGCTTCACCTTTGTTGAACTGCACGCGGTGATCCAGGCCGCCATGGGCTGGGAAAACGCGCATCTGTTTTCGTTTCGCTACCCAGGAGAGTTTCGCAACGACATTGGCATTCCGATGGAAGACGACTGGATGGGCGACGAGATGCAGGACGCCCGCCGCATGCGGGTGCGCGACCATTTGCAAACGCCCAAGCAGAAGATGCACTACGAATACGATTTTGGCGACAGTTGGCAGCACACCGTACTGCTCGAGAAGGTCACCGACGAGCGCATCCTGGCCCCGCAGTTCCTGAAGGGCAAGGGCGCGTGCCCGCCGGAGGACTGCGGGGGCATCTGGGGCTACTACAGCATCGTGGAGTTGATCAACGACCCGAAGTCGCCCGAGCACCAGGACGCCCGCGAGTGGCTGGGGCTCAAGAAAGGGCAGCGTTGGGATGTAGAAGAATTTGATGCCGAAGAGTGCCGCCGCCGGGTGACCTACTACCAGGAGCGCTACTTCGATTTGTGACAACGGCAGTGTTGCGGGTTTCCAAATAGTGCTGAAGTCACCGAATTTTTAAACGCATAAATCAAGGCTATTTTCTTTTGTGGGGACGCGCCGTTCAACGGTGGCCACGGCGCGTCCCCCCTACCTTGAATGATCAATTACTTAGTGCTTATGGCACTAGCTTCCGTCCGGGTTGATCCTTAATCATCATTTCTCACCTAGTCAGCGTAAGATCAGCAGTCCCGTACTTACGGAGAAGTGGCCAACCGAGCGCCCACTTCCTGGGCAAGCCGTTGCATCTCGGCCCGCAATTGCTCAACTACCTCCGGCTCGGTCTCCGCGCGGTTGTAGCGTTCGCTTGGGTCGGTTTGCAGATCAAACAGCTGAGTTTCGCCGTCCACTTCCCGTAGTTTCCACTGGCCCACGCGCAGACCCTGGAGCGTATTGTTAAAGTATCCGAACTGCTGCCGCGGCGATTGGTCGGTTTGGCCGGTCAGGAAGGGTAGGGCGTTGTACCCATCCACCGGATGGTCCGGCAGCGTGCCACCGCCCACTTCCAGAAAGGTGCGGTACATATCCAGGTTGGCCAATAGCGCATCGGACACCCGCTGGGGAGCGATGTGGCCGGGCCAGCAGATCATCGCCGGTACCCGCGTGCCACCTTCGTAGGTGGTGGCCTTGTGGCCGCGCAATGGTCCGGCAGAGCCTACGTGCCAGGGTTTGTTACCCGCCCCCCGTTGCTCCCAGTTGCTGCCCTCGGGAGTAGTTGGAATCTCAAACATGCGGGGCGGGGCGTTCTGCCAGGGACCGTTATCGGAGGCAAAGAAGACAATGGTGTTCTCCGTCAGCCCTTGTTCCTCCAGCACTTGCCGCACCTGACCCACGCTCCAGTCAATGGTCTGAATCACGTCGCCATAGAGGCCGGCCTTTGAGGTGCCGAAAAACTCCTTGGTGGTATGGATGGGGAGGTGCGGCATATTGTAGGCCAGGTAAAAGAAGAAGGGCTGCTCACTGCCTTCCTGCGCCCGGATAAACCGGATGGCCTCGGCGGTGTACTTGACGGTCAGCGAATCCTGATCCACCGGGTACTCGGCCACGGTGGTGTCGCGGTACATGACCAGCGGCTCGTCGGTCTGCACGTAGGGCTTCAGGTAGTCATTGGAGTAGGGCAAGCCTAACCAGCTATCGAAGCCGTGGTTGGTAGGCAGGAACTCCTTCTGCTTGTAGCCCAGGTGCCACTTACCGGCCATCCCGGTGGCGTAGCCCGCCTGCCGGAGTCCTTCGGCCAACGTCAGCTCACTATCGGGCAGCCCGCCGGTGCCGTCCGCCCCGGTGCCGCCTCCCAGGTCGACGCGCGCCATGTAGCGACCGGTCATCAGTTCCACGCGCGAGGGCACGCACCAGGGAGCCGCCTCGTAGGAGGTGAACCGCATGCCCTGGGCCGCCAGCGAATCAAGGTGCGGAGTGCGGATGGTGGGATTACCGTAGCTGCCCAGGTCGCCGTAGCCCATGTCGTCGGCGAACAGGATGACGATGTTGGGGCGCTCTGGTGCCGGGGAGTTAGCTTCGCCGGGGCGTTCTTGCCCGATGCTCGGTAGACCGATCAAGATGGTCACGGTAAACAGGCTGAGCGCTCGAAAGCGTTGTGCGGTCGTTGGTATCATGGTTATTGTTTAAAGACCTTCTCAAGGTAAGCATTTATTCCACGATCTGCCCGTAGAACAGGCTGTTCATAAACAGCTTGTTGGTGCCGTACCAGTAGGCGCGAAAGTTGGGGTTGTCGGTAAACACGACGATGGTGCCCTGGCCGCTCTTGGTGACGGCCACGGCGGCCGTGTTGCGCAGGGCTTCCTCTTTTTCGTCGCTGATGTAACCGGCCAGCAGCGGGTCGTCGGTATACACCACCGGGTAGGCGTAGGGGTTGCGCCCGCGCTCGATCATCGCGTCTTCGTTGCGGAACACCGGCAGGCGCTCGCGCGTCAGGCCGTAGGCCAGCGGGTGGGTCAGGTCGACCTTGGTGGCGAAGATGGCCCCGCCGATCACCTGCGCGCCGCGGTAAGTATCGCGCAGCGCGTAGGGCCGCGGCGGCACCGAGTCGGCTTCTATCTTCTTATACTTCACTCCTCCCAAGTCGTGGTCCGACAACCACTTCCCCGCGCCCTGCTGGGCCACCAGCGTGTTGCCCGCCGCCAGCCAGCGCTTCAGTTTCTCCTGCCCACTTTTGTCAATAGCCCCGTAGCTGCCGTCCACCATCACCAGCGTGGTGTAGCGCGACAGATCGGTTCGGTCCAGGTGGTCCACGTCGAGCAGGGTGAGGGGCATAGCGAAGCGCTGGTCGAGCAGGTGCCACACCTCTCCGGCGTCGTAGCTGCTCACACCGTCGCCCACCAGCAGGGCCACCTCCGGCTTTTGCACCCGGCTGAAGTTGCGACTACCCAGGTCCAGCCCCTGCCCGGTGAGCCCGGTAGGAGCGGCGTGCACGCTAAGGGCATCTTGGTCGGCAATGCGCCGCATCAAGGCGTGCACCGAGTCGGTTGTCACGCCCGACTGCGTGCCCAGCGCCACCAGCAGGGTTCCGGCCGCAAAGGTCTTCCCGGTAGCGTCGGTCAGGGGTTCGGTGGCCACCTTCACGTTCAGCCCGGCATCGAGCAAGCGGTATAAGGCCCGGTGCAGATAATAGCCCTGCGGCTCGATCAGATAGGCATAATTGCTCTGCCCGCCGATAAGTTGACCCTTGGGAAAGAGGAGCGTATCCACCGCTTCGCCCCGCGTAAACTGCCGGGCCGATAGGGCAGCGAAGGGCAGGTTGTAGGCCAGCGGAAACGTCCAGGCCGACACGTCGTAGAACAGGCTATCCGTGAAGGTGGTGCGCTGCTCGAACAGGGCCTGAATAAGTCGGTACTGCGGTTGCTGCATGGGCACCAAGTAGCTATCCCCTGGAGAAAAAGTCTGATTATCTACCGTAATAGCCTGTTGCGGACGATATAAGTTAATCTGATGTCGCCGAAGCACCTCGGCCATATGGTAGGTGCGCGCCGGGTCATCGGCACTGCCGAACACGTAGGCCTGCTCGGAGGTCTGCGCCGCTTCGTCGGCCGCGGTTTGATAAAACTCCCGCTGGTACTGCAACAGTTGCGGACGTAGGGCCGCCGCGCCCCGCAGGGTGGTGAAACTCACCACCACCTGGTTGCGGATGGTGAACGGAAAGGTGAGCAGCCCGTGGTCACTCTCCTGCGCGTGACTGCGCGAACTGGCTTGCTCGAAGAGGATGCCCACCGCTCCGTTCACGTCGGGATAGGTGGAGCCCTTGCCGAAGTAGAAGTCGTCGTAGCTCTCCTCGGTGAAGTACAGCGAACCGATGGAGTCAAGCCCGGCGGCGTGGTAGGTGCCTAGGGCGCGGGTGAGTTCAAATACCCGGTCGGGCGTGAGCGGGTGGTTGCGCGAGGGGATGCCCGGCATGAAGAAGAAGGTGGAGTTGGTGCCCATCTCGTGGTGGTCGGTGAGCACGTGCGGCTTCCAGGCGTGAAACTTCTCCAGCCGTCCGCGCGACTCGGGATGCTGCTGCAGCAGCCAGTCGCGGTTCAGGTCGAACCAGTAGTGGTTGGTGCGTCCGCGGGGCCAGGCTTCGTTCTGCTCAATGTTTTGCGGATCGGTGCTGAGCACCTTGCCTTTGTGGGTGTTCACCCAGGTGGCGAAGCGGTTCAGCCCGTCGGGGTTGATGAAGGGATCCATCAGCACGATGGTTTGCCCGAGCAGCGGAGCCACGTCGGCGGCGGGGGCGGCGGCCAGGTAGTAGGCCACCAGCAGGGCGGCGTTGGCCCCGCTGGGTTCGTTGCCGTGCACGCTGTAGCCCAGCCACACCACCGCCGGGGCCGCGTTGGTATCGGTTGCTGACGGGTCGGCGGCGCGAAGGTGCTGCGCCTGCAACTGTCTGATGTTTTGCTGGTTGGCTTCGGTGGTGATGGTGAGCAGGTAGAGCGGTCGGTGTTCGTAGGTGCGTCCGTATTCTTCCAGGGTGACGCGGGGCGAAGCGGCGGCCAGGGCTTGGTAGTAGGCCGCCATCTGAGCCGGTTCGGCGTGCTGCTCGCCCACCTGAAACCCCAGCACCGATTCGGGAGTGGGGATGGCCGGGTCGTAGTCGGTGGCGGGCAAGTAGTAGGAAAGGGGAACGGGCTGGGCGGACAGCAGGAGGGGAAACATCCCCAGAAGAAGAGCGATGCGGATCATGAATTAGGTTTCGGTAGTGTCTGAGTGTTTTATCAAAAGTAAAAAAGTTTGGCGTAACCGGTTACCTTTTTGACGGACGACCTACTAACCGGTAGAAAGAGCGCCGGAATAGGTTGCTTTCTCCGTAGAAATACCTACTTTAAATCCATTATCCACCTAAACCCCCATCCACCATGTTTCACACACACAATGTTTCCGTACCGTTTCCGGCTTTCTTTCCTGAAGGAAAAGGCAAAGATGAGCCGCCACCGGAAGGTGACAAGAAGTAGTAGTTAGCGGGGGCCATGGTAAGCCCCCCTTTTTATGAGTGTCTTACGCTGTTCGCAGCGGCTTGAAGGGAGCGCGCTGGCCGGGCCCGGCGAAGCCAAATTCCCAGGCCAAAATAGATAACCGAAAGCAATGCTATTACAGCCGCAATGCGGTGCGTGGCCCGGTAGTTCATCACCGGGGCGGTGGTGCCTCCCATCACAAAGGCCGACCAGAAGGCCGGATGGGCGTAGAACGAACTACACTGCTCCCGATACCGCACTTTAGCCACGCGCAACGCCTGGTCTACCGAACTGCCCGAGTATAATTCCCGATAAAACGCGGGGATCAGGGCGGAGGTCTGCTGATCGTCCACCTTCCACAGACTCATCACCACCGTGGGGCAACCCGCGTAGGTGAACCCCCGGGCTAAACTATATACTCCTTCGCCCTGCTGCAACTTGCCCGTTCCGCTCTCGCACGCACTGAGCACCGCCAGGTCGGCCTGCAGTTGTAGATCGTACAGTTCGTAGGCGTACAAGTATCCGTCGTCAATGCTATCGCGTTCGCTGCGAAACACCAAGCGACTGTTGCTGGGGTGTAGCGTATCCGCCAGGCCGTGCATGGCTAGGTGAATCATGTCGTAGTGCTCGACTTCAGCCTTGAACTGGCTTTCGGTGGCGTCCACCCCGGTGTAGAACGTCCCTTCGGCCATTTGCCCCAGGGCGGCAACTTCTTGCGCCGTGCCGGGCAGATTTCGCCAGCGACTACTGGTTGCTTCTTGTTTCGAGCCAGAGTAACCAAAGGCCAGGAAGCGCATGGCGTTCCGCACGTGGTTGGGCCGCTGGGTGAGCACCTGCGACGAGGGAGCGTAACTCACCGCCAGCGTATCCACCACGTAGGCCAGCCGCCGATAGTCAGGCTGGGCTGAGGCGGGCAGACGGGTGATCAGGGCCTCGAAGGGAAGGTAGGAAAGCGGGCCGTCCGGAATGATGGTCAGCGTCGGTGGATAAATCTTCTGTTGCGCTTCCTGAAAACTAGTGAAGAGTCCCAACGAACGACGGTCAACGGGTTGTTCCAGTACTGGCTGAAGCAATTGCTGGTAGAGCAGGTAGGCCGCTTGGGTATACCGCTGAAAGTCATCGGTGCGCTGAACAACTCCCGGAGGCTGCTGCAGGGCAGCCAGCACCGTGGCCAACGCCCGTTGCACCGAGTCGGTGAGCAGCACCTGCGTCAGAACCACCCGCCGCGGCGAAATGCTCAGGGCGTACCCGTGCTCTTTGCCCCACAGATATTCTACCAGCGTGGTGTTGGCCGTGGCGGTGTAGTCACGCGCTTGCGCCAAAGTATAGGTGTCCTGACCGTACTTGATGCGGAAGTAGTTGGGGTAAACTTCCTTCAGATAGCCGTTAAGGTTCTCTCGCCGACGGGCCAGGGCAAAGTGTTGCGCCCGTAGTTCGGTGACGGTAGAATCTGCTCCGCTGCCGTCCGCCGCCTCCAGTTCGTTGTTCACGTAGGCCATTTCCACCTTGATCGCGCGCTCTTGCTCCAGCAGGCTATCGGGAATGCCCACGCTGTTTTTGGCCTGACTTTCTACCAGTGCTTCCCAGAGCACCACCGCCTTACTCTTTTCCATGAAGTGAAATGCCCAAGCCAGGTAGCGATCGTCCGGGTCGGATTGGTACAGACGGTAGGCGCAAACGACCGCCTGCTCGTACACCTGCCGGTGGGTTCTTGAAAAGCTAAGTTTGGCCGCTTCCCGGTTGTAGAGCACGCGGCACGAGTCCATCAGGGAGTCGGCGCGGGCAAAGCAGTCCAGCGCGGCGGTAAGCCGGGCGGGGCTTGGTGACTGTTGGTGTTGGGCCATCAGCACCGTGGCCTTGAGGTAGAGCAACTTAAATCTCAACGGGTCGCCCATCATCGTGCGCACCGGCAGGGTTTTGTAGCAGTCCGGCAGGCTGAAATTCAGGTACTGTAGCCCGCAAGGCCTGTTGAAAGTAGTGCAGGGCCGAGTCGTAACGCGCTCGCTTCTGGTAGAACTTCCCCAGGGTAGACAGAATATCAGTTGTGTTCGGGTGGTGGCTGCCATGAACCTTCCGGTTGACAACTAAACTTCGGTGGTAGGCTACTGAGGCTGAGTCGGCCTTTCCTTCTTTGGCGTAGGCGTCTCCCAGATACTCGTACGTACTCGCAATGTCGGCCTTCGTCCTGTCATTTTGGAAGCGCGGTAGATCCGTAGCGCACGATCCAATAGCTGCATTCCCTGCGATAGGCTGTCTATTCTGAATGTAAATGGCGGCCAGGTTGTTGAGCCGAATGATGAGGGCGGGGTCATCGTTGCCCAGGCGGTCGGCACCCAGCGCCAGCGCTCGTTGGTAGTTGTAAATAGCTGGTGCGTCATTCCGCTGGTCATCCAGAATATTGCCAAGCATAGTGTAGCACACCTCTTGGTAGGCCGAGGAAAGGGTTTTGGCCAAGGCGGCGGCCCGGTAACCGTAGGCCAAAGCTTGCTCGTTGTCTTCTTTGAGGCGGTTGGTGGTGGCCAGGCTGTACAACACCCGAAAAAGGTCTTGTCTGGTTTTCTCCTCCGGCTTCTTCCAGCAAACGCAGGGCTTGTTGATAATACTGCTGCGCGGTGAGGTAATCAAAGTAGGTGTAGCGGTAGATAGCACCCAGGGCGCTATAGTTCTTAGCCAAAGATACCGGATCGTCAAGCCGCTTCCGGATCGCGATCGCTTTCTGAAACATCTGAACTGCCTGCGCGGGTTGCCGCATGGACTTGTAGTAGTCTCCCAACTAATGATAAACCTGGGCGCGCGTGGTGTCCTGCACCGGACTGCTGGTCACGGCAACCAGCGCTCTAGACAGGTAATAGAAAGCAGAATCAGACTGCCGTTGGCGTCGGTAGAGGTCACCCAGCCAACTCAGTGCGTAGGCGTGCTCGTTCCACTGCTGCTGCTGCTCAGCGGCCGCAATGGCCTGGCGGGCGTAGTGCGCCGCACTGTCGGAGCGGTCGTTCTGATAAGCAGCTTGCGCACGAAAGAACAGACGGGAACCCGCACCGGACTGAGCAACCACCGGCGGAGAATGAATTAGCGTCCCAACGCTCAGCAGCAGGAATACAATAAACCTCATGGAGCGATACCGTAAATAATACCGCCAAAGTGCAAAATTTCTGGCGGATAGTAAAGCTGATCAGGATAAACCGGAGATAATTGTAGGATGGTCAGGATGAATACCGGACGAGGGCCGGATACCAGTTCATTCGGTGGCGGAATGCTTCGCTAAATCCCACCAATGGGTTACCTTGCGGCCTTTGAACCACGCTTAACCACCCAACGCTATGAAAACTGTCGATGACATTAACTTTTCCGGTAAGAAGGCCCTGGTGCGGGTCGACTTCAACGTGCCCCTCGACGCCGACCATGCTATCACCGACGATACCCGCATGCGGGCGGCGGTGCCTACCATCCGGAAAATCCTCAACGACGGCGGAGCCGCCATCCTGATGTCGCACCTGGGCCGACCCAAAGACGGTCCGGACGAGAAAAACTCGCTCAAGCACCTGGTCAATCACCTGTCGGAGTTGCTGGGCGGCACGCACGTGCACTTCGCCAGCGACTGCGTGGGCCCCGAGGCCGAACAGCAGGCGCGTGAACTGCCGATGGGCGAGGTGCTGCTGCTGGAGAACACCCGCTTCCACGCCGGCGAGACCAAGGGCGACGAAGCACTGGCCCAGCAGATGGCGAAGCTGGGCGACGTGTACGTGAACGACGCGTTCGGATCGGCCCACCGGGCGCACTCCTCCACCACCGTGGTGGCGCAGTACTTCGACGAAAAAGCCAGCGGTTACGTGATGCGCGACGAACTGGCCAACGCTGACAAACTGCTCGCCGATACCAAACATCCCTTCGTGGCCATTATGGGCGGGGCGAAGATATCGGACAAGATCGGAGTGATTGAGAACCTGCTGGACAAGGTCGACGACCTGATTATTGGGGGTGGCATGAGCTACACCTTTTTCAAGGCGATGGGCGGCCTGATCGGCAGCTCGCTGGTGGAAGAAGACAAGCTGGATTTGGCCAACGCGCTGATCAAAAAAGCCAAGGAGAAAGGCGTGAACCTGCACCTACCCATTGACTCGGTGGTGGCCGACAAGTTTGACAATAACGCGCAGACCAAGATTGCGAACAACCACGCCATCGAGGATGGCTGGATGGGTTTGGATATCGGTCCGGAAGCCCGCGAGGTGTTCGCCGACGTGATCAGCCGGGCCAAAACGATCCTGTGGAACGGCCCGATGGGCGTGTTTGAGATGGAAAACTTCGCCGAAGGCACCAAAACTGTGGCCGAAGCGGTGGTGGCGGCCACGCGCAACGGGGCGTTCTCGCTCATCGGCGGGGGCGACTCGGCCGCGGCGGTCAACAGCCTGGGCTACGGTGACGACGTGTCGTACGTGTCCACCGGCGGGGGGGCGCTGCTGGAATATATGGAAGGCAAAGAACTGCCGGGCGTGAAAGCGCTAAAGTAGAAGGAGGAAGCCAAAGTAAGAGAACACTGGGGCGCACTTGTAACGCGTTGCAAACGCGCCCCATCGGTAGGTAGGCTTTGAATAAATAGAGGGTTTTATGAAACTGTGTATCGTAGGGACCGGCCTGATCGGGAGCTCTTTTGCCCTGGGAATCAAGCACCGAAGCAGTGACGCCGACCTGGTGGTGCTGGGAGTGGACAACAATGCGCAAAACGCAACCACGGCGCTCGAGCTGGGCATCATCGACCAAATCGTTTCCCTGCAAGAGGGGCTGGCGCGGGCCGACGTGACCGTGCTGGCCATTCCGGTGGACCACATCGTGGCAATCATCAATCATTGCTTAGACGGGCTGCCGCCGCGGGCGGTGCTCATGGACATGGGATCAACCAAAGCAGCCATTGCCGCCGTAGTGCGGGAGCATCCGAAGCGCGGACGCTACGTGGCGGCTCACCCGATTGCGGGACGTGAGAAAGCGGGTCCCACCGCGGCGAATCACGAGTTAATGTTCCATAAGCCCATGCTCATCTGCGACCGCGAACGCTCGGACCCCGACGCCCTACAGCGGGCGGTGCGTCTGTTCGAGATGCTTCGCATGCGCATCACCTACACCAGCTCGGCCAAGCACGACCGTCGGCTCAGCTACACCTCGCACCTGCCGCACCTGCTGGCGTTTGCGCTGAGCAACACCATTCTGGCCGAAGAAGAAAACACCGAGATGCTCGACAGTGCCGGAGGGGGACTCAAGTCGGTCGTTCGCTTAGCGTTGCACTCGGCCCAGATGTGGACGCCCATTTTCGTGCAGAACCGCGATCACCTCATGGAAGCCAACGCTCGGCTTATTGACCAACTACTGGCGCTGCAAGAAGCCCTGGAAAACAACGACGCCGAAGCCATCAACGCCCTCATCGCCCGGGCGAACAGCATCAAGGACCTACTCCGTAACTAGCCGATGACCAACCCGACAGCGATTGATGAAGCGCGTAAGGAGATGGGTTTCACCAAGGGCCATTGGGCGGGTCGGCCACGAACGCGCCGAATGATCCGCGCCGGTGGTCGATTGGGACTCGGACTGGCCCTGCTGCTACAGGTGAGTCTGGCGGCGGGCCAGTCGGTTGATTCTTCTTACGTGCAAAAGTTTCCGCAATCGCTGAATCTTCGTTTAATCTACGCCCTCCGGGGAGGTGACCTGCGCGTGCGCCATCCCCAGCAGGAGGGGCAACTGCTCTACCTGCCCCGCTACCACCCGCGGGTGGGGGTGGGCGGCTTCCTGTGGAACATTGGCTTCAATCTGCTGCTGCCGCTGCCGCTGCCCCGGCTGGCGCAGGACCAACGCATTAGCCGATTCGACTTTCAGACTTCCGTCTTCGCCACCCGCTGGCTGGTTGATGGCATCTTTCAGCGGTACCGGGGGTTCACCCTGCGCCGTGCCGGAGTGCCGCCCTCGCTGGAAATGGACGAGTTCCGTCCCGAACTGGTGACCAAGAAGATGTCGGTCGCCATCACCTACTTGCCCGGTGGCGACCGTATTTCGTTGCGATCGCCCTACAACCAGGGAGTGCGGCAGCGCAAATCGGCGGGTTCGCTGCTGCTGTCGGGCAGTGGCACCTACCTTACCGTGCGCGATCCCGGCGCGGTGGTTCCCGCGATCGGATTACCGCGTGAGCTAGCCCTGGAGCGGGTGCGTGTCTACGCCCTGAGCAGCAAAGTGGGCTACGCCGCCAACCTGATCTATCGCTCGTGGTTCGTGCATCTGCTGGCCATGACCGGACTGGACTGGCAGCAAACCTACTACGTGCAGGGCGAAACGCAGTCGGCCTTTGCCGTGGAACCCACCTACGACCTGCGCAGCGGCCTGGGCTACGACACCGGGCGCTGGTACGCCGGGGTGTACGGAACGCTCGACTACAATCAGTACCAGGCGGGCGACTGGCAGTTTCAGGCCACCAGTGGGCAGTTGCGGTTTTTCTTCGGTATTCGCCTGGCCGAACCTCGCTGGCTACAACGCCTGAAACCAAAATTCTTAGAAGATTGGCAGAACAGCCCCAGCATTCCGCTTCCGCCAATTTTTGGGTAAACATTCGGGAGCGGTGGGCGGTTAAGCAAGCAAAACAACCAACCTTTGTACCTATGGCTATTGACGAGAAAGAACTACAAGAAATGAAGGAGTACCGCGACCCGCTCACCGAGAAACTCGCGGAGTTAGAAGAAGAGGGCTATAAAGCTGACTTCAAGCTAGAAGAAGGCAAACTCAAGGTGGTGGACGGTGATCAGTCTTTTTCGGCCGACGAACTCACGATCAAGAAAGACTTCCGCTTTGAAGGGGAAAGCAATCCTGACGATCTGTCCATTTTGTACGCGCTCGAAGCCCAAGACGGCACCAAGGGAACGGTGGTGCACGCCTACGGTCCCGACGCCAACGATGCGCTGAGTGAATTTATGAAAGGCGTGAAGGAAGAGGAAGATTCGGGCGCGAAGTAGTTGTCAGTTTGAAAACCTTGGGTGAGTGGCGTTGATTATCCTATGGAACGGACCTGAACAGGGTATTATTTTTACTGGTTCCTTTCCTGCCCCTCAAAGGTGCCGGTTTTCAGTAGTCTTTTCAGGAAATCCTCTTGCGTATCCAGGGTGCGTAACCCCTGAATGATCCCGGTGGTCACTTCGTAGTCGCTCATTTGGCGCATGCGGTAGGGTGGGGGCATGTGCGAGGCGGTTAGCTGTTCCAACTCGCTGGCGCTCAAGTTAGTCACCAACCGAGCCAAGGTTTGGTAGCGTTGCGTCATCGCCTGCCGAAGTTCGCGCTGCTGCGTTTGGGCTTCTTGCTGGGCAACTAATTCTTTCACCTTCTTTTTCTGTTGGTACTCGCTGCTGAACAGGTTGGCAAAGGCCGTCACGGCTCCGTCGAGCGTGGCGCCGTTGGGTCCCACACCCACTTGCACCGCCTTTTGTTCGGCGCGCGGTTTTCGCTCAAACATCGGTTCTCCCCGGGGGCGGCGCATATCCACCGTGCTATCGTATTCGCGGCGAATGTACTTGGTAATGTCCCCGTACTCCCTCACCCGCACCTCATCAAGCATCGTAGTCTGCGGCTGCATCCGAATCACCAGCTTCGTCAGTCGTTTAAGGGTGCTATCCGCCGGTATCAATAGGTAGGGTTGATAACCTACGCTGGAGAATACCAGTGTATCCTGCGGATGTACCCGGGTGTTGAACCGTCCCGTCTCGCTGGTCACGCCACCCAGGTTGGTATTCAGTACCCGAAGATGCACTAATGGCAGCGGTTGCAAACTATCGGCATCCACTACCACGCCGCGGATCACTGCCCTGTCTTCTTCCTGTCCGAAGGAAAGCAGAGGGAAGAAGAATTAACAGAAAGAGATAGCAGAAGCGCGGGTTCATTCGATAGCAAGCGTAGGTTATCGAAAGGTATAACGATTTTGCGCTATTTTTGTGCGTGATGAGGCATCCCTCTCCGAAATTCCTTGGGAAGAAAAAACGATACGTCAAGGTCGGATGCTCTGTTACGGATAGGTAGAGAGGTGTTCCGAGTAGAGTAGCGGGACTGTGTTTGCGGATGATGCCCGCGGGGCAAGAAGGGGAACAGCTACCGTATTAGTTCGCGCCGATATTCACTGCGAGGGACAACAAAGAGATTATCCTTTAGGCGCCACCAAGCAGTAAATTCTTTGTTTACTCAACACAGTCAGACTTCTCTCCTCCCCATAGCCCTGCGCCACGGTGGCCAGAACGCATCTCTACAAAATGACGCGTTCAGTAAAAAAATGAGCGATTAGCTTAGAAATTGCTTACGGCCTTCTCCAGATCGTCGATAACCTTCTGAGAAATTTTCCGGGGCTTTTCTTCCCGGGCTTGCTTCAGATGATCCAGCGCCTGTTTACCGTACTCGACCAGTCCGGCAGGATTCTTATCGTAATTGTAGCTACCAATGCACCATTCTAGCTTCCCTTGGATCTCAGCGTATTTGTCGTCTTCCATCTTCTCAAGCTTGGTGGCAGCCTGCTGGCACTGCTTGGCTAGTTCAGCCGCTGGGTCGGCGGTCGACTTCTTAGTAGCTGCTTTTTTAGGGGCGCTGCTTGCTTTGGCAGGGGCCTTTTTAGCGGCCGTTTTGGTGGTAGATGTTTTCTTGGCAGTGTCTGACTTGGCAGCAGTGGTTTTCGTTGCTTTGTCTTTGGGAGTGCCTGATTTGGTGGATGTTTTGGCCATAACCGGAAGCGTTAGTTGGGGGTTTAGATCGTTAGCGCGAATTTATATAAAAAAAATTGAGTTACGCAATGCGTAGGCTAACTTATTGATTCACCCATAAAAAAGAGCGAGGCACCGAATGCTTCGCTCGAACTGAAAAAATTGAGAAAAAAAGTTGAAAAAGTAATAGGTAATAAAAAGGCTAAAAAAATACAATGTTAAGCAAACTGATAAGGGCAATCTCTTTGCCAATCAGTTTTAGATCAAATTACTGGTCTAAATTAGGTTAAGGTGAGGAAACGATGCCCCAAATACAAAGCGGGTGCGGGGTGGCGGCGCCCCAATCACGCTGATTAGCAGGGTCAGTGAGCATGACCTTGTGGCTATTTGAGCCAACTGAGTCTGATATGCTTATAAAAGGTATACTAAATTCTTATTTTAAGAATAAATTTGTATATTGCTCGGGTACAACATACGTTTAGTCATGGAAAAGAAGGACAAATTTCTCTTGCTACCTGAGCATCGTACCCGCAAGACCGAGAGCATAGGCAATTTAGCCTTGCAATGTCTTGAGAGATTGCGAGCGACAAAACAGGACGATAAGTAGCGTTCTAGCGAAGAAAGCCAAAGGTATCATCCGAAGAAAGTGCTACGGTTTTTACTCGCTGGTAGGGATATTTTTTGCTGGAGCAGTCAATTTTTTTCCAAGGCGGCGAATCTATCGTGGCGGTTGCCGCTGGGCGGACTGCCCACAGTGGTCCCTCTTTCTGCACCAACCGAAGCAACTGCGGCTGTTTCACCCACCGCACACAGATAGGCAGTGGTTGGTCGGGACGAATTAGTAGAGGTTTTCTTTCCGGATATACGATCTCCAGGGGCTCTGAGGCATACTCCAGTAATTCCCAGGCGAGGGGCGGAACACGCTGCACAAAATTGTGCAACTCGTCCAGGTGGGCGATAAGCACCCGGTACGCTAGGAATCGCCTCTGAGTGTTCACCCAACGGGGCCAACATCTCGAGCGCATTTGGTTCTTGAACCGAGATCGCCAGCAACTCTTCCGGAGTATTAGTCAGCCAAAACAACGACGGTTTCAATACGGATCGAAGGTAAACTTATCAATCGAGGGAAGCAGCAGCCGAACGTCGGTGCCCTCCTGCAACTTGCTTTTAATGGCTACTTCTCCGCCTAGCTTTTCTACGTTCGATTTCACGATGGTGAGGCCCAAACCACTGCCCTGCGAAGCCGGATTGCCCCGGTAGAACATATCAAAGGCCCGCTGTTGCACGTGGCGGCTCATGCCCTGCCCGTTGTCTTTTACGGTGAGGCTAACTCCCCGGCGGTGGGAGCGGATACGAACGTGCACGTAGCAATTATCTATGTTGGTGCGGCGGTACTTGATTGCGTTCTCGAGCAAATGTTGCACCATCAGACGAAACAAGCGCTCCTCTGACCGTAATTGCAGTGGCTTGCTAGCTTTCACTTCGATGGCAACCTTTTCTCGGTCAGGAAAATCGTCCAACAAACCAATCACTTCTTCTACCGAACGTTTCACTTCAAAAGTGGTAAGCTGCTGATGCGCGTCGTCCATACCTAGTTCGACCAACCCTCGGACCGATTTTTCGAGCTTATTGGCGCTTCGCTTGATCAACGATAGGTAATGCGGCAGCGTGTCAGCTTCACAACTGGTTTGCTCAATCACCTGAAACAATCCCAGAATGCTGGCCAGCGGACCCTGCAAATCGTGCGACACTTTGTAGATCAGCGTTTTGAGTTCTTCGTTTCGCTGCTCGAGTGCTCTGGACGTCAGCAAAATCTGCTTCAGGTCCTTGGCAATCAATAGGTAGCCGGTTACTGTGTCTCGCTGTTTCAGCACCGATAGCGATAGCGTCACGGGCAAGGCCGTGGTGCGCTGGATCTTGAGAGAGGTTTCTATATTGTACAGCGGTTCTTGTTGCTGCGCCAGTTGTTTTAACCGTTGGCTGAAGGAAGCATTCTTTTTGGCAAAAAGGCTCTCTAGGGGTTGCCCTAGCAGCATTGCTTCGCTTTTGTTGAGTAACTCGCAGGTCTTATCATTCACCCGGGTGATGGTAAAATCTTGGTCAAAAATAATTAACATATCCACCACCCCGCACAGCACACTATCCAGATAATCTTTGGCAATTACCGAGCTCCGCAGTTCTTCACCCAGCATATTGATTCCTGCTGCAATAGCATCTATGCCGTTAAGCTGTTGAGAAAGGGAAATTTTGGCTGAGAAATCACCTTCCGCCAGGCTCATCAGCACCTGATTGATTTCTTCTATCTGGTGATTTTGGTCTTTTCGTTTGGTCATGCGGGTGGTTCAGGGTTCATTGGTTCTGGTATCGATAGTGAATTTAGGTAGGTAGCATTTTAGCTTATTTATGTACTGAAAAATTTGGCGAGACAGATTGCCCTGACTAAAAAAAACTAGATTCAGACCAGCAAGGTGCATGATTTAGGGCAGAATAGTAACTAAGCGGGGATTTTGACGCAATTACGCATCGGGTTGGTACTTCTTGAGCCATTCTTGGGCGCTCTCCAGATCGGTGAACAACCGAAAGGGATACCGGGGCTGCTGGAATTTGAGAAAGAAATTAGCAATGGTGCGGGTAACCGGGTTGCGCACAATCACCGCTAACGCCACCGTATTTTGGTTTGCTTTCTCGGAAGAAAGGGTTTCGCGGGCCGCTTTGGTCAATTCTTTCACCGCTGAGCCATCCACAATAATCGGATAGGTTTGCCCGTCAACGAACGAAAGCCGTTGCTCAATAATCTTCTGCGCTAGGGCCGCGTCAATCTCTTTCTTCTTAAATGTAACGTACAAAATCCCGTTTTTCAACTCCATATACACGAAGTCGTTATTCATAAATTTATATTTCATAAGGTAGAAGTGCCAGTATTGCTTATTGCCTAATCAGCCTGTACCAATATCATACATGCGTAATTTTAGCAGAAACATCCTCAAGTGAGGATAGGGAAATATAGTCAATTTTGGTCAAAAAAAAGATTGATATGGCTAAATCAAAACACAATCACCTGCTAGACACGATTAGTGATCTTATTCTAAATGCCCAGCAGCAGGGGCTCGTTCATCTCTACACCGAAGGAGCGCACACCAACGGAAGGTTTTTAACCATCAAAGGGCAACAACTTCGCCACTTCGGCACCACCAGTTACCTGGGGCTAGAACAAGACCAACGGCTCAAAGATGCGGCCATTCAGGCCATTCAACAGTACGGAACGCAGTTCCCAATGTTGAAAACCTACGTTTCGTTTGGGCTCTGCAAGGAGTTGGAAGACTGCCTGCGCAGCATGTACCAGCGTCCGGTCGCCATTGCCAAGAACAGTACCCTGGCTCACGTAGGGCTTATTCCCAGTCTGGTGCGCGACGAAGACGCGATGATCCTCGACCAGCAGGTGCACGCCAGTGTGCAGAGTGCCACCCAACTGCTCAAACCCCGGGGCGTCACCGTGCAAATGGTGAAGCACAGCAACATGGAGATGCTAGAGAAAATGATCCTACGCCTGCGCGATACCCACCGCCGAATTTGGTACGCCGCCGACGGCATTTACTCCATGTTCGGCGACACGGTGCCCCTACCTGAACTGATGCAGCTGGCCAAAAAATACCCCCAGTTACACCTTTACTTAGACGATGTGCACGGCATGAGCTGGGCCGGACAGCACGGCACCGGCTACGTGATGCAGCAACTGGGAGCAGTACCCGAACGCTCAGTGTTGATTGGTACCCTGGGCAAATCGTTCGGAGCCAGCGGGGCGGTAGCCGTATTCAGTAACAATGAGCTCTACGAAGCCTACCGGGTGTTTGGCGGCCCGCAAACCTTTTCGGTGCAGGCCGACCCCGCCAGCGTGGCGGCATCGCTGGCCTCCGCCAAGATTCACTTGTCGGATGAAATCTACGCGTTGCAACAGGACTTGGCCGATAAAATTGCTTACTGCAACCAGTTGATCGCGCAAACCAACCTGCCGCTGATCAAGCAGAACGCCTGCCCGGTGCACTTTGTGGGCACGGCGGTTCCGGGCATTGCCTACAACCTGGGGCGTCGGTTGCTGGATAACGGGTTCTACATGAACGTGGCGACCTTCCCGGTGGTGCCCGCCCGCAATGCGGGTATCCGTTTTTCTATCTCCCGCCACAATACCCGCGAGGACATCCGGGCGCTGATCGAAACCATGGATTATCACTACGCGCAGGTACTGCAAGAAGAAGGATACACCATGAACCAAGTGCGCTCCGCCTTTAAAATGCCTTTGGTTGAAGAAGCGGTTGTGGTAGAAAGCCAACCGGCGGCCGAACCCCTCACGGCGCAAATCGAAACCAGCATTGAACGGGTGAATCCCACCGAATGGAACGCCTGCTTTGGCGAACGCGGCGCAATGGATTGGGAAGCGATGCAACTTTACGAGCGGGCTTTCTCGAACAACCCGTTGCCCGAACACAACTGGAAGTTTGTCTACCTGATTCTACGCGATCAGCAGCAGCAAATCGTGCTGGCTACCTGCTTCACCGTGGCGCTCTGGAAAGATGATATGCTGGCTCCCGCTTCGGTGTCGATGCAGGTGGAGGCGCAACGCCGAACTGATCCCTATTACCTGACATCGCGCACGCTGGGTATGGGTACCCTGGTGACCGACGGCGAGTACTTGTTTGTCGACGAAAGCCATCCTTACTACCACGAGGCGCTGAAGTTGCTCAGCGTGGAAATAGAATCACTCAAGGAAGACTACGAATGCACCGCGGTTAGCGTGCGGGATATTGACGCGGCCTCGCCTGGTATCAATGACATGTTTTATACCCAGGGATACTTCAAAGTGGATCTGCCGGAAACCTGCGTGATCGAAGCACTGCCCTGGTCTGATGTAGACTCCTACCTGCAGCACCTGCCGTACAAATCGCGCTACCACGTGCGCAAAGACGCCGTGAAGATGATGCACCACTTTGAGGTGAGCGTGCAGTCGTCGCTGAGCGAAGCCGACATTGATCGCACGTACGCGCTGTACCAAAACGTGAGCAACAAAAACTACGCGCTCAACAACATTGAGTTTCCGCGGTCGCTCTTTGAAGTCGATGAGCCAGTCGCCTCGTTGGGAGTTTATTCAGATTCGGCTCAAGCCCGAGTATTTGACTGCCGACGACCATCCGCTGGTGGCCACGGTGTGCAACTACCAAACCGACGAAAGCTACTGCGCCGTGGTGCTCGGCATGGACTACGCCCACGTTGAGTCGTTCAAACTCTACAAGCAAGCCTTGTTTCAGATTGCCCAGCGGGGACAAGCGCTAGGCAAGCAACGGGTGTTTTTAGGGATGACGGCCGCTCAGGAGAAGAAGAAGTTTGGCGGAGTGAAGAAGGCCCGCGTGGCCTACGTGCAGGCGCAGGACAATTACAAACTAGAACTGATCGAATCGATGGCCGGAGTGATGGCTTAGCCTGAGTCGGATGGCGGGGAAACTACGGTGACTTCTTCAGTAAATTGTTAAGGTTGTAAGATCACCTTTCGGGTAACCGTTTGGGTGCCCACCGCAAACTGAAACACGTAGAGACCGGCGGGGTAGGGAGATAAATCTACCACTCCGTCAGGATGAGGAGCCACGGGAACTACCCGCCCCAGCAGATCAACCACGCGTAGTCGGTCGTAGGCTCCTTGCACCCGCACCAGACCGATCGTCGGGTTCGGAAACAAGTTTAACGCAACGGTCTGGACAACCGCTTCGTCCGGCAGGTCGGTGACCAGCTGCGCCCGTTCGCGATCGAAGCGCGGCCGGATCATCAGGCTGCCCTGCAATTCGGTATTCTGCTCCCAGTCACTGGATACGCTGAAGAAAACCCGTTCGTTGGTATCGGTGTTCTTGTCGAAGCCGATAATCAGAAAGCGATCGGTGCTCTCTTGCTGGTATCCCACGTAAAACGTATCCTGCACGGCAATAGGAGATTCTAGCTGATACGTGGTGAACCCATTGGCCTGCGAAGAAGCTCGAGCGGCCAGGGTGCCCGATTCTCGTAAGACCACCTCGCCGCCGCGGGCGGTATCGGTCAACGCTTTCCAGACGAATAGCTTGAATAGCGTTCCCTGGTTTTGCCCCAGGTTGGGAAAGTGGATATCAACATCGGTGAGCAGATCCTCCTGCGGCACCACAAACTGATAGGCCACCCGTCCGCCCGTCTGGTTAAGTTCCAGGCCAAACTCGGCGGTGCCGTCGTCGTAGGCCAGCGTCTCGTTCAGCACAAAGGTGGTGCGCACCGTATCGTTGTCTCGGTAGTCGACCGATAGATTAAAAGTGGTATCGCCTTCGGCACTGATGGACGCAATGCGCGGCAGATCACCCGTCTCAATGTAGAATTCACTCTGTAGAAACAGCGAATCTTGGGTGAGATCGAAAGCGCTCGCTACCGGGGCACCCACCGCGATGGTGCGGCGGTCGAAGGCCGTGGGTAGCGGACTCAGCGCGTTGGTGGAGTCGCTCAGCCGGTAGAGCACTTCGCCGGACAGGGCGTTATTGACGAACGCCTCGAAGGTGGTGCCAACCGGTTGGCTGCGAAGGTTGTAGTACTGCACCGACGAGCCGGATAAGTACTGATCGGGAGCGGCCCGGAACTGCTTCATCGGCACCTGCGTGTAGTCACCGAAGGGCGAGGTGGGCAGCGAAGTGATGGCCGCGTCGGGATACGCCAGATCGGTGGCGCTACGCCCCCGGTTAAGGTACACGTAGTCGATGTTCCAGGTGTCGAAAGCCCCTGATTGCCGGTTGAACGACTGGAAGCGAAACTGAAAGCGATCGTGAAAGTAGGCGGGGTTGTTTACCGCAAGCATTTCCTGAACAAACGCATCGGTGACCAGCGACTCACTGCCGGTTTGTTTCCAGACCGTTACCCACTGCTGCGTAGTGTTGAGGGTTTTGAACTGAAGGCGTATCGAATCGCCAACCGCCTCGGGCAGTTCGCCCCGCCCCCGGGGCTGCCAGAAAAAGCTAAGAAACACGCTGCCCCGCTCAGCTTCGGGCACCAGGGCCAGATCAATGGATTGCGACACCAACTCGTCGGAAAGTCCGTTGCGACTGGCGGCAGCGGTATCGTAGGCCGCTCCCTGGGCGTTAACCCCATCGAAGGAGGCCACGCCCACTGAGGGAGGGGCAATCCCCAAGCCGGTATTGACCAGCACTCCCCGGCTCTGGGTAGGTTGCCAGTGCAGCATGTCGGGAGTAGTGAAACCCAACGCATTGGTGACGGGCTGCGAGAAATCGTCCCAGAAAGGAAGCGTCAGCACCGTGTCGATGGCTTGCTGCCGGGCGCTGGCCGCTTGCCCCTCCGAAGAAGCTCCCAGAGGAACTAGCCGAACCGACTGCGCTGATAAGCGGAAGCCCGCCAACCCGAAGATAGCAATCAGGAGAAAGAGCGTCCGAAGTGAGGTGTTTGAAGAATGCGGTTGCTTCAAGAAAGTAAGTGGTTGGTACTTGGGTTCGCCCCTACAACGACGTGGTTTGCCAGAAAGTGCAAGGTAGTTGTTCTTGAATACCGAATCAGAAAATGTCGTCTTCGTCCAGATCTACGCCCGCTGGCGCGGAGTCTTCCGTATCCAGGGCACTCGCCGGGGGCTGGTCATCGCTGAACCGATCCAGCCACACGTCCACTTCCTCGCCGATGCGGATGTTGCTGCCCGCCGCCGGGCTCTGCTTCACGATCACCAAGCGGTCTTGCTGCTGCTGAGCCTGATCCTTAGGATCGCGCTCCGACAGCGAAGGGTCGCGAAACAGGATGCCGCCCAACTTCAGGCCCGAACCGATAATCACCACTTCGGCCTCTTCCATCTCCAAACCGCCCAGGTCGGGCACTTCCAGCAGCGTGTTGCCCAAACCGTCGCCCACCAGCAGATCAATGCGGATGCCTTTCGATATCATTTCGCCCGGGGCAATTTTCTGCCCATTGTAGCGCTGCTCCAGTACCGCGTTCTGCGCCAGGTCGGGCACGTACTCAATAGAACCCAGCTCTAGTCCGTAGCTTTCCAACACCAACTGGGCGTTCTTCACTGAGCCGTCGACCAGGGCGGGCATCTTCACCTTGGGAGGGTTGGTCGCGTTGAGGGTGAGAAATATTTTGCGGTTCTCTTTCACCTTGGCTCCGGCCAGCGGATACTGCACCAACACCGTTTTAGGGTCGAAGGCATCGGTGAACCCCGAGTCGGTGAGCACCTCGTAGTTGAGGTTGCGTTGGGTAAGAAACTCGTCGATGTTGTCCAGATGAATGCCTTCCAGGTCGGGCACGGTCACCGTTTCGTTGTGGTGGGTGGCCGAGGGCAAATACGAGTAGAAAGAACCACAGCCCGCCCACCGTGGCGAGCAGCAGAATGATGCCCAGATGGATGAGCACTCCGACGGGGGAGTTAACTTTGAATAATTGTGTCACGTTATTGTTCACTTTGGGTTTGTTATCTTGATAATCGCCTGAATCTGCTCGTTCACCAACGCATTCAAATTCAACCCGGCCGCCCGCACCTGCTGCGGGAAGATACTCTCTTTGGAGAAGCCCGGCGTGGTGTTGGCCTCGATGAAGTACAGCGTTCCTGCCTTCAGAAAGTAATCAATGCGTACGAAGCCGCGGCAGTGAAACAGCGTATAAATTTTCTCGGTCAGCCGCTGGCACTGGTCCCGCACCGCATCGTCTACGCGGGCCGGGGTGATCTCTTCCGAAGCTCCTTCGTACTTTGCCTGGAAGTCGAAGAAGGCGTTTTTGCTCACTACCTCCGTGATAGGCAAAGCCTGTGCCACTCCCGACCGGGTAAACACTCCGCACGTAAGTTCCTGTCCCTGAATGTATTCTTCCACCAGCGCCTCGCGATCGTGTTCCAGGGCGTTCCGCACCGCCCCCTCAAGCTGCTCGGGCTGGTCCACCTTGCTGGCCCCGAAGCTTGACCCGCCGTTGTTAGGTTTCACGAAGCAGGGGAAGCTAAACTCAGTCGCCACCTGGGCCACCCGGGAGAGGTCTTGCTCGGTAAGCGTTACCGACCGGGGGGTGGTGATGCCGTGCGCCCGCACCAGTTCTTTGCCCACGCTCTTGCTGAAGGTGATCGCACTACAGAGCACGTCGCAGCCGGTGTAGGGAATGCCCAGCAGCTCGAAGTAGCCCTGAATCTTACCGTCTTCGCCCGGCGTGCCGTGGATGATATTATAGACCGCGTCAAAGGTGACGGTTTGTCCGTCCCGGTTGAACGAGAAGTTATCTTTGTTGATTGGAAGTTCCTGCTCATCGACCTTGGCGTACCAACGGTCGAGTTCTACCACCACCAGGTAGGGAGTGAAGGCGGCTCGGTCCAGGCAGGCGAGCACCGTTTCGGCGCTGCGCATCGAGATCACGTACTCGTGGGAGGTGCCTCCGGCTACGACGGCGATGTTTTGTCTCATGCTAACTTTGATAATATTGAACCTCAATCAAATACTCTAATGCTTTTCGCAATAGTGTGATCGTATGACGAGTTGCTTCCTCAATGGATACTATCCTTCCCTTCCGGTCAAAAACTTTTTCATCCCAAACATGACTGAAACCGTATGCAGGGGGCTTGCTATCTGAAGCTTCGCGAGTGCATTGATAGCGAAAAGTGTACCCTATTTCTTCAAATTCATACAAAAAAGAATTTGGTGCCATTGGGTCTTTTTGACGAGTACCAAAGAAAGCGAGAAGGCTTCGGGTAAGTACCTCGGGGGTATTTCGAATATTGTTAAAAACCTCTATTGTTGCTCTACCGCGATGCTGCACGTATTTCTCGCATTTTTTTAGAGCAGTCACCGTTTCATAAGCGCTACCTGTGTAATCTACCAACAAATTCAGTAGATAAATAAATAAATAGTCAGTGTCGGATAAGGTTTCCCTGCTTCCGTCAGGGGGATGAATCGTTCTGGAAGAGTGGTTGTTGACTGTGAGAGGAGCGCTCATTCGTTTAACGAGCGTTCGCATACTAATCCCGCCCGTAACCAATAGTAGGTTGATTACTTGCTGAAGATGTGTATCAAAGCGATGTTGATGGAAAGCAAGACGAGATACTGTCCCTTTGTTATCTACATTCTTTACGAATCTACGAATAGACTTGGAAATGAAGGGGATGGGATTATAATAGAAGACCTCTTTGCTATAGAACTTGTTGATATAACCATTGAAGTCAGCATTCACGCCGTAACTATGGCTGAACAAACTACGAATGTTCTGAATATCGCATACAAAAACTACCTTATCAAACCCAAACTTGTTTACGTGCTCTTCGGCAGTTTCGGCATCCAGATGAGCGGCGAAGACGTTTAATAAGCGAAACATATGATGAGGATCCAGACGGTCAAGATCATCAATGATCAAAACAATTTGGCACTCGCTTTTACTGCTCCATCGTTGCAGAAGAGTAGTGATAAGTTGAGTATAAAAATCATTCTCGTAAATGCTTCCCTTCTGCTGTTCCGCTTCTTTCAAAAGGTCAATCAGATATTCTTGATCATTGTCTCTAATGTCTTGCTGTTGTTGACGGATATTTTCAGCTAATTCGCGATACTTTTCGTATGCTTTTCCCGCTCCGCCGCAAAAGTACAGTAGCGGAGCTATTAAATCGGCAGGCCTTTGGCATAGAAGATAGGGAAGTGTTTTGGCAATAGAGACATCGTTCTTCTCTAACTCAATATCCTCAACGGATAGAAGATGATTAATAATGTCATATTTTATGTATTCAAGTATGTCGCTGTTTTCCGCTATCTGATAGTTGACTGGATAAAGATGTATGGCTTTATACTTAACGTCATACTCTTCCTGTTTTGATTGAGCAAAGTAATATTTAAGAAATTCAGTCTTCCCAATGCCGTACTTACCAGAGAGGATAGTTCGATAATTACCATCTAACGTTAGGTGCTTGGTGAACTCTCTAGCTGGCTCTTCAAAAAAAGGCTTATAGATGTCCTTAGTAGCGGTCATATCGTCAGCGAATAATGAATTTCAGCGTTTGAACGGGCAAATGTACAATTATTGGGGAATTATCTGCTGCGCAATTAGTTCGGCCTGCCGAAATGCCTCCCGATCCAATTCGGTAGCTGCTTCTTGTTCGTCAAAGTAAGCCAGCAAATCGCGGGTTTGGATGTTGCCCACCAAGTCAGTACCCGCCATCGGACAACCGCCCAAACCGCTCATCACCCCATCGTAGTGGCGACAACCCTGCCGGTAGGCGGCGTCAATCTTTGCCGGCCCGCCGGGCGCGGTGGTGTGCAGGTGCAAACCAAAGGTAACCTCCGCGTAGGCCGGAATGGCGATCTCCAGGGCGCTGCCGATAACCGGCGCCGTGCCCAATCCGGTGGTATCAGCCAGCGTGATATGCCGCACTCCGGCGTGGTGCAACCGGTCTACCCAGTGCAGCAACTCTTCCACGCTCCAGTCGTCACCGTAGGGATTGCCAAAGGCCATCGAGACGTACACCAGCAACTGCTTGCCGGACGGCTGACACAAGGCTAACAATTCTTGCACCAGCGCAAACGACTGTTCTACCGTAGAATTGATGTTGCGCTTTAAAAAAGTAGGCGAGATAGAAAACGGAAACCCCAGGTAAGTAATCTCCTCGTGCTGCGCCGCTGCTTCGGCCCCCCGCCGGTTGCCCACAATGGCCAGCAGCTTCGATTGGGTGGTCGACAGGTCCAATTGCGCCAGTACCTCGGCCGTATCGCGTAG
The DNA here is from genome assembly GCA_963833215.1 of uncultured Cytophagales bacterium. Classification (GTDB taxonomy): domain Bacteria; phylum Bacteroidota; class Bacteroidia; order Cytophagales; family Cyclobacteriaceae; genus Tunicatimonas. The sequence continues at coordinate 130,451 of CAWHXE010000029.1, read as the reverse complement.
TTGGGGAATGGCCTTGGGTGAAACGAAACTACCAAAGTCAACCGTATCAAACCCCACCCGCAAAATCGCATTGATGTAGCGCACCTTATCCGCCGTCGGAATAAACGATTTTATCCCCTGCATCGCGTCGCGCGGGCATTCGGTGAGATGAACGGTAGAATTGGTCATAGGAATTGAATGATAAAAGGATTGAGTGCATTCTATCATTCAATCAATTATTCATTCAGTATGTGTCTAGAGATTACCAACCGCTGAATCTCCGAGGTGCCTTCGCCGATCTGTAAAATGCGCTGGTCGCGGTAGAAGCGTTCCACGTCGTATTCGCCCATCAGGCCGTAGCCCCCGTGCACCTGCACCGACTCGTCGGCCACCTCTTTGGCGATCTCCGAGCAGTACAATTTGGCCATCGCGGCTTCCTTGGCAAAGGGTTTTCCGTTGTCCTTCAGCCAGCAGGCTTTGTAGAGCAGGTTGCGACCCAACTCCAGCTTGGTCGCCATGTCAGCCAACTTGAACGAGATCGCCTGAAATTGAGTAAGCGGCTTGCCGAACTGTTCGCCGCTCCTTAGCGTAGCGAATCGCCATCTCGTAGGCCCCTTGCGCGCAACCTAATCCCATTGCAGCGATCGACAGGCGACCGCCGTCCAGGGTTTCCAGCATAATCTTAGAACCCTGTCCGCGTTGGCCGAGTAGATTTTCTTCGGGTACGCGGCAGCCGTTGAAGAATAGTTGCGAGGTGTTAGAGGCGCGCCAGCACAGTTTGTCGTGCATGCTGGTGGCCTCAAAGCCGGGCGTATCCTGATCCACAATAATGGTCGAGTATTCTTTCTTACCGTTGGCTTCGCCCGACACGGCCTGCACGGTGGCTCCCCGCGTGATGTCGGTGGCTCCGTTGGTGATGAAGATCTTGGAGCCGTTGATGGTCCACTCGCCGTTCTCCAGGCGGGCGGTGGTTTTGGTGCCCCGCGAGTCGGAACCGGCCTCGGCCTCGGTGAGTCCGAACGACCACAGGGCTTCGCCGGTGCACAAGGCGGGCAGGTACTTCTGCTTCTGCGCTTCGGTGCCGAACTGGTAGAGTGGACCGATGCCCAGCGAGTTGTGCGCAGCCACCGTGGCGGCCTGGGAGCCATCCACGCGGGCCACTTCCTCTACGGCGATAATATACGACAGGTAATCCATACCGTGGCCGCCGTAGTCGGGGGAGACGACCATGCCGAACAGGCCCATTTCGCCCAGGCGCTTGGTGAGCGGCACCGAAAAGCGTTCGTGCTTGTCCAGCTCCCGTGCCACGGGTTTTATTTCTTTCTCGGCAAAGTCCCGCACCGATTGGCGGATGAGTTCGTGTTCTTCGTTGGTGATCATATCTTTTATATACCGTTGAGACGCAATGCATTGCGTCTTTACTGCTTTATTATTTATCTACGGGTGCTGCCTCAAGCAGGATGAGCGGCACATTGCGCTCGATGCGATCATCGAGGGTTATGCGTACCTCCTGCACAATGCCGTCGCGGGGGGCCAGTAGGGCGTTCTCCATCTTCATGGCTTCCACCACCAGCAGCGTGTCGCCCCGCTTCACCGCATCGCCTTCTTGCACGTGCAAAGCAATCACCTTGCCGGGCATGGGCGAAACCACGGTGTCGTCCGACGCAGTGTCGAGCTCCATACTACCTACCAAACGCGTTTTGTTGGGTAGATCGTTTCTTCGTAGCCGGAAATTAAAGCCCGCCTGAGTGATAATAAACGCTCCGTCCTCGGTTTCCGATACGTAGGCCGTGTGCAACGCATCGTTTAGCCGAAAGTCAACGCGTCCTTCCTGCTGAGCCACTATTTGCACGGCGTATTCCTGATCGTTATGCACAGCCTGATACCTTCCGGGCGCAGTTTCCCGCAGCTCAACCGTCAGAGAAGTTTCGTCAAGCATCACTTCCAGCACCGGTACCAGTCGCCAAAAGCCAACTTCCTGCCATACCGATGCTGGAGCCGTCGTTCGGGCACTGAAACTGTACAGCAGCCCCGCCAGCACCACGGGCAACCGATTAACCGCAGGCTTTTTGCTCTTTCATCCGCTCAATAATTTGGGGCGTGTGCTCGTCGCAATAGTGGGTAGAGATACGATTGTCGCGAAAGTCGTCGGTGCTGAGCAGCGCGATGAGGTAGGCCAGGTTGGTATCGATGCCGTGGATGGCGTAGTTTTTCAGCGCGGTGATGGCGTGCTGTCGCGCCCGCTCGCGGTCGGTGCCGTAGGCGATCAGCTTGCCGATCATGGGGTCGTAGCGCGGGTCGATTTCCGAACCGGTGACCACCGCGGTGTTGAGCCGCACGGCCCCGGAGGTGGGCGGATGGTGGTAGGTGATCGTGCCGGGCGAGGGGCGGAAGTTTTCTTCGGGAGCTTCGGCGTACACCCGGCACTCGATGGCGTGACCCCACTGCGGCACATCGTCTTGCTGAAACGACAACGGCTCCCCGGCGGCAATCCTGATCTGCTCGGCCACGATATCAATGCGGGTGGTCAGCTCCGTAACGGGGTGCTCCACCTGCACCCGGGTGTTCATCTCCAGGAAGTAGAACTGCTGGTCCTGGTCCAGCAGAAACTCGATGGTGCCCGCGTTGGTGTAGTCGATGGCTTTGCCAAGGCTAACGGCGGCCTCGCCCATGGTGCGGCGCAGTTCGGGGGTGAGGGTGGGCGAGGGAGCCTCCTCGATGATCTTCTGGTAGCGGCGTTGCAGTGAGCACTCGCGCTCGTAGAGGTGCACCAGGTTGCCGTAGTGGTCGCCTAGCAGTTGCACCTCGATGTGGCGGGGCGACTCCAGGTACTTCTCAATATACACCGTGGCGTCGCCGAAGTAGGCCTTCGCTTCGCGGCTGGTAGAGGTGAGGCGCTCGGGCAGTTCGTCGGCGCTACGCACGATGCGCATGCCCTTGCCGCCGCCGCCCGCGGCCGCTTTCACCAGCACCGGGTAGGGCAGCGATCAGCCTGTTGTCGCAGTTCATCCGAAGGGCCCACTCACCCCTTCGGTGATGGGCACCCCGGCCCGCTGGGCGAAGGCCCGGGCTTCCACCTTGTCGCCCATGGTGCGAATGGCCTCGCTGTTGGGCCCGATAAACGTGATGCCTACCCGCTCGCAGGCCTCCACGAAGGCCGTGTTTTCCGACAGGAAGCCATAGCCCGGATGAATGGCTTCGCAGCCGGAGTGCAGGGCAATCTCGATGATCTTCTCGATGTTGAGGTAGGTATCGTTCAGGTCGCCTTCGCCCAAAGCATAGGCTTCGTCAGCCAGTTGCACCGGTAGGCCTTCCCGATCGGAGTCGGCGTAGATGGCGGCGGTGGCTACCTTTAGCGACTGGGCGGCGCGGATGATGCGGACGGCAATTTCGCCCCGATTGGCAATGAGTAGTTTGTTGAACATAGGGTGAGTTTCTGGGTGGTTAGGGTATTGGGGATTGGGTGTTAGACTTTCTGGGTGGTTAGGGTTTTGGGGATTGGGTGTTGGGTGTTTGATTCATAAGTCCAAATCCCCAAACCCCAATACCTAATCCCCCTCTCTTCCCCTCCAAGTCGGTTTTCGTTTCTCTAAAAAGGCGCGCATGCCTTCCTGTCCTTCGGGCGAGGCGCGGACGTCGGCAATCATGCGGGCGGTGTAGTCCATCGTTTCTTCCACGCTGTTTACCTGCGCCACGGTATAGATCAACTGTTTACAGCGGCGCACGGCTCCGGGCGCGGCACTCTTCAGCTCGGCAACGATGTTTCGCACGCGCGCTTCGGTGTCTTCTTTGGTGCGGAAGCACTGGTTCACCAGGCCCACCCGCATGGCTTCGACCCCTTCGAAACGACGTCCGGTAAGCATCAGTTCGCGGGCGGCGGCTTCGCCCATCCGCCGTAGCACGTAGGGCGCGATGGTGGCCGGGATGATGCCGATCTTTACCTCGCTAAACGCAAAGATGGTATTCTCCACCGCGTAGGCCATGTCGCAGGCCGCCAGCAGTCCGTTAGCCCCGCCGAAGGCCGCGCCCTGCACCACCGCGATAGTCGGCTGGGGCAGGGTGTACACCGCGTGGAAGCACCGGGCCAGCTGCTGATTCCTCTGGTAGTCTTCCTCGTAGGTGCGCTGCGAGAAGCTGCTCATCCACCGGATGTCGGCCCCGCCGCAGAACACCTTACCGCGGCCCCGCAGCAGTAGGGCGACGATACTTTCGTCCTGAGCCACCGTGGCCAGGCAATCAATGAGTTCGGCGATCATCTCGCCATTGAAGGCGTTGCGCACGTCGGGGCGATCCAGCCACAGCGTGGCGATGCGATCGGTGACGGTGAGTTCAATGGTGGTGTAGGTCATTGGGTATTGGGTATTGGGTGTTGGGTGTTGGGTGTTGGGGTTCCCCAACCCCTAAAACCCAATACCCAAACCCCGCTCTACATTCGGTAAATCCCGTTCTTCGGTTCGGGGTAGGGATTGTTGAGCGAAGCGGCGATGCCTAGCGCGATGATCTTCCGCGTGTCCACGGGGTCGATGATGCCATCATCCCACAGTCGGGCGGTGCTGTAGTAGGGCGAACCTTCGCGTTCATACTGTTCCATAATTTCCGCCTTGGTCTGTTCGGCCTCTTTGGCGTCTAGGGACTTTCCCCGCGCCTTAAGTTGGTCTTCTTTCACCGTCAGTAGCACGTTGGCGGCCTGCTCGCCGCCCATCACCGAGATGCGGGCGTTGGGCCACATAAACAGGAAACGTGGGTCGTAGGCGCGGCCCGCCATGGCGTAGTTGCCTGCCCCGAACGAGCCGCCGAACACCACCGTAAACTTGGGTACGTTGGCCGTGGCCACGGCGTGCACCATCTTGGCCCCGTCGCGGGCGATGCCGCCCCGCTCGTAGGCCTTGCCTACCATAAAGCCGGTCACGTTTTGCAAGAACAAGATCGGAATCCGGCGGTAGCAGCACAGCTCGATGAAGTGGGTGCCCTTCAGCGAACTGTCGGAGAACAGGATGCCGTTGTTGGCGATGATGCCCACCGGGTAGCCGTGCAGCCGGGCGAAACCGGTCACCAGCGTGGTGCCGTAGCGGGCCTTGAACTCGTGAAACCGACTGCCGTCCACCATGCGCATGATGATCTCGCGAGCGTCGACCGGCTTCTTCAGACTCACCGGGGCGATGCCGTAAAACTCCTGCGGATCGTACAACGGTTCTTCGGTGGGTACCCGATCCAGCGTCTGTCGGGTGCCTTTGGGAATCGTCTCGAAGATGTTGCGACAGATCTGCAGGGCGTGCGCGTCGTTCTCGGCCAGATGATCGGCCACGCCCGACACGGCGGTGTGCACGTCGGCCCCGCCCAGTTCTTCGGGAGTCACCTCCTCGCCGGTAGCGGCCTTCACCAGCGGCGGACCGCCCAGAAAGATGGTGCCCTGGTTGCGCACGATGATCACCTCGTCGCTCATGGCGGGCACGTAGGCCCCTCCGGCCGTGCTCGAGCCCATCACCACCGCCACCTGCGCAATGCCCTGGGCCGACAGCCGGGCCTGGTTGTAGAAGAAGCGCCCGAAGTCGAAGCGATCGGGAAACACGTTCGATTGTTCAGGAAGAAATACCCCTCCCGAATCGACCAAGTAGACGCAGGGCAGGCGGTTCTCCAGCGCGATCTCCTGGGCCCGGATGTTCTTCTTGATGGATTCGCTTACGTAGGTGCCGCCCTTCACGGTGGCATCGTTGGCCGAGATCACGGTTTCTTGCCCGTGAATCACCCCGATGCCCGCCACGATGCCCGCCGACGGAAAGGCATCATCGTACATGCCGTAGGCCGCCATCGGCGATAGCTCCAAAAAGGGGGTGTTGGGATCAATGAGTTGGTTGATGCGCTCGCGGGCTAGCAGTTTGCCGCGCTCGCGGTGCTTGTTGATCGACCGCTCGCTGCGCTCCATCGTTACCTTCCGCAGCACGCGGCGGTAGTCGGCGAGCAATTCGCGATAGTCGTGGTCGTTGCTGCGGAAGGCATCGGACTGCGGGTCGATGGTACTCTTGAGGGGATACAAAAGGCGGTGTTGTTTAGTGGATTGGGTCGTTGTGGCAATAACGGACAAAAGGGGGTGAATGTTGGTGGGGGACTCGCTGGGCGGGCCAGATGCCGGATGATGAGGGGGAAGAAGAATGTCATTCAACGTTCCACGTCAGGAAGGAACCCGCACAGCGGCCGCTTGCTACGCCAGAGAGGTGAAAGAAGCGATCACCTCGGCGGTGGCCGAAATAGCGCTGCGCAAGGTAGACGCCCGCTCTACAGCTGAGGTGAAGGCGGAGTTTGTGAGCGCCAACGAGCCACAAACGCTTACGTTAAAGGTGCCAACCCTGAGTGCAGGCCGCTACCGCCTGGAGGTGCGCAACACCCGGCACGACAGCAAAACGCTACGCATCGGGCTGTTCACCCCGGTGCTCACGGTGGGCTAGGGCCGTTGCGGCCTAGGTCGCAAAGCCTTTGCGGGCAACGCGGCCTCTGATTTACCCCTGGCTCACCGCCGCCGCACTTGGGCGGGGAACCGGAAATTGACTAACAAAAGGGCGCTGTCGGTTGGTAGCGCCCTTTCTTTTTGGCCAGCGAGCGTACTATTCTATAATGATTTGCTCCTGGAGCACCGCATTGTCTCGGTAGATTTGCAGAAAGTACACGCCCGGAGGAAGCGACTTGGTATCTAAGGACACCCTTTCGTTTTGAGCGGTTCCTTTGGCAACGACCACTTGCTGGCTGTTTAGCAGTTCTACCCTGAACGCAGGAGTAGCTGTTTTTGCGAACGCGTTGGTGGTGGTTAACTGCTCAGCGACCGCTACGATTTGCGTATTGCTGGGAGTGTTTTCGGTCTGCTCAATGGTGAGCTGCTCATCGGCGGGGTTTGGATAGATGGTGAACCCGCCGATGGTCAGGAAGCCTCCGCACGAATAACCGGGGAAAACAGTGACGCCGGTAAGTCCGGAAGATCCACAGCCGTTGTTTACAGATACCCGCACGGCTCCGTACTGAGCATTGTAGGTAGGTACGTATAACCTAATCGTGTTGGCGCCCTGTGAGAACACCGACCAGCCGCTCGGGTACGTCCAGGAATAAGTATACCCTGTGGCATGCCCACCGGGCACATTGGCTGTATAGTTATAAGCATTACCCGGACAAACCCCCGTTGTTCCCGAAACAGTAATTTGGCTGGTAGTAAATGGGCCTGATTGTACATCTCTGCGTATTGTAACAGTATTGCCACAGGCACTTTGAAGGACCACCTGAACCCAACCCATACCGGATGTGCCAGTGGCTCGTACGACGTACTGGTTCGTTCCTTGTCCTGAAACGTACTGCAAATTAGTGCTTCGGCTCCAGGTGATACCAGTCACTCCCGGAGGAACGTCAAAGGTGAAGTTTGCGTTTCCTGAAGAACATACCACCAAAGGACCACGAATGATTCCGCTGGGTGAGGGGCTGCCGTACAAACTTTGAATGCCTAAGCGATCGTCGTTTGCTAAGAAGCGGTGAGACCCGGTATAGTTGGGAAGCATCAAAGAACCCGCGACGGTTGTATGGTCTAGTCCCAAAGCATGGCCTATTTCATGAGCAGCCACCGAAGTGAAGTCAATAGGTTGAGCATTGGTATTGTTTCTAAGAGCTAATGTCCAGAGCTCAGCTTCATCAAAGTGAATGTCACCCGCGTTGTTGCCAAATGCGTTGGGGGAGGGCCTCCTAGAGTGTGAGCCAAGTTCCCATTTGCACCATCAAAAGGCTCAGCGTCACCGTGATTGCCTGCTGCCCAGCGTATGGCTATATCCGCATCATTAGCGTTGCAAACTTCTAGGAACCTTAAGTTGGTTTGTGCTGTCCAGATTGCCAACGCGTCTCTGAATGCTTGCCGTTCGTCGTTGGCATTTATATCCGGTGTGCCGTTCTCAAAGAAATAGGTTAGTACTCTACGGTTCCAAGTGGTGCCAATAGGCACAAAATTAGTGGTTACATTGCCCGACTTGTCAGTCAGTACAGAATCTCTATCGTTGGTTGCTCTAGTCGTTGGCCAGTCATCGTAATATACTTGAGCGATGGCGGGGTTACTACAGAGATAAGCAACAGCTAGAATTGCTACTAATCTATGACAAGTCGCGAACATTGGGTATAGCTTATTCATCTTGTGGAGTGTTTATGTTAGAAATAAATAAATAGTAGTAAACTTGGCCAGGAAAGGCTGGTCTTAGTTCACCCGCGTACTTCTTATACTCGCCGCTGAATATAACCCACTTGCCTACTTCTTTGAACTCGTCGGACAGATCGTTACATACTATACCGGCATCTCGGGAATCGTAAGTTCCGTCAATGCTCACAAGAATAACCCATTGGTTTATCGTACTATCGAAGGTTACGATCCCCGCTTCATCCACTACTGCCTTCACTGTTTTAGCCCTGGAGTTGCAGGGTACATCATTACATTCATCGCAATCGGATTGACTGCACCCTACGCTGGCGAAAGCAATAGGAACAAACGGCAGGGCAGTCAACATTAGTACCCGTGACCAAGACTGGTAATATCGCTTTCTTTTTAAAGTGTTCATAATCTTATAAGTTAAGGGTTAAGAATCTGCTACAAAGACCCCAATCAGCAGCTAATAGATGGAATGCTGCTTATATTTCGTTGATGTTTTCAATCATATCGATAGCAAAAGGTAACTTGCCTACTCTGTTACAGGATTTTGGGCGTCCTCCTTCAATTAATGGGTGCCAAACTGGCCATTGTCATCGGTATTGTATACATTAACAGAGCCTACTACTATAAATACGCGGCTTTGCCGAAAGGTCGCAGCCTAACCCTAAAAATAGTTGCGATGGAGCTTACCAACCTCAGCGACGAAGTCCTGGTGACCCACTACCGGCAGGAGGGGCGCGACCCGCGCGATCATAAGTTACTGGCCGAACTGGTGCGGCGTCACGAAACGCTGGTGATATCCGCGTGCGCCCGTCACGTAAAAGATCGCGAAACGGCCCGCGATGTGGCCCAGGAGGTGTGGATTCGGGTACTCACCAAACTGGATCAGTTCCAACCCGAGAAGGGCACGTTTGAGAACTGGCTATTCATCATCGTGCGCAACCGCTGCCACGACCACCTGCGGCGCGACAAGCGCCACCTGGACGAAGAGATTTCGCGCAACATCGTCGACCGGCTGGAAGACGAACTTGATACCGAAGGAGTGGTTAAACCCACCGTAGAGATTCTCCAGGAGCTGATGGAACGCATCAGTGGGGAAGAAAAGCGGTTGCTGTCGCTCCGGTACGAGCAGGGCTATTCGACGAAAGAGATTCAGCACGTTATGGGGCTAAGCGAGAGTTGCGTGAAGACGCGCGTGGCCCGCGCCCGCCACAAACTGCAACAACTGCTGGATAAGCACCGGGAAACGCCCCTGGCCTGACTGCCCCGGTGCTACCAAACCCCTCCTTTTGTGTCGCGTGTAGGGTTTCCGGTCAACTCACCACAATCCGCGCTACGTTCGCCACGGTTTTCGCAGGTTAGGTGTCAACTACGCTCTCCTTTTCCAGGGCGCAGCTTGACTACCGGGCATGCACCTTCGCACCACATTATCTATCTTTCTTTTACTACTGCTAACTGGCTCCGGCCTGCGGGCGCAATCACCCCGTCCTGCTTTTCAACTGCCCGACGGTATCACCGCCGCCGACTACGCGCCGGGCACCGTGGTGGTGCGCCTATGGAAGCCCGCCACCTCATCCAACGCCCGCACCGCTACGAATAGCAACGTACTCACCGACATCCGGAAGATCTGCGAGGCGGCCCGCATCGCCCCGGTGATCGCATCAGCTCCGAACGCCCGCACCGCCGCTACCCATCCGCTGGCCGATATCTACCGGGTAGAAACCAGCGAAACCGACCTGCCCGCGCTGATTAACCGCTTGCAGCAGCTCGACGGGGTGCGCTACGCCGAACCCTACTACCTGCTGCGGCCCCTGACCACCGTCCCGCCCAACGATCCGGCCGCGCATCCGCAGCAGGGGCAGCAGGACTACCTCACCACCGTGCACGCCTACGAAGCCTGGGCCATCGAGCCGGGCAGCGCCGACATCATCATCGGGATGCTCGACACCGGGGTAGAGCTCGATCATCCCGATTTGGTCGGCAACCGGCACGTGAACATCGCCGACCCCGTCAACGGACTAGACGACGACGGCGACGGCTACGTGGACAACCACCACGGCTGGGACTTTGCCGACTACGATGCCGACCCCTCGGCTGACACCAACGGGCACGGCACGGGCGTAACCGGCGTAGCGGCGGCCACTCCCGACAACAGCACCGGCATCGCGGGACTGGGCTATCGTTCGTCGTATATGCCCATCAAGGTGTTTCGCTCGGGTGACGGGCGGTTTGCCTTTGGCTACGAGGCCATCGCCTACGCTGCCGACCGGGGCTGCCAGGTCATCAACCTGTCGTGGGGCGGGGCCAACGCCTACTCCCAGTTTGGACAGGACGTGATCAACTATGCGGTGCAGCAACGAGACGTGGTGGTGGTGGCCGCGGCGGGCAACAGCGGCCGCGATGAGCGCTACTACCCGGCTTCCTTCGACGGGGTGCTCTCGGTAGCGGTGACCGATGCCCAGGACCGGGCCGTGGGGCAGACGACCCACAACCACTGGGTAGATTTGGTAGCCCCCGGGCAGTATAGCTACAGCACCCAGAACGGCGGGGGCTACCACTACGGCTCAGGCTCGTCGCTAGCCGCCCCGCTGGTGGCCGGTGCCGCGGCGCTGGTGCGGGCGCACTTTCCGCACTGGAGCGCCGAACAGGTGATGCAGCAGCTGCGCCTGAGTGCCGATGATATCTACGCCGTCGGCGACAACCGCGCCTACCACGAAAAACTGGGTCGCGGACGCCTAAACGCGGCGCGGGCGTTGCAGCCGTTATCCTCTCCGGCCCTGCGGGCATCGTCGCTCACCTACGCGACCCCCGCCGGACAACACGCCTACTACGGCGACACCCTGGCCCTCACCCTGACCTACCAGAACTGGTTGTCGCCCACCCCCGCCGGGGTCACCGTGACGCTTTCGTCGCCCTCGCCCTACGTCACGTTAGTCGATTCGGTGGTGCGCCTGGGTTCGGTGGATTCGTTGGCAACAGTTACGCACCGGGACCGTCCGTTTCGGGTCTATCTGCACGACGATCTGCCGCCCAACCAAGAACTGGTGTTTCGGATAGGCTTCTCATCAGGAGATTACCACGACTATCAGTACGTGCGCATTATCTCATCGCCCGACTACGCCACCATAGACAACGGCAATCTATCGCTGCGCGTGAACAGTGATGGTACCTTAGGAGAAGGATCGCCGACTGGATTACAATACCAAGGACAGATGGTTGCTTCTCAACTAAAACTGCTCATTGCCGCTGCCCCGGAGCGGGTGTCAGATAGTGGTGGGGCGTACGCGGCTGCCGGAGAGAACAGTCAGGATTTCGCGACTACCGAGGCCGTGAAGTTTCATCGGTCTCCGGCGGGGGCAAGGCTATTGCGCTCGTCCTTTGCCGATACCAATGCCAAGCAACCGGTGGGCGTGGCGGTGCAGCAAACCTGGCTGGCCGACACCAGCGCCGGAAGCCCGTCGTTTCTGGTCGGCGAGTATCGCATTACTAACACCACCGATACGGTCTTGACTGACCTACGCACCGGCCTGTTCACCGACTGGAACAGTGACGAAACCGACCGACAATCCGTCTGGGACGAAAGCCTCCGACTGGGCTACGTCTACGACCCGGTGCAGCAGCGCTACGGAGGAGTGGCGGTACTCACCGAACAAGCTCCCAGTTATTACGCCCTCAACAAGTTTCAGTCCCAAGCGCAGACTGAGTCTGATAAATACGCTTGGTTAGCGTCGGGAGTGCATCAGGCTGACGGAGGAAACAGCGCGCAGGTGGTGGGAGCAACGCTCGACACTTTGCTGGCCAGGCAATCGGCCGAGGTGGCGCTGGCGCTGGTGGTAGGGAATAGTCTGGAGGAGTTACAGCAGGCGGTGGAAGCGGCGCGGACGTACTATCAGCGCTACCGTCGCCACCCTTTGCGATTGCCCACCGTGCCGGTGTGTGCCGGGCAAACCGCCACCGTGCGGGTGCCGGGAGAAACCAGCGTCCGCTTCTACGCCGATGCCCTGGGCACCGCGTTGTTGGCCGAGGGAGATTCCTACGAAACGGGCGCTGTTCATCAGAATACGGTAGTGTACCTCGCACCGGTGCGCGACGGTTACGAGGCATCCATTCGCCAGAGTGCCCATTGTCATCACCGAACCGGTGGCGCAGTTTACGGTAGACGCTGCCAGCAACTCCGGCTTCCGCCACGATACGCTGTTTCTGGATAAGGCTAACAACTACGTGCTGCGCTTCCGAGATAGCAGTTTGCGGGCGGTAGCCTGGGAGTGGGATTTTGGCAACGATACGGGCAGCACCGCACCGCAGCCCGTGGCCCACTTCAACGAACCGGGTCGCTATACCGTGACCCTAACCGCCCGAAGCGAACCCGGCTGCGTAAGTCAGACTACGCGAACCATCACGGTGGTGCGCCGCGCCGAGCTCCCCCTGATCAGCGACCACGCCGTGCTGCCGGGCGATACCGTAGCGGTGCGGGCCAGCAATCCCAACCAGGAAGCGGAAACGCTCCGGCTGTATCCGAACCCGACCGCCGGAGAGATGTGGCTAGCGCATCCTCGCTGGGATCGGCCGACGGTTCACCTGCGGTTGTTTACGCTGCGGGGGCAGGAGCTGGGTAGTCGGAACAGTTCCTACGACGGTTCTTCGCTGGCGGTGAACCTGCACCAACTGGCGGGGAAACCGCTACCCGCGGGGGTGTATTTGCTGCACGTCCGGCGGGGCAACCGGATGTTTGTTCGCCGGGTGACGGTGCGGGATTGACTACGTGGTGTCAGATTGCCGTAGCGTCAGATTGCAATCTGACGCTACGGCAATCTGACGCTACGCGGGCTGGTCGGCGTCTTCGTTTTGCAGGGGGCGCCAGTTGTCGGGGGCTTCCTGTAGGGCGTCTTCCTCGCGGTCGGCGGGAAACACTTCCACGATGGGACTTTCTACCACGTCGGGCACCTGAAACTCCACCAGCATATTGTTGAGGCTTTCGTAGACCCGCTCGTAGGCTTGTTTGGCGTTGGCGGCCGTCAGCAGCACGTAATTCACCACCTTCTTTTCCTTTCCACTACCCTCTACTTCCAAAGCATAAGTCATCTTGCACTTATACCATACGTCGGCGTCTTCGTAGTAGAACACGTCGGTGAGGTTGCTCTTGGAGATGTTGTTGATGAAGAACTCGCCGGAGATCACGCTGCCCAGCTTCTCGTAGATGCGGGCTTCGGCTTCGGTGAACGACAGGGCATCGACCAGATACTGCTCCGACACGTTGGTTGCTCGTCCTTTTTCGTCTTGCTTTTGGTACTTTACTTTACAGATAAACCAGGTGGCCATAGGGGTTGAGTGATTGAATGGGTGAATGATAGAATGGGTAATGGGAGGGCAAAAGTGTGACAAAATCGGGGGGGATAAAACGGTTGGCGGTAAAATATGTCGGTAATGGTGTAGTTTTGTAGGCGATGACCAAAATAGCCAGTAGAGTTTGTCATCATGGTAAGAAAAGAGCAACCTTAGCGTGCATGACTAAAAGCACTATCATTGTCACCTGTGCTCCGCACACCAGCGCCTTTCTGGCCGACGAACTGCGCGAACTGGGCTTTCCGGTTTTAGCCGAACATACGCTCGACGTGGAAACCGAGGGCACGCTCGACGACTGTCTGCGCCTAAATTTACATTTACGTACTGCCCACCGGGTGCACTACCTGCTGAGCGCTTTTCGCGCCTACCAAACCGACCAGCTCTACCGCAAGGTGAAGCAGGTGGTTTGGGAAGACTACATTCCAGCCGATAGCTACCTGAGCGTTACCTCGTTCGTGCGCACGCCTAGCGTGCGCGACCACCGCTTTGCCAACGTGCGCGTGAAGGACGCCGTGGTGGATCGCCTACAAGACCACTACGGACGCCGTCCCGACAGCGGCCCGCGCACCGACCGCATCGTGCTGTTTCTGTACTGGAAAGAAACCCACGCCAGCCTTTACCTCGACACCTCGGGCGAGTCGCTGACCCGCCACGGCTACCGGCAGGTGAGCGTGGAGGCCCCCATGCAGGAGTCGCTGGCCGCCGTGCTCATCCGGGCCTCGGCCTGGCAACCGGCCCAGCCGTTCGTCAACCCGATGTGCGGCAGCGGCACGCTGGCCATCGAGGCGGCGTTGCTGCGGATCAACCGTCCGCCCGGACCGCTGCGCACCAACTACGCCTTTATGCACCTGAAAACCTTCGAGCCCGCCCGCTGGGAAGCATTGCTTGAGCAAGCCCGACAGGCCGAGGTGGCTGATGTTTCCGACCTTCCCGCCATCATCGCCACCGACAACGACCCCGAGGCGATAGCCGCGGCGCGTCAGAATGCCGAAGCGGCCGGAGTGGAGCACCTGATCCGGTTCGAGGCCGTGGATTTTCAGGAAACTCCGGTTCCGCCCGCCGGAGAGAGCGAACCGGTCGCTGGGAAACCGGTAATCATGGTGAATCCGCCCTACGGCAGCCGATTGGGCGAGGAAGAGGAATTGACCAAACTCTACGCGGCCCTAGGCGATTTCTTTAAGCAGCACGGAGCCGGATATCACGGCTATATTTTCACCGGAAACCTGGCATTGGCTAAGCATGTAGGGTTACGCACCAAGTCGCGCACCGAATTATACAACGGGAAGATAGAATCCCGGCTTTTGGAGTACATATTGTATACAGGTACTAGGTAACCCCGCGTTATCTAGCCAATGAACCGTCTGAAAAACGTATTTGAACCGCTGCGGTACTCCCTACCGGTGCAACTGCTGATCTTGCATTTCCGCAAGAATCAGTTACTGCTGCTCGCGTGGGTGCTGCTGCTGGCCATGGTGACGGGCAACTTCGGCAAGAACCTGGGCATTCCGTACCTTTTTTTAGACCCTGAGTATTTGGGACAGGTGGATGCGCTTAGCTTCCTGATCGTGGGTATCAGCCTGGGTGGGTTCACGATGGCCTACCACATCACCTGCTACGTGCTGGACGGTCCCAGTTTCGGATTTCTGGGCACGCTGTCGCGTCCTTTCGCCAAATTTGCCCTCAACAATGCGGTGGTGCCTTTGCTGTTCGTGCTGGTGTACGCGGTGGCGATCGTCAACTTTCAGCTCGACAATGAGTACAAAAGCTGGTGGAGCGTCACGCAGAAGTTGCTGGGACTGCTGGGAGGTTATCTGCTCATGACTTCGTTGCTGTTCAGCTACTTCCGGTTCACCAACAAGGATATCTTTCGCTTCTTGGCCGCCAACGTAGACAAGCGGCTGCGTCGGGTGCAGGTGTCGCGGGTGCGGGTGATGGCGAACCTCAAAGATGCCAAGCGAGGCAAAAAGCGGGTTGATACCTACCTGGACCTTTCACTACGGGCGCAAAGGGCGTCGGCGGTAGATTACGACAAAGCGCTGGTGCTCAAGGTGTTCGATCAGCACCACCTAAACTCGATCATTATCGAGTCGTTGATTCTGCTGCTGATCCTGGCCCTGGGCATCTTTCAGAGTAGTACCTACTTCCAGATTCCGGCCGCGGCCAGCGGGGTGCTGCTGCTGACCATCGGGTTGATGCTGGTGGGAGCACTTTCGTACTGGCTGCGCGGCTGGGCCACTACCACGATCATCGCTGCTTTCTTTGTGGTGAATGCCCTGGTGGGCTCCGAACTGCTGGACAAGCCCTACGAAGCCTTCGGCCTTGACTACGATGCCGCTCCGGCAGCCTACACACTAGCGACGCTTCGGCAGGAGAACAGTGCGGCGCACTACCAGCAGGATACGGCCAGCACGCTGGCAATTCTGAATACCTGGCAGCGACGGGAGGTGGCGGCTACCGGTGCACTGCCCAAAATGGTGCTGATCTGCACCAGCGGCGGTGGTTTGCGCTCGGCGCTGTGGACCACCACGGCCCTACAAGCCGCCGATAGCCTCACCGAAGGGAGACTCATGGACCAAGCCCGCCTGATCACCGGGGCGTCGGGCGGACTTATCGGGGCGGCTTACTTTCGGGAGCTGGTGCTGCAAAAGAAACGGCGTGAGGCTCAGCAGTCGTGAGTCCCCCGTCGTACTCGCTGCCGAGCCGTCCGAACGATCTATCTACAGCCGCTACTACCTGGACCAGATCGCCCAGGACAACCTGAATCCGATGGTGTTCACGCTGCTGGTCAACGACCTGTTCGTTCGGCACCAGTCTTTTACGTACGAAGGAAACGCTTATGCTAAGGACCGGGGCTACGCCTTTGAGCAGCAGTTTAATCAGAATACCGGGGGCATCCTGGACAAGAAGTTAACGGACTACCGGGCCGATGAGCGGGCCGCCCGTACGCCGATGCTGCTGTTCTCTCCGGCGGTGGTGAACGACGGCCGCAAGATGTTTATCTCCGCCCAGCATGTGTCGTACATGAATCCGGCCCCATCGGCGGCCCCGTCCAGGGCGGCCCCCGATGGGGTGGCCCCCGGAGGAGAGGAGGAGGGGATAGCTTCCTATCCTTCGAAAGTGAAAGGAGTAGACTTTATGCGCTTCTTCGCCGATCAGGGAAGTGAGCAGCTGCCCTTCCTAACGGCACTGCGCATGAACGCGGCCTTCCCCTACGTGACGCCCAACGTGACCCTGCCTACCCGACCGCGCATTCAGATTATGGACGCGGGCATCACCGATAACTTCGGAGTGTCCGACGCGGTGCGTTTCACCTACGTGTTTCAAGATTGGATCAACACGCACACCTCGGGGGTGGTGCTGCTCACGGTGCGCGATTCGGAGAAGGACGAACCGATTAGTGCGCCCGACAGCCCATCGCTCATCCAAAAGATGACCGGCCCGTTTCGGTTTTTGTACGATAACCTGTTTAATATTCAGGATGTGAATAACGACGACCGGCTGGAGTACGCGGGGTCTTGGTTAGACGTGAATCTCCACTGCGTGAGTTTAGAGTACTCATCGTACGTGACCGAACCAGATGCCTTCGGCAAGTTCACCGACGAGCGCCCGTCGCTGAGTTGGCGACTCACCAGTCGTGAGAAGAACAACCTGATTCACAACATCCACCACCCGAACAATCAGCGGGCGTTGCAGGAGTTGCGGGGGCTGTTGCGGTAGTGTTGGCTAAACGCAGCGCTTACAGCGATCTAAGTACCTCGACCACCTGATCAATCTGCGCATCAGTCACCTCCAAATGCGTAACCAGGCGCACCTGTTGCTTCCCGAAGGGAATGGCCAGAACACCCCGCTGCTTCAGATCTTCAACGAACTGAGCGGGCGACTGCTCACGCAGGGTGAAGATGACGATATTGGTTTCTACGGGGAGCACTTGCTGCACGTAGTCTTGGGTCGCCAATGCTTCGGCCAGTACGGTAGCCCGCCGGTGGTCCTCGGTAAGTCGTTCCACGTGATGGTCTAGCGCGTAGATGCCCGCCGCGGCCAGATAACCCGCCTGGCGCATACCGCCGCCGAACACTTTGCGCACCCGTCGCGCCCGGCGAATCAATTCTTTGCTGCCCAGCAGCACCGAACCCACCGGGGCGCCCAGTCCTTTGGACAAACAAACCGAAATAGAGCTGAAGTAGCGTCCGTAGGTGGTGGGATCTTCACCGGTAGCCACCAGCGCATTGAACACCCGCGCACCGTCGAGGTGCATGGGCAAATTATGCTGCTGGCACACCGCGTGAATGGCAGCAATTTGTTCGGTTGAATAGCAGGCCCCGCCGCCCTTGTTCATGGTGTTCTCCAGCGCTACTAGTGCGGTTTCCGGATAGTGATCGTCGTCAGGATTGATGGCATGGGCTACCGCCTCGGCGGATAGCAGACCGCGTTCGCCATCGAGCAAGCGCACCGAGGCTAGGGAATTGTAGGCAATGCCGCCGCCCTCGTACAGGTAGATGTGTGCCTGCTGGTGGCAGATCACCTCCTGTTGCGGTTGCGTCTGCACCCGAATGGCAATTTGGTTGGTCATGGTGCCCGACGGACAAAACAAGCCCGCCTCCAGACCGAACAGTACGGCCGCTTTGCTTTCCAGGGCGCGCACGGTTGGGTCTTCGCCGAGCACGTCGTCGCCCACTTCGGCGTCCATCATGGCGGCGTGCATGGCGGGGGTGGGTTTGGTCACCGTATCGCTGCGTAAATCAATTGGGCTCATCGTTTTCTACATTTTTCGGTTCAGAGACGGCAGAAACGATGGTTATTACTACTTCGCTTGGCCCGCTCGTTGGCAAAAATAAGCCATCCTGCCAAAGATCATCCGATAATTATCCTGAAAATTTACATCTTCACGCAACCCCGACACTACACCGCGCATCTAGTAAGTATAGGCCGTTGCCCATGCAGATACCCATGTACCAAACCGCTCCCGTGGACCACCTTGTTCAGCAATGCCTCCGGCAGGACGCTCGCGCGCAACGGGCGCTGTATGAGCGGTTTTCACCGAAGATGTACGCCCTGTGCCTACGCTATCTGAAAGAGTCGGATGATGCGCAGGATGTGCTGCTGAAGGCGTTTACCAAGGTGTTTGAGCACCTACCGCGCTTCAAGGGCGAAGGTAGCGTTGAGGGCTGGATTAGACGCATCGTGGTGAATGAGGCGCTGATGTTTCTGCGAAAACACCAACACCGGCCCCTGAACGTTGAGCTGGAGGGAGCAGCGGAGGCTTCGGTTGAGCAGTACCCGCAGTTGGAAGCTGACGATCTGCTGCGGCTGGTGCAGGCGTTGCCGGAGGGCTACCGCACGGTGTTTAATCTGCACGCCATCGAGGGGTACGCGCACTTTGAAATTGCCGAGCAATTGGGCATCAGCGAGGGCACTTCCAAATCGCAACTCAGCCGGGCCAAAGAGTTGCTGCGCCAACGCATTACGAACTACGACCGCGGCTACCGCGACCAACTGGGATAACGCATGAATGACGTAGAAAAGAAATTTGGAGAATCGCTACGCCACCACGAGGTGACGCCGCCGCCCGCCGTCTGGGACCAGCTTAGTACGAATTTAGCGCAGAAAGGCAAGCGAAAAGCAGTGGCGTACTGGCGGATTGCGGCCGCGGTGGCGCTGCTGTTGTTGGGAACGGGCACGCTCATTGTGCTGCTCCGTAGCGAACCAACGCGCGAAAGAATTGTCCAGCGGAAACAACCTCCGGTTTCTAGTCGGGAAACACTAGCCGAAGGGCTTTCTGATGCTAACCAAACGGAAGAACCGAATCCTTCTCACGGAGAGACGTTATCCGGTGATGCGTCGGAAATCTTCGGCCGCAGTGGCCGGTTCGCGCCCGTAGCGAAAAAGAGAAAAATCCGCACCCGAGAACACCTAGCCCGATGAGTGTTTCATCGAACCAACTGCGGATAGCCCGACGCAGTTACCCGACGTTCCGTCAACGCCCCAACCGAGCGCCCGCCCGTGGCGACCTTGCTACCGACGGTTCCCGAAGTGGCCGACAAGATGATGCCGACCGTCGCGGTGCGTAAAGTCCCGTCGTCTACCGAAGCTACATCAGATAAACCAACCAATCAGGAACTTACCTTCCTCAGACGCGCTGCCCGCTGCTGCCGGTGCACAACGCCGCACGATCACCGTGATCTACAAACCCGGTAATCGCTTACCTAAGACCCCCTTGCCTGACCAAGACGGCGGATTGCTTAGCAAAACCCTGTCGTTCTTAGAAGACGTAAAGAAAAACGGCCCGACCTACTCCGAACTACGTTCGGCCAAATCAGCGCTCATCGACAACGTATTCTCACGCGATCCGGACAAGCAACAGTAAACCCTATCCTTAACTTTCACGACCATGAAAACGATATTCATAACTAGTATATACACACTAATTCACCTAAGCGCCTTTGGGGCGCTTCCCGAACCCGATACCATTATCATTCAACTGGAAAACGGGCAGGAAGTGCAGATTATCGCCGAAGAAGGCAACGAAGCCGAATTGCTCAGCGAGTATGATCTGAATCAGATTATCCAGGACTTGCGGGTCACGATGGACAGCACCGGGCAGGATGAGGTCAGTTCGGTGGCCATCGAAGACCGCACCGGCACCCGCTACCGCACCGACACCGCCGAAAAAGATACGGTGATCACGGTGGAGATTGACCTGGGCAATATCCGAAAAACCATTAGGCGCATTGTGGTAACTAGCGACGATTCAGATAGCGCGACCTATACGACTACCTACCGCAAAGGCAAGCGCACCGACAATATGCTTTCGTTTGACCTCGGGTTCAACAACTACCTGCGCAACGGGAAATTTCCTGATGAGAGCAACGCACTGTACGCGGTGAAACCGGTGGTGTCGTGGTACGTGGCCCTTGGATTGCTAAATCGCACCAAAGTGGCCGGACCGCTGTACCTCGACTGGGGCGCTAACGTGAGTTGGTATAACTTCAAGTTTGAAAACGAACGAACGCGCCTGACCAAGGGCCCGGACCGCGTAGAGTTTTCCGAAAGCACCGAGGTGATTGATCCGATCAAGAGCAAGCTGGTGGTGCCCTACCTGAATGTGTCGCTGGTGCCCTTGTTTTACTTTGGTAAACCCAGCGCGAACGATTGGTTCGTGTTTGATCGTGATAAGGGAGCCGGGTTCCGCGTGGGCGCCGGAGTGTACGCCGGATACCGATTGGGCAGCCGGGCGAAGTACGTTTACCGGGAAGACGGTGATCGCGAACGGGAGAAAGACCGCACTAACTTTTACGTGAACAACTACCGCTACGGCGTGCGCTTCCAACTCGGTTACCGCGGAGTGGATGTATTCGCCAACTATGACCTAAACGAGCTGTTTGTGCAAGACCGCGGACCGGAACTGAATGCGTTTAGTTTTGGCATCGTGTTTTAGGGCGTTTTGACATATAAACTTAAACGGTGATTTTAGTCCGCTTTCCGCCTGTTCTGCGTTATGCTCGGCGCCCGATGCTCGGCATTGAGCTTCTCAAATGCCTTGACCAGATGAAAATCGACCTCAAAATCTCTCGATAGCCCATATGTCAACACGCCCTAGGGCCGTGGCTGAGACATTTAGGTTTTTTTTGCACCAGGTTCACTATTCTGAATTAGGCGTCACAATTTCGTATCCCAGTGGTGCCCGCTTTGAGTATCACCCGATCATCAGTTGCTCCCAGGCTTCGTGGGTGGTGCTTACCGGTAGTTGGCAGGCTTTGTTGTAGCACACGTAGATGGTTACGTCCTCGCTTTCGGCATCGCGGTTTTGCAGCAGGGGTAGGTCGCTATGCGTTTTGGTGCCCACCAGCAACTTGTTCGGATAATACTGCTGGTTGAGTTCCAGCATGGTGTCGTGCGCATCGGGACCCACGATGGCGATCTCGGCGGTGGGGGTGGCCATCTCCGTGTACAGGCACGCCCAGTTGGCCAGGTACGAAGGGTCGGCCTTAATCAGTGGGATCATTTTCACCAGCATACTTTCGGCGCGGGCCGAATAGTCGGCACGGTTGAAGAGCAAACCCAGGCGGTGCAGGTTGCGCGCCATGGCCGAATTAGACGCGGGGATGACGTTGTTGAAGATTTCTTTTTTGCGCGCAATGAGCTGACTGGCGTCGTCGGTGTAGAAGAAGAAACCCTCGTCCTCATCCCAGAAGTGCTGCATCACGTGGTCGGTCAACTTCCGCACCGGCTCTAAGCCACTGCTCGTCGAAGGTGACTTGGTACAAGCCCAGCAGGGCGTCAATCACGAAGGCATAGTCGTTGAGGTAGCCGTTGAGGCGGGCTTCACCATTCTGGTAGGTGCGATACAGCGCTGTCGTTTCCCCCTCGGAGTACGTCAGCTTGTCAACAATGAACCGGGCGTTCTGCTGCGCCAGCGTCAGAATATCCTCGATCCGGGTGATGGCGTAGGCGTCGGCCAGTCCCTTGAGCATCAGCCCGTTCCACGAGGCGATAATTTTGTCGTCCAATCCCGGGCGCACGCGCTGGTCTCTTACCTCGCGCAGCTTCACCTTCACGTCGGCAATCAGGCTGTCCAACGCCACCATATTCAGGTCGTAGCGCTGGGCAAAGGTATTGTTCGACTCCGATTTGTGTAAGATATTGCGCCCTCCTTCCCAGTTGCCCGCTTCGGTGGCTTCGAAGTAGTCGATCACCAGGTCGGTTTTGTCGCTCAGCACTTCCTTCAGTTCGTCGTAGGTCCAGGTATAAAACTTACCTTCTTCGCCCTCGCTGTCGGCGTCCAGGGCGCTATAGAAGCCGCCTTCGTCGCTGGTCAGCTCGCGCTTCACGAAGTGAAACATTTCGTAGACCACCCGCCGGTAGAGCACTCCCTGGGTCAGGGCGTGCGCTTCGGCGTAGACGCTCATCAGTTGGCCGTTGTCGTACAGCATCTTCTCGAAGTGCGGGGCAAACCAGTCGGCGTCTACCGAGTAGCGGGCGAAACCCCCGCCCAACTGGTCGTAGATGCCGCCGTTGGCCATACGATCCACCGTGAGCTTCAGCTGCTGCAGTGCCCCTTCGTCGGGCACCACCTCCTCGGTGCTTTCCAGTTCGGCCATGGAGCAGTAGCGCATCAGAAACAACCACTGGCTGGGCATCGGAAACTTGGGGGCCTTGGCCATGCCGCCCCGTTCGGTATCGAAGTTCTCGGCGAAGCGCGCGTAGATCTCCGGCAGCTCCCGCAGGGCTTGTTCCGGGTTGAATGCGGCGTCGGCAGCTTCCTAGCTCGTAGCGCTCGGTGTCGGGGCGGGCCAGCCCCTGGGCAAACTGCTCGGCCGAGGTGGTGAGCTCTTTGCGGTTGTTTTGGTAGGCCTGAGCAATGTTATCCAACAACTGCATCCACTGCTCCTGCGGGAAGTAGGTGCCCCCGTAGAAGGGCTTCTGGTCGGGGGTGAGGAAGACGTTGAGGGGCCAGCCGCCCTGCAGGCCCATCATCTGCACGGCTTCCAGGTAAATTTGGTCCACGTCGGGCCGTTCTTCCCGGTCCACCTTGATGCTCACGAAGTGCTCGTTCATGCGCTGGGCCACGGCTTCATCTTCGAAGCATTCGCGCTCCATCACGTGGCACCAGTGGCAGGCTGAATAACCCACGCTCACGATGATCGGCTTGTCTTCGCTACGAGCTTTTTCCAGCGCTTCGTCCGACCAGGGGTACCAGTCGACTGGGTTGTGGGCGTGCTGTTTGAGGTAGGGACTTGATTCTTGGGCGAGTCGGTTGGGTTGGGTAGGGGTAGTTCATAATAGTTGTTGTTCTAGGCGATTGATCTCCTTATGTACATCCACCAGTTCGCCCAATTGTTTCAACTGCGCCAGCGTATTGGCCAGAAACTTGCGGTGCGCCGGGCTGTCGGGACGGAACGGACGATGCTCTAGCGCCTGCCGAATCTTGGTCCAGCGGATCAGGAACTGCTGCGCCTCTTGATCGAGATAAGCGTCAGTGAGGCGTTGCCAGATGTAGTCTTCGGCCACTGCGCTGGGGTGCAGCATATCGGCGGCGTAGTAGCGGTAGTCGCGCAGTTCGTCCAGCATAATTTCGTAGGCCGGGAAGTAGTGCACGCGGTCGGGGTCGGGCTGCCGCCACCGCTCGATGGCGAGCCGCAGGGTGGCCTTACTCACGGTGTTTTGTTCCAGCGTGTCGCGCAGGTGTCGCACCGGACTCACGGTGAACAGGTAGTGCGCGTCCGGGTTGACCGCATCGAGCTGCGCTTTGAGCCGGATGAAGCTCGCGTCGATTTCTTCCACCGAAAGCAACCGACGGCGAAAGGTGGCGGCGGGCATCTTATGGCAGTTGGCGACCACCTGACCGGTTTCTTTTAGTTCATAGACGAAAGCTGAGCCTAGGGTAATGACGATCCAGTCGGTGTCTGGCAAGAACTGTCGGCTCTGTTCCAAAATGTCGTCTATCCGGATTTGCAGTGCTTTGCGGGTGGGGGCGTGGAGGTCGGAGTGGAAATCGTAGTTGAAGTGATGCCCGTCCCGCTCCAGGTAGGTAGCATCCTGGGGACGCTGGCCGTTGAGGGCGTATTGCATCAGTTGAAAAACCGATACGGGATTGTAGAGGGTGCCGAAGGGGTTGACCTGGGCGGTGAATTTGTTGGTGCTCCAGCGCTGGCCCATCGTCTGCGCGAAGCAGGAACCGATGCAGAACAGGCGGTGTGATAGGGATATTTTTTGGGGCGGAGGCGGAATGAAGACGGGAGTGGTGAACATAGCTGAGAAGAACGGAAAACGGAGGAAGGAGGACGGAAAACATAGGAGAGTACCTTCCGTTTTCCCTTCTCCCGCCTCCGTTTTCCCTTTTCAGTCCTACGCTTCCACCACTTGAATGTTGATTTCAGGATGCACTTCTTTGTGCAGCGTGATCTCGGCGGTGTAGTCGCCCAGGGTTTTGATATCGGCGTTGATGCTGATGCGCTTGCGCTCAATGTTGATGCCCTTTTCTTTGAGGGCGTCCGAGATTTGCAGGGTGGTGACCGAGCCGAAAATCTTGCCGGTCTCGCCCGCCTTGGCCGGAATCTGCAACGTCATGCCTTCCAGCTTGGTAGCGATTTCTTCGGCGTCTTTCTTCACTTTATCGGCCTTGTGCGCCGCCTGCCGGATGTTCTCCTGAATCATCTTCTTGTTCGAGGGGCTGGCAATCACGGCCACGCCCTGGGGAATCAGGAAGTTGCGCCCGTAGCCGCCCTTCACATTGACGATATCGTCTTTATACCCCAGGTTCTTAACATCTTCTTTTAGTATGATTTCCATGTTGATTGGGTTTTGGGTGTTGGGTATTGGGAGTTAGGGAATCTTTTAACCCCCAATACCCAATCCCTAATACCCTCTTTATTTCAATGAATCGGTTACGTAGGGCAGCAGGGCCAGGTGACGGGCGCGTTTGACGGCTTGGGCCACTTTCTTCTGGAATTTCAGGCTGGTGCCGGTGAGGCGGCGGGGCAACAATTTTCCCTGCTCGTTCACAAACTTCAGCAAGAAGTCAGGGTCTTTGTAGTCGATGTACTTGATGCCCGACTTTTTGAAGCGGCAGTACTTTTTACGCAGATCTTTGCGATCGCTGTTGATAGGTTCGTTCTGTAAACTCATGCGGTGGCCTCTTTAGATTTTTTGTCTTTATTAAATGCTCCCCGGCGCCGTTTCTCGGCATACTCGAGGGCGAACTTGTTGAGCGATACGGTTAGGAAGCGCATCACGCGCTCATCGCGGCGAAACTCGGTTTCGAAGCGGTTGATAAAGTCCGGTTCAGCGGCAAACTCTACCAAATGGTAGAAGCCGGTGGTCTTGTTACCGATGGGATAGGCCAACTTTTTGAGCCCCCAACTTTCTTCGTTCACGACGTCGGCGCCGTTTTCTTTTAAGAAAGTGAAGAACTTAGCGGCCGTATCCTTCATCTGATCATCAGACAAAACGGGAGTTAAAATGAATACGGTCTCGTAATTGTTCATGGAGAAAATGAATGGTTGAATGAAAGAATGATTGAACGAAGCAACCATTCCGGGTTAAGACTAAGTGAATTTGATGGATCAGCGAGCCTGTTTTGCTTACTGAGGGCGCAAAAGTAGTAAAAAATGCTGACAAAGAAAATGCTTCTGGGTCTTAAGAAATCATACCGATATTATTTGTAGGGGGTACACCGTGGCAATACTATCAAAGTCTCGATCCCGGTGTAGCAACGGCAATTTGTACTGCAAGGCATAATAGGCAATCAGACAATCCGGGGCCTTGCGAATTGTTATTCCTCACGCATTTCGGCTAAGTTGCCTTCCCAGACGACGTTACCTTTCAATTTTAGCATCCTCCTCTGCTGCTCACGCTGGATCAGCGCTCTGAGCGCATGCTCAACGGTTTCCTTCTTTGTTTTGGTGTTACTGAGCTTCATTGCTGTTCGCATCAGCTGATCATCAATCTCAATATTAGTTCTCATAAGTCTATCCTATACCCTCAAATATATTTATTTGTGTGCGAAATTACAAAGAGACACACCATACTATAAAACGATAGTGCCTAGTATTCTAAACCTCCGCCTTCCCCTCAGGTTATATCCTTCAATCATTCCACCCTTCAATCATTCATCATGTGCGGTAGATACAGCATCGGCGAAGGCATTCAACAGATTAGTGAGGAACTGGGCGTAACTCCGCCTACTGACTTCACTCCGCGCTACAACGCGGCTCCGTCGCAGGCGTTGCCGGTGGTGAGCAACGCGCAGCGGCAGCAGGTGTCGCTCTACGCCTGGGGCGTGATTCCGTTCTGGGCCAAAGAAAAGGGGCAGCGCCTCATCAACGCCCGGGCCGAGACGGTGGCCGAGAAGAGTACCTTCAAGAAGTCGTTTCAGCAGCGGCGCTGCCTGGTGCTGGCCGACGGCTACTACGAGTGGAAGAAAACTTCGTCGGGCAAGGTGCCCCACCGCCTGGTGCGCACCGACGAACAGCCCTTCGTGTTCGCCGGTATCTGGGACGAGCGTACCGACCGCGATACGGGCGAGGTGCACCACGACTTCTGCATCATCACCACCGCCGCCAGCCCGTCCATTGCCGCCATCCACGACCGCATGCCGGTGATTCTTCCCCAGGAGGCCTGGGATTTCTGGCTGGGCGATACCAGCGACTACGCCGGACTCACCGACGTGCTGCGCCCGCTGGCGGATGACAAGATCAAGGCCTACGAAGTGTCGAAGCGCGTGAACAACGTGCAGAACGACGAAGCGGATCTCATCCGGCTGAACAGTAAGTAAGCCAGTCGCCGCCGGGCACGCGGGGCATCGTTGCGGTGTCAATATTGTCCTCCAAGTAGGTGTGAAACCCGTGCATGGGCAGATACACCAAGCGGTACAAGCGTTCCGCCACGTCTTCAAAGTCATCGAGCGCCTCTTTGGTTACTGGCGGCACCCGATACACCTCGCCCACCACCGACTGACCGGTTTCCGGCACCATAAAGGGGTATAAGCCCGCGTAATCGTAGAGCGCGTAGTTGGGCAACCGATAATCGGCCAGCAGACACGGACAGTACCGCAGGTACAACGAGTGATACTCCCCGCCGCTCCGCAGGGTGCCGTAGACAAATATATCGTAGGTGGTGGGCTTACTGATCATAGACTGGGAAAAGAAAGCAAAGAAATATCGAAATGGTATAAAATAATAATTAATTATTGCTAGATTTCGCTATTCGTCTCGGTGGGCGCTCCGTTGCTGATTTGGTCGGATTATACAGAAGCTAGGCAGTAGGTGGCCAAAGAAAGAAAGTACTTACATTTAAACGTTCTGGTGAGATCAAATGATTGTGACTACTTGTCAGTGTATAACGTAATTTCATCTTGTGGAAAGCAATTATAATTTAAAAAACAATTCGTAGCCGAATTGGCATATAGTAAATACAAACACACTTGGTATGTTTATTCGGTTGTTAGCTCTAATGAAAATTGAACTAAAAGAAATTGAGTAAAAAGGGTAAAAGTAATAAGTCATTTCTGCAAAATCGTTCAGAAAAAGAAGAAAGACGAAAAAGAAAAAGGAAAGAACGACAAAAGAAGTTAAGGCTAGTAAAAGTTAACTTAAGAAAAAAGCGTAAACTCTATAGTAAATATGCAGAAGTAATTGCACCAGAAAAATTAACTTTACAATTGGGTTATTCTGAGGAGGTACTCAAATTTATTGCTCTTCTCAAAGAGATAGGTAAAACTGAAGATGTAATCAACATTAGATTACATAAAGTTGTGGACATCGGTGAAGGTGCTATTGGAATGTTACTTTCAGTAATGAAAGAACTCACAAATAGAGGTGTTGCGTTGAAAGGGGAAAAACCATCAAATTCAGTAGCAAGGAATAAGCTTGAAAAATCTGGATTCTTTAAATATATGAGCGGATATGTTTCACCAGAGAACTTAAAAACAAAAAACATTATAATTCACACTGGAGATATAACAACTTCTCAAACTGAATTAGAACCTGCTATGCCTCAAGCTATGGAAACTGTTTGGGGAGTTAAAGGAAGATGCCCAGAGTTATTTGGTGTAATTGGTGAGATGCTAAGAAATTCTTGTGACCACGCATTTCAAACTGACAACAATGTTTTTTGGCATTTAGGAGTTTCACACATAGAAAGTGAAAACACTGTTAAGTTTTCTTTTGTAGATAATGGAGTGGGAATTATCAGAAAATACTATGAAGATAATAATTGGCGTAAAGTAAAAAACCATTTTAAAAGTAATGCGACCATTTTAGAAAAAGCATATAAAAAAGGTATTGCATCTCAGACTGGCTTACCTTGGCGTGGAGAAGGACTTCCAACGATTTATGAACTTTACACTGATAATATTATCACTAACTTAGTAGTTATTACTAATAATGTCTACTTAGATTTTGACAATAAAAAATTTGAAGAGATCAAAGTGTCATTTTCGGGAACGTATTATTTTTGGAAAGTTAATAGAAGCTGTACACCAGCACATTTTGTATAATTATGATAGTTATAGACATACCAAAAGATTTCTCTAAGACACCAGGTTGGCGCACTTATGAGGATGGACCGTATTCTGGTCAAGAGTTTTATGATAAATTATTAATGGACTCTTATCAAGATGCTCAAAAACAAGGCGTAAAACTAAAGGTAATTTTGGACGGTTCCAATGGATACACAACTTCCTTCTTGAATGAAGCCTTTCGCCTATTAGGAGAAAATTTTGGAGCTGATGAAGTTTGGGATAGATTAATAATAATATCCAACGAAGTACCAAAGTACATTGAACGAATTAGAAAAGGAGTTTATGCAATGGAAAGAAGATAAATGGCGTTTACTCATCTCATTTTTTACAGGAGTTTTAATTTGTTTTATCACAACTAGATTTCACTATTTTGAGATAAAAAAAGAACTTGATGTTCCAGGACTAATAATGGGTGCATTGGGTCTAATAATTGGACTTTACATAGCGGATACTATTCAAAAAAGAATTAATCGTAATCAAAATAGATATTCTTATCTGGAATCAAAAATAGATTCCTGTTGGACTGAATTCACTAATTTATCTAAGGTTATTAGCATGAATAGTTATATTGGCTTAGAATCCATTGCTATTCTTAATAATAATATTACTCACCAAATCAGCTTTATTAAAAATATATTTGAAGCATTTGAAATTGACACAGCTTGCTTATGCGATTTGGACAATAAACTTGAAAACTTTGAAAGCCTTTTTGACGATATACCTACTGAAGAAAACATAAAATATTATGATGGTCAGAAAGCTAGCATTGAAAAAGAAATCATCATTATTAATCAATGTTTTTCTGAGGTACTAAAAATAATTCAGGACATTCAATAATATATTTTTCAGAAAGTTTAATGTATCATTCTGGGGGAAAATCCCTCGCCTTTAGGCGAAGACTTTAGTTTTATATTTTTGTGGGATGCAGAACTATCGCAAGACATCTCATACGACCTACGACTGTAAGTATCATATTGTGTGGATCACCAAATATAGGAAGAAGGTATTGGGGGGCGAAGTAGGTAAACGAGTGCGAGAGTTGGTCAGGGAGATTTGCAAGCGTCACGATGTAGAGATTTTGCGAGGTCATGTTTCCAAGGATCACGTACATTTGTTTGTTTCGGTTCCACCTCATCTAGCAATATCTAAGCTAGTTCAGTATCTGAAAGGGAAGAGTAGTTATAAGCTCATGCAAGAGAACAAACAGATTTCAAGGCTTTTCTGGGGCCGCCATCTATGGGCACGCGGTTACTTTGTTGCTACTTCGGGCAATATTACTGACGAGATAATTATGGAGTATATTAAAAACCAAGACGATAGCGATAAAGGTGATGAAGAGTTCACTATTGTTGAATAACTTTAGTCGGCTTAAGCCGAAATCAAACCTATCGGCCTTTAGCCGATAGTAGTTTAGTTAAAATATAAGAAACACTAAAGCTAATAATGACTATAAGTAATTGCTTTTTTTGTCCATTTCTGAAAAACCCCTCGGATTTTCCTATTTGTGTATACTTCCTAAATTAAGTGCTAAACTACGCAACTACTCATAGCCGAACCGTTAACGTACATTCGTCGGCTCACGTGGGATACTATCCACGACAATTGAATAAGCCGAGGCGAAATCCCTCAGCTCTTTACTAAGCAAATGACTGATAATTGAAGAAAAAAGCTGTGGCTAAGCGTTGTTGGCTGGCAAATTCGTATCTTCGCTGAAAAAAGAACCTATGGAAGAGCGAAGAGAAAAATATATCAATGGCCAGGCCACCCGGCCCTTCACTGACTACGGTTTCAAGCGACTTTTTGGTGAGGAACCTAACAAAGACTTACTGCTTGATTTCCTGAACGAATTTCTAAAGTATGCATAAGATTACCGAACTAACTTACCTAAATTATGAACCGTAATCTGAACAAACTGGACAGAATACCGGACGAACTACGGGAAGGAATCTTTGAGCGGTTATTTGAAGTAGCTGAGATTGCTCGGTTTAGTCCGGAAGAGGTGCAAGCCTATGAAGACAGCTTAAAGTCGTACCGAGACTTGAAGAATTCATTAGACACCGCTTTTGAAGAAGGAGTAGAGCAAGGAATAGAGCAGGGGATTGAACAGGTAGCTATCAATGGCATCAAGCAGGGGAAAAGCAATAAACTAATTATGGAGCTAACCGGATTGAGTTTAGAGCAAGTTGAGTACCTCAAGAAGAAAGTAGAAACCGAAGAGTAGCAGGCGTCATCTGATAATGCTCACCATTGCTCGCTCTACGCATAGCCCAGCCATCACCCACCCAAACAAAAAAGCCGAGGCGAAATTCCTCGGCTTCTTGCTTAACCAAACCCCTCACTCGGCCCGCACATGCGCACCACCTTGGGAGTGAATGAGCCTACCACCTCCACCAACGACCGCTGGGCGCTCATCACGGTGTGGATGTCCTGGTAGGCCATCGGGGCCTCATCCAGGCCGGAGCCGATGAGGGCCACTCCCGCCTGCTTCAGGTGTTGCTCCGTCTCTATATTTCATCATCCGCCGCTCCACTGCTACAGGACCAGCAGCGACAAAGACTTTTAACAATTTCACCGTATTGCTTGTAGTTCATCTAACCGTCTGGTCACCGTGATTCTTTGTTATGTCTAAAAAGCGTTTTCTGTTTATCGTTAATCCTATCTCTGGCATCGGGAAACAGAAGAATATTCCGAGAGATCATCGACCGTTACTTCGATCGCCCGCCGATGACTTTCAAATAGAGGTGACCGAGTACGCCGGGCACGCCCGGGAGATTGCTCGGCGATGCGCGCAGAGCCTACGACGTGCTGGTGGCGGTGGGGGGCGATGGCACCATGAACGAAACGGCCAGCCAACTCATTGGCAGCGACACCGCGCTGGGGATTATTCCCCTGGGCTCGGGCAACGGTTTTGCCCGGCACCTTGGTCTGTCTACCGACCCGGTGCGGGCGGTGCAGCAACTCAATCGCTCCGAACCCTTCTCGCTCGATGCTTGCTTCATGAACGAGCGCCCCTTCTTCAACGTGTCGGGCATGGGCTTCGATGCCCAGGTGAGCAAGCGGTTTATGCTCCAGATCAAGCGGGGTTACGCCACCTACGCCCGCTGCGTGTGGGCCGAATTTCAAACCTACCGGCCGCGTCGCTACCGCTACGAACTGAACGGCAAACTGATAGAAGAAAGGCTACTGATGATTGCGTTTGCCAACACCCAGCAGTACGGCAACAATGCCGTGATTGCTCCCCAGGCGCGTATCGATGACGGGTACGTTGACGTGGTGTTTGTACATCCTTTTCCGCTGGCTTACCTACCAATATTTACCATGCTGGCATTTACTCGAAATATTCATCATTCTCCCTACGTGAAGATCACCCGGGTGCAACAGTTTCATATTCAACAGATGGATGAACCCCTGGGGCACGTAGACGGTGACTATGTTGAAACCGAGGCCGAAGTGCAGCTGGAGGTACAAGCAAATAGCCTTCACGTGCTGCGTCCGGCGATCAAAACCCGGTGGTAGGAATGTTAACAAACTGTGAATCTACCCACCAAACCTTAACGTTGTCATAACAATAGTTTAATATATTGTTAACGTGCTTGTCGGTAAATTGTGAGTAATTCGCTTAAACCAAGCAGTTCAACTCATCATGTCAAAAAAACGTTCCGTTGAGGTTGTGGTCGTCTCCGATGTGCACCTGGGGACCTACGGATGCCGCGCCAAAGAACTGTTGCACTACCTCAAGAGTATCAAGCCCGACACGCTGGTACTCAATGGCGACATTATTGATATCTGGCAGTTTAGCAAACGCTACTGGCCCGCCGCGCACATGCGCATCGTGAAGCAAATCTTCGGTATGGCCGCCAAGGGAGTCACCATCTATTACGTGACGGGCAACCACGATGAGATGCTGCGCAAGTTCGAGGGCTTCACCATGGGTTCGCTACAGATTGTGAACAAGGTGGTGCTGCGCCTCGACGAAAAGAAGGCCTGGATCTTTCACGGCGATGTGTTCAACATCACCATGAAACACTCCAAGTGGCTGGCCAAGCTCGGGGCCATCGGCTACGATACGCTCATTCTGCTCAATGCGGTAGTAAACTTCCTCTACGAAAAGCTGGGTCGGGGGCGGGTGTCGTTTAGCAAAAAGATCAAGAACCGGGTGAAGAGCGCGGTGAAATTTATCGATGACTTTGAGAACACCGCCGCCGAAATCGCCATCAGCAACCAGTATGATTACGTGGTGTGCGGGCACATTCACAACCCCGAGATACGTACCATCACCACCGAGCAGGGGGAGGTGATATATCTGAATAGCGGCGACTGGGTAGAGAACCTCACCGCGCTGGAGTATAACCACGGGCAGTGGGCGCTGTATCGCTACCAGGACGATACCTTCATTCACGATGATGCTGATCCGGAAGAGGATAACCTGACCGCCACCCAACTCTACGATAATTTGGTAAAGGAGTTTAATATCAAACAAATATGAAAGTGCTCTACGCCATTCAGGGCACCGGCAACGGGCACCTCAGCCGCGCGCGCGACATCGTGCCGATCCTGCAGCAGCGCACCGACCTGGATTTGCTGGTGAGCGGCATTCAGGCCGACGTAGCCTTGCCCTACCCAATTCAGTACCAACTGAAGGGCATGGGCTTTATCTTCGGGAAGTCGGGCGGGGTGGATTTGGTGGAAACCTACCGAAAAACCGACACCCGCAAGCTGTACCGAGACGTGCGACAACTGCCTGTGGAGCAGTACGATCTGGTGATCAACGACTTTGAACCCGTGTCGGCCTGGGCCTGTCACCTTAAGCACGTCCCCTGCGTGAGTCTGAGTCACCAGAGCGCGATTCTGTCGTCGCACGCGCCCCAGCCCGAGAAAAAAGATAAAGTGGGACGGGCCATTCTGAAACACTACGCGCCCACCCAGCGGCAGTACGGATTTCACTTCGCCTGCTTCGATGAGCACATTTTCACCCCGGTGATTCGCCAGCAGGTTCGGCAAACGGAGGTGCACCAGCGGGGGCACTACACGGTGTACCTGCCCGCCTTCAGCGACGAGAAGATCATTAAGCGCCTCACAAAGGTGGATGGCATCGAGTGGCAGGTGTTCTCAAAGCACACCCGCAAGACCTACCGCGAAAAGAACGTATCGATCCAGCCTATCGAGAACGAACGGTTTATCAAAAGTCTGGCCGAAGGCGAGGGTATTTTGTGCGGAGCGGGGTTCGAGACCCCGGCCGAGGCCCTGTACCTGAACAAGAAGCTGATGGTGCTTCCGATGAAGAACCAGTACGAGCAGCACTGCAACGCGGCCGCGCTCAAGACACTGGGCATCCCCGTGCTGAAGAACTTCAAAAAGAAACGTCTCCCGGAAATTGAAGCGTGGGTGCAGCGGGGCCGTCCGCTCGAGATCAACTACCCCGACATTACCGGAGAAGTGATAGAAGAGGTGCTGGCCTATCAGGTGCATGTGCCCGAGCATTTGCAAACGCTGTAGCGATTCGTGATCATAGTGCTGGCGTCAGGGGTTAGTTGGTTCGAGAAGTTTTCTTCATCTTCGCGGAGAAAACGAATCTGACAATGTACGAACAAATACGCTCCAGCTTAGCTCAGTTTGTCAATTTGACAGACGAAGAATTTAACCTTGTCACCTCAAAACTCGTCCCGCGCACGCTTCGGAAAAAAGAAATGCTGCTTAGTGCCGGGCAGGTATGCCATAACGCTTTCTTTATTAACCAAGGGTGCTTGCGTTACTTCTACTTGGTAGACGGCGAAGAAAAAACCGGACAGTTCTTCTTCGAAGGTGATTGGTATACCGACTTTGTCAGTTTTATATCAGGAAAGCCTTCGGACGAAAGCATCCAGGCGTTGGAAGAGTGCTCGCTGCTGGTACTGTCTCGACAAGACTTGCTGGACCTGTTCGACCAGATTCCTACGTTTGAGCGGTTCGGCAGGCTCACCGCTGAACAAGCAGTTTTAGGTATTAAAGCCCGAAATGCTTCCCTGATCAATCAGAGTCCTGAACAGCGCTACCTGCGGCTGCTGAAAAACCGGCCCAAGGTCGTGGCTCGACTACCCCAGCACTACATTGCCTCCTTTCTAAACATCAAACCCGAGTCGCTGTCTCGTATTCGCAAGCGCTTGGCAGATAATCGTTCTTAACTCAAGTCAATGCTTTAGCCTCTCCTAGCGCGCACCTTTGTAACGAAGTTATTATTCACTTAACCATCGTTACAAAATGAAAAAGACATTATTAATCATTTCGCTGTGCTTTTCGCTGAGTCAGCTACAAGCACAATCGTTTACCGACGTTACTTTTGGTACCTCCAAACAGGATCGCGCCTTTGTGAATTTGGCCTATCGCTATCAGTTTTCCGATGCTTTCAGGGCGGGAATTGAATTGGAAACCGGCCTGGTCAACTATCGCTTCATCGGGGCCAAGGTTATTGACGAAGGGGTGAGCACCACGGTGAGTCTACCCACTCTGCTGCGTCTGTACCAACGAGATAACTTCCGACTGGACTTGTACTCAAAGGTGGGAGCTCGTTTTCAAAGTGTTTCTACTGACTACGGACGGGAAGAGGACCTACCGGCAAACAGTTCGTTTGGCTTTATTGTAGAACCCGGACTAGCGGTTACGTATCTGCTGGGCGATCGCTTGAGCCTACAGTCGGGGGTTACGCTGCCCCTTGTATTTGAAGCCTCTCCGGAATTTATTTTTGAGAACAACGTAACCAATCTTTTTGCCAATCTAGGATACCAACTCGGCAAAAACTCAGTCTTCTTGCTGAAGACAAGCACCGGACCGGCAGCAGGTGCCAGCGGAGATTCTCAGAAGTACGTGTGGTCGGCACAGGCCGGGTTACGCTTCTTGTTCGGGGGCGGCACTCGTGCCAGTATCATCCCCGAACCCTCATTTTAATTAATCAACCCACTAAAATTAACAAATCATGAAAAAGCATATTGCACTCATCAGCGCCCTTCTACTGTTCTTCAGCTTACACTTGCGCGCCCAAGAAACCACGGAAAGGCGGGGTGTCGGCTGGTACATTACCCCCGAGTACAGCACCATGTTTTTAAACGATCACGTAGGCAATGCGGTAGGGTTTTCAGCTGGTATCAAGCTATTCAAAGATCATCTGAAGATTGGCTACTTCAACTACGGAAGAAGCGGTCCTATCAATCCCAAAACGTTTCCTACTCAGCTTCCCGAAGGAAGAACTTACAAAGGGAAGAGCACGGTTGATCTGAGGGCTGACCACGGGGCTTTCGGGTTGATGGTTGCTCCCGCTTTCTTTATTCCTAATACCAACGTTGAAATCGATATTCCTGTTTACTATGGTATGATCGGGGCGGGCTTCTACCTGGCAGGTGAAGACCGAAAAACCCCGGACAACCGCCGGGTAAGCGAATGGGAGAACGATCTTTTCGAAGGAAAAGACGCTGCCTTTACCTCGATGCTGGAAGTAGGGGTGCGGGCCCTTTTCCCTACCGGACTAAACGGTTTGCGGATGGGAGCCGGGTTGCACTATACAACGGTGCAGGACTGGGACACCTACGTAGACTCGTCGGGTGACTTTTACAACAACAAGTTTCGGGCATCTGTCTTTTTTGAGTTTGGCTCTAAGATCCGGCGCTAGTGCTTTCAGGGTAATGATATTTAATCTTAACAGTATAGACAATGACACTTATAATCATGAAAAAATCACTGATAATTTCTCTTTTAACTTTATTACTAGGCCCTTGCGCGTTTGCGCAAACCAGTAAGCAGATCGTCTACGCCGAAGTTGGTCTTGGATTTGGGCAAACGTTGTTTTTTGGTAACATTAAAAGCCAGCTATCCGAAAGCTTGGGCGGCAGCTTTGATCCTGCCTCGGGCGGTAACGTTTCTATGGGCTTTTACGTATCGCCCGAAAGTTGGAAAGGCTTGGGCCTGGGTTCCCGCATTCATGGCACCTTTGGGGGGCCTTCAACGGGAGAGTTTGGCGACGAGTACATTTTTAACTACTACAACCTTGCGCTGTCGGCTAAGTACTATTTATCCCAAACATTCAATAACGGCCTTTACGGTCGGGGCAGCATTGGATTCGGGCAGATGACCACCAAACGCATCACTTCTGCGGAGGACGAGTACTTTCATCAGTACGCCATTGGTACTACCTTTACCGGAAGCATCGGCTACACCTTGCCGTTCCAAAAGACTGCGCTGAGTTTGGAGGCTCAGTACGAGTACTCTTCCCGAAACGGAACCGTATCAGGTCTGGGCGACGGGGTGCGCTTCAACAGCGGACAAATTGGCGGTAATCTTATTCTCTCATTTTAAATCTACGAACCATGTCAGTACAAACCATTCGCCGTCGGGAAAAACAGACCCTGTCAGTGCTTACCGTCAACTACCGCAAAGTAAACGTAGCGCTCATACTGGCAGCATGGGTCACGGGGGTTGCCCCGGTTAGAAATACCCTGTGAAGCCTTTGGCTACTCATTATTATTTATCTATTCACTTTTAATCAATAATAACATGCAAACGATACTAGGAGCTGGCGGAGTGATCTCCACCGAATTAGCCAAAGTACTTAACGAAGACAGTCACCCGCTACGGCTGGTGAGCCGACACCCGAAAAAAGTAAATGACGCGGATGAACTCTTCACCGCCGATTTGCTCAACGCCTCACAGGTAGACCAGGCAGTAGCAGGATCAGAGATCATATACCTTACCGTAGGCTTGCCTTACGATACCAAGGTTTGGCAGGCTCAGTGGGAGCCGATCATGCAAAACGTGATCAAGGCCTGCGAAAAACATGAGGCCAAGCTGGTTTTCTTCGATAACGTGTACATGTACGGGCTGGTGACCGAAGAAATGACTGAGAAAACCCGGTTCAACCCCCGCAGTGAGAAGGGTAAAGTACGCGCCCGGATCGCCTCGCTGTTGCTAAGGGCGATGGAAGAAAAACGGGTGAACGCGCTCATTGCGCGCTGCGCCGACTTCTATGGCCCGGTGGGTACTCCCAACAGTGTGCTCAATATGATGGTGATTGACAAGCTCAAGGCCGGTAAGAAAGCCCAGCCAATGGTGAGCGATGCCACGGTGCACACCTACGCTTACACCAAAGATGTGGCCCGAGCGGTAGCCCTGCTGGGCAATACCGATGCGGCCTTTGGACAAACCTGGCACTTGCCGGTGGCCGAACCTTACACGGCGAAGGAAGCCGTAGGACGTACTGCTTCCGCTTTGGGAGTCAAGCCCCGCTATGCCGTGACGCCCAAGTGGCTATTCAAGGGGCTTTCCCTGTTTGTACCGGTCATCCGCGAAAGTATGGAGATGATGTATCAGTATGAACACGATTACCGGGTGAGCGACGAGAAATTTACCCATGCTTTTCCCGACTTCAAGAAGACAGACTACACCGCCAGTGTAACGCAAGTGACGTAGGTTCCTAACCGGTCAAAAATTAGCCTTTGACCTATACGTAGCGTCTTTTCAATGATGAACTCAGCCGCAATCGCGTGCAACCTGACGTGGTGCTGTGCGCTCAAGCTGGGTTTAGGGCAACAGGAATACGCTGATCGCCTTTTTCCAGTACAATGCGGTAGCCCAACGCCTGCACCACGCCAATAAAATTTTTCAACCGCATGTCTTGCGACTGACCGGATCGGGTTTTCTGAATGGCGGTGGGTGACAATCCCGCTTCCTTGGCCAGCTGCCGCACGGACTTATCATCTTCATCCATCAGCGCCAGCAACAGCTCAGACAGAACCAAATCACGGTATTCTTCCTGATACACTTCCGCAAATTTAGGGTCTTGCATCTCCTTGTCAAAAGTGCTCGTGAGCGTACTTTTCATACAATAATTGTACAACCAAAGTTGCACAAAGTTAAACTTCAATACCCATTCATAAAACTGCAAAGAGTCTGCTGGCTCGCTCCAAACTGTTTCATCAAATTCTTTCGTAGATTGCTTTCTCAATCAACACAAAAGTCCATGCGCACCTTCTGCTCCATCCTTATTGCGGCCTTACTTTTCACGGCCTGCCAATCTCCCACCAACCAACCATCCACCCCCGAACCCGCTTCTGTTATGTCCGATGTATCAACCGCTCCCGCCGAATCGTTTTTGCAGCACGTGGTTGCCTTTAAGTTTAAGGAAGGTACTCCAGCCGAAGCTGTGCAGCAGCATATGGACGATTTTGCTGGGTTGCAGGACAAAATTCCCGAGCTGCGTTCGTACGAGGCGGGCAAAACCTTCAAGGTGGCCTACGAATCCACCGCCGACTACGACGTGATGCACTACACCACCTTCGCCAACGAGGCGGACCTGGAGGTGTACTTCAACCACCCCGACCACCGGAAATTTATCGCTGACAACAAAGACACTTGGGCCAACGTGTTCGTGAGCAACTCGCGGGTGGAGTAGCCCAACCCGGCAGTCTTGAAGCTTTTTAGCCAAGCATAGCATGGAAGAATACATTACGTACGCCGTTTACGTCCACGCGCTGCTAGGGGGCATCGGGCTTCTGACGGGGATGGTGAGTATTGTGGCGGCCAAAGGCAAGCGGGTGCATACCCAATCAGGAAAAATCTTTTCGATAGCAATGATTAGTAGTGCGCTCATCTCGTTAGTAGTCGCCCGATTGCCGGGTCACCAGAACTTATTTTTGTTTCTTGTCGGCGTTTTCACGATTTATATGGTTTTGTCAGGCAACCGCGCGTTAACACTGAAACCTTCGGTAAAGCAACAGGCTACGGTCACGGACAAGACAGTGTCCGGCACGATGCTAGCCATTTCGGTAGCTATGATACTGATAGGAATCTACAGCCTGGTTGAAGAACTGCCCAATGGTGTGCTCTTTTTGTTCTTCGGAGGAGTTGGACTGTTTTTGTCAACAAGCGACTTGAGAAACTTCACTAGGTTTCAAAAAGAGAAGCACTTAGGATTGAAGAGCCACATCGGACGCATGGTGGGAGCGCTCATCGCTTCGGTGACCGCTTTTATCGTGGCCGGTCTCGACTTCACAACAGTCCTGGCTTGGCTAGGGCCAACGATACTGGGAGTTCCCTATATTATCTACTGGACCCGCCGGGTTCAATCAAAAACGGTCATCTCGGCTGAGAAAGGATAATGCTTTCGTTGCCTTCTGGCACGATAGATCAGGCCGAACGCTCCAGCAGCGAACCGTTCAACTCCCGAATTTCGTCCAGCAGAAACTCATCCAACTGAACCTGGTGCAGCGACTTGGCCTGGAGCAACTGCTCCACGGTGAGTCCGTCGGCTTCGCGCAGGTCGGCCTTGTAGAGCGTAGCGTTGGTGAAGTTCACGCCCATCACAATGGCTCCCCGCAGGTTGGCTTCGGTCAAAAAGGCGTTCTCGAAGCTGGCTTTAATCAGGAAGGCTCCCGACAGGTTGGCCTTCATCAGCGATGCATCTTTGAAGTTGGCGCCGCTGGCGTAGGACTTCTGCAACTGGGCGTGGTTGAGGTTGGAGGCCTCAAAATTGGTCTGGTTCATTCGGGTGTTAACCAGCACCGCTTGGTTTAAATTGGAGTGAGATACGTTGGCCGAATTGAGGTTGCTCTGGGTCATGTTCGTGTAGCCCAGGTTGGTTCTGGCCAAATGGCAGTTCACCAGATCGATGGTGTAGATGCGGTGGCGGTTGAGTCGCTTAATGTTACCCGCCGTCCGAAACGCTGCTTCTTCGGACTCCCACAGCCGAAAGTCATCGATCTCATCCTTGTAGGTACGAATTCGGAGGTTTTTCTGCCCGTTCTCATTCAGCCAGTAAATCAAAATACCAATCACGGCGATGTCAAAGAGCATACCGTGGGCTTCGGCCAGCACCTGTCCCACAAAGTTGTAGTAATCCTCAACGTAGTAGCTGTAGCTCAGCCCGATAACCAGCGCCGATAGCAGGACGAGTACCAAAAAAGAAGTAAGCACCGGCTTTTCAACGATTTCGCCGAACCGCTTTCGGATGAGAGGAAAATGTTTGATGAGCTTGAAACGCATACGGGAAACAAGTAGCCAATAGAAGAATTTATTCTACCGGACGCCTAAAAATCAGAATTCCAAGGTACCCCCATCGGAGCCGACAAGAGGGATGTTTTGCGGCAAAAAAGCACGATGTAGGGATTATCCCCGGTTTAGCGCAATGATCTTCTGCGCCAGCACCCGGCTAATCTTTTCGTACGACTCGTGGGTCCAGCCGCCTACGTGGGGCGTGAACAGCACCCGATCTGACTGGCTTAACGCGTCAAAATAGCGCCGCTGTTCGGGAGGCATTCGCGCGGGCGGTTCGCTTTCCAGCACATCAAGAGCCGCTCCGCGCACTTTGCCCCGGGCAATGACTTCCGCCAAGGTTGCCAGGGTCATGATCTTACCCCGGGCTGAATTGAGCAGAAAGATATTCTTTCTGAAAGCGGTCGAGATACGATTTGTCCACCAATTGGTGGGTTTCTTCGGTCAACGGTACATGGAAACTGAGCACCTCCGCGCGCTCGTGTAACTCGCTCATGGTGGCTTGGGTCGCGTAGCGGTCGGTATAGTCCTTCCGGTACTTGTCATACGCCAGCACGGTGACCCCAAACCCGCTCAGTCGCTGCGCAAAGGCTTGGCCCATGTAGCCGTAGCCGACCAGACCCACCGTTTTGCCCATCAGCTCCACGCCCCGGTTTCCTTCCCGATCCCACTCCCCGGCGCGCACCTGTTGGTCGGCTCGGTGAATGTGGTTGAGCAGGGTGAGCAGCATGCCGACCAGGTGCTCGGCCAGGGCGTCGCGGTTGCCCTCGGGAGCGTTTAGGATGGCAATATTCCGGGCAGTGAGCGCGTCTACGTTGAGTTGGTCAAGTCCGGCTCCGGCCCGCCCCACGAAGCGCAGGTTTGGCGCGGCATCGATCAGCTCCTGGTCCACCGCCAGCTTGCTGCGCACGATCAATCCTTCGTAATCTGCAATACAGCGCAGTACCTCGGGGCGCGACAGGCCCGGCCGGTAGGCGACGGCGTACCCCGCTTCTTCGAGTAAGGGAATAATGCAGCCGTGCAGGTCGTCGATGATCAGGCACTTTTTCATAGCTAGAAATTATACAGGATGTGCGCCACTCCGAAGTAGACGGTGAGTCCGAGCAGGTCGTTGGCGGTGGTGATGAACGGACCCGAGGCCAGGGCGGGGTTGATGCCAAACTTATCGAGCACCAACGGGGTGATGGTGCCCATCAGGGACGCCAGCAGCACCACGCTGAACAGGGCAATGGCGACGACGATAGACAGCCGCGCGGGTTCGCCCAGAATTAGGTTGAACCCCAACACCAGCACTCCCAGCGCCAGGCCGTTGATCAGGGCCACGGTGATCACCTTGAGCAGGCGTTTGGCCATGCTGTCTTCAAAAACCGAGGAAGAAGCCAGACTCTGCAGCACCAGCGACGACGACTGAATGCCCACGTTGCCGCCCGTGGCGGTGATCAGGGGGATAAAGAACGCCATAGCGGGCACTAACATAATGTCGGCCTCGAACAAACCGATAAAGCGTGCGCCAATGAGTCCGCCTGCCATGCCGATAATCAGCCAGGGTAAGCGCGCCCTTGACAGCAACCACACGCTGTCGCTGCGTTCTTCTACATCTTCGGAAATCCCCGACATCAGTTGCCGCTCTTCTTCGGCCAGTTCGGTGATCACGTCCACAATGTCGTCGATGGTGATGCGGCCCACCAGGCGGTTCAGCGCATCTACCACCGGCACCGACTCCAGGTCGTAGCGGCGCACGATGTCGGCCACCTCTTCCTCTTCCATGTGGGTGGTGACGGAGATGACTTCGTCGTCGTACAGATCGGCCACCTGGGTGTCGTCGGTGGCCAGCAGCAGTTTCTTTACCGACACCTTCCCCAGCAGGTGGTTGTTGGCGTCGACCACGTAGACCGAGTAGATTTTGTCGATTTTCTCGGCCTGCCGTCGAATTTCTTCGATGCACTGCTTCACGTTCCAGGTGAGGTAGACCTTGATCAGCTCTTTGGCCATCAGGCCCCCGGCGCGGTCTTCTTCGTAGCGGATGAGGTCCTTCACGTGGCGGGCCCGCTCCTCGTTGCGCATCATATCGATCACCTCCTCGCGGGTTTGGATCGGCAGACGGTTCAGAATGTCGGCCCCGTCGTCGGAGTCGAGGTAGTCGATAAATTCGGCGAGTTCTTGGGAGGTGAAGTTGCGCAGGAAGGCGGTCTGCGGTTCGTCCTCAATCTCGATGATCACGTCGGCCGCCTTTTCTTTGTCCAGCCGTTTAAGCACGTACTTCGACTCCTCAGTGTTGAGTTCGTAGAGCACCGACAGTATGTCCACCGGATTGGCTTCTTCCATGCTCTCCTGCACCAAAGCGGCTTCGCCTTGGGCAATTGCCTCCTTGACCCACGCTAAATACTCTTGCGATACCTCAAAGGGCATCAGGGTTAATACTTCCACTAATCTGCTGGGTTAACTCCACGAAATCGGCCACCGACAATTGCTCGGCCCGTTGGTTAAGCACGGGCAGCGCCTGAACGGCCGGGGACAAATTTAGGGGTTTAAGCGCGTTGCGCAAGGTCTTGCGGCGGTTTTGGAAGCCCTGCTTCACCACGCGTCGGAAAAGCACTTCATCGCACGCCAGTTGGGTAGTATTGTTGCGTTGCAGTCGGATCACCGCCGAGCGCACCCGGGGCGGAGGATGAAACACATGGGGCTCGACCGTGAACAGGTACTCGACCGAGTAGTAAGCCTGTAAAAGAACGCTTAGGATGCCGTAGGTTTTATTGCCGGGCGGAGAGCACAGGCGGTCGGCTACTTCTTTTTGCAGCATACCCACCACTTCGGGCACGCGCTGGCGCTCATCGAGCACCCGGAAAAAGATTTGGGAAGATATATTGTAGGGGAAGTTGCCAATGATGGCGTAGGGAGTTTCGAACAGCGTGTCTAACCGAAGTTTCAGGAAGTCTTCCGAGAGAATGGGCAGGTTAGGATAGTGCTGCTCCAGGTAGGCCACCGACTCGGTATCGACCTCAATCACGGTGAGCTCGTAGTTGGGCTGTCGCACCAGAAACTGGGTGAGCACCCCGGTGCCCGGTCCGATTTCGAGCACCTGCTCGTAGCCCCCGTGCTGCGTCAGGCTGTTCACGATGCGCTCGGCAATGGCGGTATCTTTGAGAAAGTGCTGCCCCAGGTGTTTCTTCGGGCGAACGCGGAGTGGGTTGGGGGGCATATAAGTGTCGTGCCTAATTGAGCGTAACTAGCTTCTTTCGCAATATACGATATAGTAGCGGGGGAAGAAGCGACGCAGAATAGGCCGGATGCCCAATTTCCATTCAGCACTAACCCACTGTTGGCTATCCATAATTTTCCAGTCGGTTCGTTTCAGTAACAAATCAAGCTGTCGTCTTTCAAATTCGTGATAGTGTTTGTCCCATTCGTCTTGATCGTTCCAGTAAGCGTTGGCAAACCACAGCTTTAGAGGAACAGACACAACAAGCTTTTCCGCCTTTATCTGACTTAGAATGTTAAACGGAGCCAGCATATGCTCAAATATTTCAAAGGCGGTGACTACCTCCACCTTACAATCTAAGTATTTATGGTAGTTATCATCCAG
This sequence comes from uncultured Cytophagales bacterium, assembly GCA_963833215.1. GTDB lineage: Bacteria > Bacteroidota > Bacteroidia > Cytophagales > Cyclobacteriaceae > Tunicatimonas. Next base: position 86,351 of record CAWHXE010000029.1, on the reverse strand, counting down.
GTTTTCACCTTCGGTATTCAATACCTTGTATCCTGATTCACGCATTTTTCTAGACAGGTTGCTCTCAACTCCCAAATCCAGTATGCTATCATTTTTAGCTATGTGCTTTTCCAAAAAAGCAATCGTCTTTTCATGTCGCTTTCGGTGTGAACTCTTCTCCATAGAAAATATTAGTTTGGCTGTGACAATATCTCGCTCACGGTTTCAAGCATACGTTGGCGGTTCTGATCAGCTGATAATGTTCTGGCGGCTTGGTGACTGCTTTCCTTAAAACACCTGATATCTTCAACAGTGAGCTTGTTTAAACGAAGAGCTAACGCTTGGGATGAAAAATCCTCAGCCACCACTCCCAACCGGTGCTTTTCTACCACCCTTTTCATTTCCACTGACGGGCTGATACCTATACCCAGCCTTGCTTGCACGAAGTCGAATAGCTTGTTTGGCAGCGCGTGCGTGTAGTTAAAATTAATAGGCTCTAGTATGAAGATGCCCATGTCGTATTGGTGTATAAACGAAACTACCTCCTGGCTGAGTACCGGAGGTATAATTTGTACCCGTTTAGTGGCTTCCACCATTTCCTGTAAGTCCTTGTATTGATCTTTAGTTTTCTGAGAAGCAGTCTTGGGTAGAATAAGCATCAAGTCTAGAGAATAACGATCCTCTGCTTGCTGCATCATTGCTACCATGTTTTCTATCTTTCTAGAAATTGTAAATATGCCGTGGTGAATCAACCGTATCCGGTTAGGATCTACCGTAGAGGGTGAAAGATCACGGTAGGTAGGTGCGTTGGTGAGTATCCGCGGTCTGACGCTAAAGTTTCGTTCATACTCCTGAGCAAGTCCCTCACAGACCGTAAACATACCGTCTGTTTGGGGGATTAGTTTTTGGCAGAAATAGGTATTGAAGCCTTGAAAAAATACTCTCCAGTACAAACGATCTTCGAAGTGACGCGGTGCGTATTCGTGCGCATCAAAGAGAATTTTAGTGTTAGGTGTCTTAAGGTAAAATGCCAAAGGAAGTGTTTCAATATCATTAGCAACAATAAGATCAAACCTTTTAGGTTGTAGCTTTTCCTTCAGACTTTTGTAAGGATACTGCATCCAGTAGGCGGCCCCATACTGGCGAGTGAGCAATAAAACCGCTAAAGCTGCTTTGCGAAACGGGGTTAATGGCACGTGGGGAATATGGAAAAAAGTTACGTCATTTTGCAAAGTGGTTCCGTAACCACCGAAAGTCACATCGTAGGTATCTTTTAAAAAATCAATCTGACGGGCTACACGCGTGTCGTGCTTAGTGTCTGTGAAGCATAAAATCAGCACCTTACTCATGCGGTTGTGTTTGACGCCTTGTATGTTGTGGCCTAAATATATGGACGGCAAATCAAGTATATTCCTGCTGTCAGGCAAGATATGATGACACAAACTTATCTTTTTTGTCCTATGAAACCCAGCGCTTTGCCACTATAATATGCTGGGTAAAGCATTAGCTTTGCGCGCGTGGGCTATTCTAGCTCTTTAAAAATGGGTCATGGGCATCATCATTCGGCAAAGTATCTGGATTAGCGCATCCTCTTACCTGGGCATCCTGCTGGGGTACGTTAACATTATTCTGCTTTTCCCCGAGTTTCTGGAGACCGATCAGATCGGTTCGGTGCGGTTTATCCAGAGCACCAGCGCCCTGTTTCTTCAGTTCGCGCAGGTGGGCATCTCCGCCGCCGTGCTGCGTTACTACCCAATCATCGCCCAGCGGCGCAACGTGGGCGGGTTCATTCCCTCCATGCTCCTGGCGTCGGTCTTCTTCTTCGCCCTGTTTTTTATCGTCTTCAAAGCGGTGGAAGACCACATCTGGGAGTACTTCAGTCAGAATGCCCCCGAAACGCAAGCCTACGCGGGACTTATTCTGACGCTTGTTTTCCTGATGAGTATGCAAGCCGTGCTGGAAGCCTACAGTCGGAGCATTCTGGAGGCGGTGGTGGTGAACGTGCTACGCGATGTGGTACTGCGCGCCGTAACCACCCTGCTGGTGGCGGGCTATGCCCTGCAATGGTTTGACTTTATGACGTTCCTGCAACTATTTGTGGGCATCTACGCGCTCAACCTGTTTTTGCTCACGGTGTACCTCGGGCAGCGCGGGCAACTGCGATTTAGCCTGGACTTTCGCTTTTGGCGGCACGTCAACGTGCGCGAAATGGTGTCTTTCTCATTATACACGTTTCTGGGAGGAAGCGGGTCGGGCATCTTCCGTCGGGTAGATGCCTTTATGGTTACCTCTATACTAGGACTGTCGGCCACGGGCATCTACACCACCATGTTCAACATCGCGGTGGTCATTGAGGTGCCGATGGCCGCCATCTCCCAGATCAGCCAGCCCATTATCGCCAAGTCATTTGCTACTAACGACCTGGAAACCATCGCCACCATCTATCGGAAGTCCTCGATCAACCAGCAACTGATCGGTAGTTTAATCTTTATCGGCATCTGGGCCAACCTGCCCAACCTGTTCGCCATTATGCCCAACGGAGAAGCGTTTAGCCAAGGCTACTGGGTGGTGGTGCTGGTGGGCCTGTCGAAGCTGGTGGATATGACCACCGGATCCAATAACGAGATTATCAACATGTCGAAGTATTATCGCTTCAATATGCTGATGATGCTGGGACTGGCGGGGTTGGCCGTAACCACCAATTGGCTGCTGATCCCCCGCTTCGGGATGGAAGGAGCCGCAGGGGCCACCCTGCTCACCATTATTGTTTTCAATGTTGCTAAGCTGATATTTATCTATCATAAGTACCGCCTGCTGCCCTTCACGGCAAAGAACTTGCGGCTACTGGTGATCACTGCCGGGGTGCTCTACCTGGCATTGCGGGTTCCACCGATGGAGTCGGTGTGGCTCGATCTCCCGCTGCGTTCGCTGGGCATCACGGTGCTATTTGGTACGCTGGTATTTCTGCTGCGTATTTCTGAGGATGCCAACCAGTTATTATTGATGGGACTGCGCCGCGCAGGTTTATACAACCGTGACAAGTTCGAGTAAGAAGATCCATCGCGTGTAAGTTCTCCCGTTTGTATTCATATTTATTAAAATAAGAATGCGTTAACTTGAAAAAGTGAAAAAAATATTCACGTACGTTCATAGTTCAACGGAAAACTAATACAAAAATTTATGAAAAAATTTATCCTGTACGCATCTGCTTGTCTGCTATTTGCCTGCGAAGAGCAAGGTGCTGATCCTCAAACGAACATCAAACATCCGATAACGCTAGGTTTTGCCGCTACCGACAACTCTTCTTCCCGCTCAGAAAGCAGCCAGTCAGTTGATGCCGTTACCATTTCTATTAAAGACGGTGATGGAAATAGCGTGTATAGCATGGAAAGAATGGATTTGATAGCGATTGGCGACGGGTATATCACCAAAGAACTTGAGCTATCGCCCGGTAGGTACACGGTGGAAGACTTTATTGTGGTGGATAAAGAAGATGCCGCCCTATACATTACTCCCAAGAAAGGATCTGAGACTGAAAAACTGGTGAGCACGCCCCTTCCTTATTCCTTTGAGGTGGTTTCTGGAGATACCAATGATGTGGTACTTGACGTGATTTCAGCCGAACTTGGCAACGCGGCTGATTTTGGCTACGCTACCTTCTCCTTCAACGTGATACCAGATTTGGAAGCCGGACTGGTAGCTTACTTCCCGTTTAACGCGGATGCGCTTGATCACAGCAGCTACGAAAATCACGGCCTGGTTAATGGTCCGGTTCCGACCACCGATCGGTTCAACAGCATGAAAGGGGCGTTTTACTTCGACGGCGTAGACGATTATATTGAGGTAGCCGATGATTCTTCTCTCTATTTCTCCAACGAGTTTTCTTTGTGCGCCTGGGTCAATCTTCAATCGGGCAAAGCCTGGGGTAGCCGAATCATCGACAAAGCGGTAGGTAGTCGAAGCACCGGATTTGTGCTGGATACGTACGATGCCCAACAAACCGGAAGAGCCGTTCGACTACAGGCAGTAAACGCCTGGACCTACGCGTCAGACGATTTGCTGGCACTAAACGAATGGTATTACGTAGTGGCCACTTTCAAAGATGGTGAAGGTAAGATTTACATCAACGGCGAACTGGATTCTCAGAGTCAGGGTGACCAAAAAACGCTGGTTAATGACGCTGTGCCGCTACGAATCGGGTTCGACTCCGGGGTTAGGGTGGGGAACGACTTTGATGACGGTTTCCACGGCGCAATTGATGAAGTTAGAATATACAACCGAAGACTGAGTAGTCAAGACGTAAAAACCTTATTTCAACAGAAATAAGCAATCTTTTGCCGGTGTGAATCTGCGATTAGATAACAGTTCACACTTAGATGATTGACTAAGAGAGGGTCCACTGCTACCAAACTTGGTAGCGGCGGACCCTTTTCAATTATCACCCAGTTCGCAATGACGATAGTGAGGAGAGTAGGTGCTAGGTGATCACTCTGTCGCTAAGTTGCAAGTAGAGATGGTTGCGTCTATAGGATTGTTGGCCCCCTCCGAGAGGAAGCTCCCCCTTTTGGCGTGCGAAACCCAACCCCCAAAAATATCCACCCACCACAATATCCAAAACATTGCTAAATTGCGGTAAAATAAACCGCACTATGTCTGTTAAAATCAAACTTACCAAATCTCCCAAAGAATCTATCAACACCGTCGTGCTGCTCACGTCTGCCAGCACTCCCGAGCAGCACACCCGCTCGGAGGCCGAACAGAAGTACGTTGAGCAAAAGATAAAGCAAGAGTCAGCCGAACTGCTGGTCGTTAACCAATACGACCGTCTGCTGGTACTCGTTCCGCCCGTTGCTGACAAAAGTGGGCCTGCCCTGGCCGAGGCCTACCGCAAGCAGGGCGTAGCGCTGTTCAACCTGGCTAAGAAAGAACGCCTTACCACCTGGCAACTGCAAAGCGATGACGACGAACCTGCCGCCCTGCTCAACCTGGGCGAAGGACTGCTCCTGGCGTCCTACTCGTTCGAACAAGTACAAAGCCACTCCCAAGAAGTCCGACCAACAAGCCTTTGCGCTCAAAACGGTATCGGTGATTCACCCGCAACTGAAGAAAAGCCAGCTCAGCGAGCTGCAAAACGTGGTGGAAGCCACCTTCCTGGCCCGTGACCTGGTAAACGAACCCGTGATTACCCTCAACGCCGAGAAACTGAGCCGGGAGTTCAAGAAAGTGGGCAAAGCCAGCAAATTTAAGGTCGAAGTGCTGGACAAGGCCAAGATCAAATCGTTGAAGATGGGCGGCTTGCTCAGCGTGAACGCGGGCAGCACCGATCCGCCCACCTTTTCGGTGCTGGAGTACAAGCCCTCCAAGCCCATCAACAAACGGCCCTACGTGCTGGTGGGCAAAGGAGTGACCTATGACACCGGCGGACTCAGCCTGAAGCCCTCTACCTCAATGGACACCATGAAGTCGGACATGGGCGGGGCCGCCGCCGTGATTGGCACCCTGGCCGCGGTAGCCAACAACCAACTGCCCGTGCACCTGATCGGTCTGGTGCCCGCCACCGACAACCGGCCGAGCGGCAACGCCATCGTGCCGGGCGACGTGATCACCATCTCGGACGGCACCACCGTGGAGGTGCTCAACACCGACGCCGAAGGGCGCCTGATTCTGGCCGATGCGCTGGTGTTCGCCCAGAAGTACAACCCCGAGCTGGTCATCGACCTAGCCACCCTCACCGGCGCGGCGGCCGTGGCGGTGGGCAAAGAAGGCATCGTGATGATGGGCACCGCTGACGAAAGCCAGAAAACGGCCCTGAAGTCGGCCGGAGAAGAAAGCTATGAACGACTGGTAGAATTTCCGCTGTGGGACGAGTACCAGAACTATCTGAAGTCCGACATCGCGGACATGAAAAACATCGGGGGGCGCACGGCCGGGGCTATCACCGCCGGGATGTTCCTGAAGCACTTCACCGACTACCCCTGGATTCACCTCGACATTGCCGGCGTGGCCTTTCTGGACAGCGCCGACGGCTACCGCAGCAAGAACGGAACGGGGGCCGGGGTGCGACTGCTGTACCAATTCTTCCGCAACCTGGCATCCTCATGAGCGAATCCACCGCAGAACCCGGCATCCCGCTCGTTAAAAAGGACAAAAACCGAGACGCCCAGCCGCCGCTGGTCGGCATCAGTATTGGCGACGTGAACGGTGTCGGTCCCGAGGTGACGATCAAAGCCCTGGACGACAAACGTATGCTGGGCATGATGACGCCGGTGGTGTTCGCCTCGGCCAAAGTGATCTCGTTCTACCGCAAGCAGTGCGACCGGGAGCGCTTTAATTTCATGACCGTGAAGGGCACCGATGACATTGCCTTCGGTAAGGTGAACGTGATCAACTGCTGGGACGAGCCCGTGCCTCTGGAGCCCGGCAAGGTGACGCCGGAAGGAGGAAACGCCGCCTGGTTGTCGCTGAAGGCCGCGACCGAGCAGCTAAAAACCGGGGCCCTCGACGCGCTGGTGACCGCTCCGATCAACAAACACAACATTCAGAATTCAGAGTTCACCTACGCGGGTCATACCGAGTTTCTGGCCAAGACGTTCGAAGTGGCTGATAACCTGATGTTCCTGGTGCACAACGACCTGCGGGTGGGAGTGGTGACCGGCCACATTCCGCTACAGCAGGTGAGCATCCAACTGACCCGGGACAAACTGCGCAAGAAAATCCGGCTGATGGAGCAATCGTTGCAACAGGACTTCAGCATCGTGAAGCCGAAGATTGCGGTGCTGGGCCTGAACCCCCACGCCGGAGAAGACGGGCTGCTCGGTTCGGAAGAAGAAGATATTATTCGGCCGGTGATCAACGAACTCAGGAAGAAGGGGACGCTGGTATTCGGGCCGTATCCGTCCGATGGCTTCTTCGGGATGTTTTCGCACCGGAAGTTTGACGGAGTGCTGGCCATGTACCACGACCAGGGGCTGATTCCCTTCAAGACACTCGCTTTTGAGGAGGGAGTGAACTTCACGGCCGGGCTGCCGGTGGTGCGCACCTCGCCCGACCACGGCACCGCCTACGACATTGCCGGTACCAACCAAGCCAGTGCCACCTCGATGCGCGAAGCGCTCTACCTGGCCTGCGACGTGATCAAGAACCGTCGACTGAACACTCCCGAACCGCGCTAGCGTAGCGTTCGGCCGAAAACGCCCCACAAGCCTATGCGCACGATCGTGGTTGGTAGTGTTTTTTGCTTTCTGTGCCTTGCCGGGTTGCCGGGTAGGGCGCAAGAAAACGCTTGGTTTGGGGGAATGAAAGGTCACCTGGGTTTCATCATTCCGCACACTCCGACGCTCCGTGAAGTGTCGGCCAGCAAGCCGTGGGGCGTGAACCTGGAAGCGGGGCGGGTGCTGAAGAGTGCGCGGGCGTGGGCCACCTGCAACTGCTTTTCAAAGGTGGGCCTGAGTGCCTACTACTTCAACTACCGAAACCCCCGGGAGCTGGGCACCTCTATGAAGGTGCACGGGCACGTAGCGGACGTTATGGACGTGCGGATTGGAGCGCGATGGTAACTATTCCGAAGGAGATGAATCTTAGCTAAGGTTGTGAAGCCTTTGTCCTGCGGCATCGTTCGCTACAGTACACCACCGCCTCCCAATCATCAGCCCACTTCTTACGCCAGGCGAAGGGCCGCTGGCACACGGGGCAGACTTTGGTAGGTAGGTCGCTTTTCTTGCGGTGTTTCACTCGAACAACAAATACAATGTCACCGTATTGGTCACCACCCGATTGAGCGGATCGCTGTAGCGGTTTTGCTTGTCGCCCAGCACGTTGGTCAAGCCGCGCGAGAACCGAACTTCGGGGGCAAATTTAAACAAGGGAAAGTAGCAGTCCAGCCCAACCCCCAACTGCAATGACAGGTTGGAACCCGTGATGGGCAGGCGAACTTCTTCGTCATCGCGGTTCTTCTTTCCGGTGGCTTCGATGCCGTATTCCACTCCGCCAATCAGGTACACGCGGTTGTTGCCCCGCCGCACCGACTTGTACTTAAAAAGCAGCGGAAACTCCACGTAGGTCGATTCCAGCACCTGCTGATCCAGGGTAGCCCGTCCGCGGTTGGCGTAGTTGTAATCCAGCCGATGCTCGTAGAACACCACCTCGGGCATCACCCGCAGGTCGAGATAGTCGGCCAGGCGGAAGTTGGCGATCAGACCCAGCGAAAAACCGAAGGAGTTGCCCGGCATCACTGAGTGCAAAGAATCAAAACTGTCGACGGCAAAAGAGTCCGCGTAGCGCACCCGGTAGCTGGACGAGTGCACCCCGATAGAAAAGCCGTAGTGCAACCAACGGTTGTCGTAGTTGGGCAGGTTGTCCGACTGGTGGGCCGTCCTGCGGTCTTTACGCGGGCTCTGCGCCGAGGCCGTAGCCACCACTCCCAGCAGAAGCGCGACAACGATTAGGCTTTTTTGCCCCAGTAGATAGAGCTGATACCGAAGGTGAGTGTTTTGCATTGCGTTTGGGTGTACCCCACCTGCCGCATCACGCGCAAGAAAGCTTCCCCATCGGGAAACGCCTGCACCGATTCGGGCAAGTAGGTGTATGCGGATTGATCTTTGGAAATAAGCTTGCCAATAAGGGGCAAAACGTGGGTGAAATAGAAGTTATACAACTGCTTGAACGGAAACCCCTGGGGTTTGGAAAATTCCAGCACCACGGTGGTGCCGCCGGGCTTTAGCACGCGGTGCATATCGGCCAGTCCCTGTTCCAAGTGCTCGAAGTTCCTCACTCCAAAAGCAACGATGATGGCATCAAAGATATTATCCTCGAAGGGCAATCTCTCCGAGTCGCCCAGCTTCATTTCAATTTTATCGGTGAGTCCCCGGCGCTTCATTTTTTCGCGTCCCACCGCCAGCATGCCCTCCGAAATATCCACCCCGATCACTTTTTCTGGTTTCAGAGCCAGGGCTTCCAGGGCAAAGTCGCCCGTGCCAGTGGCAATGTCGAGAATGAGGTTGGGGCTTTCGGGTTTCAGCAGTTTGATGGCCTGCTTGCGCCAGTAGATGTCAATGCCCAGACTGAGCAGGTGATTCAGCAGATCGTAGCGCTTACTGATGTTGTTGAACATCTGCGCTACCTGCTCGGTTTTGGTGCCTTGCTGGTCTTTGTAGGGAACGACGGCCATGGTGCAATAGTGAGGATGATGTCCCTACCCAACGCCCCGTGCTAAAAATAGTTCGTCACTAATAGCGCGCGTTTTTAACGCGTGATCTACCCCACCTTTATTCCGGATGGTGCTCGGTTCTAACGCGTGATTCTTCACCCCACCCAAACCGTCTTCTGATTCATAAACTCCCGGATGCCCAGATAAGATAGTTCGCGTCCGTAGCCCGACCGTTTCACGCCGCCGAAGGGCACCGCCGGGTGCGAAGCCATCATCTGGTTCACGTACACCGCGCCCGAGTCTATCCGTGCGGCCAGCGCTTTGCCTTTATCCACATCTTGTGTCCACACCGAACCGCCCAGTCCGTAGGGCGAGTCGTTGGCCAGTTGCACCGCCTCGTCTTCGTTGGCCACCGTAAACACCGAAGCCACCGGCCCGAACAGTTCTTGCGCGTAAGCTGGTGCGCCCTTCGGTATATCGGTGAGCACCGTGGCGTTGAAGAACGCACCCGCCCGGTCGGGACGGTCGCCGCCGAGTAATACTTTAGCACCCTTCGCCACCGATTCTTTCACCTGCTGAAGCAATCCTTCCGCCAGGTCTTCGCGGGCCATCGGACCGTAGTCAGTGGCGGAGTCGTTGGGGTCGCCTATCCGCAAGCTACCCATGCGCTCCACCAGCGCGTCGGTGAAGGCATCGGCCACATCGCGCAGCACGATGAAGCGCTTGGCCGCAATGCAGCTCTGTCCGCAGTTCAGCATCCGCGACTGCACCGCAGCGGCCACGGCCTGATCTAGATCGGCGTCGGGCAGCACGATGAACGGATCGCTGCCGCCGAGTTCGAGCACCGTCTTCTTGAGCTGTTCGCCCGCCTTTTGGGCCACGGCACTGCCCGCGCGTTCGCTGCCGGTGAGCGTAGCGGCCCGCACCCGCCGGTCTTCAAGAAGCGTGGCTACCTGCTCGTTGCTGATAAATAAGTTTTGAAAGGCACCTTCCGGGAAACCCGCTTCGCGAAACACTTCTTCCAGGGCCAGGGCGCACTGTGGCACGTTGGGAGCGTGCTTGAGCAAGCCCACGTTGCCCGCCATCAGGTTGGGCGCCGCAAAGCGAATGGCCTGCCAGAAGGGGAAGTTCCAGGGCATCACGGCCAGCACCGCGCCGATGGGTTCGTAGCTAAGTAGGCTTCGCCCTGCATCAACGGCCAGCGGTTCATCGGCCAGAAAGCCGCGGCGTGCTCGGCGTAGTAGTCGCAGGTCAGGGCGCACTTTTCTACTTCAGCCACTGCCTCGCGCTTCAGTTTGCCCATCTCGTCGGTCATCAGTTGGGCGTAGCGGTCTTGGTGCTGTCGCAGTTGGCGGGCCGCAGCGTGCATACGGGTGGCCCGCTCCGCAAAGGTCACTTCTCTCCAGCACTCGAAAGTATCTTCGGCCCGGTTAAGCATTTTTTGCACTGCTTGATCGTCGTGTTCTTCAAACTCTCGGATCAGTTGGCCGGTGAGGGGATTGAGGCTTTGGTAGGGCATGAGGAGGCGTATTAGTGAAAACGGTGTGGTTATTTTACGTATATTTATCCGTTGATACTTACAAATAGCCACGGAAGTTTTGAGAATTCTTGATATATCGACATGATTGATCAACGAATGCAGGATACTAATTATCCAACAATCGACGACCTAAAGGAAGATATGGTTCGGATCGGAGAGAAACTGGATCGAATGCGCACTGACCTGATTAGGTTGATGTTCGCTCTTTCGGTGGCCCACATACTTGTCGTTTACCTGATGCTACGTTTTTTCTTCTCGTAACCGATAAAACCTCTTTCCCAATCCCCGTGTTGTCCGGGTATGCCTTTACAAAACGATTTACTGCTGCGTACCGTGCGCGGCGAACCTACCAAACGCCCGCCCGTGTGGCTGATGCGGCAAGCCGGACGCATTCTGCCCGAATACCGCGCCGTGCGTGCCCAGCTCAGCGGCTTCGTGGAGCTGGTGAAAACTCCCGAACGCGCCGCTGAAGTCACCATCCAACCCGTTGACTTGCTCGGCGTCGACGCCGCCATCATCTTCTCCGACATCCTGGTGATTCCCGAAGCGATGGGGCTGCCCTACGAAATGGTCGAGAAACGAGGGCCCTACTTCCCCCGCACCGTGCGCTCGGCGGCCGACGTGGACCGGTTGCGCGTCGCCGACATCTCAGACGACCTGGCCTACACCCCGGAAGCCATCCGGCTGGTGAAAAAGGAACTCAACGGACGTGTACCCGTAATTGGTTTTGCCGGAGCACCCTGGACGATCTTCGCCTACATGGTGGAAGGGCAGGGGAGCAAAACTTTCTCCCGCGCCCGCGCCATGCTCTACACCGAACCCGAACTGTCGCACCGGCTGTTGCAGATGATCACCGACAGCACGCTGGCGTATCTGAAAGCGCAGATCGACGCCGGAGCCGACCTGGTGCAAATCTTCGATTCCTGGGCGGGCATCCTTCCGGCGGCGCACTTCGAGAAATTCTCGTTGCCCTACATCCGGCAGCTGTGCGATGGCATCGAGCAGGTGCCCGTCACCGTGTTTGCCAAAGGAGCGTACGCGAGTTTGCCTGATATGGCCGAACTGTCCTGCCAAACCATCGGCCTTGACTGGAACATGAACATCGCGGAAGCCCGTCGCACCTTCCCGAACCAAGCCTTGCAGGGCAACCTGGACCCGGCCGTGCTCTACGCCGACTTTGCCACCATCCGTCGCCACACCCGGCAGATGCTGGATGCCTTTCGAGGGCACCGCCACGTCGCCAACCTGGGGCACGGCGTGTATCCTGATATCAACCCCGACCACGTGCGCTGCTTCGTGGACACGGTGAAGGAGTATGGTGAACGGACAATGATTGAGAATAGTTAAAACAAGTAAGCATGCCCGAGGTTAGCCGATTTTACGGTATCATAATCTATATGTATGCCAAAGATCATTCACCCCCGCATTTCCACGCAAAATACGCGGAACATTGGGCGGTAATAGAGATCAAAACCGGTGATGTCATGGAAGGGGGACTGCCAAGAAGAGCTTTGCGTTTGGTGCAGGATTGGGCGGAGTTGCACAAAGAGGAATTAACAGAAAACTGGAACAACGGACAGAGCGAGAGCCCAAATTTCATAAAGATAGAACCTCTAAATTAACTTTTAGACATGATCCACTTAATAAAACGAATTGTTGCGGTGAAGCCTTACGAGGTTACTTTGCTGTTCAATACTGAAGAAGAATTAGTTATTGATTTAAAAGCGAAGCTGCAGGAATGGGCGTTACCCAAAGGAAGTGCTTACCGTCAACTTCTGGATCGAGATTATTTTGAGACAGTGGCCTTAGACGAAGAGGCACAGACTATCTGCTGGGACAATGGCATCGATTTATGTCCGGATGTACTCTACGAGATGGGTCACGCAAAGATTGCTCAAAAGGAATATTCTTCCTCCAAGTGAAAAACGTTCTTTTCGGTCTTCTTCTACTATCTACCCTAGCCTGCACCAGTCAGGGCCAGCAGACTCCGCTCGGCGAGCGCATCAATGGGGTGTGTCTGGTAGCTCCTTCGCAGCCGCTGGCTCCCGACGACCTGCTGCCCGTGCAGGAACTGGGCGCCGGTTGGGTGGCGGTGGTGCCCTACGCCTTTAGCTACGGCGACAACGACCCCCGCATCAACTACGACACCTCCCGGCAGTGGTGGGGCGAGCGCAAGTCGGGGGTGGTCACCACCATTGAATATGCTCACGCGGCCGGACTCAAGGTCATGCTCAAGCCCCACGTGTGGGTGCGCGGACAGGGCTGGCCGGGCGACTTCACGCTGGACAGTGAAGAAAAGTGGCAGCAGTGGGAAGAAAATTACGCTGCCTACCTGCGCACCATCACCCACATTGCCGACTCTATGAACGTAGAAATGCTCTGCATCGGCACCGAGTACCGCCACGCCGTGGTAGCGCGGCCCGATTTCTGGCAGAAATTGATCGAAGAAACCCGCCAAACGTATCAAGGCCAGCTCACCTACGCGGCTAACTGGGACAACTTTGAGAAGGTCACCTTCTGGGACAAACTAGATTATATTGGTATTGATGCCTACTGGCCGCTGTGCGAACGACGAACGCCCACCCCGAAAACCCTGGCGGCCGGGTGGCGCGAACCGCTGCGCAGCATCCAACGGGTGCAGCAGCAGTATCAGAAGCCCGTTTTGTTCACCGAATACGGCTACGAAAGCCGCGACCATACCGCGCGGGGGCACTGGCAAACATCCGAAGAAACTGAGGCTGTTAATATGGAAGCCCAGCAGCGTGCCTACCAAGCATTATACGACACCTTCTGGAATCAGCCCTGGTTTGCGGGGGGCTTTCTGTGGAAGTGGTTTCCTAACCATGCGGAGGCCGGGGGCGAAGCGCACACCGGGTACAGTCCGCAGAACAAACCGGTGGTGTCCGTTATCCAAAAAACCTACCGTCGTCCGTGAGCACCTGGCAGCAGCGGATGAACCACCTGGGGCAAGCGCGAATTCCCTTTCTGTTTGTCATCGACTTTGAGCAGCGGCAACCGCTGGTGCTGCCCTTGTCGGAGGTAGATCCGGCCGAACTGCGCTACGATTTCCGCGGGGTGAGCAACGGACTGCCGAAGCATTGGTCTAATAAAAAGCTGATCCTAGAAAGAAGCTGGTTGGATGCCGAGGTATACCGCCGGTCGTTTAACTACGTGCAGCAGCAACTGCAGCGGGGCAATTCATTTCTGGTGAACCTGACGTTTCCTACCGAGATACGCATCAATTTGTCGCTGCTGGATTTGTTTTGCCGAAGCCAGGCTCCTTACAGACTGTGGTGGAACGACGCGTTCGTCGTGTTCTCGCCCGAGTGCTTCGTGCGCATCGCCGAAGGGCAGATCAGCACCTACCCGATGAAGGGTACCATCGATGCTTCATTGCCCGATGCCGAGCATCAAATCCGGCACGACCCCAAAGAGATGGCCGAGCACGCAACCATCGTTGATCTGTTACGCAACGACCTGAGTCGGCACGCCACGCAGGTGCGGGTGGAGCGCTTTCGTTACGTGGAAGAAGTGGCCACCGCCCGCGCTCCCCTGCTGCAGGTAAGTTCTGAAATTGTTGGCCAACTGCCGCCCGACTTTCACCATCGTCTGGGCGACCTGCTGGGCGATTTGCTACCCGCCGGATCGGTGAGCGGAGCACCCAAATCCAAGACATTGCAAATCATTCGCGAAGCGGAACCGGGGCCGCGCGGCTACTACACCGGGGTGATGGGGTACTTCGACGGCGAGCGGTTGGATAGTGCGGTGATGATCCGGTTCATTGAGCGGGTGGGGGAGCGGTACTTCTACCGCAGTGGGGGCGGCGTCACGGCGCGCAGTGTGCCCGAGGCGGAGTATCAGGAGCTGCACGACAAGGTATACGTGCCGGTCTGAGTTGACCGGAGTGGTTTTGAAGGTATTGAGAATGGGTTTATATTAGTAGAAACGAAAACAGAATGCTCCTATGCAAGCAAATCCAAAAGAAACACCATCTCCCACCAAATTAAATATTGTGCAGCAGCAATTGTTACGACTGTTTTCTCGGGAAATGGGTGATCAAGAGTTAGCAGAGATACAAAATCTGCTAACTGACTATTATGATAATAGGCTTCAAGATTCTTTCGACAAAGTATGGGAGGAAAAAGAATGGGATGTCTCCATCTTTGACAATTTCCTTAACGAACATATGCGTACACCCTACGGCAAACAATCAGAATGAAGGTAGTCGTAGACACCAATTGTCTGTTGGCTTCTTTCTCAAAGAAATCACCCTATCGATGGTTGTTCGATAGCATTCTTCGCGCAGAACTTACCTTGGCATTCACCACTGATATTCTGCTGGAGTACGAAGAGATGGTGAGCAAAAAGACGAATCAGGAGGTTGCTCAAAACCTAATGAAGCTACTGATTGATTTACGGTCACGAGAGCAAGTTGAGGTTTACTACTTCTGGAATTTGATAGCCCAAGATGCTGATGACAACAAATTTGTTGACTGTGCAGTTGCTGCTAATGCAGACTATTTGATTACTCATGACCGGCATTTCAATGCGCTTCAGGACATAGAATTCCCAAAAGTGAGAATAGCTACCTTACCCGAGTTTCAATCTATCTTTAATGGCTGGAAAAAAAACGGTGATTAAGGGAGTGGGTAACTGTTGTCTTCGCTACAGCGGGGGCGGCGTCACGGCGCGCAGTGTGCCCGAGGCCGAGTATCAGGAGCTGCACGACAAGGTGTACGTGCCTGTAACATGAGGTAAAAATAAGTAACTTTTAACCCTTGGGATGCACGATCTTCTGGAATCTATCAAGCTAGAAAATGGCCACTGGCACCAGTTACCCTACCACGAACAGCGCCTGCAACGGGCGCAACTCGATCTGTTCGGCGAAGTAACCATCCAAGATTTAGCCCGTCAGATTACTGTTCCGGATGATGCCCGCCGGGGAGTGTATAAGTGCCGGGTGCTGTATAGTCAGCAGATCGAGCGGGTTGAGTTTCTTCCTTACCAACAGCGGCCCGTGCGTACCCTGCGGCGGGTGCACTGCGATAGCATAGACTACTCCCACAAGTACGCCGACCGTAGTCTACTGAACCAACTGTTTGCCCAGCGGGGCGACTGCGACGACGTGTTGATTGTCAAAAACGGACTGGTAACCGACACTTCGTACGCCAATATCGTGTTCTTCGACGGACAAGCGTGGGTTACTCCGGCCCAACCGTTGTTGCGCGGTATCCAGCGCCAGTATCTGTTGGACGCAGGCCTGATCTGGGAAGACATTATTGAGGAAAGGAGCCTAAAAAGATTTCAAAAATTTCAAATCATCAACGCTTTTCACGCTTTTCCCGGATTTTCTTACGCTATTTCCAGACTGTTGTAACCTTGGAAGAACGTAGGGTTATAGGAAAAGTTAACCATTTGCCCTATCAATTGGACAAACAATGTTCGTCAAACAGCCCTAAGCACCACACGGTGTAGGGCAAACCGCCTTAATTACAATCTTTCATCTCCCCTAAGCAAAGATTTAAAGCAGAAGGTTGGTTTTAGATAATTAATCTTATAAATTTACATTTGCCTTTAATAGTACATACGTAGTTGGCTGCTTAGTTACTTATTTTTTAACTGTCACTTCCCCCAAGTTAATCAGCAGCATTAAATATTTATTGGCTACTTTATAATCATCTCTACCAGTGTCTTTTGCCCGGTTTGGCTCTCTTTGGATTTCATCGGCGTGGTCAGGCCAATTTACTTTGCTTACTTATTTTCAATTTAACCTTTCACCTTTTATGAGAACAAATTTTACGAACTACGTACGAGTCTGTAGCTGGCGCGATCTGAGGATTGTTGTAGCAAGCGGGCTGTTGATGGCGTTCTGCTCGCTGAGCGCGTTTGCCCAAGACCGCACCATTTCCGGCGTGGTCACCAGTACCGAAGACGGAACTGCCCTACCCGGAGTGAACGTCATCCTGAAAGGAACTACCCAAGGAACCGTTACTGATATTGACGGAAATTACCGCCTGAGCACTGATCAGGAAGACGGCACCCTGTCGTTCTCTTTCATTGGGTTGCAGTCCAAAGAAATAGGTATCAATGGTCAATCGGTGATTAACGTTACCCTCGCCGAAGACGTAGGGCAGTTGTCCGAAGTGGTGGTCACCGCGCTAAACATCCCGCGCGACAAGCGCTCGCTGGGCTACGCGGTGCAGCAAATCGACGGCGAAGAGCTTTCTAACATCAAGAACAACAACGTGGTCAACTCACTGTCCGGTAAAATTGCCGGAGTGAGCGTGAACGGCGCTCCCGGCGGCGGACTAGGCACCAGCTCCCAGATTCTGATTCGAGGCATCAGTTCAATCACCGGTGATAACCGACCCCTGTACGTGATCGACGGAACCCCGATCGATAACTCTAACTTTAACAACGACGATACCCAAAACGCGGGTGGGGGAGTAGACTACGGTGATGCAGTGGCGGATATCAACGCCAACGACATTGAGTCAATGACCGTGCTGAAAGGGGCCAACGCGGCGGCACTCTACGGCTCACGAGCTGCCAACGGCGTAATCTTGATTACCACCAAGAGTGGTAAAGGCAAGAAAGGGCATTGGCATTGACATTAGCTCCGGCGTAGAATTCAACACCGTGGCGGTGCTTCCCAATTACCAAAACGAATACGGCGGCGGCTACAAGCAGTCGTTTGATCAATACCAGGGCCAACCGGTAGTGAACTACGCTGCCGACGAAAGCTGGGGTCCCCGCATGGAGGGTCAACTGGTGCGTGAGTGGTTCTCTTGGTACCCTGATGATCCCCAGTTTGGTCAGCTTACCCCCTTCACTCCTAATCCTGACAACGTAAAGGATTTTTATGAAACCGGAGTAGTCTACAACAACAGCGTAGCGATGTACGGCGGCAACGAAAAAACCAACTTCCGCTTGTCATACACCAACTACCAGGGAACCGGCACGGTGCCCAACAACGAACTGAAGAAGAACACGGTGGCCCTCAACGCCAGCAGCAATCTGACCGACAAGCTAACCGTGTCCAGTCGTATCAACTACACGGACTTTGCCCAGACGGGCATTCCGATCACCGGCTATAGCGCTGACTTGGGCAACACCAACAACAGCACCAGCTTCAACCAGTGGTTCCAGCGTCAGTTGGATATGGATCAGCTCAGAAATTACCAGACGGCCACCGGTGACCAGCGCACCTGGAACATCAAGAGCCCGACAAACCTCAACCCGCTCTATTGGGATAACCCCTTCTTCGGGATCTACGAAAGCCCGGTGAATAACTTCCGGGAACGCGTTTTTGGTGACGTTTCGTTGCGCTACGATATTCTGGACAACCTGCACATTCAGGGATGGGCCCGAACGGACTTCTACACCGACCGTAGAGAGCAGCGTTTGTCCGCCAACTCTCTCCAGACGGCCTACTATCTGGAAGAAGTGCGGCAGATTAGAGATAATAACTACGAGTTGCACCTGACCTACGAGCCCAAGCTCGGCGACGACCTGACGCTGAACTTGCTGGCGGGGGCCAACCTGCGTAGCCGCCGGTACTACCGCAACTACGAGCAAACCCAGGGCGGACTGAGCGTTCCCGGACTGTACAGTATTAACGCTTCCATTGATCGTCCGGTTATTGAGGATGAACTATACCAGAAGCAGGTGCAGTCTATTTTCGGAAGCGCCAGCTTTGGTTACAAGGGCATCGCTTACCTGGATGCAACTTTGCGTAACGACTGGTCTTCGGTATTCCCCGACGAAAATAACAGCTACCTGTACCCGGCGGTGACGGGAACGTTCGTGTTCTCCGAACTGCTCGCCAACCAGAACCTATTTTCTCTAGGAAAGATAAGAGCCAGCTGGGCCAGCATTCGTAGGGATACCGATCCTTACCAACTGCAAAACGTGTACACCGCTACTCCTTCATACGGCGGAAGCCCGGCCTACGCTGCTCCTAACTTGTTGCGAAATCCTGATTTAAAGCCGGAGCTGAACGTTACCAAAGAGATCGGAATAGAAATGAATTTCCTACAGAACCGCATCGGCTTTGATGTTACCTACTACGACATCTCTACCACTGATCAGATCATCAACCTGGACGTATCGTCTACCAGTGGGGCTACTGCCGCCGTGGTGAACGCCGGAGAGTTGACCAACAAAGGTTGGGAAGTGATGGTATTTGGTACGCCCCTGAAATTGGACAATGGTTTTAGCTGGGACATCAACGTGAACTGGGCCAGAAACGTTAACCAAGTGGTGAGCCTTTACGATAGCTTGGAAACTATCCAGATCGCTAGCTGGGGTCCTTCTATCAACGCCAAAGTAGGCCAACCCTACGGCACCTGGATCACCGATGGCTTCACCTACACCGACAACGGACGACGAATAGTAGATGAAGACGGTAACTACGTGCGTGCCACTAACCAAACCTTTGGAACGTATCTGCCGGATTGGACCGGAGGGGTCACCAACACCTTCCGCTACAAAGGATTGTCTCTGGCCGCCACCATCGACGTGCGACAGGGTGGACAGTTCTACTCGGTGAGCAACCGTTACGGAAACTACTCCGGATTGATGGAAGAAACCGTGGGACTCAACTCACTGGGCAACCCCAAGCGTGACCCCGTCGCCGAAGGTGGTGGAGTGATCGCCCAAGGAGTGGTTAACACGGGTACCGATGAAGCTCCGGTGTACGAAGAAAACGCCACCCCCCTCGAAGCCCAGAATTACTACGGCAACCTGAGAAACTACCGCGAGTACTATCTCTACGATGCTAGCTTTGTGAAACTGCGCGAAGTGCGCCTGGCCTACTCACTGCCCCAGTCATTGATCGGCAACACCCCGTTCACGGGAATCACGGTAGCGGCCTACGGACGTAACTTGGCGATTCTGAACAAGAACGCTCCTAACGTAGACCCCGAAACCGCCGGTGGTTCGGGCAACGTGCAAGGGTTCGAGAACGGACAGTATCCCAGCACCCGCATCGTTGGCTTCAACGTAAACATCAAGCTGTAGACGTACTTCCCATCATTTAAGTAAGTTGCGATGAACAATCCCTACCGTGGTTTCTCACCCGAGGAATCACGGTAGGTAAGTTCAATCTGACCATTAAATTTATAAACCAATGAAAACACATAAAATTAGTTTATTTCTAATTCTTCTGGTTGCCGGAACGATGCTTAACTGCACCGACGGCTTTGAAGACCTGAACACCAACCCCTTTGATCCGGTGGATGTGCCTACCTCGTACCTGCTCACCCAGGCCGAACGCGCCAGCATGCCCCGAGGAGACATTGACGGGGTTCCGATTGCTACTTCCATGTTCTACGCCTCCAATCTGTACCCCCAGTTGATGGCCGAAACCCAGTATACCGAGGTGTCTCGCTACGACACGGAAGAGTTGAGTTTTGCTGGCTTCTACACCGGCCCGCTGGCTGATTTGCAGCAAATCATTGACCTGAATACCGATCCCGAAACTGCTGAGTCATCCGAGGTAGTGTCTTCCGGGGCCAACGTTAACCAACTGGCCGTTGCCCGAATTTTGAAGGTATACAACTTTCAGATCGTGACCGATACCTGGGGAGATATACCCTACTTCGAAGCGCTTCAGTTTGAAAGTGGCTTTATTCCGAAGTACGATAAGCAGGAAGATATTTACGCTGACTTTGTAAAAGAACTCACCGAAGCATCGGCTCAAATTGATGTGAATGCCGACGGAGTGGTTGGTGACCAAATTTACTGATGGCGATATGGCCATGTGGAAAAAGTTTGCTAACTCGCTATTATTGCGCGTGGGTATCCGCATGTCGGAAGCCAACCCGGGACTGGCCCAGCAGGCCATCACCACCGCCGTGGCCAACGGAGTGTTTGAAGGTGCCAGCGAAAATGCGGAGTATCCGTACTTATCCGACGCGGCCAACGCTAACCCGATCTGGTATCACTTTAACTTTGATAACCGGACGGACTACGCGATTAGCAACGTGCTGGAAGAGTACCTGAACTCAGTGAATGACCCTCGGCTGGGCATCTACGGAGAGCCTACCGGCAACTCTATGGAAGCCGGTGCCCCCGAAGTGAAAGGAATGCCCTACGGACTAAGCAACGCCTTAGCCGGTGGAATCACCAACGGTACGATCTCGTTCCCCGGTCAATACTGGAAAGATAATCCCGCCATCATGGGAATCATCATGTCCTACAGTGAGGTGCAGTTTATTCTAGCCGAAGCCGCGGCCCGCGGGTGGATATCGGGCGATGCCAAGACGTTTTACGACGCTGCCATTACCGCTTCGATGAACTACTACGGTATCACCGATCAGTCAGCGATCAATGCCTACCTGGCGCAGCCCAAGGTGGCCTACGATGCGGCAAATTTTAAGAAGTCGATCGGTACCCAGAAGTGGATATCGTTGTACACCGTGCTGGGTGAGCCCTGGGCGGAGTGGCGTCGCTTGGGCTTCCCTGAACTGGCTCCTGCCCCGAACGCAACGGTTAATCGTCCCATCCCCTTTCGCCGCGCCTACCCCCAGAGCGAGTTTGAGCTGAACCAGGCCAACTTCCAGGCCGGGGTGTCGCAGCAACTGGGAAAAGCCGCCGACAACACCACCGTGAGTGATCCGGTATGGTGGGATAAGTAATCTTCTCTTTTATTTAATAACCTTTACCGAAAGAGTTGCTATTGTTAGCAACTCTTTCAATTTTTGACCCCTAAACTATAACAACCCCCTATGAAAAAGTACGTGCCATTTAAGTTATTTTTAAGCATTGTTTGCCTGTCAGCGGGAATGATCAACGTAGCGTGTCAGGAAGAAGGAAGTACCGACCCCCTACCGATTGATCGCTTGGTGATTGGCGGAGAAGAAGAACCCAGTGCGGGTGATACAATAACCTATAACGCCAGTCTTTATGAAGGCGAAAGTTACACCTGGACCGTCCCCGCGGGAGCTGAAATTGTGAGTGGTGCGGGCACCTACTCCATCAACGTAGCCTTTAGCTCCGCCGGAAGTGGTGACATCACAGTGACTGCCCGTGGAATAACGGGCACGCTCGCCGTAGCTGTAGAAGACCCGGCCCTTCCCGAAGCGGCCGTCGCCTTACCGAACGACACGGTGCTGGTGGCCGGAGCGACCAGCCCGGTGCGCATCAGCTTTGGTCTGCCGATTGAAACGCCTCCGGTGGTGGGCGTGGTTCCGGCGGCGGGCACTGCCGGTGGGGCGGTGAGTGCCGTTACTCGCGTAAACGATCGCACCTTCGAGGTGATCTACACCGCCGGAACGGGCGACGGAACCGACAAAATCAGCGTAGACAAAGCGGTGACCACGGCCTACTACGGGGCCGCGGCGATGGATACGGTGGTTACCTTCAACGCCTACCCAACGGACAATACCTCAGCCACCGGAGAACTGTTCGCCTCGCGCACCCCGGTGGATAGCACCACCACGAGCACCCTGTCGGTGGTGTTCAGTGAGCCGCTTCTTACCAGCGACACCGTTAAAGTATCGGTGGTGGGAGCGGCCCAGACCTACGTGACCGACGCGAACATGATGACCGCGGACGGACAAACCTGGACGTATGATTTCCAGCCCGAAGGGGGAACCACTGAGCTGGCCACCGTTTCGGTAAGTAACCTGCCCGCCGACTTGGCCGGTAATCCTACGGTAGCCGTAGAGCCGATTTCTATTCAGATTAAGAACTGATGGAGAGAATCCGTTAATGACTTGAAAAAGCTACCAGTCCTCTGGTAGCTTTTTTTGGTTATCACCCCTAACATTACCCGCGTAAGTTAACCACCATAACTAGCCAACGCGGATCAAGCGCCTTTTCTACTTATTCAGGTGGAAGAACTAGCCATTGACATGAAAGCCGTGCGCGATCTCACCAAAGTGTACCGGCAGGTGGACCAACTGTGCCGCAGTCTGAACGACACCGTGATGCAGTCGGGCAGCGAAGCCTTTGCCGAGGCGCTGGCCTTATTACCAAGCCGCCAAGATGGGCTGCCCCAACGCCAAAGCCGTATATGAAGACCTGAAAAAGCGCTTCGTGCGGTAAGGATTCTTTGTCATTTACCATTTATATAACATTTTAAAGCAAGTGAAAGATAAAGAAAGGAGTAAAACTATCTAGAATTTAGCGGCTGCTTTCAAATGTTCATAGATGATAAAAATAAGGCTGCCGCGGGTTTTGGGCCCCTTCGGTAAGCATCCGGTCTAATTTGCCGTCCGTCTCCAGGCCATCGGCGTAGGAAAACGACATGGCTCGGTCCAAAAAGGGGCAGCGGTCCCCAACGTGAAAGCGAACCGAACCCAAACCTTAAGAACTGGCGATCATGGCCGCGTTCAGACGCTCATAAGGAACAATCTCCTGCAACATGTCGCGCTCCGACGCAACAGGCCAAGAGCTTTCGGTGACGGAAGAAATTATTTCCCGACCACCGTTTTGCTGCACCACCCGGGCGCGCAGCTGCCGATAAAAGTAGGTGCCACGTTCGGTTTGGTTGGCCAGGTGCCGGTGAGCGTAGGCGTCTAGTTGCGCCAAAAAATGGGCAGGCTCCGCAAACGGGCGCTCCAGCCAGAGTAGTATCTTCAGGATAAACCACTGCCAGCCGTAGCCCGCGTCGACGAGCAGGGGTTGCAGACTGGTCTCTAGGGCCGACAGCGAATGAGACGCGGCGTCTTCGGTGAACCGCGATGGCGACGCGGCCGCGGTGTGGCGCAGCAGGTAGGTAGTGTAGGTGCGGTAAAGCTCCCAGCGGGCCCGGTCGTAGGGCGAAGCAATCAGCGCATCTTCTTCTCCGGCCAGCTGCTGGCACACCTGCCCGGCCCGCCGGTAATCTCCCCTGCGCAGCCAGTGCACGCACTCCACTTCGCGCAGCACCAGCCAGGCCACCACCGGCAGCGACTCATCGCGCGAGCCCAGCATGGTTTGCTGCGCCACTCCCGACTGGCTGCCCAGGTGCGGAGTGCTCCAGTACTGCATGGCCAGGCGGTCGGCATTGGCCACCGGGTCGAGGCCCGGCAGGGCGGCGTGGCGGTGCCGGTGCTGCTCCTGAAAGAACACGGTGCGTCGGAATCGTGCCCAATCGCCCCGATGAAAGTACGCCAGCAGTTTGAGGTGCCGACCGTAGAAGCCCACCGCCGGATGCGGAGCCTGCCGCTGCCACTGCCGCACCTCATCGGCAAACGCCTGGGCCTGCCGGGCCACCAGGGGTGAGGGGGCCAGTCGGCGTCGGTGTTCTAAACGCACCGCGTGGTAATGACTGCGGGCCTGCCGCAGGGCCTCGGCCTGCCGACTCGTGGTTTGCAGTTGGGCGTAATAATTTTCGCAGGCCGTCTGCTTCCCCTGGTAGCTGGCCAACTGGTGCTGCAACTGCAAGCCTTCCTGCACGGCCAGCAGATCGAACTGGGCCTCGGCGGCGCGCTGATGGTGGTTGAGCAGTTGCTGCGCTAGGGCGTAGCGCCCCCGGCGGATCAGGGTATGCACGATGGTGAGGTTTTTTAGATAGTCTAAGCGGTGCTTGAGCACGGGCAGTAGCTCCTCACTATCGGTTTGCGAGAGCAGTTCGTAGTAGCGGTCGATGACCTGAATTTTCAGCCGCTGCTTAAGCATGGTATACTTTTTGGTGGCCGAGCGGTCGCCGTAGATCAGCTGCCGGGCCTCTTCATCGGTGGTGACCTCGCCGTCGCGAATGGCACGGTAGAGGCGTTCGTTCTTGGCTCCGGGCGGAGAAAAATGTTCCACTTCGGGATAAAAATGAAAGTAGGATAGTCCGATAATTTCCTGAAGAAACTGCATTATCAATATTTTTTTGATAGGCCAAATGTTACCTTTCTAAACGAAGTAGGCAAGATTTCGGCCAAAAAGGGCTTATTTGGGGGATAAAGCCAAGCGTTTAATCGAATGATTATACTATAAATAGTTATAATCATAAAAACGAGATGTTACCTAAGGGGGCACATCGTAAGGAGAATTCGTAGGAGGCACCGGGTGGGGGGGCTATATTTACTGTTAGTAAACGAATTGCAGTGCTCGCTACCATAGCTACTACCTTTTACCATATTTACTACCTAAGCTAGAGGCTGCATTTTTACCCACTAGATGCCACCTGCTCCGCCAACTGGCGGAGCATCATCTGGTGCGGGTATCGTTAGTTATCAAACGGCTATTTTCGATTTTTATCGATCAGTAAATCCCATTCTGGTAATCTTCTACCCAGGGCTGGTGCCTTCACAAGCTTATACCAACTTATCAGAATATCCTTTGGTGCTCCTTCGCTTCGCAAGGCTGCTCCGGACCACCATAACCCTCGATAGGGCGCTGGTTTCCCGTCAAAGACCGGGGTTGTCAGCGGGCTGACAATCGTCTTGCGTAAGTTGTTAGGAGAATTACCAGTGACAAAGTATATTGCCCGAATAGTAGGCATGCCTACTATCTGTCTGATCGGTTGCTAAAGTAACAACTAAACAACCTCGAATTTATCGATTCGGTCAGCGGCGTTGCTCCGGAGGGCAGATAAAATGAAAAACTGGAAACTTAGGAAGATTGACAAAAGCAGCACCGAAAGTTGATTCTTAAGTCAAATGGATTTACTTTCGCCAATCGTTGCCTTACTTGCCCTTGCTTTCAACTTTTAGTAACTGCTGGGGCCACTTTTTATTTTCAGTCAGGACGAAGCACTTTAGCAGGCTTATTTAAATGTACAGCTTAGGCGGTACATTTATCTTGTTAGTCAAATAAATTTACGACTAAACAAAACAATCTATTGACATTGTGGGGCATTACCTTTAGGTTGCCTTTACTTTTGTAACACAGCTGCTTTTTTATAACGGACGCTTGTTTTTATCTGTTTACAACCCCTTCCTGATTTAATCTTTAAGAAGGGTTTTATCAATTAACAAACTACACAACGTATGAAAATTAACTTTACCCAACGCCTGGCGCGGGGCTTGATGAGCCTTTTGTTCGTCGCCGGTTTTGCGTTCGCCGCCCAGGCCCAAGAACGCACGGTTTCCGGAAACGTTACTTCCGATGAAAGCAACGAGGGCCTGCCCGGGGTCAACGTCATTGTAAAGGGCACCACCGTTGGTACGGTGACCGACATTGAGGGCAACTACCGAATCCAGGTGCCCCAATCGGCCGATTCGCTGAGTTTTTCGTTCATTGGCTTTGCTGACCAAGCCGTCGCCTTGGGCAATCGCTCTACGGTAGACGTGGTGATGGGCGCCGATGTGGCAGAACTCTCCGAGGTGGTGGTTACCGCCATCGGCATCGAGCAGAGCCGTCGCCAACTAGGCTACGCCGTGCAGGAAGTGGACGGCGAAGCGGTGGCGAAGGCCAACGAAACCAATCTGGTCAACGCGCTCAACAGCAAGGTGGCCGGAGTTAACGTCTACGGCTCGTCCGGTGCTCCGGGAGCATCGGCCAACATTCGTATCCGAGGCAACACCTCCATTACGGGTAACAACTCACCCCTGTTCGTGGTGGACGGAATACCGATCAACAACGATACTTACTCCAGCAGTGCTACTGGTGGGGTGGACCAATCTAATAGAGCGATTGATATCAATCCCGCTGACATCAAAAGCCTGACGGTGCTTAAAGGAGCTGCCGCCACCGTGCTTTACGGCATCCGGGCGGCCAACGGAGCAATTATCATCACTACCAAGAAAGGGTCACTCAACACCAAACCTGAGGTGACTTTTTCTACTTCTTGGGAGGTGAATGAGATCAACAAGACGATGGACTTGCAGTCGGAGTACAGCCAGGGGAGAAACGGTGCCTACCGCGGACCGCTTGCCCGCGATCTGTGGTCATGGGGCGCACCGATCTCTGAACTAGAGTTCGACGGAGCCACCGACTATCCCTACGACCGCAACGGCAACTTGGTGCCCCGCGGTGAGGGCAACGGAACTCCCGCCCAAGCCTACGATCCCTACGATTTCTTCGTGCGTGGTTTGGTTACGGACAATAACGTGTCGGTGCGGGGCGGTACGGCGGGAACCACGTATTATCTGTCAGCGGGTTACCTGAGCAACCGGGGCATCGTGCCTAACTCTGAGTTTGACCGCATTAGTCTTAAGACCACGCTTAGCACCAAGATCACCGAGAAATTAACGGCGGGTGTATCGGCAACCTACGTGAACTCCGGAGGAGTACGGCAGGAGCGGGGGTCTAACCTCCGAGGTATCATGCTTGGCTTGATCCGAAACTCTCCGACCTTCGATTTGGGCAACGGACAGTCTGGTCAGGCCGCTGCCGATGATCCAAGCACCTATTTGCTGCCCGATGGTTCACAGCGTAGCTACCGTCAAGGAATTTATGACAACCCGTACTGGGTAGTGAACAAGAACTTTTCAACGGATGAGGTGAACCGGGTGTTCGGTTTCGCTAACCTGCAATACGAGATTCTTCCTTCGCTCAACGTATCGTATAAGTTAGGACTAGATCAGTTCAGCGATAACCGCAAAGCACGCATCGGAATTGTTCCTTTCCCGGCGGCCTTCGGTGGCCCCACGGCCGGTTCGTTTAACCCCGGTGAAGTGGATTATGACGATGTGTTTCAGCGTGACTTGAACTCTGATCTGATCCTGACCTTCAATAAAGAACTCAGCTCCGACTTATACGTTGATGCGATTGTAGGTCATAACTTCTTCTGGCAATACTACCGCCGCTTCGGGCTGGACGGAAACGCGCTGAGCGTGCCCGACTTCTTCCATATCTCTAACACCACTCCGGCCAACGCGCAGGAAGTGGTGAGTGAGAAGAAAGTGTCGGGTGTGTACGGACAGGTGAACCTAGGCTACCGCGACTTTCTGTTTCTGAACTTGTCGGCCCGTAACGACTGGTCGTCTACCTTGCCCGAAGGACAGAACTCATTCTTTTATCCGGCCGCTAGCGTAGGATTTGAGTTTACCGAGGCGCTTTGGAATCAGCGATAACAATATATTTGCCCTACGGAAAAATCCGTGGGAGCTACGGACAGGTAGGAAACGACGCTCCGGTCTACGCAACGGCCAGTTACTACGCGCGAACCTCGGTGACCGGTGATGGCTTTACCGACGGACTGGAGTTTCCGATTCTGGGAGTGAACGCCTTTGAGCAGGATGGAACCCTGGGAAACAACACCCTAAGACCAGAAACCACTACCAC
Source organism: uncultured Cytophagales bacterium (assembly GCA_963833215.1). Classification (GTDB taxonomy): domain Bacteria; phylum Bacteroidota; class Bacteroidia; order Cytophagales; family Cyclobacteriaceae; genus Tunicatimonas. The sequence goes on along the minus strand of CAWHXE010000029.1, from coordinate 58,539 downwards.
CTTTGAGATTGGTGCTGAGTTGCGCTTCCTGCGTAACCGGTTGGGCATTGATTTCACCTACTATAACTCAGAGACCACTGACCAAATCATTCCGGCGGACATTTCAGCAGCTTCTGGCTTCCTAAGCCGGGTACAGAACGCCGGTTTGGTAACCAACGAAGGAATAGAAGTCGTATTAACCGGTTCGCCAGTACGCACTAATAACTTTCAGTGGGATATTGTTGCTAACTTCACCAAGTACGAGAATATTGTGGAGGTAATCACCGCTGACTCATCGGTGACGAACATTCTCATGAGTGGTTTCACCAGCACGTCTTCGCGCGCAATTCAGGGCGAACCCTTTGGGGTGTTGTTTGGCGACCGTTTGCAACGGGTTGAGGATGCAACGAGCCCCTATAACGGGCAGTTGATTATTGGGCCGGAAGGGTTTCCACTCACCGCCGTAGAATCCGACATTATCGGTGACCCTAACCCTGATTGGATCATGGGAATCACCAACACCTTCACCTACAAAGGACTTTCTTTGTCAGCGTTGATTGATATCCGCAAAGGAGGAGATATCTGGAATGGTACCTACGGTATCGCGCAGTACTTCGGACGCACGCAGCACTCGGCCGACTTCCGCGGTGAAGCCGGAGAAGGAGTGATCATTGACGGAGTAGTATCTGATGGCGAAGATGGCTTTGTTCCTAACACCCAACAGGTAGATCTGAACAACGATGCCATTGGAAGTGATGCTAACCGATGGACCCGCTACGGATTTGGTACTTTGGGAGAGGAAAACATAGAAGATGCTTCCTGGGTACGACTGCGTCAGGTACGTCTTACCTATTCGTTACCGCAGTCGCTGATGGACAATGTACGCGGTTTCAGTGGGATAGATATTGCCCTAACCGGCCGAAACCTACTGTTGTTTACCGGCTACAAAGGCATCGATCCTGAAACCAACCTGGTGGGAACCACGCAGGGTGAAAACGGATTTGGCCTGGAGTACTTCAACAACCCCAACGTTCGGGGATACGGTATCAATCTGACCCTTACGTTCTAATCTGAAAACAATACATTTATGAAGACTATACAATCTATATATACGAAGATGGCGGTAGGGATACTGCTGCTGAGCGGATTCACCGCTTGTGAGTTCGGGGATACCAACATTGATCCGGCCAGTGTTACCGAAGCTCAAGCCGATCTTAACTTGTTGCTGCCCTCGGCTATCGTGCAATTGGGCTTCTCTGAAGGAGCATTGGGAGGTAGAAATCCCGGCATGTTTATGCAGTACTTTCAGGGACAGGATGCGCAGCAACTGGCCATCACGCAGTATAATTTGCAAGACAACGTGATGAACAACTTCTGGCGCACCGGCATGTACGCGGGGGGAATGAAGGACCTGAATCTGATCATCGAGAAAACCACGGCCCAGGAAGGCGAAGGAGCGGAAAGTGTGATTGACGCTCCCTACTACCGGGGGATTGCTAAAGTGCTGATGGCTGAACACCTCAATATCTTAACAACCTTCTTTGGCGACATTCCTTATTCCGACGCATTTCAGGGGGAAGAAGGCAATATCACTCCGGTCTATGATTCTCAAGCCGAGATTTTTGCCACCATTGAGCGACTGATGGATGAGGGCATTGCTGACCTATCGGGAGATGAAGGTAACATTACTCCGGGTAGCGATGACGTGATCTTTGGCGGTGATGCCGACAGTTGGGTAGCTGCCGCGCACGGTCTCAAAGCGCGCTATTTGATGGAGCAAGGAAAGTTTGCTGCCGCGAGCACTGAACTAGCTTCTGCCATCAGTAGCAACGCCGGAAACGCGCTGTTTCCTTTTGAAGAAACGGTAAACGGGGCCAACCCTTTCTGGCTCTTTGAAAACGATCGTACTGCCACGCTGGCTACCCATCCCTATTTTCGGGGAGTGATGAACGGTGATCCTCGTTATAACCAATACATTAACGGCAGTAACGGATTCGCCAACGTATTCTGGACCAGCCAGGGATCGCCTACCAAGCTGATTACCTACTCGGAGGTGAAATTTATGGAAGCGGAGATTGCTGCCCAGGGCGGTAACGCTGCTGCTGCCGAAGCCGCGATGGAGGCGGGCATCCGAGCCAACATGAACGTTATGGGGATTGGTGCCGGAGCTATTAACGCGTATCTATTAGAACTGTCGGGCGGAGACGTGGCTACGGTGATGAACGAGAAGTACAAGACGATCTATCCGCTGACTTATGTGGCTTGGGCTGACCAGCGACGTACGGGCTTCCCGGTGTTAACTCCTAACCGAACAATCAAGACTGACGCACCGTCCATTCCGCAACGATTTCCGTACGCAAGCAGTGAAGATCAGTTCAACCAAGTCAACAAGAGATGCGGCCCGGGATCGTTTGGGTATCGTAACGCAAGACGACAATATCTATAAGCCCCTCCCGGTCTTTCAATAAAATAGCGCTGTCGGCCAGAAAGCATTTACTTGTTCAGTCGGTAATGCATCACTTATTAAATGAAGTAAATTCATGAAAAATACGTATATAATAGTTCTAATAGTCGTGGCGGGTTGGATAAGCACCGCCTGTGAGGAGAACCCTGACTTCTTCGACGTGGAAAAAGCTCCCTCTATCATCACGTTTGAAGGATACCCAGCCTTTAGCGGAACCTTCGCCACTACTGACGATATTACCATTCCGGTGACGGCTACCAATGCCGGAGAAATTGTGGTGGAACGTGTGGTATAATTACACTTCGGGAGGCCCCAAAACTGATCGAAGAAACCTTGGCTACCCTAACTGGGCCTACTGCCACCCTAAACACCACCTGGGATGCCATTTTAGCTACTCCCGAAGGCGTTGGTTTGGGGGCCATCGGCAGCGTTCAGCTAGACTTCAACGTAACGGTAGACGGTCAGCCAACCTTCAAAACGTTCAATCTGGACTTTCTCAAATCCGATCTCGCTGGGATTCACCGAGGAAGTGGACGGTGAAGACGTTGACTTTGAGGCACCGGCTACCTCGTTTCGTGATTCTACGTTTTCGGTGTACTTCAACGTGAATACCGAGCAAACGCCGATTGAAAAGGTAGATATTTTCACTAAAACCAACGAATCGGCTTCGTTTGGCACCACCCCGGTGCAAACCATTGCCGGGGGCAGCACCGACCTGGATAAGCAGACCGTTAACTTTACCTTTCCGGGGGAAGCGGCTATTGCTCCTGACTCTTCGTTTTTTGTGCAAATTGTGGCCACCACCACCAACGGAAAAACCGCTACCCGTGTGGTAGAAGTGGAAGCATTGGAGATTCCTTTTGCCGAAGAAGATGAGTTTGTGCTGCGACCGGCTTCCTACGAACTAGCTGCCGGAGTGGCCGATACGCTGAACCAAGCCGTAGACTTTTCGGAGCTGGAAGTGATCTCAACGGCAACAATCAACAGAAATCCGGCATTAGCTGATATGGTGCTGGTTGCTGATACGGTAGCTCAGGAGCTATCGCTGGAGGCCCGGGGCACAACTGACTTCGTGGTGACCAGTAGTACCTTTAGCTTTACCGGTGCTACCTACGAAAGCACGCGTGATGCCTTTGCCGCTGGCACACCCGTTACCGGGCTAAGCGATATCACCTCGTTGCCCGACGGACAGGTAGTAATTGTTCGGATTGGTGATGTGGCAGATACATTCTCGGAACGTTACGCAGTGATGCGCATTGCTGACATTGACCGAGGCTTTGACATCAATCAGAGCGAAGTGACTATTTAGTATCGAGCGCGCTAAGTGAGACAGATATCAAACTTAATAGAGGCGGTTTGATAAACATCAGACCGCCTTTTATTTGCGCGACTGTTCGTTGTAATACTGCACGATAGCGATCAGATCGTCTTCTCGCTTAGGATTCAGGCCTTCTCTTTTCGTAAATTTCTTCACCGCAGGTCGGTGCTGTCTAAAGTAGTCAAAGATTTTTTTGTTGTTTTTCAACTCCTGAAGATTTTTTCCGGTGGCTACAAAGTATTTCACTGTCTTAACCAATCGATTTTCCGTAGAGCCAACGTCTAGCTCAGGGCGGTAGTTGGCTTTCTGAACCGTAAGGTGATGCTTTTTAAACAAATTAAGCGTGCCCTCAGTAAGCACTTGGTAATAGCCTTCCGCCGGGGTGCCTCCCGTGGTGTATCCACTCCCGTTGATGAACGTAAGGCGCTGGTCATTATCTAGCCAGTTAAACTGTTGCACGTCACCGATAGGAACCACCTTCACCGTCCGTTCGGTCTTCACCTCAATATTTCGGGTTAGCAGGTTATACTTTAGCGGATAATTTTGAATAGTGTCACCGGTGAGTAGCACAATGCTGCCTTGGTTCCAATCATTGCTGACGTAACTTTCCCTCTGATCTTCGTTTTTAGACAAGTAATTGTTGATTGGCACCACCAGTCCGCCCGATTGCACGTTCATGTTGACGTAACCGGGGGGATAAATGATCTGCGCTGATACTGAGGTGGCGATTATCAGAACGATCGGTGCAAAGAAGAGACTTTTAGGAAATTTCATAGTAGCGGGGTTGTGGTAGAGTAACTAAAAGTAGCCAAAAACCCAATCAAGGGCAAGTATGCCACGCTTGTCTTTTCCCACCGTTTTTTGGTTTGGTTACGCGTATCACCTTCAAGAAACGCTTCTACAAAAAATCAGGCCACCAACGTTACCGCGCGCTGTTGTACGACGACTATAGCGCTGTATATCTGGAAGATGTTATTCTGAATAACGTCAGGTGAAAACAACCGGAACTAAACAAGCAGGTTTCTTTTTCGTACTATACTATGTAGCATAAGTTAAATATCAAACTCAGTAGCAATGGGAATACCAAAAATTAATGTCGCAGCCTGTATAGTGGGTATCTTGTTGGTTTCGTGCACAGCCCTGAGACCCATAACTTCTGAGTTCAATTTTGTTAAACTCGAAGCAGAAGAAATTGAATTAGATGAGTTAGGAAACGGGCGAGTGCTGATCCACAATGGATCTGATGCTTTACAAACTTTTATTGGTGAGCATCGGCTCACGGTTTGGATCGATGGCAAAGCCCTGGGGCGGCTGCACGCCAAAGAATACGCAGTCGTTGATCTAACGCAGGGGACGCACCAGTTCAAGGTGATGCACCCCGATCTTTTTGGGAAAAGTTTTCACGATGTAAGAATCGACGAAACCACAAAGGTGATCGAGATTGTGCCAGGATTTACCAACCGGTTGACCGTCACCAACCAACTGCCGAGTAGATTTGAGAAATTTGCCTACCTGCCGAAGAAACGTTCAAGCCTGTGGTAGCTTTTTTCCTTGTTCGGTAAGTTGGTACTTTCCGGTTCTGGGTGCACCGACAAAGTTAACCCATCCGGCATCACGCAGTAGCTTCATGTCTCGCTGAGCGGTAGCCCGTTCTATCGCAAAGTTTTCTTTCAAATCACTTATTGACAGCCCCCCCTGGTCAGCCATGTACGCTAGTTCCTGCTCTAATCGCAACTTTACAGCATCACTTACAGCATCACTTACAGCCTCATTTATGGTGTCACCTAGTGCTTGCTGATAAAAAGCAGATGCAGTAGCACCCAACGGCTGATAGGGATACGGAACGATGGTTTCAAACATATCCCCTTCTGTAAACTGTGCGGTCTTTCCAGGGACATAACGAGGCAGGTACTTGGTCACGTTTCGAATGCCGGAACCGAGTTCGTCAGCCCGGCCCAATTGCTTAAAGAAGTTTAGGATCACTGGGTTTTTGGGATGCGGTGAAAAGTGGTGCGGATCAATCGGGCCGTGACTCACCGCTCGGTTAGCGTTTTTTGTCACCACTCGCTCCGGTTCAATAATCAGTTGGGCCGGATAGGCACTGGTGTACTCGCGGTGAACAAGCAGGTTGGCAACCACCTCTCGGAAGATTTTATCCCGCAGACTGATGCGTTGGTCGTCTTCCAGGTAGAAGGGGTCGGGCAGGTGCTTTTGCACAAACTGACTCAACCGCTCGTAGGCTTCTACTAAATTGACGCAAATATCGTCGCGGTCGTCGTAGCGGTCGAGGTTTTTGCGCCGGAGCAGCGCGTCCGTTTTGTAGTGCGGTAACACGTCGCGAATCGTGGTTTCATCGCCCAGCAGCAGGGCGGCGGCCAGGGTATAGCCTTCGGTACCTTCCTGAAGGTCTCGCCGCCAGAGTCCGGCACTGCGGAGTAGTTCTTCGTCGCTCAGGTTAAGCCAAGGATGGTCGGGGCGGTTGCTGCGCACCAGATTGCGAATCCTGGGAAACAGTTCAGTCCGAAAATCCTTGAAGCGAAGGTAGGGATAGACCTTGCTTTCGGTGTAGAAGCCTTTCTTTCGTAGGTAGAGTTGTGACAAGCGTTCCTGATCCGTAATTTTCAGATCGCCATCCTCGCTGCGGTCGTAGACCACCCCGCGCGTAGCGTGCACCTGCGAGCTTTGGGGAACGTAGACGTAGATGACTGCCTTTCCTTCGTACTCAACCACTTCCGGAAACAGGGTGAAGGGCGGACTCAGCTTTTGCGGGTTGGCACTCTGGGTAATCAGGTCGGACTTGAGTTTGTCTACCTGGCCCGCGTCTACTCCCACTGGGGTTCCATCGTCAGCGACTCCCAATACCAGGCTACCGCCTAGCCGGTTGAGAAAGGCGCAGATGGTTTCAAAGACATTGCGGTTGAGTTCGTTGCGGGCCGTCTTAAACTCAATAGCAATGCCTTCGCCTTGCTGGAGGATGGGTTGTAGCTGTTGCGGGGTCATTGATCGTTACAAGCAAATTCTTTTTGTCCGAGCAGACCTAGCGCCGTGTACGTGTTCAGCCGGTAGGCTCTTACAATTTCGCTACTATCCCAAAAGTTGGACGGGTCAGAAGAAACTCCTTCAGCCTTTTTTAGAAAAGCACGAATAATATCAGTGGTATGGTGCAGCCAATCATCCCTATCGCCGCCGTTTTCAGCAAACTTTTGTAATTGAAACGAAAGGAACGAGTGCACCCTGACGGGGGCAAGCAAACAAAGATGCTTGAGAAAATTATTGTCAATTCTTCGGGGATACGGCAGAAAAAACGGTGAAGACTGTACAATTAGCAAACTCTTCGGGGTGGGTGAATGGTGGTAGTACACCTCGCCGTGTATTTCTACCGGAGAGACCCACCACTCGGGGAAGCAGTTTAGGGCTAGCACTACGTTGGCATTTACCCCACGCATCCAGTGGTGGAAACGGTTAAAAGTGTTCGGTGTGCTCATGATGATATGAATTTAGGGTGGTGCTTCAAAAAGTATGATGACCTAAATGCTTGACATCCAGAGACATTAGCGGCGGCCACGCGGAGGTATGTTTGTATGTTGTGACGATACAAATTACCGCGCCCTTTAGATTTGTATTATAGACAAGGTACGGGGTGCCCCGCACTAATATTGTTAAAAACGGCCGTAAAAGTTTTAAGTTCACGGTTTGGATCGATGGCAAAGCCCCGGGGCGGCTGCACGCCAAAGAATACGCAATCGTCGATCTAGCGCAGGGGACGCACCAGTTCAAGGTGATGCACCCCGATCTTTTTGGGAAAAGTTTTCACGATGTAAAAATCGAAGAAACCACAAAGGCGATCGAGATTGTGCCAGGATTTACCAACCGATTGACCGTCACCAACCGGTTACCAGGCAGGTTTGAGAAATTTGCCTACCTGCCGAAAGAGCGTTCGAGCCTATGGTAGTGAAAACTGCATGGTCTCGGCACCGCGCTATCGGGCAGAATACCCAGCGCAAGTAACCGTCTCTTGCTTCGTAAGTCCCCCCCGCCTATCTTTAAAAACATCCAGCCCTCATCCCCATGATAGAGACGCTAGAGAAAGAGAAGGTTTACACCGTTGATGAATACTTCGAGATAGATCAACACTCAGAAGAAAAACTGGAATATCATCATGGAAAAATTACTGCCATGTCCAGTGGAACCACTACGCATAGCAAAATAGCGGCTAGAATAATTACTGCTTTGTCTAGTTTGCTAGACGACCAAGCCGGACACTGGGAAGATACCGACGTAAGCGATTTGAACCAATCGGTTCGCCTCCGCTCGGTCGGCGAAGAAATACCGCTCGCCCAAATCTATAAAAACATTGACTTTACTTCGTAATTGTCCGTGTGCATAATCCGGTGCATATCGGTGAACACTCCGAACCCGAGCCGGACATTACGGATTGCCATCTCGTAACGACTATCAGGAACTCACTGGCTCGCTCACGTCATAAAATTTAAGCTACCAACTCCGCCACGCGTTGCTGTACCTCCGCCATCGCGCTATAGATTTGAAAGATATCATCCTGGGTAGCGTCAAAAGCCTTACTCACGGCGTACTGCTGCTCGTCTAATACCACAAAAAACCAGTTGCGCCCCAGCACATAACAGCCGTAAAGCGGAAACATCTCTGCATTCTGTTGGCGTGCACTCACCATTGCGATAAGCAACTGTCCAATGGGTTCTCCGGTAGCCATGACCTCCCGTTTGTACTCATGCAGAAAAACCCGGGGGTCGCGAGGCTCCAGTCGCCCTTTGGCTAATAGCCAATCAACCCGCCCCGAAGCTACCAGTGGACTACCTGATTCGTCTTGACCGTACTCAAATGAAAACGGACGATCCATAAACGGACGCAACCCATGTCCTTCAAAAGGTACGAGCGATAGCAATGGACTAATAAAGAAAAATTTTAGTTCTTCCTCATTGTACGTATTGATAGCGCGTAACAACTTGTCCCGTAGCTTTCCTAAAGTTTGCTTGTTTTCTTCGTTAGGTGAATGTGTAATTGACAACCAATCGGTAAGAAGTGGATGTTCAAATACCTGGCTCAATACCAAAGGTAAGTTCTACCTCTTCAAATTTCCAGTCGCGAAAGGCTTTAACGTTCATGGTTTTCTGGGCTTAAGTGGTTAAGGCAGTAAGATAGCCAATCGGCCCGTAGGGAACAAGCTGCTTGAACTGCGTTTTGTAAACCGCTTGCTGAGGCAAACAATCGTGATTTTGGCCGGTTGAGTAGTTTATCTGGAAACCAAAAGTCAACCCTAAAATGCCTTTTATCACCAACCAACAAGCCGCCGAAACCGTAGATATTCACTACCAAGACTACGGTACCGGACAACCCGTCATTCTTATCCACGGCTGGCCGCTGAGCCACCGCGCCTGGGAGCCGCAGGTGCCCGCCATCGTCGAGGCCGGTTTCCGCTGCATTGCCTACGACCGGCGCGGCTTTGGCATCTCCTCGGCCCCCTGGGAGGCCTACGACTACTCGGCCCTGGCCAGCGACCTCGACGAACTCATCACCCAGCTCGACCTCACCGACTGCATCATCGTGGGCTTTTCCATGGGCGGCGGCGAAGTGGTGCGCTACCTCACCAACCACGGACCCGAACGCATCGCCAAAGCGGCGCTGATTAGTTCTATCATCCCACTGGTGAAACAAAAAGACGATAACCCTGACGGCGTTCCCGAGAAAGCGTTGAACGAAATCATGCAAGCGCTGCAAACCGATCGGGTGGGCTTTCTGGAAGGCTTTCACAAGAATTTCTACAACTACGATAAGAACAAAGACAAGATCAGCGAAGCGCACCTGCACTACGACTGGTCCATTGCTTCCTACGCTTCGCCCCGCGCCACCATCCAAGCGGCCAAAGCCTGGGCCGAAACCGACTTTCGTCCCGAACTCGAGAACGTGACCGTGCCCACCCTCATCGTGCACGGCGATGACGATCAGGTGGTGCCCATCGAGACGGCCGGAAAGCAAGCCGCCGAAGGCATTGCCGACAACCAGTTTGAAGTGATCTCGGGCGGCCCCCACGGACTCAACGTGACCCACCGCGAACAACTGAACAAACTGCTGCTGGCCTTTTCTGAAGAAGTAACTATCCTCAGTCTGCCGTGCGAAACCTTAGTGTCGGTCGAGTCCGTTACTCAACCGAAGTTGTCGTTCTGTTATGCGAAAATAATTTTTGTTTAGAAAGCGCCCGCAAGAAAGCGGCTTCGTCAGTCAGATCAGGGCAGGCCATCTTGGTAGATGTCAACGAACCGAACTTGAGGCTATCGCCGATCACTTCAACGCTTCCGGTGAAGCGGTTGCACCCCCCGAAGCCTACTACCCGGTTCTCTCCAACTGAAATTCTAGCGTAGGGAACCTCAGCTTTGTCAACCGATTGTTCGTTCGGGCGGCTGAGTATCCATTTGCCGTTTAGCTGGTAATCTCCTTGGTAACGACCGCATCCCGCGTAGAGTGATGGCATCCGTCGTGGCTACTGCCACCCGCACTTCCACCGATAGTCGAAGATTTCGCCCGACATGGTGTCCTGGCACTTTTCCCGGGTCACCGTCACCGAGAGTTCGCCCTGCTCGGTGGTGGCGTTCCACGCGGTCACGTTCTCTTGCGGATAGGTAGCCGCCGGAACGGACGTGATCAGGTTCAGTCCGTTGATATCTCTGAATCGCATTCGTTGATTAAAGTCTATTTCCAGACTCCAAGACGGTTCGTTGCCCGTCGCTCTGAAATCAACCTCGCGCGGGGACTTTGCCGAAGGCTCGTCGGGTTTTTCGGGAGAAATCACGTACTGCTGGGCGAAGCCGCTCTTGATCGGCGCACCAGACGCATCAAGCATCCGGAGTTTTCCGTCGGCCACCGCCCAACGGTTCATGCCTGCGCCCGACGGCTTGAGCAACTGCACCACCGTGTCCTGCTGCACTTCGTAGGTACCCGAATCGACGCCGCACGGTCACCGATTTTTCCAGGTATTCCGTTTGTTCCACGTACGTGCCATCGTCGTTGAGCGTGAGTTCGTAGCGAATGCCGGGGCAGTCGGCGCACGGCAGCGTTCCGTAGAAGGTGCCGGTGGGAATTTCAATGGGGGGACGACTGCAACCCATCAGCAGTAGTATCCCTAGGGCTAGACAAAGCATAGTTCTACTCATAATACCTTTTGGCTTTTGTTCGTTGAGAATTATCGCGTAAATTTAATGCATTAAAAGCGCTTGACATACCCTTCTTCTGGCAAAGACCTTCGGTCTTCCGCCCCGCTCGTTTCGCCCTTCCGGTGAACACGAACCCATCTCTTTTTGTCTAATCTTATCAAGCGTAATTATGCAGCCAATAACCAACGTGGCCGTTATCGGGGGAACCGGTAAGGCCGGAACGTATCTCGTTCAGCAACTTATCAACCAAGGTTTTCACCTGAAATTACTGCACCGACCCGACACCCGAGTCGTCGAGCATCCGTTGGTAACTCCCGTCATGGGCGACGCCCGCGATTATTCCGCCATTCGTTCGTTGGTGGAAGGTTGTCAGGCCATCATCAGCACGCTGGGCCAACCCCGGGGCGAAGCTCCTATCTTTAGGGAGACTACCCGCCACGTGCTGCGGGCCATGCAAGAGGGCCAAGTTCATCGCTACGTGCTTATCACTGGACTAAATGTCAACACTCCAACCGACCGGAAAGGCCCATTTACCCAATCCGCTACCGACTGGATGAAAACCAACTATTCGGATACCACCGCCGACAAGCAGAAAGAATACGCGCTGCTTGCGAACAGTGAGGCCCGCTGGACGCTCGTGCGGCTTCCCCTGATCGAACTAACCAGTGAGCGAAGTAAGCTATTAGTTAATTTGGAAGACTGCCCGGGCGATAGGGTAAGCGCTACGAGCCTGGCGCACTTCCTGGCGGAGCAGCTAACCAACGACCAGTACGTGGGCCAAGCGCCCTTCGTGGCGAACGCTTAGCGCCAACCGGTTCACGCTTCAGGAACGGTGATCTCTCCGCGAAGGTACAGCACCGCTTCTCCGGCAATATCTACGCGGTCTCCGCGGTGGGTGCAGTACAGGGTGCCCTCCGCGGGTTGAGCGCTGTCGGGCAGTGAGTCGCGCTTTCCCCAGTCGCTTTGCCCAGTAGGGCACCAGCGTGGTGTGCGCCGAACCAGTCACCGGGTCCTCATCGATGCCCGATTGCGGCGCAAAGCAGCGCGACACAAAGTCTGCTTCGGGAGAACTACCAGAAGCCGTCACAATCACGGCCCGCACCGAGCGGTCTTCGGCGATCTGGCGGAAGTCGGGGTGCAGCGCTAGTAGTTCGGCCTCGCTCTCTAGCACTACCAAGTAATCTGAGTTGCCCCGGAAGGTTTCTACCGGTTGCACGTCGCCCAGTCCGGCACGCACGGCTACTGACAGTTCAGCAGGTGCAAGCGTATCGGCGGGAAAGTCCATGACTAAGCGCGAACCCTGCCGAACCACGGTGAGCCGTCCGCTGCGGGTTTCAAAGGCCAGTTCGGGGGCGGCGTATCCTTGCAGTTCGTAGAGCACAAAGGCCGCGGCCAGCGTAGCATGCCCGCACAAGTCCACCTCTACGGTGGGCGTGAACCAGCGTAGCGCGTAATGATCAGCTTTCTGTACGTAAAAAGCGGTTTCGGCCAAGTTGTTTTCCGCGGCGATCTGTTGTAGCAGTGCATCGGGCAGCCAAGCGTCGAGCGGACACACCGCCGCCGGATTGCCCCCAAACGGAAGGTCGGTGAAGGCATCTACCTGATAAAGAGGAAGTTTCATAGGGGGGCGAACGTGATAGCGGAACAGAAGCTGGACAATTGGATGCGCGGCGCTACCAATATCCCAAGAAAACGATTATACTTGAACAAACAAAGCAAGCTCTCGTGCGCAACCCCCGCTGGCTCCGATACGGCCTCGCCTTTCTTATCTACCTGTTCATTGTGGGGGTGGTCTACTACGCCGAGCATGGGCAGCCCGGAGCCAACATCACCACCCTGCCCGAAGCGTTCTGGTTCTCGGTGGTCACGCTCACCACCGTGGGCTACGGCGACTACTATCCCGTGACGATCGTAGGAAGAATCGCGAATTTGCTATTTTTGCTGGGCAGCGTAGGCGTGATCGGCTACCTGATCAGCCAACTCACCGGGCAGGTGAATCAGTATCTCGAACGAAAACGATTAGGACTCTTGGGAACAAACTTTAGCAACCACATTCTGGTGATCGGCTGGGACAAGTTCGGCAAGCAGGTGGTCGACGAGGTGATTCACTCCGGCAAGCCGGTGGCCATCGTCACCAACGATAAGAACGAGATCGACCTGATCCACGAGGCATACAGCAAGCAGAAGGTGTTCGCCCTGTTTGCCGACTACAACAACATCGACACCTTCGAGAAGGCCAACATCAGCCAGGCGGCCACCGTGTTCATCAACTTCGTCAACGACACCGAGGTGCTCATCTACCTGCTCAACCTCAAGAAGTCGTATCCCGACCTCAACTACGTGGTGTCGCTCACCAACCCCAGCCTGCGCGAAACCTTTCAGAGCGCCGGGGTACGCTACGTGGTATCGCAAACCGAGATTGCCTCCCGCCTGGTGGCCAGCTACACTTTCGAGCCCGACGTGGCCGTGATCGCCGAGTCGCTGATGACCACCGCCCTGGGCGGCGAAGACTACGACCTGCTCGAGTACCGCGTCACCGCCCAAAACCCCTACGTAGGCTACGACTACTTCAACGCGTTTGTGGAGCTAAAGCGGCAGCACGACTGCGTGCTGGTGGGCATCAACCAACGGCAGCGCGACGGCACCCGCGTGCTGCACAAGAACCCCCCGGCGGGCCTCATCATCGGCGAGCACGACTACCTGGTGCTCATCTGCGACGGCGAAGCAAAACGGAAACTTACCGAGGTGTTCGGCGTGGACGAAGGCCGTATGCTGGAAAACCAAACCAATGATCGGTTGAGCTAACGAACGCGTTACGAACGCACCCTAGAGACAGTAGCAATCAGCCTGCCTCTCCCTCAGCAAACCGCTTTTTTGAGTCTTCGATCACCAGCAGGGCGGCCTCCCGGTCTTCCCAACCGTCGATGCCGACCTTCTTTTTCTCCAGATCCTTGTACACCTGGAAGAAATGCTCGATCTCTTTCTTGAGGTGGGGGTTGATCTCGTCCAGCGTATTCACCTTGTTCCAGATGGGGTCGCTCACCGGCACGCACAGGATTTTGGCGTCGGGGCCTTTTTCGTCCCGCATACGGAACAGACCGATAGGCTTCACCTCGATCAGGCAGCCCGGAAAAGTGGGCTCCGACACCAGCACCAGCACGTCTAAGGGGTCGCCGTCGCCCGCCAGGGTGTCGGGAATGAAGCCGTAGTCGCTGGGGTAGAACATCGACGAGAAGATCATGCGGTCGTAGCGGATCATGCCCCGTTCTTTGTCAAATTCATACTTGTTGCGGCTTCCTTTGGGAATCTCAATAATGACGTCAAAGGTTACTTCATCGGGGAGGGGCATCGAAAAAAACGGTTAGGTGACCAATCAAAAGTTCGTGGCGCAAGTTAACCAATTAATGCTCCAAACCCGCGCTTTTTCGCACACCCTACAGTTCACCTTCCCGGCGGGCACCTCGCGCGGGGTGATGACCACCCGCCCCACGCACTTTGTGGTGCTGCAACAGGAAGATAAGCGCGGCCTCGGCGAGTGTGCTCCGCTGGCGGGGCTGAGCGAGGACGATACGACCAACCTGTCTAGCATGATCGAGCTGGTGCTGCAACGGGTGGCCAAACGTCCCCTGCCCCGGAGCGCCCGCGAGGTGTTTCAACTGGTGCGCGAAGTGGTGCCCGCCAACCTGCCCGCGGTGCGGTTCGGCCTGGAAACGGCTCTGCTCAACCTGCTGCACGGCGGACGACGCCTGGTGTTTCCTTCGGTGATGCAGCCCCAGTTCACGCCGCTGCCCATCAACGGGCTGGTGTGGATGGGCGACCCTGACTTTATGCAGCGGCAGGTCGACGAGAAGCTTGCGCAGGGCTTCCGCTGCATAAAGTTCAAGATCGGAGCGATCAGTTTTGCCGACGAACTGCGCCTGCTCACGGGTATTCGGAAGCGCTACTCGAGTGAGGCGGTGACCCTGCGGGTGGATGCCAACGGAGCCTTCGCGGCGGCCGGGGCCATGAAGAAACTGAAGCAACTGGCCAAGCTCAACATTCACTCCATTGAGCAACCCATCGCGCCGGGACAAACCGAGGCGATGGCGGAGTTATGCCGAACAAGTCCGGTGCCCATTGCGCTGGACGAAGAACTGATCGGGAAGCATACCCGCGAGGAACGGGAGCAACTGCTGGACGACACGCAGCCGCAGTATATTATTCTGAAGCCTACGCTGCTGGGCGGTTTGGCAGCCGCCGACGATTGGGTGCAACTGGCCGAAGACCGCGGCATCGGGTGGTGGGTGACCTCGGCACTGGAGTCGAACGTGGGCCTGAGCGCCATCGCGCAGTGGGTGGCCACCTACGAACCCACCCTGCCGCAGGGGCTCGGCACCGGACAACTGTACCACAATAACATTGAGTCGCCTATTTATATTGATAAGGGGCACTTGCACTACGATCCTTCCGGCCTGTGGGACGAATCACTTTTCAACCAAGCACCCTAACGCTATGAACTACACGCTGATCACCGGAGCCAGTTACGGAATAGGCGAAGCGCTCGCCCGGCGCTGCGCGGGAGAAGGTTTTGACCTGATCTTGGTGGCCCGCTCGGCCGAACGGCTCGAGGAGTTGGCCACGGAGTTAACCCAAGAGTTTGAGATCACGGTCCATCCGCTGGTGCGCGACCTGCTGGCTCCCCACGCGGCCGAAGAGCTTTACCAGACCTGCCACGACGCGGGCTGGTCGGTGCGGGTGCTGATCAACAACGCCGGGGCGGGGGTGTGGGGTCCCTTCGCCGAGGTGCCGCTGGGCGAACAACTGGCCACCATGCGCCTGAACGAGCAGGTGCTGGTGGAGCTGTGCTACCGCTTTTTGCCCATGCTCAAGGCCGAAGCCGACGCGCACATTATGAACGTGGGCAGCACGGCCAGCTACCAGCCGCTGCCCTACTTCAGCGTGTACGCCGCCACCAAGGCGTTCGTCCGCTCGTTCACCAGCAGCCTGCGGGTGGAGTTGCAACCGCTGGGCGTGAACGTGACCTGCCTGAACCCGGGGCCTACGCAGTCGCAGTTCTTTCGGCGGGCGGGCTTCACCCAGGTAGACGCTTCGCAGTTTCTGATGGACCCGGCCGAGGTGGCCGACGGGGCCGTCCGCGGTATGCTGGCGCACAAGCCCGAGGTGGTGCCGGGCTTTTCAAACCAACTGGGTACCTACCTAAGCAAGTACTTGCCGCCCTCGCTCACCCAGCAGGTAATCAAAACCTACTTCAAGCCCCGCGGCAAAGACCTGGAAAAACTTACTGACTCTTGAACGAAGGAGCGGATTTCGTTATTTTTCGGACCAACTGAACGGATGCGTCCGCATGAAGATCAACCACCACGAGCAGCAACTCCTTCAACGGGCCATTGACCACTGGGCCGACCGCGGCTTGGTCGACGCCGACACGGCGCAGCGCCTGCGGCAATCAGAGATGCTCCACCAGAAGAGCAGCTTCGACTGGAAGAACCTCTCGCTTATTGCCTTTTTCTTTGCGGTGTCGTGCATCATCCTGGCCACGGTATTGCTGCTGCTCGATGAGTGGCTTATGGCCACCTTCAACGCCTTGCTTGATGCTTCGGACCTGATAAAGATGCTGATCTGGGTGGGGCTAACCGTGGGGCTGTACTACGGAGCGTACCGCCACCAGCAACGGTATCCGGCACGGGTGTTTAGCAACGAAACCCTGTATATGTTCGGGGCCATCGGGGTGGCGTTTTCGCTCACGTATCTGAGTTTTGTGTTGGGCATTGCCGAGGGCTACTTTGCCATTCTTATTCTGCTGGCCTCGGGAGTATACGCCGCGGCGGCGGTGCGGTGGCGCTCTAAGCTCACCTGGTTTCTGGCGCTGAGTACGCTGGCGGTGTGGTTCGGCACCGAAACCGCCTACCGTTCTGACTGGGGAGCCTACTTCCTGGGTATGAACTTCCCGCTGCGTTACGTGGTGTTCGGCGGATTGTTGCTCGGGTTGAGTTGGGGGCTCGAGCGTTTTCCTATTACCCGTCCGTTTGCGCCGCTGACCTACGTTACCGGGTTGCTGGGCTTGTTCTTTTCGCTGTGGCTACTGTCGGTGTTCGGCAACCACGGCAGCTACGACGCGTGGGAAGCCGCCTCGCGGATTAGCTTCTTGCACTGGTCGCTGCTGCTGGCGGCGGGTTCGGGACTGGCGATCTACTACGGTCAACAGCGTGAAGATCGGATGACCGCCGAGGTGGGACTGGCCTTTTTAGTGATTAATGTCTATACGTTGTATTTCGAGTTCTGCTGGGACAGTCTGCACAAGGTAGCATTCTTTGCCATCCTGGCCGCTTCGTTCTGGCTACTTGGCAAAAAAGCCGAACGCCTGTGGCAGTTGGCGGGAGGGGGATGATACTGCGCCGAGCGATTCACGCCGAACATCCGTATGCGATTAGCGCACGGGCTAATAGTACTACTTCATCGTTCGGTATTCCTTGTTCATCATCCAATATTTTCTGCCAATCTAATTGAAACGCTGATCACCACGTGACGCATTGCGCGTACCAAGAAGAGGATCACCTCTTTCCTTTGCATCAAGGTAAACCTCCGTCCCCCTTTTCTCGTTACCCCTACGTTTAAGACCCTACGCTACAATATAATGAATCAACCCTACGACGTGCTCATTGTGGGTGCCGGACCCTGCGGCTTGTCCTGCGGCATTGCGGCCCAACAAGAAGGTCTGCGCTACGCCATCCTGGATAAAGGAAGCCTGACCGAGTCCATTCGGCGCTACCCGCACGACATGACCTTTTTCTCCAGCGCCGACATGATCGGTATTGGCGACGTGCCCTTCACCTCGCTCAACCTGCGGCCCAGCCGCATTGAGGCCCTCAAGTACTACCGCAAGGTGTCGGAGCACTTCAAACTCAACGTGCACATCTACACCGAGGTGCGCGACATCAACCGGCAGGAAGATGGGTTTGTGCTACAGACCAACCAGGGCGAATACCGCGCTAAGAAGGTAATCCTGGCCATCGGCTACTATGATATTCCGCGCGAGATGGGCGTGCCGGGCGAGCACCTGCCCCACGTCACGCACTACTACGACGAACCCTATCGCTACACTTTCACCCGCACGGTGGTGGTGGGCGGAGCCAACTCGGCCATCGAAACGGCCCTGGACCTGTACCGCAACGGCAGTGAGGTTACGGTGGTGCACCAGCACGACGGCTTCAACAAAACGGCCAAGTACTGGATCGTGCCCGATGCTGAGAACCGGGTGAAAAAGGGGGAGATCAAAGCGCACTTCAATTCGGAAGTGACCGAGATCACCGACAAAGATGTGTACGTTCGCAACATCAAAACCGGGCGCTCGGAGAAGATTGCGGCCGACTTCGTGTTTCTGATGATCGGCTACCACCCCGATGCCAAGTTTCTGCGGCGCGTGGGCATCACCTTAAATGGAGCGATGCTCATTCCTGAGATAGATCCGGAGACCTTTGAGAGCAACCTGCCGGGCATTTATATGGCGGGTTCGGTGATCGGAGGAGAGGAGACGGCGAAAGTGTTTATTGAGAATGGCAAGCTGCACGCCGAACCGATCATAAGGCACATCAAGCAGCAGTTGGCCGAAGAAGAAGGAGCGTATTTGAAGAAAGAGGCGTAGCAGGTTAGTTCGCCTGATCGGCCTCCGGGTCTTCTTCCACCGCCCAAGAGATTTCAACGGTCTGTCGGCCCCACTCCTTGGCCAGGTCAATGTCTTCGCCCATGTAAAT
Source organism: uncultured Cytophagales bacterium (assembly GCA_963833215.1). Taxonomy (GTDB): domain Bacteria; phylum Bacteroidota; class Bacteroidia; order Cytophagales; family Cyclobacteriaceae; genus Tunicatimonas. The sequence continues at coordinate 39,843 of CAWHXE010000029.1, read as the reverse complement.
ATCAATGCGGTTGTTCCAGCGGCTGTGCATCTTATCAAGCACCCGGTAGGTACCAGGAAGTCCCTTTATCTTAACGGGAGTGTTATGATCTAACCCTTGTTGCAGCAGGTCGCGCGACACGGCGATGGCCTTCATGCCGGGTTCGAGTTCGTCGCCCCAGGCGGCGGTCTTTGGGTCGCCCTTTTTGGTTTGGGCTTCTACGGAATTGTAGGCGGTGGCGGTAACCTCCAGCGATTTCACTTCTACCGGATCCGGGCTGTTGCACGAAGTGATCCCGAACGCAACAAAGCAACCAACTAGCAAGAAAGACAACGAAGGACGGGAGCAACAGCGCATAAGCTAGTAATTGTGGTTTTTATTTCAACAAATGGGCAAGGATAGATATTCCTTAGCAAGCTAAGTCAGGCAGTAATCTACTAAAAATTAGGCGATAACGCAACCCGCTAGAACAGGCTTTGCTGAACTCCCAGGTTGATGGGGCGCGGCGGAGCGATCGACAGGCCGCAGTGTTGGTTGAGTTGTTCTACGACGTAGATTGCTAAATCTACGCACAAATATTCTTCGGGCTGGTGCACGATGAAGTAAACCTGCTGCACTCCGGCGGCCAGCCAGCGCTGAATGCGGCGCACCCAGGCATCCACGCGCAAGTAGTCGGTGGCGTGCAGGCGGTTGCCCACGAAGCGAATAAACACCCGGGGGGTGGTCAGGCGCTGGTGGATCACGTCGCGTCGCCCCGCCGTGTCGGTGATCACCACGCTGATGCCTAGCTCCTCCAGCAGATCAAACGCCCGGTTGAAGAGGCGCGGGCGGCTGAACCAATCGGGATGGCGAAACTCCACGGCCAGCGGCACGTCGGTCGGCCAATCGGCCAGATAGGCAAATAAGGCTTTACCCGACTGGGGCGAGAACGAGGGCGGTAACTGCAAAAAGGGAATACCTAGTCGGTCGCCGAAGGCGGCTAAGCCCGCCAGAAACTGATCGGTGGCCCGTAGCGATTGTCCGAAGTCGGCCTGGTGACTGATTAGCTGCGGCACCTTGGGGCAGAACAAGAACCCCGATTCGGTGCGTTCGCACCACTGCTGCACCAGCTCCGGCGTCGGGATGCGGTAGTGCGTGGTGTTGAGTTCGATGGTGGAAAAGTGGCGGGAGTAGTGCGTCAGGTAATCGGTCGGTGGAGTTTTGGGTGGATAGATTTTGCCGACCAAGTCTTTCTCCCCCCAGCGGGCCGAGCCTACGAATACTTGGGGAGGCGTATCGTTGCGATGGCCTAAAAGCGCGGCGGCGGTCTGCGAATGGTCGGCCGGAAGCGAGAAGTTTACCCAACGAATGTCGGGCAGCTTGCCAAATTTCATAACGGATAGGTTGGGTCTTTAATAAGGTTAATTCGGGGCAAAAAGTTGCGAAATATAGGGTGAATAACGTAACTTTGATCAGGATGAGCCAGATAAGAGAAGATTGCCAGGATGAAAGAGCGTAGACCATTTTCTAACGGTAGTAAGCCTCGAGTAATTAACCTCTACGCACTTCGCCATTCAGCATTCATCCGCCGGGCGGCCCCGATTCCTTGTTCATTATTCATTTTACTATCCTTCTCTGCCCTCGCCCAAACCGGTGGTCGCCACACCTTCGACTTTCTGAACCTCAATCCCAGCACGCCCATCACCGCCGGGGGCGGAGTGCAAGTCGCTACTTCGTCCGACTCGGGAGCGGTAAATGATGTCCATCGGTTTTTGAGCAATCCGGCGCTGAATAGCGCGTACTTAGACCAGCAGGTGAGCCTTTCGTTTCGTCCCTACTTGGCTGATATCAAACTCGCTACGGTCTCCTACAGCCACGCTGTAGAGAAAGTAGGGCAGTTCGGCGCCAGCGTCTCCTACCTGGATTACGGAGCGTTCGCAGGCTTCGACCCAGCCGGGTTGCCCACGGGCGACTTCTCAGCCTCTTCCTACGTTGTCGCTCTGAACTATACCCATCAGATGGCGCCGTTTCGGCTGGGAGGCAACCTTAAGCTCGCCTCCTCAGCCATTGCCGGACTGCGCGCCACCGCGTTACTGCTGGACCTGGGCGGAGTGTATCAACATCCGACACGAGACCTTACCCTAGGTCTCACCACCACTAATTTGGGGGTGTTGCTTCGCGACTACGTTTCGGGTACGGGCAGTCGCTTGCCCAGCGACGTGCGCTTAGGCGTGGCCTTCAAGCCGCAGTATATGCCGTTTCGCTTTCACGCAACCGCCTACCGGCTGTGGTACTCCGATTTGACCGAACCTGCCACCGAACCAGACGAAGGCGTTGTCAGCCGGATTGCCCGCCATTTATCGTTCGGTGGTGCCCTGCTGCTGAGCAAAAGTTTTGAGGTGTACGGCGGCTACAACCATTCGGTCAGAAGTTCGTTACAACTACAACAAATCGGCGGAGGTGCCGGTTTATCCTTCGGATTCATGTTCCGCACCCAAACGATTCGCGTCGATTTTTCCCGCTCGGTGTATCACGTGAGCGGTGCCTTTAATCAGTTTTCACTGTCGGCCGACGTGCAGCAATTGTTTTTTTAGTAAATTCATAATTCCACCCCCATTATGCTGGAAGCAAACACCTATCTGACTCCCCGACAGATCGTCGCTGAGCTTGACAAATATATTATCGGACAAGATGATGCCAAGAAGAACGTAGCTATTGCGCTGCGCAACCGCTGGCGACGCATGCACGTGCGCGACGAGATGCAGCGCGAGATTGTGCCTAACAACATTCTGATGATCGGAGCCACCGGCGTAGGAAAGACCGAGATTGCCCGTCGCCTGGCCAGCATCGCCGACGCCCCCTTCACCAAGGTTGAAGCTTCAAAGTTTACCGAGGTGGGCTACGTGGGGCGCGATGTGGAAAGCATGGTGCGCGACTTGGTAGAACAGTCGGTAAACCTGGTGCGCACGCGCCGAAACGAAGAAGTGAAAGAAAAGGCTGCCGAGGCGGTGGAAGAAGTGATCCTTGATGCGCTGATTCCCCCAATGAAGGACGCCCCCACCCGCAGTACTTCCCCCACCATTGGGTTTGACCAAAGCGACGAGCCCAGTAGCGATGCCGAACTGAACCAGCGAACCCGCGAACGTTTTCGCGAGAAAATCCGCAGCGGCGAACTCGACGATCGAAAGATTGAGATTGATATCCGGCAGAGCAACGGCTCGGGCATCGGCATGGTGGGCGGTGGCATGATGGATGAGGTGTTGATGATGAACCTGCAGGAGATGATCAGCGGCATGATGCCCAAAAAGAACAAGAAGCGCAAGGTAACCATCGGCGAAGCCAAAAAAATTCTGCTTGAAGAGGAGGCCGCCAAGCTCATCGATATGGACGAGGTGAAGGAAGAGGCCATTCGCAAGGCCGAAGACACTGGCATTATTTTTATCGATGAGATCGACAAGGTGGCGGTTGGTTCCGACCGCAAGGGTTCCGGGGCCGACGTGAGCCGCGAGGGCGTGCAACGCGACCTGCTGCCGGTGGTGGAGGGCAGCGCCGTAACCACCAAGCACGGTATCATCCACACCGATCACATCTTGTTTATTGCCGCCGGAGCCTTCCACGTAGCCAAACCGTCGGACCTGATTCCCGAGTTGCAAGGGCGCTTTCCCATTCGCGTGGAACTGAAAAATCTCACCAAGGAAGATTTTGTGCGCATTCTGCGCGAACCCAAAAACGCCCTCACCAAGCAGTACGAAGCGCTGCTAGATTCCGAAGGGGTGGTGCTGGAATATGAAGACGACGCCCTGGATGAACTGGCCGAGATCGCTTTCCAGATCAACGCAGAAATTGAAAACATCGGCGCGCGCCGCCTCCATACCGTAATGAGTCACCTGCTCAACGACTTCCTGTTCGACGTGCCGGACAATATTGCTCCTGATACTAAGATCACCGTCACCCGGGATTTAGTGAAGGAACGCCTAGCGGGGCTGGTGAAGAACAAAGATTTGAGCCAGTATATTTTGTAATCATAATCCCGAAGGGCAGCCCCTGATTGCAATCAGGGGCTGCCCTTCGGGATTATTGCAATAAATCCAACGCCGTTTCCAAAATCGTATCTCGCCCAGCCGCTTCGTCCTCCGGGCTGATATCCACCCGAACGTCCGGTTCCACCCCGTTTTCAATCGGCACTTGGTTGAGATCCATCAGTTGGGTGGCCGAGAAACAAGAACTTCCAACCGTTCAACAGCTCGCCGCTGTAAGGCGCACCTCCGCCGCCGCCGGTCACGTCGCCTACCAGCGTTACGTTGGGCAGCGTCGCCATGTACGAAGCAAAGGCGTTGCCCGCACTGTAGACCGTGCGGTTGGTGAGCACCACCACCGGCTTGTTGAACGAAGCGTGCTCGGAGAGCTTCACCGGGAATGTCCGCGTGAAATCATTGTGCGCCGGGCCGTCTTTGTAGCGCACGTATCCTACCGTCAGTTCCTCCTCGCCGTTGCGCTGCGCTAGTCGGGTGGCCAATGTATCCACGTAGGCCAGGGCTCCGCCAGTGTTGTCGCGGATGTCAATGATTATGCCGTTTAGGCCTCGATAGTCGTCGATGAGCTGATCCAATCTATCGCCATCGATGGGATTCAAAAAGCTGCCGTAGCGGATATAGCCTACATTGCGAATTACCTTGGTGGGGAAGGGGAGCACCACCCGGTAGTCTTTGCCCAGATAATTGCGCTCAATGACCGTTTCGTTGTAGTTGGCCGGATAATCGAAGTACCAATCGGAGTAGCGGGCCACATTGAAATCTGAAACCAGGTTCACGTGGCCGTCGCGCAGCTCACCCAGCATATCGGCCATCACCGCAAACAGCGCTTCGTCGCTTATGCCCTCACTCACCAGCGGACGGTAACGCTGGTATACCTCGTCCCAGTCAATGCCTTTGTAATCGAAAAAAGAATATTTCTCGTCGACGGTCTTCCACAGCAGATCGAAGTTTTCTTCGGGTTCATTAGCGGGGTCGGGTTCGATGATCAAGCGCTCGCACGCGCCAAGAAAGATCATCAGTACCAGCAACAGGCTAAGTTTATTGGAGTAGATCATGTCAGGAAGCAACTTAAGGTTAAAGAGCAATAATGCGGGCAATAGACAAGGTGTGGGTGCCGGACTGGTACAGATTAGGCTGCGCCACCGACACCAACTCCCAGCGGTACGACACCCGGTAGGCGATGCGCTTCACCACCATTCCCCGGCGCTTGATACCCCGGTGGAAATCGACATTCACCTGGTTGGAAACCCGAAACAGCTTGCCCCACGAACCCACCGTGAAAGCATCTCCCAGCGTACCTTCTTCCTCAAATACGGTGGGCACCGGCCAGGCGTAGGGCGTGTTGCCCAGCAGACTCATCAGTGGAAAGCGCAGCTCGTCCGACAGCACGAACCGCTTGCCAAACACGGTGAGGGGAAACTGAACCACCCCGGAAGGCCCAAGCAGCACCGCCAGTTCGTACGAAAACACGTTGTTCACGTTTCCGGCGTGAACCTTTGCATTGAACAGCCCGCCCACAAACCCTCCGGCGTACAGCTTGACGTTCTTATTAGCCACGGCAATGGGATAGTGCAACGCGTGCTGATATTCTACCCCGAACTGCGCCAGCAAACTTTCGCTCTGCGGATTGGTAAACGATAACGAGTTGAATTGCCACTGTCGGTGAACGAACGTGCGGGGCTTGAATTTATAGGTATTGATGCTATACGACAACCCGGAGCCGGTATAAAGCAATGGCGAGAGCGCCCGATCGCGCATACTGCTGATAGACAGACCCCACGGCCGCACCCTGAACCAGTCGCCGCGCTGCTCGAAGTAGCCCGGGTCGGTGATCGTGTCGCGTAACATGAGTTCGTTCTGCGCCCGAAGCGGGGCGGTGGCTGAGAAAAAAAGCAGACTAAGCAAGAAGCCAGCGCGAAGCGGTAAGCGTCGATAAAGAAGCATAGCGGGTAGAGCGGTTGATTATTCGGGAGGCAGACAAAGATTGTTCCACGCGCTTGGCGAACGGCAACCGGCGAGGATTATTTTTCGCACGTAGTTTTTCTGTGTACCTTTACCGCGATGGACTATTACTTTATTACGGGAAGCAGCCGGGGCATCGGCCGCGCCCTGGTCGAGAAGGCACTGGAACGACCCGACGCGCGGGTGACCGGCTTCGCCCGCTCGGCCAGCATGCAACACCCGCACTACACCCACGTGGTGGTGGACTTGTCAGACGTGTCAGCTTTGACCAACCGAATAGACGCGTTCTTTCCGACGGTGGAAGCGCCGCAGCGACTGGTGCTCATCAACAACGCCGGAACGCTGGGCGAGGTGAAGTACCTGGGCGATCTGGACGATTCGTCGCTCGTCACCCTTTTCAATCTCAACGTGACCGCCCCCACGTTGCTAATCAACGCTTTTATGCGGCAGTACCGCGCCGTGCAGGCCCAGAAACTGATCATCAACGTGAGTTCGGGAGCGGGGAAGTATCCGGTGGACGGCTGGTCGGGCTACTGTGCTTCCAAGGCAGCGCTCGAACATGGTGTCGCAGGTGGCCGCGCTGGAAAGTGAGCTTCGGCCGGATGGGTTCCGGGTGTTTGCTTTGGCCCCCGGGGTGGTAGACACCGCCATGCAGGATCATATCCGAACCACCGAGGTAGCCGACTTCAGCAAGTTGCAGAAGTTCAGGGACTACAAAGCCGAAGGCGCGCTGGACAACCCCGCCGCCACCGCCCAGAAGTTCTTCCAACTGATCGATCATCCCGAACGCTTCGCGGAAGTAATCCAGGATGTGCGGAACTTTTAGATAAAGAATTGCCCGGTTTGAGTTTCTTTTCCGCCCAACAATCGTTTATTTTACTCAAAGATGCTTACGCGGGATAATTAGGCCCGAAAAAAAACGTTAGATTTTCGAAACGAGATTACAACCATTTCTCCCATCCGGTGTCTTAGTGCCAAAGACCTGCTTATGAAACGAACCGTCCTTGCTTGTTTTCTCGCTACTTCTCTTTTGGCCTGTGATGACTCCGCCGAACTCGATTCGGTAAACACCTTAGGCACCGACGTTCAGTTTAGCATGGCTGAATACGTTGAATCAGGTCAGCGCACGCTCTCTTTCAAGTTCCTCACCACCGATGACTATCCCTGCATCAACTACCGCATCGTGAGCGAACTTCACCGTGAGGGGCCAGACATCACCGTTTCGCTCCGCGAAATTCAGGGGGCCGACGTCTGCTTGGAAGCGGTGGCTCCCGCCGCCTCGTTCTTAGACATTGGTGAGCTGACCTCCGGCGAATATCCCATCACCATTGAAGTAGGCACCTCCCTGAGCAACAGCGGCACCCTGCTGGTCACCGACGAGGCCGTGGAACTACTGCTGGGCCAGACGGAAGGACTTATCGTGCCCACCTCCCGGATGCTACGGGTGCCCGAAGACATTATCTGGGGAACGGTGCGGGCTTCGGCCGAGCACGCCGGGGCGGGTAGCCAGTTTATGCAGCGTCTGCGCAGCCTGGGAGCGGCTTCCAAAATATTGCCCGAAGGCGACTACGGATACTTTTCGGTGGACGCTGTCGGCAGCGTAAGGCCTTCTTCCCTCACTCCGGGACAAGACAATCTGTTCGTTCTCGGCTTTCGGGGCGAAGCCAGCAACCTGGAGCAATTGGTGAACGAGATGGCCGACGTCTATCCCAACCAAGTGACCGTAAGCCTGCGCACCAGCCGCGGTGATGAGTTTAGAAATTAGAAGCGGGGGGCGTTACTCAACCTTGCCGTGTTTGAGCATCAAACAATCATTGTTGCTTCCTGCGAAGTGCCCATCCCACGGTTAGATTCAGGCGGGGAAGAAACCCTCTGTCCCACCTGAACCATCTTCATATCCATTCTGGGTGTACATCACTCCCGCTTGAAACGAAAGGTTAAAGTTGCTGCGGAAGGTGTGTTGAATCCCCCATACTGGCCCTAATCCGTAAAAAGAGTAGTTGCGATAGTCTTGCGCATCTCACCACCGACCTGTCCCACTCCTAAAAAATCAAGGGCTGACGAAGCTAGCCGAATTACCGGACACCCTTTTTCCCCTGGCCGCCCGACGCAGCAAATTGTAGTAGCGACGCAGTTGAATATCTCAGGTGATGGCTGTACAGTCCACGCACTTACCCAACGCAAAATTTGACGAATACCCAACGCTCACGTAGGGGTTGATGTTGACGGTAGATGAAATTACCCAACGCTCGTTCATGCTCCACACCGGGAAGTGAAAAGTTTGCCTTCCAGAAATTAAGTAGTACCGAAGGAACTGAGTTAGGATAGCATCACGCTGTGCCAGGCCATTGCGCGTTTTAAGTGAAAAAGGAGTAAGGTCGGCAATACAATCAATTTTGGTCTTGGTCTGCTTCAATCAGTTTTTAATGAAATAGATTAAAATGCTGGCCCTTCTTTCAAATCGTTGTCCCAGTTTGCACCTCGATCTACCTCAGCATGTTTTGCCGCAAATCCTTGGCCATTTCCAACAAAATACTTGGCTAATTTCCTCAGAACCTAACTAATCTGCCAGAGTAGATGTAGTGGCAGAATAAGACTACTGTTGTTTCGTGCTTCACAACTGATACAAAACAAATGCAATATCCTAAACCTCGTTCGTGCCGACCTAACCTCTGTCCTCTGAATTGAACTGTCCGTACCCAACCTGCTTATCAATGGCCCCGCTGGTTCACCTTACCCATCCTGCTACTGATCGCGGCCTGTTCTTCCCCGGCCGACGACGAATCCACTTTGCCTGCCTACGTGCAGTGGCAACCCATCACGCTACCCTTTGAAGGACCCGCCAGCAGTGAGCAGGCCGAGGTGAATCCGTTCTTGCACTACCGCCTCACGGTGCACTTCACCCACGGCGATACCACCTACGCAGTGCCGGGCTTCTACGCCGCCGACGGGCAAGCTGACGAAACCGGTGCCGACGCCGGTTCCGTGTGGCAAGTGCGCTTTGTGCCCGATGCCCCGGGCAACTGGACCTACCGGGTGGATTTTCAGCAAGGTGACAGTCTGGCCGTTCGTCCCGCGGCGCAAGCTGGTGAGCCAATCGCCACTGATGGTACGGAAGGGAAGTTTCAGGTTGCGGCGGCGGATAGTGCCGCCCGCGGGCGGTTGCAATACGTGGGCGAGCGCTACTTCCGCTTTGCGGGCAATGGTGCGTATTTGCTCAAGGGCGGAGCGGGCAGTCCGGAAAACCTGCTGGGTTACGCGGACTTTGATGGCACCTTCTTTGGCGGACAAGAAGAACAACGCTCGGGCGAAGCGGCCGCCGATAAGCAAATGCACGTTTACCAAGACCACGAGCGCGACTGGCACTCCGGCGACCCCACCTGGCAGGGCGGCAAGGGGAAGGGGCTTGATCGGTGGACTGAACTACCTGGCCAGCCAGGGGATGAACTCCATCTATTTTCTGACGATGAACATCGGGGGCGACGGCAAAGACGTGTGGCCCTACCCCGGCTACGACGAACGCTATCGCTTCGACTGTAGCAAACTGGCGCAGTGGGAGCGGGTGTTTGCCCACGCTGACAGCCTGGGCATCGTGTTGCACATGGTGTTGCAGGAAACCGAGAACGAACGGTTGCTCGACAGCGGTAATGTAGGGCCGCAACGCCGACTTTACTACCGCGAGATGATCGCCCGCTTTGCGCATCATCCGGCGCTGATCTGGGACATGGGCGAGGAGAATGGCTACGCCAAATTTTCGCCCGATGCGCAAACCACCGAGCAGCGCCGGGCGATGTTTCGCTACTTCAAGGAGAACGATCCCTACCACAACCCGGTGGTGCTGCACACCCACGCCTGGAACGGCGCGCGCGACCCGATTCTGCAACCACTGCTGGGCGATGCCAACCTCGACGGCACCGGCTTTGCAGGTAAATCCACCCGATGAGGTGCACCAGGTAACCAAGCAGTGGATTACCGCTTCGGCCGAAGCGGGGCGGCCCTGGGTGGTGAGCCTCGATGAGGTGGGGCCGCACTACCGCGGGGCAATGCCCGACGAGGTGGACCCTGAGCATGATACGCTGCGGCACGAGGTGCTGTGGGGCAGTCTGATGGCCGGGGGTGGGGGAGTGGAATGGTACTTCGGCTATCGTCACGCCAACGACGACCTGGGGCTGGAAACCTGGCGCACCCGGGCCAATCTCTGGGCCCAAACCCGTCACGCCCTGACGTTCTTCCGAGAGCATTTGCCCTTTTGGGAGATGGAATCGGCCGACGAACTGGTGGAGGGTGGTGCCTACTGCCTGGCCAAGCTGGGCGAGGTGTACGCCCTCTATCTGCCCCCCAACGGCGAGGCGACCTTAGACATAGGCACCGATGAAGCCCCCTACACCGTGCACTGGTACGACCCGAAGCAGGGGGGGGCGTTGCAAGTCGGTAATCAGCCGCAGGTCAGTGGGCCGGGACGGGTATCGTTGGGAAGCCCTCCCGGTGGTGCAGCACAAGATTGGGTCATATTGGTGCGCCGTGAGTAGGTATTGCTTCAGTAACCGATGTGGGGGAAGAAAAGACGGAAGGATATTGGACGATCCAGCGCAGAAGGGTGCCCATGATGTAAGGTTTTGTCGCAATGATTCAAGTTATGAGTAAGGAGCATGTAGGATCATCGATAAAAACGTACGGCATTGCGCCTATTTCTGAAGAATGAGGCGTGATACCTCTGGTTTTTGTCTCTATTTCTTTAGAATGATACGCGCGTATTCAAATTGAGGACTCTTTTTCGCGGGCGAATTCCTTATTCCTTTTCTTTGCTAACGTTATTCACAAACCAACAACAAAAGAAATGGACTTAAGAACAGATGAAGGCGCGCTGGAAATTGCGGAACTCACGTTGAGCATTTTAGCACAGGACAAAGAAGTTCTCCAACTGATGGAAGCCCACGGCTATAAGACCGAGCAAACCAAGAAGGGGAAGTCGTTGCTCGATAAAGCCATTGCTAGCCGCCGCCAGAAGGATGCCTGTTATGACACGCAGTGGGAACTAGGTCAGCAGGTGAATGCGCAGCAGACGGCGGTGCAGGCGCAGTTTCGAGAACATGCGAAGGTGGCCCGTACGGCGTACCGAAGTGAACCCAACATTGTGCACCTGTTGCGTATTGAACTCCTCGAGAAAAACGGATGGGATGGTATTCGGCAGGCAGCTTATTTTTACCACAAGCTGCAGGAGCGGAAACTCTCGCTACAATCCTTTGGGGTGAGCGACAAGGATATACAGCAGGCCACCACGGACATCACTAACCTGATGGTGCTAAAGCAATCCCGCCTTCGGCAGAAGGGAAAGTCTGAGGATTGCACCCAAGCCAAGAATGCAGCGTTTAGTGAATTACGGAGTTGGATAAGGGAAGTGCGAAGCACCGCTCGGTTTGCCTTTAAGAAGAATCCGCAGATGCTGGAGGCTTTTGGGGTGGTGGTTCGCGCGGCGGTGTGACAAACGTTTCGGTTGATGAGGCAAGTAACCACGAGTAGGCTGCTTGCGTGAGAGAAAATAGTGAGGGTTGAAACAAAAAAAGCTACTGCCTAACCGACAGTAGCTTTTCTCTAACTTGCTTCAACAAAAATCTTTGTGGAAGGAGCGTGATTTAGTTCTGACCTTCTTCTTCAGCGCCTTGGGCGGTTCCGGTCATGCTGGGAGGCAGGATTACTGCGTCCACAATGTGTACTACTCCGTTAGAAGCTTTCACATCGGGGGTAGTTACTTGAGCTCCCTCAATCATCACTTTTCCGTCCTTCATCATCACGTTCACATCTTCGCCTTCAACGGTGGCAATGGCTTGACCATCGGATAGGCTAGATGACATGGCACTAGAAGGCACTACATGGTAGGTGAGTACCGTGGCCAGCTTCTCTTTGTTCTCAGGCTTCAGTAAGTCTTCCAGCGTTCCTTCGGGCAGGGCCTCAAAAGCTTCGTTGGTGGGCGCGAACACGGTGAAAGGACCGTCTCCTTCGAGCGTTCCTACCAAGTCAGCGGCTTGTAACGCTTGTACGAGGGTAGACAAGTTTTCCTGTGACATAGCCAGTTGAACGATGTTCTGCTCATCCTGCATAGGGGCTGCGGTTGCCGTGGCGGCAGCAGCGGCTCCGGTGGCAGCACCAGCTTTCATCGTTTCTTCCTTAACGTCTTTGGCTTGCTCCTCGATGGTTTCGTTTGAGTTTACATCAAGGTTATCATCTACGATGCTATCATCTTCCATCTTGTCGGCAGGCTGAGTAGCATCCGTATTAGCGGTGATGTCGGTTGCTTTCATCTTCGCTTTAGAATCGCGCGCAGCTTCATCGGTAGTTTCTTCCATCTCGGTAGCGGCGGTGTTCATCGCATCCTCTGATTCGGTAGCAGCTTCCTCCATTTCGTTGGGAGCAGCTTCAACGGCCTCTTCAGTTTCAGTAGCAGCTTCTTCAACGGTTTCTTCGGTTTGGTAAGCGGCATCCTCAACAGCATCTTCGGTTTCCATAGCGGCTTCGTCCATTGCTTCCTCAGTTTCCATCATCGGCTCTTCTACGGTAGCTTCAACGTCTTCCACATCATCGGCAACCTCTACGTCATCGTCATCAGCGGTGGTAACGATAATGTCATCATCGTCAGCATTTTCCATCTCGCGCTCAGCTTTGTCCATCGCCTCTTCGGTTTCAGAGAACAGTCCACCGTCAGTAGTTTCATCAACTTCTTCCTCCACTTCGTCAGCGGCATTATCAACGGCCTGTCCTACGTCGGTAGCGGTTTCGTCAATAGCTTCACCGGCATTATCTAAACCTTGGTCGATGCTTTCACCAGCATTATCTAGCGCCTGATCAGCGTCATTTACCGCTTCTTCGGTTTCTTGCTCAATTTCTTCACCGGCATTATCCAGTCCGGCATCAACGTCGTTAACCACCTCTTCGGTTTCTTGCTCGATTTCTTCACCGGCGTCGTCCATTTGAGCCGAAGTGTTGTCTACTGCTTCTTCGGTTTCGTTAGCAGCTTCCTCCATTTCGTTGGGAACCTCTTCTATTTCCTCCTCAGTTTCCTGAGCAGCGTTTTCTACGCCCTGCTCCACATCAGTGGCGGCGTCTTCTACTGATTCTTCAGTGTTATCCATCGCCTGATCCATTTCCTGACCGGCTTCATCGGCGGCTTGATCTACGTCCTGGGCAGTTTCTTCAACGGCTTCTTCAGTATTTTCGGCAGCGTTTTCTACGGCCTGCTCGGTATCCTGAGCGGCTTCATCAACCTCTTGCCCGACATCCTGAGTAGTTTCTTCTACTTCTTGTTCTACCTGGGTGTCCTGGGCAACGGCGCTCATAGCAGTCATCATGGATAAACCAGCTACAAGGCTTAGTACCTTCATCTTCATAATCAAATTCATTAGGTTAAAAATTGAGAATATTTACTTACCGAACTTGATAGTAGTACATTTGTTCAGTTTAATACCAAAAAAATCAAGGACGCAGCCTCTAACCTGATTAAAGGAAGCAAACCAATTGTCTTTTATACTTTCTATCGGCCAACTATCTGCTTTGGAGAAGGTTACTCCCCTATGTTTCATCTTTAACTTAAACCGATGAGAAGCCTATCTATTCTGCTTTTTGCGCTCTTTATGATTACCGTTGCCTGTTCGGTGCAGTCTAACAAGGAGGGCGACGTGGACGACGATTTTACCGATGAAGAAATTCTGGACAACAATGATTTTAATAGCTCCTTCACCATCTCTCCGTATTACAAGCGATGGAATGCTAACGGCGACCAGGTGGTAGACCGCACCGAGTTTGCTCAAGGGTTTTTTGCCACCATCGACAAGGACGACGACGGTACGCTTAACAACCAAGAGTGGCAAAACGCTCAGGAAGCCTACTTTGGCAGCGACGACACGGACGACTACCAAACCTTTGAGGTGTGGGATCAGAACGGGGACGGGCACTTGCAATCCGATAAGTTTGCTTGAGTTTGCCCAGGTGCTAGATCAGACCGACTACTTGGCCGAGTGTGACGATGATGGCAGCGGCGAGCTAGAGGAAAGCGAGGTGGCCGAGGGAGGGTTTGCCACGTGGGACACCGATGGCAACGGCGTGATTGAGTCCGAAGAAAATACCGACTGGTTCGAGAAGCGGAAGGCAGAGTAATAATCGCTTAGTATAGTTGGTGGCGAGGGTGTAGGGCATCCTCGCTACGATTGTTTTAGACACTTTCGGCAGTCTACTCAAAAACAATCCAGTCAAAATGTCACAATAAACTGCAATTATTCAGCAAATTAAGACAAAATGTCTTGTTTTAGTCCTGAAAAGCGCATGGTCAGAATCTTGATTGGTAAGAAAAAAGAAAACAATTATACCAACAACGATATGAACTTTAATAACTATACCATAAAAGCCCAGGAAGCTTTGCAGAAGGCCGCGGAGATTGCCAGCGGTTACCAGCAGCAGGGCATCGAACCGGCGCACCTGCTCAAGGCGGTGCTGCAGGCCGATGAGAACATGATCTCGTTTGTGCTTAACAAACTGAGTATCAACCGCAATCAACTGGAAAATAGTCTGGATACGGTGGTACAGTCGTACCCCAAGGTGAGCGGACAGCAACCCTACCTGGGCAACGATGCGGCCGCCGTGCTGCGCAAAGCCGAAAGCTACCTGAAAGAATTCGGTGATGAGTACGTGGCCGTAGAACATATTCTGCTCGCGCTGTTAGACGGCAAGGGCAAAACCGCCCAACTGATGAAGCAGGCCGGTTTCTCCGAGAAAGAACTCAAAGCGGCTATTCAGGAACTGCGCGGCGGCGAACGCGTCACCGACCAAAACGCCGAAGCAAAGTACAAGTCGCTGGAGCGCTACTCGAAGAACCTGAACCAACTGGCCAAGGCCGGTAAGATCGATCCGGTGATCGGGCGCGATGAGGAAATTCGCCGCGTGCTACAAATTCTGGCGCGGCGCACCAAGAACAACCCGCTACTGCTGGGTGAGCCCGGCGTGGGCAAAACCGCCATCGTGGAAGGACTAGCCCAGCGTATCGTGGACGGCGACGTGCCCGAAAACCTGAAGACCAAAACCCTGATCGCCCTTGACATGGGCTTGCTGGTAGCGGGGGCCAAGTACAAGGGTGAGTTTGAGGAGCGCCTTAAGTCCGTGATCAAGGAAGTGACCGACGCTAACGGAGAGATCATTCTCTTCATCGATGAGATTCATACCCTGATTGGGGCCGGAAGCGGGGGCGAGAGCGCGATGGACGCAGCCAACCTGCTGAAACCCGCGCTGGCCCGCGGCGAGTTGCACGCCATTGGCGCCACCACGCTCAAGGAGTACCAGAAGTACATCGAGAAGGACAAAGCGCTGGAACGCCGCTTCCAGGCCGTGATTGTAGACGAGCCCGACGTGCCGGACTCAATTTCTATTCTGCGCGGCATCAAGGATCGTTACGAACTGCACCACGGGGTGCGCATCAAAGACGACGCGGTGATCTCGGCCGTAGAACTGTCCAACCGCTACATCAGCGATCGCTTCTTGCCCGACAAGGCCATCGACCTGATGGACGAGGCGGCGTCTAAGCTGCGCATCGAGATCGACTCGCTGCCCCAGGAGCTGGACGAGCTTAACCGCAAGATCATGCAACTGGAAATTGAGCGCGAGGCCATCCGCCGCGAGAAGAACCAGGAGAAAGAGACGCAACTGACCAAAGATATCTCTGAGCTGGAGGAGAAGCGCAAGGACCTGCGGGCCAAGTGGGAGAACGAGAAGGGCGTTATCCAGGGCCTGCGCGAGGAGAAGGAAAAGATAGAGCGCTACAAACTGGAAGCCGAGCAGGCCGAACGCGCCGGTGACTTCGGACGCGTGGCCGAGATTCGCTACGGCAAGATCACCGAGAGCGAGCAGAAGCTGAAAGACTTCCAACAGCAACTCGTGGAGATGCAGGGCGGGAAGTCGCTGCTCAAAGAAGAAGTAGACTCCGAAGACATCGCCGAGGTGGTGGCCAAGTGGACCGGCATCCCCGTTTCTAAGATGCTACAGAGCGACCGTGAGAAGCTGCTCAACCTAGAGCAAGAACTAAGCGAGCGCGTGGCCGGGCAGCACGAGGCCATCCAGGCCCTGTCGGATGCGGTGCGCCGCAGTCGGGCGGGTTTGCAGGACCCCAAGCGGCCCATCGGTTCGTTCATCTTCTTGGGCACCACCGGCGTGGGTAAAACCGAGCTGGCCAAAGCCCTGGCCGAGTTTCTGTTTGACGATGAGAACAACATGGTGCGCATCGACATGTCGGAGTACCAGGAGCGGCACGCCGTGAGTCGCCTCATCGGAGCGCCTCCCGGCTACGTGGGCTACGACGAGGGGGGGCAGCTTACCGAAGCGGTGCGCCGCAAGCCCTACTCCGTGATATTGCTGGATGAGATTGAGAAAGCGCATCCTGACGTGTTCAACATCCTGTTACAGGTGCTGGACGACGGGCGGCTCACCGACAACAAGGGTCGCGTGGCGAACTTCAAGAACACCATCATCATCATGACCACCAACATCGGTTCCACCCTGATTCAGGAGCGCTTCCGCGACATCAACCCCTTCAACGAGGACGAGGTGGTGGAAGAGACCAGGCAGGAGGTGTTCGAATTGCTCAAGCATTCGGTGCGGCCGGAGTTTCTGAACCGCATCGACGAGACAATCATGTTCCGCCCGCTGTCCAAGGACAACATGCAGCAGATCGTGGAGATCCAGTTCAAGCAGATTCAGCAGCGATTGGAAGATAACGGCATCCGCATTGAGGCCACCGACGAGGCGCTGAAGCACCTGGCCGAACTGGGCTTTGATCCGCAGTTCGGGGCGCGCCCGCTGAAAAGAGTGCTGCAACGCGAGGTGCTCAACCAGTTGTCTAAGGAGATTCTGGCGGGCACCATTGACAAAGACTCGGTGGTGGGCATCGAACTGAGCGACGACCAGCAGATCCAGTTCATCAACCTGGATGCGGTTGAAATTGAGTAAGCAAGTGAGAGATTTAGGTTAGTGCAAGAAAAGCACGGGTCAGCAGGCTCGTGCTTTTTTGTTAATACTTTGCAATTGACTTGATCTTTCGAAGCAGCACCAGCGACCGCGAGGGCAGCGGATATGACCCTTCTACCACATCTTCGGCAAACCCTCCTTCGTACGTATCCAGCACCAATTCCCACTTCTGGCGTTTGCTTTGGTCGGGCAACTGAAACTGCACCTCCTTCCAGTAGCTGTTCACCATCAGCAGATACACGTCGTCGGTGATCCGGCGGCCCTTCTGGTCATACTCGTTCATCTCTTCGCCGTTGAGCAACATGCCCATGCAACGCACAAACGAAGTGTCCCACTCGGTTTCGGACATATCTTGCCCATTAGGTGATAGCCAGCGGATGTCGGTAATGCCCCGTCCGTGAATGTCGCGCCCGTGAAAGAACTTCCGGCGCGAGAAGATATTAGAATTCTTCCTGAGCTCAATCAGGTGGCAGCAGAACTCCTGCAGGGCCCGTTGCTCATCGGTCCACTCCCAGTCGAACCAACTCAGGGGCGAGTCCTGGCAATACACGTTATTGTTGCCCTGCTGCGTGCGTCCGTACTCGTCGCCGCTCAACAGCATGGGTACCCCCTGGCTCAGAAACAGGGTCGCCAGGAAGTTCCGCTTCTGCTGCTCGCGCAGCGCCCGGATCTCTAAATTATCGGTAGGACCTTCCACCCCGCAGTTCCAGCTCTCGTTGTGGCTCTCGCCGTCCTGGTTGTTCTCGCCATTGGCATCATTGTGCTTCTCGTTATAGCTCACCAGGTCGTTGAGCGTGAAGCCATCGTGGGCTGTAATAAAGTTAATGGAGGCAAACGGTCGCCGTCCGCTCACCATATACAGGTCGCTCGAGCCACTCAGCCGGTAGGCAAACTCAGCCACCTCGCTCTCGTCGCCCTTCCAGAAGCGGCGCACGCTGTCGCGGTACTTGCCGTTCCACTCCGACCACAGCACCGGGAAGTTGCCCACCTGGTAGCCTCCCTCGCCAATGTCCCAGGGTTCGGCAATCAGCTTCACCTGCGAAATAATCGGGTCTTGGTGAATCGTGTCCAGGAAGGTGGACAACTTGCCCACCGCGTGCAGCCCTCGGGCCAGCGTTGAGGCCAGATCGAAGCGGAAGCCATCCACGTGCATCTCAATAACCCAGTAGCGCAGGCTGTCCATCACCAGTTGCAGCGAGCGGGGGTTCACCATGTTCAGGCTGTTGCCCGTGCCGGTGTAGTCCATGTAGTAGCGTTGATCGTCGGCCACCAGCCGGTAATACGCCTCGTTGTCGATGCCCTTGAACGATAGGGTAGGACCGTAGTGGTTGCCTTCGGCCGTGTGATTATACACCACGTCCAGAATCACCTCGATGCCCGCCCGGTGCAGCGACTTCACCATCTCCTTAAACTCAACCACCTGCTCGCCCATCGAGCCCGACGAGCAGTACTCAGAGTGGGGCGCAAAGTAGCCGATGGAGTTGTAGCCCCAGTAGTTCGCTAAGCCCTGATCCACCAGGTGCTGGTCGTGCACGAAGTGGTGCACCGGCAGCAGTTCTATGGCGGTGATACCCAGCTTCTTGAGATGATACAGCACCGCTTCGGAACCCAAGGCGTGGTAGGTGCCCCGGATGCTAGGGTCCAGCTCCGGGTGCTGCATGGTGAAACCCTTCACGTGGGCCTCGTAGATGATCGTCTCGTGCAGTGGAATGTTGCAGCAGCTCGTCGCCCTCCCAGTCGAAGGTCTCATCAATCACCACCGATTTGTTCATGAAAGGAGCGCCTGTCGGTGGTATCCATCTCCATATCCCGCTTAGGATCCTGGCTGGTGACCGGGTAGCCAAACACCGCGTCGTTCCAGTTGATGCGCCCGTCGATGGCCTTGGCGTAGGGGTCCAGCAGCAACTTGTTGGGATTAAAGCGCTGGCCGTTGGCCGGGTCGTAGGGGCCTTCCACCCGAAAGCCGTAGCGTTGCCCGGGCTTCACGCCCGGCAGATAAATGTGCCAAACGTAGTTGGTCTGCTCGGTCATTTGCAGGGTGGTCACGGGCGAGTCGGCAGCGTCCGAGTCGAAGAGGCAGAGCTGCGCTCCCGTAGCGTTTTCGCTAAACAGGGCAAAGTTCACGCCCTTGCCGTCCCAATTGGCTCCTAAAGGATAAGGCTTGCCGGGCCACACGGGATATCGTTCGTTCATGATGGTAGTGAAAAAGCTGCTGTAAATATAGAAAGTTATCCCATCACCTTTGGTGGTGGAGCAGCAAAAGTAGCTCTTTCTCAAGTTGAATGCACCTGTCGTGCCTAGTATTAATTTTGACAGACTGCCGCTAGTGCCCCCGGCAATAAATACTTGAAACGATGGTCTTCGACGGGAAGCTCAACGTTCGGGCTTCATCTACCGGGCAGTGATTAGGATGCGTACCATAAAGTCTATACTTGCTTCTGGAAGTAGCGGCTAAACACCAGAAAGAGCGCTCCGCACAGCAACCAGGCGGGGAGCGTGACAAACGAGAGAAACACGCCGAACTGAAGCGAAATAAAGTAGAACAATCCAAAGCTGATGGCCCAGGCCAGCAGCACCGCCCGGTTGTACTTTAGGTTGGCGTGTTCGGCATAATTCGGAATAATTCCCGCTGACTGGGCAAAGAAGTGATCAAAGGCGATGATGGCTCCAAAGGGGGCCAAAATGAAGCCGTACAGGGCCACAAAGCCCAGTAGCTTCATGGCGAAGGCCGGGAATATACCGGCAATCGTCGCCACGGCCCCGGCAATCAGGGTCACCGTGACGGTAGACTGTTTGGGCATCACCGCCTGAAAGGCCAGTCCGGCCCGATAGATGGTTGGGTTGGCCGTCGTCCAGCCCGCCAGCACCACGGCCACAATGCCGAAGATACCGATGGCGTTATTAGCCAGGGGACCGGGAGCCACCGGTGGGGCTTCGCCATCGGCCAGGAACGCCTGCGCTTCTGGCGTCTTGAGGTACACCGCATACAGCAGCGCCGCGGCGATCCAGGCCATATAATGCCCCACGTACATACCCGCCGCGGTGGTCCACCCCGCGCTGGGCCGCTGGGCAAAGCGGAACACCGACAAATCGGCCATCCCGATGTGCATGGCAGCGTTGGCAAACCACGACCAGATCACCACGTGCCAGAAGGTGTACTTGATCTGTCCGGGGAAGGGTTCGCTGCCCTCGCCCCAGATGGCCCAGAAATCCGCGAAGCTGTGCACGTCCAGCTGACCCAGTGCCACGATGCCGCAGGCCAGGAAAGCCAGCACAATGAAGGGCGACATCCAGTTGGCCGCTTTTACCACCGTGTCGTAGCCCCGGGCGGCAATCAGTGAAATCACCGCTCCGATCGTCACCACAATCACCACCCAGGTGACTCCGGTGGGCAGGGTGTCGGTGAGTTTGGGCATGGGCAGGTCGAAGGGCACGCCCACGGCGGTGGCCGATACGGTGATCATGGCCCCCGCCAGGAAGCAAAACAGAATGCCGTTGGCCAGGTTGTAGCCAATTACCAGCTTCTTGCCGCAGATTTTTTCAAGTTGATAGTATAAGGTGAGGCGGTGCCGCACGGCAATTTCAGCGGTTAGGTATCGCCAGCAGAGCACCGCCAGCAAGTTGCCCAGCAGCAAGCCGACAATCAGGTCGAAGGCACTGACCCCGGCGGTCAGGAAAAGCGGACCGATGATGAACTCGGTACCGGCGGCGTGTTCCCCGGCGTACATACCCAGAAAACTAGACCAGCCCTTCCACTTGGAGGCGGGCACGGGTTGCCGTTCGTACTCCCCTCCGGCAACTTCTTCAACGACGTCTTCTTCCCGGCTGTACTGACGCATAGATTTGAGATTTGATTAAGGGTCATTTAATTGACGGTCAACAGTCCACCGTCGACTATTGGCAACTGTGGACTACTGGCTATCAACTACCCAACCGCTTACAAAAGAAACACTATTCACCAATATATACGCATAACCGCTTGAGATACCCGCCCTTCCAAATTCCACGCTCTTTCTGTTTACCAGTTAACCAGGATTTTGAAGCCGTTGGTTTTGACCAGGAATTTTGATACGTTAACGAAAAGAAATAGCATGAAGATAAACCAAGATAACCTCCAAGACTTCAACGCATCGCAACAGGCGCACCATCAGCAAACGCTGAGCCTGCTGGGTTCGGTGCTTGACCGAAAAAACGTAGACATCGAGCCGATCATCAAGCGGCTACTGGCATTTCAGGTAGCCATTCCCAGCTGGGCCCTGGGGGCGGGCGGCACCCGCTTCGGACGTTTCCCCCTGGCCGGGGTGCCTACCACCCTGGAAGACAAGCTGGAAGACGTGGGGCTACTCCACGCGCTCAACGGCAGCAGTGGCGCTATCTCCCTGCACATCCCGTGGGACATTCCCCAGGATCACGCGGCCGTCAAGCAGCAGGCCGATGCCTTGGGCATTCGCTTTGACGCCATGAACTCCAACACCTTTCAGGACCAACCGAACCAGGCGCACTCCTATAAGTTCGGGTCCCTGAGCCACGTAGACCAAGCGGTGCGGCAACAGGCCATCGACCACAACGCAGCGGTGATCGAGCACGGCCGCGCCCTGGGGTCTCAGTCGCTGACGGTTTGGCTGGCCGACGGGGCCAACTTTCCCGGGCAGTATGATTTCCGCGGTGTTTTTGAGCGTACGCTAGACTCGCTACAGGCCATCTACCAACGCCTGCCTGACGACTGGCGGGTGCTGATAGAATACAAACCCTACGAACCTAACTTTTACGCCACCGTCATTCAGGACTGGGGCACCTCCTTGTTGCTGGCTTCCGACCTTGGTCCGAAGGCCTTCACCCTGGTGGATTTAGGACATCACCTGCCCAACACCAACATTGAGCAGATCGTGGCTACGCTGATCATGCGAGGCAAACTGGGCGGCTTCCACTTCAACGATTCCAAGTACGGCGACGATGACCTCACGGTAGGCGCCATCCGACCCTATCAGTTGTTCCTTATCTTTAACGAAATCATACGCGGACTGGATGATCCGCACAACACCAACCCGCCGCTGGCCTGGATGATTGATGCCTCGCACAACACCAAAGACCCACTGGAAGATTTGCTACAGTCCGTGGAGGCCATCCTGATAAGCTTAGCCCAAACCCTGTTGGTAGATCGGAAAGCCCTGCGCGCCGCCCAGGCCGACAACGACGTGGTGATGGCCCAGGAAATTTTGCAGGATGCTTACCGTACCGACGTCCGGCCCCTGGTCAGGGAAGCGGCTCGTCGGGCGGGGGCGGCACTCTATCCGCTGCTGGCGTACCGCCACTTCGGAGTGCGCGATGCGCTCACGAAGGCCCGCACCGGAAACACGGTGGCAACGGGGCTGTAAGCTGGCCTTCTTCTACTCCAAATGCTGCCTCTGCCCTCTTTTCCGAAGACAAGCGCATCACCTGGCCGGTTATCGTCGCCACCGCTGCCACCAGGGCCGGTCCTCGTCTTCCATCTCGTAGTAGCCGTAGCCGTACTTCTCGTACGAGTAGCCCCGGGCCGTCGCCGCATCCATGCCGTTGAAGATCACCGCCAGCTTGCTTAGCCCCTGCGACTGTTTGATTCGGTTCAGGGTGTTAGCAAACGCCTTACGCGAGAAGTCGGCCCGGAAGACATACAGCGGTAGGTCCACCTTCTTCATCACCAGTGCCCCGTCGGTGACCAGCCCCACCGGAGGGGTGTCGATAATCACCACGTCGTAGAGCGCCTTCAGGTCGTTGAGTAAGGCGTCGAAGGGAGCACTGGCGATTAGTTCGGCCGGGTTGGGCGGCAGCGAGCCCGCCGGAATGTAGTGCAGGTTCTCAATATTGGTTGATCACCAGGCACTCCTTCAGTGGGTGTTCACCGATCAGGACGTTGCTCACGCCCCGGTTGGTGTTGGTGTCGCCGAAGGCCAGGTGCACCTTGGGCTTGCGCAAATCCACGTCGATGAGCACCACCTTCTTGCCCGATAGCGCGATGACGTTACCCAGGTTAGTAGCCACAAACGTTTTGCCTTCCGACCCTACCGTAGAGGTTATGGAGATAACTCGCTGCTCCTGCTGCGCCCCCACGAACTGCATGTTGGTGCGCACCGTGCGGAACGCCTCGCTGATGGCCGACTTGGGCGAGTCACGCACCACCAGGGTGCTGCCGCGCGAGCGCACCCGCCGGTAAAACGGAATGGTGCCTAAAATGGGGGCCGTGATGTAGCGCTCCAGCTCGGTCTGGCTACTGATCTTGTCGTTCACTACGTAGCTCACCGCCACAAACAACAGGCACAGCATCAGGCCCGACACCATACCGGCGCCCAGCACCATAAACCGCTCGGGAGCGATGGGGGCCCCGGGCAGGGTGGCGGGCAGCAGCACCACAAAGTCGGTTACCGTACCAGCCTTAGCAATCTCCAGTTCGTTCTTGGTCTGCATCAGCGACAGGTACACCTGCTCATAGAGGTTGAAGTAGCGCTGGTTCTTGTCGTACTGCGTGCCCTGGGCGGGCAGTTGCACAAACTTCTGCTCCACCGTGACCCGGGTGCGGTCCACCTCCCGAATGGCTTCGGCCAACTGGTCGCGATAAGCCGTCAGCAGTTGGGTGATGTCCTTCTTGAGTAGCGCTACCTTCTGATCCTTCAGCTTCAGGGCGTGCGACGTTTCTTTGTACGACTGCATCAGTAGCGACCGCTCGTTGAGCAACTGGTTGAGCTGCTCTACGTAGGCGCTCAGGTCTTCCGGGTAGTCGGTGAAGGCGGCGGGGCCAGTGTAGATGAGTTCCTCGTTCTTTACCTGCTCCGACAACTCGGCCACCGCTTCCTGGGTTTGGCGGAGTGATAGCTTGCGCAGCTCTAGTTCCTTTAACTGGGCGATGGCTTCACCAATGGCCGACGGCAGGTCGTTGGTCTTATTGTCAATGGTGAAGTTCTCGAAGTAGCTCTCGTAGGTCGACAGCCGCTGCTCAATGCTCGTCAGTTGCTCGTCCAAAAAAGCAATCTTCTGCTGAGTGGCCAGGTTCTTCTGCTCCTGCGAGTACTCTAAGTATACCGAGTCAATCAGGTGCACCAGGTCGCGTACCTTCTTCTGGTTGTAGCCCTCAAAGCCAATGCGGATGGTCTTGGCGTTGAAGTTCACCGGCTCCACCCGCATGTTGCTGCCCAGGTAACTCACCAGCGCTTGGTCGCTGTTCACCGTGAAGTAATAAGCCCCTTCGCCGCTGCCCGCGGCGTAGTGGTCGGTGAGCGTCACCACGAAGCGGTAGTCGGGGGTTTCCACCGTTTCACCGAAGCGATAGGCCCGGGTTTGTCCCTCGTCGCCTTCGGGAGCGGCCAGCACGTACTGATCACTATTAATGATCTCCAGGTCGATGGGGCGGTCGTAGAAGGTAGGATTCTTGATGGTATACTCCACCCGGAAGGGGGAGTTCTGGTAGCGCTCCTGAAACAGCACCCGCCCGTAGGCGTAGTAGCTCACGTTGAGGTCGGCCACGTCGACCACCTTGCCAAAGAACAGGTTCGACTTGAGCAACTCTATCTCCCCAGCCAGGTCGTTGAGCCCCTGCGACATAGCGTTAAGGCCCAGGATGTTGGCCTCACTCTTCACGTTGAGCTTAAGCACCGAGTGCGACTCGTACACCGGGCGGGTGTAGCGCACGTAGAGGTAGGCCGCCAGGTTGGTGAGCAGCAGCAGCAGCAGCAGCCAGCCCGCGTTCTTGCGCACGGTGAGCCACACCTTGGTCAGGTCAAGGTCCGAGCTGCCCCCGCTGCCGCTGGGCATGCCGGTCAATGCATCGGTGTCGGACAACTGATTTGCCATTGCTTAAGGATTTGGAGGATTTAGCCGATCAATCAGTATGATAAGGGTAAATATGCTGGTAATCAAGCCCAGCACGGGCGAGATGTCGCGAATGGCTTCCGACACCACCCGCTGCACCGGTTGCACGTAGATAATGTCGCCCGACTGCACCCGCAGCGAGGCGGCCTGCATGCCCGCAATGGTGGATAGGTCAATGACCTGCACCTCGGGGTTGTTCAGGTCGCCCCGAATGAGGCGGATATTGTCGGTGCGCGCCTGGGTGGTCACGCCCCCGGCCAGGGCCAGCACCTCGAGCAGGTTGGTGTTCTCATTCAGCAACGGGATCACCTGCCCGGCGGTAGCGCCCAGCACGATTACGCGTTTGTTGGTGTAGCGGGTGATCACGAAAGGGGCTTCGTACAACGCGGAGTAGCGCTGCGCTAGCAGGCTGTCGGCTTGGTTGAGGGTGAGTCCGGCCAGTCGTACGTCGCCCACCACGGGCAGGGCAACCACTCCGCCCTGGCGCACCAGGTAGCGGGGCACCTGCCGTTGCTGTTGCCCCTGCTGACCCATCACTCCGATCTCCTTCCGGATCTCAAAGTTGGGGTCAATGAGCAGTTCGCCCCGGTTGGTATACACCTCTATCTCCAGGTAGTCGTCTTCCTGAATCAGGTAGTTGCGTTGCACGTCCGCGGCTACCTGTTGCAGTCCGGCGGGCTTGTCGGTGGCGAACAGAATGCGGTTGCGGTAAATGCCGCAGGACGAGGTGCCCAGCAGCATCCCCAGCAGGAGAAGCTTTGGAAGCAGGAAAGAAGAATAGGAACTAGTGGCCGGTGGTATCTTCAAGCGTAACGGAGGGTGATTGGTTGTAGGCGGCGAAGCTAGGCAATAACTGGTCTTTTTCCGAAACAATCGGCAAATCAATACCGTAGCGCTCCAGTTCCCAGTCAATATTGAGGTCGGGATCGTCCCAGCGGAGGCCCCCGTCGGAGGGTTGGTGATAGAGGTTGGTGCACTGGTAGTTAAAGATAGTGTCTTCCAGGGCCACGAAGCCGTGGGCGAAGCCTTCGGGCACGTACAATAGGTTGTGTCGCTCGCTGTCGACGAGCACCTTGGCGTGCTGCCCGTAGGTAGGCGAACCCGGGCGCAGGTCCACCGACACGTCGAGCACCCGCCCCTGTATCACGCTCACCAGCTTGCCCTGCTGGTGGGGAGCGCGCTGAAAGTGCAGCCCCCGTAGCACGCCCCGTTTAGAAAAAGACTGGTTCACCTGCACGAAGCTAGGGTCAATGCCCAAGGCCCGAAACCGCTCGGTGTGGTAGGTTTCCAAAAAGTAACCCCGCGCATCGGGGTACACCGTCGGGATAATTTCAATGAGTCCCTCAAGGTGATGATGGTGTACGTTCATAGTGGTTGTTGTTGGTTAAAGTAGGGGCATGGTTAACGTGGGAACATGATTAATCGCGCGGCGACCGTTATGTTCCTACAGCAGGACAAATATTGATTGATAACGTATTGTTCGCTGAAACGTTGGGTCACCAGTGTCCGGCCGCGTTGCCCCATTTGCTGCCGTTCGGTGGGAGTCATCTGCTGCAAACGGTGCAGGGCATCCGCCAGGTCGGCGGCATCGCGGGCTCGGCACAGCAGGCCGTTGTGCCCGTCGGTGACCACGTGGCGACAGCCGGGAGTGTCGGTGGTGACCAGCGGCTTTTCCATGCTGGCCGCTTCCAGCAGGGTGCGCGGCAGTCCTTCGCGGTACGAGGGCAGCACCACCGCATCGGCCCGCGCAACGAAGGGCCGCACGTCGTCGGTGGTGCCCAGGTAGTCGATCAGTCCTTCGTCGATCCAGGCATCTACCGTAGCATCAGGGATGCCCCGGCGGTGCTGCGGATCGCGGGCCCCTAGCAACTGGAAGCGCGCCCGCACGCCCCGCTGCCGCAGCAGGCGCGCCGCTTCGGCATATTCCACAATACCTTTGTCAATAAGCAGTCGGGCAATCACCAGAAAGGTGAAGGGTTGATCGTCTGCCGGAGTCGCATGAGCCGGAGCGAAGCGATGCACGTTGACGCCCGAGCCGGGCACCACCACCGCCTGATCGGCTGACACCAGTCCCCGCTCGACGAACAGTTGGTAGTCGTCGGGATTGTGGAACAGCACCTGCTCGGCCCAGCGGAAGGTGAGGCGGTAGAGTTGCTGCGCCACCCACGACACCGCTCCCTTCTTGAGAAACACCGTGCCCAGGCCCGACACCGTGTTCACCGCCCGGATGCCCAGCCGGTGCGCTGCCACGGTGCCGTAGATGTTGGGCTTCACCGTGAAGTGCAGCACCACCGTCAGGGCGCACCGTCCGGTAAACCCGGTAGAGCTCCCGCAGGTAGGCCAGGTCGCGTCCGGGGTGGATGCCCCGCCGGTCCATACGCACGGTGATCAGGTTATAGCCCAGCTCGCGCAGCGGTGCCGAGTGCTCGTCCTCCGGCGCAATAAGCGTCACCGTGTGTCCCGCTTCCTGCAAGGCGTCAATGAGCCCCCGCCGGAAGTTGTACAGGTTCCAGGAAGTGTTTAGGACGATGGCGATGGTCATGAAGAGGGATTGAAGGAATGAATGAGTGAAGGATTGAATGTAGGTACATTCTATCATTCAAACCTTCAATTCGTTCCTTTTATCGGCAAGATGGTAAACTGTCGGGCTTAGATGAAAAGGTCGCCGGATGGATCTTACCGAGAGGGACAGGCAAGGTTTCGGCAGATTGCGGCAACTTTTTAGTAATACTCAGAAGGGACGCCCATTCTCAAGGAATGCTACATCCACTTGCCCCTTTTAGGCCGTCAGCATCACCGCTGATCATCTGCGAAGTCCACTCCGCCACCGAATAGTGGCAAGATAACGAAAATGGTACAGCGTAAGGTTGAACCAGGATTAGCAGGATAATAGCTGATATAGAATGGGATAAACAGGATGCTGCTCTTCTTTTATCCTCCTATGGTTTACGATGAAGACCGAGCGGAGGCTACATTCATTCCATGAGGTTATTTATCCTACTCATCATCTTAATCCTGCCAATCCCGATCAATCCTGCCCATCCTGATCATCAGTCGTTGCGCAAGATAGTCGCCGGATTCGTCAGCGCGGTCTTCACCGTTTGGCTGCTGATGGTGATCAGCGTGATCACCAGGGCCAGCACTGCGGCCAGCAGGTAGGTGAAAACGCTCATCTCTACGTGGTAGGCGAAACCGCTGAGCCACTCGCGCATGGTGTACCAGGCGATGGGCCAGGCAATCACGTTGGCAATGAGGATAAGGATGATGAATCTCCTGGCTCAACAGGCGCAGAATGCTAGCGACCGGAGCGCCCAACACCTTGCGGATGCTCACCTCCTTGGTGCGCTGCTGGGTGCTGAAGGTGGCCAGTCCGAACAGACCCATCGCGGCAATGAAGATAGCCAGGCTGGCGAAGATGATGAACAACTCGTTCTGGCTGCGCTCGCTGTCGTACAGGTGCTGGTAGCTATCACTCAGGAATTCGTAGGCGAACGGCTGGTCGGGTACGAACCGTTTCCAGGTAGCTTCCATATGGGCCAGCGCCTCCGGCATATCGGCCGCCGCCACCCGCACCGATAGTTCGTGAAACCGTTCGGGACGTCCGTTGAAGATGATCGGCACAATGGACTGGTGCAGCGACTCAAAGTGAAAGTCCTGCACCACGCCAACGACCGTACCGGTGGTTTCCCGGTTCTTGATCATCCGCCCCACAGCCTCTTCGGGGGTCCAGCCCACCGTGCGGACGGCCGTTTCGTTGAGGATGAAGTTGGTGGAGTCGTCTGAGGCAATAGCTTGCGAGAAGCTTCGGCCGCTTACCAGAGGTATCTGGTAGGTAGCAAAGTACTCAGGATCAATGAGCACCTCTTTCATCACCAAGTCGGTTCCTACTAGGCTATCGCCCTGCTGCACGGACGTTCCCCCGAAGGACGTTAGCCGATCGGTCGGCACATCGCTTGACTGGGTGGCGTTGATAATGGCGGGGTCTTGGGTGAGTTCGTTATAAAACGCTTCGTAGCGGTCGCTCAGTCGGTAGCTGTTGTACAACAAGACTACCTGATCTTTGGTGTAGCCCAGGTCCCGGTCGTTCAGGTAGTTCAACTGCTGGTAGGTGATCAGCGTAGCGATGATCATCACGATGGATACGGTGAACTGCACCACCACCAGTACCTTACGCACCCGGCCGCTGCCCCGGGTAGACCCACTGCGGCCCTTCAGGGTGAGGGCCGGTTTGAAGCCGGAGATGATGAAGGCCGGATACAGGCCCGCTAGTATGCCCACCAGCACAACCGCTCCTAGTACACCCAGCACCGCCATCGGTTGCACGTACTGCACCAGTTGCAGCGACTTGCCGGTGAAGTCGTTGAGCCAGGGCAGGGCCAGGGTAACCAGCACAATGGCCACCAGAAAAGCAAACAAGGCCACCAGGATCGACTCGCTCAGGTGCTGCACGACGAGTTGCTGCCGAAAGGCGCCCACCACCTTGCGCAGCCCCACCTCTTTGCCCCGGCTGGTAGCCCGGGCGGTAGACAAGTTAATGAAGTTGAAGCAGGCGATGAGCAGCAGGAATACGCCGATGGCCCCCATGATGTACACGTGGTTGATGTTGCCGTTGGCTTCCAGCTCCGAATCGAGTTGCGAGTGCAGATGAATAGAGGTGAGGGGCTGGAGGAATAGATTTGTCCAGGTGCTGGGTGCAACCTCATCAAAGCCCGTCATATTGCGGTCCAAAAAGTCTGGGAACTGGGCTTCGGTGCGGGTAGCGTCAAACTCCTCGTTCACCAGGATGTAGGTCATGAAGTTGTTCGCCCCCCAGTTGGTTTCTAGCTGCTCCCGCCCGTAGACCTCGGGGTCGTTCATTGTACTAAAGGCCACCAGAACGTCGGGGTGCCAGTGCGACTGCGGCGGTAAAGCTTCGTACACTCCGGTAATCTCAAAGTACTGATCCCCGGCTTGCAGGCGTTCGCCCACCACATCTTGGGTACCGAAATATTTCTCAGCCGCCGCATCGGACACCATCATCGTGGCGGGTTTCTCCAGCGGGGTTTGGGTATCACCGGCTAGGATGGGGATAGAGAACACCGTGAAGAGCGAGGGTTCAGCGAAGAAGGATTGGTCAACGTTTAATGGATCGCCCACATTGCCACCGTCCTCGATGCGGCGCAGGGGCAGGCCGCACCAGGTAATGCGCGCCACCTCCTCAATATCGGGGAAGTCGTTCTCCAGCAGGGGGCCGTAGGGAGGGGCAATACTGCCCAGGTGCAGGGCCACACTACCGTCGGAAGACAAGAAGTTGCGCGTGACGCGGTAGATATCGTCGGCATTCTCATGATACCGGTCGTAGCTTAGCTCGTCCTGCACGAACAGGGCAATGAGCAGGGTGCCGGTGAGGGCCAGGGCCAGTCCCAGAATGTTGATGCTGCTGATGAGCTTGTTGCGCTGGAGCAGCCGCAGGGCGATGGTGAAGTAATTCTTGAGCATATGCTCGGAGGTGAAAGGTACGTAGGTGACTATTCTCGTAGTATAGTACACCAAACGGCTTGCCAACCGGCGGGATTGCCGCTTAGGGCCGATGAAGGCAACTTTTAGAGCAACGTTAATCAGGGGAAGTGTCCGCTGGTGAACAGTACGTGTTCGGTTACGGACAGTGGGGCGTGGTTCTTTCAACAGTATTTTCATTTGTAAAGGAGGGGCGTATGGTAGATTACGCTTTTGCCCCTCCTGTCATTCCGTAGGAACCTTTCACCTAAGAGAACGATGGGTTATGAAGGTTAGCGACGATACGAAATAGGAACCCTTTTTCTTCAAATCAACACTCATCCACGCTGTGTTAGGCGGATGCCGCGCAAGCCCTTTCAGGATGACAGGAAGGAAAGTGCCCAAGCCCTTAATACTCCCCCAATCCATTTACCCGGCTTGCTGCGTAGGTAGAAACGTACGCCAGTAGCGTAGTCATTTCCGGTAGATTGGCCAGCCCCACTTTTTGACGGCTTAGGCCGGGTGCCAACCGGAACTGTCGGCGGCTTGCTGCGCTACCTTTGTTTCACCTAACGCATTTCTAGCATGTCTACTTCCAATTCTCTCGCCCGTTTCAAAAGGAGGCAGCCCGCCCCCGCGTCCCGAAGAAACTTCCTGGCCTACAGCGGGGCTACCCTCACCGCCACCGGCCTGTTTCTGCTCGGCTGCGGCGAAGACGACGATATGGTGCCCCCCGTGGTCGACAACACCCTGGCCGCTCCCACCAACCTGACGGCCAACAACAAAACCACCGGGCAGCTTACCCTGGACTGGACCGATAACTCGGACGACGAAGAGGGCTTTGTGGTGGAGCGCTCCCTGAGTATGGACAGCGGCTTCGCCTCGGTAGGCACCGTGGTCGCGGGCATCACCACCTACACCGATACGACCACCGAAGGGGCCACCACCTATTATTACCGCGTAGCGGCCACCCGGGGCACCGACGTGTCAATGTACTCCAACGTCATCAACAGCACCACCGCCGCCGTGGTGGCCGTGTTCGGCAGCGGAGACGTGGGCATCCTGAACTACGCCTACGCCCTGGAGCAACTGGAAGCGGCCTTTTATACGGCCGTCCTTGCCGGAGGCTACTACGACACGGCCGCCGAGAACGAGCATCTCGACTGCACACACGAGGTGAACCCGCAGTCTTCCACGCCGCCGAGAACGAGAAGCAGATCCTGGCCGACCTGCAGCAGCACGAGGTGAACCACCGGGAGTTCTTCCGGGCCGCCATTCCGGCCGAAGCGCGCATCCCTGACCTGTCGGTAGACTTTAGCAGCATCGACTTCAACAACCGCAACAGCGTGCTGGGCACGGCCAAGGTGTTCGAAGACCTGGGCGTGAGCGCTTACAATGGGGCGGGGCAGTTTATCGAGAGCGCTGACTACCTGCTGCTGGCCGGTAAGATTGTTTCGGTGGAGGCCCGCCACGCGTCGGCCATCCGCGACCTGCTCAACCCCAACTCGGCCGACTTTGCCGGAGACGATATCATCGGCCCCACCGGACTGGAAATCACCCGTTCGTTCGCTCAGGTGCTTACCGCCGTGGGTCCGTTCATCACCACCGAGATCGACGCCAGCGGTTTGCCCACCGAAGCCGGGTTCCAGATCGGCTAGCGACTCTCAATCATTATTGTCACGCACCAAAACATACGCATCATGAGTATTATAAAGCTATTAGATCTATTCGGCACCGATGTGTCAGAAACCCAAGAAGAAACCGCCAACTCCCGCCGGGAAGCCTTTCGCACGATGGGCCGGTACGGCAAGAAGCTGTCGCTGGCCGCCCTACCGGCGGGCCTATTGGGATCATTGCCCCGAACCGCCTTCGCCCAGGAAGCACCCGATCCGCTGAGCATCCTCAACTACGCCCTCACCCTGGAGCACCTGGAGTACCGGTTCTACGATTTGGGGATGGATACCGTGGGACTCATTCCTGCCGAAGACCGCGCGGTGTTTGCCCAGATTCGCAAGCACGAAGAAGCGCACGTGTCGTTCTTGCAGGCTACCATCACTGCCTTCGGCGGCACCCCGGTGGCCGAGCCGGACTTTGACTTCACCGCGGGCGGCACCTTCCCCGATCCGCACGATCCGGCCAACTACGCCATCTTCCTGGCCCTGGCCCAGGCGTTTGAAGACACCGGGGTGCGGGCCTACAAGGGCCAAGCGGGCGCGTTGCAGGGAGCCGCCCTCAGCAGCACCCAAAACACCGCCCTCACCGCCGCGCTGAGCATCCACGGGGTGGAAGCCCGCCACGCCTCGCAGGTGCGCCGCATGCGCCAGCAGAAGGGCTGGATTCCCCAAGCGCAGGGCATTGCGGGTTTTGAAGCGGCCACCGCTCCCATCTACGCCGGAGAAGACAACGTGATGCAGGGCGGATTGGACGTGACCACCCTCACGCCCGACTTTGGACTAGACGCGGTGACCGCCGCCTACGACGAACCACTGACGATGGAAGCCGTGGCCGGAGCCAATGGGATCGCGGCCGCCTTCATCGTTGGGTAAGATTATGTTTAGGGTTGGTTGCGTTAGTGCCGGGGGCTTCGTGCTTTCGGCACTTTTCTTTGCTTAACTACTCAGTGACCAAGCAAATTAACGTTCTAATCTGTCCATTTCCGTACAGTAAGTGTACGGTAGCGAACACTTCAGAAATTAGATCACCTTACAAGTTGTTCATTTTCAGGTAACTATAGCCGGGAGCGTTTTTTGATAAGGAGGATTACCCACCTACTCCTCCTAACCAATGCTCCGGAACTTATTTAAGGTCGCTTTTCGCAACATCGGCAAAGACCGCATCTACAGTGTGCTCAACATTTTGGGACTCACCCTCGGCATCACCTGTAGCTTGTTTCTCTTTTTGTACCTGCTCGACGAGCTAAGCTACGACCAGTTTCACGCCAAGAAAGACCGAATTTACCGGGTTGTCACCCACTTCACCGAAACCGATAACCAGTTTACCTGGCCCTCCGGCCAGATTCCGCTGGCCCAGGAACTGGAAGAAAACTATCCCGACGTAGCCCATGCCGTTCGCTTTATCGGGGCGGGGCGAGAGTTGTTTGCCAACGACGAGCGCGACGTGCGCTTCTACGAAGAAGACTTCTATTACGTGGATTCTTCGGTGTTTGAGGTGTTCAACTTTCCGCTCATCGCGGGCGACCCTGCCACTGCTTTGTTGGCTCCCAACACCGCCGTAGTCACGCAATCCACGGCGGAGAAGTACTTTGGCGACGCCGATCCCATCGGACAGTCGTTTCGCAACGGCGACGAAAACTACCAGATCACCGGCCTGGTGGAAGACGTGCCTTCCAACTCGCACCTGGAATTTGACGCGCTACTTTCCCGGGCCAGCCTGCCCGACGAACTGGGCGGCTGGGGGGGCTGGGGCGTGCCGACCTACCTGCTGTTGCGCGAAAACGCCAGTCTGGCCGACGGCGAACGAGCCCTGGCCGATGTCAACAAAAATCGGGTAGTGCCTATTTTTACTGATTATGGAGTTACGATCGACTACTGGTTGCAACCGCTGGCCGATATTCATCTGCAGTCTAACTTCGGCGATTCGGGCGAAAACGGCGGTATGTCGTACATTTACATTTTCGCAGCCGTCGCCTTTTTCATTCTCATCATCGCCAGCATCAACTACATGAACCTGGCCACGGCGCGGGCTACCCGGCGGGCCAAAGAAGTAGGCGTCCGCAAGACGATGGGCTCCTTCCGCAGCCAACTCATTAGCCAGTTCCTGACCGAATCTACGCTACTCACGTTCATCGCGCTGTTCATCAGTATCCTGCTGGCCCTGGTGCTGCTGCCGTTGTTCAACCAGTTGGCCGGGAAGGAAATCAAAGTGCTGTTTTTGCTGCAACCCAAGATTATCGCCGGATTTGTTGGCATGGCACTGGTGGTAGGCATTGCCGGAGGTAGCTACCCGGCCTTCTACCTGTCTAGTTTTAATCCGGCCCTGGTGCTGAAGGGCAACGTGGCGCGGGGCACCGGCACCGCCCTGCTGCGCAAAATACTGGTGGTGACGCAGTTTGCCATTTCTATCGCCATGCTGATCTGCACCTGGATTGTATACGACCAGTTGCAGTACCTGCGCGACAAAGACCTGGGCTTTGAGCAGGATCAGGTGCTGACCGTCACCATGCCCGACTCTACCATTCGGGCCAATTATTCGGTGCTCTACAACCGGCTGAAAGAGTAACTGCCAACGTGCTGGAAGTATCCAATTCCTCGGCGAGGCCCGGCTCCGGGCTAGGCAAAAACCTGATGAACGTCGACAGTCCGGAGGGCATGGTCGAGCGCGGCGTAGACCAGTACCAGGCCGACTATGACTTTGTGGACGCGATGGGCATGAAGATCGTCGGGGGACGTAACTTTTCGCGCGACTTTCCGACCGACACGGCAGCGGCGCTGGTCAATCAAGCCATGGTGGCCCGCATGCAGTGGGACGATCCGGTCGGCAAACGCTTTTCTTTTATTGGAGACGATGAGAATCCGGGCGCTACGTTTACGGTCGTGGGCGTGGTGCAGGACTACCACCAGCAGTCGCTCTACAGCCCCATTGAGCCGCTGGCCATCTTCTTTGGTGACCAGAACTACTTTCTGAACATAAAGATTGCCCCGCAGGATGTGACCAGCACCCTGGCGTTCGTAGAAGACACCTGGACCGAAGTGAACGCGGGCAAACCCTTTTCTTACGATTTCCTGAATCAGGACTTCCAGGCGCAGTACGAGGCGGACCAAAAACGGGGGCAGATATTCACGCTCTTTTCGTTGCTCACCGTGGTGATTGCCTGCCTGGGGCTACTCGGCTTGGCGGCCTACACCACCGAGCAGCGGGCCAAAGAAATTGGCATTCGCAAGGTGATTGGCGCCAGTGTATCGAACATTATCGGCCTGATCTACCGAGACTTCCTGGTGCTGATCGCCATTGCCATGCTTATTGCCTTTCCGTTGGCGTACTTTTTTATGGACGGCTGGTTGCAAACCTTCGCTTACCAGACCGAAATCAAGTGGCTGACCTTCGTGACCTCGGCGCTGCTCACGGTATTGGTCACCATGAGTGCGATCAGCTTTCATACCATACGGGCCGCCATGAGCAACCCGGTAGATTCGCTAAAGAGCGAATAAGAGATGCGGTTGGCGTAGTCAATATGCCAACGTCGTGCGGTTAATCTTTTTTGGAGATGTAAGCCAATAGTTAGTACCTTGTCATAGCACGGGCGTCCGCTTGCGCTGTACTAGGTTCACTCCTCCTATGAATGATCAGACCACTACCGGGCTTTGGTTCTTTGAAGAAACCAACTTCGCTAACATCTTCTGTCCGCAACGCATTGTGGAGCTCGACCACCAAATTGAGCACCGCACCTACCAGAAGGGCGATATGGTTTACTTCGTGGGCGAGCCATCGGCCTACGTCTACGTGGTGAAAGAAGGGCGCGTGAAACTGGGCTCCTACGCCGAAGACGGTAAAGAGATTGTGAAGACAATTTTGACTCCGGGCGAAGTGTTTGGCGAACTGGCCCTCACGGGTGAAGACCGGCGCCGTGACTTCGCGATGGCGCTGGACGCGGACACCGTGGTGTGCCCCATGACCATCGACGACATGCAGGCCCGCATGGCCGACAACCAGGAGCTAAACCTGACGATCTTTAAGATGGTGGGCAATCGGGTGCGCAAGCTGGAGCGGCGTATCGAGCTGCTCATCTCCAAGGACGCCCGCACCCGGGTGGTAGAGTTCCTGCGCGACCTGGCCGAAGAGAAGGGGCGTCCGGTGGGCTTTGAAACGATGATCCCTAACCACCTCAAGCACCAGGACATTGCCAGCCTCACTGGCACCTCGCGGCAAACGGTCACCACCATTCTCAACGATCTCAAAGAAAAGAACGTAATCAACTTCGACCGCCGCAAGATTCTGATTCGTGATTTGGAAAAACTTAGGTAGTTACACCCCCACCGATCAATGAATTTAACCACTCCTCGCTTACTACTGCGCGAACTTGCCTGGAGCGACCTGGTTGATATCCACCGGTTGCACACGTATCCGGAAGTGGCGCAGTTCAACACCCTTAGCATTCCGAAAGACCAAGCGGTCACGCGGGAGGTGATGCGGCCAACGATCGAGAATGCCGCCGAAGCAACCCGAACCCACTACGGCTGGACGATTCGTACGGCTTATGGTAATTTGTTTATTGGGGAAGCCGGTCTGAACCTGTCCGCTCCGCGTCAACGGCGGGGCGAAATCTTTTACAAACTGCTTCCGGAACACTGGGGCCGCGGCTACGCCACCGAAACGGCGCAGGCCTTGCTGAAGTTTGGGTTCGACGGGCTGAAGCTTCACCGCATTGAAGCGGGAGCCGCCACCGAGAACCACGCCTCAGTGCGGGTGCTGGAGAAGATCGGCATGACCCGCGAGGGCATCGGGCGGAAGATTCTTCCTACCCCCGGGGGGTGGCGTGATAATTATCGTTACGCAATCTTGGAAGATGACCCACCGGCTTCGTAACTTGCCGGGGCTTTTTCGCCTAACCCCAAAGCCATGCCTGCCGAACTGATTCCCGCCCTCCAGAAAGACGATGCCCTGCTGAAGGACATTCAGCGCACCGCCTCCGACCGGGAAGCCTTTCACCTGTGGTGGCTCGGGCAGAGCGGCTACCTCATTCAGTGGCAGGGTCATTACTTGCTGATTGATCCCTACTTATCCGACTCGCTCACCCACAAGTACGCCCGCACCGAGAAGCCGCACACCCGCATGAGCGAGCGCGTGGTGGACCCCTCGCGCCTTAACTTCATCGACGTGGTCACCTCCAGCCACAACCACACCGACCACCTCGATGGCGAAACGCTTCAGGCGCTTTTTCGCGTGAACCCCGATCTCAAACTGGTGATTCCCGAGGCCAACCGGGCGTTCGTGGCCGAGCGTCTGGAAATTGATGCTGACCTTCCCCTTGGACTCAACGACGGCGAGTCCGTAACCGTGGCCGACTTCACCTTCCACGCGGTGCCCGCCGCCCACGAGACGGTGGAGCGCGACGAGGCCGGACGCTGCCGGTTTCTGGGTTACGTAATCCAGTTCGGCCCCTACACCATGTACCACAGCGGCGACACGTTGTGGTACGAGGGAATGGTCAAGCAGCTAAAGCCCTTTAACATCGACGTGGCCCTGCTGCCCATCAACGGAAGCGCTCCCGAGCGGAAGGTGGCCGGGAATCTTAACGCCGCAGAGGCGGTGCGCCTGGCCAGGGAGATCAAGGCCCGCACCGTGATTCCTTGCCACTACGATATGTTCACCTTTAACACGGCCAATCCCGACGCGTTTGTACAGGCGGCCGAGGCCCAGGGGCAGGTTTACCAGGTGCTGCGGGGCGGCGAACGCTGGAGTAGCTACCAACTGCCTCCGACCACCAAATAAATTTTCCAACCAGAACCTTCCGATCATGCTTCCGAAAAAGCTAACTTCCGTACGAAGAATTCTTGCTCCAAAGTATGTTTTGTTTGTAAGCTGTTTCCTAATTGCCGCTACTTTCCGCCCCGCGCCGGGCGACTCCATCGCGGAGCGACTGGCGCAGTACGTGTCCACCTACTGGCAGGAGAAAGTCTACCTGCACTTCGACAAACCCTACTACAGCTCGGGCGAAACCCTATGGTACCAGTCGTACCTGGTCAACGCGGTCACGCATCGGCCGGGCGGGCGCAGTGGATTGCTCTACGTAGAACTGCTTGATCCTAACAACGAAGTGATGGAACGGCACCGCCTCCGGGTGGAGGATGGAACCGCCCGCAACGGCTTCGTGCTGCCTGACTCCTTGCCCTCGGGCAACTACCGGGTGCGAGCCTACACCAATTGGATGCGCAACTTCGACGAGGCTTACTTCTTTGACCGTACCTTCCCGGTATGGGCGACCGACAGCACCGCCATTGGCGAAACCCTGCAGCAAGAGCTTGAGACGGAAGAAGAGTCCTTCGTTTACGAAAACCGGCGATCGCTCATTGATCTGCAGTTCTTTCCGGAAGGGGGAGAACTGGTTGATGGTCTGGCCAGCCTGGTGGCCTTCAAGGCGGTGGGCCCCGACGGTAAGCCCATTGAAGTGAGCGGAATCGTAGATTAACCAAGAACCAACAGGAAGTAGCCCGTTTTGACACCCACCACCTCGGCATAGGAGGATTCATCCTGAAGCCTGTGCTACGGCGAATTCTACACCGCTCAGGTTGACTTGCAGGGCGTGGACCTGGAATTTCCGCTGCCCTCCGGTGCAATCCCAAGGATACGCATTGCGGGTAAGCCACCATCCGCAGCGCGAGCAGGTGAGGATCACCGTGCACGGCACCCCAGGCCTGGGGGTGGCCGGTGGTCAGGTGGTGGCGCACCGGCGGGGTGTTGTGTTTGCGGCCTTCACCGTGCAAGACGGCCAGCCGCACCTGGTGGTGGACCTAGAGCGTTCGTTGTTTCCGCCAGGCATCTGTCACCTCACCTTCTTTGATGCGGCGGGTACACCTCACTGCGAACGCCTGCTGTTCGTGAACCGTCCGGTGGCGCCGTCCGTCACACTCAAAACCACTTCTTCTGCTTATGCGGCCCGCGATTCGGTAGTCGTGCGGCTTGCCCTGCGCGATACCAGCGGCCAGGCCGTGGCGGGACGTGCTTCCCTTACGATC
The DNA here is from genome assembly GCA_963833215.1 of uncultured Cytophagales bacterium. GTDB lineage: Bacteria > Bacteroidota > Bacteroidia > Cytophagales > Cyclobacteriaceae > Tunicatimonas. The sequence continues at coordinate 881 of CAWHXE010000029.1, read as the reverse complement.
ACCAATCCGCAGCAGATCAAGTACGATCCGTACGCCGAAGACATCCGCAGTAATTTGCTGCTGACCTCAGATTTGAAGGGTTCGGTGGAGCAGCCTGGGTATTACCTGGAAGACACGTCGCTTGCTGCCTACCGGGCGCGTGATTTCCTGATGCTTACCCAGGGATGGCGGCGCTTCCGCTGGGACGAGGTGCAGCGCGACAGTGTGCCAGCGCTGGCGCATCTGCCCGAAACGGGCTTCACCGTGAGCGGTCGGCTGGTGAAATTCTACGACCGCGACCAGGCCGATGACGGCACCGTGGCCCTGATGGTGATGGAGCCCAACTTCTTCTTTGCCGAGGGCGAAACCGGCGATAATGGTCGCTTTGCCTTTGTAGATAACCAGTTTCTCGATTCTACCGAAGTGGTGGTGCAGGCGCGGCGCAAGGTAGGCAGGAAGGAAAAGCTGCGCCAGGACGTGGCCATCGAGCTTGATGCGTTCCAAACGCCCCCCTTTGCGCCCCAGTCGCGGCCCCGCCTCACGCCCACCTTGGCCCTGATGGCCGACTATCTGGAGCAACGTCGCAAAATTGACCGGGTGGACGCGGCCTACAACTTCGATGAGAAAACTATCGTGCTAGAGGGCATTGAAGTGAAGGGTAGAAGAGACGAACGAAAGGACCCATTTTACCGGGCCAGTGCGTTGTACCAAAACCCCGACAACCGACTGGTGATAGACTCAATGCCGGGGGCGGCCGGGGCGCTAAGTATCTTTGATCTGCTGCGACAGGTAGCGGGCGTGCGGGTGGTCGGCACGTTTCCGAACCAGACCGCTATCATTCGGGGAATCAAGCTCGATCAGTGGAAGTAATGAAGCGCTTTTCCTGCTAGACGGCATTCCCG
>CAWHXE010000028.1:0-50996 GCA_963833215.1 uncultured Cytophagales bacterium | reverse complement strand
GTAATTGGCTACGTCGGCCCGGATTCGGTGCTGCTTACCCTGGATGATTTGTTGGCCCCGGTGCCTTACAAGGCCAAGGTATTTTATCCCAACGTGCTCAAGAGAATAAAAGAGGCGCTTTCTTCCTCACCCACGCAAGCGCTGGGTCCGAACGAACTGGCCCTGGCGCGTCATTTTCGCCAGAACCTTTATCGGGCGACCAACCGGGAATTTGACCGGGTGGAGCTGCGGTGGTATCAGAACCGGGCAACATCGCCTCGAGACACCCACTCCGTTCGTCTCATTGATAAAAGGTCCATTTCTTTAAATCCTTAGTAGTGGCTATTTTTTCTTCTTTAGTGCACCGGTTAGACGTTTGGATAGCAAACGAATACCGCCTCCCTCCCGGGGCGTTGGGTGGATTTCGAGTACTTTACGCTGGGTACATTTTATTCGTCGTGGGTGCTCCTGAGTTTCGGTGGATTGCCCAGCACCCCGTGCTTTTTTTCGATCCCCCGGCCGTTAGTATCGCTAACCTTTTCCACGATTTTCCTGGTTAACGTCAGTTATTCTAATTTTCTAGGGATAGTGCAAAATCAGGCAGCTTTAAGCAAACGATTTCGGTCTTCAAAAGCAATGATACGCGGGTGATGATCCAGGAAAGTGTAAGCGGCTAGTGCGGCAAAGGTATTGCAGAGATAATTGATGGGTGCTCGGTGACGCGTGTGCTCTAAATCAATCAAGCCTACGCACTGTCCGAATACGGTTTCTATGAGTCCACGATGACGATGATAGTAGGCATCTTTTTGATGGACAATAGCGTCTTTTTTTCCATTGCTGCGCATCCTAGCCATCAAGTCTACTCCTTTGCCGAGCAACTCTTCTTTGAGTTTGCTCAAATAGCCTTTATCTCCGTAGACCTTTCCCTCAACCTCTTTGAGCAGGTAGTTCAATACCTTGTGATTATTATCGGCCATATTGCCAGCTGTGAGCAGGAAGTTGACCAGTTGTGCTTCCCGATTGATGACTACGTGCATTTTAAAGCCGTAGAACCAGCCTAACGTGCCTTTTCCTTTGCTAGCCCAGTCCACCATCACCTTGTGCTGGGCTTCCCGCTTGATGTGACAAGCTTTCAAAGGTTTGCTATCAATATAGTTTTCCCCTAAAGCAGGCTGGCAACGGCTTTTGAGCAACAGGTAGACCTCAAGCACTACGTGCGGGATCAGGGCCACAAAGCGTTCGTAACTTGGCGCATCAGGAAGCCAGCTTTGATAAGAACCTAGTATATCCTGACAGTAAAAGTATTTGAAACACTTGCGCCCGGAATGGTGGTAGGCGATCAGCGTGGTGATTACTTCGCTACGGGCAAAGCAGGAATGCCATTGAGGTACGGGCAGTCCTTGAGCGGTCAGCATTGTCTGTAATTCTTTTAGAAAGTCATCCGTTTCCACGAAAATTTCGGTTAATTTTGTTGTCGTCAAGATTTGCATAACTCTTTGTTTTATACAATGAAGATTTAGTTTCACTGCAAATCTTGACTTTTTTACGCTTCCAAGCAACTCAACCCTCTCTCAATCAGTATCTTCCAGAATAACTGACGTTGGTTATTATTTTTTCTTAGTCGTCGATATGCTGGTGGTTGTCTTGTTGGTGTTCCTGCTGTTCGGCTTCCGAACCCGGCTAACGTCAATCTTGCTGGCAACGGTGATGGTGATCGGATTTAGCTTTTACCACTCCTTTGGCAAAATCAACCACGACACTTTGCTGATGGTGATCACGCCCCTGTTGATGGCTTTTTCTGGTTGGGGTAGTTATTACGCGGTTGATCAATCTTCGCCGCGGCCCCGCGCGTCCAGAGAAAACTACTGGCCAGTGGCTACGCTCGCCCTTATTCTTGGCTTCGCGATGTTCTCCGCCGGTTTCCCTAAGCTGATTGAAGACGGTAGCTTTCGCAACGGTTGGCTTAGCTTGTCTACCCAGGCGGTGAAGGGCTACGCCATTATGTATCAGCACGATGATTTAGCGGGCAACTACCTGGCTCCGCTCTTTTTGGAACATGCCGGGGATTTTGTGTGGGAAACGCTTGATTGGGTGGCCGTGATCTTTGAGATCGGATTTTTATTCGCGGTGGTTCGTCGTCCGTGGTTCCGCTTTTTTGTGCTGGTCGCCGTGCTCTTTCACTTCATGAACGGGTTGTTGCTGAGCATCAGCTTTGTCAACAATATCGCGCTGTATCTATTGTTCATCTACTGGCCACCCGTGCTGGCCTGGTTTGAGAAACTACCGACGGGCTTTCTGCGTCCTTCGGTGATGATTGCCGCAACGGTGATACTAACTATCGCCTATAGCTTCTATCTACCGGTGAACTTCACAGCCCTGTTACTGGTCCTCGGCCTAGACGATTTATCGGCCAGCCTGCTGTTGATGGGATTGGCCTGCGGTTTCTTCGGCTATAATTATTTTTGTAGTCTCCAAGAGCGACCCGCTCAACGCCTGCATTGATCAGTACAATACTCGCTAAAACAGACGGCCCCCATCAAAAAAGCGCCAGTTGTCAGCAATATCAGGGCAGTAGCTTACTAGCTAAAAGCTGGTAAAAGCGCTTCTGGTTCCATAAGTATTTGACGTATAGCTTGAACGCTACGGGGATATTCTTTTTGTTATACTGCTCCACAAAAGCATCAATGGCGTTGTACGAAAGAATGCTCTGTCTAAACGTCCGAAACCGGGCCTCCCCCCGCAGCGCAGTGATCTTTTCCCGCCACAGCGCAATGAAAATTTCTATCTTCCGAAAACGCTCCTTGTAGTAAGCCCCCGACAGACGATCATTGTTCCCCGCGTAATAGTAGGCCAACGGACGATCCACTCGGGCGATATTTGGCTCCGTCAGAGCGAAGCGCAACCACCAATCAGTGTCTACCTGGTAACGTACTTGCTCTTGGTACGGAGTGCGTTCGTACACTTCCCGCTTAGCCACCACGGTAGACGGAACCGGAGGTGCCCAGTTAGTGGTCAGCCGGTCGAACAGCCGATCGTCGTGGAAAGGGGGATTCCGTTCTTTGGTCTGGTCTTGCTTCACAATCCAATCTCGGGTAGCCACCAAATCCAAATCAGGGTTCTCTTCAAAGAGCCGAACCTGCTCCAGTAGCTTGTCAGGATGCCACCAATCGTCGGAATCGAGCAAAGCGATCAGTTGGCCACTGGCCTGCCGAAAGGCAACGTTCCGCGAGGCCGATAGTCCCCGGTTCACCGGATTGCGGATGACCCGCACCAATCCGCCCAGGTAATTTTGCTCTCTCAGGTAATCCTCCACGCTAAAATCGGACGCGTCGTCAATCACCAGGATTTCGGTAGGCGAATAGGTTTGTTCCCGTACCGAGTCGATCGCCCGCAGCAGTTCGGGCTGCCGGTTGTAGTTGGGGATAACTACTGAGATTGTGTAGGCCATGATAAAAAATGGTTTATGCCTTCTTAAAAAAATACTTTCGGTAATCGGCCAAACCGGGGTCAAACTGAAAAACAATAATTGCTGACAAGCCCAGCCACAACACTCCTATGCCTACCAGTTCAACCAACGGATCGAGCACAACCACCTGTTGCAAAACTAGCAATATTCCGGTCAGTACGGCGTACAACAGCAGTGGTTTGAGGCTGTTTCGCACGATATCGGTCACGCTAAAGTAGCGGCGATGGATTTGTCGGAGGATAAACACGGTAGACACGACGTACTTTAGCCCGTAGCTCGCGGCGGCTCCGGCCAATCCGAAGTTCACCAGCGCCACCAGGGTGGCCACTCCCGCCACTAGGTTCACCACGTTGATACGCGTAGCCAACTCGGGCTTGCCTACCCCTACGATAAAGCTACCGTAAACGCTCTTGAGCAGTATGCAAAAACCGCTGGCGGCCAGCAGCTGGATGCACACGATACTGGCCTGCCATTTTTCGCTGAAGAACAGCAACACCGCGTCGGGCAAGATAACGCCCAGGGCTACGTAGAGCGGCAAGCCGAGGTAGAACATATGGTGAATCATCTGCGAAAAAATGCGCTTGAGTTGGGTGCTACCCTCGTTAAAGAGCGTCGAGAAAGTGGGTAACAGCACCTTGGAAGCCGACAAATTGATGACGTCCCCGGCGGTGTTAAATATTTTGAGGGCGAACGAAAAGTAGCCGACGGCCGCCGTACTGATGGTGTAGCCAATCAGAAAGTTATAGGCGTACTTGTTGAAATTACTGATCAGGCTGTTGAGCAAAATCTTCGCGCTAAAGTAGAGCAGCTCCCGGTAAATCGCGAAGCGAAAGAATCTTCGGGGCCGCCAGTCGACCGAAATCCAGAAGAAAACGTTCTGCACCAGAGCGAAGAGAAAGCTCTGCGCCACCAGGCTCCACACGCCGTAATCGGCAAAGGCCATCCAGATACTCACCACGCCTCCCAAAAAAATGCCACTGATACGACCGACGGCGATTTTATTATAGGCAAAACTTCGCTCCAACAGTCCGCGGGGAATGGAACCTACGGCTCCGATGATAAAGGTGATTCCGTACACGCGTAGTACCTCCGTCATGATAGGCTCCTCGAACACCAGGGCCAAGAGGGGAGCTATGGCGTAGTTGAGCGCATAGATGGCTCCTCCCAGCAGCAAATTGCCCCAAAAAGCACTGCTCAGGTCCTCATCGCTCACCTGCTTCTTCTGAATCAATGCGTAGACCAGCCCCTCTTCGGTGAGCACCAGGCTGATCATGATGAAAGAGTTGGTGAGGGCCACCACCCCAAAGGGTTCGGGGCCCAGCACCTTAGCGAGCACAAAAAACGTGGCTACCGAAAAAATCTTTACTCCTACCGTCTCCACCAGGGACCACGCCACCCCCTTGGTAAATTTTTCTTTGAGACTCATACGCTATAATATTGCACAAAATAACAGAGCGCATTGCACAAAGAAAAGAAGAGGCGGCAAATTAGTTTTGTCCTTGCCTTAAATAGGGGCACTGAGCACTGAAGATCGGGGTGCGCGTTAGCCAGCGTACGGCCAAGTTATTGGCGTCAGCCATAGCGTTCTGCAATCGCCAGTGCTTGTCGGCCATACGCCCCGCTAAACAGGTAGTCATGATCACGGCTTTTTCATAAAAAGTCAGCATGTTTGAAAAAGGGTGTTGCAATCGTTGGATCACACGCCACATCTTCCTGCATTGCTTTCAGATAGCCCTTTTTCTGTTGCCGTAGCAGGTTTCCGGCTACCGATATAATACTAGCCAAGGTTTTGCTGCGGGCTGGTTCTTTGCATCGGATGCGATCTTCGCGGAAGGTAGCGTCTCTAACCCAATTATCCGCCTCAATGCTCCAATGTTGCCGAATGGCTTGAGAGAATTCTTGGGGGGCTGTTTGCTCTAGGGTGGTATTGGACAGGTAATAGCTAGTTTCTTGGCTTACTTTGCCAGTTTTGCATTGCATGCTTTCTCGTTCTATTACTATCAGGGTAGCAAATCCAGAAGCAGTCCATTTTTGTTCAAAACAAACGGCTTCCACAGGATAGAAAGAAGCTTTTCGCTCTTCTATGCGTCCGTGGCCTTTCTCTGTAGTTTGCTCTCGAGCCACTGGGGCCATCAGTTCGGTATGATCTTGCAAATCTTCTAACAGCGTTGCTTGGTTAGCTTTTACTTGTGCTATATAAGTCCCTTTAGCATTCTGAACCATTTCTAAGGTTTGGCTTTGGGTGTGTAGTGCATCAAAAGTCAAGCGTTGACTAGCTAAAGCGTCTTCTTGCAAAAGTTTTCTCACGCAGCTTATCTCACTGTCTTTGGCCCCGTGATAGAATAATCCCGGTAGGCTGATGCTACCCTGATGTAGCAAAGGACGAACGATACACAATCCCCTTTTCTCTCCCAGTACCCCATCAATGGTGCCTCTAAGTTCTTTTCCGTCAAAACTAACCCAGCTCCTGGAAGGCAGCAAACAGGCTTGCCAACCAAAATAATGAGCATGAAAGCGTTGATAGGCAGCCGCATCCACCAGAGCCAGAAGTCTACGTAACTGCACATCAGAGACCGCATACTTGAGCGATAAACCCAACAAAGAGCATAGGCAATTGTGATGTCGTACCAAAAACCGGTGAATCTCGGCGACGAGCACCTTGCCTGCCATAGTGGCTAAGAGTGCCCCAAACAGCACAAAATGCAGATCATGGCGTTTGCCTCTGTTATCACGTGGATCAACTATATTGGCTTGCAGATAGTAGTAGTAAGTCCTACATTCGTTTTTTTAAGACAGGGTAGCATAGTTTGTTAGTTTGATTGTGGAATATCAAAATTAACAGCTTTTTGCTATCCTCTCTTTTTTATGAAAAGGCCGTGTAGTCATGATTGAGGTAATGATACAGTTGATACAGGGGCCGTCGTTGCTGCCAGCCCGCGGGAAGCGGATACGCTTCTTGGTAGGCCTCCCACGTCCGATCACTAAATCCGCCGAACATGGCCATCAGTGCCAAATCGCTCTCCCGGTCAGCGTAAGCACAAGCCGGATCGATGAGGGCGGGACCCAAAGCCGAAGACAATGCATTGCCGGACCACAAATCACCGTGGGTGAGGGCGGGCGGTGGTTGGTGGCCAATGAGCTGGGGTAAGCGGTCCATAAGCTGGGTATAGGCTATTCGTTCTGAGTCACTCAGCCCTCGCTTTTGCTCAAGCAGCTTCAACAAGTGCCCCAGTCGCTGTTGGCCGTAAAATGCTATCCAGTCGTCGTTCCAGCGGTTGTCTTGCGGGGTAGCCCCGCAGTAGTTGTTGTGGTAAAAGCCGTAGCGGTCGTGCTCACAACGGTGCAGTTCGGCAATGCCCTGGCCCAACTGTTCGTCCGGCGGGGCCGTTGATCCGGTTGCCGGTTCCAAAAAAGAAGTCACCAGCAGGGGCGGATCGGTTTGGGCCAGGATGACCCGGGGAATTTGTAGCAGCGTACTGGCCTTGGCTAATTCTTGCAGAGCCTCTGCCTCGCGGACAAACTGATCGGCCGGGGCAGTGGCGCTCCACTTCGCGAAGAAGATGCCCCGGTTGGTGGTCAGCTTCACCGCCTGGTTGATGCATCCGCCGCTCAGCGATTTCATCTCCTGCACCACCACCGGTTCCGATAACGCTTCGGTCAGGAGCTTCGCTAGTGTTTTGGCAATATCGCTACTCACGGGCGTGCTGGTTAAATACCCGCTTCACGGTTTGGTAGATACCGATCACGATCAAGATCAGCAGAATCAGCCCAGGCCAGCTGCCGTAGGGCGACTCGGCAAACAGTTGCAGTTGTCCGGGCCCGCTGGCCACGATACCGATGGCAATGGCGATGCCCATCAGGGCTTCGCCGGTGATGAGTCCGGAAGCCAGCAACAGTCCGGCTTTTTCGGCTCGGTCCTTCGCGGTAGTAACTGTCTGCGCTTCGGGGGTTGAAGAATGACGCCGCATATAACGTTCTACGGCCCAGGCGATTAGTCCTCCCACAAATATTGAAGTATCCAGCTCCAGCGGAAGGTAAAGTCCCACGGCCACGGCCAGCACCGGCATCCGAAAGTTTGAACCCCGGTTCTTCAACCGCACGTCGATGGCAATGATCACTACCGCAATGGCCGCGCCGATGGCAACCATCGTCCAGGGCAAGCCGCCCCGAAAGATCCCGTCGGCCACACTTTGCATCAGGGTGGCCTGCGGAGCGGCCAGCGCGTCGGGATGCTCGGCGGTAGGCGCCCCGATGCCGTAGGCGATAAGCAGGTTGTTGAGCACCGGGGCAATGGCCAGCGCTCCGGCCACCACGCCCACCCCCTGCATAATCTGCTGCTTGAAGGGCGTGGCTCCCAGCACATGACCGGCCTTCAAATCCTGCATATTATCGCCCGCGATGGCCGCGGCACAGCACACCACCGCTCCCACCAGGATGGTGGCCGCCGCTCCCCGCCCCGGATCGTCGGTGCCCATCAGGGCGGCCAGTAACAAGGCGGTGGCAAGGATCGTCGCTATCGTTACTCCTGAAATAGGGTTGTTGGAGCTGCCCACCAGCCCGGCCATGTAGCCGGCCACCGCCGAGAATAGGAAACCGGCTACCACCATAATCACCGCCATCAGCCCCGTAATTGCTACGTCTTGAATTTCTCGCAGGTAGAGCAAGAACACCGGCACAATCAGCACGCCAATACCAATGAGCACCCACGACATGGGAGTGTCCAGTTCGGTGCGGGCCTGCTGCAATTGTTGCCCTCCCTTCCGAAAAGCTTCCACTCCCGAACGAAAGGCGGTGGTGAGCGATTGTCGTAGACTCAACAGCGCCCACAGTCCGCCCACCACCATCGCGCCCACTCCCAGGTAGCGAATCTGACTACTCCACACCATAATACCCATCTCGGCGGCGCTATTGGCTCCTTCGGGCACTCCTACGGTAGCGATGTAGAGCGGAATGCCTAAATACCAGCTAATCGCTCCGCCCAGAAATACCAGAAACGACACGTTGAGTCCCACAATGTAGCCCACCGCCACCAAGGCGGGTGATAGGTTGAGTCCGAAGTATAAGTACAGTTTCTGGTTGATCAGTGTCGCCTGCTCGAACAAACCGTCCCACAGGTTCAGCGCCGAATCGCTGAGTTTGAAGAGTCCGCCCACCACGGCACCTCCCACGAGGTACTTCACCGTGCCGGTACTGTCCTCGCCGGTTTTGAGCACCTCGGCGGTGGCCACTCCCTCGGGGAATTTAAGCTTCTCCTTTACAATGAGTGCGTTGCGCAGCGGAATGGTGAACAAGATGCCCAAGATACCGCCCGTCATGGCAATCAGGGTGGTTTCCCAGTAGTTGAACGTTTCCCAGTAGCCCATGATAATGAGCGCAGGAAGGGTGAAGATCACTCCCGCGGCCAGCGACTCGCCCGCCGAGGCGGCGGTCTGCACCATGTTATTCTCCAGCACGTTGGAGTTTTTGAACAGCTTGAGAATGGCCATCGAGATCACCGCCGCCGGAATGGAAGCCGACACGGTGAGCCCGGCAAACAGCCCGAAGTAGGCATTGGCCGCGGATAGAATCACTGACAAGAGGGCTCCCAGAAGCACCGCCTTCAGGGTGAGTTCGGGCAAGACGGTGGTGGCGGCAATGTAGGGCTTTTCTTCTTCGGTGGGCGGAGCCAGTGGCGGTTGTTCGGACGACATAGAAAAGTTGGTTGGTTGCTCACAAACATACTATCTTTTAGGATAATATTCCGTAGCATTGCTGACCCTATCCACCACCGCTGCTTATGAAACACCTGACCATTTTTTGTGCTTCCAGTCCGGGCATCAGTCCGCAGTACGGAGAAGCCGCCCGCGCCCTGGGTCAGTTTCTGGTGAAGCAAGACATTACCCTGGTCTACGGCGGTGGCCGGGTGGGACTGATGGGCATCCTGGCGGACGCGGTGCTGGCCGAAGGCGGCCGAGCGATCGGGGTGATTCCTCAGTTTTTGCTGGATATGGAGGTGGGCCACACCGGATTAACTGAACTGGTGGTGGTGGAGTTGATGCACGAACGAAAACTGCGGATGGCCGAGTTATGCGATGGCGTGATTGCCTTGCCCGGTGGCTTTGGTACCCTGGAAGAACTTATCGAGATGCTCACCTGGTCGCAACTGGCCCTGCACCAGAAGCCGGTGGGCATCTTAAACACGGACGGATACTACGATTTGCTGCGTCAATTCTTTGATCACATGGTGGGGGAAGGCTTATTGAAGCCGGAGAACCGCGATCTGGCTATTTTTGAGACAGATATAGAACGACTTTATAAGAAAATGAGTACTTTTAAGCCAACCAACACCACCAAGGGGGTTGACAACGATTTCCGCCGGACGTAAAAATCCCGGGAATACGCATCCCCGGGATTTTCCTACTAAACTAACCAAACCAAACTATGTAACGTGAGCTTCGGACCTATGCGGCGTTTGTATCCGCAACAGTCGATATTGTACCACTTTCGGTTGAAGTGGTCCCTTGCTCACCGAGCGGCGAACCGCCTTGTCGCTCTTCAATTACCTTTTTCAGCTTCGCAATTGACTTAGTCGCCCGCTCGCTGTCCAGGGTATTAATATTCTCAATCATTTTGTTCTTCTCTTCGTTGGTGATCACTTTGTTGTTCAGCAACAATAGCAGCTCTGTCTTCTGCTTCACCGAAGCCTCTTTCTTCGCCGCAGTGTCCCGGTCTACGGGAGGACGATCTTCCGGTGGACGCGGCTCACTCACGGCACTGTCGGTAGCGGAAGCTCCCTTGGTCAGTGCTTTAGCGGCTTTCTTAGGTGCGCCTTTGTCCTTGGCCATGTAATCCATCTCCTCGGCGGGAGTGGGCTCATAGCCCGCGGCCCGAATGATCCAGGCCAGGATGTTGCGGTACGCTTTGCCAATCGCCCGCGTCTGCGCCATTGAGGCGATAGCGAACTCCTGATAATTACGCTTACCGTTCTCCTGGTTGCTGCAAATCGCGTATCCTGATCCCACCACCATAGCCTGTCCATCAACCTGGCTCTTCAAGTTATAGAGCTTAACCTGTGCCTGGTACTTCACTTCGTGATTGTCGGTAGGGATCCTTACCAACTCTTCGATCACGGGTAGAATACCCAGACGGGCCCCAGCGTACTGCCAGCCCTCCACGTTCACGTAAGCTTTGCCCTGAATATGGTGGAATAGCTTGTTCTCTTTGATAAAACGAGCTAAATCCTGCGCCAAGTGCATGGTCTCGTACGAGTTGGCAATGTCGTAACTCTCAATATTTTTTTTGCCCGATGATGGGCTGTCTGTCTGGCTCATATTCGCTATTTTAACGTTCATTGTAGAAACGATAGTTCACCCGTAAAAGTGCCAATTTTGTTAAAAAACGTTAAATTTAAATGACTGTTTATCAAGTTGTTATAAATTAATTTTTCGGTCGCTGCCCAGCAGCAATTAAACGATCTATTTCTCCCTATGGAACGTTTATTAAATGTCTTTTTCACGACACACCCCTAATTCTCACCCGCGTCTCGCATGGCTTCTGACCTCTTTTCATCTGATACCCCTCCTACTGCCTCCCGCTACTTGTTGAAGTTTTTTTCTCATTCCCCCACCCCCCAGCAGGAGGTACTGTTTGGCAAGCTAGAGGACTTTATCAACGCTCCGGAAGGTGAGATGAACGCCTTTTTGCTCAAAGGATACGCCGGAACCGGCAAGACCAGCGTGATCAAGGCACTGGCCAAAACGCTGCGCAAATTTAACTTCCGGGTGGTGCTGCTCGCTCCCACCGGACGGGCGGCCAAGGTGGTGGCCCATCACACGCGCCGGAAGTCTTACACCATCCATCGACAGATTTATAAGCAGGTGCAGCACCCCTACTCCGGAAGCGTGGAGTTTAAACTTCGTAAGAACTACCAGAAGAACGCCGTTTTTGTGGTCGACGAGGCCTCGATGATTAGCCACCAGCCCCGCTCGGGCGACCCGTCGATGCTCACCGACCTGATTCGCTACGTGTTTAGCCACCCTACCAATCGACTGGTGGTTATTGGCGACCCCGCCCAGTTGCCTCCGGTGGGGCACAGCAGCAGTGCCGCCCTGAGCGCCGAAGTGCTGCGCTACGCCTACCACCTGAATGTCATTGAGCACCAGCTCACCGAAGTGGTGCGCCACGCGAACAAGTCAGGCATCCTGGCCAACGCTACCGCCCTGCGCGATGCCCTGGAGCAGCCTGGCACGATCACAATCAGTACCCAACCTTACCCCGACATCTACCACATGTCTGAGGAACGGCTCAAGGAGGGACTGAGCTACGCTTACCTAAAGTACGGACTTCAGCAAACCCTGCTCATCAGCCCATCGAACCGCGAAACGGTGCGCTACAACCAGCTTATTCGCCAGTCTATTCTTCACCGCCAGAAAGTGGTGGAGCAGGGCGATTTGCTGATGGTGACCCGCAACAACTATCGGGCGCTGCCCAAGGGCTACCCGCTCACCTTTTTGGCCAACGGAGAATTTGTGGAGGTGCAGGAGGTAATGGACACCGAGTCGCGCTACGGCTTTGATTTTATGACGCTATCGCTTCGCCTGCCTGATTACCCGCGGCAGCCTCCCTTCACCGGTAAAATTCTACTGCCTACGCTCAACAGCACCACACCCTCGCTGAGCGACGCGCAGAACAAGCAACTCTACGAAGCGGTGGCCGAAGACTATCAATCTATCGTGGCTCCTTCGAGCCGCCTGAAGGCCATTCGCAAGGATGATTACCTCAACGCCTTGCAGGTGAAGTTCGCCTATGCCCTCACCGGCCACAAAGCCCAGGGCGGACAGTGGAAGTGCGTGTTCGTGGCGCCGGATTATCTGACCGACTCCCCTCCTACTCCCGATACCATCCGCTGGCTCTACACCGCCTTCACCCGAGCTACTGATGAGTTGTACCTGATTGATTTTCCGCGTTCGTATTGTTGAGTTGATTTTGGCAACAAAGTCGGCGAGCCATACGAAAACGATATCACTTTCACCTGCCGATGCGGTTCGATTAGCTTAAAAGCTAAGGCCGGGGGCAGTTTGTCTTCGGCTTTTTTGTTTCTGAGTTAGCGCGCTAAAAATTGTTGGAAACAAACGATCTTTCCGGCGAATTTATTCGTATGTTCGTTAACGATTCGCCGCAATTGTGTTTGGCCGACGTTCGTTATTCAGTATTCACTACTTCAATACTTTCACTTATGCACAACGTACTGTTATTTTTAGGAGGCCTGGGCGGATGGGAGATCATGATCATCATGCTGGTCGTGCTGGTTTTCTTTGGGGCTAACAAGATTCCGGAAATCGCCAAAGGCTTAGGGCGCGGCATCCGCGAGTTCAAGGATGCCACCAAAGAGATCAAGGATGAAATTGAAAACAATAGCGTCCGCTTAGACAAATAATCCCCTAAAGTCCGTCCGGGTCAGTTACTTGCCGGTTATCTTAGCCGCGCTAAGCTTGTCCGGACGGGTTTTTATTAGAATATATCCTCTAATTGCCGAACCCCCAAGGGTTGCGCGGCGGTGAACCCTTCGCCGTAGGCTACCCCAATGGAGTGGCCTAGTTCCTTGGCACGGGCCTCAATAAATTGCAAGAAGATGGGGGTCGTCAAGTAAGTTTCCGGCTCCTCGCTCTCCTCCTGCGCAAACTGCGAGGCAAAACTCCGAATTGCTTTCATCTTCATCTCCCAGTAGTCCGAGATATCCACCACAAAGTCCGGCACAATGGCGTGCGCCTGAATGTAGTGATACACGCGCGCCGGTCGCCAAGCCTCCTGCGGCTTACCGTCCCAACTAGTCTCCACCTTGCGCAAACCGGCCACAAAGCAGGCATCGCGGGCTAGCTCGGCTCCCCGTCCGTGGTCAGGATGCCGATCCTGAATTGCGTTGGCCAGCACCACGTCGGGCCGGTAGCGACGAATCATCCGCACCACCTCCAGTTGGTGCTCCCGGTCGTTAGTGAAGAACCCATCGGCAAACTCCAGGTTCTCCCGCACCGCCACTCCCAATAACTGCCGCGAGGCTTCGGCTTCCTGCTCCCGAATGGCGGGGGTGCCCCGGGTGCCCAGTTCCCCGCGCGTAAAATCCACGATTCCCACCTGCTTGCCCGCCGCCACGTGGGCGGCAATGGTGCCTGAGCAGCCCAATTCGGTGTCGTCAGGATGGGCGGCCAGGGCTAAGATATCTAGTTTCATGCTGGTTGGGTTCGACATTGGTTTTTAAATCTCGTACCTTAACGGTCTCTCTTTTTTTTTGTTCTTAACCAGCTACCCATGAATCACAACCGACGACGCTTCTTGCAGCGCTCCGCCCAAGCCACCGCCTCATTAGGCCTATTTTCTCAACTGCCCCTGCTGGCCAGCACCCGCCAATCTAAACCCCTGGGCGTAGCCCTGCTCGGACTCGGCTACTACAGTGGCGACCTGCTGGCCCCCGCGCTGCAACTGACCGAACACTGTGAACTGCGCGGGATTGTTACCGGCAGCCCGGAGAAGATTCCGGTGTGGCAGAAGAAGTACGGCATTGCCGATGCCAACGTCTACAACTACGACAACCTGGATACCATTGCCAACAACGACGACATAGATATAGTATACGTGGTGACGCCCACCGGCACCCACGAACGGTTTAGCGTGGCCGCGGCCGAAGCGGGCAAGCACGTGTGGTGCGAAAAGCCGATGGCGATGGACGTGAACGAATGCCAGCGCATCATGGATGCCTGCGACAAAAACAAGGTGAAATTATCCATTGGTTACCGCATGCAGCACGAGCCTAATACGCAGACGGTGATCAAGTACGCCCAGACCAAACCCTACGGGGCCATCCAGAACGTGATTTCGGAGGCGGGTTTTGCGGGCAGTGGCCCCACCGGCTGGCGGGCCAACCCGGCACTGGGGGGCGGAGCGCTCTACGATATGGGAGTGTACACCATCAACGGACTGCGCTACGCCACGGGACTGGAACCCACCGAGGTGCGCTCGGCCCAACGGACGATTCCGGACAATCTGGAAGTAGACACCACCACCACCTACCAACTGGCGTTTCCGAACGGTATTCTGGGCGATGCCAAAACCAGCAACGTAGAAAAGGTGAATTTGCTTCGGGTAAACGCCGCCGACGGTTGGTACCAACTCAGCCCCATGCAGTCGTATACGGGAGTGCAGGGAAAGACGAGCGACGGCAAGCAGTTGGACAAACCGATCAACAACCAACAGGCCCGTCAGATGGACAATGACGCCCTGGCGATCATCAATGACACCCCGGTGCTGGTGCCGGGCATCGAAGGCCTTAAGGACATCCGCATCGTGAACGCCATTATGGAGGCTGACAAAACCGGCAAGGTGGTGAAGATCAGGGGGTAGCTACTAAAGCTGAAGTGAAATTCAATGTGGAGGAGATTACACTTTTAATTTCGTAGGGTTTTGCCGGGTATCAAATATTCAGCTTCTTCCTCAAAGTCTTTTTGTGAGGTAATTCGGCCTTTTCGATAATCGTCTTCCGCTTGGTCTAAACGAGCTTTGTATTGCTCAGAAGTCATAGGTTTTAAACTAGCCTGATAGGCTTCGCTCATCGCTTGCCGTTTCAACTGCTCAACCTTGTCTATAAGTGTCTGATCTTGTAGACGAGCCAGCCATTCTATTAACTCAACCTTTTTGTCTGCTAGAGTCATGATTTGTTCAACTGATGCGAGTTTAAAGATAGTGTTTTCCAGGGAATAATTGACACTTATTATAAACCTCAGTACCCCACCGCCGTGTCGTCGCCGCGGGGGTCGGCGCCGCCCTCTAGGTTGCCACCGGGCAGCACCAGGATGGCATCTACCCGCCCGATGTTACCCCGCGCCAGCACGGTGTGCCCCATCGCTTCCAGCTCCTGCGTTACCTCCGGGGTGAATGCTTCGTCCTCGGTGAAGATGGTATCAGGAAGCCACTGGTGATGAAAGCGCCGGGCGGTGACGGCCGCCTGCATGCCCATGCCGTGCTCCGTCACATTCAAGATCGTCTGAAACACCGAAGTGATGATGGTGGAGCCGCCCGGAGTGCCCACCACCATGTAGAGGTCTCCGTTCTTCTCGACGATGGTCGGCGTCATGGAGCTGAGCATGCGTTTTTCGGGAGCGATGGCGTTGGCTTCGCCGCCCACCAGCCCGAACATATTGGGAAAACCGGGCTTGATGCTGAAGTCGTCCATCTCGTTGTTGAGCAGAAACCCGGCTCCGGCCACCACCACCTTGGAGCCGTAGCCGCCGTTGAGGGTGGTGGTTACCGACACGGCATTGCCCGCGGCGTCTACCACCGAGAAGTGGGTGGTTTCGCTCGACTCTACCGGGGCCGGACTGCCCGCCGACACCGCCGAGGAGGGCGTCGCTTCGTCGGTTAGAAAGGTTTTCATGCGGGCGGTACTGTACGCTTTCTCCAGTAATTTGGCCTGGGGCACCGCGTAGAAATCGGGGTCGCCTAGGTGGGTGGCGCGGTCAGCGTAGACGCGGCGCTCGGCCTCGGCCATCAGGTGCACCGTGGGGGCAGTGTTGTGGCCCATCTCGGCGATGGGATAGGGTTCTACGCTGTTGAGGAGCTGCGCCAGCGCGATCCCTCCGCTGGAGGGCGGCGGCATGGAGATAATCCGGAAGCTATCGTACTGCGCCACCACCGGCTGCCGGAACTTCGCCTCGTAGGCTTCCAAATCTTCGAGCGAAATAATGCCGCCACCCCGCTCCATCTCGGCCACGATCTTCTCCGCCGTCTCTCCGGCGTAGAAACCGTCCCGCCCCTGGTCGCGGATCAGCGTGAGCGTTCGGGCCAGGTCGGTCATCACGATGGTATCGCCCGCCTGCCAGCCCGCTTCCTTGAGCAGAAAGTTGGGGGGCACGGGGTTATACTGGACAAAGTTTTCCTGGTTGCCGTTCAGGTTGTCGGCCTCTTTTTCGGTGAGCACAAAGCCGTTGGCGGCCAGGTCGATGGCGGGCTGGATGAGTTGCTCCATCGGCAGCGAGCCATACTTTTCGTGCGCCCGAAACATGCCATCCACGCTGCCCGGCACTCCGGCGGCCAGGTGTCCCCGCGTGCTCAGGTCTTCGATCACGTTGTCTTCATCGTCCAGGTACATATCGCGTCCTGCGGCCAGGGGAGCCTTCTCCCGGTAGTCGAGGCAGTCGGTGCGTCCCTCGGCCTCGCGGATCACCATAAAGCCACCGCCCCCAATGTTGCCCGCCACCGGAAAAACCACCGCCAGGGCATACTGCACCCCAATGGCGGCATCCACCGCGTTGCCCCCCTGCCGCAAAATGTCTACTCCCACTTGCGAGGCCAGCGGGTGGGCGCTCACCACCATCGCGCTGTCGGCAATCACCCCCACCAGTGGGTCCAATGGCACTTCTTTCATTCCCTGCTGCGTGCAGCGAACGATAGCAAGGAGCGTAATGAGCAATAGGGAACGTACGATTGTTTGGCTAAAAGATGACATAGGAAGGTTTTATTGGGACCAGCGCCCAATATGCCGGAAAAAGCAGAGTTTTCAAAGTGTTGCGATGCAGCGCGACTAGCTCAGCCATTGTTCTTTAGCGACATATTCGTTAACCGGGGGGGGCCTCCCGGCCTTGTTTCTCCCAGAATACGTTCGGTTGGGAGGGTCTTCTCGCCAACAAATCCATTGCGCGGCCTCATTGGGAGGGGCCTCCCGACGATAAATCTGGTAGGCGGCTTCATCGGGAGGGGCCTCCCAGCGAGGAATCCAGTAGGCGGCATCACCGGGAGGATTCGTCCGACGATAAATACTTACATGATATTTGGCCTTGTACGCTCGCTAAACTCGCTTTGTGTTACTATTTATTAGGTTTCCTGAGCTTCCGGGGTACGTTACATTAGAAAACATCTTGTTGTTTCGACCACTTTTTACTACTGCCTATCGCTTTTGCTCATAGACAAAGCGCCGAGGAGCTAGTGGTCAGTAAGAATCTTCTTGGAAGTTTATGATTTGGGATAAAACTATATCTTTGCCATACATTTTTTTTCTCATTTTCACAGGATCAGTATTGAACCGCTCAATCTCACCGCACCTTCGGCAGGTATTTGAAGCATTACCTGACTCACTCGTCATTCTTTCACCGGATTTGATGGTGCTGTTTGCCAACCGCCGGTATCAGCAGGCTACCGGCGTGTCCCTTGATACTATGGTGGGCCGACCGATCTTTGATGTCTTTCCGGATTCTTCTACTGAACATGAGATTGGGGTGGTAAAAGCATCTCTACAGCAGGTGTTAACCACTCGGGCGCCGCACCAGACGGATCGTCTCCGCTACGACCTACCGACTTCGGATAGCAAGGGCGCTTCTACCGTTCGTTATTGGCAAGGCCATAACATTCCAGTGCTTGATGAGGGGGGGCAGATTCAGTACATTATCCAGCGCGTGCGCGACGTGACCGAAGAGGTGGCCAACGAAGCCCGCTTAAAGGTGCTTGAGAAGCGGGAAAGGGAGCGGCAGGATCAGACCGAACAGCAGCTCACGCTTCTTCAAAACCTGCTGGACCAGTCGCCGGTGGCGTTGTGTTTGTACCAGGGGGCTGATCAGATAGTAGCCTCCGCCAACCAGCTGATGTGCTCTATGTTGGGCCATCCGGCTGAGGATATCGTGGGCCGTCCGCTCCTGGAGGCCGTGCCCGAGCTAGAAGGTCAGGGCTTTGAGGCCTTGATTCAGGAAGTATTAACAACAGGAGTTCCTTACCACGGCGTTGAGGTGCCCGCTCAGCTGCTTCGCGATGGGCAACTGAAAACCACCTACTACAACTTTGTGTACCAGCCCCTCTACGATGAGCAGCAAAAAATTATTGGGGTGGTCAACGTGGCCATCGACGTCACCGAACAGGTAGAGAGTCGGCAGCAGGCGGAGGAAAGCCGACAAAAAGAGCAAGAGTTAAACGAATCATTGGCCGCCACTAACGAAGAGTTGCGCGCCACCAATGAAGAACTGGAATCCTCCCGAAGAACCCTTGAGCGATTCAATAGTGCGCTGGAAGAGCGCGTGGCGCAGCGTACCAAGCAGGTGAAGCAGCAGGCTCAAACCTTTGATGCTACCCTGGCCGCCCTGCAAGATTTTGTGTATACCTTTGATCCGCAGGGACGGTTCACCTACGCCAACCAACGCCTGCTTGATCTGCTACAGATCAGCCTGAACCAGATAGTGGGAAAAAGTTTTTACGAACTGCCGTATCCGGCCGATATCGCCGAGCGTTTGGCGGATGACGTTGCGCGGGTGGTCACCACGGGGCAACCGCTTACCGACGAAACCCCCTTCACCGATCCGTCGGGCCAGTTGGGGTACTACGAGTACATCTTTCAGCCAATACGCAACGCGCAGCAAGAGGTGGTGGCCGTGGCCGGTTCCACCCGCGACATCACCCACCGCAAACAGTCCGAACAGGACCTACAGCGCAAGAACGACGAACTCACCCGGACCAACACCGACCTTGATAACTTTATCTACACGGCTTCTCACGACCTGAAGGCGCCCATCTCGAACATCGAAGCCCTGCTGGCGGCCCTGTTACGCACCCTGTCGCCCGACAGTTTAGAAGATGACCGCACGCAACGCATCACCGACATGATGCAGCAGTCGGTGGAGCGTTTCAAGCGAACCATTGGCAACCTCACCGAGGTGGTGAAACTTCAGAAAGACAACAGCGAACCTTCGGTAGAGATCAACCTGGCGGAAGTGGTGCGGGAAGTGCGGCTGGATCTGGAACCGCTCATTCGTTCGTCGGGCGTTCAGCTCACGGTGGACCTGGCCGATTGTCCCGCGGTCTACTTTTCGAAGAAGAACCTGCGGTCGGTGGTGTATAACTTGCTATCCAACGCTATCAAATACCGATCTTCCGACCGGGTGCCCACGGTGCTGATTCGCAGCCAAAGAACCTTGAAGCACGACCTGCTCACTATCATGGACAACGGGCTGGGCATGGACCCGAAGCGGCGCGATCAACTATTTGGAATGTTCAAACGTTTTCATGACCACGTGGAGGGCACCGGCATTGGCCTGTATATGGTGAAGAAGATTGTAGAAAACGCCGGAGGCAAGATTGAGGTGAGCAGTGCGCTGAACGAAGGATCAACCTTTCAGGTATATTTTAAACGACAACCAACCACCGCTGATGCGTAAAGTTTCATCTATCCTGCTGGTAGACGACGACGAAACCACCAATTTCGTGAACCAGATATTGCTGGAAGACATGAAAGTAGCCGACCAGATTCTCACGGCCACCAATGGTGAAGAAGCACTTGTTTTGATCAAAAGCCAGTGTGCCGAACGGGGCTGCCCCACCCTGGTGCTGCTCAACATCAACATGCCCGTGATGAATGGGTTTGAGTTCCTGGAGGCCTACGACAAGCTGGAAATGGACAACAAACAATCAGTCGTTGTGGTGATGCTCACCACTTCGCTCAATCCTAACGATCTGAAGCGCCTGGACGATCTACCCAATCAAGGCTTCTTAAACAAACCTCTGACCGCCAAAATGGTGGACCAGGTACTCGAAACGCACTTTGGTCAGGACATCCAGCGCGACAATTAATCGCAGCAGACGTAGCACTACCATTCGGAAGCACTTCAATGACGAAGTCACGTAACCTTATTCTTTACGGTCCCCCGGGAACCGGCAAAACCTACCGCTCCTCCGCGTTGGCCGTACAGCTTATTGAGCAGCTTTCGGCCGCCGAACTCGAGCAAACCTACCCCACCCGGTTACTGCTGCGCAAGCGCTTAGATGAGCACCGGCGCAACGGACGGATGGCCTTCACGGTGTTTCACCCTTCGTTGTCGTACGAGGATTTTGTGGAGGGAATCAAACCCCGCAGCACTGAGCAGCAGACGCTATCGTACGCAGTGGAAGACGGCATCTTCAAGCAGTTGTGCGTACGGGCCGCACACTCCCTTTATCTGGCGCAGCAGAACAACACCCTGGCAACCTCTCCCCCCACCCGCCACCACTTCGAGGCCTTGTTCTTTGAGTTTGTTGACTACCTGCAACGCACCGGGGCCGATGAGGCTTCGGAGACGCTTTTTGAAAGCAAGACCGGCAAGCCCTTCTACCTGGTGAACATCAACACCAACCACACGCTGGTCCTCAAAGCGGAACGGGGCACCAAAGAATACGCCATCACCAAAAAAAGTTTGGCCACCCTATATCGGAAGTTTGAGTCGGCCGAGGCGATTGGCAACCTGCGCCGCGATATGCCTACCGCCCTGCGGGGAAACGCCTCGGTGGCCTGGGCGGTCTTCAACCGGCTGAAGCACTACGAAGCCACGCGCAACCAATCGTACCACCACCTGCTAGAGGGCCAAATGCACTACGATGCCGTCCGCTACCAAACCATGAAGCGCGACGTGCACAACCTGGATTACGACACGCTGACTCCGGAAGACCGGGCCACGGCGGGCAATTTTGTGTTGGTGATTGATGAGATCAACCGGGGCAACGTGGCGGCCATTCTGGGAGAACTAATCGCCCTAATTGAAGACGACAAACGCGCCGGGGAGGCGGAGGCCTTGCAAACGGTACTCCCCTATTCGCGCGAACCCTTCTCGGTGCCGCCTAACCTTTACCTGGTGGGCACGATGAACACCGCCGACCGGAGCCTGGAGGCGTTGGACACCGCACTACGGCGACGCTTCGTGTTTGAGGCAGTGGAACCCGACCCGGCGTTACTTCCTAAGATTAACGTAACCTCGCCACTACTCAACCCACTCAGACTAGCGTTGAACTGCCGCAGGCGGCCGAACCGGTAGTTTCGTACCGCCAGCCTTCTTCGGATAGAGAAATCGACTTAGGGAAATTGCTGCGCACGATGAACCGCCGGTTGGCAGCCCTGCTGGATGCCGAGCACCAAATCGGCCACGGCTACTTGATATCGGTGGGCACGGCCCCCCGTCCGCTGGACGAGCTGCGCACCGTTTTCTTTCGGAAGATCATTCCGCTGCTGCAAGAATACTTCTTCGGCGAAACAGACAAAGTGATTCTAGTGGTAGGAAGTGCCTTCTTCTCGGAAGATGCTCCCTCTGTGCCCAACGATCGTTTCTTTGCGGTGTCGGAGCCCGAAGCGGATTGGGAGAGGACGCCCAAGAAGTCCTACCAAGTTCGTTCGCTGACCGATGCTGAATTAGTGGACGCTATCCGGGCGATCTATGCGTGATAGCGTCCCCCGGTCATTACTGTCTTTGAGCATCAGTTGCTTCGCCTGGGCGATGCTCCCGAAGGGGTGCCGTTTACCGAGGCACGCTGGCAAGTACTGGTGCAGCTGCATCCGCAGCTTCCCCGGCCCTACTACACCCTGACCCACCGGGGCATCAAGCTTTCGCACTACGTTGGAGTGCTCAAAACCCCGAATTTCACCCTCGAAGTATTACCGAAGGCCGATGCACATCCGGTGCCCGCCGTATGGCGGCGGTTGCTGATTGATATGGTCGCCACTTGCGCTTCGCTATCCGTGAACCATGCGGCGGTGGCGACGCCCAGCTTTCGGGCCGACTCGTTGCTGGAGGTGTATCTGCTGGACTTTCTTAACCAGATGGAGCGGTTGCTCCGGCAGGGTTTGATCAAACAGTATCAGTCGGTGGCCGAAAACTGCTTTGCCGCCAAGGGGCGACTGCGATTTGCGCAGCAGGTTCGGCGCAACGCGGTGCACCAGGAGCGATTTTTCGTGGAGCACGCGGTTCATAGCATTGACCATCCCTTGCATCAACTGCTCAAGAAAGCCCTACGGGTGGTAGCCAACGCTTCGTCCAACCCGTCCATAAAGCAGCGAACGCGCCACCTGCTGCTCTCGTTAGCGCCGGTCTCTGATGCGTCATCAGAAAGATTAGCGTCGGCCAGAATAACTTTTGACCGTCATACGGAGCGGTACCGTACGGCCGTGACCGCCGCCCAGCAAATTTTGGCGGCCAGTTTTTCGCACGTTTATCAGGGAAACACCCACCAGGGGTTTGCCTTTATGCTGGATATGAATCGGCTATTCGAGGAGTTCGTGTACCGACGGCTTCAGCGATTGTCGACCGCGCACGGGTTTAGCGTTCACCGACAAACCACCCAGTCACTGTGGGGAACGACCAAAGCCCGTCCGGATATTTTGGTAAAGTTTTCGGAAGGCCAGAAGAATGTGGTAGTAGACACCAAGTGGAAAGTATTGGTACAAGCGCGCCCTTCGGCCGAAGACTTGCACCAGATTTACGTCTACAACCAGTTGTTCGAGGCCGAGCGGGGCATTTTGCTATACCCTCGGGTGCACGATCTATCTCAACGGCAACACCGCTTTAGAAGGGCCGGGCCACATCCTCAGCCGAAGTGCACTTTATCAACATTGCCGACCCCCAGCAAGCGCGAATCAATCCGCAACTGGACCAACTCCTGCTGCAGATGCTGGAACCACCTCCTGAAAGTAAATGATTCGGTTAGCGGTCGATAGCGGGCATCAGTTAAACTGATTCCCACTGCCCCGTTTGGTGCGACTTGGTGAGGGCGTCGAGCACCTTCATGTTGTTGACGGTGTCGGTAGGCGAGATGGGGGGAGTCTCTTGGTTTCTTATCGCCTCGGCGAAGGCTTCAAATTCCAGAATGTACTGATCTTCAGCCGGAAGATACACCTCGCGCGTTCCCACCCGGGTGGTCACGATCACTTCCGCGTCGGTGTCGGCGTGGGCGTTGAAGGGAATGGTAAGCGAGATCACTCCGCTGGAGCCGTGCACCACCACCCGCTGGTAAGGAAACGTCTGCGTAGCCACGGTGAAGGTGGCGCGCGCCCCGCCGAAGTCAAGCATCCCGGTGAAGAGCACGTCGGTACCGAAGTTGTCGTCTACCTGGGCCAGACTGATCACGCGTTGGGGTTCGCGGGCGATGAGAAACCGACTGGCCGACACGGCGTAGCACCCGACGTTCGAGCAGCGCCCCGCCCCCGGTATCGGGTTGGTTACGAATATTGGATGGATCGGTATTGTTGTAGCCGAAGAAAGTTTCTATCAGGTGAATACTTCCGATCTCACGTTGGCGGATGATGTCCCGCACGTGGAGCCACTGCGGATGCAGTCGGTACATAAACGCCTCCATCACAGTGATTCCTTTATTGGCGGCGTAGTCCAGACAGTCTTGCGCCTCCTTGGCGTTGAGCGCTAGCGGTTTTTCGCAGATCACGTGCTTACCGGCATCCGCGGCGCGCTTGATCCACTCGGCGTGCCGGTGGTTGGGCAACGAAATGTAGACGGCTTCCACCTGTGAATCATTTAGCAGATCATCGTACGATCCGTAGGCCCGCGCAATGTCGTATTCCTGAGCGGCTTGTTGAGCTTTCTCTTCGGACCGTGAGGCGATGGCCACCACATTGATCAGGGGCGAGGTGGGAATGGGAATAGCAATGCGCTTGCGAAAGAAATTAGATACTCCTAGAATACCGAGTTGTAGAGGTTGCATTGGCTGGGGTTGGTTAGGTTAAACAAAAGCAGGGCAGATTGCTTTTGAGACAAACAGACAAGCGATAAATTTACGCATCTTATCCGCTAATTACCCAAAATAGCTGGCTGAACTTATGAATCATTCCCTCAAATTGGTAGAACGGGCCCCGACCGCCCAACTGGACGGACCGGCACCGCTACTGATTTTATTGCATGGTTTGGGAAGCAACGAAAACGATTTGTTCTCGTTCGCTCCGCACCTGGACCCTCGGTACCGTATTCTGAGCGTGCGGGCTCCCCGTTCGTACGCCTACGGTGGATTTGCCTGGTTTGATATCCTATTTGATCAGCCGGTGCCCCGGCCCAACGCAGTGCAGTTGGCCGAGGCGCGGCAAACGCTAGTATCTTTCCTGCAAGAAGTCCGGGAAGCATATCGTCCCTCCCGAATTTACCTGGCGGGATTTAGTCAGGGAGCGATTATGAGCTACCTCACCGCCCTTACCCACCCCACCCTCGTGAGCGGAGTGCTGGCGATGAGCGGATACGTTATCAAAACTCCGGATTTGCCCGCCGTAGCGGACGAAACGCTAAAGAAACTTCCCATCTTTGCTACGCACGGCATCAATGATCGGGTGCTCCCGGTTTTCCTGGGGCGCACCACACATCAGTACTTACAGGTCGCTTCAACTCAACATGACCTACCGGGAGTATCCGATGGGCCACGAAGTGAGCGCGACTTGCTTTGAAGACTGCCGCAGCTGGCTGGCTGACCAAGTGTCTGATATTGCTATCCGGTAACGACCCATCAATCAACTACGCTTCGGATTTGGTTCGTCCGCGGGCGGCTAACACGATGACCACCAGCAACAGTAGCAAAACCGCCCCGACCAACACAATGGTGGTGATACTGGTACCACCGCGGTCGGGGCCCAGAGAAGAATTAGCGACGGCATCATCAGAGGGGGCATCTTCGGTAATGTTTGCCGTTCGTTTCCGACACACTGCTTACTCCTGCCGTATTAGCCGACGATTCTACTTTAATATAAGCCAGGATATTGAGAATTTCACCCCGCGACAGAAACTCGAAGTTAGGCATCACCTGCTGGTTATACTGATTATACAAGTGCTGCGCATATTCGTCTTCCTCGTCGATGATGACGTGCTGAGAGTTCTGAATAAATCGAACCAACCAATCAATGGGGCGACGGTTGTGGACGCTCGCCAGCGCGGGTCCGATGATCTGCTTACCCACTCCGTGGCAAACGTTGCAGTGCTGGCTAAACAACGTTTGCCCTTCGGTGATGCTCTGGGCGTCGTCAGGGATTTCGTCAGCCACCTGGCCCGCCGGATTAGTGGCGGCCTCAACGTCTTCTTGCTGGGTTTGCGCCCAAGAAGTTACGGAAAGACCCATTAGCAAACCGAAAAACAGCGAGTGAATTAAATATATGAGTCGATTTTTACACTTTAAAGTACGCATAGTTCAAAAAATTTGTGTTCGTTTTACGAGTAGATAATCATTTAGAATTTACCCTGTTTAACACTGCGTGAGAAGGGTTGTTTTGGTTGGACGCGCTAGATATAAAAATTTAGTATAAGCGAAAAAATAACTCTAGGCGTGTTGACAGATAAGTTTATTAGGTCAAAGCTCCCTTCCGACATCTTCTATTGCTTTACTCTTCTCATCAGACGTTCATTTACCAGATGCTGGAGGACCGAACCGAAGCGGCTAGAGGTCTTCGGCATCCGGGTGTGTTTGGTGCAGAAGTGAGGTAAAACTGAGCATCGCACGCGCTATTACCTGGGCGAGTGGATTGGCAACATTGCGTTTGGTTTCCTATCTTGGGGGTTCATTACTCGTCTGGCGTACGTTTCCGATGGGCCGGTGAGATTGCTAATGCGGGTAACACAACGACGTGACTCCCCTTTGAAGTTTATTTCTAACGAAACTAAGTCGCGCACTACAAGCGTGCGCCAGAGGAGTACCAATTATTGAAGAAGCTAAAATTGTATACGGATAGAAACAAGTGCTGAGTTAGCGCACTCAGTTATCAGAGGAACCCGTTCACGTAGAACTGATCCTTTGCTCACCGAAAACTACTCAGAGAGAGATCTTGAAGACTTAGCCATTCAGGTCAGTTTCTTTGATGACTACGTGGTTCGGCAGACGGGCGAAAGTTATCCGCAAAATTGATCTGCAAGGGGCCTACGCGTCATTTAATAACAACAAGCCAGCGAGCTACTCTGAACTAGCTGACATTCCGTTGTGACTCACCGTCGCGGGCTACGGTGCGTTGCTCGGTGAATCGTTGTATGATGCTGATCAACGCAAAGCGGCCATAGAAGAACAGGCAAAGTTAGCCGGGCAAGATGTTCCTTCTGCCCCGGACCAGGATGTGCTTTACTGTCAGTTTGATGGGGGGTTCATTTTCTCGGATGCTGATTGGCAAGAGGTCAAGTTGGGGCGGACTTTTCTCAAGTCAGATTGTCAAGTAACTGACAATGAGTGTCGTGGCAATAATATTGTTAAAAGTGAATACGCGGCAAGTCTAGGTCACTTTACCGAGTTTACCAGCAAGTACGAGGTGTTGATCCAGGAAGGGCGTCGGGCAGATCGCTCATTAGTATTTATCACTGACGGTGCGATATGGATGCGCAACTGGATGAAAGAAAATTACAGTGAGGCCACTCAGATCCTAGACTTCTTTCACGTGTGTGAGCACCTGGGCAACTTTGCTAAAGACGTGGTCAGCGGGCTTCGCCAGAACTATCATCTATGGTACGAGCGACAACTTGCGTTGTCCGTGATCCAGCCTGGGCGCATCCGGATCAAGAAAATCGAGCTAAACTTCCTTTATGCGAGTTTTGCTTACTCTTCTGCTGGCGAGTGTCTATGGCTGGCCGGTGAAATTGCCAATGTGATACAATAATGTATTTCCTAACAAGTCACGCGCTGCAAGCGCTCCAGAGGGTTTGATATTTCTTACTTCCGGTCTTCTATTCGGAAAGAGAATTAGAGAAGTTAGACCTATAAATGAACCACCGCGACGAACAACTACTAGTTCTGCGCCCGGCTAATCCAGCAGCGCTGATTACCGATAAGATATCCGACGAGGAGCGGTTTCAGAACGAGACGCTGCGTCCGATACTGAAATTGCAGAATCCACTGCTGCTGGCGCTCTTTCGGCAGTACATTCAGCGTCGCAAGAATGAGTTTTATCAGTTGCCGGAACCGCAGCGGCCGACCTACGTGCAGCAAGCTGTGCAGAAAGATGCTACGCTGCGCAATACCCTGAAGGGAGTGATTATCGGACACTTTACCGACGCGGAATGGGAACAATACGCTACTTTGTCTCGTCCGCTAGACAAGCGACTGCTTCAACTGGCTATCCAGCGGCTGCAAAGTCAGCTCGAAGAACTTAAGGTATCCACCTGAATAGGCGCCTTTAGCGCAGTAACCGCCGCCCGGCGGCAATCACTAATCCATCTTCTAATACAGCCCACACGGGATCGGGAAAGCCGGTGGTCTGTCCCAGTCGCTTGCGCAGGTGAAAGGTGGTGTAGGCTCCGGCCACAGCACTAATCACACCAACCGCCGCGCCCGTTCGCCGGGATTGGCGCAGTTGGGTAGAAAGTGTAGCCCCGATCACCGCTCCCGATAGTGCGCGTCCGGCGAGGGCGGTAGGACTGATTCGGTCCGGCGCGCTGGGCAACTTATCGCCGATCAGTTCGCCCGCGGCCAGCAGGGTGAGCACGTTTGCCGTGCGGGACGACTGCATCAAGGCCAGACGCGACCGACCCAGGCGGCGCGAAGGGTGCTTGCGCAACTGACGACTCAGAAGTGCGGGTCCCATCATGGAGCGCGCCCCGGTTAGCGCGGCCAAACCAGCGGTACGCCACAGTAAGGAAGAAGGAGAAATACGGTTCATGGTCAAATTATAACCGGGGCAACGAGTGCCCCGAATAAATTATACGCCGCTACCGGCTTCCAGCGTGAAGGTACGCTCTTCGCTGTTGATCGGACTATCGATCAGATTACCGTCGCTATCTAGCAATTCAATTTTTACGGTATTGTCGCCCATCGGCAGGCCTTCCAGCACGTAGGGCTTCCATTGGTCCACCATCATGGTGGTATCACCGTTCACCGTGACGCGCACCTGATTGCCTCCGGGTCCGATCTCGGTGTTGACCAGGTAAAAGTCGAACAGCACCTTTTCGGTATCGTTACCGGTGTAGGTGCCCTTGGGGCGGCTGTAGAACAGCATAGGGGCCGACAGGTCAACGTCTTCTCCTTCGTCGTCGCCCACGGTGAACTGGTTTACCTTATAGGCTTCGGGGTTCTTCACGCTTTCGTGGTACGAGCGCGACAGAAACGAGATGGCCACGTAGTGTCCGTCGTCCAGGGCCAGCTTGAAGCCTTCGGGCTCGTAGATAGCGTGGTAGGGTTCGTTGTTAAGAATGAGGTGCACGTGCTGCCCCTTGGCCGAGTTGGCCAGTGGTTTTTGATTGGCATCCTGGGTGACTACCCCCAGTTCGTAGTTGGTGACGTTGTAGGAAAAGCCTACCGAATCGCCCGAAGGCAGAGTTTCGCCTTCAGCCGGAGCAATGAACTCCAGCATGGCATCGGCGTAGTCGGGCGAGTTGGGTGCGGCCGAAAGGGTGATGGGCGCTGCTTCTGGCTCCAGATCGGTGATTGCTTCGGTTTCGGTGGTGCTGGTGGTAGTGCAGGCAGAGAAGGTGCTCAGCAGGAAGGTGGCAGCCAGAAGGTTGAATAAAGTTTTCATAAGTACGCAGTTATCGTTTGATTTGTGGTGAAACTAAGGTTAGTTTATACGTACCCTAACTGTCTACCCGCAAATATGTTAAGCATGAACGATACATTATTTGAAACCATTCCCAGCCTCGACCTGAACGATTTCAGAACCGCAGACCCGGCCCAACAAGCGGCGTTCGTGCAGGCGCTGGGCGATGCTTTTACGCACATTGGCTTCGTGGCCATCAAGAACCACGGCTTGTCCGACCAACTTACGCAGCAGTTATACGGCAGCGTTCAGGAATTCTTCGCCCTTCCCCCGGAGGTGAAGCAGCAGTACGAGATTCCGGCCCTGCACGGGCAGCGGGGCTACACTTCGCCCGGAAAAGAACACGCCAAGGGGCAAACCGCCGCCGACCTAAAAGAATTTTATCAAATTGGTCAGGTGGATGCGGGAGCGGATGCTGATGCGTTGAAGTATCCTGACAACGTATGGCCCGCCGAGGTACCCGAATTGGAAGCAACCGCCACCGAGGCTTACCAAACGCTGGAGGGCACCGGGCAGGTGCTGCTGCAAGCCATTGCGCGCTACCTGAACCTGGACGAGCACTACTTCGATACACGGGTACGCCACGGCAACAGCATCATCCGGGCCATTCACTACTACCCCATTGCCAACCCCGAGGCCGTGCCCGACGATGCGGTGCGCGCTGCCGAGCACGGCGATATCAACCTGATCACCCTGCTGATGGGCGCGAGTGCCGAAGGGCTGGAGGTGCAGCGGCGCGACGGTGCCTGGGTGCCCATCACGGCACTGCCCGAGCAAATTGTGGTCAACGTGGGCGACATGCTGGCGCGCCTCACCAACGACCGACTCACCTCCACCATCCACCGGGTGGTGAACCCTCCGCGAGAAAAGATGAAGCAGCCGCGCTACTCCATTCCCTTCTTCATGCACCCCCGCGCCGACACCAACCTGGCGTGTCTGGACAGTTGCGTGGATGCTGAGCATCCCAAGCAGTATGAGGACACGACGGCCGGAGAGTTTCTGGAAGAACGTTTGCGTGAGATTGGTCTGAAGCAGTAACCACCGCTAACTCCACCCGCTTGGATCGTCGCCGACGCAAGGTATGGTATTATCAGGGACTCTTCACTTCGGTGAGACGGGTGCGCTACGTCATTTTCTTACGCGATGTGTTTTTGCTCACCATCAGCGCGTTCGGCGGACCCCAGGCGCACCTGACGCTGCTACTCAAGATGATGGTGGAACGCCGACGCTACCTGAGCGAGAAGGACCTGATCGAACTACACGCGCTGTGCCAGATTCTGCCTGGCCCCACCTCTACGCAAATGATCACGGCCATCGGCTACCGCATCGGAGGGCCGAAGCTGGCCTTTCTGACGCTGCTGGTGTGGATGCTGCCAGCGGTGAGCATCATGACGGCGGTGGCGATCACGCTGTCTAATTTGCAGGAGCAAGAGCTTTCGTTGGCCTTCACGCGTTTCATTCAACCCATGGCGGTGGGCTTTGTGGCCTACGGAGCCTATACGATCAGTCAGAAATCCGTTGATACCAAAATGGGAGTGGTTATTCTGCTGGTGGCGGCGGTGGTGTCGTACTTCGTGCGAAAGCCGTTTATCTTTCCGTTGCTGCTGCTGATTGCCGGGTTTGTCACGGCCATCAATTATAAGAAACTGCTCCCGGAAGAAAAGGAAAAGATTGTGGTGAAGTGGGGCAACCTCACGCTGTGGATTGGCATC
This sequence comes from uncultured Cytophagales bacterium, assembly GCA_963833215.1. Taxonomy (GTDB): domain Bacteria; phylum Bacteroidota; class Bacteroidia; order Cytophagales; family Cyclobacteriaceae; genus Tunicatimonas. The sequence goes on along the minus strand of CAWHXE010000028.1, from coordinate 20,599 downwards.
TTCCTGGCTGCCGCCCTGGCTACCGGATTTAGCCGGGCGGTGCCGGTGCTGTTGTTTGAGAACTTCTACCGGAACGGTAGCCTGATCTTCGGCGGGGGGCAGGTGCTGATTCCGTTGCTCTATACGGAGTTCGTAGATTTTAAGCACTACCTGACCTCGGAGGAGTTTCTAACCGGCTACGCGGTGGTGCAGGCGGTGCCGGGACCGGTATTTTCGTTCAGCGCCTACATTGGGTCGCTATCGATGCGGTCGGAGGGCATTGGTGGGGAAATTTTGGGTGCCTTTGTGGCATCATTGGGCATCTTTCTGCCCGGCACCTTCCTGATCTTCTTTCTGCTGCGCTTCTGGGATTCACTCAAGAAGTACCGCGTGATCAAAGCTTCGCTGGAAGGGAATCTTAGCGGCTAGCTCGGGCATGGTGGTCGCGGCGGCATTTCTGTTGTTCGAACCGCTGGAAATGAGCTTGCTTAACGTGGGATTTGTGGTGGGAACCGTAGCACTGCTCAAGTTCACTAAAGTCCCCGCTCCGGTGATCATTCTGGGGGGGTTGTTGGCTGGTTTCCTGATTAAACCGTAGCGGTTGCTAAGATGATCATCTGCTTGTTTTAGGTAGGCCAAGGTCTTACCAAGGATAGCACCCACGAACTAAGCATTCACGCGATGAGAAAGCTATTTACCTTCGGCCTTCAGCACCACCATGATGGTGAGCATAATGATCTTTACGTCTAGCACCAGCGAGCTATTGCGCAGGTAGAGGATGTCGTAACGCATACGCTTCACCATCTCGTCAATGTTCTCGGCGTAGCCAAACTTAACTTGTCCGATGGAGGTGATGCCGGGCTTCACGTACTGCAAATAGCGGTAGTTGGGCGCCTTAGCCATGATCTGGTCGATGTAGTGCTGCCGCTCGGGCCGGGGACCCACGATAGACATATCACCAATCAGCACGTTGTAGAACTGGGGAATTTCATCCAGCCGGATCTTGCGCATAAACCGACCCCAGGGGGTAATCCGCGGGTCGCCATTGCAAGCCAGCTGTGGCCCTCCCTGCTCTGAATCGAGGTACATACTGCGGAACTTGTAGATATAGAAAGGAGATCCGTTTCTGCCAACGCGCTCCTGCGCAAATAAAATCGGGCCGCGCGAGGTGAGCTTTGTCGCCAGGGCGGTGATCAGAAATACCGGTGATCCAAGCGCCAAAACGATCAACGCAAACGAAAAGTCAAAGAGCCGTTTGATCGCGATGGCCTTGATATCCTCAATGGGATCGGGAGTGATGTTGAGGATGGGGATAGTGCCGTAGCGCTCCAGCGTTATGCCTTTGGCGTAAAAGCTTCGGTAATCGGTGATAATTTTTACGCGCTTTTGGTGCTGCTCCCCAAACTCAATGATACTACGAACATCTTGCGCATCGAGGTAGGGCACACAGCAGTAGATTTCATCGACCGAACTTTTTCGTAGGTAGTCTTGCAGTTGACCCACCGAACCCAGGGACCGGCGTGAAGCAGGAATACCGTCTCCGAAGAAACCGGTTAACTGGTAACCATATTCGCGGTGCTGGGTAAAAAAGCTGCTTAACTCCTCGGCCATTTCGCCGTACCCAACCACCACTACCCGCCGGTTGTTGAAGCCCTGCAGTCGGTAGGTACGCAGGAAATAGGTGAAAGCGCCCTTCCAGAACGACGCAGTAACAAAGAGAATAAAGTAAGAAATGATGATTTGCTCACGCGAATAATAGTCCACGCGCAGCGCCACAAAGAATACCGCCACCAAACAAATGTGCAGAAAAATCGAAGTAAAGTGCCTCCCCAGAACGTGAGGGATGGTGGAAGTGACCCGGGAGATGCGGTAAGGCTTAACGATTAATACCGACAGCAACCAAGCGATGTTGATGAAGAACAGCACTCCCGAATAGGCAGTATTGAACAGGCTCGCCCATTCGCCAAACTTTAAGAAGTAAGAAGCAAGAAAAGAAAGGTTTAACAGAAAAAAATCGACCGTGATATGAATCGACTGTATGTTATGAGAGAACCGATGCTTCATGGTTTGAATCTTGCTTTCGGTGAAGTCCGCTAGGCTGTTGTTTGACGTAGGGAGTATTCTTCCTGTGGGAATTTGCATGAATCATGCCAAACCCGGTGTTTATCTGGAATTCAACCAATGACACCAGGGCGATCAAAAAGGTTGTAAAAAGAAAAAATAAATTTTTGTTACTTCTCTAATCCATCCTCTTCCCCCTCGGGACTTCAATTAAATCGCTAAAGTAATAGTTTTTTCTTCTGTTCATACGCTTCTTCCACCACCTGGCGAAACGCTGTTTGAAAAGCTCGCGTGCTAAACTTTTCGGCTTGCTGACGAATGATCTGCGGAGAGAAACTATGCTCAAGCTGCTCGAAGCGATGCACCGCCCCCGCGATACTATCCTCGGTTTGTTCGTTGAAAAACACCCCGGTTTCGTCAACAATAATAGTTTCCCGGCTTCCGCCCCGACCGTAGGCAATCACCGGGGTGCCGCAGGCCTGCGCCTCCACCGGAATGATACCAAAGTCTTCCTCGGCCGCGAACACAAATGCCCGTGCCCGCTGCAGGTGGTCTTTAAGTACCGCAAAGGGCTGAAATCCTAGCAGCGTCACGTTGGGTCCGGCGGCCGCCCGCACCTTTTCCATCTCCGTTCCGTCGCCAATCACGATCAATCGCTTATCCGGCATCCGCGCGAACGCCCGAACAATCAAATCTATTCGCTTGTAGGGCACCATGCGCGAGGCAGTGAGGTAAAAATCCTCTTTGTCAGTTTGCAGGGTAAACCCATCGGTGTCCACCGGGGGATAGACCACGGTGGCCGACCGGCGGTACACTTTGTGGATGCGCTGCGCGATGTAGTGAGAATTAGCCATAAAGTGGTCGATGCGGTTCACGGTGCCTAGGTCCCACAGGCGCAGGTAGTGCAGCAGCAGTTTGGCCGCCGCGCCCCGCAAACCACGCCGAAGCCCGGCCTCACCCAGGTACTGCTGGTACAAATCCCAGGCGTAGCGGACGGGCGAGTGGCAGTAGCACAGGTGCAATTGGTCGCTGCGGGTGATTACGCCCTTGGTGACCGCGTGGCTGTTGGAAATCACAATATCGTAGGCCGACACGTTCGAGTTGCTCCACCGCCAGCGGCATCAGGGGCAGATAGTTGCGGTAGTGCTTTCGCGCCAGCGGCAGCTTCTGAATAAAAGAAGTAGTGACTTTTTTGTGTTGAATAAACGGCAGCAGCTCGTCGGGCAGAAACTCTACCAAGCTGAACAAATCGGCCTCCGGAAACACCAGCAGCATCTGCTCCAGCACTTTTTCCGATCCGGAATGGTCGACCAGCCACTCGTGGACCAGGGCTACTTTGGGGACGGGCATGAAGTTCGTTTCAACCGATAAATTGCGCCAAATATAGCACAATTAGCCAAACTGCCACGGCCTTTTCATAAAATGTCAGCGTGTTTAAAAAGGGGTATTGCAAAGGATGGATTACAGGCTATATCCTCTTGCATTGCTTTTAGGAAGCCCTTTTTCTGTTGCCGTAGTAGGTTTCCAGCCACCGATATGATACTAGCCAGGGTTTTGCTACGAGCCGGTTCTTTACAGCGGATGCGATCTTCGCGGAAGGTGCAGTCTCTGACCCAGTTGTCAGCCTCAATACTCCAATGTTGCCGAATGGCCTTAAAGAGTTCTTTGGGGGCTATTTGTTCTAGCGTGGCATTGGATAGATAATGGCTGGTTTCTCGGCTTACTTTGCCTGTTTTGTATTGTGTGCTTTCTCGTTCTATCACCACTAGAGTAGCAAATTCTGAGGCATCCCACTTTTGCTCAAAACAAATGGCCTCTACAGAATAAAAAGAGGCTTTTCGCTCTTCTATGCGTCCGTGGCCCTTTTCTGAGGTTTGCTCTTCAGCTACCGGGGCCATCAGTTTGGTATGATCTTGCAAGTCTTCTAATAGCACTGCCTGGTTGGCTTTCACTTGTGCTATATAAGTACCTTGGCCATTCTGTACCATTTCCAGAGTTTGACTTTGGGTGTGCAAGGCATCAAACGTGAGGCATTGACTCGCTAAAGAATCTTCTTGCAAAAGTTCTCTCACGCAGCTAATCTCGCTGTCTTTGGCCCCGTGATAGAATAATCCCGGTAGGCTGATGTTGCTCTGTTGTAGCAGAGGGCGTACGATACATAGCCCCCGTTTCTCTCCCAACACCCCGTCAATGGTGCCGCGCCCTTTAGATTTGCAATATAGAGTTAGTACTGGAAAAGTGCTAGTTTTGATGAGAGCTGAGGTGAACTACCGCCGCGCCAGGATTTAGAGGTCCGCACCGTGAATTAGTCCTCGGCTTTTGTTTTTGATTGAAGGCGCTCATTAGAATATTAAGCGTTCGGGCTTACGAAAGGGATTAGCAGATTCAATCATTTTCTTTCACCTAACCTAACCACTACCCACTATGAAGTTTACGTATTTTATCGGTATTGACATTTCAAAGGACAGTTTTGATGTGTGTCTCTGCTCTGAGGTAGAGCCAGCCAAATTTGTTCATGGAAAGTTTGCTAACTCTGCGACGGGTTGTCGGCAATTACTCACCTGGCTCAGAAAGCATAAGATAACCTTGGATCAATGTTTCTTTGCGATGGAACACACGGGGTGGTACACTCTGGAACTATGCTGTTTTCTACAGGACCAGAACTTAGCCTTCGCTCTGTATTCGCCTTTGCATTTGAAGCGTTCGCTGGGACTGGCCAGAGGCAAAAATGATCGGGTGGATGCCCAACGAATAGCTCATTATGCTTTCCTGCACCGACATGAATTAAAGCCTACCCAATTACCCTCAGCGAGTCTACTAAAGCTCAAGAATCTGTTCGCCTTTCGCGAACGGCTTGTCAAGAACCAAACCAGTCTCAAGCAGACGATCAAAGACTTAAAGGACACCGCTCATTTGGTGGATAACCGATTCATCATTAAGCAGTCAGAAAAGCAGCTAAAGCTGGTCAAGGAACAGGTTAGCCAAACCGAAAAGCAGATTGAGAATGCCATCAAAGAAGACGATCAACTGCAAACCACTTTGAGGCTTCTCTGCTCTATTCCTGGCATCGGGCTAGTGACTGCGGTAGCACTGATCCTGGCCACAAACAACTTTACCGCCTTCAGCGACAGCCGCAAGTTTGCTTCTTACTGCGGGGTAGCACCCTTTGAACACACATCCGGTACGAGTATTCGGGGTAGAACCAAAACCAGCAATCTAGCTAACAAACGCATCAAAACTTTACTCAGCAACGGGGCGGCATCAGCTATCCAATCGGATGAAGAACTAAAATCCTATTTTCAACGAAAGGTGGCCGAAGGAAAACCCAAAATGGTGGTTATTAACGCCATTAGAGCCAAACTTATTAACCGAGTATTTGCTACGATTAACCGGGGAACTGAGTACGTAGTCCTTAGACAGTATGAACAGGCGGCTTAGCCAAGATTATGGTATGAGTTTGTTATTGCTATTAAGCTGTTGGAATGTGGTTAACTCGGTAGAGTTATCCATATTTCAATGGCCCACTGTGAAAATTACTCTCCTAGAAAAATTATAGACAGAAAACTTGCTTTAACCTTAGAATTCACGGTGGCCCCTGAGTTCTTTTCCATCAAAACTAATCCAGCTACCTACAGGCAGCGAACTGGCCTGCCAGCCGAAGTAACGAGCATGAAAATGCTGATAAACTTGCTCATCTACCAAAGTTAGCAGTCTACGTAACTGGGGATCAGAAACACTATATGCCTCTTCTATTTCTAGCAAAGCGCACAAAAACCGATGGTGACGGACTAAAAACCGATGAATCTCGGCGACAAGCACCTTGCCTGCCATCGTGGCCAGCAGTACTCCAAAGAGCACAAAGTGCAAATCATGTCGCTTGCCTCGGTTGTCGCGCGGATCGGTCATATTGGCTTGTAGGTAGTGATAGTAAGTCTTACATTCGTTTTTTTAAAGAGCTTAGCATAGCAATATATTTTGATAGTCAACACTCAAAATTAACCGCTTTTTGCTAAGTTCTTTTTTATGAAAAGGCCGTGGCCAAACTGCCGGATAAGTTGCTCGTGCTGCGTCACGCTCTGCTGCCAGGTATACTGGCGGGCCTGCTGAAATCCTGCCTCAACCTGGCGCTGCCGCGCAGCGGGGGAGCGGTGTAGCGCGGTGACTATCGTAGTAGCTAAGTCAGTGGGGCTATCGGGGTTCGCATAACTGGCGGCGGCACCGCAAATTTCGGGCAGGCTGGCCCGGTTGGAGACCACCACCGGACAGCCGCAGGCCATGGCTTCCAGGGGGGGCAAGCCGAAGCCTTCGTACTTCGAGGGAAAAACGAACAGTTCGGCCAGGCGGTAGAGCACCGGTAGGTCGGCCTGCTCCACAAATCCGGTAAAGTGAATGCGCTGCGCCAGCGATGGATCATCTTGTAGTGCCCTCCCCAGTTCGGTGTCGCCCGTTATAAACCCCGCGCGTTGGCCCACGATCACTAGGTGGCGGTCGGTCAGCGCCTCGGGCAGCATAGCAAAGGCTTTCACCAGGGTGATCAGGTTTTTGTGGGGCTTCACGTTGCCTACGTACAGCAGCCAGCGGGGTGGCAGCCCGTACTTCTGGCGCACCGTGCGTTGCCGGTCCGGGTTGGCTTGCTCGTTGAAAAGCGCGTGGTCTACGCCGTTGGGAATCACGGAAACCCGATCGGTAGGCACGTTGAGGTAGCGCTGGATTTCGGTTTTTGAAAACTCGGAGACGGTGACGACGTGCTGGCTGAAACGGGCGGCCGCGCGAAATGCCAGCGTTGCGTAGCCCCGTTGCGGCAGCGACAGCGCAGAAAGATGGGCCAGGTGAAACACGTCGTGGATGGTGACCAGGCGCGCTTTGGCTCGAACCGGCAACCAGGGCACGTTGTAGTGAGGCGACCAGAACACGTCGCAGCGCGGCACCAGGGCCGAAAAGCGCAGCAACCCAGCCATCGAATAGATGGGAATGGTGGTAGGAATAATTTGTCCGCCTATCTCGGCTAATTCGTTGGGGTCGCCTAGCAAGGTGAGTTCGAACGACTCGCCCAGGGCGGGCAGCAGATTTTGCAGGTACGTTCCGATGCCGGAAGCGTGATACATACGGGCGTCGACGCTGAGGTGCACCGGGCGAAGGTAGGGGTTTTGCGGAAATAAGTTGGATTAGGGATCAGGAAGCAATCACGGATAGGGTTTTCTCACCCATTCGCCTTGAATAAATCGTTCTGATAAATTATATTGGTGACTATGACGACCTTAGAGATAAAATCTCGTTTACACGAGCGTATTGAGCATTTGAGCGAAGCTCAGTTGAAGCGATTGAATGATATGCTGGCGCTTGAATTTTCGCAGGATAAGCCGGAAGATGAACACCCCAGAGAGCGAAAGCTCGGCACCATGGAAGGTAAGATATGGATGGCCGATCATTGGGATTCTGAGGAAGAGAACGAGGAAATTGCGCGTAGCTTTTACGAGGGTGATATTTTTCCTGATCACGAATGAGCAACTACCTCATTGATAACCCACGTTTTTCTTTGGAGCCTAAACCAGCCTTCCAAACTGTCCAAAGAAATCACTGACATCCTGAAGGATACGACCAATACAATCTACGTCAGTGCGGCCGTGACCTGGGAAGTGGTCATCAAACGGGCCAAAGGTACCCTGAAAGTTGAGGGGGATATGCTGTATCATCTCTACGAGCAATCTTTTCAGCCTTTGTCCATAACCCACCAACACGCTAAGATTTTGGAGGGCATTCCCCGAATACACGACGACCCTTTTGACCGGATTATGGTTGCTCAGGCGATCGCTGAGGACCTGATCTTTATCACGCATGACCGAACGGTGTTAAAATATCCGGATGTCAAGCTTCTCAAAGCCTAGTTGGAAAAAGACTCGCCCCGGGCGGGCAGCAGGATTAACAAATATTTTATTGATCCTCGCGTTCTTCTTTAGACCGAGCAGTTGGGAACAGGGTGTATATTAATTTTTTAGCTGAAACAATCATTTGATAGGAACGCGCACCTTGTTGGGCGGCCTTTCCTATAACCCATAGTCCATGAGGACAATGCCACTACTCTCGGTACTCATCTTAGTGCTTCCGGGTTGTATCAAAGAACTTGATCTTCCCCTTCCCACTCAGGAGAATGAGTTGGTGCTGAATGGCCTGCTTCACCCTGATCACACCATTCAAGTCTCCCTGACAACCACGCTGCCGTTATCCGCCGACACTGCGGATTTTCCGGTGGTAGATAATGCTGACGTTAAGCTCTACGAGGATGATGCGATGGTGGGTAACCTAACTTTTCGGGACAGTTTGTACTCGATAGACTATTATCCGAAGGTGGGGCACACCTACCTAATTGAGGCAGCGGTGCCGGGCTACCCGACGGTTCGCGCTTCAGATATGATGCCCCCGCCCCCCAGTGTCGTGATCTGTTTTCGGGAAGATACCGCGGGTGTTTATATGTACGCCAATTCTATTCTCGACATCAATATTGCCGACCCTCCAACTGAAACCAATGCTTATTGGCTAGAAACGTTTAGCTCGTACTATACAAACAGAGTATGTAGCTTAGGAGAAGACGGTTACACCACATGCGAAGAAACCGATCAGCTTAGTTTGGTAGAATCGAAAGGAACCTACTACGAGTCATTTTCACCAATTCCCGACCGGTTCAATTCCTTTGTAGATAATACCTCAGGTGGAGTTACCGCTTACGATCTGTACGTGCGGGTTGATGACGCCACCCTAGACGGGGAAGTCATTAGCTTTAATATTGCATTGGGGTCTGACTATAGTAGCTTGAGTGCTGGCCCTTCGGATTCCGCTTCCTTTCAACTCAACGTGCTAAGCAGTAGTCGAGCCTACGATCGTTATTTGAAATCCAGTGTCATGCACTACCTTACCTTTGATTTTTTTGACGAGCCTAACCCATTTGCCGAGCCCGTTAAAATCTACTCCAACGTAGAGAACGGTACCGGCATCTTCGCCGCCTACAATAGTACAACCTTAGAAATCAGAGAATTTCCTTGTCCTTAACTTTCCTCTCTTTTAACAACCCGTCCAACCATGAAAAAAGTTATTTTAATCAGTTTCTTAGCCCTCAGTTCGTTTCCACTATTCGCGCAGGTAAAGGTAGGCCTAAAAGCAGGCGGACTGATGAGTAACATAGCTCCTGATGGTATCCGCTTCAATTTTCCGGGTGCCAGCGGCGACACAAAGTTTTCGTATCTGGCCGGGGCGGTGCTTGCGGTTCCCCTTAGCGACCGGTTTAGCGCACAAGCCGAACTGCTGTACAGCAATAAAGGAATGCGGAGTGGCTGGGTGGATGCTCGGGGCCAGACCAGCCGGGCATTCGACAATCTCCATTACCTCAGCGTGCCGCTGTTGCTGCGCTACTACCCCATCACGCCACTTAGTATTGGGCTGGGACCTGAGGTTGGCTACCTACTGGGAGCTTATCAAAAGAGTCACGTTGGTAGCCGTCCGGATAGGATGTTTTACGAACCCCTTGACGTAGCCGTTAACTTGGATGTGCAGTACACCGTGCTCGACAAAGTGTCGCTGGCGTTGCGCTATAATGTAGGAGTTTACGATGTGGCCAAGCGCGTTGAGTTTCGTTCGTTCGGGGGCAACGAGCCGGTTATCATTGACAACACATTTTACAACCGCAGCCTGCAACTCTCGCTCACCTACTGGCTTAAGTAGATGAGATTGTTGGGAATGATTCTGCTCGGGCTACTGAGTCTGCCCGCGCTGGCGCAGAACGCGGTAACCATCAGCGGCTACGTGACGGATGCCGAAAGCGGCGAACGGCTGATCGGGGCCACCGTCTACCTGCCCGCACTGCGGCGGGGCGTGGCCACCAACGCCTACGGTTTCTACAGTCTGTCCGTTTCTCCAACTGACACCCTGCTGCTGCTGGTCTCCTACGTGGGCTACGCCACCATCCGCGATACGCTTACTGGGCAGCAGAACCTGCGCCACGACGTAGCCCTTACCCCCAACACCCTGCTCGACGAAGTGGAGGTGGTGGCCTCCGATGAGAAGATGAGCCGCGCCCCGCCCCTGAGCGTGCACCGCATCCCCATCCAAACCGTGCACACCGCCCCGGTGCTAGGCGGCGAGAGCGACCTGCTCAAAACCTTGCAACTGCTGCCCGGCGTCAAGTTCGGCAACGAGGGCTCGGCCGGACTCTACGTGCGCGGCGGCAGCCCCGACCAGAACCTGATTCTGCTCGATGGGGTGCCCGTTTACAACGTGTCGCACCTGTTCGGCTTTCTGTCGGTGTTCAACTCCGATGCTATCCACTCCATGGAGCTCATCAAGGGGGGCATTCCGGCCCGCTACGGCGGACGACTCTCCTCGGTGCTCAACATCGCTATGAAGGAGGGCAACCTCAAGGAGCGGCAGGGGGTGTTTGCGTTGAGTCCCATTGCGGGGCGCTTCACCTACGAGGGGCCAATCAAGAAAGACACTTCGTCGTTCATCATTTCGGCCCGCCGCACCTGGCTCGACGCCATCGCGGCGGTGGCCCTGCTGGCCGAAGACCGCACGCTGGGCTATAATTTCTACGACCTCAACGCCAAGTACAACCACCGACTCAACGCCCGCAACCAGGTCTACGTGAGCTTCTACACCGGGCGCGACCGCTTTTTCGACACCTTCAACGACGGGGCCGACCGCAGCACGTTCAACTTCCGCTGGGGCAACCTCACAGCCGTGGCCCGCTGGAACCACATTATCAGTCCGAAGCTGTTTATGAACACCTCGCTGAGCTACAGTTCGTACAACTTCTTCCAGGAGTACCGCGTGGAGCAGGAGGGCACCGACTTCTTCTCGCAGACGCGCTCGCGCATTCAGGACGGCACGCTGCGCACCGACTTCGACTACGCCCTGGGGCCGTCGCACGCCCTGAAGTTTGGGGTTCAACTATCGCGGCAGCGCTTTCGGCCCGACGTGGTGCAGCTGGTGAACGCCAGCGCCGACACCACCTTCAACAACCAGGACTTTATTGATGCCACCAACGCGGAAGTCTACGCCGAGGACGACATCACGCTCAGCGAGCGGGTAAACGTGAACGTAGGGTTGCGGACATCGGCTTTCGGAGTGAACGGCCGCACCTACGCCAACCTGCAACCCCGGCTGGCGGGACAGTACCGGCTCTCCCCTAGCCAGTCGCTTACCGCTTCCTACACCAACATGGTGCAGTACCTGCATCTACTCACCAACTCTTCGCTGGGTTTGCCCACCGACCTGTGGGTATCGTCGACCGAAACCATCGCTCCGCAGCGCGCTGAGCAGGTAGCCCTGGGGTTCACCCAGGGATTGCGCAAGGGGGCGTATCAGGTGAGCGTAGAGAGCTATTACAAGCGGATGCGTAACCTGATCACCTACCGCGACGGGGCCAACTACTTGTTTCAGAACGGCGAAGACTGGCAAAATAAGGTGGTGGCAGGCGACGGAGATGCTTACGGAGTGGAACTGTTGATTGACAAAAAGCGGGGAAAACTCACCGGCTGGCTGGGCTACACCTTGTCGTGGGCCAACCGCTGGTTTGCTGAAATCGATGACGGACGCGTCTTTCCCTTTCGGTATGATCGCCGACACGACGTGTCGCTGTTTGTGAACTACCAATTACCCAAAGATCGTTTGCTGTCGTTCACGTTTGTGTACGCTACGGGCAATGCGATCACGCTGCCCACCGCCCGCCACCAGGGCGTGCGCCCGCCGAACTGGGAGTATGCCGACTACGGCCAAAATGCCTTCGATGATCGAGTGCTACTGGGCCAGCGCAACAACTACCGCATGCCCGCCTACCACCGGCTGGACGTGAGCTACCAGCGACGTAAAAAAACCAAGCGACTCAACCACCGTACCTGGATTTTCTCGCTCTACAATGCCTACAGCCGTCTTAACCCCTATTTTTTGTACGAATCAGACGGCAAGCTGAAGCAGTACAGCCTGTTTCCGATCATTCCTTCGGTGACCTACCGGCTGGAGTTTTGAGGAGCGTAAAATGCCGCATACACCATAAGTGGAGGTATTTCGTAGGGTGACCGTAATTTGGGCGGCGTATTGCTTCAAGTTGCTGGACTCTCAATACTAATCATACAAAAAAGTTACCAAGAAGGTAACTTTTTTGTATATTTGCAGTAAACTATCCTAAGTGAAGGTATTTTCAAGAGGAACACTGCGAGATTTTTGGGAAAAGCACGGTGATTGCGAGTTCCAACTGAAATCGTGGTACCGAGAAACCCAAAGGTCTAACTGGGCATCAACAAATGAGCTAAAAAAGGAGTATCCAAGCGCCAGCATCGTAAAAAACAACCGCATTGTTTTTAACATCAAAGGCAACGATTACCGGCTGATCGTTAAGTTCAACTTCGAGTATCAACTGGCCTGGATCAGATTTATTGGAACCCACGCTGAGTACGATAAAGTAAGCGCCAACGAAATTTGAGATGAATATAAAGCCAATCAGAAATGAAGAAGACTACCAAAAAGCGCTCGAGCGCCTGGAGGTTATTTTTGATGCCCAGCGCGGCACCGAAGAGGGGGATGAACTAGAAATTCTGTCTATCGTAATAGATAATTATGAAAATGAGAATTTTCCTGTCGGTATGCCCGACCCGATTGCTGCCATCGAATTCCGAATGGAACAACTGGGTCTTAAACAAAAAGACTTGGCTGAGATAATGGGTTTCAAGAGCCGCGTAAGCGAAATAATGAATAAAAGGCGCAAACTGACTTTAACTATGATCAGGAGGCTGCACACCAACCTGCGCATCCCTACCGAAGTTCTTGTCCAGGATTATCGAGTTCCTAAAAAAAGCCGACGACGTGCCTATCGTCGGCCCTTGACTAAATAATCACTTCCCAAAACTACACCGGCATCGTGCCGCCGGTTACGCCCATCACCTCGCCGGTGATGTAGCTACCCTCTTGCGAAGCCAGCAGCACGTAGATCGGCGCGATCTCGGCGGGCTGCCCGGGTCGGCCGAGGGGAGTGCTGGAGCCAAACTTCTGGATTTTCTCCTGCGGCTGGCCGCCGGTGGGTTGCAGGGGCGTCCAGAACGGTCCCGGCGCCACAGCATTCACGCGGATGCCCTTTTCGGCCACTTGCTGGGCCAGCGCCTTGGTGAAGGCGGTGTTGCAGGCCTTCGTCTGGGCGTAGTCCAGCAGGCTTTCCGACGGATCGAACGACTGGATGGAGGTGGTGTTGATAATCGCCGCCCCGGCTTCCATGTGCGGTAGCGCGGCCTTGCATATCCAGAAGGGCGCGTATACGTTCACTTTAAAAGTGTTATCGAACTGCTCGGTGGTGATGTCGGCAATCGACTGCTGGGCGGTTTGGCGTCCGGCGTTGTTCACCAGAATGTCCAGTCCGCCCAACTGTTCCAACGCGTCTTTTACCAACTGCTGGCAGAAGTTTTCTTTGGAGATATCACCAGGAAGGGATACAGCCTTTCGGCCTTCGGCCTCGATGAGTTTGATCACCTCCTGGGCGTCTTTCTCCTCGCTGGATAGGTAATTAATAGCCACGTCGGCTCCTTCGCGGGCAAAAGCAATGGCCACGGCGCGTCCGATGCCCGAATCGCCACCGGTAATCAGCGCCTTGCGGCCCTTCAGGCGACCAAAGCCCTGGTAACTCTCCTCACCGTGATCGGGCTTGGGGTCCATTTCGTGGATTGACCCCGGCACCGGCTGGGGTTGCTTGGGGAACGGGGGACGCGGATATTGATCGAGCGGGTTGCGCTTTTCGTACTGGTTCTTTACGGGTTGACTGCTCATAATAAAAATTGGTTGAAAGTGTGATCAAAAAGTTAAGTGCGGCTAATCAGCGGACTAACCGAATGCTTCTACTACAATTAATTTAGTAAGCAATTGTTAGCCAAATTTCGGGCAAATGCTGATTTCTTGTCGCATTTTGTGCCGCACTACGGGAGTTTTCACCCCGGCAATTTAGAAGCCCCGGCACCGAACACAAGCCCTCGTTCAGGGGTTAGCAGTGCTTACCTCCGCTACCGCTATGAACCAAGAAACCAAGTACACCCTCATCGGCGTTCTGCTGGCCCTCTTCTTGGGCGCGCTCGACCAAACCATCGTGGCCACGGCGCTGCCCCGCATCGTGGAAGACCTCAACGGGCTGAGCCGCTACGCCTGGGTGGCCACCTCGTACCTGGTAGCCTCCACCGCCCTGGTGCCCATCTACGGCAAGCTGGCCGATATGTATAGCCGCAAAACCATCGAACTGGTGGCGGTGGGCTTCTTCCTGACCGGCTCCTTCCTCTGCGGCTTAGCCGGGGAATTCGGCCCGCTGCCCCTGCTGGGCGACGGTATGAGTCAGTTGATCATCTTCCGGGCAGTGCAGGGCATCGGGGGCGCGGGCTTGTTCGCCATGGCCTTTATCATTATCGCCGACCTGTTTCCTCCCGCCGAGCGGGGCAAGTACCAAGGATTTGTGGGAGCGGTGTTTGGCATCGCCAGTGTGCTGGGTCCGTGGATTGGTGGGCTGCTCACCGATCACGGCGGCGCCCTGATCCCGGGCGTGGCGGGCTGGCGGTGGGTGTTCTACGTGAACCTGCCCTTCGGAGTGCTGGCACTGTGGTTTATCATCCGCCGCATGCCCCCGCTGCTGCCGCAGGGCGAAAAGCAGCCGCTCAACTACGGGTCGGCCCTGCTGCTCATCGGCGGACTGGTGCCGCTGGTACTGGCCCTGCAAATGGACAAGACCGCCTACCCCTGGGGTTCGTGGGTTACGCTGTCGCTGGCGGCGCTGGGAGTGGTATGCCTGGTGCTGTTTTCCTACCGATCGCTGCACGCGAGCAATCCGATTCTGGACTTCGGGCTGTTTAAGAACAAGGTGTTTCGGTTTGCCAACGTATCCCTGTTTTTTCTGGGCGCGGCGTTCTTCAGCATCATCATCTTCTTGCCGCTCTATATGGTGAACGTGGTGGGCGTGTCGGCCACGCGGGCCGGGGTAGCCCTGATTCCCCTGTCGATGGGGCTGGTGACCGGGTCGGTGGTTTCCGGGCAACTCGTGTCGCGCTTCGGGTACTACCGCCGCTGGATGCTGGGCGGACTGGCGCTACTGTCGGTCGGCGTGGTGCTGCTCTACTTGATGACTCCCGACGTGTCGTACTGGACGGTGGTGGCCTACATGCTGGTGTGCGGACTGGGCATTGGTCCTTCGTTGCCACTCTACACCCTGGCCATTCAGAATGCGGTGGACGGGCGCCGGATTGGGCAGGCTACTAGCGCCAGCCAGTTCTTTCGGCAGATCGGCGGGGCGTTGGGCGCGGCGCTGATGGGCACCCTGCTGGCCTCCTCGCTGGCCCAATCTTTTAGTGAGGATATGCCTCCGGCCTTGCAAAGCACCTTTCAGCAGTCGCCCGGTAGTCGGTTGGGATCGGGCGGGGGCAGCCAGGCCGACGCGCGTATCGAGCAGGCCTACGATGGGCTTTACGGACGCATTGCTCAGTCGGAGCCGGGCACTCCCCTATCCGATGAGATAATTAACAGTCCGCTGCTCGCCCCCGCCACCCGCCAGCAGCTACAGCTAGGCATCACCGCCGCGCAGTTGCCTGCCCTGAAAGAGCAGTTGCAGCAACAGGCGCAGCAGACGGTGACGCAGGTGAAGACGGCCCTCAAGCAGGCCTTCAATACCGCCATCACCCGGATTTATTTCTTCACCTTGTTTATTGTGGCAGCCGGCTTTGGGTTCACCTGGTTTATTCCCGAAATTCCGCTCAAGAAAAGCAACGAAGTCCCCGAACCAGCGACGGCCTCTTAAATTTTTCTCTTCGCCAGCAACAAAGGCTGATTCGGTCGGTTTACCCAGTCAGTCGTTACTCACTAATTTTTTGATCCGCTAAAACCCATTTTTTATGAAGTATCTTCAACCACTTTTCGTTTTGTTTTTGCTGACCGTTAGCCTGAGCGTCCAGGCGCAGGACACGGTAGTGACGGCCAGCGTGCAGGGCTACGTGTTTAAGCCCGCCCACGTGGAGCCTACCGACGCGCGGGTGCAGCAACTCACCGTTCCGCAGGGATTCACTATTCAGAAATTTGCCGAAGGACTGGGCAAGCCCCGTATGCTGGTGGTGCGCGACGACAGCACGGTGTACGTGACCCGCCGCGCGGGCGACGTGATGATGCTGCGCGACACCAACGGCGACGGAAAAGCCGACGTGACCAAAACGGTGTGGAAGAAAGATCAGGTACACGGCATCGCGCTGAAGGACAACCAAATGTATTTGGTGACCGTCAACGAGGTATTCCGCGCCGACATCAAGTCGGACGGCACGCTTAAGGAACCCAAGCAAATTATGAAGGACTTACCCGACGGCGGGCAGCACCCCAACCGCACCATTGAGTTCGGTCCCGACGGCAAGTTGTACGTGTCGGTGGGCAGCACCTGCAACGCCTGCGACGAAACGCGCGACGAAAACGCGACGCTACTGGTGGCCGACGCCGACGGCAAGAACCGCAAGATCTTCGCCAAGGGCCTGCGCAACACCATCGGCTTCGACTGGCACCCCACCACCGGCACGCTCTACGGACTCGACCACGGCATCGACTGGCTGGGTGATGATGAGCAAAAGGAGGAATTGAACAAGTTAGAGGAAGGCGGCAACTACGGCTGGCCCTACATCTACGGCGACGGCAAGTACAATCCGGCCGACGCCCCGCCCGACGGCATGTCGTACGAAGCGTATCTCAAGCAAGTCACGCTGCCGGTGCTCCAGTTGCCCGCCCACTGTGCGCCGCTGGACATGATTTTTTACGAGGGGCAGCAGTTTCCGGAAGAGTACCGCAACGATGCCATCGTAACGCTGCGCGGCTCCTGGAACCGCAGCGAACCCTCTGGCTACAAAGTGGTGCGCATCCGCTTCGACGCGCAGGGCAATCCGACCGAGTACACCGATTTGGTGTCCGGATTTTTGGTAGACGACAACCAGGCGCAGTTCAGTCGGGTGGTAGGACTGGCTTCCTATCCCGATGGATCGATCCTTGTTTCGGACGATACCGGCGGGGTAATCTATCGGCTGTCCTACGGCGAATAGGTAACTTGGTGCGTAAAAAGCGGGCTTTCCGTAGGGGCTAATGGGATCGATTGGGTAGTTTTGCGGCTCAACCGACCTAGCCCTCTCCTATGGCGCACCTTCTGCCGCAACCCCTACTGACTTCTGCCGAACGAGAACGGGGTCTTCGGCTGGTACTATACGACGGGGTGGCCTCGCAGGCCATGCAGACCTTTACCGGGGGAGCCTTTCTGGTGGCCTTTGCGCTGCAACTGGGAGCTTCCAACCTACAGATCGGGCTGCTGTCGGCCATTCCTACGCTGGCCAACGTGTTTCAGTTGTGGTCGATTCGTCTGGTACAGCGCTACCCACGGCGGCAGGTGGTGGTGTACGCCTCGGTGCTGGGCCGTACCATGCTGTTTCTGATTGCGGCTATTCCCTTTCTCCCGCGTGCTTCACCCGTGCTGCTGCTGCTACTCGGCACCGTGGTGCTGCAAGTCAACCTGTCGGTGGCCGGGGGCAGCTGGACCTCGTGGATGCACGACCTGATTCCGCGGGAGCGCCTGGGTCAGTTTTTCTCGCGGCGCATGCGCTGGTCGCAAAGCGTAGGCATCGGACTCAGCCTGGCCTGCGCGGTGGGCCTCGACGCGTTTCATCGGCAGACGGCCAACAGCACGCTGGGCTACGTAGTGCTGTTTCTGCTGGGCGGAATTGTGGGTATGGTGGGGGTAGGACTGCTGGCCCGTACGCCCGAACCGGCCATTCGCCCCGTGCGACATCGCTTCGGCGAACTGCTTCGTCAGCCGTTTCGCTCGGTCAACTTTCGGGCGTTAATCATCTACAACGCGCTGTGGAACTTCGCGGTGAACCTAGCCGCTCCCTTCTTCACCGTTTACCTGCTACAACAACTCGATTTCAGCATCACCTACGTGATTGTGCTGACCACCCTGAGCCAGGTGACCACCGTGCTGGCCCTGCGCTGGTGGGGCCGCTACGCCGACCGTTACGGGTACAAGTCTATTCTGTCGCTGTGTGCGCCCCTGTACCTGATCTGCATTCTGGGATGGACCTTTGCTACGTTTCCCGACCCGCACCGGTTCACGCTTCCGCTGCTGGTGGGGTTGCACGCCCTGATGGGAGTGGCTACGGCGGGCACCGGGCTGTCGGCCAGCAGCATCGGTCTGAAGTTGGCTCCCGAAGGGGAGGGAACGAGCTACCTGGCGGTGATTAGCTTCACTAACGCGCTGGCCGCCGGGGCGGCGCCGGTGGTGGGAGGGCTGTTGGCCGATTTCTTCTTAAAGAAACAATTGGCGCTGCAACTGGAGTGGAGCAGCGAGGAGTACCAGCGAACGTTTAGCGCGCTCGACGTGCAGGGGTGGGATTTTTTCTTTTTATTTTCTTTTTTGTTGGGTTTGGTGGCGCTCTACCGGCTGGCCTACGTGCAAGAACGGGGCGAGGTGACCGAGCAGTCGCTAGTAGACGAGATCAAGCTGGACATTCAGCGCGAGATGCGCAACCTATCGACCATCACGGGCCTGCGGGCAGCGATTAATTTTCCGGTGTCGTTCTACCGCCGGATGGCGGGTCGGGGCAAAGAGTAAACGGCAGCTATCGAGAGAAAAAGCCACCGGCAGTTACGTGCCGGTGGCTTCATGCTATTGGGTGATGAGCCGCCCTTAGTTAGGAACCGTCGGGTTCGACAAACTGTCGGTGGATAACGCGGTGGTGTCCTGCATCTGCTCGGGGGTGGTCGCCGTGGCAGGCGTTTCGGTTCCCTCCAGAGGCCGCGTGTTGGTAGCACTATCGGAGCCATCGCTGGCGGGCTGACACGCTACTGCACCAACCAACAGAGCGGCGGCAAACAACGCGCTGATTTTACTTACTGAATTTTTCATATTGACTTAAAAATTAAATTTTATTCCAGAAGAACCCGCTTGGCAGTAATATGTTTCTATTTGTGAAAGTAGGCTAAAACTTTATTTTACATCGCGCAACTAACAAGCCTTGTTCTTGGGGATTCAGACATTCTGGCTAACTGAACTCATCCGTCGAAAAGAAACAAAAAATGCGAATCAAAATGTGCGCCCCCATGTTAGGTTACCACAAATTTGATTCGCATTTAAAACTGCTAAGCAGCAAATCTAAGATTAGGAATTCATTTATCCTTCAATCTGGAACGACACCTTGGCGTTCACTCCGTAAGTTTTAATCTGGTTGTTTTCAACATTAACGGTCATCTCCTTCACGTAGATCAATTTGATGTTTTTAACGGTTTTAGAAGCTTCAGTCAAGGCGTTCTGAACCGCATCTTCAAAACTCTTTTCTGATGAAGAAATCACCTCAATAATTTTAACAATAGCCATAATAGAAAAAGTTAGTGGTTGGTAAAGATTTAAGTAGTAACTAGGTACAGCGTCGGTAGTTTTTACTTTTATAGTTTTTTTCACTTTTCTCAACGTAGTCCGGCCAAATTGCCCGGGGGCCGATGCCAACAAACCCAACCACGAGCGGTTAACCTACCTTAAGCGCACTACTATGCTGATCACTTCTGCCGTACCGCCGTCCGCTTCGCTGCGGGCCGCCCTACTCATTGGCGTAGGCTTGATGGCCGCCGTCGACGAGATCGTCTTTCACCAGGTGCTGGCCTGGCATCACTTCTACGACCAGGCTACGCCCGCCATCAGCCTGCTAAGCGACGGGCTGCTGCACGCGGGCGAGCTCATTGCGCTGGTGGCGGGTTTCTTCCTGGTGTCGGACCTGCGCCATCGGGGCGGGTTGGCTCCCACCTGGGCACGGGCGGGCGTTTTTCTGGGGGCCGGGGCGTTCCAGCTCTTCGATGGCCTGATCAACCACAAGGTGCTGCGTCTGCACCAAATTCGCTACGGGGTAGAGCTACTGCCCTACGATGTGGTTTGGAATGTGTTTGGGGCGCTGCTACTCGTAATTGGAATGCTGCTGTGGCAACGCGCCCGCCGCAGTACTTCCCCGGCTCACCCTAACGCTTAGGAGATGACCCCCACTTCGTTTACTCCCGGAAGTTGGCTGGCATGGGTACTCCTGCTTGGCCTTCTCGGCGGCTATCTGGCATTGGTGGCGCACAACCACCGCCGCGGGCGAACGTGGCACCGGGGCCGAACCCTACTTTGGGTGCTTGGCGTAGGTTTGCTGATGCTGGCTACCTGGCCACCGCTGGCCCACTGGGGGCACCACAGTTTGCGGGGTCACATGGTGCAGCACCTACTTATCGGAATGCTGGCTCCCCTCGGACTGGTGCTGGCCGCCCCGCTCACGCTGCTGTGGCGCAGTTTGCCCGCCCCCACCGGCCGCCAACTTACCCGTTTGCTAAGCACTCCGCTGGTTGGCGTACTGGCGCATCCCATCACCGCCGGAG
Source organism: uncultured Cytophagales bacterium (assembly GCA_963833215.1). Taxonomy (GTDB): domain Bacteria; phylum Bacteroidota; class Bacteroidia; order Cytophagales; family Cyclobacteriaceae; genus Tunicatimonas. Next base: position 136 of record CAWHXE010000028.1, on the reverse strand, counting down.
TGCTCAATATAGGCGGTATGTACGTGCTGTACCTTACCCCGTTGTACGCTACCATGCACCACTACCCCGTGCTGCATCACCTGGTTCACCTACACTTTTTGGCGGCGGGGTGTCTGTTCACCTGGGCCATCGCCGG
>CAWHXE010000027.1:0-41628 GCA_963833215.1 uncultured Cytophagales bacterium | reverse complement strand
GGGTAATTGGCTACGTCGGCCCGGATTCGGTGCTGCTTACCCTGGATGATCTGTTGGCCCCGGTGCCTTACAAGGCTAAGGTATTTTATCCCAACGTGCTCGAGAGAATAAAGGAGGCGCTTCCCTCCTCACCCACGCAAGCGCTGGGTCCGAACGAACAAGCCCTGGCCCGTCACTTTCGCCAGAACCTCTATCGGGCAACCAACCGGGAATTTGACCGGGTGGAGCTGCGGTGGTATCAGAATCGGGCAACATCGCCTCGAGACACCCACTCCGTTCGTCTCATTGATAAAAGGTCCATTTCTTTAAATCCTTAGTAGTGGCTATTTTTTCTTCTTTGGTACCGCGCCTAGACGCTTGGGTAGCGAACGAATACCGCCTCCCTGCTGGGGCGTTGGGTGGATTTCGAGTACTTTACGCTGGGTACATTTTATTCGTCGTGGGCGCTCCTTCGTTTCAGTGGATTGCCCGGCACCCCGTGCTTTTTTTCGATCCCCCGGCCGTTAGCATTGCTAATCTTTTCCACGATTTTCCTGGTTATTATTTTTTCTTAGTCGTCGATATGCTGGTGGTTGTCTTGTTGGTGTTCCTGCTGTTCGGCTTCCGAACCCGGCTAACGTCAATCTTGCTGGCAACGGTGATGGTGATCGGATTTAGCTTTTACCACTCCTTTGGCAAAATCAACCACGACACTTTGCTGATGGTGATCACGCCCCTGTTGATGGCTTTTTCTGGTTGGGGTAGTTATTACGCGGTTGATCAATCTTCGCCGCGGCCCCGCGCGTCCGGGGAAAACTACTGGCCAGTGGCTACGCTCGCCCTTATTCTTGGCTTCGCGATGTTCTCCGCCGGTTTCCCTAAGCTGATTGAAGACGGTAGCCTTCGCAATGGTTGGCTTAGTTGGTCCACCCAGGCGGTAAAGGGCTACGCCATTATGTATCAGCACGACGATCTGGCGGGTAACTACCTAGCTCCGCTCTTTTTGGAATACGCCGGGGATTTTGTGTGGGAAACGCTTGATTGGGTAGCCGTGATCTTTGAGATCGGATTTTTATTCGCGGTGGTTCGTCGCTCTTGGTTCCGCTTTTTTGTGCTGGTCGCCGTGCTCTTTCACTTCATGAACGGGTTGTTGCTGAGCATCAGCTTTGTCAACAATATCGCGCTGTATCTATTGTTCATCTACTGGCCACCCGTGCTGGCTCGGTTTGAAAGATTACCGACAAGACTTATTCGTCGCTCAGTCATGATCGCTACGGTCGTTGGTCTAACAATTGCGTATGGTTTCCACCTACCTATCAACTTAGCTGCCCTGCTACTAGCCCTCGGCCTAGACGATTTATCGGCTAGCCTACTGGTAATGGGACTGGCCTGCGGTTTCTTTGGCTATAACTATTTTTGTGGCCTCCGGGAGCGACCCGCTCAACGCCTGCATTGATCAGTACAATACTCGCTAAAACAGACGGCCCCCATCAAAAAAGCGCCAGTTGTCAGCAATATCAGGGCAGTAGCTTACTAGCTAAAAGCCGATAAAAGCGCTTCTTGTTCCATAAATACTTGACGTACAGCTTGAATGCTACGGAGGCATTTTTTTTGTAGTACTGTTCCACAAAAGCATCAATGGCATTGTACGAAAGAATGCTCTCTCTGAACGTCCGAAACCGGGCCTCCCCCCGCAATGCGGTGATCTTTTCCCGCCACAGCGCAATGAAGGTTTCTATCTTTCGGAAGCGCTCCTTGTAGTAAGCCCCCGACAGACGATCATTGTCTCCCCGCGTAGTAGTAAGCCAACGGACGATCCACTCGGGCGATATTTGGCTCCGTCAGGGCAAAGCGCAACCACCAATCAGTGTCTACCTGGTAACGTACTTGCTCTTGGTACGGAGTGCGTTCGTACACTTCCCGCTTAGCCACCACGGTAGACGGAACCGGAGGTGCCCAATTGATGGTCAGCCGGTTGAACAGCCGATCGTCGTGGAAAGGGGGATTCCGTTCTTTGGTCTGTTTTTGCTTCACAATCCAATCTCGGGTAGCCACCAAATCCAAATTAGGGTTCTCTTCAAAGAGCCGAACCTGCTCCAGTAGCTTGTCAGGATGCCACCAGTCGTCGGAATCGAGCAAAGCGATCAGTTGGCCACTGGCCTGCCGAAAGGCCACGTTCCGCGAGGCCGATAGTCCCCGGTTCACCGGATTGCGGATGACCCGCACCAATCCGCCCAGGTAATTTTGCTCTCTCAGGTAATCCTCCACGCTAAAATCGGACGCGTCGTCAATCACCAGGATCTCGGTCGGCGAATAGGTTTGTTCCCGGACCGAGTCGATCGCCCGCAGCAGTTCGGGCTGCCGGTTATAGTTGGGGATAACTACTGAGATTGTGTAGGCCATGATAAAAAATGGTTTATGCCTTCTTAAAAAAATACTTTCGGTAATCGGCCAAACCGGGGTCAAACTGAAAAACAATAATTGCTGACAAGCCCAGCCACAACACTCCTATGCCTACCAGTTCAACCAACGGATCGAGCACAACCACCTGTTGCAAAACTAGCAATATTCCGGTCAGTGCGGCGTACAACAGCAGTGGCTTGAGGCTGTTTCGCACAATATCGGTCACGCTGAAGTAGCGGCGATGGATTTGTCGGAGGATAAACACGGTAGACACGACGTACTTTAGCCCGTAGCTCGCGGCGGCTCCGGCCAATCCGAAGTTCACCAGCGCCACCAGGGTGGCCACTCCCGCCACTAGGTTCACCACGTCGATACGCGTAGCCAACTCGGGCTTGCCTACCCCTACGATAAAGCTACCGTAAACGCTCTTGAGCAGTATGCAAAAACCGCTGGCGGCCAGCAGCTGGATGCACACAATACTGGCCTGCCATTTTTCGCTGAAGAACAGCAACACCGCGTCGGGCAAGATAACGCCCAGGGCCACGTAGAGCGGCAAGCCGAGGTAGAACATATGGTGAATCATCTGCGAAAAAATGCGCTTGAGTTGGGTGCTACCTTCGTTGAATAGGGTCGAAAAGGTAGGCAAGAGCACCTTGGAAGCCGACAAGTTGATGACGTCACCGGCGGTGTTAAAAATTTTGAGCGCGAACGAGAAGTAGCCGACGGCCGCCGTACTGATGGTGTAGCCAATCAGAAAGTTGTAGGCGTATTTGTTGAAATTGCTGATCAGGCTGTTCAGCAAAATCTTCGCGCTAAAGTAGAGCAGCTCCCGGTAAATCGCGAAGCGAAAGAATCTTCGGGGTCGCCAGTCGACCGAAATCCAGAAGAAAACGTTCTGCACCAGGGCGAAGAGAAAGCTCTGCGCCACCAGGCTCCACACGCCGTAATCGGCAAAGGCCATCCAGATACTCACCACACCTCCCAAAAAAATTCCGCTGATACGACCAATAGCAATTTTATTATAGGCAAAACTTCGCTCCAACAGTCCGCGGGGAATGGAACCTACGGCTCCGATGATAAAAGTGATTCCGTACACCCGCAGCACCTCCGTCATGATGGGTTCCTCGAACACCAGGGCCAGCAGGGGAGCTATGGCGTAGTTGAGCGCATAGATGGCTCCTCCCAGCAGCAAATTGCCCCAAAAAGCACTGCTCAGGTCCTCATCGCTCACCTGCTTCTTCTGAATCAATGCGTAGACCAGCCCCTCTTCGGTGAGCACCAGGCTGATCATGATAAAGGAGTTGGTGAGGGCCACCACCCCAAAGGGTTCGGGGCCCAGCACCTTAGCGAGCACAAAAAACGTGGCTACCGAAAAAATCTTTACTCCCACCGTCTCTACCAAGGACCACGCCACCCCCTTGGTAAATTTTTCTTTGAGACTCATACGCTATAATATTGCACAAAATAACAGAGCGCATTGCACAAAGAAAAGAAGAGGCGGCAAATTAGTTTTGTCCTTGCCTTAAATAGGGGCACTGAGCACTGAAGATCGGGGTGCGCGTTAGCCAGCGTACGGCCAAGTTATTGGCGTCAGACATAGCGTTCTGCAATCGCCAATGCTTGTCGGCCATACGCCCCGCTAAACAGGTAGTCATGATTGAGGTAATGATACAGTTGATACAGCGACCGTCGTTGCTGCCAGCCCGCGGGAAGCGGATACGCTTCTTGGTAGGCCGCCCACGTCCGATCACTAAATCCGCCGAACATGGCCATCAGTGCCAAATCGCTCTCCCGGTCAGCGTAAGCACAAGCCGGATCGATGAGGGCGGGACCCAAAGCCGAAGACAATGCATTGCCCGACCACAAATCGCCGTGGGTGAGGGCGGGCGGTGGTTGGTGACCAATCAGCTGGGGTAAGCGGTCCATAAGCTGGGTATAGGCTTTTCGTTCTGAGTCACTCAGCCCTCGCTTTTGCTCAAGCAGCTTCAACAAGTGCCCCAGTCGCTGTTGGCCGTAAAAATCGACCCAGCTATTGTTCCAGCGGTTGTCTTGCGGGGTAGCTCCGCAGTAGTTGTTGTGGTAAAAGCCGTAGCGGTCGTGCTCACAACGGTGCAGTTCGGCAATGCCCCGGCCCAACTGTTCGTCCGGCGGGGCCGTTGATCCGGTTGCCGGTTCCAAAAAGGTGGTCACCAGCAGGGGCGGATCGGTTTGGGCCAGGATGACCCGGGGAATTTGCAGCAGCGTGCTGGCCTTGCTAAGTTCTCGCAGAGCTTCGGCCTCGCGGACAAACTGGTCGGCCGGGGCAGTGGCACTCCACTTCGCGAAGAAGGTGCCCCGGTTGGTGGTCAGCTTCACCGCCTGGTTGATGCATCCGCCGCTCAGCGATTTCATTCCTTGCACCACCACCGGTTCCGACAACGCTTCGGTCAGGAGCTTCGCTAGTGTTTTGGCAATATCGCTACTCACGGGCGTGCTGGTTAAATACCCGCTTCACGGTTTGGTAGATACCGATCACGATCAAGATCAGCAGAATCAGTCCAGGCCAGCTGCCGTAGGGCGACTCAGCGAACAGTTGCAGTTGTCCGGGCCCGCTGGCCACGATACCGATGGCAATGGCGATGCCCATCAGGGCTTCGCCGGTGATGAGTCCGGAAGCCAGCAACAGTCCGGCTTTTTCGGCTCGGTCCTTCGCGGTAGTAACTGTCTGCGCTTCGGGGGTTGAAGAATGACGCCGCATGTAGCGCTCAACCGCCCAGGCGATCAGTCCTCCCACAAATATTGAAGTATCCAGCTCCAGCGGCAGGTAGAAGTCCCACGGCCACCGCCAGCACCGGCATCCGAAAGCTCGATCCCCGGTTCTTCAACCGCACGTCGATGGCAATGATCACTACCGCAATGGCCGCGCCGATGGCAACCATCGTCCAGGGCAAGCCGCCCCGAAAGATCCCGTCGGCCACACTTTGCATCAGGGTGGCCTGCGGAGCGGCCAGCGCGTCGGGATGCTCGGCGGTAGGCGCCCCGATGCCGTAGGCGATAAGCAGGTTGTTGAGCACCGGGGCAATGGCCAGCGCTCCGGCCACCACGCCCACCACCTGCATGATCTGCTGCTTGTAGGGCGTGGCTCCCAGCACGTGACCGGCCTTTAAATCCTGCATGTTGTCGCCCGCGATGGCGGCGGCGCAGCACACCACCGCTCCCACCAGGATGGTGGCCGCGGCCCCCCGCCCCGGATCGTCGGTGCCCATCAGGGCGGCCAACAGCAGGGCCGTTGCTAAAATCGTCGCAATTGTTACTCCTGAAATAGGGTTGTTGGAACTGCCCACCAGCCCGGCCATGTAGCCGGCCACCGCCGAGAATAGGAAACCGGCTACCACCATAATCACCGCCATCAGCCCCGTAATTGCTACGTCTTGAATTTCTCGCAGGTAGAGCAAGAACACCGGCACAATCAGCACACCAATACCAATGAGCACCCACGACATGGGAGTGTCCAGTTCGGTGCGGGCCTGCTGCAATTGTTGCCCTCCCTTCCTAAAGGCCTCAACTCCCGAACGAAAGGCGGTGGTGAGCGATTGTCGCAGACTCAACAGCGCCCACAGTCCGCCCACCACCATCGCGCCCACCCCTAGGTAGCGAATCTGACTACTCCACACCATAATACCCATCTCGGCGGCGCTATTGGCTCCTTCGGGCACTCCCACGGTGGCAATGTATAGCGGAATGCCCAGGTACCAGCTGATGGCCCCGCCCAGAAATACCAGAAACGACACGTTGAGTCCTACGATATAGCCCACCGCCACCAAGGCGGGTGATAGGTTGAGTCCGAAGTACAAGTACAGTTTCTGGTTGATCAGCGCGGCTTGCTCGAACAGACCGTCCCACAGGTTCAGCGCCGAATCGCTGAGTTTGAAGAGTCCGCCCACCACGGCACCTCCCACGAGGTACTTCACCGTGCCGGTGCTGTCCTCGCCGGTTTTGAGCACCTCGGCGGTCGCCACTCCCTCGGGAAATTTCAGCTTCTCTTTTACGATAAGCGCGTTGCGCAGCGGAATGGTGAACAAGATGCCCAGGATACCGCCCGTCATGGCAATCAGGGTCGTTTCCCAGTAGTTGAACGTTTCCCAGTAGCCCATAATAATGAGCGCAGGAAGGGTGAAGATCACTCCCGCGGCCAGCGACTCACCCGCCGAGGCGGCGGTCTGCACCATGTTGTTCTCCAGCACGTTTGAGTTTTTGAACAGCTTGAGAATGGCCATCGAGATCACCGCCGCCGGAATGGAAGCCGACACGGTGAGTCCGGCGAACAGTCCGAAGTAGGCATTGGCGGCCGACAAAATCACGGATAAGAGCGCTCCCAGAAGCACCGCCTTCAGGGTGAGTTCGGGCAAGACGGTGGTGGCGGCAATGTAGGGCTTTTCTTCTTCGGTAGGCGGAGCGAGGGGCGGTTGTTCGGACGACATAGAAAAGTTGGTTGGTTGCTCACAAACATACTATCTTTTAGGATAATATTCCGTAGCATTGCTGACCCTATCCACCACCGCTGCTTATGAAACACCTAACCGTTTTTTGTGCTTCCAATCCGGGCATCAGTCCGCAGTACGGAGGAGCCGCCCGCGCCCTGGGTCAGTTTCTGGTGAAGCAAGACATCACGCTGGTCTACGGCGGTGGCCGGGTGGGACTGATGGGCATCCTGGCGGACGCGGTGCTGGCCGAAGGCGGCCGAGCGATTGGGGTGATTCCTCAGTTTTTGCTGGATATGGAGGTGGGTCACACCGGATTAACTGAACTGGTGGTGGTGGAGTCGATGCACGAACGAAAACTGCGGATGGCCGAGTTATGCGATGGCGTGATTGCCTTGCCCGGTGGCTTTGGTACCCTGGAAGAACTTATCGAGATGCTCACCTGGTCGCAACTGGCCCTGCACCAGAAGCCGGTGGGCATCCTAAACACGAACGGATACTACGATTTGCTGCGTCAATTCTTTGATCATATGGTGGGAGAAGGCTTATTGAAGCCGGAGAACCGCGATCTGGCTATTTTTGAGACAGATATAGAACGACTTTATGAGAAAATGAGTACTTTTAAGCCAACCAACACCACTAAGGGGGTTGACAACGATTTCCGCCGGACGTAAAAATCCCGGGAATACGCATCCCCGGGATTTTCCTACTAAACTAACCAAACCAAACTATGTAACGTGAGCTTCGGACCTATGCGGCGTTTGTATCCGCAACAGTCGATATTGTACCACTTTCGGTTGAAGTGGTCCCTTGCTCACCGAGCGGCGAACCGCCTTGTCGCTCTTCAATTACCTTTTTCAGCTTCGCAATTGACTTAGTCGCCCGCTCGCTGTCCAGGGTATTAATATTCTCAATCATTTTGTTCTTCTCTTCGTTGGTGATCACTTTGTTGTTCAGCAACAATAGTAGCTCTGTCTTCTGCTTCACCGAAGCCTCTTTCTTCGCCGCAGTGTCCCGGTCTACGGGAGGACGATCTTCCGGTGGACGCGGCTCACTCACGGCACTGTCGGTAGCGGAAGCTCCCTTGGTCAGTGCTTTGGCGGCTTTCTTAGGTGCGCCTTTGTCCTTTGCCATGTAATCCATCTCCTCGGCGGGAGTGGGCTCATAGCCCGCGGCCCGAATGATCCAGGCCAGGATGTTGCGGTACGCTTTGCCAATCGCCCGCGTCTGCGCCATTGAGGCGATAGCGAACTCCTGATAATTACGCTTACCGTTCTCCTGGTTGCTGCAAATCGCGTAACCTGATCCCACCACCATAGCCTGTCCATCAACCTGGCTCTTCAAGTTGTAGAGCTTCACCTGCGCCTGGTACTTCACTTCGTGATTGTCGGTAGGGATCCTTACCAACTCTTCGATCACGGGTAGAATACCCAGACGGGCCCCGGCGTACTGCCAGCCCTCCACGTTCACGTAAGCTTTGCCCTGAATGTGGTGGAATAGCTTGTTCTCTTTAATAAAACGAGCTAAATCCTGCGCCAAGTGCATGGTCTCGTACGAGTTGGCGATGTCGTAGCTCTCAATATTTTTTTTGCCCGATGATGGGCTGTCTGTCTGGCTCATATTTGCTATTTTAACGTTCATTGTAGAAACGATAGTTCACCCGTAAAAGTGCCAATTTTGTTAAAAAACGTTAAATTTAAATGACTGTTTATCAAGTCGTTATAAATTAATTTTTCGGTCGCTGCCCAGCAGCAATTAAACGATCTATTTCTCCCTATGGAACGTTTATTAAATGTCTTTTTCACGACACACCCCTAATTCTCACCCGCGTCTCGCATGGCTTCTGACCTCTTTTCATCTGATACCCCTCCTACTGCCTCCCGCTACTTGTTGAAGTTTTTTTCTCATTCCCCCACCCCCCAGCAGGAGGTACTGTTTGGCAAGCTAGAGGACTTTATCAACGCTCCGGAAGGTGAGATGAACGCCTTTTTGCTCAAAGGATACGCCGGAACCGGCAAGACCAGCGTGATCAAGGCACTGGCCAAAACGCTGCGCAAATTTAACTTCCGGGTGGTGCTGCTCGCTCCCACCGGACGGGCGGCCAAGGTGGTGGCGCATCACACCCGCCGGAAGTCTTACACCATCCATCGACAGATTTATAAGCAGGTGCAGCACCCCTACTCCGGAAGCGTGGAGTTTAAACTTCGTAAAAACTACCAGAAGAACGCCGTTTTTGTGGTCGACGAGGCCTCCATGATTAGCCACCAGCCCCGCTCGGGCGACCCGTCGATGCTCACCGACCTGATTCGCTACGTGTTTAGCCACCCTACCAATCGACTGGTGGTTATTGGCGACCCCGCCCAGTTGCCTCCGGTGGGGCACAGCAGCAGTGCCGCCCTGAGCGCCGAAGTGCTGCGCTACGCCTACCACCTGAATGTCATTGAGCACCAGCTCACCGAAGTGGTGCGCCACGCGAACAAGTCAGGCATCCTGGCCAACGCTACCGCCCTGCGCGATGCCCTGGAGCAGCCTGGCACCATCACAATCAGTACCCAACCTTACCCCGACATCTACCACATGTCTGAGGAACGGCTCAAGGAGGGATTGAGCTACGCCTACCTAAAGTACGGACTTCAGCAAACCCTGCTCATCAGCCCATCGAACCGCGAAACGGTGCGCTACAACCAGCTTATTCGCCAGTCTATTCTTCACCGCCAGAAAGTGGTGGAGCAGGGCGATTTGCTGATGGTGACCCGCAACAACTATCGGGCGCTGCCCAAGGGCTACCCGCTCACCTTTTTGGCCAACGGAGAATTTGTGGAGGTGCAGGAGGTAATGGACACCGAGTCGCGCTACGGCTTCGAGTTTATGACGCTATCGCTTCGCCTGCCTGATTATCCGCGGCAGCCTCCCTTTACTGGTAAAATTCTGCTGCCTACGCTCAACAGCACCACCCCCTCGCTGAGCGACGCGCAGAACAAGCAACTCTACGAAGCGGTGGCCGAAGACTATCAATCTATCGTGGCTCCTTCGAGCCGCCTGAAGGCCATTCGCAAGGATGATTACCTCAACGCCTTGCAGGTGAAGTTCGCCTATGCCCTCACCGGCCACAAAGCCCAGGGCGGACAGTGGAAGTGCGTGTTCGTGGCGCCGGACTATCTGACCGACTCCCCGCCTACTCCCGATACCATCCGCTGGCTCTACACCGCCTTCACCCGAGCTACCGATGAGTTATACCTGATTGATTTTCCGCGTTCGTATTGTTGAGATGATTTTGGCAACAAAGTCGGCGAGCCATACGAAAACGATATCACTTTCGCCTGCCGATGCGGTTCGATTAGCTTAAGAGCTAAGGCCGAGGGCAGTTTGTCTTCGGCTTTTTTGTTTCTGAGTTAGCGGGCTAAAAATTGTTGGAAACAAACGATCTTTCCGGCGAATTTATTCGTATGTTCGTTAACGATTCGCCGCAATTGTGTTTGGCCGACGTTCGTTATTCAGTATTCACTACTTCAATACTTTCACTTATGCACAACGTACTGTTATTTTTAGGAGGCCTGGGCGGATGGGAGATCATGATCATCATGCTGGTGGTGCTGGTTTTCTTTGGGGCTAACAAGATTCCGGAAATCGCCAAAGGCTTAGGGCGCGGCATCCGCGAGTTCAAGGATGCCACCAAAGAGATCAAGGATGAAATTGAAAACAATAGCGTCCGCTTAGACAAATAATCCCCTAAAGTCCGTCCGGGTCAGTTACTTGCCGGTTATCTTAGCCGCGCTAAGCTTATCCGGACGGGTTTTTATTAGAATATATCCTCTAATTGCCGAACCCCCAAGGGTTGCGCGGCGGTGAATCCTTCGCCGTAGGCGACCCCAATGGAGTGGCCTAGTTCCTTGGCACGGGCCTCAATAAATTGCAAGAAGATGGGGGTCGTCAAGTAAGTTTCCGGCTCCTCGCTCTCCTCCTGCGCAAACTGCGAGGCAAAGCTCCGAATTGCTTTCATCTTCATCTCCCAGTAATCAGAGATATCTACGACAAAGTCCGGCACAATGGCGTGCGCCTGAATATAGTGATACACGCGCGCCGGTCGCCAAGCCTCCTGCGGCTTACCGTCCCAACTAGTCTCCACCTTGCGCAAACCGGCGATGAAGCAGGCATCGCGGGCTAGCTCGGCTCCGCGCCCGTGATCGGGATGCCGATCCTGAATTGCGTTGGCCAGCACCACGTCGGGCCGGTAGCGACGAATCATCCGCACCACCTCCAGTTGGTGCTCCCGGTCGTTAGTGAAGAACCCATCGGCAAACTCCAGGTTCTCCCGCACCGCCACTCCCAGTAACTTCCGCGAGGCTTCGGCTTCCTGCTCCCGAATGGTGGGGGTGCCTCGGGTGCCCAGTTCCCCACGCGTGAAGTCCACGATTCCCACCTGCTTGCCCGCCGCCACGTGGGCGGCAATGGTGCCGGAGCAGCCCAGTTCGGTGTCGTCAGGATGGGCGGCCAGGGCTAAGATATCTAGTTTCATGGGGATTGGGTTCGACATTGGTTTTTAAATCTCGTACCTTAACGGTCTCTCTTTTTTTTTGTTCTTAACCAGCTACCCATGAATCACAACCGACGACGCTTCCTACAGCGCTCCGCCCAAGCCACCGCCTCATTAGGCCTATTTTCTCAACTGCCCCTGCTGGCCAGCACCCGCCAATCTAAACCCCTGGGCGTAGCCCTGCTCGGACTCGGCTACTACAGTGGCGACCTGCTGGCCCCCGCGCTGCAACTGACCGAACACTGTGAACTGCGCGGGATTGTTACCGGCAGCCCGGAGAAGATTCCGGTGTGGCAGAAGAAGTACGGCATTGCCGACGCCAACGTCTACAACTACGACAACCTGGATACCATTGCCAACAACGACGACATAGATATAGTATACGTGGTGACGCCCACCGGCACCCACGAACGGTTTAGCGTGGCCGCGGCCGAAGCGGGCAAGCACGTATGGTGCGAAAAGCCGATGGCGATGGACGTGAACGAATGCCAGCGCATCATGGATGCCTGCGACAAAAACAAGGTGAAATTATCCATTGGTTACCGCATGCAGCACGAGCCCAACACCCAGACGGTGATGAAATACGCTAAAACCAAGCCCTACGGGGCCATCCAAAACGTGATTTCGGAGGCGGGTTTTGCGGGCAGTGGCCCCACCGGCTGGCGGGCCAACCCGGCACTGGGGGGCGGAGCGCTCTACGATATGGGAGTGTACACCATCAACGGACTGCGCTACGCCACGGGACTGGAACCCACCGAGGTGCGCTCGGCCCAACGGACGATTCCGGACAATCTGGAAGTAGACACCACCACCACCTACCAACTGGCGTTTCCGAACGGTATTCTGGGCGATGCCAAAACCAGCAACGTAGAAAAGGTGAATTTGCTTCGGGTAAACGCCGCCGACGGTTGGTACCAACTCAGCCCCATGCAGTCGTATACGGGAGTGCAGGGAAAGACGAGCGACGGCAAGCAGTTGGACAAACCGATCAACAACCAACAGGCCCGTCAGATGGACAATGACGCCCTGGCGATCATCAATGACACCCCGGTGCTGGTGCCGGGCATCGAAGGCCTTAAGGACATCCGCATCGTGAACGCCATTATGGAGGCTGACAAAACTGGCAAGGTGGTAAAGATCAGGGGGTAGCTACTAAAGCTGAAGTGAAATTCAATGTGGAGGAGATTACACTTTTAATTTCGTAGGGTTTTGCCGGGTATCAAATATTCAGCTTCTTCCTCAAAGTCTTTTTGTGAGGTAATTCGGCCTTTTCGATAATCGTCTTCCGCTTGGTCTAAACGAGCTTTGTATTGCTCAGAAGTCATAGGTTTTAAACTAACCTGATAGGCTTCGCTCATCGCTTGCCGTTTCAACTGCTCAACCTTGTCTATAAGTGTCTGATCTTGTAGACGAGCCAGCCATTCTATTAACTCAACCTTTTTGTCTGCTAGAGTCATGATTTGTTCAACTGATGCGAGTTTAAAGATAGTGTTTTCCAGGGAATAATTGACACTTATTATAAACCTCAGTACCCCACCGCCGTGTCGTCGCCGCGGGGGTCGGCGCCGCCCTCAAGGTTGCCACCGGGCAGCACCAGGATGGCATCTACCCGCCCGATGTTGCCCCGCGCCAGCACGGTGTGCCCCATCGCTTCCAGCTCCTGCGTTACCTCCGGGGTGAATGCTTCGTCCTCGGTGAAGATGGTATCAGGAAGCCACTGGTGGTGAAACCGTCGGGCGGTGACGGCTGCCTGCATGCCCATGCCGTGCTCCGTCACGTTTAAAATCGTCTGAAACACCGAGGTGATAATGGTTGAGCCGCCCGGAGTGCCCACCACCATGTAGAGATCGCCGTTCTTCTCCACGATGGTCGGCGTCATGGAGCTGAGCATGCGTTTTTCGGGAGCGATGGCGTTGGCCTCGCCGCCCACCAGCCCGAACATATTGGGAAAACCGGGCTTGATGCTGAAGTCGTCCATCTCGTTGTTGAGCAGAAACCCGGCTCCGGCCACCACCACCTTAGACCCGTAGCCGCCGTTGAGGGTGGTGGTCACCGACACGGCGTTGCCCGTCGGCGTCTACCACCGAGAAGTGGGTGGTTTCGCTCGACTCTACCGGGGCCGGACTGCCCGCCGACACCGCCGAGGAGGGCGTCGCTTCGTCGGTCAGAAAGGTTTTCATGCGGGCGGTACTGTACGCTTTCTCCAGCAATTTGGCCTGGGGCACCGGGTAAAAATCAGGGTCGCCCAGGTGGGTGGCGCGGTCGGCGTAGACGCGGCGCTCGGCCTCGGCCATCAGGTGCACCGTGGGGGCGGTGTTGTGGCCCATCTCGGCGATGGGATAGGGTTCTACGCTGTTGAGCAACTGCGCCAGCGCGATCCCTCCGCTGGAGGGCGGGGGCATAGAGATAATCCGGAAGCTATCGTACTGCGCCACCACCGGCTGCCGGAACTTCGCCTCGTAGGCTTGCAAATCTTCGAGCGAAATAATGCCGCCACCCCGCTCCATCTCGGCCACGATCTTCTCCGCCGTCTCTCCGGCGTAGAAACCGTCCCGACCCTGGTCGCGAACGAGCGTGAGCGTTCGGGCCAGGTCGGTCATCACGATGGTGTCGCCCGCTTGCCAGCCTGCTTCCTTGAGCAGAAAGTCGGGCGGCACCGGGTTATACTGGGTGAAGTTCTCCTGGTTGCCGTTCAGGTTGTCGGCCTCTTTTTCGGTGAGCACGAAGCCGTTGGCGGCCAGATCAATGGCGGGCTGGATGAGTTGCTCCATCGGCAGCGAGCCATACTTCTCGTGCGCCCGAAACATGCCATCCACGCTGCCCGGCACTCCGGCGGCCAGGTGTCCCCGGGTGCTCAGGTCTTCGATCACGTTGTCTTCGTCGTCCAGGTACATATCGCGTCCTGCTGCCAGGGGAGCCTTCTCCCGGTAGTCGAGGCAGTCGGTGCGTCCCTCGGCCTCGCGGATCACCATGAAGCCGCCGCCCCCAATGTTGCCCGCCACCGGAAACACCACCGCCAGGGCATACTGCACCCCAATGGCGGCATCCACCGCGTTGCCCCCCTGCCGCAGGATGTCTACTCCCACTTGCGAGGCCAGCGGGTGGGCGCTCACCACCATCGCGCTGTCGGCAATCACCCCCACCAGTGGGTCCAGTGGCACCTCTTTCATTCCCTGCTGCGTGCAGCGAACGGTAGCAATGAGCGTAATGAGCGATAGAGAACGTACGATTGTTTGGCTGAAAGAAAACATAGGAAGGTTTTATTGGGACCAGCGCCCAATATGCCGGAAAAAGCAGAGTTTTCAAAGTGTTGCGATGCAGCGCGACTAGCTCAGCCATTGTTCTTTAGCGACATATTCGTTAACCGGGGGGCCTCCCGGCCTTGTTTCTCTCAGGATACGTTGGTCGGGAAGGCCTTCTCGGCAACAAATCCATTGCGCGGCCTCATCGGGAAGGGCCTCCGCCGATAAATCTGGTAGGCGGCCTCATCGGGAGGGGCCTCCCAGCGATGAATCCAGTGGGCGGGCTCATTGGGAGGGTTCGTCCGACGATAATACTTACATGATATTTGGCCTTGTACGCTCGCTAAACTCGCCTTGTGTTGCTATTTATTGGGTTTCCTGGGCTTCCGGGGTACGTCACATTAGAAAATATCTTGTTTCGACCACTTTTTACTACTGCCCATCGCTTTTGCTCATAGACCAAGCGCCGAGGAGCTAGTGGTCAGTAAGAATCTTCTTGGAAGTTTATGATTTGGGATAAAACTATATCTTTGCCATACATTTTTTTTCTCGTTTTCACAGGATCAGTATTGAACCGCTCAATCACACCGCACCTTCGGCAGGTATTTGAAGCATTACCTGACTCACTCGTCATTCTTTCACCGGATTTGACGGTGCTGTTTGCCAACCGCCGGTATCAGCGGGCTACCGGCGTGTCTCTTGATACTATGGTGGGCCGACCGATCTTTGATGTCTTTCCGGATTCTTCTACTGAACATGAGATTGGGGTGGTAAAAGCATCTCTACAGCAGGTGTTAACCACCCGGGCGCCGCACCAGACGGATCGTCTCCGCTACGACCTACCGACTTCGGATAGCAAGGGCGCTTCTACCGTTCGTTATTGGCAAGGCCATAACATTCCGGTGCTGGATGAGGGGGGGCAGATTCAGTACATTATCCAGCGCGTGCGCGACGTGACCGAAGAGGTGGCCAACGAAGCCCGCTTAAAGGTGCTTGAGAAGCGGGAAAGGGAGCGGCAGGATCAAACCGAACAGCAGCTCACGCTTCTTCAAAACCTGCTGGACCAGTCGCCGGTGGCGCTGTGTTTGTACCAGGGGGCTGACCAGGTAGTGGCCTCCGCCAACCAGCTGATGTGCTCTATGTTGGGCCATCCGGCCAAGGATATCGTGGGCCGTCCGCTCCTGGAGGCCGTGCCCGAGCTAAAAGGTCAGGGCTTTGAGACCTTGATTCAGGAAGTATTAACAACAGGAGTTCCTTACCACGGCGTCGAGGTGCCCGCTCAGCTGCTTCGCGACGGACAAGTGAAAACCACCTACTACAACTTTGTGTATCAGCCCTTGTACGATGGGCAGAAGAAGATTATCGGGGTGGTCACCGTAGCCGTCGACGTCACCGAGCAGGTAGAGAGTCGGCAGCAGGCGGAGGAAAGCCGACAAAAAGAGCAAGAGTTAAACGAATCATTGGCCGCCACTAACGAAGAGTTGCGCGCCACCAATGAAGAACTGGAATCCTCCCGAAGAACCCTTGAGCGATTCAATAGTGCGCTGGAAGAGCGCGTGGCGCAGCGTACCAAGCAGGTGAAGCAGCAGGTGCAAACCTTTGATGCTACCCTGGCCGCCCTGCAAGATTTTGTGTATACCTTTGATCCGCAGGGGCGGTTCACCTACGCCAACCAACGCCTGCTGGATCTGCTGCAGATCAGCCTGAACCAGATAGTGGGAAAAAGTTTTTACGAACTGCCGTATCCGGCCGATCTTGCCGAGCGTTTGGCGGATGACGTGGCGCGGGTGGTCACCACGGGGCAACCGCTTACCGACGAAACCCCCTACACCGATCCGTCGGGCCAGTTGGGGTACTACGAGTACATCTTTCAGCCAATACGCAACGCGCAGCAAGCGGTGGTTGCCGTGGCCGGTTCCACCCGCGACATCACCCACCGCAAACAGTCCGAACAGGACCTGCAGCGCAAGAACGATGAACTCACCCGCACCAACACCGATCTGGATAACTTTATCTACACGGCTTCTCACGACCTGAAGGCCCCCATCTCGAACATCGAAGCCCTGCTGGCGGCCCTGTTACGCACCCTGTCGCCCGACAGTTTGGAAGATGACCGCACGCAACGCATCACCGGCATGATGCAGCAGTCGGTGGAGCGCTTCAAGCGAACCATTGGCAACCTCACCGAGGTGGTGAAACTTCAGAAAGACAACAGCGAACCTTCAGTAGAGATCAACCTGGCGGAAGTGGTGCGGGAAGTACGGCTGGATCTGGAACCGCTCATTCGTTCGTCGGGCGTTCAGCTCACGGTGGACCTGGCCGATTGTCCCGCGGTCTACTTTTCGAAGAAGAACCTACGCTCGGTGGTGTATAACTTGCTCTCCAACGCCATCAAATACCGATCACCCGACCGGGTGCCAACGGTGCTTATTCGCAGCCAGCGAGCCATTGACTATGACCTGCTCACTATTGCGGACAACGGGCTGGGCATGGACCCGAAGCGGCGCGATCAACTATTTGGGATGTTTAAACGTTTTCACGACCACGTGGAGGGCACCGGTATTGGTCTGTATATGGTGAAGAAGATTATAGAAAACGCCGGAGGCAAGATTGAGGTGAGCAGTGCGCTGAACGAAGGATCAACCTTTCAGGTATATTTTAAACGACAACCAACCACCGCCAATGCGTAAAGTTTCATCTATCCTGCTGGTAGACGACGACGAAACCACCAATTTCGTGAACCAGATATTGCTGGAAGACATGAAAGTAGCCGACCAGATTCTCACGGCCACCAATGGTGAAGAAGCACTTGTTTTGATCAAAAGCCAGTGTGCCGAACGGGGCTGTCCCACCCTGGTGCTGCTCGACATCAACATGCCGGTGATGAATGGTTTTGAGTTCTTGGAGGCCTACGACAAGCTGGAAATGGACAACAAACAATCAGTCGTTGTGGTGATGCTCACCACTTCGCTCAATCCTAACGATCTGAAGCGCCTGGACGATCTACCCAATCAAGGCTTCTTAAACAAACCCTCTGACCGCCAAAATGGTGGACCAGGTACTCGAAACGTACTTCGGTCAGGATAACCAGCCCAACCATTGATCACGCCACGCGTAGCACTGCTGGCGCAGCGCGGCTGCCGCTTCTATGACGAAGTCACGTAACCTTATTCTTTACGGTCCCCCGGGAACCGGCAAAACCTACCGCTCCTCCGCGTTGGCCGTACAGCTTATTGAGCAGCTTTCGGCCGCCGAACTCGAGCAAACCTACCCCACCCGGTTACTGCTGCGCAAGCGCTTAGATGAGCACCGGCGCGACGGACGAATGGCCTTCACGGTGTTTCACCCTTCGTTGTCGTACGAGGATTTTGTGGAGGGAATCAAACCCCGCAGCACTGAGCAGCAAACGCTATCGTACGCGGTGGAAGACGGCATCTTCAAGCAGTTGTGCGTACGGGCCGCACACTCCCTTTATCTGGCGCAGCAGAACAACACCCTGGCAACCTCTCCCCCCACCCGCCACCACTTCGAGGCCTTGTTCTTTGAGTTTGTTGACTACCTGCAACGCACCGGGGCCGATGAGGCTTCGGAGACGCTTTTTGAAAGCAAGACCGGCAAGCCCTTCTACCTGGTGAACATCAACACCAACCACACGCTGATCCTCAAAGCGGAACGGGGCACCAAAGAATACGCCATCACCAAAAAAAGCTTGGCCACGCTGTATCGGAAGTTTGATTCGGCTGAGGCGATTGGCAACCTACGCCGCGATATGCCCGCCGCCCTGCGGGGAAACGCCTCGGTGGCCTGGGCGGTCTTCAACCGGCTGAAGCACTACGAAGCCACGCGCAACCAATCGTATCACCACCTGCTCGAGGGGCAGGTGCACTACGATGCCGTCCGCTACCAAACCATGAAGCGCGACGTGCACAACCTGGATTACGACACGCTGACGCCGGAAGACCGGGCCACGGCGGGCAATTTTGTGTTGGTGATTGATGAGATCAACCGGGGTAACGTGGCGGCCATTCTGGGAGAACTAATTGCCCTGATTGAAGACGACAAACGCGCCGGGGAGGCGGAGGCCTTGCAAACGGTACTCCCCTATTCGCGCGAACCCTTCTCGGTGCCGCCTAACCTTTACCTGGTGGGCACGATGAACACCGCCGACCGGAGCCTGGAGGCGTTGGACACCGCACTACGGCGACGCTTCGTGTTTGAGGCAGTGGAACCCGACCCGGCGTTACTTCCTAAGATTAACGCAACTTCGCTCACTACTCAACCCACTCAGACTAGCGTTGAACTGCCGCAGGCGGCCGAACCGGTAGTTTCGTACCGCCAGCCTTCTTCGGATAGAGAAATTGACTTAGAGAAATTGCTGCGCACGATAAACCGCCGGTTGTCAGCCCTGCTGGATGCCGAGCACCAAATCGGCCACGGCTACTTGATATCGGTGGGCACGGCCCCCCGTCCGCTGGACGAGCTGCGCACCGTTTTCTTTCGGAAGATCATTCCGCTGCTGCAAGAATACTTCTTCGGCGAAACAGACAAAGTGATTCTAGTGGTAGGAAGTGCCTTCTTCTCGGAAGACGCTCCCTCGGTGCCCAACGATCGTTTCTTTGCGGTGTCGGAGCCCGAAGCGGATTGGGAGAGGACGCCCAAGAAGTCCTACCAAGTTCGTTCGCTGACCGATACTGAATTGGTGGACGCTATCCGGGCGATTTATGATTGATAGCGAACCCGTCATCACCGTTTTTGAGCATCAGTTGCTTCGCCTGGGCGATGCTCCCGAAGGGGTGCCGTTTACCGAGGCGCGCTGGCAAGCACTGGTGCAGCTGCATCCGCACCTGCCCCGCCCCTACTACACCCTGACCCACCGGGGCATCAAGCTTTCGCACTACGTTGGCGTGCTTAAAACCCCGAATTTCACGCTGGAGATCCTGCCGAAGGCGGATCGCGCATCCGGTGCCTGCCGTATGGCGGCGGTTGCTGATTGATATGGTCGCCACTTGCGCTTCGCTATCCGTGAACCATGCGGCGGTGGCGACGCCCAGCTTTCGGGCCGACTCGTTGCTGGAGGTGTATCTACTGGACTTTCTTAACCAGATGGAGCGGTTGTTCCGGCAGGGTTTGATCAAACAGTATCAGTCGGTGGCCGAAAACTGCTTTGCCGCCAAAGGGCGACTGCGATTTGCGCAGCAGGTTCGGCGCAACGCGGTGCACCAGGAGCGATTTTTCGTGGAGCACGCGGTTCATAGCATTGACCATCCCTTGCATCAACTGCTCAAGAAAGCCCTACGGGTGGTAGCCAACGCTTCGTCCAACCCGTCCATAAAGCAGCGAACGCGCCACCTGCTGCTCTCGTTAGCGTCGGTCTCTGATGCGTCATTAGAAAGATTAGCGTCGGCCAGAATAACTTTTGACCGTCATACGGAGCGGTATCGTACGGCCGTGACCGCCGCCCAGCAAATTTTGGCGGCCAGTTTTTCGCACGTTTATCAGGGAAATACGCACCAGGGGTTTGCCTTTATGCTGGACATGAATCGGCTATTCGAGGAGTTCGTGTACCGACGGCTTCAGCGATTGTCGACCGCGCACGGGTTTAGCGTTTACCGACAAACCACCCAGTCGCTGTGGGGAACGACCAAAGCCCGTCCGGATATTTTGGTGAAGTTTACGGTTGGCCAGAAGAATGTGGTAGTAGACACCAAGTGGAAAGTATTGGTACAAGCGCGTCCTTCGGCCGAAGATCTGCATCAGATCTACGTCTACAACCAGTTATTCGACGCCCAACGGGGCATCCTGCTATATCCCCAGGTGCACGATCTATCTCAACGGCAACACCGCTTTAAAGGGCCGGGCCAATCCTCAGCCGAAGTGCACTTTATCAACATTGCCGACCCCCGGCAAGCGCGAATCAATCCGCAACTGGACCACCTCCTGCTGCAGATGCTGGAACCACCTTCTGAAAGTAAATGATTCGGTTAGCGGTCGATAGCGGGCATCAGCTAAACTGATTCCCACTGCCCCGTTTGGTGCGACTTGGTGAGCGCGTTGAGCACCTTCATGTTGTTGACGGTGTCGGTAGGCGAGATGGGTGGAGTCTCTTGGTTTCTTATCGCCTCGGCGAAGGCTTCAAATTCCAGAATGTACTGATCTTCAGCCGGAAGATACACTTCGCGCGTTCCCACCCGGGTGGTCACGATCACTTCCGCATCGGTGTCGGCGTGGGCGTTGAAGGGAATGGTAAGCGAGATCACTCCGCTGGAGCCGTGCACCACCACCCGCTGGTAAGGAAACGTCTGCGTAGCCACGGTGAAGGTGGCGCGCGCCCCGCCGAAGTCAAGCACCCCGGTGAAGAGCACGTCGGTACCGAAGTTGTCGTCTACCTGGGCCAGACTGATCACGCGTTGGGGTTCGCGGGCGGTAAGAAACCGACTGGCCGACACGGCGTAGCATCCGACGTCGAGCAGCGCCCCGCCCCCGGTATCGGGTTGGTTGCGAATATTGGATGGATCGGTATTGTTGTAGCCGAAGAAAGTTTCTATCAGGTGGATGCTTCCTATTTCGTGCTGGCGGATGATGTCCCGCACGTGGAGCCACTGCGGATGCAGGCGGTACATAAAAGCCTCCATCACGGTGATGCCTTGGTCGGCGGCGTAATTCAGACAGTCTTGCGCTTCCTCAGCGTTGAGCGCTAGCGGTTTTTCGCAGATCACGTGCTTACCGGCATCCGCGGCGCGCTTGATCCACTCGGCGTGCCGGTGGTTGGGCAACGAAATGTAGACGGCTTCCACCTTTGAATCATTTAGCAGATCATCATACGATCCGTAGGCCCGCGCAATGTCGTATTCCTGAGCGGCTTGTTGAGCTTTCTCTTCGGACCGTGAGGCGATGGCCACCACATCGATCAGGGGCGAGGTGGGAATGGGAATAGCAATGCGCTTGCGAAAGAAATTAGATACTCCTAGAATACCGAGTTGTAGAGGTTGCATTGGCTGGGGTTGGTTAGGTTAAACAAAAGCAGGGCAGATTGCTTTTGAGACAAACAGACAAGCGATAAATTTACGCATCTTATCCGCTAATTACCCAAAATAGCTGGCTGAACTTATGAATCATTCCCTCAAATTGGTAGAACGGGCCCCGACCGCCCAACTGGACGGTCCGGCACCGCTACTGATTTTATTGCATGGTTTGGGAAGCAACGAGAACGATTTGTTCTCGTTCGCTCCGCACCTGGACCCCCGGTACCGTATTCTGAGCGTGCGGGCTCCCCGTTCGTACGCCTACGGTGGATTTGCCTGGTTTGATATCCTATTTGATCAGCCGGTGCCCCGGCCCAACGCAGTGCAGTTGGCCGAGGCGCGGCAAACGCTAGTATCTTTCCTGCAAGAAGTCCGAGAAGCCTATCATCCCTCCCGAATTTACCTGGCGGGATTTAGTCAGGGAGCCATTATGAGCTACCTCACCGCCCTTACCCACCCCACCCTCGTGAGCGGAGTGCTGGCGATGAGCGGGTACGTTATCAAAACTCCGGATTTGCCTACCGTAGCGGACGAAACGCTAAAGAAACTTCCCATCTTTGCTACGCACGGCATTAACGATCGGGTGCTCCCGGTTTTCCTGGGGCGCACCACGCATCAGTACTTACAGTCGCTTCAACTCAACGTGACCTACCGGGAGTATCCGATGGGCCACGAAGTGAGCGCGGCTTGCTTTGAAGACTGCCGCAGCTGGCTGGCTGACCAAGTGTCTGATATTGCTATCCGGTAACGACCCATCAATCAACTACGCTTCGGATTTGGTTCGTCCGCGGGCGGCTAACACGATGACCACCAGCAACAGTAGCAAGACCGCCCCGACCAACACAATGGTGGTGATACTGGTACCACCGCGGTCGGGGCCCAGAGAAGAATTAGCGACGGCATCATCAGAGGGGGCATCTTGGGTAATGTTTGCCGTTCGTTTCGGACACACCGCTTACTCCTGCCGTATTAGCCGACGATTCTACTTTAATGTAAGCCAGGATATTCAGAATTTCACCCCGCGACAGAAACTCGAAGTTAGGCATCACCTGCTGGTTATACTGATTATACAAGTGCTGCGCATATTCGTCTTCCTCGTCGATGATGACGTGCTGAGAGTTCTGAATAAATCGAACCAACCAATCAATGGGGCGACGGTTGTGGACGCTCGCCAGCGCGGGTCCGATGATCTGCTTACCCACTCCGTGGCAAACGTTGCAGTGCTGGCTAAACAACGTTTGCCCTTCGGTGATGCTCTGGGCGTCGTCAGGGATTTCGTCAGCCACCTGGCCCGCCGGATTAGTGGCGGCCTCAACGTCTTCTTGCTGGGTTTGCGCCCAAGAAGTTACGGAAAGCCCCATTAGCAAACCGAAAAACAGCGAATGAATTAAATACATGAGTCGATTTTTACACTTTAAAGTACGCATAGTTGAAAAAGTTTGTGTTCGTTTTACGAGTAGATAATCATTTAGAATTTACCCTGTTTAACACTGCGCGAGAAGGGTTGTTTTGGTTGGACGCGCGCGATGTAAAAATTTAGTAGAAGCGAAAAAATAACTTTAGGCGTGTTGCCACATAAGTTTATTAGGTCAAAGCTCCCTTCTACATCTTCTATTGCTTTACCTTTCTCATCAGACGTTCATTTACCAAATACTGAAGGGCAGAACTGAAGCGGCTAGAGGTCTTCAGCATCCGGGTGTGTTCGGTGCAGAAGTGAGGTAAAACTGAGCATCGCACGCGCTATTACCTGGGCGAGTGGATTGGCAACATTGCGTTTGGTTTCCTATCTTGGGGGTTCATTACTCGTCTGGCGTACGTTTCCGATGGGCCGGTGAGATAGCTAACGCGGGTAACACAACGACGTGACTCCCCTTTGAAGTTTATTTCTAACGAAACTAAGTCGCGCACTACAAGCGTGCGCCAGAGGAGTACCAATTATTGAAGAAGCTAAAATTGTATACGGATAGAAACAAGTGCTGACACTAAGTACTAATAAACAAAACGTAACAAGATGATAGACTACACAAAAGCCATAGAAGTGAATCCAAAAATAATGTTAGGCAAACCAGTTATCAGAGGAACCCGTATCACGGTAGAACTGATCCTGGAAGAATTATCAGCGGGAAAGACCCACCAAGACTTACTACTAGCCCATCCTAGACTGACTGAAACATTCATTAAGGCAGCTTTAGCTTTTGCTGCTGATGCCTTAAAGGGTGAAAAGGTTTATTCTATTGCACTATGAGATTCATAGCTGACGAAGGAGTAGATAGTCAAATCGTAGAAAAATTAAGAGACGAAGGACACGATGTCTATTATGTAACAGACTTGCAAGGTTGTTTTACCGTGATCCAGCCTGGGCGCATCCGGATTAAGAAAATCAAGTAAACTTCCTCTGTGGAGTATTTGCTTACCTTCTGCTGGCGAGTGTCTATGGCTGGCCGGTGAAATTGCCAATGTGATACAATAATGTATTTCCTAACAAGTCACGCGCTGCGAGCGCTCCAGAGGGTTTGATATTTCTTACTCCGGTCTTCTATTCGGAAAGAGAATTAGAGAAGTTAGACCTATAAATGAACCACCGCGACGAACAACTACTAGTCCTGCGCCCGGTAATACCAGCAGCGCTGATTACCGATAAGATATCCGACGAGGAGCGGTTTCAGAACGAGACGCTGCGTCCGATACTGAAATTGCAGAATCCACTGCTGCTGGCGCTCTTTCAGCAGTACATTCAGCGCCGCAAGAATGAGTTTTATCAGTTGCCGGAACCGCAGCGGCCGACCTACGTGCAGCAGGCTTTGCAGAAAGATGCTACGCTGCGCAACACCCTGAAGGGAGTGGTTATCGGACACTTTACCGACGCGGAATGGGAACAGTACGCTACTTTATCTCGTCCGTTGGACAAGCGACTGCTTCAACTGGCTATCCAGCGGCTGCAAAGTCAGCTCGAAGAACTTAGATATCCGCCTAAATAGGTGCCTTTAGCGCAGTAACCGCCGCCCGGCGGCAATCACCAATCCATCTTCTAATACAGCCCACACGGGATCGGGAAAGCCGGTGGTTTGTCCCAGTCGCTTGCGCAGGTGAAAGGTGGTGTAGGCTCCGGCCACGGCACTAATCACACCAACCGCCGCGCCCGTTCGCCGGGATTGGCGCAGTTGGGTAGAGAGTGTAGCCCCGATTACCGCTCCCGATAGTGCGCGTCCGGCGAGGGCGGTAGGACTGATCCGGTCCGGCGCGCTGGGCAGCTTATCGCCGATCAGTTCGCCCGCGGCCAGCAGCGTAAGCATGTTTGCCGTGCGGGACGACTGCATCAAGGCCAGGCGCGACCGACCCAGGCGGCGCGAAGGATGCTTGCGCAACTGACGACTCAGAAGTGCCGGACCCATCATGGAGCGCGCCCCGGTTAGCGCGGCCAAACCAGCGGTACGCCACAGTAAGGAAGAAGGAGAAATACGGTTCATGGTCAAATTAAAACCGGGGCAACGAGTGCCCCGAATAAATTATACGCCGCTACCGGCTTCCAGCGTGAAGGTGCGCTCTTCGCTGTTGATCGGACTATCAATCAGATTGCCGTCGCTATCTAGCAATTCAATTTTTACGGTATTGTCACCCATCGGCAGACCTTCCAGCACGTAGGGCCTCCATTGGTCCACCATCATGGTGGTGTCGCCGTTCACCGTGACGCGCACCTGGTTGCCTCCGGGTCCGATCTCGGTGTTGACCAAATAGAAATCGAACAGCACCTTTTTGGTATCGCTACCGGTGTAGGTGCCCTTGGGGCGGCTGTAGAACAGCATGGGGGCCGAAAGGTCAACGTCTTCTCCTTCGTCGTCGCCCACGGTGAACTGGTTTACCTTATAGGCTTCGGGGTTCTTCACGCTTTCGTGGTACGAGCGCGACAGAAACGAGATAGCCACGTAGTGTCCGTCGTCCAGGGCCAGCTTGAAGCCTTCGGGCTCGTAGATAGCGTGGTAGGGTTCGTTGTTAAGAATGAGGTGCACGTGCTGCCCCTTGGCCGAGTTGGCCAGTGGTTTTTGATTGGCATCCTGGGTGACTACCCCCAGTTCGTAGTTGGTTACGTTGTAGGAAAAGCCTACTGAATCGCCCGAGGGCAGAGTTTCGCCTTCAGCTTGGAGCTAATGAATTCCAGCATGGCATCGGCGTAGTCGGGCGAGTTGGGTGCGGCCGAAAGGGTGATGGGCGCTGCTTCTGGCTCCAGTCGGTGGTTGCTTCGGTTTCGGTGGTGCTGGTGGTGGTGCAGGCAGAGAAGGTGCTCAGCAGGAAGGTGGCAGCCAGAAGGTTGAATAAAGTTTTCATAAGTACGCAGTTATCGTTTGATTTGTGGTGAAACTAAGGTTAGTTTATACGTACCCTAACTGTCTACCCGCAAATATGTTAAGCATGAACGATACATTATTTGAAACCATTCCCAGCCTCGACCTGAACGATTTCAGAACCGCAGACCTCGCCCAACAAGCGGCGTTCGTGCAGGCGCTGGGCGATGCTTTTACGCACATTGGCTTCGTGGCCATCAAGAACCACGGCTTGTCCGACCAACTTACGCAGCAGTTATACGGCAGCGTTCAGGAGTTCTTCGCCCTCCCCCGGGAGGTGAAGCAGCAGTACGAGATTCCGGCCCTGCACGGGCAGCGGGGCTACACTTCGCCCGGAAAAGAACACGCCAAGGGGCAAACCGCCGCCGACCTAAAAGAATTTTATCAGATCGGTCAGGTGGATGCGGGAGCGGATGCTGATGCGTTGAAGTATCCTGACAACGTATGGCCCGCCGAGGTGCCCGGCTTGGAAGCAGCGGCCACCGAGGCTTACCAAACGCTGGAGGGCACCGGGCAGGTGCTGCTGCAAGCCATTGCGCGCTACCTGAACCTGGACGAGCACTACTTTGACCACCGGGTGCGCCACGGCAACAGCATCATCCGGGCTATTCACTACTACCCCATTGCCAACCCCGAGGCCGTGCCCGACGATGCGGTGCGCGCTGCCGAGCACGGCGATATCAACCTGATCACCCTGCTGATGGGCGCGAGTGCCGAAGGGCTGGAGGTGCAGCGGCGCGACGGTGCCTGGGTGCCCATCACGGCGCTGCCCGAGCAAATTGTGGTGAACGTGGGCGACATGCTGGCGCGCCTCACCAACGACCGACTCACCTCCACCATCCACCGGGTGGTGAACCCTCCGCGAGAAAAGATGAAGCAGCCGCGCTACTCCATTCCCTTCTTCATGCACCCCCGCGCCGACACCAACCTGACGTGTCTGGACAGTTGCGTGGATGCTGAGCATCCCAAGCAGTATGAGGACACGACGGCCGGAGAGTTTCTGGAAGAACGTTTGCGTGAGATTGGTCTGAAGCAGTAACCACCGCTAACTCCACCCGCTTGGATCGTCGCCGACGTAAGGTATGGTATTATCAAGGGACTCTTCACGTCGGTGAGACGGGTGCGCTACGTCATTTTCTTACGCGATGTGTTTTTGCTCACCATCAGCGCGTTCGGCGGGCCGCAGGCGCACCTGACGCTGTTGCTCAAAATGATGGTGGAACGCCGACGCTACCTGAGCGAGAAGGACCTCATCGAACTGCACGCGCTGTGCCAGATTCTGCCCGGCCCCACCTCTACGCAAATGATCACGGCCATTGGCTACCGCATCGGAGGGCCTAAGCTGGCCTTTCTTACGCTGCTGGTGTGGATGCTGCCGGCGGTGAGCATCATGACGGCGGTGGCCATCACGCTGTCTAATTTGCAGGAGCGGGAAATCTCCCTGGCCTTCACGCGCTTCATTCAGCCGATAGCGGTGGGGTTCGTGGCCTACGGAGCCTACACCATCAGTCTGAAATCTGTTGACACTAAAAAGGGAGTAGCCATTCTGCTGGTGGCGGCGGTGGTGTCGTACTTCGTACGGAAGCCGTTTATCTTTCCGTTGCTGCTCCTGGTTGCCGGTTTCGTGACGGCTATCAACTATAAAAAGCTGCTTCCTGAAGAGAAGGAAAAGATCGTGATAAAGTGGGGCAACCTCACGCTGTGGATCGGCATCTTTCTGGCAGCAGCAATAGCTACCGGATTCAGTCGGGCGGTGCCCGTGTTGTTGTTTGAGAATTTCTACCGAAACGGAAGTTTGATTTTCGGGGGCGGGCAGGTGCTCATCCCCCTGCTCTACACGGAGTTTGTGGACTTTAAGCACTACCTCACCTCCGAAGAGTTTTTGACGGGCTACGCGGTGGTGCAGGCGGTGCCCGGACCGGTATTTTCGTTCAGCGCCTACATCGGCTCGCTATCGATGCGATCAGCGGGTATTGGTGGGGAGATACTGGGTGCTTTTGTGGCATCATTGGGTATTTTTCTGCCCGGCACCTTCCTGATATTTTTTCTGCTGCGCTTCTGGGACTCGCTTAAGAAGTACCGGGTGATCAAGGCTTCTTTAGAAGGAATATTAGCGGCTAGCTCGGGAATGGTGGTTGCTGCCGCCTTCTTATTGTTCGAGCCGCTGGAGCTGAACCTACTTAATAGTTCGTTCGTGGTGGGAACCGTAGTGCTGCTTAAGTTCACCAAGATTCCGGCCCCGGTCATCATTCTGGGAGGGATACTGGCCGGGTTCCTCATAGAACCCTAGAGGAATCTAACTACTTCCCTTCAGCCTTTAGGATGACCATGATGGTGAGCATGATGATCTTGACGTTGAAGGCCAACGAGCTATTGCGAAGGTAGAGGATATCGTAGCGCATTCGTTTCACCATCTCATCAATATTTTCGGCATAACCGAACTTCACCTGCCCAATAGAGGTGATGCCGGGCTTTACGTACTGCAAGTAGCGGTAGTTAGGGGCTTTCGCCATGATCTGATCGATGTAGTGCTGCCGCTCGGGCCGAGGACCTACGATCGACATATCACCGATGAGTACGTTGTAGAACTGGGGAATTTCATCCAGCCGGATCTTGCGCATAAACCGCCCCCAGGGGGTAATTCGAGGATCACCAAAGCAAGCCAGCTGCGGCCCGCCCTGCTCCGAGTCGATGTACATACTGCGGAACTTGTAGATGTGAAAGGGACGACCGTTACGGCCAACACGCTCCTGAGCGAACAGGACAGGACCCCGCGAGCTAAGCTTGGTAGTTAGGGCTGTGATCAAAAATACCGGTGCCCCCAGCACCAAGACAACCAACGCGAACGAGAAGTTGAACAACCGTTTGATGGCAATGGCTTTGACATCTTCTATCGGGTCGGGAGTGATGTTAAGAACGGGGATGATGCCGTAGCGCTCCAGGCTTACTCCTTTAGCGTAGAAGCTTCGATAGTCAGTGATGATCTTTACTCGCTTCTGGTGTTGCTCACCAAAATCGATGATGCGGCGCACCTCCTGAGGATCAAGGTAGGGAACGCAGCAGTAGATTTCATCAACGTTTGTTCGCCGCAACCGCTCGGGCAGTTGACTCACCGAACCGAGCGCG
Source organism: uncultured Cytophagales bacterium (assembly GCA_963833215.1). Lineage (GTDB taxonomy): Bacteria > Bacteroidota > Bacteroidia > Cytophagales > Cyclobacteriaceae > Tunicatimonas. The sequence continues at coordinate 12,522 of CAWHXE010000027.1, read as the reverse complement.
CAGTAGCTTTCCGGAATATTATCGCCAAAAAACCCGGTGAGCCGGTAACCGTACTCACGGTGTTGCACAAAAAAGTCCTTTAGCTCTTCAGCGAGTTCGCCGTATCCAACCACCACCACTCGCCGGTTATTAAATCCTTGCAAGCGGTAGGTGCGCAGCAGGTAGGTAAACGCCCCCTTCCAGAACGACGCAATGACGAACAGGATGACATAAGCGATGATAATCTGCTCGCGCGAGTAGTAGTCGACGCGCAGCGCCACCAAAAACACCGCCACCAAACAAACGTGCAGGAAGATAGAGGTAAAGTGCCTCCCCAGGACGTGGGGAATGGTAGAGGTGACCCGCGTGATGTGATAGGGCTTTACAATCAGTACCGACAGCAACCAGGCAACGTTAACAAAGAATAAAACTTCTGAGTAGGCGGTATTGAACAGCGTAGACCATTCGCCAAACTTGATGAAGTAGGAAGCCAGGAAGGAGATGTTGAGAAGAAGAAAGTCGACGGCAATGTGGATTGCCTGAATATTATGCGAGAACCGATGCTTCATGGTTTGAGTCTTGCTTTCGGTGAAGCCTGTGGGCTTTGGTTGTAAAGTAGTAGATGTTCCTGACTATACTAAAAATGCACGAATCGTGCCAAAGGCCGCTACAGCGCCCAATGCCCATAATGACACACCCTTTCGCGAAAAGGTTGTAAGGCTTGAAAAATATTTTTTGCAAAGTAGTTTTAGTGACTATCCGTGAATTCACCTGGTACTGAAGGACTGCTGATGCTGCTTGTAGGCTTCTTCTACGGCAGTACGGAACGCCTTCTGGAACGCCTGTTCACTAAACGCTTCCGCATGATGGCGAATCTGCGATGGCGAGAAAGTTTCTTCTAGGTGTTCAAAGCGATTAACCGCGGCAATGATACTACTTTCGGTCTGTTCGCTAAAGAATATCCCCGTTTTTTCGTTAACGACCGTCTCGAGGCTTCCGCCCCGGCCGTAGGCGATCACCGGAGTGCCGCAGGCCTGGGCCTCCACCGGGATGATACCAAAATCCTCTTCGGCCGCGAACACGAACGCCCGGGCCCGCTGCAGGTGGTCTTTAAGCACCGCAAAGGGCTGAAATCCTAGCAGCGTCACGTTGGGTCCGGCGGCCGCCCGCACCTTTTCCATCTCCGTTCCGTCGCCAATCACGATCAATCGCTTATCCGGCATCCGCGCGAACGCCCGAACAATCAAATCTATTCGCTTGTAGGGCACCATGCGCGAGGCCGTGAAGTAAAAATCTTCCTTGGCGACCTGCAAGGTGAACCCATCGGTGTCCACCGGGGGATAGACCACGGTGGCCGACCGGCGGTACACTTTGTGGATGCGCCGCGCGATGTAGTGAGAATTAGCCATAAAGTGGTCGATGCGGTTCACGGTGCCTAGGTCCCACAGGCGCAGGTAGTGCAGCAGCAGTTTGGCCGCCGCGCCCCGCAAACCACGCCGAAGCCCGGCCTCACCCAGGTACTGCTGGTACAAATCCCAGGCGTAGCGGACGGGCGAGTGGCAGTAGCACAGGTGCAATTGGTCGCTGCGGGTGATTACGCCCTTGGTGACCGCGTGGCTGTTGGAAATCACAATATCGTAGGCCGACACGTTGAGTTGCTCCACCGCCAGCGGCATCAGGGGCAGGTAGCTGCGGTAGTGCTTTCTTGCGAACGGCAGCTTCTGGATGAACGAAGTGCTTACTTTCTTGTGCCGGATGAAAGGTTTCAGGTCGTCGGGCAGAAACTCTACCAGGCTAAACAGATCGGCCTCTGGAAACACCAGCAGCATCTGCTCCAGCACTTTCTCTGATCCCGAATGGTCGACCAGCCACTCGTGGACCAGGGCTACTTTGGGGGCGGGCATGAAGTTCGTTTCAACCGATAAATTGCGCCAAATATAGCACAATTAGCCAAACCGCCGGATAAGTTGCTCGTGCTGCGCCACGCTCTGCTGCCAGGTATACTGGCGGGCCTGCTGAAATCCTGCCTCAACCTGGCGCTGCCGCGCAGCGGGGGAGCGGTGTAGCGCGGTGACTATCGTAGTAGCTAAGTCAGTGGGGCTATCGGGGTTTGCATAGCTGGCGGCGGCACCGCAAATTTCGGGCAGGCTGGCCCGGTTGGAGACCACCACCGGACAGCCGCAGGCCATGGCTTCCAGGGGGGGCAAGCCGAAGCCTTCGTACTTCGAGGGAAAAACGAACAGTTCGGCCAGGCGGTAGAGCACCGGTAGGTCGGGCTGCTCCACAAATCCGGTAAAGTGAATGCGCTGCGCCAGCGATGGATCATCTTGTAGTGCCCGACCAAGTTCGGTGTCGCCCGTTATAAACCCCGCGCGTTGGCCCACGATCACCAGGTGCCGGTCGGTCAGCGCTTCGGGCAGCATAGCAAAGGCTTTCACTAGCGTAAGCAGGTTTTTGTGGGGCTTCACGTTGCCCACGTACAGCAGCCAGCGGGGTGGCAGCCCGTACTTCTGCCGCACCGTGCGTTGCCGGTCCGGGTTGGCTTGCTCATTGAAAAGCGCGTGGTCTACGCCGTTGGGAATCACGGAAACCCGATCGGTAGGCACGTTGAGATAGCGCTGGATTTCGGTTTTTGAAAACTCGGAGACGGTGACGACGTGCTGGCTGAAACGGGCGGCCGCGCGAAATGCCAGCGTTGCGTAGCCCCGCTGCGGCAGCGACAGTGCAGAAAGATGGGCCAGGTGAAACACGTCGTGGATGGTGACCAGGCGGGTTTTGGCCCGCACCGGCAACCAGGGCACGTTGTAGTGCGGCGACCAGAACAGATCGCAGCGCGGCACCAGCGCCGAAAAGCGCAGCAACCCAGCCATCGAATAGATGGGAATGGTGGTAGGAATAATTTGTCCGCCTATCTCGGCTAATTCGTTGGGGTCGCCTAGCAAGGTGAGTTCGAACGACTCGCCCAGGGCGGGCAGCAGGTTTTGCAGGTACGTTCCGATACCGGAAGCGCGATACATACGGGCGTCGACGCAAAGGTGCACCGGGCGAAGGTAGGAGTTTTGCGGAAATAAGTTGGGTTAGGGATCAGGAAGCAATCACGGACAGGGCTTTCTCACCCATTTGCCTTGACTAAATCGTTCTGATAAATTATATTGGTGACTATGACGACCTTAGAGATAAAATCTCGTTTACACGAGCGTATTGAGCATTTGAGCGAAGCTCAGTTGAAGCGATTGAACGATATGCTGGCGCTTGAATTTTCGCAGGATAAGCCGGAAGACGAACACCCCAAAGAGCGAAAGCTCGGCACCATGAAAGGTAAGATCTGGATGGCCGACCATTGGGATTCTGAGGAAGAAAACGAAAAAATTGCTCGTAGCTTCTACAGTGGTGACGTCTTTCCTCCGGATCACGAATGAGCAACTACCTCTGTTTTTCTTTGGAGCCTAAACCAGCCTTCCAAACTGTCCGAAGGAATCACTAATATCTTGAAGGATACGACCAATACAATTTACGTTAGTACGGCCGTGACCTGGGAAGTGGTTATTAAATGAGCCAAAGGCACGCTGAAAGTTGAAGGGGATATTCTGAATCATCTCTACGAGCAGTCTTTTCAGCCCTTGTCCATAACCCACCAACACGCTAAGATTTTGGAGGGTATTCCCCGAATACACGACGACCCTTTTGATCGAATCATGATTGCTCAAGCGATTACTGAAGATCTGATCTTCATCACGCATAACCGCACGATAATAAAGCACCCCATAGATGCGCAGCGGATTGGTGACGCACTACCAGCGCGCCCCAGTTCCAGTAAGCGACAACGAGTGAGGATATCTCCTCAAATCTGGGCAGCAGGATTGACAAATATTTTATTGATCCTTGCGTTCTTCTTTGAACCGAAGAGTTGGGAACACTGTGTATCGTGATTTTTTAGCTGAAACAGCCATTTGATGGGGACGCGTACCTTGCTGGGTGGCCTTTCTCATAACCTGTAGCACACATTGTAGCTCCCCAGCGCTCCGAACAGGTGGCCGCTGGCGTCGCCAAATCGTTGGTCAGAAACACCCTCGATGTGAGCGTGGAGGGCTATTACAAGCGGATGCGTAACCTGGTCACCTACCGCGACGGGGCCAGCTTTCTGTTTCAGAACGGGGAGACTTGGGAGAACAAAGTGGTGGCAGGCAACGGCGACTCTTACGGAGTCGAGCTGTTTTTTAACAAGAAACAGGGAAGGATTACCGGCTGGCTGGGCTACACGCTATCGTGGGCCAACCGCTGGTTTGCTGAGATTGACAACGGTCGCACGTTTCCCTTTCGCTACGACCGTCGGCACGACGTATCGCTGTTCGTGAGCTACGAGCTACCCAAAGATCGTTTGCTATCCTTCACGTTTGTGTATGCCACGGGCAACGCCATCACCTTGCCCACCGCCCGCTACCAAGGCGTGCGTCCGCCTTCGTGGGAGTACGCTGACTTTGACCTAAATGCTTTTGACGACCGGGTGCTGCTGGGCGAGCGCAACAACTTTCGTATGCCCGCCTACCACCGGCTGGACGTGAGCTACCAGCGGCGCAAAGAAACCAAGCGGCTCAACCACCGTACCTGGATTTTCTCGCTATACAACGCCTACAACCGTCTTAATCCCTACTTTTTATACGAGGCGGATGGCAAACTGAAGCAGTACAGCCTGTTTCCGATCATTCCTTCGGTGACGTACCGGCTGGAGTTTTGAGAGGTAGCCAGTTAGGGGGGATTATGGATAGATGGCGCGCCCCAATTTAATGGAAAAGCCAGCGACGCTCTAGCCGCTGGCCTTTCTCAATACAAGTGGCTTAGAATCGGTGCTAGCCGCGCTTGCGGACTCGGCGTGGGTCGCTCTGTCCACCTCGGTGGGTTGGAAACCCATCTAAATTAGGCACAGTACCTACTATTGATAGTACTTTTCGCTAAATAAATAATGCCGTTTCAACATAAATATAATATAGAAAATTCAAACTTTAGTAGTAAGTCTGCTTCCCTTCCGATACATTGAGTGCATGTTTAACCTATAACTCACTTAATCGTTATGAGAAATTTTCTAAAACCCTCAATCTGGACAGCGTTTGCCCTCGGCCTCAGTGCTCTGTTTTATGCCTGCTCGCAGGACGACCTAGTAGAAGTTACCTCAACCGTAGCTGAAAAGGACTTTGCTGTACGTACCGTCAATGGCTATCTTGAATTTAAAGATATGGTAACCCTTGATAGTGTCAAAGCGCAACTAGAAGGAAAAAGCCAGGAAGAATTGGATGCTTGGGAAAGCCAGTTTGAAGATTTTACTTCTTTACGCAGCTTGGATGAACAATCTGTCGCAGGGCTTTCTTATAAAAAACCGATAAGTCTGAGCGCGTTTAAGAGATAGTGAAAATCATCTTGAAAAAGCTCTATTTGCGCTATCATGTTACTAGGCTTGAACTGCTTGAGAAGCTTGATGGTCAAGGTTCGGAATCCGGCTAACAGGCGAGAGAGGGGATTTAGTTTAGTTCTTAGGCGATCTTCTTGAAGGGTCACATCCCTAAGGTGATTGTTTACCTCTACCCCCCAGTGCTGACGCACTGCGCCGAAGAGTTGTTGGGCTTGCTCTTCGGGGGCGTTAGAGAGATACCAAGCTGTTTCTTGAGTTTGCTTACCTGTTTTGAGCACGGTACGCTTTCTTTCTACTTTGATGAGCGTAGTCAACTGGCATTCCTTCCAACGAGCATCCAGGTACTGTTCAGTAATATCATAGGCTTGATAGAGACGCTCTTCCAGACGACCGTGCCCTTTGTGCCATGTAGTACTGCTTTGTGCTATTGGCAGATAAGTGGCTACTCGTTGCATTTCAGTGCTCAGTTCAGGCTGGTTGTCTTTGAGTCCGGTCAGAAACCAGCCCTTTGCTTGGGCAATAGCTGCTAAGGTAGTAGGGTCCAGGTGCAACGCATCCAGGCTGATGTACTGATTTAGTAGCTGATGTTGGTTAAGCAGGGTACGAACAGCGGCCTTTTCACTCTCTTTTCTGCCGTTGTAAAACCCCTGGGCGGCTACCTCCTGATGCGCATGAGTCACTGCCTGTACCACCGCTTCCCCGCGAGTGGTGCCCTTACTTATACTGCCGCGCAGTTCTTTGCCATCCACGGCAAACCATTGCTTCTCCTCTTTGGACAACACAACCCCATAGTAGGCAAACAGTAGCTCCTCAAAGACAACCAAGTCTACTTTTTGTAGCAATAAGGGAAAATGAGCTCGTGAAACTACCGCGCATTCCCGGATGCCCAGAAAGGCACATAAAACCTTTTGCGTATGCTGCATGCTTCGGTGGATACTAGATAGGCAGCCATCTCTACCGCGGAGCAGACTCAAAGTCAGACTCAATAGCACCAGCGGCAGATCGTGCAACTTACCGCGAGGATCGCGTAAGTCTAGCTCAACGTTTGCTTGCAAGGCTTCATAAAATGACGTAGATTGTTCGGCAGGGCAAGTAGGCATTATACTTCTGTTTTAGTTCGCAAAACCAAAATTACGAAGTAATTCCTCTTGCCCTATTTTTTATAAGAAAGCCCTGCAATCTGTCAATGCGCAAAAAGCGTGGTACGAAGAATTGGGAAGAATGTCTGAGCCAGAAAAGCAACTGCTTATGGAAGGAGATGCAGATTTTTGGTATTCTGACTTTATTAAACGGTATGCTTCTTCGTTTATTCTGGAAGATAGTGGCTTTTATAAGCTTAACACTACTGCTGCGGGTCATGGCATGCTAAGTCTCCTGAACCAAGACGGTGTTTTTAAGGTGAATGGAGAAATAATGATACATAAAAGAAATGTTGTTAAAGTCATCACTGACGGGGATGATAGTAAACTTGAATTGCTTGGGGGGATTACAGAAAGTAATAAAAAGCTGGGCGTGGTAGTTTTAAACAATAATGGGTATGACAATAACTCTAGAAGTGCATTTTCTTTGCAAGCTATTGGTGTTGGTGCTCAAGGAAGAAACACGTGTGAGAATAGGAATGGTAACAGCCGAGGCTCAGATAGGGTAACTGCTGAGTTGTTAGTTGATAATTTTGTGAACTACGATAAAGAGTGGTATGAACCATTATATACTGCGGGTTTAATCAGTGTAAATACTACAAATTGGGGTAAAGATGGACTGTTTGGTGGGTGGACCCGAAAGCGAACTTCCGCATTGCGTGTGCAGGGTAATGTAATTATAAATTATACTTTTGAATCAGGGGAAATTTATAGATTTGTCAACGCTACACAGGATAGACTAATTACCCGTTATAATGTAATAATATGGAGAAGCGGTATAACCTATGATTACGAAGAAGATATTTTAGATGTTTCTTTGTCTGCCAGAGGTAGTTTAATCGTTTATGGCAGAGGAGGAACTAGTTGTGGGGACGTTACTGACCCAAACAGCACCTGGCGCTAGTTGTATATGCGAAAGTGTAGCCCTCGAAGTCCCCTATTTAAAGGGGGCTTTATTGCTTTCTTAGTAGCAACAGTAGCTATACACTCGTTTTGCTTTGACTAGATAGTGAACTATCTTCTTAGGATTGTGTGATATTTTGCTTCTGAAGTATGATTATATTTTGTGTCTATGTGGAAGACTTTAGAAAAACTACTTGTTTCTTTACTGATTGCTTCCTGTACGCAAGAAGTCAACATGCCTCTTCCTAATTTCCAGGAAGAACTGGTACTCAACTGTATTCTGCATCCCGATAGCTTAATTAAACTAACATTAACCAAGTCCTTACCCTTAGGCAGTACTACGCCGAATTTTCCCGTAGTATCCGATGCTGAGGTGCGACTGTATGAGGATGACGTACTAATCGGTAAACCTACGTTTCAGGACAGTTCGTATACCTTACCCTACCACCCTCAACCTAATAAACGATACAGTATCGAGGTAGAAGTGTCCGGCTTTTCTACCCTGCGGGCCTCTGATGTAGTACCCGAAAGTCCCATTGTTGAGTTATGCTACCAGGATGATCCGGTGCTAAGAACCGCGATCAATATCAGCATCGTTGACGATACTGAAACGATCAATAGCTATTGGTTGGGGGCTACACTGCTTAACAGCCAATATAGCGTGTGCGGTGAGGGGAATACCTGCAACGTTGATCAACCATCTTTTCAATCTTTCTCAAGCTTGCCGGATAGGTTCAATGCTTACATTGACGCTATTTCCGGAGGAATAACCGAATATCGTTTTATGGTAAGAATTGAGGACGCTGGTTTGAGCAGCAGTACAATAGAGCTTGCGGTTGAAAGCTTTTTTTTTACTGATAATCTACCCTCAGACCAAACCTATCGGTTTGATGTGTATAGTGCCAGTCAACACTACGACCGCTTTTTAAAATCCGGTATTTTATACGCAATCAATCGAGATAACTATAGCTTCGATGAAGACTTCGCTTTCACCCCTTTTTCCGAGGTTATTCAAACCTATTCTAATGTGGAGAATGGCACTGGTATTTTCGCTGCTTATAATTCTGTAAGCACTGCCATAGAGGACCATCCTTGCGAATAATCAACTGATCAAACAGGATATGAAGAAAGTTATTTTATCGCTCACCCTGATGTTTCTCTCTACTTTGGCTTTTTCCCAGACCACCTTCGGTGTCAAAGCGGGGGGGATAATAGCTACCAGAGGAAGTAATAACGCTAACCATCATTTGAGATTTGCCAAAGTTTCGTATTTGGGCGGGGTATCTTACAGCTTTTCCCTTAACGAACAATTCGGTTTACAACTGGAGCTTCTCTACGCGAACAAAGGAAGAGGGGAAGCCAATCAATTTCTAATCAGGGAAGATTTGCACTACCTCAATCTCCCTATCATGCTACAGTACGCTATCTCCGAACGCTTTGGGATAGAACTTGGCCCTGAGATCGGTTACCTGTTGGGGCAAGGACAACGGTCTACTACGGGTATCAACCGCTCAAACCCCTTTCTTAAAAATTTTGATATGGCGATCAATTTGGGGGTAAACTACAGATTGATAGAAAAGGTGTCCCTTAGTTTGCGTTATAACATCGGTATTTACGACACGGATAAACCGTTTCATGAGGTCTTTCCAGACACAATCCCCGAAGAGGATAGATTTACGGGAAACCGAACATTGCAACTCAGTGTAGGCTATCATTTTAACAAGTAGAATCCTTTTACAAATTAAATCTATGAAATTTATAAGGCTTTATAGATTTGTTTTTGAGGCTATAAATATATGGACAAATGTATCCTACTAGTTTTTTTGCTACTGCTTCATACCACTTTCCTGATAGCTCAAGACACCCACACGATCAATGGCTACGTGGCGGATGCGGAGAGTGGGAGAGCGTTTGGTCGGGGCAACGGTCTACCTACCAACGATTGGAAAAGGCGCGGTGACTAATACCTACGGCTTCTACAGCCTTTCACTAGCGGCCGATAGTGTGGAGCTAGTCTACTCTTATCTAGGTTATACACCGGAGCGGAAGAAACTCCTGCTTCGTGCTGACCTACGCCTGGATGTGGAACTCATTTCCAACAATGTATTGGAAGAGGTGGAGGTTACCGCCAGTCCGGACGAGGCGCAAGTAGAGCGGGTGCAAATGAGTATGCATAAGCTGGATATGCAAACTGTCAATCAAACGCCGGTGTTGGCCGGTGAAGCCGATATCCTGAAAACGCTGCAACTGCTGCCTGGGGTGAGCGGGGGCACGGAAGGTTCGGCCGGTCTATACGTTCGGGGCGGTAGTCCTGACCAGAACCTCATTCTACTGGACGGAGTACCGGTCTACAATGTCAACCACGTTTTTGGTTTTCTCTCCGTTTTCAATACCGATGCCATCAATAATGTAGATATTTACAAAGGTGGTATTCCCGCTCGCTATGGTGGAAGACTTTCTTCGGTGCTGGATATTTCTATGAAGGAAGGGAATCTGAAAGAAAGTGGTGGGGTCTTTGCCATTAGTCCAATCGCTGCCCGTTTTACCTATGAGTCGCCCATCAAGAAGGATACGTCCTCCTTCATCATCTCCGCCCGCCGTACCTGGCTCGATGCGCTGGTAGCTATTGGTTCCCTCAACAACGACCGTACGTTTGGCTTCGGCTTCCATGATGTCAATGCCAAGTACAACCATAAGGTTAATAAGAATAATCGTCTTTACCTGAGTTTTTACACCGGCCGCGACCGTTTCTTTGATACGTTTGACAGCGACACAGATGAGAGTACCTTTAACTTCAAGTGGGGCAATACCACCTCGGTACTTCGCTGGAATAAGATTTATCACCCCAAACTATTCAGTAATCTCTCCTTTAGTTACAGCACGTATGACTTCTTTAATGAGTATACGATAGCGCAAGAAGAGGCTGATTATTATTCTCGCAACCGCTCTCGTATTCGTGACCTGAAACTGCAAGTGGATTATGATTACGTGCCGGCTCTGTCGCACCACCTACGCTTCGGGGGCTTTGTCTCTCAGATGCGCTTCAGTCCGGAAGTCGTGCAAATAGTGAACGCGCAGACTGATACGACACTCAACCAGCAAGCCGTGGCCAACAGTCTGAATGCAGAGGCTTACGTAGAAGATGAAATTTCGCTAGGTCACCAGTTGAGCTTCAACGCTGGGCTGAGGGGTTCGCTCTTTCACGTTAATGATAAAACCTACGGCAACCTACAGCCTCGCTTGTCGGCTCTTTACCAGGTGAGTGACCGCCTGTCCCTCAAAGGCTCCTACACCTACATGGCGCAGTATCTGCATTTGCTGACGAATTCTTCCCTGAGTGTGCCCACCGATTTGTGGGTATCTTCTACCGAAAACATCTCTCCCCAATACGCTCGTCAGTATGCTTTGGGGGCCGTAAGAAGCTTGGCCAACAATAGCCTGGAGATAAGCTTGGAAGGCTACTACAAAGCGATGTCACAGCTTATTACGTATCGGGATGGTGCCAACTACCTCTATCAGAGTGGTGATAGCTGGGAAGAGAAAGTAGTCGCTGGGGATGGGGAAGCCTACGGTGTGGAGCTTTTTGTGCATAAGAAAGTCGGCAAACTTAACGGTTGGCTGGGCTATACCCTCTCTTGGAGCAACCGCTGGTTTGACGAGATCAACGGTGGCCGACCTTTTCCTTTCCGCTACGATCGTCGTCATGATCTATCCGTACTGCTTAACTATGAGATGCCTCGCGACCGCATCCTCTCTGTGGCTTTTGTCTTCAATACTGGCAATGCCATCACGCTACCTACCGCTCGTTACCAGAGCGTACCTCCGCCCGGCTGGGAGAATGCAGTGGGTTTTTACACTAATGATGCCGATACGCGAGCGTCACTGTTTGAGCGACCACAAATTGATGAGCGCAACAACTTTCGTATGCCCGCTTATCATCGTCTGGACGTGAGTTACCAGCGGCGCAAGGAAACCAAGCGGCTCAACCACCGTACCTGGATTTTTTCACTCTACAACGCCTACAACCGTCTTAACCCCTACTTCCTGTACGAGACGGACGGCAAGCTGAAGCAGTATAGCCTGTTTCCGGTCATCCCTTCGGTGACCTATCGGTTGGAGTTTTGAGAGATGGGCAAATGCTGCACACACTATAAGTTAGGGGTATTTCGTATAGTGATCCTAATTTGGGCGGTATAATGCCTTAATTTGCTGGACTCTCAATATTGAATATAAGAAAAAGTTACCTTTTTGGTAACTTTTTCTTATATTTGCAGTAAACTATCCTGAGTGAAGGTGTTTTCAAGAGGAACATTACGGGATTTTTGGGAAAAGCACGGTGATTGCGAGATTCAACTGAAATCGTGGTACCGAGAAACCCAAAGATCTAACTGGTCGTCAATAAACGAGCTAAAAGAAGAGTATCCAAGCGCCAGCATTGTGAAAGACAATCGCATTGTCTTTAATATCAAAGGTAACGACTACCGACTGATCGTTAAGTTCAACTTTGAGTACCAACTAGCCTGGATTAGATTTATTGGAACCCATGCTGAATATGACAAGATAAACGCTAACGAAATTTGAAGTGAATATAAAGCCAATCAGAAATGAAGAGGACTACCAAAAAGCGCTCGAGCGCTTAGCGGTTATTTTTGATGCCCGACGCGGTACAGAAGAGGGGGACGAGTTGGAAATTTTATCTATCGTAATAGATAATTATGAAAGTGAAAACTTCCCCATCGATATGCCCGATCCGATTGCGGCCATTGAGTTCCGAATGGAACAAATGGGTCTTAAGCAAAAAGATTTAGCTGAGATAATAGGTTTTAAGAGCCGCGTAAGCGAAATAATGAATAAAAAGCGCAAACTGACTTTGGCTATGATTAGGAAGCTGAATACGAATTTGCGCATCCCTATCGAGGTTCTCGCCCAGGATTATTAAACAAAAAAAAGCCAGCGACGTCTCCGCCGCTGGCTTTCTGCTAATCAAATACTCACCCAAATTAAGCGGGCATCGTGCCGCCGGTTACGCCCATCACCTCACCGGTAATGTAGCTACCCTCTTGCGAGGCCAGCAGCACGTGGATCGGCGCGATCTCA
>CAWHXE010000026.1:0-325980 GCA_963833215.1 uncultured Cytophagales bacterium | reverse complement strand
ACTGGCTTCCGTGGTGCTTGCTCATTGGTTGGCTGGTGATCTACCTGGGATTGGTGGTCCGGCAGCGTCGGCAGGGGCGCCCTTGGAGCCGCAGGCGTATCGCGTACTGGATCACGGGCATTCTACTGTTGCTGCTGGCTACCTGGCCACCGCTGGCCCACTGGGGGCACCACAGTTTGCGGGGTCACATGGTGCAGCACCTACTTATCGGAATGCTGGCTCCCCTCGGACTGGTGCTGGCCGCCCCGCTCACGCTGCTGTGGCGCAGTTTGCCCGCCCCCACCGGCCGCCAACTTACCCGTTTGCTAAGCACTCCGCTGGTTGGCGTACTGGCGCATCCCATCACCGCCGGAGTGCTCAATATAGGCGGTATGTACGTGCTGTACCTTACCCCGTTGTACGCTACCATGCACCACTACCCCGTGCTGCATCACCTGGTTCACCTACACTTTTTGGCGGCGGGGTGTCTGTTCACCTGGGCCATCGCCGGTCCGGACCCCGCACCGCACCGCTCGAGCTTTGCCCTGCGTTTGGGAGTGTTATTTGTTAGCGTGGCCACGCACGGGTACCTGAGTAAGCTGATGTACGCCTCACCGCTGGCCCCGGGGCACCCACCACGCGCTGGCCGACATTCAGGATGCCGCGCAGTGGATGTACTACGGCGGCGATCTGGCCGAAGTGCTGCTGGCCGTAGCGCTGTTTGCGGGCTGGTACCGCACGCGGCGGCGGCGTTCCGGCCTGGCTCGGGCGGTCGTCGATGTGGTCTAGTACTCCCGGCACTAGTCTCTTCAAGCCGGGGGCATCGTTAAAAGATGGTGTATATTGGTGATGCCGCCTAAGTTCAGGTATATTTGCCCGAACAGTAAACAAGCTTATTCTCACCACCGAATGGCTTCTCAACTTCCAACTGACTTATATACGACGCTGTGGAATCAACTGCCCGGTCTGAACTGGGCGGTGAACCGTGCGCGAATACTGGTAGCGGTGAGCGACGATTTGCTCAGCCTGCTGGAGGTGGACCGCTCGGCGGTGCTTCATCAGGACATCGCTACCTTGTTCAGTCGCCAATCGCATACCCTGCCCGCGGGAGGGCTTTCCACCCTGGTCCATCATCTGAAAGAAATTACGCAGAGCGGTCAGGAATGCGTTTTGCGCTCAGTAACCGACCATCGCGGACGCGCTTTTGAGCTTCGGTACCGCCCGGTGTTGAATCAAGATGCAGGGACTGAATTTATCGTCCATCAGGCTATCGAAGTTGCCACTCTCCCCCTGGCTCCTATTTCTCCCGTTGAAGCGAAGTTTCAGGCTTTGGTAGAGGCTTCGGCCCAGATGGTTTGGATTACCAATGCCGCCGGTGAGCTAGCCGAGGAAACTCCCTCGTGGCAGGCGTTCACCGGTCAAACCTACGAGGAGTACCGCGGCATGGGCTGGGTCAACGCCTTGCACCCCGACCAGCGCGAACGCGTAGTAGACAGTTGGAAAGAGTGCATTGCCAAGCAGACCACCGCCCGAACGCTGGTGCGCACCCGCCACACGAGCGGAGGGTGGCGGTGGGTGGCCATGCGTGCCGCCCCCTTCCGAAACGCGGCAGGTCAGGTGGAGGGTTGGATTGGTATGAGTCTGGACTTTACCGAGCAAAAGCAAGCAGCCGAGGATCTTCGCCAGAGTGAAACTCGTTATCGCGCGCTGGTGGCGCACTTGCCCGGCGGAGCCGCCTTCGAGGTGGATCACGAGCTGCGCTACCGCGTGGCCGACGGACAGGCCCTGCGGGAGGCAGGATTTTCCCCCACTGATCTGGAAGGAAAGACAATCTGGGAGGCGCACGACCCCGAACTGGTCGCTATCTATGAGTCGCTCTACCGACAAGCCCTCTCGGGCGAACCCTTTGAGTGGGAGCATCAGGCGCATGACCGGACCTACGTGTCGCGCGGCGTGCCGCTCTATGATCAGGCAGGAAATATCTACGCAGCCCTGGCAGTATCTTACGACATTACCGAGCGCAAACAGGCCGAAGAAGCGATGCTCCAGGCCAAAGAGGCCGCCGAACAAGCCGCCCGCGCCAAAGAGGACTTCTTGTCGCACATGAGCCACGAGATTCGCACCCCGCTCAACGCGGTGGTCGGTTTGGCTAACCTGCTTTTGGAGCAAAACACCACGCTCACGCAAACTGAGCAGTTGCAGACGCTGAAGTTCTCGGCTGATAATCTACGCATGCTGGTCGATGACATCCTGAATTTCAGTAAACTACAGGCGGGTAAAGTAACGCTTGACGAAACACCAGTGCGGTTGGCCGAACTTCTAAACAACCTGCAAAAAGCGCATCAACCCCACGCCCAGCAGCAGAAAACCGAACTGTCATTTCATATCGACCCGGACCTTCCTGAACACGTGCTGCTCGATCAACTCAAGCTATCGCAGGTGCTGCACAACTTGCTAAGCAACGCCCTTAAGTTTACCCGGGCGGGAGCCGTCCGGCTAGAGGCCTCGCTTCGCAACGACGCTGCTACCGCTCCGGAAAACGGTCAATGGCTCATTGACATTTCGGTGCAAGACACCGGCGTTGGCATTCCGCCCGACAAACTCGCTACGGTATTTGAGGTCTTTAGCCAAGCCGATAGTTCCACCGCCCGGCAGTACGGTGGCACGGGTTTGGGACTATCCATTGTTCAGGGCTTGCTGGAGCTGATGGGCAGCCGCATCGAAGTAGAGAGCGAACCGGAAGTAGGATCGCGCTTTTTCTTTACGCTGCCCACGTCAGAGGTAAAATTGCCAGAAAGCGCAACGCCTGATTCGCCGCCGGAGGCTAACTTCGGTGGGCTACGTATACTGCTGGTAGAAGATTTGGCCGTAAACCGAATGATTTTCCAGCAGTTTTTGCAGCACTGGTGGCAGGTTCGGCCCGACGAAGCGGTGAACGGACAGGAAGCAGTGGCGATGGCGCGACAAAAGCAGTATGATTTGATTCTGATGGACGTACGCATGCCGGTTATGGATGGATACGAGGCTACCCGTGCCATTCGCGCCTTGCCCCACGGCGGATATGAGCAAACTCCCATCATTGCCCTGACGGCCGACACGGTAAACGAGCTTCATAAACACGCCGCCGCCGCCCTGTTCACCGACGTGATCACCAAGCCCTTCGTACCGGAGCGGGCTCAGCAAACAATTCTTTGCCACCTACCTGCCGAACCACCGGTCGCTGCGAACGGCACTTCTCCCGTGGTTAAGCCTTCACTGGATAAACTTACCCCACTCTTCACTGATGATGCGCAGATGCGTTCATTTTTGCGCGATGCGCTGGTTGAGTTGGGCTCGCTGCGTGCCGACCTGCGGCAATCTTTGACCAGTCAGCAGGAAGAACCCCTGAAAGATACGGCTCACCGGGCGCAGCAACTGCTTCACCTGCTTGGTCTGACGGTTATCCAAGAACACCTCGCGCAGTGTCAGCAAATGCTCAGCGAAAATGCTTCGAACCTTCAGCTTGAGGAAGCACTTCGGCGCGGCGAAGCCATGCTTTGTCAATCGATCGACTTCCTTAAAATCCGTCTGGATAAACTATCTTCTTAACCTAACCAACCCTATGAGCCCTACCGATGAACTTCAGTCCGTGCAGTGCGTCATCTTCGACTGCGACGGGGTGCTGGTGGACAGCGAAATTTTAGCCAACCAAACGGCGCTGCAGATGCTTCGACCTTTCGGATTCACCATGTCTCCGCAGGACTACGGCAGCTCGTTTGCGGGCAAGGTGGAAGAAGATATCCTGCGCATTATCCAGGAAGAATACGGCATCGATCTGCCCCAGGATTTCAACGTTCAGCTTCGCCAAGCAATTGATCATCGTTTGGACCATGAACTGCAACCCATTTTGGGCATGAAAGAATTGGTTGCGGCGGTAGCACTGCCCCGGGCGGTGGTGTCGAACAGCCGGTTGGCTCGGGTGACTGCCTCGTTGCAGGTAGCGGGGCTGGCTGATGCGTTCGGCGACCACGTGTATGCTATTGACCTAGTAGAAAACCCAAAGCCCGCACCTGATTTGTATCTGTACGCCGCCCGGCAGTTAGGCGTAGAACCCGCCGCCTGCCTGGTGGTGGAAGACAGCGGCAGCGGGGTTACTGCGGCCCAGCGGGCGGGCATGCCGGTGATCGGCTTTCTGGCGGCGAGCCACATTCCGCCCGGACATGCCGACACGTTGCGGCGGGCGGGGGCGTATGCCACCGTAGCGAGTGCTGCGGAGTTAATCGAACAGATGCGGTCGGTAGGCGTCGTACGGTAGGCTGATTAGAAACAACAAACCCCCGCCGTCCCAAAGGTGGGACAACGAGGGTTTACTTTGGTGATTACCTCAGATTGGCTCAATCGTGCCCTTCTAGTTTCACCAGCTTGTTATAGATGCCCAGCAGCATAAAAGGTGCCGCCCACTGCCCTACGAACAACGCTTTGTCGTTATCGCCATCGCTAAACTTGTAGGTCAACGAAATGGCCATGGAGCCAAGCGCGGCCCACAAAAATACGTCGGAAGGAATCTTGGCGGTTTGCTCCTCGATGATACTGGCAACTTTGCCTTCTTTATGCTTTGATTTTGAAAATATTGACATGATACGTAAATGTTAAGGGTTAAAAAACTTAGTACAAAAGCCCCTGGAGGGGCTAATGTTCGGAAACAGACCGTTTATTTATTGAAAGCCTTGGTGATTGAGCCAAAGCGGGTCAACTTTTTAGTACTCGCCGCTCGCCCTCTAGGTTACTGGGCCGCGTCGGCGTTGATAGAGTCCTTCGCCAGCTGCGGCTAATTTGGCATCCGCATCTTTTTGCTTCTCGATCACGTTGCCGAATATCTCAGCCGCCTGATCGTAGCCCAGTCGTTTGGCATAATGATAGGCCGCCCCGTAGTTGGCGATTTCGTAGTGGGCAATAACCTGGGCGTTAGATAACAGCCCAGCGTCCACCACATCGGCGTCGGCCTTGGCTTCCATCAGTTCTTTGCCTTCTTTGACAATACCTTCGGTGCCGGTGCACTTCACTCCTTTAGGATTAAAGCCCAGATCCTGACCAATCGACTCGATATTCTTGCGGTTTTCTTTGGTTTCTTGCTGATACTTTTCCAGTTGTGACTTCAGGGCGTCGTGCGACACGTGCTGGGCCATTTTCTGGTAGGCGGTTTCCAGTTGTTCCTGTGAGCTATACAGGTCTTTCACTTTGTGCTCGAACAGATCCTTGAGGGTCAATAATTTTTCGTCAGACATATGATTACTGTGGTTAAAGTTAAAAAATAGCGTAAATGTAGGCGTGGCTGCTCCCAATGAGCGAGCGCTTTGTTTGCGCCTACATCGTGGCAATTATACTAAAGCAACAATCTAACTTGGCGACTGTTTACAAATTTTTAACCTCATTTTTTGCTATGTTTGGATTATCCCCTTCGGCCCTCAGCCGAACTCTCCGCACTGATCAGTCTCCCGCGCTGCGCCGCAAACGCCAGATCGTCGCTCTGTCGGCCCTGGGCCTGCTGGATTTCAGTCTTATCTCGCTCTACCAAACCGGAGTGATCAAGCACCTGCCCGACCTGCCGGGCGATTTGTTCGATTCGGACTTTGTAAACGCTTCGGACGAGGCCTACCAGCTGGGAGCGCCCGACGCCCCCATCAGCGCGGTGGTTTACGGACTCACGATGGTGCTGGCCACGGCCGGAGGAACGGAAAAGACGGGTCGCCCCCCGGCCCTGGACCTGCTGCTGGGCGGGGCACTGCTGGCCAACGCCGCAGGGGCAGCCAACTATCTGGTGAACATGGTCACCGAGCAGAAAAAGGTCTGCTTGTACTGCGTGGCGGGAGCGGCAATAAACTTCGCCTCGCTGGCGGTGGCCTGGCCGGACTTCGGGACAGTGCTCGGCGGATCTTTGGTTAGCTAGTCAACCAGTCGGTATAATTGTCGGGGGTGATCGTTAGGGTGGTGCTGTTGGGATAGGCGTTCAGGAAGGTTGGTGAAAAGTGCGCCTTGGCTTGTTTATTCCACTTGAATTCGCTGGCGTGTAGTTGGCCGTCGCGATCTTCCAGGTAGTCAATTTCCTGTTGTTGTTTGGTGCGCCAGAAGTAGCGGTTGGTGTAGATTTCGTGAAAGTGTAAATACTTCTGCCGCTCGCTCACCAGAAAGTTCTCCCACAGTGCTCCCTGGTCGGTACGCAACTCTAGCGACTGAAAGTTGTTGATGATGGCATTGCGAATGCCATTGTCGTAGAAGTAGATTTTACGGCTCTTTTTCAGCTCATTGCGCAGGTTACGGCTGAACGAACGAAGTCGGAAAATCACAAACGCTTTTTCCAGCAAATCAATGTAACGTCGGACGGTAGCAGAGTCTACTCCCACAGTTTGGGCCAGTTCGTGGTACGACACTTCCGAACATACTTGCAGCGCGAGTGCTTCCAGCAGCGTTTCCAGCGTCTCCGGTTTGCGTACGTCCTGAAAGCTAAATATGTCCTTGTATAAGTA
This sequence comes from uncultured Cytophagales bacterium, assembly GCA_963833215.1. GTDB lineage: Bacteria > Bacteroidota > Bacteroidia > Cytophagales > Cyclobacteriaceae > Tunicatimonas. Next base: position 319,498 of record CAWHXE010000026.1, on the reverse strand, counting down.
GCTGCTGCTTAGGTTTTGCAGCGTGCGCCGTTCCTTGCCGGGGTTGATTACCACATCGGGGTACATGCCAAACACCAGGCGCTGAGAAAGCAAACGACGTTCTTCCTGCAAACCGTGGTGCATGATCAATTCTTCGGTAGAAAAAGGCAGCAGCAAATACTTGATTTTGCGCCCGGTGAGCGGCTCATTTATTTCGTTCGCCAGTTCCAGCGAAGAAGAACCGGTGGCGATAAGTTGCACGTGCGGCAATTGATCGGTAATTAGCTTGAGCGTCAGTCCGATATTCTTGACACGTTGCGCTTCGTCTATGACCAGCAAGGTAGCGTCGCCGATCAAATTGCGCAGAAGTGAAGAGGTAGGTTCCTGTAGCGTTTTTCGGGTATCCGGCTCGTCGCAATTGAGCCATACGGATGCTTCGGACTGGTCTGCTACCAGCGTTCGCAATAAAGTGGTTTTGCCTGCCTGGCGAGGACCAAGCACCAGTAGTGCTTTGCCAGCGTGAAGTTCGTTTTGAAGAGATTGAAAAACAATTCGTGAAACCACATTTCAAGGTAACTTTTTAAGAACGTAATCCCAAAAAGTTATAACTATTTAGGATTACGTTCGCAATAAGGTTTTATTTTTTGGTTAGATACCTGATTACGTTCGGCTGATACTTTTGAGGTACTCCTTCGCCGTTAGCACGGGTAAAGCAGATGTTTTGAAATCTTTACTATTTCTGGTGAGTATCGCTTGGCAATTGCTTTTCAGGGCGCAATAATACTGTAGAGCGTCTTCAAAATCATTGAAGCTACTGGCTAAACCCTTTTCAATAATCACTTCATCTACCGCAACAACAGAGGATAGCACCTTGAACTTTCTTAGCTTTTCTATTGATGATTCTCGGCCTTCAAACTTTGCCAAGAAGTAGTGTACCGTAGCGTACGAAAGTGCAGAAACAAAAAAATCCAGTTCCCCTTGGTCGGCCAAAGTGGCTAGTTTTGCTATCGGCTCGTAGAAGGGCACTCTCTCACCCAATAGATCAAGCATTATGTTGGTATCTAAAAACAACCGGTGCTTCATTGGTACTTTTCTATCAGGTGACTTGAGTAGATGGCTTTTTCATCAATATCGGAAGGCAGTGTCGTACCGGTTGTCATGCTTTTCACAAAAGGAGAAATTTCTATGTCGTCAGCTTTTTTAGAAGGATCACTGGATTCGGTTAGCAGTTTGAGATAGTTTTCTACAATGTTGGACAAGCTTTTTTGTTGCGTCTGCGCGTACCTTTTCGCCTGCTTGATCACCTCAGCATCCAATTTCAGGGTTAACTTCGTGTTCGTCATGATAGTACCATTTGGTGTACGTACAATGATAATAAATTAATACGTATGCCGCATATTTTATTCCGCATTTTGAAGCTGGTTACTCCGTGGGTGACGAATCTACTGAATTACCCCTCACCACTACGATCGCTTGGTAGCGAGCAGAAAGAAGCGCGAGCGCCAGCAGCACTGTAGACTACTTTGCGCCACCGTAGAAGAAAGGGTGATGATAGATAGATTCTAAAATAAAAAAGCAGACGCCCCGGAGAGCGTCTGCTTGAATTTGAATTGAACCAAGTTATATCTACTCAGGAAGTAGTACCTGGTCAATTACGTGAACAACTCCGTTGGTAGCTAGAATATTCACGCTAGTCACGGTAGCATCAGCACTATCGGCGTTGAGGTCGGTAATCGTTACCGCCGGGTCGGCCACGTTCACCGTGAAGTCTCCACCTCCGGCAGAAGTTACCGCACCGCTCACCAGATCAGTTGACAATACGGCTCCTTGCACCACGTGATACAGTAAAATAGATCTTAGCGTGGCTGCGTCAGCCGCTTCAATAGCCGCCACATCCGCGAAGCCCGCGGCAACAAAGGCGGCATCGGTAGGGGCGAATACGGTGTAGGTTCCACTGCCACTTAGCAGTTCTACTAAGTCTCCGTCAGTATCATCGGCGTTCTGTAGGGCTGCCAACAACAACGTAAATTCAGGGGTATCCGCTTGGGTAGAGGCTACCACGATCTCAGCGATAGAATTTGTGGGCGCTACAAGTACCCCATTGATTGCGTGAACGATTCCGTTTCCTTCTTCCAAATCAGGAACGACTACCTGAGCACCACCGTTCAGGAAAATTCCATCATCGCCATTGTTGCTGATATACACTAGCTCACCGATGTCATCGTCGTCGTCATCATCGTACAGCGTAGGCACCGAAGAGGCTCCTGCCGCAATTTCCGACGAAGGAACCGTACTTCCTAGTACGTGGTACAGCAAGATGTCGCCTAGCATATCGGAAGCCAGCAATGCAGCAGCATCGGCGAAGTCACTAGCACCAATGTAAGCCGCAAACGCATCGTTGGTAGGCGCAAATACCGTGAGGGTAGCCTCATCGTCAGTCAGGGCACCTGCCAGGTCGGCCGTTTCAACGGCAGTCACTAGTGTAGTAAATCGTCCTTCCGCGTCGAAGATAGCGGGCTCTAGTACGGTGCCAAAGCTATTCAGGATAAACTCCGGAACCAGTACGGCATCAATCACGTGCACCACTCCGTTGCTGGCCGAAATATCAGCCAAATCAGTAACCACGTTGATGCTTCCGTTGATGGTTACCCCATCAGAAGCGTCAATGGCTATATTGCTGCCTTCTAACGTTTCTTCCGAAGCGGTTAGCTCAGCAGCTGTCTTGGCGGTACCTAAAATATGGTATTCTAGCACTCGTTCCAGTACGTAGTCCGGCACATCGTCTAAGCTCTCAAAGGTATTTCCCGTAGCGGTAGCCAGGGTCGTTAGCAACGCGGCGAATGCATCGTTGGTCGGAGCAAATACGGTGAGGGTAGCCGTCTCATCACCGGCCGCATCGAGCAGACTGGGTACCCGTCCTAAAGCGGCCACTAGCGAACTGAGCGCATCGGTTTCAGAAGCAATCTCAGCAATGGTCTGGGGGGCCGGTACGATCACAAACCCTTCAGGAACCAGCACCTGGTCAACGGCGTGAATTACCCCGTTGGTAGCCTCAATATCGGGCACCACCACGTTTGCTCCGTTTACGGTGACGGCGGTTCCGCTCACGCCAATGGTCAGGCTTTCACCGCTCAGTAGCGTAGGAACAGACTGACCGTCGGTCAGCGCCGTAGAAAGTACGGCACCGTTAGCTACGTGGTACTGAAGAATCTGGACCAATGATTCTTGGCTAATATCTTCTAGCTCTTCAATACCGTCGGCACTGGCCAACAGTGCATCGAAGGCGGCATCGGTAGGAGCGAACACGGTAAAGGGGCCCGTTCCAGACAGCGTACTTACCAAATCGGCGCTGCCTAAGGCCGCTACTAGTGACTCGAATCGGTCGTCTCCCTGGGCAATTTCTACGATATTTTGCGTAGGTGCCGGATCAGGCGTGTCGCCTCCGTTGTCGTCATCGTCGCCGCAACTGGCTAAAAATAGCAGCCCCAAGCTAAAAGCTCCGGTTATACGGAGGAGGCGATAAAAGTTAATAATTGGCTTTTTCATTGTTAAAAGAGATTACGTGTAGTATGATTTTCAAATGTGTCTCTCTAACTCGCCAAAACGATCATTGTCTTAGTCAAAAGTAGAATACTTTCACATAGTGGTGTGAACCGTTAGAATAATGGAGTGAACCGTCGAAATAGGAGGTGTGAGTCTTTCATTTCCCTACCAACCTGGGATAAGAGCGATATTTGTAAGCATTAGCCGACTGTTTCAGGGCCCATGCAGCCCACAATTCCTTACGCCAGCCTGCGCTTTTTTGGTCTACACCTCAGAAAAAAAGTGGGTCTATCGCCAGAATTATTGGGTTTGTTATCTTCACGATTCGAAAGCAGCTTCCCTCTGGGCCAACGTTGGTAATCATACCATCTGCTTCACTCGTGCCGCAACGTCTTGGCCGGATCAAGAATAGCCACCCGGTAAATTTGGTAGCCCACCGTGAGTAGGGCGAATACGATCACAATCAACAGCGCGACCCCCGCCAGCAACCAGGGAAAGTCGATGCGATAGGCGTAGCCTTGTAGCCAGCCGTTCATGCCGTAGTAAACCACGGGCAGGCTGATGAGTCCGGCAATGCCCAGCAGCACCAGAAAGTCTTTGTAAAAAATGCCGATGATACTCGGTACCGTGGCCCCCAGCACTTTGCGCACGCCTACTTCGGCGGTGCGTTGTACGGCCATAAACGAAGACAGGCCAAACAGCCCCAGCATGGCGATAAAGATCGCCAGGCCGGAAAAGGTGCCGAAGATGTCGCCGAACCGCCGGTCCTGCTCGTACAGCGCGGCAAAGCGATCATCCAGAAACGAATACTCCAGCGGGGCATTGGGGAAAAATTCGGCCCAGGTTTCTTGGAGGTAAGCTAGTCCTTGCTGGTACCGTTCGGGGTTGAGTTTCACAACGGCTACGCGGGGAGCGTACCAGGGAAAATAGAGCGTAGGTTCCACCGTCGTTTTCAAAGAAGTTCTATTGAAGTCTTTGACCACACCAATAATCTCGTACTTACCTGCATTCTCGTCTTCTCCCAACTGAACTCGTTGGAAGAGTGCGCTCTCTGGGTCAGAAACGTTAAATTGCCTGAGAAACGACTGATTGACCATCACCACCATCGAATCGGCCGTGCGAGTGCGGTCAAAGTTTCTTCCGGTCAGCAACTGCATACCAACGGCGTCCAGAAAATACTCATCGTTGTACTGAACGTACGTGGTGCGGTCTAATAAATCAGTAAGCCCTACAAGTCCTACTTTGGTGGTAGTAGAATTGATATCCGCCCCGTCTCCGCCGGGAAGGTTAGAAGTGCCGCCCACGGTTTCGATGGCCGTATGGGTCCGCAGTGCTTCGTTAAACGATTGAACCGTCGTGCGATGCGCTTCTTGTTGGTCATTGGGTACGCCGGGCAGACGGAACCCTACCACATAATCAGTGTCAATACCCAAATCTCTCCCCTGCATAAATTGCACCTGCCGAAACACGATAAAAGTAGCCGCAATCAGCACCACCGAAGCGGCAAACTGCACCACTACCAAACCCTTTCTTAGCCTAACACCGCTCCGAGAGTTACGAAACTTACCTTTCAGCACCGCCACCGGCCGGAAACCGGACAGCACCAGGGCCGGATAAAATCCTGAAATGAACGTGCCGATGAGGAAAAAGGCCAGTAGACTAAGCAGAAACGGAGGATAATTCCAAACGTGTGGCACAACCGGTTTGCCCACCAGTTGGTTAAAGTAAGGCAGCAACAGTTCAGAAACCAGCAGGGCCAGCAAGGCTGCTACCAGGTTCACCAGCAAGGCCTCGAGCAGAAACTGACTGACCAGTTGTAATTTATCGGCACCCACCACCTTCCGCAACCCCACCTCCTTGGCTCTATTAACCGCGCGGGCGGTCGATAAGTTGATATAGTTTACCCAGGCAATCAGCAGGATGAACAGGGCAACCAGACGCAAAAAAGAAACTGCCTTTTCGCTACCCGGAATTTCCGCCTCGTAGGTATAATCCGACCGTAGGTGGATATCTGGTACGGGATAGAGCGTAAAACGCTCGTTCGTATCCTCTCCCATGTATTTCTTAGCAAAGGCCTCTAGTTTGTTACTCACCGAAGCGGGAGTAACCTGCTCACGCAACTTGACGAAGCCATAATAATTATTCCAACCCCAATCTTCCTGTTCTGCTTTATCCTTAATACTAGCATCCGAAATCAACAGGTCAAACTTATACTGCGTATTCTCCGGCACATCCTGCATCACTCCGGTCACTTTGAAGGAACGGTTAAATTCACCTAGAATTTCAAGCGTTTGTCCCAGCGGGTCCTGATCGCCAAAGTAGAAGGCCGCTTTGCTTTCGGTGAGCACCAGCGAATAGGGTTCGGTCAGCATGGTTTTCGGAGAACCCTGAATAATCCGATAATCAAAGACCTTGAAAAAATTGGAATCTGCTGCAATCGCTTGTTTTTCCTGAACGACAGATTCGCCCTGGCGGAAAATAAGCTCATCAAACTTGTAGGTAACCGTGGCCTTTTCTACCTCGGGCAGTTCGTCTTTCAGGGCTTGGGGTGCCGGATGGTAGACCATAGCATCCTTATCTCCCACTTCCCCATTGGCTACCTGCACCGTAGACATCCGATAAATCTGATCAGAATCCGTAAAGAAACGATCGTAGCTTTCCTCGAAGCGAACGTATTCATTAATAAGCAGGAACGACGCTAGCCCAATGGCCAGTCCCAGGATATTGATCGTGGTGAAAAGCTTCTGCCGGAGCAGGGTGCGCGTGCTGATGGTAAGGTAACTTCTGAACATAGCTGGGTTGATTAAAAGGTGGGTAGGTAAAGCGCGAATGAGACTAGGACGAAACAAACCAAGCACCCGCCATAAATAGCTTCCACTGCGCCCGCCGCTCGTTTTGTTCTTTGTCTCGCCGGTACATCTCTTCCAGATCGCCCTGGATTTCATCAAAGTAATCCGGGTGGCAGAACCAGCGGAAGAAGCGATCGGCGAGTTGCTTCATGAGGAGATGTTGAAGTCCAGTGCCACCTTCGGAATGGATTCCCACAGTGCGGACCGAACGTCGCGGCTCTGCTGTAGGGCCAGCTTGCCGAAGGCCGTGATGGTGTAGTACCGCTTCGGTTTGCCACCCCGCTGCGCGTTGGCCTCGCCGGTGCGCGCATCCAGGTAGCCTTTTTTTTCCATGCGCTTTAGCGCCGATTGCAAAGCACCAACACTCACTTTGCGCTGCGCTCGTTCTTCAATGGCATCTTTGATGGCCACGCCGTAGGCTTCGTCGAACAGGGCCCCCACCGTGAGCAACACGATCTCTTCAAATTCGCCGAAGGGATACGTTTTCATGCCATCGCTTATTGATTTATCGGCAAGGTAGCAAAATAATCGCAATTTCCTATTGGTAGTATTGGCAATGCAGGTTTATCCCTAGTGGTTAGGCTGATTGGCTATTGCTTATCATCGGCTACCCAAACCAACCCGCAACGCTTCGTCTCACTGCTTAGCCATCACTCACCGTTGAAGTGCTCGTCCAGCACCTTGTTCAGCTTTTCCGGCGTGAGGGGTTTGTCAAGAAAATCAGTAGCCCCGGCCGCCCGGGCTCGAGCCACGTCGCTCGTATTGAGCGACGAAGTGAGCATAACAATGATGACCGGGTGCTTGATATTGCCCTTTATCTGCTGGTACGCATCCAGAAACTCAAACCCGTTCATCACGGGCATGTTGATGTCCAGAAAGATCAGGTTCGGGCATCCCGTTGCCTGGGCTTTTAGCCCTTCAAGGAGCGTCAGTGCTTTTCGCCCGTCTTCTGCCACCAGCACATCTTTGGTCACGCCCGCATCTTCAATCACCGACTCGTGCACGTAGTTGGTTACCTCATCGTCATCCACCAGGATGATACAGTCTAGTTGTTGCATAGCATAAATAGCCTTACCAGCGTTTAAATCGTACAATAAAAGTAGTTCCCACCCCCACGGTGCTTTCTACGTGGATGGAGCCCCCGGCGTTTTCCACAATTTTCTTCACCATATATAGCCCGATACCCGTGCCCTCCACGTGAGAATGAAAGCGCTGGAAAAGGCCAAACAGTTGCCGCCCTTCCGTTCAGGTCCATACCCAGGCCGTTGTCCGCCACGGTGAGCACCTGGTAGTTTTCCTCCGCCTCACAGCGAACCTGAACGACGGGCGGCCGCCGGGGGTCGCGGTACTTCACCGCGTTCGAGAGCAGGTTATACACCACGCTGCGTAGGTTCTTGGGAGTGAACCGAACCGGACCGCAGTCTGCCACCTCCACCATGATCTGCGCCTGCGCTTCCGCAACGGCGGGGGCAATGTCCAAGAGCACTTCCTCAATTACTGCTTCCAGATCTACCATTGCCTCGGGCTCCTGATCTTTTCGTTGCAGCCGGGCAACGTCGCTCAGGTCGGCGATGGTGCGCATGAAACGCGCCACCGAGGCCTCCATCATCCGCAACACTTTCTGGGTGCGGGGCGAGGTCAGGCTATCGGGGGACAAGCCTTGTTCTAACAAAGTTAGCAACCCCTTGATGTTAGAGATCGGGGCCTTCAGGTCGTGCGAGGCCGCGTACACAAAGTTATCCAGGTCGGCATTCACCCGCTCCAGTTGCTCGTTGGTGTGCACCAAGTCGGCATTAGTAGCGCTTAGTTCATCGTTGGTGGCGGTCATTTCTTCATTAATTGCCGCCAGTTCCTGGTTGGTCAGGGCCAACCGCTCTTGGTAGTGTCGCGCTTCGGCTTCTCGCTGCTTGCGCTCGCTGATGTCAATGGTGAGGGTAGCCAACCCCAGCAGTTCGTTCGTAGTAGGATCTTTGACGGCGAACAAGTTGTAGAGCACGGGGATAGCCCGACCGGTTTGGAAGTGACGAAACCGATACTCTCCCGCCCAATCTACCCTTTTCCAGGGCCGTCGGCAGAATAGTTTCTTGCACGAAGGCCAGATCTTCTTCAAAGAAAAAGTCAGTGATTTTAAGTTCAGATACCGGATGCGATGCTTCCAATCCCCCCAGGGCTAACCCCGCCGGGTTCACGTACAGCGCCTGCCCTTCGGGGGAGGCCAGTCCGATAAAGTCCGAACTATTGTCTAGCATTGCGGTGAGTTTATACGCTTGCTGCCGCGCCGCCACCCGCTGGCTCACATCGATGCTGATGGCAACCACCCCGATCATGGCATCGCCTTCATCCCGCCAGGGCTGGTACACAAAATCAAAGTACCTGGTTTCTGATTCCTCCCCTCGATCAAAAACAACCGGAAATTCGTTTCCTACAAAGGGCTCACCACTGCGCAACACTCCATTCAGCAAGTCCTGCATTCCCTGCTTCTGCACTTCGGGAAGGGTCTCCCGCAACGGTCGGTTCATCAATTCGGCTACCGCAACGCCCCACATTTCACTGGCCTCCGGGTTCACCAGCTCAATAACGTGCTTCTGGACCTCGGTAGGCCACAATAGCCACCGGGGCTCTGCTTCGAACAAACATTTGTAAGCTGTTGCTGCTGCCGTTCAATCTCTTTTTTGGACTGCTCCAGCGCTTCTTCGGCCACCTTCCGGTCGTGGATATCGGTGACCGAGCCCACGTACCCCAGGTACGCACCGTTTTCATTAAAGCGGGGCGTCCCGGCGTCAATGGCCCAGCGGTAGTCACCGCTCCGTTGGCGCAGGCGGTACTCGAGCCGGAAAGCGACCTGCCGCTCGTTGGCCTTCAAAAAGATGTCGCCCGAAGCTTCTTTATCGTCCGGATGCACGGCCTCCAGCCATCCTAATCCAAGACCAGTGCGCTCGGTTTGGCCCGTATAATCGTACCAGGCTTGGCTCAGGTAGGTACACTGCCCGATCGGGTCGGTGACCCAGAGCAGGGCCGGAGCGCGGTCGGCGAAGCTACGAAATTTTTCCTCCCTCTCTCGCAAGGCTTCCTCGGACTGCTTCCGAGCGCTGATATCTCTAAATTGAAGCGCAAAATGGCGGCTGTCAGGCAGCCCAAAGGGAAACGCATATACGTCAAACCACCGCCCCATGACCGCGGAGCCTTGCTCAAAACGAATACTTTCATTCGAAAGAGCCACCTTGCTGTACGTTTCTATCCAGTGGGGTTCTAGGTTTGGGATTAGTTCGTAGACGGTTTTGCCCGCTGCATCCTTGAGTCCGGTATGATCCTCAAAGGCAGGATTCACCTCCAGAAAGCGGTAATCGTAAGGGGTGCCGTCTTCGTTCACCAGCAGTTCGCACACGCAGACGCCGTCGTTGAGGGCCCCGAGCAGCTGGCCGTACTGCGTTTGGCTCGCCTGCAAAGCTGTTTCGGCCTGCCTTTGCTCAGTGACCTCCTCGGCCATAACGTTGATACCAATCACTTTCCCTTGCGCATCATAGATTGGTATCCACTGCTCTTTCCACACCCGTTCCACCCCGGGTTGGGCGGCGGTTTCTCCCCTAATCTCAAGGTCAACGACCGGTTCGCCGGTCTCCAGCATGCGGCGCAGCCCCGGTTCGGCGGCATCGGCCAGGTCGGGAACAATTTCCCGCACGGTTTTGCCCAGATGATGCGCCACCGAAAAGCCGTTGATCTCGGCCAGCCGGTCGTTGATCCGCACGTAGCGCAGCTGCGCGTCGAGCACCGCCAGCCCCAGGGGCGACGTGGCGTAGAGCGCATCGAGCACGGCGGCCGCACTCAGCCCATTGGCAGAAGAAGACGCCGATGCAACCGTCCTGATATTGCTGAAGAACTCCCGCGGGGGGATGATGCGCCTGGTCCCGGCCGGGGAGAAGATTCGGACATTGACGACAAACCGTGAAAAGTGGTGTTACAATTGCTGATGCAGAGTAGCGCGAAACTACGCAATTTCAGCGAAATTTAATCAGCCTTTTTATCCGTGAAAACGAACGATATTTTGCCTCAAAAGCCCGGGGTGGCCTCATCGCTGGTTGCTATTTCTGATTTCTCAAAAACCCTTCGGCGGCCCGAAATAACCGCTCCTTTCGATCCGTATCCATGCGCTCCAGTGTGCCCAGCATCATGCTCATGCGCTGGTTGGCCGCGAACACCTTCCGATGCTGATCAATAAACCGCCAGTACAAGCCGTCCACCTCATCGACCCAATCGCCCGACTTGGGGTAGTTGCTCATCTTGGCGATGTAGTTGGCCCCGCCGATGTAGGGCTTGGTGGCGAAGGTGCCGCCGTCGGCAAACTGGCTCATGCCGTACACGTTGGGCACCATCACCCAGTCCGACGAATCAACAAACATTTCCATAAACCAACCGTACACCGCGTCGGGATGAATCTCCGACAGCAGCATGATGTTGCCCAGCACCATCAGCCGCTCGATGTGGTGGGTGTAGCCGTGCCGCACCACCCGTTTAATGCTATCGTCCAAGGGCGGCACGCCGGTGGTGCCCGCGTACCAGTGGTTGTTAAGTTGCCGCTGGTGCCCGAAGAAGTTGCCCCGCAGGTCGTGCGTATGGTACATGCCGCGCATAAACTCCCGCCAGCCGATTACCTGCCGCACGTAGCCCTCCACGCTCGGAAAGTGGACGCGGTGCTCGGCCGCGTAGTCCAGCGCCCGGCGCACCACCTCGTCGGGCGTGATCAGCCCCAGGTTGATGTAGGGCGACAACACCGAGTGGAACAGGAAGTTACGGTCGCGGTCGATGGCATCTTCGTAGGGACCGAAGTCCTCGAAGCGGTTTTTCAGAAAGTCCTGCACCCGGTACAGCGCCTGCCGCCGGGTGGTGGCCAGCCAGAAGTCGGCCGTGTCGCCCGGATGATCGGCAAAGATTTCGTTGACCAGTTTCGCTACCGCCTGGGTATGCTCGGTCGCTTCGCTCCGGGCTAAGTCGGGGATATCAATGTCCTTCGGCAGTTTCTTGCGGTTCTCAGCGTCCAGCGACCACTTCCCCCCCACCGGCTCATTGTGTTCATCGATAAGAATATTACGTTTCTTACGCTGTTCGATGTAAAAATACTGCATAAACGGCCGCTTCGATCGGTCAACGTATTCCTGAAATTCGGCCACCGTGTTCAGGAACAGCGGCGAGTCAACCATCTTGAGTTGTAGCCCCCGCTGCTGGCAAAAGTCGTGCATTCGCTCGGCGAAGAACTTGTCCTCAATCACGTAGGTAACGATCTCGTTCACGGACGGATGCTCGTTGAGCGTTTGCGCCAATTTGTCCTCGTAGGATAGAGATTGGTTGTCGGCGGTGAGGTGCCAGTACTTCAGCGCGTACTGCTTTTCTATCTCGTCAGCCTGCGAGCGCATCGCCGACAGAAACAGCATCAGCTTGTGCTTGTGGTACTTAAAGTGCGTACAAAGCCCTACGTCTTCGGCCATAAAGAACAGCGTCTGATCACCGGGCTGCAGGGCTTCGTGGTTCGGAAACAGTTGGTTGCCAAGAACGAGGGCGAGTTGTTGGTAGGGCATGGTTGGGATGACTTGGGGGGGTGGTGAGGGGATTAGCGGTTGGGGATGCACGGTTGGCTAAGTGTTGGGCTTGTTGCTCTATTCTAAAACCTTCTCTTTCGGTAGTGGTTTACTAATAAACACTAATAGCCACTAAAAACTTTAATCATGGATAAGTTAAGAAACCAAAAAGAATACGAAGGCAACCCGGTAGGTCTGGAAAAAGAGACCGCCCTGGAGATGGCCAAGCACCTGGATAAGCACCTGGCGTCGTTTGTCACGCTGTATCACCAGTACCACAAGCACCACTGGATGGTGGAAGGTCCGCAGTTCCGCGATTTGCACTTGTTCTTCGAGGGCAACTACAACGAGATTCACACCGGTTACGACGCCATCGCCGAGCGCCTCACCGTGATGGGTGTGGCCCCGACCTGCCACCCCGCCAACATGGCCAAACTGGCCTACATCGAGCACGAAGAGGAAGGAGTGTACCGCATCCGCGAGAGCCTGGAGCACGACATGGAAGCGGAGAAGACCATCACCATCGAACTGCGCAAGACGATCAAGCGTGCTAACGAACTGGGCGATTACGCCACCAAGTCACTGCTGGAAGGTTTGCTGGTGAAAACCGAAGACCGGGCGCACCACGCCGAGCACTTCCTGGGCGAGGACTCGCTGGCCGTGGGCTTCCTGCACGATGAAAAAGATGCCGTAGAGGCGGAGTAGGCGACTGCTCACGACAATAGTTTTTACTTGAGAAAGGGACGTTGACTTATAGTTAATGTCCCTTTTGTGTTCTGAGTGACTAGGATGCTGGATACTAGTATCTAGCATCCTAGTCACCAGCACCATTTCTTAACCTAAGTTAACCAATGCTACACTTTCTCTTTTTACCTTTGCCAGAGAGACAAAACGCAGCGGGCTTCGTATATGGCGCAGGGTTTGCTCGGTCTGCTCAATAAACCGTTTGCCTGACGACTTTCGGATGGAATTAAGCTAACCCCCTATCCGTTGTTCCGTAAGCATACTCAATTCATCAGTGCTCCTTTTATAACTTCTCGCATGAATTTATTTCCGAAGTGGTTGCTAACCCTTCAAATCTTCCTCTTAACTGCCCTCCCTTCCCTACTATTGGCCCAATCGCAAGTGACCCTGAGCGGGTACGTGCGCGATGCGGCCAACGGGGAGTCGCTCATCGGGGCCACCGTCTACGTGCAGGAAGTGGGCAGCGGCACCGTGACCAACGTCTACGGATTCTACTCGCTCACCGTGCCCGCGGGCGAGTACCAGGCCACCTACTCGTACGTGGGCTACCAGTCAGTGAGCAAAAAGCTGCCCCTCACCGAAGACATCCGGCTGGATATCGAGCTCACCTCCACCAGCCAGGAGTTGCAGGAGGTGGTGGTGACCTCCGAGGGGCTCGACGCCAACGTGCAGAGCACCGAGATGAGCGTGAATCGCCTGGATATCAAGACCATCCAGAAGGTACCCGCCTTTTTGGGGGAGGTAGACGTGCTGCGGAGTATTCAGTTGCTGCCGGGCGTGGCCACGGTGGGCGAAGGAGCCTCGGGCTTCAACGTGCGCGGCGGTGGCGTGGGCCAAAACCTGATCTTGCTCGACGAAGCGCCGGTCTACAACTCCTCGCACCTGTTCGGCTTCTTCTCGGTGTTTAACCCCGACGCGGTGCAGGACGTGAAGCTCTATAAGGGAGCCATTCCGGCCCAGTACGGCGGCCGCATCTCCTCGCTGCTCGACGTGCGCTTGAAAGAGGGTAACAACAAAGAGTTTGACGTAAGCGGCGGCATCGGCACGGTGTTCAGCCGCCTGACGGTGGAAGGTCCCATTGTGAAAGACCGGGCCTCGTTTATCGTGGCCGCCCGCCGTTCGTACATTGACGTGCTGATTCGGCCTTTCGCCGACCAGATCGGCATTGGCAGTGACTTCGGACTCAACTTCTACGACCTGAGTGCGAAGACCAACTACCGCATCAACGAAAACAACCGGGTGTTCCTGTCCGGTTACCTGGGTCGGGACGTGTTTCGGTTTGATGCCAACCAGGGCTTTAACTGGGGCAACTCCACGGCCACCGCCCGCTGGAACCACCTGTTTAGCGACAAGCTGTTCTCCAACTTCACCTTTGTGTTTAGCGACTACGATTACGAGCTACAGTTTGGCGAAGACGACCTGGATTCGTTTAGCTGGAACTCGTCGGTGTCTAACTTCATCTTCAAGCCCCAGTTCTCCTACTTCCTGAACAGCCGCAACGAGTTGTCGTTCGGAGGAGAGGCGACTTATTACCGCTTTGAACCCGCCAATGCCGTAGGGGTGGCCGATGGCACGGTCATTGACATCAGCCTGGACGAAAAGTTTAACCTGGAAACGGCGGCGTACGTCGGCAACAAGCAGGATATTGGTTCGGCGCTATCGTTGGAGTACGGGCTGCGCTTCTCGGCCTTCCGTTACTACGGTCCGGGTACAGTGTACAGCTACGGCACAGCTCCCGCCGGACAACGCTTGCCGGTGCGCGGAGTGGAAACCGCCGAACGGGGCAAGCCGATTGCTACGTACGCTAATCTGGAACCGCGGGCTTCATTCAAGGTGCAGGTTGATGAGCAGAGCTCGATCAAAGGAAGCTACACGCGCACGGCCCAGTACATTCACCTGGTGTTGAACACCACGGCCTCCAATCCGCTCGACGTGTGGGTGCCCAGTTCCAACAATATCGAACCCCAATTGGGCGATCAGTTCGCCCTGGGCTACTTTCGCAACTTCGGCAGCACTTCGGCCCCCGACTACGAAACCTCGGTGGAAGTCTACTACCGGGCCACCCAGAACCAGATTGACTACATTGACGGGGCCGATCTGCTGATCAACGAGTTTGTGGAAGGCGACCTGCTGGTGGGGCAGGGCCGGGCCTACGGACTGGAGGTGTACGCAAAAAAGAACGTCGGCCGCCTCAACGGCTGGATCAGCTACACGCTGGGCAAAACCGAACTGCAGGTAGAGGGCATCAACCGGGGCAACTGGTATCCGACGCGCTTCGACCAGCGGCATAATTTTAAATTAGCCGCCTTCTACGACTTCAATGACCGCTGGTCGGTGTCGGGCAACTTCACCTACCTGACGGGGACACCCGCCACCTTCCCCACCTCACGCTTTGTGGTGCAGGACATTCTGATTCCCTACAACGCCAACGACTCGCGCAACAACACCCGCATCCCCGATTACCACCGGCTGGACTTGTCGGTGCGCCTTGATTTGATTCCAGACAGGAGCTATTGGGTCTTTTCGCTCTATAACGTGTACGCCCGCCGGAACCCGTTCTCGATCTTCTTTTCTCAGGATGACACTCGTCCCGCAGAATATTTTGCCCCCGGTAACGGTCCGGCGGGGCAGGGTACCCAGCCCGCCCCGCAATTGACGGCTACGCAGCTATCGATTGTGGGCTCGATTATTCCTTCTATTTCTTACAATTTTAAGTTTTAAGCATGCAACGCCTTATTATAATCGTCTTTCTGGGATTAGTGCTGGGATCGTGTGAAGACCAGATCAATCCGACGCTGGAAGAAGTTGATCCGGTGCTGGCGGTAGACGCCTGGATCACCAACCAACCCGTGGCGCAGGTGATCCGCCTAAGCCAGTCGCAACCCTACTTCGACACGATTGCCAGTCCGGTGGTGGGAGCCGCGGTGCAGATCACGGGTTCTGCCGGTGATACCTACGTTTTTCAGGAAGACGAGCGGGAACCGGGGGCCTACTACTGGACGCCGCCCACCCCCGGACAAGGCTTCGGCACGGTGGGTGAAACGTATGCGTTGCAAATCGATACTGACGGGCAAATGTATAGTTCAAGCACCGAATTGGACCCCGTGCCTCCTATTGACAGCATCACCTACGAACTCACCGAGGCCAATGCGTTCTTTCCTGAAACCTATATTGCTCAGTTTTGGGCCACCGATCTGCCCGAGGAAGGCAATGCTTACTGGATACGCACCTATCGCAACGAGGCGCTGTTGAACCGACCCGACGAAATCTCGCTGGCCTACGACGCGGGCTTTTCGCGCGGGGGAAGCTTTAACGCTACCGTGTTTGCCCAGCCCATTCGCAACAGTATCAACCCGATTGATGGCGATGGCGATGGCGGGTTTCTGCCTTCTTACAACCGGGGAGACTCGGTCTACGTGGAACTGCACAGTATTTCGGATGCCGCGTTTGACTTTTTGAACCAGGTGGCCATCCAAACCAACCGTCCCGGAGGCTTTGCCGAGCTGTTTGCCAACCCGATTGCCAACGTGTCTACCAACCTCACCAATGCCGACCCGAACGGGCCACCGGCCGTGGGTTTCTTCAACGTGGCATCCGTATCGTCGCTGGGCACCCGTATCCGATAAATTGTTGCGCTCGAACCAAACGAACGCGGGGGTTTGATGGTTATTAGGGCCTAACCATACCCAACAACACAATGAACCTACGCCCCTTATTTCTTCTGCTGGGCACCCTGGGCTGCCTGAGTCAAACCCGCTGCGGAGATACCGACAACGAAGCTCCCATCACCGACAGCACGGGTCAGGCAATGACCTACCGCACGGTGGAAGCCTACCCCAACCTGAGTTTCACCCGTCCGGTAGACTACCAAAACGCTGGGGATAACAGCAACCGGGCGTTTGTGGTGGAGCAGCGCGGCGTGATTTCCACGTTTGCCGATGACGCCACCGTGACCGAGAAGCAAACCTTCCTGGACATCTCAGCCAAGGTAGACGACGGCGGCAACGAAAAAGGTCTTCTCGGACTGGCTTTTCATCCCGACTACGCCAGCAACGGTTACTTCTACGTAAACTTCACCGTTGCTAATCCCGTCCGCACCCGCATTTGCCGCTTCCGGGTGTCGGGAGGTGATCCGGCGATGGCTGATCCCAGCACTGAGACACTGATACTTGAGTTTGATCAACCCTTCAATAACCACAACGGTGGGCAATTGGCCTTCGGTCCGGATGGTTACCTGTACGTTGCCGTGGGCGACGGGGGCAGCGGCGGCGATCCCCAGGGCAATGGTCAGAACCGCACCACTTTGCTAGGAAGCATTCTGCGCATCGACGTGGACCAGGCAGCCGCCGGTCGGGCCTACGGCATTCCGGCTGATAATCCCTTCGCGGGCAATACCGAAGGTTTTCAGGAAGAGATTTACGCCTACGGATTGCGCAACCCCTGGCGCTTTAGCTTCGATACCGAGACTGGGCAGCTCTGGGCCGCCGATGTGGGACAAAACATGTACGAAGAGATTGATATCATTGAGCGCGGCGGCAACTACGGCTGGAAAGTTACCGAAGCTTTTGAATGCTTTGAACCGGCGCAAGACTGTGACCGGTCGGGACTCATCACCCCAGTATGGGCGTATGATCATAGTGACGGTGATGTATCGATCACCGGGGGGTTTGTGTACCGGGGTGATGCTTTGCCTAGTTTGCGCGGAAGGTATATATACGCCGATTATGCATCGGGCCGGGTATGGGCGCTGGACTCTCCTACCGAATCGCAAGCGACAAATCCCCTGCTTCTAAAAGCGGACTTCCGCATATCCTCCTTTGGCGTAAATGCGCAGCAAGAACTGTTTCTATGTGGCTTTGACGGGTCTATTTACCGTTTGGAGGCACAGTAAAGTAAATTGTGACCGTTCCCGTACCAATTAATTAATCGGTGGCTCATGGAAACTGACTGATAGACTTCGGATTTAACGATTCGAATGGTTTGGCTACATTGAGCTTTCAGAAACCCTTTCCTTTCCATGAAGCATCTGCTTACTGCTTGCCGCCTTGCTTCGGTATTTCATCCACTTCGTTTGCCCAGACCGAAGTCATTTACAACGCCGAATATCCCGCGGTGGTGCCGGTTTGGAACGCGGGTGGCCGACTTCTCTCCCCAACTGCGGGCGGTGGAAGCGGCGGAGTTCTCTCCCGACGGACAATACGCCGTGTCAGGTTCTAAGTTTGGCTATAAGGTGATGCTCTGGCGCGTGGCCGACGGTACGCTGGCCTGGGAGCGGGAGCACGAATCGGAAGTGGAGTGCGTGGTGTTCTCGCCCGACGGCAAGCGCATCGCCACGGGCGGCGAAGACTACTTCGTGCGCATCTGGGACACCGAAACCGGCGAAGCAACTGCATCGCTGGGAGCACGACAGCGGGCTGGACGGCATCACCTGGTCGCACGACGGCCAGTTGATCGCCAGCGGTTCGGAAGCGGGCGAAGCCTTTCTGTGGGATGCTGACGATTATAGTCTGCTCGGCAAGGTGAAAGTCGGCTCCACCATTAACTCACTGGACTTTACCAAAGACGATACGAAACTGGTGGTGGCGGGCAACGTGCAAACGCCCGACCCCGCCACCGGAGAAACCCACTACGGCGGCTTTGCGGCGCTGATTGACATAGCCTCTCAAAAAATCATTCAAAGCTACGAAGGCCACACCGCCTCCATCAAGTCGGTGCGTATTTCGCCCGACGAGCGCTGGGTGGCCACCGGCTCGTTCGACAGCACCGCCCGGGTGTATGACTTGCAGAGCGGTGAACTGCTGAAAACCCTCAAGGAACCGCTGCGCATTGAGGCCGTCGCCTTCTCGCCCGACGGAAGCTACTTGCTTACGGGAGGGCACCAGTTAATGGTTACTTTTTATCGTACCAGTGATTTTGTGGCTGTATTTCAGTTGCCCACTCCCCGCACCGAGTACCTGGACTTCTCATCCGACGGACGGTTGCTGCTCACGGCGCACGAAGACAGCGGGCTGCTATCGCTCTTTATGCTGTTGTCGGATACCCAGGGCAAACAGGGCTTCTATCAACGGGTGGCCAACGAACAACTCAACAACCGAGATTTGAAGAAGCAGTGAGTTATTAGCGTCGGCAAGGTATTTCACGAAGGTACGATGATTTGCCGCAACGAGGGGGCTCCAGCCACTTGCTGGGATGCACTCGCCAGCACGTCTTTGGTTCTTAACGCTGCTATTTCCTTCGCACAACCGCTACAAACCATCCGTATCCTCATAGATCTGGGCGATAGGCAACCGTAGATCAAAGGAGCGCAGCATGACCTGGACCCCTTCGCCCTCGTAGTAGGCCATCACCCAATCGGCGGTAGCTGAGCCACGGTAACGCACCTCCACGGCCTGCCGGTCTTGCTCAATGAGCACGTATTCTCGCAAGTGAGGGTAACTGACTGTAGTACCAGAACTTCTGCCTCCGCCGTGGATACGGGGTCGTAGTTAGCAGAGCCTTCCGAAATAATCTCCACCAACAAAACCGGATTGTCCATGCATTCATTTCGTCCGGGCCGGTGATAGGGCGGCACGCTACGGAGACGTCCGGATGAAAGCCTTTGTTAACCGTTTCTACGTACACTTTCAAATCACTGTCGAACGTACGGCATCCTTTAGGAAGTATATTACCTAAGTTTCTGCCTACATTGGAGGCAATGGCACTATGCTTCCGGGCCGCGCCCGATATAGCAAACACTTCACCGTTCCACGGCGGCCGTCATGGTACTCATAGCGGATGTCCGTATCTTCTTCCAATTGCTGGTATTCGGCCAGTGAGATGCGTCGTTTATTAGCTGCTTCCATCGTCACACAAGGTAGATTGATTCAACAATAATTGCAACCGCGGGCTATCGCACCGAGAACTTGTAGGTGGTAGAGGTCTGATAGGTTTCGCCCGGACGCAGTTCGGTAGAAGGGAAATTAGGCTGGTTGGGAGAATCAGGGAAGTGCTCGGTTTCCAGGCAGAAGCCGGTGCGCTGCTCGTAGACTGCTCCACCCTTGCCGGTGAGGGTGCCGTTGAGGAAGTTGCCCGAATAAAACTGCACGGCGGGTTCGGTGGTGAAGACCTCCAGGAACCGGCCGCTGCTGGGTTCGTGCACCGTGGCAGCCAGGGTACGCGCGCCGCCTTCTTTGTTGAGCACCCAGCAATGGTCGTAGCCAATGCCGTACGCTAGTTGCTGATGCTCATCATCAATGCGGGCCCCGATGGGAGTGGGCTGCCGAAAGTCTAGCGGAGTGCCCGCCACCTCGGCTAATTCGCCGGTGGGAATCAGGGTGCTGTCCACCGGCACAAAACGGTCGGCGTTGATCATCACCTCGTGGTTGAGGATAGAACTGCCGCCCTGCCCCGTCAGGTTGAAGTACGAATGGTTAGTCAGGTTCACCACCGTAGGGGCGTCGGTGGTGGCTTGGTAGTCGATGCGCAGTTCGTTGTCGTTGGTTAGCGTATAAATCACGGTGACGTCCAGCGTGCCGGGATAGCCTTCTTCGCCGTCGGGACTTTGGTAGCGTAGTTTGAGTCCGGCACTGCTACTGTCGCCCGACTGCGGTTCGGCTTGCCAGAGCACCTTGTCGAAGCCGCGCAGGCCGCCGTGCAGGTGGTTGCCCATGTTGTTCTGGGCCAGCGTGTACTCCTCACCGTCCAGGGTAAACTTGCCCTTGGCGATGCGGTTGCCGTAGCGGCCCACCAGCGCCCCGAAGTAGGGCGAATCCTCGAAGTAGGGTTTTAACGAATCAAACCCCAGCACCACGTCGGCCAGCGAATCGTTGCGGTCGGGCACCTTGAGCGACACAACCACGCCCCCAAAGTCGGTGATCTGAGCCTCCACGCCGTTGGCATTGGTCAGCGTGTACAGGTTGGCGGTTTGCCCGTCGGGGGTAGTGCTAAAGTCGGAGGTGGTGATGTTGGGAGTCATGGCATCTTCGTTGGGAGAGGTAGAGGGCGTGCACGCCCCAAGCGATAATAGGACGATCAAGAACGTTAATTGAGTAAATGACATACAAAGTAAGTGTCTAGTGGGCACTAAATGTATGCAATTCTTCGGAAGAAAGATACGGGTGAGCCCCCGAATCAGTAAGCGGCCCTGTGGTTTCGTGCCCGCTTAGAAGTCCCAGGTCACCTGATCGCCCACGGTTTTGGTGGCTGGTTTCTTCTTGGACGCGTCTTCTGCGGCAGGCTTTGTCTTGGGCTCGGTGGCTTTTCGGGGGCCAGGAGCAGGAGTAGTATGCACCGGCTTCACATCCTTCACCTTGTGCTTGGTGAGGCGGTTACCCAGTGCCTTCCAGCCTTTGATGTCAACCAATACATCCAGATCGAAGACCTGCTGCTCATGCTTGCGGCTGCCGTCGCGCACGAAGGTGACCTGCGCCTGGGGCTGGGCTTCAGTAGACGCCATCCACAGCTTAGAGCTACGGGTGTCGGTGATGAAGGCGAAGCGCTTGTCGGGCGTAGTGGTCTCGATCAGGAAGCGCTTCACGTAATACTGCTTGGAGTTGCCATCGTAGTAGACCGCCGTGAGCGGGGCCTGAGGATTAAATTTCCTTACCAGCAGGGTATGCTCGGGCCCAAACTTGTGAATGAGTTCGTAGCTCTTGAGTTCGTAGGAACCGTCGCGGTACACGGCCAGCAGTTGGTCGTCGCCCTCGAAGGAACCCAGGTACTGACCGCGCTCGTCGGTGTTGAGGGTACCGACGATGGGGTCGTACCACAGATCGATACCGCCCAGGGTAGATTCGCCCTCGGCGGTTTTCTCGATCTTACGGATGGGATACTTGGTCAGGATGTTGCCCGATGCACCGCGTCCCTTAATTTCTAAGGAGGCAAAGTTGAAGTTGAACTTCATCACCCGGGCGCGAGCGCGGGCAGACAAAAGCACCGCCACGGTTTCGGCCTCGGCGTTGGCGTTGGCCGTGAAGTAAAGCACCTTGGAGCCGGGAGTACCCTTGGTGAGGTCGTATTCTTTGTCTCGGGTAACGGCCAGCACCTGGAAGCGCTTGGCCATCGCCCGACCGGTTTTGCCGTCCAGATAGATCAAATTGTACACCCGCCGCTCGTCGTTCTTGCGGAACACGTTGATGTGAATAATGTCTTTGCCCACGAACACTTTGTCGGCAATGCGCGACACCTGGCACTTGCCGTCGGCCCGAAACACGATAATGTCGTTGATGTCCGAGCACTCGGTCACGAAGTCGTCTTTCTTGAGGCCGTAACCCATGAAGCCGTCCTTCCGGTTCACGTACAGCTTCTCGTTGTTGGCCGCCACAATGCTGGCCTCAATGGTGTCGAAGGTTTTGATGATGGTCTTGCGCTCGCGCCCCTTGCCGTACTTTTCCAGCAAGCGCTGGTAGTAAGCAATGGTGAAGTCGTTGATGTGCTCCAGGTCGTGGCGCGTCTGCTCCAGACTTTCCTGGAAGCGCTTCATCTGCTCGTCGGCCTTGAAGCTATCAAACTTGGAGATCCGCTTGATCTTTATTTCGGTGAGCCGCACCAGGTCGTCTTCATTGATCTCCCGGTAGAACTGCTTCTTGTAGGGAGCTAATCCCTGATCGATGCGTTGGAGTACCTCCTCCCAGGTTTCGGCCTCCTCAATGTCGCGGTAGATGCGGTTCTCGATGAATATCTTCTCCAGCGAGGCGAACAGGATCTTCTCCAGCAGTTCGGCCTCCTTAATCTTCAATTCCTGCTCCAGCAAGTTGACGGTCTGCTCCGCTGATCGCCTGAGCAGTTCGTTCACCGCCAAGAATACCGGTTTATCGTCCACGATGACGCAGGCGTTGGGTGAGATCGACACCTCGCAGTCGGTGAACTTATACAGCGCATCCTTGGTGATGTCGGGCGACTGTCCCGGTGCCAGCTTCACCTGGATCTCGACCTCCTGGGCAGTGTTGTCGACCACCTTCTTGATCTTGATCTTCCCCTTGTCGTTGGCCTTGATGATAGAATCGGTCAGGCTGCTGGTGGTGGTGCCGTAGGGCACGTGCTTGATGAGCAGGGTTTGCTTGTCGAACTCTTCAATGATGGCCCGCACCCGCACCTTGCCGCCCCGAAGTCCGCCGTTATAGTCGGTGAAGTCGGCCATGCCACCGGTGGGGAAGTCGGGCAGAATGTCGACCTGTTTGTTGCGCAGCACTTTGATTGATGCCTGAATCAGTTCGCAGAAGTTGTGGGGCAGAATGCGGGTGGCAAGTCCCACAGCGATGCCCTCTACGCCCTGGGCGAGCAGCAGCGGAAACTTCACGGGGAAGGTGACCGGCTCGCGCTTGCGGCCGTCGTAGGACAATTGCCAGTCGGTGGTTTGGGGGTTGAAGAGTATTTCCAGGGCAAACTTCGACAGCCGGGCCTCGATGTAGCGGGGCGCGGCGGCAGGATCGCCGGTGTGGATGTACCCCCAGTTGCCCTGCGTATCAATGAGCAGGTTCTTCTGGCCCAGGCCGACCATGGCTTCGCCGATGGAGGCGTCGCCGTGGGGGTGGTACTGCATGGTTTGCCCGATAATGTTGGCCACCTTGTTGAAGCGGCCGTCGTCCATTTCCTTGAGGGCGTGCATGATGCGGCGCTGCACGGGTTTGAGTCCGTCTTCCACGGCGGGCACGGCGCGTTCCAGGATCACGTACGAGGCGTATTCCAGAAAGTAGTTTTCGTACATGCGGTCGATGCCGTCGTCCGAAGGGTTCAGAAGGGGTTCGTTGTTTTTCATATCGGTTGATGCGCGATTAATTGCGGCATCGATAGAGACGCGATGCATTGCGTCTGTACGTAATTAAAAATCAGAGATCAAGCCACATCAGCGATGAGATCCTTTTCAATATGGAGATGATCAATGATGAAAGATTGACGGTCGGGAGTATTTTTACCCATGTAGAAACCCAGCAGGCGCTTGATGCTGGTTTCGTCGTCCAGGATCACGGGTTCCAGCCGGATGTCGTCACCGATGAAGGCGCCGAATTCGTCGGGCGATATCTCACCGAGTCCCTTGAAGCGGGTGATTTCCGGGTTGGCCCCCAGTTTGTTCATTGCCCGCTGTTTTTCCTCTTCGCTGTAGCAGTAGATGGTTTCCTTTTTGTTGCGCACCCGGAACAGCGGCGTATCCAGAATGAACACGTGGCCGTTACGCACCAGGTCGGGAAAGAACTGCAGGAAGAAGGTCAGCAGCAGCAATCGGATGTGCATGCCGTCCACGTCGGCGTCGGTGGCGATCACGATCTTGCGATAGCGCAGTCCTTCCAGGCCGTCCTCAATGTTGAGCGCGTGCTGCAGCAGGTTGAACTCTTCGTTTTCGTAGACCACCTTTTTGGTGAGCGAAAAGCAGTTGAGCGGTTTGCCCCGCAGACTGAA
This sequence comes from uncultured Cytophagales bacterium, assembly GCA_963833215.1. Lineage (GTDB taxonomy): Bacteria > Bacteroidota > Bacteroidia > Cytophagales > Cyclobacteriaceae > Tunicatimonas. The sequence continues at coordinate 295,440 of CAWHXE010000026.1, read as the reverse complement.
CACCGCCTGCGTCTGCACGTCGCGCGACTTGGTGATGGAGCCGCTGGCCGAGTCGCCCTCGGTGATAAAGATCATGGTGTCCTCGCGGCGGTCGTCTTCATTGCGGTTGCTGGGCTTATCGTTGAAGTGCAGGCGGCAGTCGCGCAGCTTTTTGTTGTGCAGGTTGGCCTTCTTGGCCCGTTCGTTGGCTAGCTTCTTAATACCCGCAATCTCCTTGCGCTCCCGCTCCGACTGCTCGATGCGTTTGCGCAACGCTTCGGCCACGTCCTTGTGCTGGTGCAGATAGTTGTTGAGTTCGGTCTTCAGAAAGTCGCCCACGAACGAGCGCATAGAAGGTCCCTTGGGAGCCACGTCGGTAGAACCCAGCTTGGTTTTGGTCTGCGACTCGAACACCGGTTCCTGCACGCGCACCGAGATCGCAGCAATAATAGATGCCCGGATGTCGGCGACGTCGTATTTCTTCGGAGAGAAATGGCTCCTGACGGTTTCGACCAGCGCCTCACGGAAGGCTGCCAGGTGGGTGCCGCCCTGGGTGGTGTACTGACCGTTCACGAAGGAATAGTACTCTTCGCCGTACTGGTTGCCGTGCGACATGGCCAGCTCGATGTCGTCGCCCCGCAGGTGGATAATGGGGTAACGTAAGGTTTCAGCGTCCACCTTCTTGCTAAGCAGATCGGCCAGGCCGTTTTCGGAACGGTATTTCTTGCCGTTGAAGTTAATGGTGAGCCCGGTGTTGAGGTAGGCGTAGTTCCAGATCTGGCTCTCAATGTACTGCGGACGATAATGATAGCTCTTGAAGACGCTTTTATCGGGCTGGAATACGATCAGGGTGCCGTCGCGTTCGTCGCTTTTCTTGAGCTTGGCATCGGTTTTTACTTCGCCCCGCTCGAACTCGGCCAGCTTAGTTTTGCCTTCCCGAAACGACTGCACCCGGAAGTAGTCGGACAGGGCGTTGACCGCCTTGGTGCCCACCCCGTTCAGTCCCACTGATTTCTGGAAGGCCGCCGAGTCGTACTTGCCGCCCGGTGTTGATCTTCGAGACGCAGTCGACCACCTTGCCCAGCGGAATGCCGCGTCCGTAGTCGCGCACCTCCACCTGGTGATCGGAAATTTTGACCTCGATGGTTTTGCCGTGGCCCATCACGTACTCGTTGATGCTGTTGTCGATCACTTCCTTCACCAGCACGTAAATGCCGTCGTCGGTGGAAGAGCCGTCGCCCAGCTTACCGATGTACATACCCGGACGCAGGCGGATGTGCTCTTTCCAGTCGAGCGAGCGGATACTATCTTCGTTGTAGGTAGCGGTGGAGTTGGCCATATCGATTGTGAGAAGGGATTATTAGAAAGACGCAAAGTAGCGATGATTATTTCGAGTGACAAAACTATAAATGCTGGACCTACCAAACAAGTCTGGGTTTACTTTAATTCTTTAATAAAGCACTCAATACTTTTTTTAAGTACTCAGAAAAATAGCAGGTGATTGCCCCTGCCACGGGTCATAGTTGGACAGTCAAACCATCGTATGCAAGCGCCACGTTGGGAGGCAGGGTCGGCTCCACATCGCGGTGCAAGCCCAGGTTGTGACTGATGTGCGTCAGGTAGGTTTGCTCAGGTTGCAGTTCTTCCACCATTGCCAGGGCTTCTTCCAGCGTGAAGTGAGAGATATGCTGTTTGTGTTGCAACGCGTTCAGCACCAGCACCCGGGTTCCCCGGATTTTGTCCTTCTCGGCTGCACTGATGGTCTTGGCATCCGTAATGTAGGTGAAATCGCGCACGCGAAACCCAAACACCGGCATTTTGTAGTGCATCACCTCAATGGGCATCACCGGCACCCCTTGCGCCTCGAAGGGCTGATCCTCAATAGTATGCACCTCAATCTGCGGCACGCCGGGGTACTTGTCTTTAGCAAACACGTAGGCGAACTCCTGCTCGAGCTGATCCACCACCGCGGCGCGGGCGTAGATGGGCATGGCCTTTTTTTGCAGGAAGTTGAAACTACGTACGTCGTCCATGCCCGCCACGTGGTCTTTGTGCTGGTGGGTGAAGAGCAGCCCGTCGAGCCGGGTGATTCGGTTGGTCAGCACCTGCTGCCGGAAGTCGGGACCCGAATCGATGATCAGGCTTTGGCCGTCCACTTCCAAGTGCGCCGAGGTGCGCAAGCGGCGATCCCGAAAGTCGAGCGACTGGCATACCGGACACTGGCATCCGATCACGGGGACGCCCTGGGAGGTTCCGGTGCCTAAAAACGTGATTTTCAAATAGGAGAGGTGATTTCTAACAAGCCGAGCAACAGCTTACGGCTTTTGTCGGTGAGCGGTTCCGGGTTTACGTTGATCTGACGAAGAATTTCGGTGAGGGCATTGATTTTGCCCTCGGTGGTGTAGTACTTGTTCACGATCACCACCTGGGTGTCGCGCAGGATGCAGTAGCCGGGTTTAAAGTTTCCCTTTTCGTAGCGAAGCAAATAGCCTAGCTCGGCGAGTAACCCTTCCAGTTTTCGCAGAAAGCCCGGCGTATACTTAATCAGCATCGGCCGTTGCGGTGAAGCGGTTCACAGTTTCCACCAGTACGTCAAAGTCAATGGGCTTGGGAATAAACTCGTTGATACCCGCTTCTTTAAAGTCTTCTTCCGAGTAATTGTTGGCGTTGCCGGTGATGGCGATGATGGGCGTGTTAGCCTTCTGAGCGTCGCTCATCTGCCGAATCTTCTTGCTACATTCCATCCCGTCCATCTTGGGCATGTTGATATCCATCAGAATGATATCAAACGATTCTTTTTCTAATTTGTCAATAACCTTCTGGCCGTCTTTGACCGAATCGATTTCATAGTTTTGAAATTGCAGCACCTTTTTGGTGAGATTCTGAATCACCGAACTGTCTTCGGCAATCAGGACGCGTTTTTTATCAGACATACGATTGGGGGTTATAAGTTGCGTGAAAAGTTTGTTGGAACGCTAAAAATGAAGCCCTTAAAAGTAATAAATCTTCCGAAAGTTCGGCGTATTTTTTTTGTTTCAGCTTCTTTTCGGCCTTAGCAGCCTGTTCAGCCACGCGCGGGATGCCCAGCGTGCCGGCGTTTCCTTTCAGGGTGTGCAAGCTGCGCTGCATCGCCGCGTAGTCCTGTTTCTGATACGCCTGATCAACTTCTTGCACCAGTTCGTAAGCTTCTTCCTCAAAATCCTGTAGCGATGCCATCACCAGTTCTTTTCCTCCGTACTTGGCCAGTTTGCTTAGCACGGTTTCATCAATGATCGGGGCGAGCGCTGTTTCTGTTGGTGGGGGAGTTGTAGAAGCAAGGGCGGCGCGTTGTCGCAGCGCAAACCCGGTGAGCGTCGCAATTTTAGGCAGCATTTCTTCGGGACGAATGGGTTTGCTTAGGTAGTCGTCCAACCCGGCGGCAATGAAGCGCTCCTGGTCGCCCGGCAGCGAGTAGGCCGTCATGGCCACCACGGGGGGTTGCACCGGCAGCGGGAGCGCCTTGATCCGCTGATTGGCCTCTACCCCACTCATGCCGGGCATCTGAATGTCCATCAGCACCACGTCAAAGGATTGCTTTTCGACGAGCGTGATGGCGGCTTCACCGCTTTCGACGGTGGTAACAGCGCATCCGGCGATACGCAAAATCTCGTAGGCCACGCGGCGGTTGATTTGATTATCATCAACCACCAGCACCTGGGGCCCCGGTTCGGTAAAGGCTAGTTTTTCCTGGATGGCAGGGGGTAGCACCGCATCGGCGGCCGCGGCCCGAAAAGTAAACCAAAAAGTACTTCCTTGCCCGAGCACTGACTCCACTCCGATGTCACCGCCCATCAGTTTTACCAACTGTCGGGAGATAGACAAGCCCAGGCCGGTGCCCGCGTAGCGCTTGGTGGCGGAGGTGTCTACCTGGCTAAACTTTTTGAACAGCGTTTTTTGGTTGTCGGCCGAGATGCCAATGCCGGTATCGCTCACCATCACCCGAACTAGGTGTTCGGGGGGCGAGGTTTCTGAGCGGTTGCCCGTCGGGATGCGGTCTTTGATAATCTGCACCCGCACTGAGCCAGCGGTATCGGTGAACTTGATGGCATTGCTTACCAAGTTGGATAACACCTGCAGCAAACGAATTTCGTCTACCACAAGCACGGGGGGTAGCGAGGGATCAATCTGCTGGCTTAGCGCTACGTTTTTGCCGTCGGCTTGATGAGAGAACAGGTTGAGGAGATGATCGACCGTGGCTGATATACCGGTGGGCTTCGGTTGAAGCGTCATCTTTCCCGCTTCAATTTTTGACAGGTCCAGAATATCGTTTACGATGGTCAGCAACGTTTTTGACGAGTCCTGCACCGTTTGCAGGTAGTCCTGCTGCTGCGCGGTAAGCGGGGTGTCGGCCAGGAGGTCCACCATGTTCATCACGCCGTTCATGGGGGTGCGAATCTCGTGGCTCATGTTGGCCAGAAAAGCTTCTTTTACCTTAAGCGCCCGCTCGGCCTCATCTTTAGCCTTTTGAAGCGCCAGCGTGGCTTTCTTGAGGTTGGTGATGTCGCGCGCTACGCCCTCGATCTCCCGGTCGCGCCCGTTCAGACTATCCACCAAACGTACGTTGCAGATGCACTGAACCAAGTCGCCCGCGCTATTGATGACGGTGGCCTCGAAGTTGCGCACGCTCTTTTGTTTCACCAGCTTACGGATTAAGTTTTTGGTGCGCTTATCGTACAGGTAATAATTGGTCACATTTTTCCCGAGCACCTCGTAGGTCTCGTAACCGGTTAGTTCCTTCACCGAAGGGCTAATCATGGTGATGGTGCCATCGGGACGACAGCGGAAGTAGATATCCTGAAACGACTCGAAGATATTTCGGAATTTCGCTTCACTGGTCAAAAGCGCGCTTTCTGATCTTTTGCGCTGGGTAATATCGTGGGCGATTCCTGCCACTTCGTGAACGGTGCCATCGGGTCGATAAATCGGGTTGATGAACACCATCTTCCACAGTTCGGGCTGGTCGTCGCGGGACAAGCGCGTCTCAAACTGCACCAGTTTTCCCCGAAAGGCTTCCTGGTATTTTTTTTTCCAGTCGTTGAGGTATTGTAAGGTAACCGTTGGATGGTCAGGATTGTACTGCGCACCAATCTGCGGACTCACCGAATACTGGGCCCCCATTGTTTTATCGAAGTTGCGGTTGAAGGCGGTGAGCTCCAGTTGCCGGTTCACCGACCAAACCAGGTGCGTGCTGCTTTCAAAGATAGCGTACTGCCGACGCTGTTGCTCGGCGAGTTTTTGCTGCACCATTGCGCGTTCGGCGCGATCTTCGGCGATAATCGTCAAGCCGATATTTTCTCCACCTTTCTCGTGCAAAATTCGGCTAAGAATGGCCACGTTGATCACTTTCCGGGTGCGGGTACGCAGTCGCAGCTCCGGATAGTTGGCCACTTCTTCCTCAAAGGTATCGGACCAGAGTTGCGCCATATTCAAAGACTGACCTTCGGAAAGCATGATCTCTTCAAACAGGTTGCGTCCGAGCAGTCGGTGGGGCGCTTCCTCCAGCAGACGCGCTAGCGCCGGGTTGCAAAAGGTAATTTCTCCGGTTTGGTTCACAGAAACCGCCAGCAGCTTCGCGCGGGCCAGAGAGTTATGCAGGTGGTCGAGGGATACCTGGGGAGAATCCGTTCCGGGCGGCACCGCGGGGTGGTTGGTGGGAGCATTGGCCCGGGCGAGCTCCCGGCGCAGCCGGTCAACTTCGCGAACGAGCGAGGCATGGTAAGCATCCTTGGCGGGCTGGTCGGACATAGCGACGAAAGTACGCAATAAGCAGCCGTTAATCAATACGTACGCATTTTCGTTATCAACCCTATGAAACCTACCTTAGTGGTTGTAGTGGGACCAACCGCGGTTGGAAAAACCGCCTTGAGCATTCGCCTGGCTGAGCATTTTGGCACCGAAATCGTGTCGGCCGACGCCCGGCAAGTCTTCCGAGAAACCTCCATTGGCACCGCCAAGCCTACGGCCGAAGAGCAAAACCGCGTCCGCCACCACTTGATAGATTTTTTGTCGGTTGAGCAATCGTACGACGTGAAGCAGTACGAACAGGACGCACTGGCCGCCTTGACTGACATCTTCCGACGAAGCTCCTGGGCCATTGCTACCGGCGGTTCCGGACTATACGTGAAGACCCTGTGCCACGGCATCGACGACCTACCCGAGGTACCGGTTGCCGTTCGGGAAACACTGCGAAAGCGGTGGGAAGCTGAGGGGCTGGAGGCATTGGTGGCCGAGTTAGCTCGGGTTGATCCCGACTATCACGCCACGGTGGATCGGCAGAACCATCGTCGGGTGCTGCGCGCTTTGGAGGTGTTTTATAGCAGCGGAGTCCCCTATTCCGTTTTTCAGGGTCAAAAACCAGTGGCTGATCGTCCGTTTCGTATCCTCACCATCGGACTCACCTTACCTAGAGATATACTGTACAGCCGAATTGAGCGGCGGGTGGATGAGATGATAGAAGCAGGATTGGTGGAAGAAGCCCGCGCGCTGTATCCGTGGCGGCAGCAGCAGGCGCTGCGAACGGTAGGGTACCAGGAGATTTTCCCGGTGTTTGAAGACAAGTACTCCTTAGAAGAAGCAGTTCGCCTGATCAAGCGCAACACGCGTCGCTACGCCAAGCGGCAATTGACTTGGTTTAAACAAACCCCCGGAGTTCGATGGTTCGATGTCATGAAAGACCAAGACCTGCTGTTAGATGAAATAGTCACTTACATAGAATCTTTCTGAACTCATCTTATGCACAACAACTATTACTTCCTGCGCCAACTCACTCCCCGCCTCGCTGAGCTCCTGCTCGACAGTCAACTCCAGGCGGCTTTTAGTCAGAACCGCGATGAACTGGTGCTAGAGTTTGCCCTTCCGGACCCAACCGCTCGCTCCTTCTACCTGAAAGCCTATTTAGACCCGAAATTCTGTTGCCTACAACTTCCCCAGCGGTTTCACCGGGCCAAGAAAAACAGCGTAGACCTTTTTCCTGAAGTGCAGAGAGCGCAGTCATTCAAATCCGGCAGTTTGAGAACGAACGAAGCTTTGCGATTTACTTGCAATCTGCCGACGGCACCTCCTATCAGCTGCTATTCAAGATGCACGGCAACCGAGCCAACGTGATCCTTTTCAAAGAAGAACAGGTGGTGGCCTTGTTTAAAAACGCGCTGGCCAAGGATGCGGCCCTGCAATTGACGGAGATCGACCGCACGTTGATCCAACCTACGAACAGTTTGAGCGGCTTCGGGTAAACCATCGGCGGTGTATCCCACCCTGGGCAAAATTCCGAAGCACTATTTACAGAACCAGAATTATGATGCCCTGCCCCACGATCAGCAATGGGAATTGTTGCAGGATACCGTTCGGCAGTTAGAAGTTTCCCAAAAATTTTATGTCACCATTGTTCATGACGACATTGTCTTATCCCTGCTGAACTTTGGCGACGTTCAATCGAGCTACGATGATCCGATAGCAGCGCTCAACGCGTTCTTCCATACCTACATTCGGGATGCCCACCAGCTTACGCTCAAAAAACAATTGACCCAGCGTCTCACCAAAGAAAAGAAGCAAACGGAAAGCTACGGCCAAAAGGCGCAGCAACGCATCCAACAACTTACCAGCGGCCTTAGCTACCAACAAACCGCCGATCTGATTATGGCTAATCTGCACGCGCTATCCAGCAATACCAAGCAGGCGGAGGTGTTCGATTTTTACCACCAGCAGTCTACGGTAATTTCTCTCAACCCCCGGCTTTCACCCCAAAAAAACGCTGAGAACTATTATCGCAAGTCAAAAAACCAAAAGATAGAATTGGCGCAAGCGGAAGGCGCAACAGAACGAAGCGAACAACGATTGGCTACCATTGCTGCTCACTTAACGGCCATCGAGTCAATGGATAATCCGCAGGAGTTGCAAGCCTACGCCGACGAACATCGATTATTGACGACAACGGCTGCTTCGGTGGCCGCACTTCCCTACCACCGCACCCAAATTGGTGAGTACGACGTATTTATCGGTAAAAGTGCCAAAAGCAACGACGCGCTGCTGCGCGAGCAGGCCCGCAAAGATGATCTGTGGCTACACGCCAAGGACGTGAGTGGCTCGCACGTGCTGATCAAGCAACGGGGCAATCAGCCGTTTCCGCGTCCGGTGATTGAGTTGGCCGCTCGTTGGGCGGCCCACGCCTCCAAACGAAAGAATGATTCGCTGGCTCCGGTCATCTACACCCCCTGCAAGTACGTGCGCAAGGGCAAAAATATGCCCGCGGGGGCCGTTCGGGTGGAGCGGGAAGAAGTGATCTTGGTGGAGCCGAAGGCGTTTAGCAGCATGTGATGCCTCTCGCCTCTCAGCTGGGATAAATAAAACAACAACCCAAACAGCTTACGAAGGCATAGATGGGTACGTCATTGAAAATCAATAGCCTTAGCGATCCGGATCTATCTCCGGTTCTTCCCCTTGGTCTAAGTTGAAGTGCAGGGTGATGCGCAGGGTTTGGGCCAGCGGGTGGTTGGTGCCGCGGGGCAGCATATAGGCAAAGTCCACGCCGAACACCTGGTAGCGTAACCCCAAACCAGCCGTGAAGTAGCGCCGGGCGCCCTTGTTCACGTTCTCGTGGAAGTAGCCGGTGCGCACCGCAAACAAATCGTTGTACCAGTATTCTATTCCGGTTGAGATCATAAACTCCTGCAACTCTTCGCTAAAGCCATCGGGCGCGTCGCTGAACGAACCGAACATACCCTGTAAAAGACCTATGTTGTTTCGGGGGTTAATCCGTCCGCTAGAGTCAATCACTGGAGTAGGCACCATCAGTTTATTAAAATCCAACGCGAAGGTGAGCTTGTTGAAAGGATCTAAGTTGGTCGTGAGGGCTGTTCCGAAGCGCAAATTAGTGGGCAGAAAATCGGCGGTCTCCTCTGATAGATAGGTAATTTTAGGACCAATGTTAGAAATATCCGCCCCGAATGACCAGCTACCCTCTCTTGCTCCCAGCACAATGGGAGTGGTATAAAACACCGCAATGTCCGCCGCCGCGCTAATACCCGGCCGTCCTGCCGAGCCGTTCACGTTGGTTCCGGTGAGCAGGTTGGAGTGAATAAATCGGGCCGACAGTCCCGCGCTAAGCTTTTCGCTGAGCTTCAGCGCATAAGTAGCACCAATGGCAAATTCTCGGGGGCTTACTAAGTTTAGTAGCCCACCTGAGGCATTCGTAAGTTGAATATCCCCCAGGTCAAAGTAACGCATCTCCAGCGCCAGCGTTTGTCCGTCCGCGATTTTTTTGTAGCCCGTCAGATACGAAATAGACATATCGTCCACCACGGTGGACAACCAGGGCGTAAACGATATTGACATCCCAAAATCAGATTCCATAAAGGCCAGTTTGGCCGGATTCCAGTACACCGCATTGGCGTCGGGCGAGATAGCTACCCCCACGTCTCCCATCCCCGCCGAGCGGGCATCGGGCGAGATGGCCAGAAAAGGAACTCCGGTAGTAATGACCCGGGCCGAATCAGCTGCACCGGTGATAGCACTTGATTGGGCGTACGCCGAAAGCGATAGCAGCAGGGATACCCCCAGCACGATAATGAAGCGAATAGAATACAACATAGGGTTGTTTGGTCTGATGGTGGTAAAATTAAGGACTTATAATGAGTTTGTGAAACTTTTGACAAGCTTGCTGATCGGATAATGACTGCACGGTGATGCGGGCTACGTAAATGCCCGGTAGCATAATTTGAGCAGACTGATTGAGACTCTGCCAGACGGCCTCCAGCCGGGTAGCACTGTCGGGGAACTCCCGCGCCAGTGATGCGACCGCCCGGCCCTGCCCATCCAGGATGTCAAGGCTTACGGACAAATCATCTCCCGGTCGGTTATGGTCCAGCACGAAGGTGGTTGACTGACTAAACGGGTTCGGATAATTGTAGACGTTGGTTAGTTGCAGTTGCTGTTCCTCGCCCACCACAAAGGTGGTTTGCGCCTCCGTAAAATTATTGTAAGTATCTCCCGCTCGCAGGGTTAGTGTGTAGTGCCCGTCGGCTAAATTATCGATGGGATAAATGACCGAACCAGACTGGTAGGTATCCGTATCGGTCACGTAGAATTCGTCCAGGGGCCATTCGGTGGTCGTATTGGTCACCTGATGCGTCAGCGTGGCGACCATCTCTTGCCCCAGCGAAGCCGTGGCAATGCTGATGCCGTGCTCATCGGACAGGCGCGCCAGCAGTTGGGTGCGGCTGCCGGTGAGTCCTCCGGCCACAAAAGTAGTGTCGTCCATAAACAGTTGAATCTGCGGAGGCGTAGTATCCTCCGCAATGCGTCGGCTGCTGCCGCCGACCGCGAAGGTCTGATCGGCTCCGTGCGCGTCGGACTGTTCGCTCTGCGCGTAGGCACTTATTTTTCCCGAACCAGCCTGATAAACAATGTTTTTGGGCATCACGAAGTGGAGAACAAAGGAGCCGTTGCGCACGCGGGCGCGTCCTCGGTGGAGAACGGATTTCCGTTCCGAAAATTGCATGGGAGTATCGTTGCTGCCGCGGGTGCGCGTCAGGGTAGTTTTGTCCAGCACTTCTATAAGCACACTCCCTGTAAAGTTGGTAAGGGGAGCTCCGTCGCCGCGCCGCACTACCTGTCCGGCCAGGCGAACCTCATCCAGGGCGGCCAGGGTATCGGTGGTCGCGTAAGTACCGTCGGCCTGCCGCACTTCCGGACGGCCCAGCACCACCCGATCCTGGGGATAGTTCAGTGTCATAGAAGGGTCGCCCAGCAATGAGAAATTGCGGTTCACGGGTCCGCTGAGGGCGTCGTTTTTGGTGCGCCGAAAAATTTCACCCACGGTCAGAAACTCACCATCCTGCGGCGCGAACACCTGGGCGTAGAATGCCTGATTTAATAACAAATTCGTATTAGAGTAGACCGGGCGCGCCGTGGTGACCAAGCCAATGGCACCGCCGCGTTCGCTCAAAATCAACTGCTCAGCTCCCGACACCCGGTCGGGGTCATCGTGCCGACCAAACTCGCAGGTGGCGGTCACGAAGAAGGGCAGTTGATCGTAGTTGCGCAGTTGGTTGATGGTGTTCACGTTGAAGATGTTTTCCTGCGTCCAGCGGGTTTCGCTGCCGTGGCCGGTGTAGTTCATGATAAGCGCCCCCTGCTTGAGTTCCCGCTCAATGCGCTGGCTGGCCGCCGGGGCCGCCTCTCCGCCCGGCAAGGCTTCCTGCGGAAAAGCGTCGAGGTAGATCTTGGTCGCCGAAAAACTAGCGTAGGCCGTATCTATCCGCCGCGATAGTTGCTCGGCATCGCGCTGGTGCTTGTTGTTGTCTCCGTCGTCGGCCACAAACACCACCCGGTTGCGCCAGCGTCCCTGGGTTCGGGCGCTGGTGGCGTAATGGATCAGTTTGTCAACCACGATCCGCGCCTCAGCGGCTGATTTAACCGGCAAGCGCCCCACCCCGATTTCCATGGTGTGGTCGCCCGTAAAGCTCTCCTCCCACTGTCCTTCATCATCCTCTAAAAAACCGTAGTAGTCGTCGGAGGAGTAGCTAAAAATAGGATGCACCGAATTGCGGGATTCGTAGGTGGGCACAAAGTTGGTATTGCCCGCCCGGTCGCTTCGGTAGTCGTACGAACCCTTACCAAACAGCAACAGATACTTTATTTGCGCCGCCTCGGTATCGTACAAATACTTCATATAATTGCGGATGGCGCTCACGTCCTGCCGACCCGACGAAAACTCGTTATAGATTTCCTGCGGACTCACCACCCGCACGCTCAGCCCGTCGTGGTTGCGGCGCAGTTCGGCCAGTCGGTCGGCCTCGGCCCGAAAAGCGGGCGGACTAACAATGACCAAGTTGGGAACGTTGCCATCCTTGAGATTCTGGGGAGCCACCGATTCTACCACCGTGGCGGTAGGAAGGTTGCTAAATCCGGCCGCCGCGAACTCCCGCAACTGCCCTGGGGTGCGCACCGTAAATGAATGCCCTCCTTCCTGCCGGATTAGGTCGAAACGAACCGGCGCTTGCGGATCGGTCACATCCCACACGATCAGGTCTTCGGGCGACGACGTCAGGCGGAAGGTGGTTTGCTCCTGACGCGCGCTGGCCAGACTGCGAAACGTGAAGGGCTGCTCGTAGCGAAGCGGACGCCGGGCTTCCACCAGTATTTTATTAAGGTAGGCGATTCCGCCCCCCTGATAAGTGAGGTTGGCAACCAGCGCGGCACCCCCGATAGCGTTATTTTCTTGAATAAAAGTCGCCTGCGCCCTGGCTCCCTTGGCCGCGTAGCGGGCGTCGGCGATGGCGTTCACCGGCAACGTGCCCAACGCCGCGCCGTTCACGTTCACCGCAAAGCTCGATTCGGTAAGCGATGTGCCGAGCACCTCGACCGTTACGGTCACCGGGCCGTCCGTGGCCCCGGCCAGCCCGAGGGGGAACGCGCGGGTTTGTCCGCCCGAAAAGCTCTCTCCGTACCACTCCCGGCCCGAACCGGCGTCGGACTTGCGCAGGTTAAAGGCATCGTTTTCGTAGGCCGCGTAGGCATCGTACTCGGTGATCGGTGCTCCGTCGTTCGGTTCAAAGGGAGTAGTCGCCACGCGTCGGCCAGGCGTCTCTCCCACGGTAAGAAAGTAGTAGGACGAATCGGCGTAAAGATTTTTCTCGTGGCGCAGGGCGTAGTCGGTGCCGGAGGGCTGGTAGCGCAGGTGGCTGGGCGACTGTCCGTAGAAGATGATTTCATCTTGTTCGTCGAGCCGATCATCCTCGGCTCCCGTAATCCAAAGGGCATTTTCCGGCAGGTCCGGAAAGTAGGCGCTATCCAGCGGTTGGGGCAGCATACCGCCGCCGTAGCCGTAGAGTTGCAGTTGGTTTGGGTTGATCTGCGCGGGGTTCCATCCGGCTTGGCGCAGTTGGTCGGCGGTGATGCGGTATAGTCCGTCGGTGGTTACGGCCACCTTGAGCCACGGTCCGCTAGCCAGCACCGAGGGTCCGGACGCTTGGTCGGGCCACGCTTGGTCGGACGACTTAGCCAGGCATAAGCTGCCAAAACTCATCGCGAGCGTGACGAAACTAATTCCGCGGACAATCATGGATAGCGCTTTGTGGTGTTACTGTTGTTACGCTCACCTGCCAAAAATAGTGCCTGAGCCCGTCACGAAATCACTGATTCCCTTACACCGGCGGTTGTAGCGTATACTCGTAACTTTCCATGATGAGGTTGGCGAGCAATTTCTGGCAGGCAAATTCCACTTTTTCGCGGGCCTGATCTTCGCTATCCGCCTCTAAGTGCACGGTGATGTGCTTGCCGATGCGAACGTCGCTGACGGTGGATAATCCGAGGTTTGCCAGGCCTAACTTCACCGCTTTGCCCGGCGGATCGAGGATTTCTTGCTTGGGCATGATGTTGATGTGCGCCACAAAATTCATAGTGAGGGAGTTGATGGTGGGGGCAAAGGTAGTAAAAGACTAAGGGATTGACTGGTCGAAGGAAGAAATGACTGAACAAAAAGCTAATCATCCGATCATTTTTTCATATAACCCTTCGCTGGTTTACTACGATCGAGAGGACAACGTAAGCAATGATGATAATCGGAATGGCCACCACCTTTAGCAGGATGAACAGCAGCAAAGCGGCGATCAAGAAACTGTACTTCACCTCGTTGCCCTGCCAGCTTTTGCTCTTGAACTTAAAGGCCAGCAGCGGAAGTGGGGCCACCATCAGGTAGGAAAGCATCGCGACGATGCCAATCAACACCAGCGGCTCCTGCACCAGACTGCGGAAGGCCGGTAGGTCGCCCAGCGGCAACGAACTGATCAGCAAGGCGCTGGCGGGCACGGGCAAGCCGATGAACTGATCCTTCTGCCGGGTATCCACGTTGAACATCGCCAGGCGCAGGGCCGAGAACACCGCCAGCGAAAACCCCAGGTAGGCCAGCAGTGCCCATTCCGATTCGACGTTGCCCGCGATCATTTCGAACATAATGAAGCCCGGCAGGGCCCCGAAGCTCACCATGTCGGCCAGCGAGTCCAGGTCTCCTCCGATGGGCGAGTAGGCACTGAGGGCCCGGGCGGCGAGTCCGTCGGCAAAATCGAAGGCGGCGGCCGCCCAGATCAGATAGGCAGCCAACGAAAGGTTTCCATCAGAAACCGCCACCAACCCGGCGCATCCGCACAGCAGGTTGCACAGCGTGAGAATATTGGGAAGGTGTCGAAACATATTTGACCTTAGGTTGTACAGAGGTGATAAGCGGCAACGGTTTTATTGCCAGCGGTAAATATGGTAGATTAGCCCGCAACAAACAACGTCATGTCCACCCAAAGCGTCGACTTTTTGATAGTAGGTCAGGGATTGGCCGGTTCACTGCTGTCGTACCATCTGCTGGAGCAGGGGTGCACCGTGCGTGTGATGAACACCCAGCACCTCCGTCCGTCGGCCTCCCGCGCCGCGGCGGGACTGTACAATCCCATCACCGGGCGCAAGCTGGTGAAGACCTGGCGGGCCGACGATCTGTTTCCTTATCTGGAAAGCTGCTACGCTGAACTCCAGCAACGCCTGGGCGCTACCTTCTTCCACCCCACCCCCATCTACCGGCCGCTGGCCAGCGCCGAAGACCAAAACGAGTGGGCCGTGCAGTCGGGCGATTCCGCCTACGCTACGTTTGTTCAGGAGGTGCATCTGAAGAGTCGCTACGGTGACTTGGTGCAAGACCGGTGGGGCGGGCTGCTGCTGCGCCACTGCGGCTACGTTGACGTTCCGCTGCTGCTGCGGGCCTACCGGGATTTTTTGATTGAACAAGATAGTTATGAAGAATCCGTGTTTGACTTCGATCAGTTGGACGTGCAGGATCGCCACGTTCATTATCGGGAGTGGACGGCCCGGCGGATTATCTTTTGCGAGGGAGCCACGGCCCGCGACAACCCTTACTTCTCGTGGTTACCCTTTCGGCCGGTGAAGGGAGAAATGATCTCTATCCGCACCGAAGCGCCGCTGCCGGTGATTATGAACCGCGGGGTGTTCGTGATTCCGCACGGGCAACAGGGGCGGGTGGGCTCCACCTACGACCACCACGACCTGAGCGATACGCCCACCGAGCGGGCCCGGGAAACCCTTAAGCAGAAGCTAGACCAGCTGTTGGTGACTCCTTACGAGATCACCGACCAGTGGGCAGGGGTGCGCCCGGCCACCCGCGACCGGCTTCCGTTCATCGGAATCCATCCCCGACACGAACCTTTAGGAATATTCGGGGGTTTTGGCAGCAAAGGAGTGTCTTTGGCTCCGTATTTCGCCCAACATTTTGTACATTGTCTGCTAAAAAAAGCGCCGGTAGACGAAGAAGTAACTATTCTGCGTTACTACCCAAAGCACTATCCGTCTTGAACCAACAATCCATGGCAAAAGTATACACCGCCGCTCTCCTGCTCTTCTTGCTGTCGAGCCCGGTCTGGGCCCAAATTGAACCCGAACAGTTCGGCAAAAATCGCGTACAGTACCGAAATTTTAGCTGGCAGTTCTACAGTACCGATAACTTCAATATTTACTTCTACGAGGGTGGGCAAAGCAACGCTCTGGTGGCCGCCAAGTTCTTGGAAAAGGAGTTTGAGCGCATCACCGACGTGATTGGCTACGCTCCCTACACCAAAACCAAAATCTTTCTCTACAACTCTCCCAAAGAATTGCAGCAAAGCAACGTGGGCGTAAAGGGAAAGAGTTTTACCGTGGGAGGGCAGACCAATTTTGTGAAATCCCAGGTGGAGATTGCCTATCCGGGCACCATGATTGACTTCAAGGACGAACTGGTGCTACAGATTGCCAAAATGCTGATCAACGACATGATGTTCGGCGGCAGTCTGACCGATATGTTTCAGAGTGCCTACCTGCTCTCGCTGCCCGAGTGGTTCATCGAGGGAGCGGCCCGTTACATTGCCGAGGGCTGGAGCATCGAGATGGATGACTTTGCCCGAGAGCTCTTTCACGACAGCAAGCGCGTTAAGCTCAGTCGGTTGTCGGGCGAAGAAGCGGCCCTGGCGGGGCAGTCGGTCTGGAACTTCGTGGCCGTGCGCTACGGACGCAGCAGCATTTCTAACATCCTGAACCTTACCCGCATCATTCGCAACGAGGAAAGCAGCATCGTCAACACCCTGGGGATTCCCTTCAAGCTGTTCACCCGGCAGTGGCAATCGTTCTACACCGAGATGGACGCCCAGATAGCCGAACGCTACGCCTTCCCCGAATCTGATAATCGTTTGCGCCGCCGCAACCGCCGTGGGTACACCTACAACCAGGTGGCCTACAGCTCCGACGGGCGCTACCTGGCCTACTCCGAAAATCGCAACGGCCGCTACAAAGTGAAGGTGCTCGACACCAAGAAGAACAAGACCCGCACCGTGCACTCCTCGGGCTACCCGTCACTGGATCAGGAACTCGACAACAGTGTGCCGCTGCTCAACTGGGGCAACAGCCAAACCCTGGGGATTATCGGGTACGAAAAGGGAAAGAATTACCTATGGCTCAGCGATCAGGCTACCAAGAAAAAGCGCACGGTGGCGCTGCGTCGGCTCAACCAAATCCAGTACTTCGACCTGAGCGACAACAACCGGCTGGCGGTGATGAGTGCCGACCTGAACGGGCAAAACGACCTGTTCATGTATAACCCAAGTCGAAACACCTTCAAACGACTGACCACCGACGTTTACGATGACCTGCACCCGCATTTTATGCCCGATGGCGAGCGGGTGGTGTTCAGTAGCAACCGCCCTAACGACTCGCTCTACTTCGCTCCCGTGAAATCGCGTGATATTGATTTAAATACTTCGGTCGACGATAACTTCAACATTTACCTGCTAGACCCCAGCGGAGACGCAGCCGATTCTTTGCTACAGCAGGTGACCAAAACCGTGAGCCGAGACGTGTTTCCTCTGCCGCAGGACGATAACACAATATTTTACCTCAGCGACCAGCAGGGAGTGTACAATGTGTACCGCTACCAATTGCAGGATAGCCTTTTCAATCAGGTAACTAATTTTGCGGTAAGTGTCCAGGATTTTGATATTGATTTCACCAACCGGCGACTGGCCGCGATCATGTTGTCTGACGAACGAGATTACGTTTTTGTGAACGAAGGCTTTGATCCCAATCAAAGTATGTTCACCCCCAAGACACAGCGGCAGCAGGCTATTCAGGCGCAGTTGGTGTCGCAACGGCTCATCGAGCGGCAAAAACAAGCAACGGCAACGGCTCAAACGGATTCGGTTCCGACTACCACGCCATCCTCGCCCGCTACCCAGTCCCGGCCCGACAGCACCCAGCAGATCTCCGGACCCGGAGTGGTCGATACCAACGACTATACTTTTGGGGGGACGGACACGACGAACGTAGCGGACGAAGACTACATCGACACCGAGAATTACGCCTTTAATACGCCGCCCGACACCGATGAGAACACGGTTTCTACCGATGATTTCGCCTTTGAGCAGGGGGAACGTAGTCAGGCGGAAACGGGCAATTCGTTTCTGTCGCGCTACCGGAAACTACAGCGAGAGTCACGCATCAACGGCCCGTTGCCCTACGAGACGCGCTTTAGCGCCGACAACATCATCACCTCGCTCACCTTTGATCCGCTGCGGAAGCTGGGCTTTCACGTAGAAGTTCAGATGAACGATATGCTCGAAAATCACCGTTTCTTCGGTGGCTTGGTGCAGTTCACCGATCTGCGTAGCGCCAGTTTGTTCGCCGAGTATCAGTATCTAAAAAACCGGGTAGACTTAAAATTTCGT
Organism: uncultured Cytophagales bacterium; assembly: GCA_963833215.1. Lineage (GTDB taxonomy): Bacteria > Bacteroidota > Bacteroidia > Cytophagales > Cyclobacteriaceae > Tunicatimonas. The sequence continues at coordinate 277,678 of CAWHXE010000026.1, read as the reverse complement.
TACGAACGGGAAGGCATTGAGCGCGAAGCGGGCGACCGAAATATACAGAAATACACCTCTAACCACTTTTACGTAGGTGCTGCTCTTCCCCTTAGCGTGGCTACGCGTCTGGAGTTCAATCCCTTCGTGGCTAACACGCATTACGTAGACCTCTCCCCCACCGCCGCAGTGGCGCCCCTGCCCGGCACCCAAAGCACCAATTACTTCGGGGGCATTGAAACCGGAATCGTGTTCGACAATACCCATACGTCGGGCTTCAACAAACGCCTGGGCACCCGGGGGCGCGCCATGCTTACCCATTATCAGGGGGTCAACGACGTACAAAAGAGCTTCAGTAACCTGGAAGTGGATTTGCGGCACTACCAGAAACTGCATCGCTCCCTCACGCTGGCCACCCGAGTGTTCTACGGCAACTTCTTTGGCCCAAACCAGCAAAACTACTTGCTGGGTGGCCTCCAAACCTGGGTAACGACCCGCGACCCGCAGCAGCAGGAGGAAAACGACCCACTGGCGGTGGAGAGAGGCGTAGACAACAGCAATGTGCTATTTGTTGACTTTGTCAATTTGAGAGGATTCAATTTCAATAAATTCAACGGCAGCGACGTGCTCACCTTCAGCGCCGAGCTGCGGCTACCGGTGGTGCGTTACTTCTATCAGGGGCCCATCGCCTCTAACTTCTTTCGGAACCTAGAGTTCATCGGCTTCTACGACGTCGGCTCCGCCTGGACGGGAGCCAGCCCCTTTAACGAAAAAAATAGTATTAATACCGAAGTTATCCAGGAAGACCCTATTTTCCGCGCGGAGATTCAGAATTTTAAGAACCCGTGGTTGATGAGTTATGGCGCTGGCATTCGCACCGTGCTGCTCGGATTCTACGTGAAATTAGACGCGGCCTATCCCATTGAGGACAACGTTGTTGGAAAACCTCGCTTCTATTTGTCATTAGGGTACGATTTTTGAAAAGTTGAAAAGTATCCTATTTCTTACATCACTACGCAACCAATGAAAAACGTTTTTATTCTGGCGGTATGCCTCATGATCAGCACCGCCGCTTCGGCCCAGTTCTTTAACCTTGGCCCGAAAGTAGGGTTCAGCAGTTCCCGCTTATCACTCGAAGAAGCGGAAATGGTACGGGCCGGAAGCTCCACCATTGGCTTCCACGCGGGAGTTTTTACCCGAATTACTGTTCTGGGCATCTACCTGCAGCCCGAAGTGCTCTTCACCCAGGCGGGCGGCCAGATTGAGATTCGGGACGGGGTGAGTGATAACTTCGACCAAATACAAGACCTCACCTACAACAAACTAGACGTGCCGGTGATGCTCGGTTTTCGGATCGGCGACGTGCTGCGCATCAACGCGGGGCCCTCGTTTAGCCTCATTCTGGGGCAGGATGCCCGCACCGAAGGAACCACTGCGGAGGTGCGAAACAACTACGAAAGCTCCACCGTCGGCTATCAGATCGGAGGCGGACTGGACATTGGTCGGTTAGTCCTTGATGTCCGCTACGAGGGTAATCTTAGTAGACTGGGCGACACCGTTCAACTGGGGGGAAGACGCTTTGACACCGATTACCGCAATAATCAGTTTAGCGTCGGGCTGGGTTTCAAGCTACTGTAAAGAGAGTCACCCACCTCGCTACGCGTAAAATGGTAGAGAAGCCGACTCGTCCGCCGGATAGGTCGGTTTCTTTTCGTTTAAAGGTTCTCCGTTCAGAATTTTCTCGTATAAGCGCAAAAAACTTACGACCATCGGCCCCACCGAAAAGCAGTCCATGACCCGTTCGTGAATTTTTTTGCCATCGAACGACGGGGCTTGCGGTAGTGCTTCTACTAACTCCGTCTGCCGGTTGCTTAGCACCCCGGATTCTTGATCTACTAGTTCGGGCAACGAACCGTAGGGGGTGGCAAACACGGGGCAGCCGTAGAACATACTTTCGGTGATCGCGATGCCAAAGGGCTCGTGCCACACCACCGGAAACAGCAAGCCCTTGGAGCCGTTCAGCAACGCATCCTTCCTGGCTCCCCCCACCATGCCATGAAACCGCATGCGCGGATCGGGGGTGAACCTAAACCCCATATGAAAATTCAGCCGGTTGCCGCCCAGCACGTGCAAACGGTTGTTGCTTTGCTGCGCTATTTTGATGGCTCCCCGCACGTTTTTCACCCGCCAGGCGGCCTTGGCCAGGAAGTGGAGATAATCTCTTTTGGCAGAAAAATTTGGTTTGGTATAGTCTTCGGCGTCCAGTCCGTTGTACACGAAGCAGGTGGACCCGTGGCGGGCGGCGTGCTGCCGCGACACGAACACCGTGTTGATGTCGTGCTCGGCCTGCCGGGTATTGGATTCCATGTGAATCAGATAGGGTTTGGTGAGCGGCTCGTTGGGGGGGACGTACAGGTGCACCACATCCGCCGATTCGGGAATCTGCTCATTTAGCCCCCGGTCGGGATTGTACAAAAGCACCTCGGCAAAGGGGCAACCGCTTCCCGCGCCCACCAAGTAGGTAACCTGATGCCCCCGACGAACCAGTTCTTTTCCCAGCCACCACACGATGCGCTGAATGCCTCCGTACTTGGTGACGGGGATGATTTTATGGTAGACGATGCAAACGTGCATGGTGTGGTTTTATTGATGGTAGACGCTGTCTGTCATTTTTTACCCTTGTGCTACCAGGAAATTTCCTTAATTTTAATGGTAATCATTTCTCCTTTCTATTCTACCGAAGCCATCAAAGATTATGAGTTGTTTGTACTGAGCGACTGGATGCTCTTTTGTATCGCTATCAATTTATCAATTGCCAATCTACTAAATGCCAAAATACTGCTGTCCAAAGACTTGGTTTGGGCACTGATCAGCAGTTGTCTACTGGTAGGCATGGCTGGATTTATTTTGGGTCTTTCCATGTTCGTTCCGGAAATACTCGCTCAAGCTAATATGCAGGCCTTGAACATTACTGGCATCCTACTTGTTCTTCTGACTAGTATTTTATACATTGTTATATTCGTCAAATCTAATAAATGAAAGCATGGTTAGTATGGTCTTTGTGATGATTTGGATGATGATTACACTTACCGCAGGCACTATTGTAGTGGTAGTCCGAAATAGTAATGGCGGTGGTAAAATGGTTTCCACTGAGAAGGCTAGCAGCAGATCGCTTACTACTGTCAACTAATTGAAAAAAACACTCTTCTGAAGCGTAATATAATGCATGTTGAAAAGTGTACGACGGGCTGTTTGATACAGTAGCGATCTCAGACGTCTTTATTGTTCCCAACTGTTTTTCACCAAACTGCCCCGCTCGCGGTGGTGTTCAATGCTTAGATAGACATCAATCTCCTGCTGAAGCTCTTCTACGTGCGAGATGATCCCGACGACCCGGTTCTCCTGCCGCAACGACTTCAGGGTGTCGAACACGACGCGAAGCGAATTTTTATCTAACGAACCAAAGCCCTCGTCTAAAAAGAAAAAGCTTTGCTGAGACTGGTTTAGCGACTGAATATTTTCCGCCAGCGCCAACGCCAGACACAGGGCCGCCTGGAAGGTTTGCCCACCCGACAGGGTTTTCAGCAAGCGGGTTTTGCCGTCGTTGAGGTGGTCCCGGACGATAAAGTCATTGTCCTTGTTTAGCTCCAGACTGAGGTTGTTCTTGGTCAGTTTCTTGAAACGAACGTTCGCCCCCCGGCATACTTCCTGCAGCAGCACGGTGGAGGCGTAGTTGACAAATCCGCTGCCCCGAAACAAACCAGCTAATTCTTTCAGGTTGCTCTCTCGTAGGCGCTGCTCGCCCAGCGAACGATTTAACCGCTGAACTTTTCCAAGCTTCTCGTGCTGGTCTTCCACTTCTCGTTTGGTCACCGCCCAGGCGTGCTGCAACTGCTCCCGGACCCGTTGGTGTTGAACCCGGGCATCCTGCGCTTCGCGGTGCTCATCGGCGCGGTAGTTTTTCTCGTGGGTGGCCTGGACTAGCTTTTCGTAATTCTCTTCCGCCGCGTGAAGGCGGTTTTTGTACATCACCACTGCGCTGCGCTGCGCCTGGGTGTCCAGGTTGGTATCGATAAGCTCCTTCACGTAGTTCACGCTCTCGAAATTCTTTCGGTGACACAAGGTTTGGATTTCTTGCTTAATGGTGGCAGCCCGTTGGCGAAGACTATCCAGCTGGTTATTCTCGGCGGTTTTCTTACCTTCCAGCACTCCTAGCGCCTTTTCGTACTCCTGGCACTGCTGCCGGGCCGCTTCGTATCGCTGTTCCACATCCTGAAGCTGACCCTGGCTGTCTTGGTGCTTTTTCTGAATTTGCGCTTCGGTCAGGGAAGCGTGCTCGTCGTAAGCGAGCACCCGTAGCAGTGAGCGGTAGTTCTCTACTTTGTTGTTGGCGGTCAGCCACCGTTGCTGACTTTGATGCCAGCGTTGTTGCGCCTCAGCGAGCGAAGCCTCCTGCTGCTCCAATTGCCGCAGCTGGCCGCTACGCGCTTCCCGTAGACGCTGGCATTCGCTCAACCGTTGGTTACATTCTTCTAGCTGAGCCGCTAATGCATCGGGAGAGTGATGCCGATAGGTCTCCCAGGAAAATTGCGCCTGATGCGTACGCAAGCGCGCCTCGCTGGCATCGATAAGCTGTTGAGCCCCTTCTAGTTTTCCCCGAATTCCCTGGTCGTCGTTGTGTAACTGCCGTAGCGTGGTTTCTAAGGTGGCGTACTGCACTTCCTGCTTCTGAAGCTGGGTCAGCACCTGTTCTTGCTGAGCGATTTCTTCGCTAATTTCCGGGGCGTGAGCAACGGATGGATGGTGCGTTGCCCCGCAGAGCGGACAGGCCTGTCCCGCAGCCAATTGCCGGGCGGCGAGGGCCAGCTCGTGCCGAACCCGCAAATCTGCCAGCTTCTCGAGCGACGCGCGCAAATCCGTTTTAAGCGACTCCTTGGTAGTGGCAAGATCGATCGAAAATCGTATCGAAGGGATTATTGGTGGACCACGGGCTTGTCTTCAGGGTCTGCTCCTTCTTTGCGTCAACCTCCGCCAAGCGGTGTTGTTGCGTCACCTTTTTTTGGTGCTGAGCGTCGCGCTCCGCTTCGTACTCCTGACATTGCGTGTGCCACTGCGTAACCGCCCGTAGCGCGGCCTGCTGTTCCTGGATAGCAACGGCCTTGCTCGATCGCTCCTCGTTGGTTTTAATTTGCTGCTTTAAGGTGGCGCACTGCTGCTGCTGCTGTTCGTGGGCGGCACGCCGCGTGGCTTCATCTGCCGCCAATTGTTGCAATTCACCGCGCACCTGGCAAATTCGTAGCATATGTTCCCAATCGGTGCACCGCGCGCGAATCATGTCCCGATCAGCGTAGTCTCGTTGCGCCTGTTCGCAGCGCTGCTGGGCATCCTCAAGCTTTTGTCCGCCCTTCCCGATTCGGATGCACAAGTGTTGGTATCTTTCCTCAGTCAGGACTCGTTCGCTTTCCGCATCGGCCAGGGTTTTAAATTTTTCTTTGAAGTGGGTTTCCGCTTCCTGGTACTCCTGTAACCGCTTTTCTCTGGCTTGGTAGTGCGGTTGTTCTCTTAGCAGCAACTGATGATCCTTCTGAGCGGCGGCCAGATCGGCAAACAGTCGGCGACGGAGCTCGTGGTCTTCGCAGTCAACTTCCGCTTTTCTGAGCACCGCGGCATTCTCCTGCAAAGCAACTTCTATCCCCATCATCTTCTTGCGTATCGCATCAATTGTCTCGGCGTTCACCGGGCCAATTTCCGACACCCGGGCCTCAAGGTCGGTGATGGCGGTACGGACCGCCGCCAGCAAATGGCTCGTCTTGTGCGAGAGATCGAACTTCTCCAGGCGGAAGAGCTCCTTGAGCATCTGGGTACGCTCGTTGGGTTTCTGATCAATAAATTCCCGAAATTTACCCTGCGGAATGATCACCGTTTGCATGAAATTCTCGTAGGTCATGCCGATAATCAACGCCGCATCGGGCCCCTCAATGGGAAGCCAGTTGTCGTTCTCCCAGCGGTACTGCCGCCGCTCTTTCACTTCCACTTTTTCGTAATCCTTTTTTTTGCGGCGCGCCGAAACGGTGAAGCGATACTTGGTCGGCTCGGGAGAAGTAACCTGGAAGATAAAGTCGATGGCAAACTGCTGACTTTGCAGGTTGAGCATGTTATAGTAGCGATTGTCGCCGCTCTTGTTCAAACGTTCGCTCCGGTCGTAGAGCGCAAACACGACTGCTTCCAGAATAGAAGACTTCCCACTCCCCACGGCACCGAAAATACCGAACAACTGAGAACCCGCCAGTATCTCAAAGTCGATGATTTGGGTTTCTTTGTAGGAATATAATCCCTGAATGGTGAGGCGTAGCGGTATCATGCGGCAAGCAGCGGTTGCGAAAGTAAGTGAAAAAGTTTAGTTGCTCTCGGTGCCGAGCACCTCATCGAACAGCGTGAGCAGTTCATCGTTAGGTTCCTGGCCTTTTTTGGCGCTAAAATAGTCTACAAACAAGGTGCGCAGGTCTTTGCTTAGATCGATACGCGACGGTTCTGATGACGCATCCTCGGCGGCGTTAATTTCCGGGATGATGCTTACGATGCCATCGTGGGCTGCGTAAAGCGCCCGCTTCAGCTTGCTTTCCAGGTACGAATCGCTCACCAGGGTGAGTTCTACAAAGGTGTTCGGGTTCGCCTCCAGCCACTGAATGGCTTCATCAATCTCCGTGAATCGCTGACGGCACAGTCGGCGTCCCGCCCGAAGTGCAACCGGCCGTACCTGCGCTTCGCCACCCGCTTCTACTTCAATCACCACCACCTGCTTTTGTTGGTCGGCCTCAGCAAAACTGTAGGCCAGCGGACTGCTGCTGTAGCAAACCGGGCAGGGCGTGGCAGCTACGGTCTGGAAACGGTGCAGATGCCCCAGCGCAGCGTACTGTATCTGGGTCGGAATGTCTTCGGTGAACACCGCCGAGGCTCCGCCCACGTGCAGGATGGGCTTCTCATCGTCCGGCTCTTCGGGAGCGGGGCCGTTGCGCTGCCGGAAATACAGGTGCGCCATCAGAATGTTTACTCCCCGCGTATCGCAGTGCTGGTCAGCCAGGCGTTGCCAATCGTGCTGCAACACCTCGCGCAGCGATTGGTCGCGGTCTTCATCGCCCAGGAAGCGTTTCAGGGTGGTTTCGTTGGCGTAGGGAGTTAGAGATGAGCCGCAGCGGTTCCGGGCAGTTGGGCAGTTGCAGTTCGACAAAACCCGGCGCGGCGTTCAAGGTTTTGATGCCCGCGTTGGTTTCTACCGTGGGCACCACCGAAGCCGGTCGGCCGACAAAAAAGATACCGCACTCCCGGGCCAGGGGGTCGGGGGCCTCCACCCGGTCGGGCGAATCGTGGTTACCGGCAATGGCAATCACCGCCCGCGCCCCGTCACTGCTCAACCGGTGAACGGTGCGGTAAAAAAGCTCCAGGGCTTCATTGGGCGGATTAAAGGTATCAAACAAATCTCCGGCGATTAGCACGGCATCCACCGCCTCTGCCTCAGCGATAGCGCAGATCTCATCCAGCACCGCCCGTTGTTCAGCCAGGCGCGAATAATCGCCCAGTCGTTTGCCCAGGTGCCAGTCGGCCGTGTGCAGTAACTTCATGGCCGAAAGGTAGGCATCGGGGCGGTGGGTGTCAAGCGGGTTTGGGGGAAGTTTGCTGGAATTTGTGTTTGAGTAATAGACCACGGGAACGCCCCCGCCCGGGTTCCCATTCTTTTTGGTATATTTCGGTTTTAACCCAGTGTTATGCAAACCGCTATCAATCAAGTTCCCTTCCGTTTGTTGGTTCTGTTCCTATGGTGCATCCCCTCCACAGCCGGATTCGCCCAGCAAAAAGAAAAACCCTGGATGTTGGGTCCGTTTGAGCGATTGCCCGATGCGCGGCCGATCATTCAGAAGGATAGTACCACCACTTTTCAGGATCCGATGACCGGGAATACGGTCGCCTGGGAATCGATGGCAACTTTTAATCCGGCGGCAATTGTCAGGGATGATACCATTCGAGTGTTATACCGGGCGGAAGAAAAACTGGGCGAGAAAGAAATTGGCGGGCACACCTCGCGCATTGGTTTGGCGGTATCGGCCGATGGACGCACCTACGAGCGGCAGTCTGAACCCGTATTCTATCCTGACCGAGACAATCAACAAAAATTTGAGTGGCCCGGTGGCGTAGAAGACCCGCGCATTGTGGAGACCGAAGACGGCACCTACGTGCTCACCTACACCCAGTGGAACCGCAAGGTGCCCCGCCTGGCCATTGCCACTTCGCCCGACTTAACCACCTGGACCAAGCACGGGCCCGTCTTCGAAGACTACGACGACGGAAAGTACCACGCGCGAGAAACCAAGTCCGGCGCAATTGTGGCTAAGCTGGTCGACGGCAAACTGATGGCTACGAAAATTAAGGGCAAGTACTGGATGTACTTCGGGGTGCCACACGTATGGCTGGCCACTTCCGATGATCTACTCGACTGGACTCCGGTAGAAGATTACACGGGACAGTTAGCCCCGGTGCTGAGTCCGCGGCCGGGCTACTTTGATTCGTGGCTGGTGGAAGCGGGGCCACCGCCCGTGCTCACCGACGATGGCATTGTGGTGCTCTACAACGCGGGCAACTCCCAGAACATTGGTGAAGAAGACCTGGGCAACCGGGTATATACCGGCGGACAAGCGCTGTTTGACGCCGAGGAGCCGTGGAAATTGCTTGATCGAGCAGACGAACCTTTTATCCAACCCGAACTGCCGTTTGAGAAGTCTGGTCAGTATCAAGACGGAACCACTTTTGTGGAAGGGCTCGTGTACTTTAATGACGCCTGGTATTTATACTACGGCACGGCCGATAGCATGGTGGGAGTAGCCAGGGCGGAAAAGAAACAGTAACGGACACCTAATTCTCCAGCACCGTAAACGCTACCCGCCGGTTCACCTGCCAGTTTTCTTCGCTATCGTTGGGCACTTCGGGCTGGGTTTCTCCGTAGCCCACCGCCGTCACCCGCGTGGCGTCGATGAAATTCTCGAGTAAGTACTGGCGGACGGCTTCCGAACGACCCTGCGACAGTTGCTGGTTATATTCCTCCGAACCCCGGTCGTCGGTGTGTCCCCCGATCTCAATGGCCAGCTTCGGATTGGCCTCCAGCATCTCCACCACTTTATCCAGCTCAGGATTCGATTCCGGACGCAGGGTGGTTTCGTTGTAGTCGAAAAATATATTGTTTAATCGCACTGATACACCCACCTCCAGCGCCTGAAGCGTCAGGTCTTTATACACCGTGGTGTCGGACAAAAATGGAGCAATTTGCACGCTGTCGGTTCTGGAGAGATAACCGGGCGCTGAAATGAACAAATGGTACCAGCCACTTTCCGACAAGCGGGTGCGGTATTCTCCCATCACCGAATCGGAGTGCGTGATGCCCAGGGCTTCCTCTTCTCGTTCGTAACGCACGCTGGCCGTCACAAACTCACCCGTGGCCGCGTCGGTGACAAATCCTTCCAGGTGCAGCTTGGGTTTCACTTTCTTCACCGTTCGCAGTCCGTAAATATCCAGATGCCCCCCGTCGGCGGTCATCAGGGCCCGGGTGGTGAACACCGCAGTATCAGAACGGCCCACCGCGTAGTAGGCATCAAACCCTTTGGTGTTGACCGGTGCCCCCACGTTCTCCGGCTTTGACCACGCCATCCAGGTATCGTCCAGCCGCCGGGTGCGGTACACGTCGGTGCTGCCGAGTCCGCCGGGACGCGCGCTGGCGAAGTACATGGTTTTGTTGTCAGGAGCCAGGTAGGGGCCAAACTCGTCGTAGCGACTGTTCAGGGCGGTAATTGGCTGTGGCTGTGTCCAGCGGTCACCCCCTTCCCGAAAGCTTACGTAGAGGTCGCTTAGCTTACCGTCTTTGGTCTCGCTGAAGTACAGCAGCAAAGCACTGCCATCGTAGGCCATAAATCCACCGTTGAACTTGCCCCGGCACATGCTACCAAAATTGTTGATGTTCAGCTTTTGGGGCTTTTGCCACGCTCCACCGGTGCGATCTACCGTTGCAAACTCCCAGTTACTCTTGCCCTCGCCGGTGCGGATAAGTAATTGGTTGCCATCGGGTGAGACACTGGCCACCTGATTGTAGCGATGTCGGTTGAACGGCTCTGGCATGTGCTTAGCTCCCGCCCAAGCACCGGTGACCGAATCGCGTTGAGCAAACCAAATGTCCTGGGTTTTCTCCGACCCTTTGTTGTTCTCGGGGTGGTTGGTGATGACAAAGTAGAGCGTTTGTCCGTCGGGAGAAATTACCGGGGCCGACTCGTGGTAGATACTGTTGAGCGGACGGCCGAGGTTCACCAGTTCGTATTCCGGTGGATCGTCACCCGGCGTATTATCTCCGGGTGGCGTTCCACCGGGTGGCGTTCCTCCTCCATCAGTTAAAGGAGAGGTTAACAGTAGGTTTAGGGGGATGACCAGAAGGGTCAAAAAAGCGTATATCATAGCCAGGCAAAGTGGTTTGCTAGTGAATATACTCTAATCGTTAGCAGACTACCAGCTAGTTTTCGCTGAGACGGTACGTTGAACAGACTCAGCACAAATATTGACTTTTCTAATACACTGTATAACTATTAAGCGGTAGATTATTTCATCCACCGACAGTGTTACCGCATACCTTACTTGGGCGGGGTCGTGGCATACCGATTGCGCATTCTACGTTTCAGTAGTTACCCAAACCACCGGTATGCCGAACGTGAACAAAATATTAGTGATAGACGATGATCCGATTGTCGGACTACTCGCCGAGAGAGCCAATCATAGGGTGCAACTAGCCGAACAGGTGCTTTGCTTCTACAGTGCCGTTGACGGACTGGACTACCTCAGCGGTTTAGCTGACCAGCAGCAAGAAGCTCCGGAAGTTATCTTTCTGGATATCTGTATGCCTATTGTGAATGGTTGGCAGTTTTTAGCGCAGTTCAATAATTTTGGCTGGTCGGATACCGCCGTTTACATGCTGGCCTCGTCCACCGACCAGGAGCATATCAATCGGGCAAAAAAGGTGGCTAGCGTAGTAGACTACATCGTCAAGCCGCTCACGGTTGAGCGATTACTGACGATCAAAAACGATCTTGTTGGTCAAACGGTGGGTATTTCTCCTTCGGTTACTTGAAGTAGCGGTAGTGCGGGTGGTGCGCCACCGCCAGCATCTCGCGATCTCCTTGGCTGTCTCCGTAGGCGTAGATCGTTGCGTATTGCTCCAGTTCAATGGCTTCTCTGATCCGGCGAACTTTCTCGGGTCCGTTGCAGTTTTTTCCGGCGATTTTTCCGGTTATGATTTGCTGCTGAACCTCCAACCGGGTTGCTATCAGCTTAATTCCCCGCGATTCGCACCAGGGCTGAATCCAGTCTTCAGCCGAGGCTGATACTACGTAAACGGTGGCTTGCTTTTCTTGGAGTTCGTTGATTCGTTGCAGGGCGCTGGGTCGAATAACTTGGGGCAGGCGTTGCCGGGCATAATCCGAAGCGCGTTGGCGAAACTCTGCTTGTGATTCTCCGCCAAAAAAATGGGTTAACGTGCGCTCTTTAGCCACCCAGTTGGCAGTGAACCCCATTTTGAACGCCAGCAATGCCGGAGCAAGCTGAAGTAATCCTTGGTATAACGCCCGCTCACCGCGGTAGAAGCGAATAAAGTCAAACAAGGTATCGCGACGCGTGATGGTACCGTCAAAATCAAACAGCGCCAAGATTGGTAGTTCGGACAATAGCTTGGTGGTTAAAAGGAGGTACCCAGGTAGATCAACGCAAAAAAGCTCATGAGCCAGGCCAGCAGCGTGAGTTGGACGAAGCGGTCGGTATAGAGCAGTTTGGTCGGCGAGCCGCTGTTGTTTTCTACCAGTGAAATTTGTAAGTAGCGCATCATTCCGGCGATCACAAAGATGCTGGTGAAGTACAGATGATCGCCTAATCTCCCTACCACCTCGTCGGAAATCGTGTACATCAAGTACGAGACGATGATGATCCCGGCCAGCATGGTGAGGCAGGCGTTCACGTACTCCAGGGTATAGTTCTTCACTGACCTGCGCATCAGCCGCCCCGACGATTTGCCGAGCAGCAAGTCGTCGCGTCGTTTGGCGAGCGCTAAAAACAGGGCTAGCAAGAAAATCATGATCACCAGCCACTGCGAGATGGGCACGTCGGCTACCAATCCTCCGGCAACCGTTCGCAACAAGAACCCAAAAGCAACGATAAGTATGTTGAGAATTGAAACGTGCTTGAGTCCGAAAGAATAGGCTACGTTTAACCCGGCGTAGACCAACAGCACCGCAAAAAAGTAGGGATTTAACCAGAAAGCAACCAGCAATGCACCGGTAGCCATCACTACCATAGCCAGCAGCGCTACGCTCGAGGACACCTCACCCGCGGCCAGGGGGCGCTTGCACTTGGTGGGATGCTGTCGGTCAGACTCAATATCCCGGTAGTCGTTCAGAATGTAAATGGCGCTGGCCATCCCGCTAAAGCAGACAAAGGAAACGGCCAGGCGACTAAAGATGTAGGGTTCTAGCAGCCCCCCGGCGAAGAAGGCCGGGATAAACAGAAACGTATTCTTGGCCCATTGCTCGGGCCGCAAAAGTCGTATAAAAGCCAGTGAAGAGCTTCGTTGGGTCGTTAAGGATGACATGCAGTGAAATCAGATAGGCGTTTCAAATGAACTAAACGGTATAACAAGGTAGCAATAATTAACTTGATAAGAAAAATTAATACGATTCATAGAAACCCAAGGGTGATTCTTTTTATAAACAATAGTGCTTCACTCACTTTATTGCGATTATTGTACGCTTGGCTTAAGTAGCCCTCCGCAATAGCGACAACAAAATCAGACCAATACGGCTTATACTCATAAACCTTTAAACTTTACCTATGGCCGACGGAGGCATCAAAATTATTGAAACCGAGGAAGAACGGCAGGCATTTATGACGCATCTGCTGGACGACATTCGGGCGTTCGAGACCATGCTTGCCGATGACCACTTCGAAAAGGATATCCAACGCATCGGAGCCGAGCAGGAGATGGTGCTGGTCGATGAGAATTTTAGCCCCGCCCTGGTTGGTCCCGAGATCCATCAGGCGCTCAACCAGGATTTTATCACCACCGAATACGCCCGCTTCAATCTTGAAATTAATCTTAGCCCCCTAGTTTTTGGCGGCGCTTGCCTCACTCAGATGAAGCAGGAACTGCTTGACAAGCTGCAAATGGTCGCGGATGAAGCCAAAAAACACCGGGCCCAGTTGATCCTGACGGGTATTTTGCCCACCATCCGGGAAGCAGACACCGACCCCCGGGCCATGACTCCCGAACCGCGCTACCAGGCGCTGCTGGAAAACGTGAACCAGCGCCGCGGTGAGCAGTACGAGTTCAACATCAAAGGAGTGGACGAACTCATCACCCGCAATAACCCGTCGACCTTCGGGGGTTGCATGACCAGCTTCCAGGTGCACCTGCAGGTGGATCCCAATGATTTAGCTGATCTGTATAACTGGGCCCAGATGATCACCGCCCCTACCCTGGCCTGCGCCACCAATTCGCCGGTGTTTCTGGGGCGACGGTTGTGGCACGAAACCCGGATTGCGCTGCTCCGCCAAACCACCGACACCCGCAAACCCTACTCAAATTTGAAGCAGGAAGAAGCCCGGGTATCGTTCGGCAGTACGTGGATTCAGGAGTCCATTGCCGAACTTTTTCATCAGGACATTGCGGGCTACCAGGCGTATCTCACCAAACCGATAGAAGAGCAGGCTTCTGAGGTACTGAAGCGAGGCGGTGTTCCGCGTTTAGAAGCCCTGAATTTCCACAACGGCACCATCTACCGTTGGAACCGGGTGTGCTACGGAACTACCCAGGGCGCTCCCCACCTGCGCATCGAGAACCGGGTGCTGCCCGCGGGGCCCACGGTGGAAGACGAGATTGCCAACACCGCCTTCTGGCTAGGCCTGATGAAGGGGCTGCCCGAGCGCTACCGCAATCTACCGGATCAACTTCCCTTTGATCAAGTAAAAGAAAACTTTCTGAAAGCTGCCCAACTGGGCATTGAGGTGCAGTTCACCTGGCTCGACGGAGCGCTGGTTACCGCCCAGGAGTTGGTACTGGACGAGTTGCTACCCATCGCTAAAGCGGGACTGCAAAGGGCGGGGATAGATGAAGAGGATCGGGAGAATTATCTCGAGATTATCCGCGAAAGAACCGAAAGTGCTAAAACCGGCTCCCGCTGGATTTTGAATTCGTTTCAGCAGTTGCAAAAGCAAAGCACGCAGGATGATGAAGCCTGGATCGCGATCACCGCGGGGATGCTGGAGCGACAAACCACCGGGCAACCCGGGCACACCTGGAGCCTGGCCACGGTGCAGGAAGCCGGGCACTGGCGCAACCGATTCCGCACCTTGTCGCAGGTGATGACCCAGTCGCTGTACACGGTGCAGGAAAGTGACATCGTGGATTTGGCCACCCACCTGATGACCTGGAAGCAGATCGGTCACGTCCCGGTGGAGAACCAGGGAGAGCTGGTGGGCATCATCACCAAGGACAGCATTATTTCTTATATGACCACCCACCACGGAAAGGACATCGCGACCTTGCCCGTCCGCGACGTGATGGTGCGGGAGTTGGTAACCGCCCCGCCCGATATGCTACTCACCGAGGCCATCGAACTCATCGTCGACAGTAAAATATCGTGTCTGCCGGTGGTTCGCGACCGGCGCCTGGTCGGGTTGGTCACCGAGCACGACTTTGTTCACCTAAGTCGGCTGTTATATCGCGAGCTAGATCAGCAATCCGAATGAACCAAAATCCCGCATTTTCTTCCCGAATCATCAGCAGTTTTCCGACCGACGGGGCCAAACCTCGTTTAGTCGTATTCGCCGGGGTGCACGGCAACGAACCCAGTGGCGTGCTGGCTTTGCAGCGCGTTTTTGAGCAGTTGCGCACCCATCAGATTCCGCTCAGCGGACAGTTGGTTGGGGTGCTGGGCAACGTAGAAGCGCTTCGCCAAGAAGTTCGCTACGTGAACGAAGACTTAAACCGCCTTTTTTTGCCTTCTCACATTGAGCGGGCCAGGGCAGCGCCTGACGAACAAGCATTTGAAACCCTGGAATTGCTAAACATCTGCGACTTGGTTGATTCTCTGGAGACCCGAACGGAAGATGAGCTTTTCTTCGTGGACTGTCACACCACTTCTTCGGCTAGCATTCCGTTTATCAGCCTGAACGAGGGCTTTCCGGCCAGCCTGCAATTGGCGCAGCGGGTTCCGGTTGCGGCGGTGATTGGTGCCGAAAAAGAGATCAAAGGTTGCCTGGCGGAGTGGCTGAATAAGCGCGGCTGGACGGGTTTCACCTACGAGGCGGGTCAGCACCAGGCGGCAATTTCGGTAGACAATCAGGAGGCGATTATCTGGCTAGCCCTGCTGCATGCGGGATGCATCAGCGAAGCGCAGGCCCGGCCGTACCTTGATCGTGCCCGGATAACTTTGCAACAACAGGGAACGCAGCAGCAGGAGGTGTATCGGTTGCGGTCGGCCTACCGCATTGGCGACGATGAAGCCTTTCGCATGGAGCCCGGGTTCCGCAATCTACAGTTGGTGCGGGCGGGTGAGCTTTTGGCCACCAGCGACGGTGAGCCCGTGGTGGCCCAAGAGGATGCCTATTTGCTCATGCCTTTGTATCAGCCCCAGGGCAATTTCGGCTTCTTTCTGGTGCAGCAAACTTCGCACTCGGCGAATGTTGGGTAAATTTAGGGGGCTAACACCACCGCCCTACTTTTTTCGTACGCCCATTTTTTGCTACTTTACTCGTTGCTTTATCGTTCGTTTCAGTCGTTTAGTCACCAAAGCCCGGCATGCGCCACGCGTTGCTTCTGTTGTTCGCCTTAGTATTTAGTGCCACCGGGCTGCTTCAGGTCTGCGCACAAGCGCTGTACGTGGGTAGCGAGCAAGTGGTCACCATCCGGCCCGACACGCGGGTGGTCATCGGTGGAAACCTATTGAACCGCGGATCTCTGATCAACCAGGGCACCCTCCGCATCAGCGGCAACTGGCACAACGAAGCAACGTATACGGATGCGCCGGGTAGCGAAGTGGTTCTTGCCGGGGCGAGGCAAACCATCAATCACCCGGGGCAGTCGTTCCATCACCTAAGCGTGCGTGGCTCAGGAACCAAGGAACTACGGTCCACCGTTCGGGTGACAGACACGCTAACCCTCAACGCGGGCGTGCTACAGTCTTCCAAAACGGCTTCCCTCACATTAGAACCTACTGCCACCGTGGTGGGTGGGTCTTCCGAATCATTCGTCGAATCCACGATGGTTTATCAGGGCAGTGGTGAGCGGCATTTTCCACTGGGGCTGGCCGGTGCTTACCTGCCCCTCACCCTTACTGACGTGATGGGAGAAGCCCCGAGCCTTCGGGTAAGCGTGGTTGCCCCCAACCCGGTCGGCTCGTTGGATGCGTCTTTGGCCAGGGTATCGTCGGCCCACTACTGGCGCATCGAGACGGTGGGCGGCACCTTCACCGGCTCGCCAGTGGAGTTAACGGTGAACCAAAGCGACGGTTTGGAGGAACTGCTGGGGGCGGTCGTAGCCCGGTCGGCCGATCCGGGGGGGCAGTTCGTTAGCGCGGGTCAATCCGACCGAAGCGGCGATGCCGTTCAGGGAACAATTACAAGTGAGGATCAGATTGAGCAGTCCATCGTGTCAGTAGGAGTCACCAGTTTATTCTCCGTAGAAAACCAGGTGCTCGTGCCCTCCGCTTTTGCGCCGGATGCTCCGAATCCCACCAATCGATCGGTGAAGATTTACGCCAGTACGTTGCTTCCCGAATCCTTTCTTTTCCGTATTTTTGACCGGTGGGGCAATCTGGTGTATCAAACCGCTTCGTTGTCGCAGGCCCGGGAGCAGGGATGGGAAGGTGCACGCCGGTCTGATCGCTCTCCGGTGCCAGCGGGAGTGTACCAGTACCACCTGCGCGGATTATTTGAGAACGGTACGCCGGTAGACCAGTCCGGAACCATTACCCTATTCCGTTGATGGCAGTCCGTAATATTACTCAAACGCTAGTGGGAGCTGGAGTGATGCTGTTGACTTACGGCAACGCGGTGGCGCAGGAAGTGCGCTTTTCGCAGTACCAAGCCGCTCCGCTGCTACTCAACCCGGCGGCGGCCGGTGCGGTTACTGATCCTACTTTGGGGATTGTCTACCGATTGCAACGCCTGGGCGTTATTGCTTACAAAACGGGCTACTTTTCGGCCATGCTCCCGCTGTACGGCGGGCAAAGGGCTAGCGGATCACTGCCCGGAGGAGGAATCGGAGTAGGGGTTCTTAGCGATTTAGCGGGCGAAAGCAATGAGTGGCAAACCTACCAGATTGATGTTTCCGGAGCCTATGTCCTGCGGCTCAATCGTCCGCAAACCCAGTTCGTGAGCGTCGGTATTCAGTCATCCTACGTGCGCACCAGCATTGATTTTAGCGCGCTCACTTGGCCTTCGCAGATCACCTACCGGGGCTTCGAGAACCCTGCCCCCCCGCCCGGCACCTACGCCACCCAGGTGAGTGCGTTGCGGTTTAATGCCGGTCTGATGTGGACCTACGATCCTACGCGCAATCCCTGGAAGAAAACCGCTGCCTACCAACTGCACTTTGGTGCCTCGGTGAGTAATTTGAACCGGTCTGACTACGGGTTTTTACCCGATGGAGAGGCTTCTCCCCTGGTGTATAAAGGCCACGGCGGTGGGCAGTTTCAGGCCAACGAACGGCTGAGCGTCTCTCCCGGATTTTTTATCATTGCGCAAGAAGCCCTGGTGCAGTACACCGGAGGGGCCACGCTGGGCGTTCATTTGCTGTCTGACCGTCCGACGGTGCCCCCGGATCTGCAGTTGCTCCTGGGTGGTTGGTACCGCTACGGCGATGCTTTCGTATTCCTGCTCGGAGCGCGGGCCAGTCAGTTTGACGCGGCACTGTCCTACGACATGAACGCCTCAAACAACCGAGTAGGAATTGCCAACCAGTCTACCCTGGAACTATCGATGGCCTACCGCTTTTTGGACAAGCGCACTCCCGTGCTTCCCCCTACGCCCTTATTTTAACGGATGCGACGGATAAAATCACTATTGCTTATCTTTTTTGGTTTAAGCGGAGTGGCTCAGGCTCAGTTCGCTCCCCTGTCGGTGCCTTCGTTAGAAGAGGCCCAGGAACACTTTCGGCGGCAACAGTACGCGCAGGCGGCCTTGCTTTACCAATCAGCTATCGCGCGCGACACCACCGACTGGCCGAGCACCTACCGGCTGGCCGAGTCGCTGCGGCACCTTTTTCGGTATTCAGAAGCCCTTGCCTACTACCAGCGGGTGCACGAGCATGCTTCCCGGTCTTATCCAACCGCCGAATTTTATTGCGGCCTACTGCTCAAGCGAGAAGGAAAATGTTCGGAGGCACTTCCGCTCCTAGCCAATTTCATGGCTACTTATCCCGACCATCCGCTGGTCGCAGCAGCGCGTATGGCACAACAAGGCTGCTATCAGGCGACTTTGGAGGCTACCGAATCTTCCCCGACTACGCTTCACCGCTTGCCTTCTCCCTTCAATACTTCGGCCCACGACTACGCGGCGGTTCCGCATCGCCACGATAGCAGTTTGGTACTGACTTCCGGACGATGGCGAGGATCGCGCCGCCGGTTGGACGCTCGCTACGGCGAAAACTTCACGAACCTGGTTTGGGTAGAAAACCGCGGTTGAGGAGCCAAAAACCGCTCGCGGAGCATCGCGCGATGGAACAGCAACTCTCACGACGGTCCCGGCTGCTTTGATGCCGAGGGGACCACCTTCTACTTCACGCGGTGCACGGCGGACTACTGCCGCCTCTACGTATCCGAACATCAGCAAGGAAAGTGGCAACGTCCAATTCCGCTCAACGCATCAATCAATGCTCCGGCGTCGAATAGCAAGCACCCCGCCCTTTCTCCTGGAAACGATACGCTATTTTTCGCTTCGGACCGTCCGGGCGGCGCCGGTGGTTTCAACCTTTGGTTGAGCGTGCGGGACAGCACCGCGGCCTGGCAACCCGCCGAGCCGCTTGGTGAACTGATCAATACTTCAGGGGATGAGATTTCTCCCTGGTACGCTGGCTCCGAAGACCTGCTTCTTTTTGCTTCCTCCGGACGCAGCGGCCCCGGCGGGATGGACCTGTACGGCGTGCCGCGCTGGAAAAGTAGTGAAAGCAATCCCCAGTTGTTGCTGTCGCCCTTCAATTCGGAGCAGGACGACTGCTTCCTGGCGCTCGGCAACGGAGAGGGATATCTATCTTCGAATAGAACCGGTGATTTTGATGTTTACCGGTTTGCAACCGACACCACCCAATCATTGATCCCGCAGTTACTGGGAAGCACCGGGCGGTTGCCGCAGGTCACTGTCCGAGCATCTAATGACTCCCTGAACGACATGCTACTGGACCATGACATTTCGGTGTCCAATCCCCCCAATGATATTGTGGTGGTTCGTTCGGTGCCGGAAGAGCGATTATCTAACGGTTCATCGCGGTTCGTTTTGGCCTCCGATGTCAGTGAGATCGCGCTAGCCCAACTTCAAAGTCGACAACAGAAGGAGACCAACATAGTGGTTGCCGAACGCCCCCTGCCAGTGGCTTACCGCTCCCAACAAGCAGATCAGTTGATGACTATTTCTACGGATAGCATTCCTATGGACCAAAGAGGCGAGATGCGAGGAACCCTGCTGCAGGGGAATAACAAAGGTTCAAACAGGGTGCCTCGCGTCCGAATCCACCTGCTCGACAGCACCGGCGCGGTGGCTAAAATCACGACGACTGACGAAGCAGGACGGTTTCACTTTGTCAACCTTAGCCCGGTCACCCGCTACACCCTGGTGGTAGAAGATTCGGCGGACGTTTCCGACAGTAGCCTTCAGTTGCAAGACCTCCGCCTTAGGGCGTACAGCGAAGCAAACACCACCACTGCGTACGAAACCCTGTACTTCGACTTTAACGAGTCGTTGCTGCGCCCGGAAGCCCGGCAAGCGCTTCGGGAGCTTGCCCGGTTTCTCGTACTAAATGCTCAACTAGTGGCTGAGATCAATGCTTTTGCCGATAGCTTGGGGAACGATGCTTACAATCTGCAGTTGAGTCGGCAGCGGGCCAGTGCGGTATTCGATTTTTTGGTAGCGCAACGGGTAGCACCCTCTGCCTTGGTGCTCAATGCCGAGGGGGTGTCCACCGCCTGGTCGTCTACAAACTCGTTGGTAAGCCAGCAGTTGAACCGACGGGTGGAGATTCGCCTGATTGGTCAAGACCTGCGCTACACCCCCCCGGCCGAAACGCGAATTATACGACCTGCTGTCTCAATAGAACAGCTTGTCCAGCGTCTGGGCGTTGACTTGCCGGAACTAGAGCGACTCAATGGGACGTCGATTGATACGCTTTCTCCCCTCACCCCACTACGCATCCCCCGAACTCGGAGCGCTGATCTGGGACAATTCTTTTTTGAAATAAATCAACAGCGCTGAGATAATGCTCGTTTAAATTGCATAGCCTCCGACCAAACGCACTATTCAATGATAGTTTTCAATAGATTTCTTGGCCTTGCCTGTCTGCTTTTTCTAGCCATCTTTAACGAAGGCTATGCACAGAACTCGGTAGGTATCGGTACGGAAAACCCCAATCAAAATGCGGTGTTGCACCTGGTTTCTCCCAACCAAAATCAAGGATTACTTATTCCGACGATGAATACCGCGCAGCGGACGGCTGATGCGTTTATCCAAGCGCTGTCGGCGGCCGAAAGCGGCTTGCTGGTGTATGATGCGCAGGAGAACACCTTTTACTACTGGATGAATCCCGGAGGTTGGGTCCCGATGGCCAGCGGCACGGTGGGAGGTGATCTATCCGGTCGGCTGACAAATCTTGAACTGAACGAAGAGGTGGTCGAGCTCGAAAATCTGGCAAGCAATTCCGTATCTTCAGTGAAGATCGTGGATAATACAATCACCACCACCGACCTGGCGTCGCCGGGCGCCAACAAGGTGCTCATCTCTACCAACGCGGGCACCGTTTTCTGGGAAAACCTGAATATTTTCGGGACGGTGCGCCTCGACGAAGGATTTATCTACGTGGGCAACAACCGCAACGAACCCACCCCGGTGGTGGTAAGCGGTGATCTTTCGCTGGGCAGCAACGGAGTGGCTGCGATCACCAACAACGCGATTGAGAACGATAACATCAGTCCGGCGGCGGGCATCACGGTTGATAAATTACAGGGTATTCCCAGCGGCAGTTTGATCTACGGCAACGCGCTGGGGGAGGCCACGGTGGGAACCCTGGGCGGCGACGCCACGCTGAACGAAACCGGGCAATTGGTGCTAGCCAACCGTGCCCAGACGCGCAGCAACCTGGGTTTAGACCAGTCCAATGTGGCTATCACCGGAGGCGCCGTAACGGCCGACTTGAATGGAGACGGCAGCGGTATCGTGAACCTAGACGCGGGTCAAATCGCCTCCGGCACCCTGAATGAAAACCGGTTGCCTAACCTGACTGCTACCCCGGCGGTGTACGGCGATCCGGCGGATAATAATCCGATCACTTCTATCACGGTGGATCAAAAAGGGCGGGTGACCGACGCCACGGTGGGTACGCCGAGCGACCAGCGCCTCAAAAAAGACTGGGTGGCGCTGATTAACTCGTTGGAGAAATTACGGCAGATTACTCCTTATGCATACCGCTGGAAGCAAGGTGACCAGCAAATGCACCTGGGAGTGATGGCTCAGGAAGTAGAACGCGTGTTTCCTAGCCTGGTGCACACGCGCGACGATGGATTCCGCACGGTGAACTATCCGGGGCTCATTCCACCCATGCTCAATGCATTGCAGGAACAGCAGTCAGCAGTAGATTTGCTACGCAGTCAACTGGCTGAGTTGAAGCTCGAGAACCAAGCGCTTCGCGATGAGCTGCTGGCGATTAGGGAATTACTTGAGAAAGAAGACTGAATAGCGAAGCATACCGTCGAGAACAGCTTTCTTTTCGATCGCTACCACCGCCACGACACCCCGCCTCCTATATAAAAATCCGGAGCATTGTCAGTGAGCGCCGTTCCGGCGGCCAAGTCTAATTGCAGATCGTTGGTCAGCAGGTACGTGAATCCGGCGTTGAATAGGTGACTGGTGGCACTCGCTTCGGGCAGATCGCCGTAGAACTCAGCGAAAGCTCCTATCCGCTCGCTGAGGCTAAAGTTGAACGACATGGCGTAGCGATAAATGGTTTCAGGCGAATCGTTTTCCCAGTGGGCACCCAGATTGGTGGTGATACCCAACCAAGAGTTGATCGAATGATTCAGCAGTAACACTACCCGCGGCTGTGTGAAGTTTGACTGCACGGCTTCGCTACCGGTGGCAGGTAGCGTTAACCCAACCAGCAGCGCCGCCTGCGGAATCCAGCCCTGGGCCTCTTCAATTAGCGCCACCTTGGTAGCCAGGTCCAAGGGCGACCAACCCACTCCCGCTTGCGGGCCACCGGTGAACAGACCGGAAGACAAACGAAGCTCTACCCGATCGAGTATCCCGTAGCGAAGCAGCGCGGTGGGATAGTAACCCAAGCTATAGCCTCCCTCAATTTCCCACTCCTGAAAAACTCCGGTTTCCAGTTGTCCTATGCCTGCGCCCACCACCGAAGCGGCATCGGTGCCTTCGCCCGGCCGATCGGTGCTCAACGGCTCTTCCGACTGGGCTAGTAGCTGGCTCGTGACGAGTGACCAGACTAGGACTAAAAAGTACTTCATTTGCTCAATGGTTAGCTACTGAGCAAAAATAGCAAATTTGGTAGGATAAAGGTTTTTCCGGCGAAGCCCGCCAGGCGGTATTATCGACGGATGCGGCAGCTAGTTTTCGAATCGGTTGAACATTTTCTTGATGCCCGACACCCGCACCAACTTTTCAAGATCAGCGGGGAGCTCCATCTTGATGGTCACTTCTTTTCCCTCCGAACTGGCCGCGCAGCCGAAGGCATACACCCACTGCAGGGTAGACAAGTCCAGCGCATGAACGTTGCTGATGCGCACGTGTAAGTGTTGCATCCCGAGCAGTTCGTCCAGCAATTGCTGCTTAATATCGGCCAGATTGGCAACGCGAAGGTCGCCCTTCAAGTGAATTTCCTGTGCTTCTAGTATCGTATCTTGCATCTCAAACAACTTAAGTAAATATTTTTAATTATAAATATAGTTAAAATATTTATAAAAAGCATATACGCATGAAATGTTACAATGGTAAGTAACGGAAGGTTTGCGAACCGGATTTTTGACGAATAACAGGATATCCGTACTTTAGGCGCAAACCATTTCCCTATGAACCGCTACGTTTTAGCCCTGGACCAAGGCACCACCAGTTCGCGTGCCATATTGTTCGATCACGGTGGATTGATTCAAGCCGTGGCGCAGCAAGAATTTAAGCAGTATTTTCCCCAATCGGGCTGGGTGGAGCACGACGGAGAGGAAATCTGGAACTCCCAACTGGCCGTGGCGCAACAGGTGCTGCAAAAGGCCTCAGTAACGGCTCAGGATGTTGTCGCCATCGGCATCACTAACCAACGAGAAACTACCCTAATCTGGAACCGCAAAACCGGCCAGCCCATCCATCCGGCCATCGTGTGGCAAGACCGGCGCACTGCCGGGGTGTGCGACCAACTGCGGGAAGCCGGACACGCCGAACTGATTCAGCAAAAAACCGGTTTGGTGGTGGACGCCTACTTTTCGGGCACCAAAATTCAGTGGTTGTTAGACCACGTGCCCAACGCCCGGCAGCAGGCCGAAGCGGGCGAGTTGGCCTTCGGCACCATGGACAGCTGGCTTATTTGGAACCTCACCGGAGGGCAGCGGCACGTGACCGACGTGACCAATGCGAGTCGAACCCAGTTGTTTAATATTCATACGCTGGAGTGGGACGACGAACTGCTGAAACTACTCAAAGTACCCGCTTCCCTCCTACCCGAAGTGGCCTCCTCGTCTGAGGTGTACGCCGAAACCAAGGCTGATTTGCTGGGCGCTTCCGTACCCATTGCGGGCATCGCGGGTGACCAGCAGGCCGCACTGTTCGGGCAGTTGTGCAACCAGCCCGGCATGGTGAAGAACACCTACGGCACCGGCAGCTTCGTGGTGCTCAACACCGGCGACCAGCCCATTGCCTCCCAGCACAATTTACTCTCTACTGTCGCCTGGAAAATCGACGGGAAAACGACCTACGCCCTGGAAGGGAGCATTTTTATCGCCGGAGCCATTGTGCAGTGGCTGCGCGACGGGCTAGGCATCATCAAAGAGTCGGCGGAGGTGGAAGCGCTGGCTAACACCGTAGACGATAACGGGGGAGTGTACTTGGTACCGGCGCTCACCGGTTTGGGAGCGCCGCACTGGGACCCGTACGCCCGCGGCACCATCGCCGGGATTACGCGGGGCACCACGGCGGGGCACATCGCCCGGGCGGCGGTAGAAAGCATGGCCTACCAGACCAACGACGTGCTACGGGCCATGCAGGAAGACACGCAAATTGAGTTCCAGGAGCTGCGCGTGGACGGCGGCGCCTCGGCCAACAACCCGCTGATGCAGTTTCAGGCCAACGTGCTGCAGGTGCCGGTGGTGCGACCCAAAATTATGGAAACCACCGCGCTGGGAGCGGCCTACCTAGCCGGACTCGCCGTCGGCTTCTGGAAAAACCAGGAAGAATTGGCCGAACAGTGGCAGGTAGACCGTAGATTTGAGCCGACGGAGGCGGCCGCAGTGGAAGATTTAGTACGGCATTGGGACAAGGCGGTAGCAATGGCGAAGGGGTGGATGGATAGTTAAACAGGAAGAACTATGATGGACCGAGAAGTAATGATCAACACCGTGGCCCAGTACGAAAACGTCTGGGACGTGATCGTGGTGGGCGGTGGGGCCACCGGACTAGGCACCGCCCTGGAAGCCGCTTCGCGCGGCTACACCACCCTGCTCCTGGAGCAAAACGACTTCGCCAAAGGCACCTCGAGCCGCAGCACCAAGCTGGCCCACGGCGGGGTGCGCTACCTGCAACAGGGTGACGTGTCGTTGGTCATCGAGGCGCTGCACGAGCGGGGACTGATGATGAAGAACGCGCCCCACCTGGTCAAAAACCAGGCCTTCGTCATTCCCACCTACGATTGGTGGGGCGGGCCGTTCTACACCGTCGGCATGAAGGTCTACGACGTGCTGGCCGGTAAGCTCGGATTGGGCCCCTCCAAAAGCTTGTCCAAAGAAGAAACGCTGGAACTGCTGCCCACCGTGGAAACCGAAGGACTGCGGGGCGGAGTGATCTACTACGACGGGCAGTTCGACGACGCCCGGCTGGCCATCAACATCGCCCAAACCTTTGCCGAAGCGGGCGGAACGCTCCTCAACTATATGCCGGTGACCGGCCTGCTCAAAACCGCCGACATGGTGTCGGGTGTGGAAGCTACCGATTTGGAAACCGGTAAGAAGTACCAAATCAACGGACGCGTGGTGGTCAACGCTACCGGAGTGTTTGTGGACAACGTCCTGGAAATGGACGATGCTACCGCCAAACCCATCGTTCGGCCCAGCCAGGGCGTGCATATCGTGCTGGACAAGTCCTTTTTGCCCGGTGACTCGGCCATTATGGTGCCCAAAACCGAAGACGGACGGGTGCTGTTTGCCGTGCCCTGGAATGACAAAGTGGTGGTCGGCACCACCGACACGCCGGTCGATGAGGTGTCGCTCGAGCCGCGTCCGCTGGAAGAAGAAATTGACTTTATCCTGGAGCACGCCGCGCTTTACCTGACCAAAGACCCCAAGCGCTCCGATGTGCTCAGCACCTACGCCGGACTGCGCCCGCTGGTGAGCACCGGTGAGGGAAAAAGCACCGCCCAGATTTCGCGTAGCCACGCTATCCTGGTGTCCGTATCGGGCCTGGTCACCATCACGGGGGGCAAGTGGACCACCTACCGCAAGATGGGCGAAGACACCATCGACAAGGCCGCCGTGATCGGGGGGCTGGAGGATCGGCCCACCAAAACCAAGGACATGCGCATCCACGGCTGGCTCAAGCACACCGACCGGGAAGACTACCTACACTTCTACGGCTCCGATGCCATTGGTATCAAAAAAATGATCGAGCGCAAACCGGAGCTGGGCGAAATGCTGCACGACCGCCTGAAAGTAACCAAAGCGCAGGTGGTTTGGGCGGTGCGCCACGAAATGGCCCGCACGGTAGAAGACTTCCTGTCGCGCCGCACCCGCGCCCTGCTCTTGGATGCCCGGGCCAGTGCCGAAATGGCCCCCGAAGTAGCCCGCCTGATGGCCGATAAACTGGACAAAGACGAGACCTGGCAGCAGGATCAGGTGGCGCAGTATCAGGAATTAGTGAAAGGATATATCTTAGCGTAGATGATCTTTCTCAAGGCGTTGGAGAGTAGCTAGTGGATGACTTCCCCACCGACCAACATCCAATATCCATTATCTGTCCACCCCTACAATTCTTCTATCCTATGTCAAATTTTCTCGCTGAACTGATCGGCACCGCTTTACTTCTCTTACTCGGCAACGGCGTAGTAGCCAACGTCGTACTGGAGCAAACCAAGGGTTTTAACAGCGGCTGGATGGTCATTACCTTTGCCTGGGGACTGGCCGTGTTCGTCGGCGTTTTCGTGGCCGCCCCGTACAGCGGAGCGCACCTCAATCCGGCAGTGAGCGTCGGCTTGGCCATGGCCGGGGTGTTCGACTGGAGCCTGGTACCGGAGTACGTAGCCGGACAAATGCTTGGTGCGGCGCTGGGCACTACGCTGGCCTGGCTCACCTATCGGAACCACGTACAAGCCACGCAAAATGCTGACCTAAAGCTAGCTATCTTTGCCACCATGCCCGCCATTCGCAGCACGGCGGATAACTTCTTTTCGGAGCTGATCGGCACCTTTGTGTTGGTGTTTGCGGTGCTGTTTATCGCGCTTCCCTCGTTTTCCTCGCCCGAGGTGGGCACGGTGGAGTTCGGTTTAGGCGCTTTGGGAGCGTTACCGGTGGCCCTGCTGGTCTTCGTGATTGGCCTGTCGCTGGGCGGCACCACCGGCTACGCCATCAACCCCGCCCGCGACCTGGCGCCGCGCATCATGCACACGGTTCTGCCCATAAAAGGAAAGCGCGACAGCGACTGGGCTTACGCCTGGATTCCGGTGGTGGGTCCAGTGGCCGGGGCGGTGCTGGCGGGCTTGACTTATACGCTGGTGATGGGGTGAGGATAGACAAAATGGCAATCTCTGGCTTCTGATCGCAGGCGTCACAGAGTAACAGCCGTGATGTCTGATATGGTTCGCTTTCTGTAATCTGTCATTGGGTTCAGAGAACCCTATTAATTTAGTCACAGGACAGGGATGTCCCGCGCTAGGTTCGTGGTCTTCACCGATTCGCCTGCTCAATTAATTGCTGTACCAAGCGAGGCACGCCCACGCTGGCCGGTTCGGCGATGGGGTGAATGCTGGGTTGGTGGGCGTAGTCGGGAGTATGCGGATCGATGATATACACCGGGGTGCCCTCCGCCACTTCGTAGAGCAGCCCGGCCGCCGGGTACACCTGCAACGAGGTGCCCACCACCATCAGCATATCCGCCTGCGCCGTTGCTTGCTGCGCGACGTCCATCATCGGCACCTGCTCACCAAACCACACGATGTGCGGACGCAACTGCGATCCTTTCTCGCACGTATCGCCCCAGTTCACTTCCCATCCATCCACGTCATAAACCAAGCTTTCGTCGGCGGTGCTGCGCGACTTGAACAGTTCGCCGTGCAAATGAATCACGTGCGACGATCCGGCTTGCTCGTGCAGGTTGTCCACATTCTGCGTGATGACCGTCACATCGTAATAATTTTCCAGATCAACCAGGGCGCGGTGCCCGGCGTTGGGTTGCACCGCCCGCGCATTTTTGCGACGCTGGTTGTAAAAGTCCAGCACCAGGTGCGGGTCTTTCTCCCAGCCCTGCGGCGAAGCCACGTCCATGATGTCGTGTCCTTCCCAGAGTCCGTCGGCGCCCCGAAAGGTCGGAATACCACTTTCGGCACTGATGCCTGCCCCGGTCAATACAACGATCTTCTTCATGGTTATCCCTTTTGTTATCGCTCAAAATTAAGCATCGGCTCACTTTCAATCAACCCGAATCCTTGCCGCCTCCAAAGTTATTGATAAATTTACCCTGTCAACTTTTCTGCCGTCGCATTTCTATCTAACCTCAACCTATGCCTACCCAGACCTCCCGTAAACGCAAGCGCAGTCCGCTACTCATCATTGCCATTGTCGTCGCGGTGCTGTTGCTGCTGCTGTTCGTGGCCCGGCGGCTCGAGTGGATTGGCACCAAGCAGGCCATTGAGATAACGCTCGCCACCGCCGCTCCCCAAACCATTGTGGAGCGGGTGAGCGCCTCGGGAACGGTGCAGCCGGTGGTGGAGGTGAAAATCTCTCCCGAAGTGCCCGGCGAAATCATCGAGCTCAACGTGGAAGAAGGCGACTCGGTGCAGCAGGATCAGCTGCTGGTGCGCATCCGGCCCGATAACTTTGAGTCGGTGCTGTCGCGCACCCAGGCTTCGCTCAACCAGCAGCGGGCCAACCTGTCGCAGATGCAGGCGGCGCAAGCCAGCTCCGAGGCCCGCCTAACGCAAGCCCAGGCCAACTACGACCGGAACAAAAAACTGTACGACGACCAGGTGATCTCCGACGCTGACTTCGAGCAGACCGAGAGCAACTACCAGGTGGCCCGGCAGGAGGTGGAATCGGCCAAGCAAAACGTGCAGGCGGCCCGCTACGGCATCCGCAGTGCCCAGGCCACCGTGGATGAGGCGCGCGAAAACCTGTCGCTCACGAGTATCTTTGCCCCGGTGAGTGGCATCGTTTCCAAACTGGACGTAGAGCAGGGCGAGCGCGTGGTGGGCACCTCGCAGATGGCGGGCACCGAGATGCTGCGCATCGCCGACCTCAACCAGATGGAGGTGCGGGTCGACGTAAACGAAAACGATATTATTCGGGTGGCCATCGGCGACACGGCAGTGGTGGACGTGGATGCGTATAGCTACTCCGACAAAGAATTTGCCGGAGTGGTGACGGCCATCGCCAACACGGCCAACACCAAGGTCACCGAGGAGGCGGTTACCGAATTTGAGGTGCGCATTCGTTTGCTTAACGAATCGTACCAGGATTTGCTCGATGAGAAGCAGTCGTATCCCTTCCGGCCGGGCATGACGGCCAGCGTGGATATCATTACCCAGCGCAAAGAAAACGTACTGGCCGTGCCCCTGTCCGCCGTGACCACCCGTCCCCGCGACTCCACCGAGCAGACGACCGCCGAACCCACTTCGCTGGCTGATCAAGAAACCACCGACGAGGTGGTGTTTCGCTATCAGTCCGAGAATACGGTGAGCAAGGTGGTGGTGGAAACCGGCATCAGCGACTACGAAAACATTGAGATTCTTAGCGGACTGTCGGAAGGCGACCGGGTGGTGTCGGGCCCCTACGTGGCGGTGTCGCGCGAACTCGACGACGGAAAAGAAGTGGAAGAAGCGGAGCAGGGGAAAGATAAACCGAAAGAATAAGTATATTTCCTGATCTAACGCACACCCTAACCTTGTCCAACCATGACTGGTCGAATCCGCTTTCAGCTTTCCTTGATGATGTTCCTCGAGTACTTTGTGTGGGGCGCCTGGTACGTTACCTTAAGCACCTACCTGGGAACGACCCTGAAGTTTGAGGGAACCCAGATCGGACTGGCCTACAGCGCCTTCGCCATTGCCGCCATGATCTCGCCCTTTTTTGTAGGGATGATTGCCGACCGGTTTTTCCCAACCGAGCGGGTGCTGGGCGTGCTGCATCTGCTGGGCGCAGTGCTGCTTTATTTCTTAACCACCATCACCGAGTTCGCGTTGTTCTATCCCGCAATCATTGCCTACACGCTCTGCTTCATGCCTACCATCGCCCTGACCAACTCCCTGTCGTTTGCCCACATGGATAACCCCGGCAAAGAGTTCCCGAGCGTGCGCGTGCTGGGCACCATCAGTTGGATTGTGATCGGACTCATCATCGGTTATCTGAACGTGGAGAGCCAGGCCACTCCGATTTTGATCGCCTCGGGCATGTCGGTGGTGATGGGGTTGTACTGCTTCACGCTGCCCCATACTCCTCCCAAAAGCAAGGGTGAAAAAGCCAGTTGGCAGGATATTATTGGACTGGATGCCCTCAAGCTGATGAAGGATCGCTCTTTTGCCATCCTGTTTATCGCTTCGTTGCTGATCTGTATTCCGTTGTCGTTTTACTACAGTTTCGCCAACCTGTTTCTCAACAACATCGGCGTGGAGAACGCGGCAGGCAAGATGACGATGGGGCAGATGTCAGAAATTGCCTTTCTGCTGCTGATGCCGTTTTTCTTCAAGCGCTTCGGCTATAAAATCATGCTGATGATCGGGATGGCCTGCTGGTCGGCCCGCTACGTGCTGTTTATGTACGGCAACCCCACCGAGCTGGTCTGGATGCTCTACGGGGGCATCATCCTGCACGGCATCTGCTACGATTTCTTCTTCGTGACGGGTCAGATCTACGTGGACGAGCGGGCACCCAAGCACATCAAGAACGCCGCGCAGGGGCTTATCACCTTCGCCACCTACGGCGTGGGCATGTTTATCGGCTCGGCCCTGTCGGGCATCGTGGCCGAGAACTACGCGGTGGTGGATGCAGTGAGCGGCACTACCGTCTACCAGTGGGATAACATCTGGCTGGTGCCCGCCGTGCTGGCGGCCGTGGTGCTGGTGTTGTTCACCCTGTTCTTTCACGAGAAGCGCGCCACTGCCCCCCACGAAGAAGCAGTGCTCACCACCGCTTCCGAAGCGGTGCCCGAGAGCAAACCATCCGTCTGAACCAGATCATTTTTAGCCAGCCTAAAGCTATATAAATTGTCGCCTAGATTTTTATTGACGCTCTCCGGCAAGTTTTTGCAAAGAATTGATATATTGCCAAATAACAAAACTATACTCAATCTAACGAAAGGCGCATCGATACCTTCCGGTGGCCCCTAACTACTCAACACCATGAACATTTACGTAGCGAACCTTAACTTCAAGGTTCAAGATGAGGAACTTCGCGAGCTTTTCGAAGCCTACGGCGAAGTAAGCTCCGCCAAAATTATCCAAGATCGCGATTCAGGCCAATCCCGCGGTTTTGGTTTCGTTGAAATGCCCAGCGATGAAGACGCTTCTGCTGCTATCGAAAACCTGGACGGCACCGACTTTGGGGGACGAGACCTCCGCGTGAGCGAAGCCCGTCCTAAGCCCTCGGGCGGTGGTGGTGGCGGCGGTTACCGCCGGTAGTGGTCGGTCGCTATCGACAATTACCGCGGACAGGTCACGACCTGCCCTTACGGGTCTGCCGATATTACTCGTTCATTAGCGTCTCAATCTCGTCGGCTTCGATAGGGATGTTACGCATCAGGTCGTGCACCCCGTCTTCGATGATCACCACGTTGTTCTCCAGGCGGATGCCCAGGTTTTCTTCGCGGATGTAGATGCCGGGTTCCACGGTGAACACCATGCCCACCTCAAAGGGGCGGTACACGTTGCCCACGTCGTGCACGTCGAGGCCGAGGTGGTGCGAGGTGCCGTGCATGAAGTACTTCTTGTACAGGGGTTTCTTTTCGTCCTGCTCCTTCACCTCCCGGGCGTTGAGCAATCCTAGTCCGATGAGTTCGCCTTCCATGATCTTGCCCACTTCTTTATGGTACTCCTTCACGGTGTTGCCCGGACGCAGCAGCGTCATGGCCTCCCGTTGCACGCGCAGCACCGCGTCGTAAACGGCCCGCTGCCGCTCGGTGAAGCGTCCGCTCACGGGTATAGAGCGGCTCATGTCGGCGTAGTAGCGGGAGTATTCGGCACCCACGTCCATCATTAGCACCTCTCCGTCCTGACAAGTGGCGTGGTTGTCGAGGTAGTGCAGCACGCAGGCGTTCGGCCCCGAGGCAACAATCGGTTCGTAGGCGAAACCCCGCGAGCCACTGCGCACAAACTCGTGCAGGTACTCGGCCTCAATTTCGTATTCTTTCACTCCCGGCTTCACCATCTTTAAAATCCGCCGGAAGGCCCGCTCGGTGATGTCGCAGGCCTGCTGCTGCCGGGCAATTTCCGGTTCCGATTTGATGGCCCGCAACTGGTGCATCAACGGGGCCAGGCGCTCGTAGTGGTGCAGCGGATACTGCTGCTGGCAGAACTTGATGAATCGCGCGTCGCGGGTTTCCACCCGCACGCTGGCCCGCAGGTGCTCGTTGGTGTTCAGATACACGTGCTCCGCCTCGGCCATCAGGGTGTTGAAGATGCGATCAAGCTCCGACAGCCAGACCACGTGGGCAATGCCCGAAGCGGCGGTGGCTTCCTCTTTGGTATACTTGTGCCCCTCCCACACCTCGATGAGTTCGTTAGTTTCTTTCACGAACAACACCTCGCGGTAGGCTTCGTCGGGGAAGTCGGGGGCGAGCAGCAGCACGGTTTCTTCCTGATCGATGCCAGTGAGGTAGAACAAATCGGAGTTTTGCACCAGCTGCCGGGTGCCGTCGGCGTTGGTGGGCAAAATATCGTTGCTGTTGAGCACCGCCAACGATTTGTCTTTGAGCTGGTTGACTAAGTTTCGACGATTCGTGATAAACAGATCTTGCGGAATAGGATCGTGGCGCATGGGAGGTTTGGTTGATGTGAGAAAGTCAGTAGAAAACCTGGCGGCCTCACCGATTGTTGCAAGTTCCTGCTAGATGGACGGACTAATCACCGCAATTGAGCCCTTCAGTAGGTCTCCGGAGCACTGATCTACAACGCACGGGCACCAAAGTGGGTCTCACAGGCACTAAATTAGGTGCGGCAGGCACTGGAGTTG
This sequence comes from uncultured Cytophagales bacterium, assembly GCA_963833215.1. Classification (GTDB taxonomy): domain Bacteria; phylum Bacteroidota; class Bacteroidia; order Cytophagales; family Cyclobacteriaceae; genus Tunicatimonas. Next base: position 244,781 of record CAWHXE010000026.1, on the reverse strand, counting down.
GTCGCGCTTAACCTCAGTTGGGTCGCGCGACCCGTAAGGAAGGTCTCGCGAGCACTAATCTACGACTCGTGCGTACTGGACTACCGCTCGCAGGCCGTAACTTACGTCTTTCAAGCCCTGATCCACGCCGCGCGACCCGTAAGTTACCCCGCGTGAGCACTAAGTTACGGGTTGAGCGGCGTGAGTTGGTGCTCATCTGGTCTTCTCAAGTGCCCGAGCGTACTGATTTGCATCTCGTTTGGTGTGTTTCATGGTGCACTTTTTAGCAAAGATAACAGTTTGTGGTAAAAATAGCTTTTCTCGCGGGGTTGCTTATCACCTTCCCCGCTTTTGCCTATCTTTGCTCGCTTACTAAGCATACGCATGGAAGAGAAAATTAGAATTGCCATTCAGAAGTCGGGACGCCTCAGTGACAAGTCGCTGGAGCTGCTGCGCGAGTGCGGAATTCATTTCAGCAACGGCAAAAATAAACTCCGGGCGGTGGCCTCCAATTTCCCGGCCGAACTACTCTTTCTGCGCGACGACGACATTCCGGGCTACGTGGAAGACGGCGTGGCCGACCTGGGCATCGTGGGCGAAAACGAAGTGGCCGAGAAGCACAAAAACGTGAACTCGCTCAAGAAGCTGGGCTTCTCCAAGTGTCGGCTGTCGTTGGCCATTCCGCGCGACGTGTCGTATACCGACGTGTCGTTTTTCGAGGCCAAGAACATCGCCACCTCCTACCCCAAAATTCTGCTCGACTTCCTGGAAGCGCATCAGATCAACGCCCAGATTCACGAGATCAGCGGGTCGGTGGAGATTGCCCCGAGCATCGGGCTGGCCGACGCGGTGTGCGACATTGTGAGCAGCGGCAGCACCTTGTTGAGCAACGGTTTGAAGGAGGTAGAAACCATCTTCCGCTCCGAAGCGGTGCTGATCGGTCACCCGGGAGCCACTGCGGCGAAGCAGCAGCTGACCCAGCAACTGATCTTTCGCATCGACGCCGTGCAGGCGGGCAAAAACAACAAGTACATTCTGCTCAACGCCCCCGAAGAGGCCACCGAGCGCATCATCCAACTGCTGCCGGGCATGCGCAGTCCCACCGTGCTGCCCCTGGCGATGCCGGGGTGGAACTCTATCCATTCGGTGGTGAACGAGGATGCGTTTTGGGAATCAATTGAACAACTGCGGGCCGCCGGTGCCGAAGGAATTCTGGTGGTACCCATTGAAAAGATGATCGTATGAAGGTAGTGAACAACCCGCCGCCCAGCGTGTGGAAGGAATTATTGGAGCGGCCGACGCAGAAATTTAAGCAGACCAAAAAGATCGTGTCGCCGATTCTGAAGAAGGTAAAGAAGCGCGGCGACAGAGCCCTGCGGCAGTTTTCGCTGGAATACGACCACGTGGAGCTAAACGAACTGGCCGTGAGCGAAGCGGAAATTCAGGCCGCCCGTAAGCAGGTGAGCCCGGAGCTTCGGGACGCCATCCAGGTGGCCAAAGAAAACATTGAGAAGTTTCACCGGGCCCAGCGCACCGAACCGCTGTCGGTAGAAACCATGCCGGGCGTGCGCTGCGAGCGGCGCAGCGTGCCCATCGAGCGGGTTGGCTTGTACATTCCGGGCGGCACTGCGCCCCTGTTCTCCAGCGTGCTGATGCTGGGCGTACCCGCCGCGCTGGCGGGTTGTCGGGAGGTGATCCTGTGCACGCCTCCCAACCGCCGGGGCCAGGTGCATCCCGCCATCCTCTACACTGCCGACCTGGTGGGCATTCAGAAGATATTTCGGGTGGGCGGAGCGCAGGCGGTGGCCGCGATGGCCTACGGCACCGAAAGCATCCCCGCCGTCTACAAAATCGCCGGTCCGGGCAACCAGTACGTCACCGTGGCCAAGCAGCTGGTGAGTCAGCACGGAGTGGCTATTGACATCCCGGCCGGTTCGTCGGAAGTGGCGGTGCTGGCCGATGCTTCGGCCAATCCGACCTTCGTGGCGGCCGACTTGCTCTCGCAGGCCGAGCACGGCGTGGACAGTCAGGTGGTGCTGGTGAGCACCGACGCCGAGCTGGTGGAGCGGGTGCAGGAAGCGCTGCGCGAACAGTTGGCCGACTTGCCCCGTCGCACCATCGCCGAGCAGGCGCTGGAGGGTAGTGTGGCGCTGGTGGTACCCGACCTAACAACGGCCTACGACCTGCTCAACGAGTACGGTGCCGAGCACCTGATCGTTGCCACGGAAAATCCGCGCGACGCGGTGGAGCATATTATCAACGCCGGTTCGGTGTTCCTGGGGCACTACACTCCTGAGTCAGCCGGTGACTACGCCTCGGGCACCAACCATACGCTGCCCACCAACGGCATGGCCAAGGCCTACAGCGGGGTGTCGCTGGATACCTTTGTGAAGAAGATCACGTACCAGGAAATCTCGCCCGAGGGTTTGCAACGACTGGGACCGTCGGTGGCAGCGATGGCCGAAGCCGAAGAATTGGTGGCCCACCAGCGGGCGGTGACCTTGCGGTTGGAGGCGTTGAATCGTTAGGTGGCGACGGGCGAACGCGCAGTACGTCAAACAGTAGCGAGCGAACGCGTTAGAAACGCGCCCGAGAAAGTATAAACTTATTGTACATCTGATCGAATTAAAGAACCCTGCAATTATATTCAAGGCACACTTATAAAAGAATATGTTCGACCTCAACTCTCTCATCCGTCCGCACATTCGCACCATGAAGCCCTACGCCTCGGCGCGGGATGAATACCAGGGCTCCGAGGGCACCTTTCTGGATGCCAACGAAAATGCCTTCGGCACGGCGGGTCTCTCCGATGATCAACCAGCGTTTCATCGCTACCCCGATCCGTATCAGGCCCAACTCAAGCAGCGCCTGGCGGAGGTGAAGTACGTTTCACCCAAGAACATCTTTCTGGGCAACGGCAGCGACGAGATCATCGACCTACTGATCAAAGCGTTCTGCCAACCCGAGCACGACAACGTGGTGGCGCTGCCGCCCACCTTCGGGATGTACCGCGTGGCCGCCGCCGTCAACAACGTGCCCCTGCACGAGGCCAGCCTCACCGATGCCTACACCATCGACGAAGCAGCCCTACGGAAGGCGGTGGACGAACGCACCAAGATGATCTTCTTCTGCTCGCCTAACAACCCTACGGGTAACCTACTCAACCGCGCGGTGATCGAGCACTGGCTGGAAGAATTTCCGGGCCTGGTGGTGGTCGATGAGGCCTACCAGGATTTTGCCCAGTCCGAAAGTTTTGCAACCCGGCTGCACGACTACCCTAATTTGGTGGTGCTGCACACCCTGAGCAAAGCCTGGGGCATGGCCGCCCTGCGTCTGGGAATGGCCTTTGCCTCGCCGGAGATCACTGCGGTGCTCAACAAGATCAAGATGCCCTACAACGTGAATTCCCTAACCCAGGAGCGGGCGATCGAGCTGCTGGAGCACCAGGCCGAGATGCGCGACTCGGTGCGGCAGCTTATTGCGCTGCGCGAGCGCTTGGCGGCTGACTTACTTAAACTACCGGTGGTGGAGCACGTGTTTCCTTCTGACGCCAATTTCTTGCTGGTGCGGGTGCAGGACGCACCCCGGGTGTACCAGCACTTGCTGGCGCGAAAGATTATTGTACGCAACCAGTCGCACCTGCGCTTGTGCGAAGGGGCCCTGCGCATCACGGTGGGCACTCCTGAAGAAAACGAGGCGCTGCTTAGTGCCCTGGCCACTTTGTCCGAACCAACCAGCGTTTAATCCATGAAAAAAGTACTCTTTATCGACCGCGACGGCACCATTATCCGCGAGCCGGAGGACGAGCAAATCGATTCGCTGGAAAAGCTGGATTTTGTGCCCGGAGCCATTTCGGCCCTGCGCAAAATTGCCGAAGAAACCGACTACTTACTGGTGATGGTGACCAATCAAGACGGGTTGGGCACCGATTCTTTTCCGGAAGACATCTTCTGGCCCGCGCACCGCAAGATGCTCTCGGTGCTGGAGGGCGAAAACGTTCGCTTCGATGAAATTCTGATCGACCGCACGTTTCCCGCCGATAACGCGCCTACGCGCAAACCCGGCACGGCGTTGCTCACCCATTACCTCGAAGGCGACTACGACTTGGCTGGCTCTTTTGTAATTGGCGACCGAATTAGTGACGTGCAACTGGCCAAGAACCTAGGCGCACAAGCGATTTTTATTTCCGAAAAATCGTCGGATGATGCGGTACTGAGCACCATCGATTGGAACGAAATTTATCGCTACCTCCGGCTACCGGTGCGGGCGGCGCAGGTAACGCGCACTACTAAAGAAACTGACATTCGGATTCTGCTGACCCTGGATGGACAAGGAATGACCGAAGCGGATACCGGATTGGGCTTCTTCGACCATATGCTTGACCAGTTGGGCAAACATTCGGGGGTCAATTTGCAAATCAAAGTAGAAGGAGATTTGCACATCGACGAGCACCACACCATCGAGGACACTGCGCTGGCGCTAGGCGAAGCCTACCGACAAGCCATCGGCGACAAAAAAGGCATCGAGCGCTACGGATTTCTGTTACCGATGGACGATGCCCTGGCCCGAGCCGCGATTGATTTCAGCGGTCGGCCGTGGTTGGTGTGGGAGGTGGAATTTAAGCGGGAAATGGTAGGCGATATGCCCACCGAAATGTTCTTTCACTTCTTTAAATCATTTTCCGATGCAGCGCAGTGCAACCTGAATATCCAAGCTACCGGCGACAACGAACACCACAAAATTGAGGCAATCTTCAAGGCCGTAGCCAAATCGATTAAGATGGCCGTGCAACGCGATATTAAGAATTTAGACAAGTTGCCCAGTACGAAGGGTATGTTGTAAGTTCGGGGTTTTTGGAGCGAAACCTTAGAACCTAGAATTACTTCCCGAAAGCTTCGCGGCGGCTGTTTAGACTGGTGCTGTAGACGGGTAGACTTACCTTAAATACCGCAAAAAAACCTTTTCCTTTTATTCCGGGTCGGGAGCCTACTTCGGCTCCGTAGGCCCAGCCGATGGTTCGGTTGGACTTGCCCTCGATGCCCAGTCGGTAGCCCCAAGCCTTGGTTTCAATCTGGTCGGTACGGAACGTTCGAAGGGTGTTGCCCTGAGCAGGATCGCGGTAGCGCACGTCTTCTAGCACAACGCTGGGGGCGAACATAAAATCAGCGAAGGTGGTGAGCAGGCTGTTGGATGATAATATAGAGTAGCCTTTGTCAGGCTTGATCGCCATATTGCGAAACCAACTCATCGATCCCCCGATGAAGGCTCCCTTCACCACTTGGTTGGTGTGCACGTAAGCACCCTGAGGAAAAGGTCCCTGGGCATCTTCCAAAACCACGGTTTGCGCTTCGGCAATGCGTTTCAGGTCCAGTGAGGTATCAAAGGCAAAGCCACCCAATCGAACTCCTCTGATTTTGCGCACTTTGGTGGGAATGACAATATGCTCGGGCATGTGCGCCGCCCAGCGGTTGCCCTTGTTGTACTTACGCGAGTACAGCGCCAGCTTCGTATCTCCGTCGTCATCAAAGTCCTGAATGTGATAGGTACCCCCGATTTCTCCGTAGGTGAAGTTGTTCGGTTCGTTCACGATGATCTGGTTCTTCACCGCGGCGTCGCGGGCTAGGTTGAAGGCTTGGGTGTAAGCCTGACGGAAGCTGACGTGAAAATCGGCTTTGTTCTCTAAGTAGTAGTTGGCGCCGATACCAAATCCGGCCGTTACGTTGGTCGCGGATAATTCAGCGTACATCGGCTGTAGGTGAAGAAAGAGCTTGTTGATGGCGTAAGGATCGTCGTAGAGTTCTTCGTAGGTGATCGCCGCCTTGGACGAAAGTCCCTGGGCGAGGGTGGCGGTGCTTCCTCCGATCAACAGAAGACACGCGAGTAATAATTTGTTCACAGCGCTGTGGTTTTGGCATTTCATCGCTGCTAAAATAGCTACTGCTGGCAAAATTAATAATGCGTTAACGGCCGGTTATTGCACGCGTACCGTTTCGGCGGCTTAGCCGATATTTCCCTTCTTCATTTCGCCCACCGCGTGGTCTACGGCCCGGGCGGTAAGGGCCATGTAGGTGATCGACGGATTTTTGCAAGAGGCCGAAGCCATGCAAGAACCATCGGTGACAAACAGGTTCGGAATGTCGTGCGACTGGTTCCAGCGGTTGAGCACCGACGTCCGGGGATCGTGCCCCATGCGGGCGGTGCCCATTTCGTGAATACAAGCTCCCATCACGTAGGCATCCTGGTGATTGTACGGGGCGATATCCTTGGCCCCCGCCGCTTCCAGCATCTCTACCGCCGAAGCCTGCATGTCCTGGCGCATGTGGTTTTCGTTCTCCCCAAACTTGCCATCGATAAAGAGCGTGGGCAGCCCGTGGATGTCTTTTTTGTCGGGGTTGAGGCGCACCTGGTTTCGCTCGTACGGCAAACTTTCACCAAAGGCCAAAAACTCCATGGTCCAGTCGCCTGGTTCGTGCAGTTGATCCTTGAAATCGGCGCCGAACGCGTCGGAGTTCACGCCGCGTTGCCAACCGGAGCGGGTGGCCCACCCCTGGTAGTTGAAGCCTCGCAAATAATCGTCGCGCTGTTCGGTGACGTTGCGGAAGCGCGGCACGATGATGCCCGTCGGCCTTCCCCCAAAGTAGTATTTGTCATCGAAGCCTTCCATCCTACCCCGGGCCCCAGTGCGGTAGTGCTGATCAGTCAGGTATTTGCCGAGCACCCCGCTCGAGTTTGCCAAACCTTCGGGGAAGTGATCATTGGTAGAATTCAGCAGCAGCCAGGTGGAGCCCAGCGTAGAGGCACACAGAAAAACCACCTTCGCAAAGTATTCGGTGGAGGCGCCGGTGTTGGCGTCCAGCACCCGCACGCCGCGGGCCCGGTTCGTCGCCGCGTCATAGATTACCGATTCTACCACCGAATCGGGCCGCAGGGTCATATTACCCGTAGCGGCCGCGGCCGGTAGCGTGCCGCTCTGACTGGAAAAGTAAGCTCCGTAGGGACACCCGCGGTAACAAAGGTTGCGGTACTGGCAGGCCGATCGTCCGTTGTGCGGTTTACTCAGGTTGGCCACCCTCCCGATGGTGATGCGCCGATCCTGCCACCGGTTTTCCACCGCCTGTTTCACCTCCTTTTCCACGCAATTCATCTCCATTGGCGGCAGGTACTGTCCGTCGGGCAGTTGGGACAGACCTTCCGGGCGACCGCTTACTCCTACGAACTTCTCCACGTAATCGTACCAGGGCGCAATGTCGCGGTAGCGAATGGGCCAGTCGATGCCGTGTCCGTCGCGGGCGTTGGCCTCAAAATCCAGGTCGCTCCAGCGCGAGCACTGCCGCCCCCACATCAGGCTTCTTCCGCCCACGTGGTAGCCGCGAATCCAGTGAAAGGGTTGCCCCTCCGGGGTGGTGTAAGGATGCTCGGTATCCTTCACCCATAGGTGCTGCGTACCCGCATTGAAGGCGTAGACTCCAGACTGGATCGGATATTCTTTCTTAATCTCGGCGGGCACCTGCCCCCGCAAATCGAACTGCCAGGGGGCGGTTGAAGTATTGGTGTAGTCGGCCACGTGATCGAGTTTTCGGCCTCGCTCCAGCACCAGGGTTTTAAGTCCCTTTTCGGTAAGTTCCTTGGCCGCCCAGCCGCCGGTGATGCCCGAACCAACCACAATGGCATCGTAGGTATGCGTATCTTTCATCAGGTGGGGCAGGTTAAAGTTATTATTAGGTCAAGCGAAATGATTGGCGGCGATGCCCAACTACACGTTGTTGTCTACGTACAGGCGCGGGTCCTCCGACAAGTTAGTACAACCCACGTATCTTCCGGGCACGGCGTGGTAGTTCATTTGATTTTTCATCACGGGTTCGGAGGTGAAGTAACCCAAGAGCGCGAGTTGCTTGATGGTGCGAAAGAAGGGAGGCGGAGCATCTGGTTTTACGTCCCGTTCGGCGGCGTAGGTCTGTTCCAGCAGTAGCAACTTCTGGTCAGCAATAGCGGGCTCATCCTCAGCAAAAGCAGCGTCCTGCAACGAATAGTCATCCATTTGTCCCAGTAGATGCTGGCGCTGTTCATCAGTAAATAACTGCCCAAGGGCGAGATCAACAAAGCGGTCCACTTGCAAATCGAGTGCTCCCGGAGTGTCGGTGGCCGGAAGAATACGATTAACGAGCTGACGGACCAATGCCCATTGCCCCTGCGAGAGGGTTTGGGGCGTCCACGTGGGTTCGGTGCTGGCCTGACAGCCTTCCAGCACCGCAAAGAGGGCTGGGGAAAGGGTTAATCCACTCAAGGCAGTGGCGCGGTGAAGCGCTTCTCGTCGCGTCATAGGTTAACCCGGATTAGCTTTCGATTTGATGAATGAACCGATAAATTAGCCAAGTATTCGTTCAGTCGCAAATCTCACGAGCGACTACGTGCCTTCCGGTGGAAGTCACTCAGTGAATGGCCTTGAGCGACGCGTAGTTGGCTTCCACTATCCGCTCTATCAGTTCGTCGGTGAGGGCGGTGCTAATAAACAACGCTTCGAACTGGGAGGGAGCCAGGTAGATGCCCCGGCTGAGCATCTGCTGAAAGTAGTGACCAAAGCGCTGGGTGTCCGAGGTGCTGGCCGAGCGGAAGTCGGTGACGGGCTGGTCGGTGAAGAACAAGCTGAACATGGAGCCCACGTGGTTGATGGTGTAGTTCAGGTTTAGTTTTTTCAGGTTGTCGCGAAAGCCCTCCACGATGGCGGTGGTGCTGCGGTCCACTTGCTCATAAACGTCCGGGTGCGTATCCAGATGCTGCAGCATGGCGTATCCGGCGGCCATCGCAATGGGGTTGCCCGACAATGTTCCTGCCTGATAGACCGGTCCTACTGGCGAGACGAAATCCATCACTTCGGCTTTGCCGCCGTAAGCGCCTACGGGCAAGCCGCCACCGATGATTTTACCGAGGGCCGTCATGTCGGGAATTACCCCGTAGCGTTCCTGCGCGCCACCCGGAGCCAGGCGAAAGCCGGTCATCACCTCGTCGAAGATCAGCAGGATGCCGTGCTCGGTGCAGAGCTCCCGCAGGCCTTCCAGAAACCCTTCTTCGGGCAGCACGCAGCCCATATTGCCCGCCACCGGTTCCACCATGATCATGGCGATCTGCTGCGGATTGCTATCGATGAGGGCGCGCACGCTGTCCAGGTCGTTGTAGGTGGCCAGCAACGTGTCCTGGGCGGTACCTTTGGTAACGCCCGGACTGTTGGGCACCCCCGCCGTCATGGCTCCGCTGCCCGCGGCAATCAGGAACGAGTCGCCGTGTCCGTGGTAGCAGCCTTCGAACTTCACGATTTTGTCGCGGCCGGTGTAGCCCCGCGCCAGACGGGCCGCCGACATGGCCGCTTCGGTGCCGGAGTTGACCATCCGCACCTTTTCGACGGACGGAACCATCTTCACGATTAGTTCGGCGATGGCAATTTCGCGTTGGGTGGGGGCACCGAAGGAGAATGAATCGGGCAATGCCTCTCGAATAGCCGTCTGCACCAGCTCGTGGGCGTGCCCCAGGATCATGGGTCCCCAGGAGTTGATCAGCTCGATATACTCGTTACCGTCTTCGTCGTATACGTAGGGCCCCTGGGCTGAACGGATAAACAAGGGGTCGCCCCCTACCGCCTTAAACGCCCGCACGGGTGAGTTCACTCCGCCCGGAATCACGCGCTGGGCCTGGGCAAACAGTTCCTTACTTCGTTCGGTGATAAGCATTGGAATTGGGGTAAGCAAAGTGAAAAAATAGGCCCTTACTCTTCTTTGGATTGCGCTTTGCGCAGCACGCCATCCTCGAAGCGGATGATGGGAACCACTTGGTTGTCCTGCGCTTCAAAGTAGTTGTATCCCGCAAACAAAAGGCTCTTCACCGGTTTGTCACTGGTATAAAACTCCTGAAAGTAGGTGCCGTACTCCTGCAGCATCTGTCCGATGTAATACATGGCATCGTAGCCCGCGTACGCGTACTTGCTGGGCACCGCATTGTACTTCTTTCGGTAGGTCTCCGCGAATTTTTTCACGCTGCGACGCCGATGCTCCGTGTGGCCGGGACTCAAAAAGTGAACGTTGAGTTCTTCCAGTTGTTCGTAGGTGATACTGGTGATATCAAACCAGCTGTCGTTACCAATCAGCGTGACCGGTGCCTTGGCCATCACCACCGCGCTGATGGTGTTGGTGATCACCAGATCGTTGTTAGAGGCCACGTAGACCACGGGTGGTTCCGTTTCGTTTCGCTCGCTGTAGTATACCAGCGTATCCACAAAGTCTTCGATGGCATCTACGTTGAAACTCCGAAACACCTCCAGGTGCACTTCTCGGTCCGGGTCGTTCTGCCGGAAGGTGCGAATGAACGCTCCTACGCGGGCGGTATCCTGTTTGGTGTCGTCGGTAACCACTACGGCCACCGGTCGGTCAAGGGTATCGCGGGCGAAGCGGGCGGCGTGGCGGGCCTCGGTCAGCAGACTCGGTTTGTTAAGAAATGAAAAAGGGTTGCCCTGCATCACCAGGGGGTTGGTGGATATCGGATTGAACATATAAATCTGCTGCTCCTGCGTGAACTCCGACACCGCCCGGAAGGGACCCGGAAACAGCGGCCCGATAATCACGTCCATGTTCTTGATCTCGTCTTTCTCGAGCAATCGCTGGGTAGCGTCGTAGTCGCGCTCGGTATCGTAGGCGTATAGCTGCACGTTGACTCCCTCCTTTTGCAAGTCGTTTGCCGCCAGACGCATGCTTTGGTACAGTTCTACTACGAAATCGTTGCCTACCCGCTCGTTTTCTACCATCAGTTTGTCGTAGAAAAAGGGAAGAAAGGCCGCTACGTTATACACGTCCTTTTTAATGGATGACGCCTGAGACGCCACGCCGAAGGTGGTTTCATCGATACCAAAAGCCTGCACCAGTGAATCTTTGAGGACAAGATTCTCACCACTGGTCACCAATTGCTTCACCAACTGGGTGGCGATCAGCTTATCCTGGGGGTAGTCTTCAAGCAATGCCCGCAAGCGCTCGGGATCGTTGAGGCGCGACACGTAAAACTTCTGCATCGCCTGGGCGTCTTCCAGCGTGCTGCGGGTGGTTCCCTTCTGTTGATCCAGCGATTTGGTCAGAGACATTGCCTGCGCGTAGTCGTCTAGTTCGAAGTAGGTGTTGGCCAGCCAGTAGTCTACGTCGCTCATCTTGCTCCACTTGGGGTACTTGCTCTTGATCTGCAACAGCATATTCTTGGCCAGCGCGTAATCTTGCTGCTGAAAGGCCGACAGCGCAAAGTAGAAGGAAGCGTAAATTGTGTAAGGATTGCCGTCTTCGGTGCGGCTCAGCGAGCGGAAAGCCTCGATGGCAGAGGCATATTCGCCCCGTTCGTACTGCTCCTTGCCGCGCTCGTAGCGTTCCTTGAATAGTGCCGATGTGCTGCTGCCTACTTGCCCAAAAGCGAAGGGCATACCAGCTAATAACAGCAGGCTCCATCCGATCGTCCTGATAAATGTATTCATAAATATGCTGATTGAACTAAAACTGAAAAAGTAATTTGCTGAAAATAGGTTTCTTGGTTCGTCTATTCCCACTCGATGGTGGCCGGGGGTTTGGAGCTGATATCGTACACCACCCGGTTTACTCCCTTCACCCGGTTAATAATTTCGTTGGAAACATCGCCCAGAAAATCGTAGGGTAGGTGACTCCAGTCGGCCGTCATGCCGTCGACGCTGCTCACCGCGCGCAGCGCCACCACCTGCTCGTAGGTGCGCTCGTCGCCCATCACGCCCACCGACTGAATGGGCAATAGCATGGCCCCGGCCTGCCATACTTCGTTATACAAGTCATTCGCTTTAAGTCCGCTAATAAAAATATGATCCACCTCCTGCAAAATGCGGATGCGCTCGGGCGTCACTTCCCCCAGAATGCGAATGGCCAGCCCGGGTCCGGGAAAAGGGTGCCGCTGCAAAATCGCATCGGCGATGTCCAGGGTTTTACCCACCACCCGCACTTCGTCTTTAAAGAGCATCCGCAGGGGCTCCACCACTTGTAAGTTCATGGTTTCGGGCAAACCGCCCACGTTGTGGTGCGACTTGATGGTGGCCGACGGCCCCTTCACCGACACCGACTCGATCACGTCGGGGTAAATAGTGCCCTGCCCTAGCCAGAGTACGTTTTGAATACGGTGGGCCTCGCGGTCGAACACCTCGATGAAGGTGCCGCCGATGGCCTTGCGTTTTTCTTCCGGGTCGCTCACGCCCGCCAGTGCCCGGTAAAATTCGTCTTTGGCATCTACGCCGGTCACGTTGAGCCCCATGCCCTGGTACGAGTCCAGCACCTGCTCAAACTCGTCCTTACGCAGCAAGCCATTGTCCACGAAGATGCAGTGTAGGTTCTTTACCAATTGCCCGGTGCAACAGCATGGCGGCCACCGACGAATCCACGCCACCCGAAAGTCCCAGCACCACTTGGTCGTCCTGCAAGCGCTGCTGCAAGGCCGCCACGGTGGTTTCTACAAAGATGTCGGGCGTCCAGTCCTGGGCGCAACCGCACAGGTGCACCACAAAGTTACGCAGCACCGTTTTTCCCTCTACCGAGTGCGTCACTTCGGGATGAAACTGGATACCGTAGGTTTCCTGGTCGCGCACTTTGAAAGGCGGCCACCGCCACGGTGGGAGTGCTGGCGATTACCTCAAAAGCCTCGGGCACCTGGGCAATGGTATCCCCGTGCGACATCCACACCACCGAGTCGGGAGTGAGTTCTTTGAGCAGACCCACGTGGGTATCCACGCGCGACAGGCGGGCGCGGCCGTACTCACGAATGCTGGAAGGAACCACCTCGCCCCCGTGGGTGTGAGCCATCAGTTGGGCTCCGTAGCAAATGCCCAGCACCGGCACCCGTCCCATAAAGTGGGACAAGATCAATATCCGGTGCGGCTTCGTTGAGCACCGAACAGGGACTACCCGACAGGATCACACCTTTGAGTTGATCGGCCGCGGGAGCGGCGGAGAGGTGATGATACGGGTGAATTTCACAGTAGACGTTGAGCTCACGCACCCGACGGGCAATCAGTTGGGTGTACTGTGAGCCAAAGTCGATGATCAGGATGGTTTCTGCCATGGAGCAAAGTTATACGTCCCAAGCGAATAATCGTACTATTCCCGAAATTTATCCCTTTAACAATTTTTAACGGCATCGGCGCAATCATTTGACAAACCACCCTGTTAGGGTATCGTATGAATACTAGAAGCCGAATCAAACCAAAGTATTCAACAGCAGTAGTAGTTTCAGTAACCCTTAATCCATAACAAACGAAACATGAAAAACATAATTCCCCCTTTCATTGCGGCGCTGTTTGCCAGTTTGGTGACACTGGCCGCTTACCATTTTTTGCTTCGCGACCCGCAAACCATTCGGGTTGAACCGGCTACGCAAACCGCGTTTGCCACTTATCTGAATGACGACCGGCCCGCTACTTCGTCGGCAGCGGTGGCCTTCGACTTCACGACCGCGGCCGCGAAGGTGACTCCGGCGGTGGTGCACATTACCTCTACCCAAGGAGTGGTTGCTCAAAACGACACCAGTGAAGGTGAAGAAGATCCTCGCATGCAGCAGATTCCGGAAGCATTTCGTGATTTATTTGGCGACATGTTTCGCGGCATGCCCCAGCAGCAAGGCCCCCGATCGGGTTCCGGCTCGGGAGTGATCATCAGCTCCGATGGTTACATTGTGACCAACAACCACGTGGTGGCTGACGCTGACGAACTCACCGTGGTGCTCATTGACAACCGAAGCTACGTGGCCAAGGTGATCGGTGCCGACCCCACCACCGACGTTGCCCTGATCAAAATTGACGAGAAAGACTTACCGGCGCTCACGCTGGCCAACTCTGACAACGTGCGGGTAGGCGAATGGGTGATGGCGGCGGAAACCCCCTGCGGGGCCTCAACTCTACCGTGACCGCGGGCATTGTGAGTGCCACCGGACGCAATATTGATATCCTGCGACGCCAGGACCAGTACGCTATTGAGTCGTTCATTCAGACCGATGCCGCGGTGAACCCCGGCAACAGCGGCGGAGCGCTGACCAACGTAGACGGTGACTTAATCGGCATCAACACAGCCATTATGAGTCCGACCGGTTCGTACGCGGGCTACTCCTTTGCGGTTCCTTCTAATATTGTAAAGAAGGTGGTGGATGACCTAAAAGAGTACGGCAAGGTGCAGCGCGCCCTGATCGGAGTGCAGATTGTGGACGTGAATGCTGCCACGGCCAAAGAGTTTGATCTGGATCTGAGCCGCGGAGTGTACGTGCAGAGGTGTGATGGACGGCGGGGCCGGAGCAGAAGCCGGTTTGAAAGAAGGTGACGTGATTGTGCAAGTGGACGAAAAGCGCACCAACAAAAGCGCCGAACTGCAATCGTACGTAGGCCGCAAGCGACCCGGCGATCAGGTAGACGTGATTGTGATGCGGGACGGCGAAGAACAGACCTTCACGCTGAAGCTCAAGGGTATGGAAGGCAGCGAAATGATGGCCAGCCGCGAGCGAAGCTCCGAGTTAGAATCGCTGGGAGCGCAGTTCAAGGAACTGAACAAGGAAGAACTAAGCGAACTTGATCTGGAATCCGGCGTGCAGGTGGTACGTACCTACCCGGGCAAGCTACGGCAGCAGGGCGTGCGCCCCGGCTTCGTGATCACCCGGGTGGCCAACAAGACCATCAAATCAATGGACGACCTCACCGAGGTGGTAAAGAAAGAAAGCGGTGGAGTGCTCATCGAGGGCGTCTATCCTGATCAACCGGAAGAAACTCAGTTCTACGGTATCGGATTGTAATAAAATCCTGATAATCAATAAGCAACAAAAAAGCCTCGCCAATTGACGGGGCTTTTTTTTACAGCAGCTTTTTTTATCAGATCGAATTGTAGCTGGCTCGCGGTGGGTTGTGCGGTTTGATGCCGTCGTTTGATTAGTTGAAGCCAAGTACGAAGTTGGGGTACTGAAGCCGACTATCACCGAAATGGAAGAGCCCAAGCTACCGACGGCGATTGATGTTTCGTAGTTATTTCTCGTACTGCCAAGCCGTTATCGCTTGGCAGTTTTTTTGTAAATAAACCCTATAAACTGGTTTTTCAGTTTTATAACTTACTTTTAAGTTGTAAAACTGGAATTTAAGTTTTAGCTTTGTTGAAACGTTTAACTACTTTTTCTATGGCTAGTCTACTTCTGTATCTGCTGAAATCAAGTTTGTGTCTGGCGGTGTTCGCCCTGCTGTATCATGGCTTTTTGGCCCGGTCTACGCATTTTTCCTGGATGCGGCGCTATCTTCTGGCAAGTGTCGCGCTCAGTCTGCTGCTTCCGCTCATCCCACTCCCTGCCCTATTATCGTGGCTGACTGCCGATAAAGTTTTACCCCTTCCGGCGGCAGCAACCTGGGATGCCAGCCGCTGGTTAGTTCCTAGTGGAACAGGTGGGATCACAACCTCCGGCCCGTCCTTTAGCGTGCTCACTTTTACTCTTAATGGCGCGTTGCTGGGGTACGCAACCGGATTGCTTTACAAAATGTATCGGCTGATCCGCCATTTGAAAAGTCTGCAGCAACTCATTCGACGGGGGAGCTCTTCAACCGAGCCGAGTTAATAAAAGCGCAGCGGGCTGTCGCCGAAATGGGTTACTTTGATCCGGAGCAAGTTGGCATCAACCCGATCCCGGATGGGCCAAGCAAAACCGTAGCGATTGAGTTCACCGTAGTTCCGCTAACTAACCGACGATAATAATGGAAGAACTAACCAAAACGGAAGAACGCGTGATGCAACTCTTCTGGAAGTTGAAAAAGGCGTTCGTAAAGGACATTATCGCAGCAATGCCGGGCAAAACCAAACCGCCCTACAACACCATCTCATCGGTGGTGCGTATCCTGGAAAAGAAGGGCTATTTAAGCTATACGGCCTACGGCAAAACCCACGAATACTTTCCGATCATCAGCAAGGCCGCCTATCGAAAGGTCTATCTCAAAAAGTTATTGTCCGGCTACTTTGAAGATTCTCCGGCCACGCTGTTATCTTTTTTGGTAAAAGAAGAGCAGCTCAGCGAACAAGAAATCAGCGACTTAAAAAAGATCATTGACCAATTGCCCTGACTAATGCAAAAAAGTTACTCTTGATCTGCCTTATAGGCCGTATCACTTATGTCATCACCCTTCGGCACGTCCATACGCTCAGTGTCGGTCAGAATTTTGTCGCGAAACAGGGGCAAGTCGTTCTGGATAATACTCCAGGTGGGGCGAAAGTCTATCTCCAGTCCGTCACTGAACTTGGCTCCCTTAAAGACTTCCAGAACCTGGATATCCACCGCGGTGTACTGCTCCAGGTACTCATCCGACAGTAGCGCAGTGGCTTGCCCGATGTGCTGTAGGTTCTCCATCACCGTGATGCGCACTTCCTCTTCGTCGGCGAATTGCTGGTAGTCCATACCCGCTACGTAGGCCTCTATTTCGTTGATATAATTGGCAATATTGGTCAGGTGAACTTGGTCTTCTTCTTTCATGGGAAATCGAATGAGTGAATGATGAAATGAATAAAAAGTGGTTGTATAGGCGTAACTGATGGTAAGTTTAGATGTTTTGAACGCTCTGTTCGTAGCCTTCGTCCACCAGCAAATCGCGTCCGTCGGCACTGTCTACCGCCAGTTCATCGCAGCGCTCGTTCTCCGGGATGCCCGAGTGCCCCTTGATCCAGTTCATTTTCACGTCGTGGCGCTGGTAGACGTTGATGAACCGCCGCCAAAGATCCGGGTTCTTCTTCCCCTTAAATCCCTTGCGCTGCCACGTCCACACCCACCCCTTATCGACGGCATCCACCACGTACCGTGAATCCGAAAAAACCTTCACTTCCGATCCCGGCTTTTTGATGGCCTCTAGTCCCACGATCACCGCCAGCAGCTCCATGCGGTTGTTGGTGGTCTGCCGGTAGCCCGCGGTCAGCTCTTTGCGGTGTTGTTGGTACATCAGAATGGTGCCGTATCCTCCCCGGCCCGGGTTGCCCCGCGAGGCCCCGTCAGTGTACATAGTGATCATGAAGTAGCGTTTTTTTGGGTCCGTTCTGTTGTTTAGCCGGTGGGTTGGTTCACCTGACTTAAAAATAGAAATAATTAGGCAAATTGACTGGTCACTAGTTTGATAGCAATGGCTAACAGAATGATTCCGAACACTTTACGGATAATGGTGAAGCCGGGCTTACCAATCTTTTTCTCCAACCACACCGACGATTTGAGGACAATATACACCAAAATTAGATTTATTACGATACCGATTAGGATATTGGGATAGCTATAGGCCGCCCGCAACGAGATGAGCGTCGTCATGGTGCCCGCCCCGGCGATCAGCGGAAAGGCCAAGGGTACGATAGAAGCGTGGGAGTCGCTTTCCGGATCAGATTTGAAGAGTTCAATACCCAGGATCATTTCCATGCCGATCAGAAACATCACCAGCGCTCCCGCAAGCGCAAAGGAGGCCACATCGAGGCCGAACAAGCGCAAAATCCGATCTCCTAAAAATAAGAAGGCAACCATAATCACGCCCGACACAATCGTGGCCTTGCCCGACTGAATGGAGCCGGTTTTTTTGCGCAGATCAATCACCACGGGCAGACTACCCAGGATATCAATGACCGAAAAGAGAATAAGCGTGACCGAAAAAATATCTTTAAAGTTGAGCATGAAGAAAAAGAATGAATGAGGGATTGATTGAATGAGTAAATACGGTAACACGTCAGGGTTAAAACCCCGGTAAGAAATTTCTAAGCTGCTCGATTTCTTTGTCGAGGATGGCGGGGAAGTTGGCGATGCGCAGGGTGGTTGCCTTCAAATCGCCGTAGCCGTTGCCTAGCGTGATTCCGGCTTGCCGAGCCTGCTCCCGCAACTGATTAATCGTTTCGGGCTCCGCCTCAATGGGAATAACCGTGCGCGAACGCAGGGCTGGGTCGTTAACTAGTAAGTGAATTTTTTTCATATCCGACAGAAAATCCACCCACTGTTGATAGCGCTCCTGGGTTTGGGCATCTACTTCACCAATTGCCGCCCGATCTTCCAGGGTGCGCATGAGTAGATAAATACCCAGCACGTTGGGAGTGTGGGTGGTTTGCCAGCGCTGCATTTGTTCCTGCATATACAGCAAGCTGTTGTAGTGCCGGTTCTCGCCCACCCGCTGCGCCTTTTCCAGCGCCCGGGGCGAGCAGATGAGCACGGCCATCCCGGCGGGCAGTCCGAAGCACTTTTGCACCGAGGCGTACCATACGTCGGCCAGGGCAATGGGCAGCTCCACTCCCGCCAGCGACGAAGTGGCATCCACCGCAATGAGTGGTTGAGGAAACCGAATGCGCACGTCGGCCAGCGTGGCAAGAGGCAGCGCCGTTCCGTTCGAGGTTTCGTTGTGCGTTAAGCAAATCACTTCCGCTTCGGACGAAGGCTCCAGTTGGCTGGCCCGCAGGGATTGCTGAAAATTAAAAGCGTACTGCTCGGCCCGCGGCTGCAACTGCTGGGCGTAGCGAAACCACTTCTGCCCGAACGCTCCGTTGTGCACGTGGTAAGACGAGTGCCGCACCAGCGACTGGCTAATGATCTCCCAGCACTCGGTGGCCGATGATGCGTAGAAAACGGTATAATCGTCCGGCACACCCAATTTTTCCTTGACCAGAGCAACGGTTCGCTGAGAAATAGCGACAAACTCTGGACTGCGGTGATTGATGCTGAGCACGCCCTCCTCGTAGGCTTCCTGCACGTAGCGGGGCACCGCTGAGTAGACACGAGAAGGACCGGGGTAAAAGCTGATCACGGTGGTTGGGTTGGTTATTAGTCGATAGTCCACAGTCGACAGCCGATAGTAGAACTGCCTATGGACTATCGACTGTCGACTATGGACTAAAAAGACAAAAGTACGAAGAAGGGGGCAGAGTAAGCGATTTCTGACGCGAATTGATTAGCTCCTACGCGACGTCCTCGCAAATTCGAGCAACAATTCGTAAGAAGTTGTACATTAGCCCGAAAAAAACGATGCAACGACGAATCTTCATTAAGCGCTCTACGCTGCTCTCGGCCGGACTCGGCTCCGCTGGTTTAGGTTTATTATCCTCTGCCTGTAGCAGTCCCACCTCCCAATCCGCTGCCGAAGGCGACACCACCGCGGTGGCTAGTGCTACTTCCGAACCGCTGTTCAAAATTTCACTGGCCCAGTGGTCGTTCCACAAGGCGCTGTTCAACCCCGCCGCCCTGAAGTTGCCCTGGTCGGAGTTTGGCAACAAGCTCAAGAACGACTACGCCTTTCTGGTGGCCGACAGTGAATTGACCAACCTGGACTTCCCGGCCAAAGCCGCCGAAATGGGGTTCCAAGGAGTGGAGTTTGTGAACACCTTCTTCTACGACAAGGCGGAAGACACCGACTACCTGACCGAACTTAAAAACCGCTGCGCGGAGGCCGGAGTGCAGCCGCTGATCATCATGTGTGATGCCGAGGGCGAACTGGGTAACGCCGACGAGGCCGAGCGGCAGCAGGCCGTGCAAAACCACCACAAGTGGATCGATGCGGCTAAATTTTTGGGCTGCCACTCCATCCGCGTGAACGCCCAGAGCAGTGGCACCTACGAAGAGCAGCAGCAGCGCGCCGCGGACGGTCTCAGCCAACTGGCTGAATACGGATCCCAACAAGGCGTTGATATCATCGTGGAGAACCACGGTGGACTGTCGAGCAACGGCGAGTGGCTAGCCGGAGTGATGAAGCTGGTGAATAGCCCGGCCGTAGGAACGCTGCCCGACTTCGGCAACTTCTGCCTGGAACGCGAAGCGCCCACCGCCGAAAATCCCCAGCCATTGGGCTGCCTGGACGAATACGACCGCTACCAAGGAGTGTCCGAACTGATGCCCTACGCCAAGTCGGTGAGTGCCAAAACCTACGACTTCGATGATCAGGGGCTAGAGGCTGAAATTGACTACGAAAAGATGATGCGCATCGTGCTGGACGCAGGCTACCGGGGCTTCGTGGGCGTGGAGTACGAGGGTAGCGGCCTGAGTGAAGAAGAAGGCATCAAGGCGACCAAGCAGCTGCTGGAGCAAGTACGCAGCGAATTGGCTGGACAGTACAGCTAACAAATTATCCGGTTAAGCATGACCAGAAGTCTGACAATCGTACTGCTGCTGTTGCTGACATACACGAGCGGATACGGTCAGGCTTCGTCTTTTTTGATGTTCGAGAAAAGTCGCAATCGCCGGGCGTTCTACTATCCGGGCGACGAAATCTCGCTGCAGCTGCGGGGCGACCGGAGCAAGTTTACCGGCCGCATTCAGGAGTTACAGGATAGCGTTATTCTCTTCGAGCACTACCGGGTGCGGGTGAGCGATATCACGCACATCTACCACGATGACAAGCAAAACTGGTACCCATTACGCCATAAGATTTCTCCGCTCCTGCTTATCGCTGGTTCAGGCTACCTGGTGCTCGATATAGTGAACAGCCGAGAGTTCGACCGGGGCACGCTGGTGCTGAGTGGTTCACTGATTGGGGCGGGACTGCTGGCCAAGTGGTTTATTCCTACCAAGACCCGCTTGCGGGGGAAGCGGCGGTTGAATATTGTGCGGCTTTAGCCAAGATGCCTTTCTTAACAACATTCTAGGTTGGTCTGACTTCATAAAAAGAAGGCGTGCCAATTATTTTTATTCGTAGTAAATTTTCATTTTTGACGTAATACTTAATCGGAAGGAAAGAATGGATACTAAAGTTACCCTACACTTCGACAGCGAAGTGATTAAGCAGGCAAAAGTTTCCGCTGCTGAACATAATGTCAGCTTATCTCGTCTTACTGAGTTTTTGTATCGGCAAATCACTACGGGTGACTACAAGACCTTAGAAGAGTTCCCTGTTGCTGATTGGGTATTGCAGATAGCCGAAGGGGAAGCTACTTACCGCTGACGTTCTCGTCGTACACTAAAGCAAGAATATCACGAGCGACCTTGAAATTATTCCTTAATGCTAACGTGCTCGTCTCGGTACTGAACAAAGAGTATCCATTATTTACCTATTCTTCCCGAGTACTGAGTCTAGCACAACAGACCGACTACGAACTGGTGACTTCGCGAACTGACGGTAAAGAGTTGTGAAGAACTATTGAAAGCTACTCTCTAATTATTGACTCTGGTAGTCATCTAGGGATGCCTCTTCTGCTCAGATCGCCCTGGCCTGGCTGATGGCGCAAAAGCCTTGGATCGTGCCCATTCCCGGCACTACGCAAATGGCACATATGCAAGAGAACATCGGCGCGGCGGAGGTTCAATTCACCCCCGCCGAGATAGCCGAACTCAATACGGCGGTCCGGGCCATCGAAGTTCGCGGGCAGCGCCTACCGGACCGCGTACTGGCCTTTTCGGGAGTAGAAGCACCTCCGCAGAAATAACAAGTTTAATTTCAAAGTAATAGCACCATGAAAAAGAGAAAAGCTTACAGAAATCAAGTCCCATTGGCACTTACTATCATAATGGGGATGAGCATCCTGACCAATCCGGTATTGGCCCAGCAGACGCCGGAAACAGAGCCGTATCCGGTGGGAAATCCGCTGGGTATGTCCGCGGCGGATGGCACCTTTGAGCCGATTTCATCGAACGTAACAGTCTACGGGGGCATCTACGGAGCGGAGAGCTGTTCGTATGACCCGGAGCGCGATCTCATTGTGGTACCCAACCGGGGTGCGTCGCAGAACATCCAGACCAACGATGCCTGGGTTTCCCTCATCAACCACGACGGATCGGTGCACACCCTGCGCTGGATCGGCCTTCAGAACTCCGATGAACGAAAAACCTTGTCTCCTCCCCTCGTATTAAATGAACCGTTCGGTAGTGATATCATGAATGGTATGCTATACGTGGCTGATCGGGATGGCGGTACCGGTGATGATGATCCCAGTGTGGCCGTCGTTCGTCAGTTTGACATGAAGACGGGTAAGCCGGTAAAGGAAATCCGAATCGAGGATTCTCCGTGGATCAATGACATCGAAGTGAAGGAAGATGGCACCGTTTACGCCACCCAGACGGGTGATTATTCGGGTGAAAATCCCAATCCCGACACTTGGAGGGTTTGGAAGGTGACCCCCGGTGGCGAGGCCACGGTTTTCGTGCAGGGCAAGCCGCTCAACGCCCCTAACGGTATTGCCTTTGATCCGGAGGGAAACATTGTCGTGGCTAATTACGGAAACGCCGAGGTACTGACATTTTCAGAAAGCGGGGAATTGTTGAAAACCGAAAACGCGGCCCAAGCCGGAAGCGACGGACTGGTGATCATGCCCGATGGCACAAAGTACGTATGCAGTGTCCGACACGGAGGAGTATCCCGCATTCGTCCGGGTGCTTCCGCCGAGCTGATCGCCACCAACATTCCCAATGCCGCCTCGATGTGCTACGATGTCGGAGCCAACCAACTGGTGATTCCGATGAATCAAAACAACAGCCTCGCCTTGCTACCCCTTGAATGAATAAGGTAGTGGCTCCGTTCGCCAGCGCCATCGTCTCCTGTAGCAGTGCTGATGATCAAAACAAAAGTAGCTTTAATAGCGAACGAGATTTGATCTTCCCCCAAAGGCGAAAAAACCACCAACGATAACTTCACCGACATCGCATGGCTCACTTCCCTGGTCACCGCCGATAACACTAACAACAACGCAGTAGGCATCGTTACCTTTGCGCCGGGAGCGAGAACGAATTGGTATCTCCATCCTGACGGACAGATCATTGTAGCAACGGGAGGCGTTGGTTGCTACCAAGAGAAAGGTAGTCCGAAGCGAATTATCAAAAAAGGCGACGTGGTGAGGTATCCTCCCGACGTGCCCCACTGGTACGGGGCTAGTCCGGACCAAGAGTTTATTCAAATTGCCATCACCGGCCGAGAAGATAGCCCTACCGAATGGTCAAAGGCGGTCACCGAAGAAGCGCATTCACGGTAAGCAAAACGTTGGTGAAACCACGACGCTGCTGCTACTCCGTATCCGGCACGTGCACGTAAATCCTCCCTTTATAAGTCTCTCGCGTATAAAACGCTAAGAAGTAATACGGCCCACTGGCCATTCCCTCGGCGTACCACTCAAAATTAGTGTCGCGCGTGGCGTACACCTGCTTGCCCCAGCGGTTGTAGATCTCAATGCGATCAAACGCATTGGCGCAGTTGCCGATCGGCAGGTCGCAGCCGCCCTGCGGATCATTACAGAAGTCGAGAAAGAAGAAATCACCGAAGCCGTCTTGGTTGGGCGTGAAGGCGTTATGCGGCTCGAACTCATCGAAAGCCTAGTGAGAACACGCCAATGTCCAGAATGGCCCGCACCGTGTCCGATTGGTTGCTAAAGCACTTGTCGTCCTCCACCACGAAGGTGAGCGCAAACTCGGCGCGGTTAAAATCCGGCGGCAGCAGACTACAGTCGGGCACCCAGAAGAAGCGCGAGGCCACCCGTCCCCGGCCCCGCACCGGGTTGAAGCCAAAGTTCACCACTTCGGCATCCAGTGGTTCGCCGTCGAGCGTCACCTGGGTGAGCCGTAGGGTAATGATGTCCACGTCCTCGTCGGTACCCACCACGTCGAAGCTGATGGGGCGGTCAACCGTGCCCACGATGGTGTCGCTGCGCACATTGCGCAAGCTCACTTCGGGCGGACGGTTTTGGGGCGGCAGCACGTTGATCCGCACCCGCACAGTGTCGCCGCTGGGCACCGCGCACTGGTTCTGGTCGCGGGCGATGAAGTCGATTTCGTAAGTTCCTAATGCCTCGATCGAGCGACACGACAGCTCCCAACTGAAGGGCGAACTGATGCGGCGAATACCCGAGTTGCCCGGGAAGTTGATGCCTAAATCATTCAGCGCGAAACCTATCCCCTCGGCGGTGAGCGTCATAAAGTCCCCGTCGCGCTCTTCGGCAATCACGTCGAAGCGCAGCACGTCGTCAATACGCACGTCGATCTCGGTTTCAGTGAGGCCGTCGAAGGTGATCTTAGGACGGTTATTTTCGGGCAGGTTGATCTTGAGCTGCAGGCGCAGTTCGTCGGGTTCGCCGAACGAGCAGTCGCTGTCGTCGCTCAGGCGAATAATCACCTCAAACGCGTCGCGCTGGTCAAACGGGAAAGTGGCGCAATCGGTGTTCCAGACGAAAGTTTTCTGCACCTCGCCCGGCACCAGCAGCCCCTCGCGCAGTTCCATGCCGTAGTCGGCCAACTCAAAGCCCACCCCTTCGGCCGTGAGCGACAGTTGATCGTCGTCCGGATCAATACCCTGGATAGGTAGTTCGTAATCTTCTCCGGCAGCAACCGTCACGTTCACAATGGTGGGGTTGTCCACGATGAACGGATCTTCGTTTTCGGGACCTTCCACGTTCACGGTGATGCGCAGGGTGTCGGTGAGCGGCACGCTGCAGGCATCGTCGTAGGCCACCAGGTCGATAATCATCGGGCTGCCATCGTCGGTGTAGGGGCACTCGGGCAGACAGAACTCAAAGGCCAGCGTATCGTTGCTTCCCGAAAGCTCGGTGAGCGACAACGGAATGAGCTCCTGGATATCCTGGTCGAAGTTGACGCCAATGGCGCGTACGGTGACCTGCTCACTGCCGTCGGCTACAATGTCGGGATCGGTAATAAACATTTCCAGGCACTTCTCGTCGTCCACTCCGAAGTTAAGCACCGTTCCCTCCTGGTAAGCCGTGGTTTCGCCCTTCACCTGCCCGGTGATCTGCGGGGCGTCACCCGGGTCGCAGTCGATCACCAGCATCTGGAAGTCGCGCCGCACCTCACCAATCTTCTCTCCGTTCCGATATTCCTCGGCCCGCACCCCGAACACGAACAAACCCGTTTGCGAGGGGCGAATGGTCAGGAAGCCTCGTTCGTTGATGCGCAGCGGCGGAGTGCCCGGCACCATGTTGCTAGCGTCGATACCGTCCACAAACGTTACCGACTCGTGGGGCCGTGGTTTGGGAGTGGGTAGCGGGTTAGAGTTTTCGGGAATAGGATCGGTCTCCGAACTGTTGTAAGGAGCCACCAGTGAGTAGACCAGCGAGTCGCCGTCCACATCGCTACCCGCAAAATCAAAGTAGAAATTTTGATTCACGCAGGCGTAGTTGCTTAGGGGCGGGAACAGAATGGGCGTGGAGTTGATGAACGGCTGCCCGTTGCGCTGCACCGGCGGAAACTCCAGGTAGAACGTTTGACCGGTGCCGTTGAATTGGAGATTGTTCACGTTGTAGTTGCGGCAGCAGCGTTCGTAGACCACGTAGTAACCCGCCGGATCGTTAAATTGGTTAGCGGGAAGCGTCAGGGTGTCGGTATAGAGAATGCGGCGGGTTTGCAGTTCGTCGATACTGCACTCGGGGTTGGTGTAGGGTACGAAGGTTGAACCGGCGTTGATGAGCTGCACCGAGCGCACAAAGGTATCGTCGCTCTTGCGGTAGATGTATACTTCGGTGACCTGGTCTTCGGCATCGTCGTTGCCAAACACCTCGTCGAAGTACTGGATTAGGTTGAGCGCGTAGCGGTTACCTTCTACGTGGCGAAGTTCAAACTCCCCTCCCACAATATGGCTGGCCCGGGCCGAGATCAAACTTCCCAGGATTAGCAAAGCTCCTAGCAAAAATTTTCGCATGCGTGTGTAGTTTCGTACGGTGCGCTTTCTGATCGCACCACCATTCTTATCCCGAATACCAAGCGTTCGGGCGCGTTCCAATGCTAAGATACAGGTATTTCCGGAAAAAGTACTTCATCCTCAGCGGAAAGAACCCTACTTTCGTGACTGGTCACTGGTCACATTCACAAACGACAGGGGACAAAGGACTAGTGACAAACATTTCCATCCTGAAAGTCATGAAAAGAGCAGCGAACGAATTGATTGAGCGGGCCACCGTGGAGCGCATGGCCGCCGAGGGCAAGTGCATCGTGAAGCACAACGAGCGCGTGGTGTTTGTGCCCTTCGTGGCGCCGGGCGACGTGGTGGACGTGCATACCACCCGCAAGAAAAAAGCTTACTGGGAAGGAAAAGCGGTGAATTTTCACCACTACTCCGAAGACCGGGTGGAGCCGTTCTGCGAGCACTTCGGCGTGTGCGGGGGCTGCAAGTGGCAGCATATCCCCTACCCCCAGCAGCTAGACTACAAGCGGCAGCAGGTGATCGACCACTTTGAGCGCATCGCCAAGGTGCCCCTGCCCGAGGTGCCCGCCACGCTGGGTTCGGAGCAGACCACCTACTACCGCAATAAGCTGGAGTATACCTTCTCGGATCAGCGGTGGCTCACCCGCGAGGAGTTGGCCCAAAAAGAGATCACCTACGACCGTCGGGCGCTCGGATTCCACATGCCGGGCAGCTTCGAAAAAGTATTGCCCATTCAGCACTGCTATTTGCAGGCTGATCCGTCGAACGCCATTCGGCTGGAGGTTGATCGCTACGCCAAGGAACACAACATTTCCTACTACAATGCCCGGCGGCACAAGGGTCTGTTGCGCACGCTGATGATTCGCAGCACGAGCACCGGCGAGATGATGGTGCTGGTGCAGTTCGGTGGCGACGCCCAGGCCGAAGAAGCGCAACCCACGATCACCGCGCTGCTCGATCATATTCGAACCACCTTCCCCGACCTCACGGCGGTGCAGTACGTGATCAACCCGAAGAAAAACGATACCTTCCACGACCTCACCGTGCAGCACCACAGCGGCACGCCCTACCTCACCGAGCGCATGGGCGAGCTGCAGTTCCGCATCAGCGCCCAGTCGTTCTATCAAACCAATTCCGAGCAGGCGCAGCGGCTCTACCAAGTGGCCCTGGAGATGGCGCAGCTCACCGGGCAAGAATACGTGTACGACCTGTACTCGGGCACCGGCACCATCGCCAACTTCGTGGCGGCGCACTGCCAGCGGGTGGTGGGCCTGGAGTACGTGCGCACCGCGGTGGCCGATGCCCGGGTGAATAGTGAGATCAACGGCATCGAGAACGCCCAGTTTGTGGCGGGCGATATCAAGGATTTGCTCAAGCCTGAGTTGATCGAAAAGCACGGCAAGCCCAACGTGATCATCACCGATCCGCCCCGCACGGGGATGCACCCCGACGTGGTGAAGCAGTTGCTGGCCATCGCCGTACCCCGCATCGTCTACATCAGTTGCAACCCTGCCACCCAGGCCCGCGACGTGGCGATGCTAGCCGCCAAGTACGATGTGAAGCAAATGCAGCCGGTGGATATGTTTCCGCATACGCACCACGTGGAGAACGTGGCGCTGCTGGAGTTGCGTTGACTTAGGGCGCGGGGGCACGTTTCAGGAAGGATAAAACGTTATCTTTAGGGTATGGAAAAGCTCCCCATTGGCATTCAGGATTTTGGTAAGCTCCGCGAAGGAGGCTTTGTGTACGTAGACAAAACCGAATTGATCTATCAGCTTACCCAAGGGGGCGGGTACTACTTTCTCTCCCGCCCGCGCCGCTTTGGTAAAAGTTTGCTGGTTTCTACCCTGGCTGAACTCTTCCGGGGCCATCAAACGCTTTTTGAGGGACTCTGGATCCACGACCGCTGGGACTGGAGCCAAACGTACGCCGTACTGGATTTTCGCTTTAACAACGCCAGTTACAAAATATCCGGGCTGGAAGCCTTTTTAAAGAACGAACTCAATTACCAAGCCGAAGCCTTCCAAATTACGTTGCGTGAAGCCCCGTATCCGAATCAGTTTCGCGAACTCGTCACCAAACTCTCCCAGCAGCACGGCCGGGTGGTGATCTTGATCGATGAGTATGACAAGCCGATTCTGGACTACCTGGACGACATCAAGCAGGCAAAAGCGAACCGAGAGGTGCTCAAAAATTTCTTTTCCGTGCTCAAATCCCTAGATCCCCACTTCTCTACACGCTATCGTACCCTAACCGAGAAGTGCGCGACTCACTGCTACGCTATCTTCTAGCTGAGTATACCCAAAGTTACGCTTCGGAAGTGCCCGTACGTGCTCAACAGATGAAGCAAGCGTTGGAGCAGGAAGATTTGGCCGGTTTTGTTCAGGCATTGAACAGTTTGTTTGCCAGTATTCCTTATCAAATTTTCATTGCCGACCGGGAAGCTTACTGTCAGTCGGTCACGTTCTTGGCCCTAAGCTTGGTAGGCACCTTTGTGCAAGTAGAGGTGAGTCAGGCGAAGGGTCGGCCAGACGCGGTGGTACACACGCCGGATATAATCTACGTGCTGGAGTTCAAGCTAGACAACAGCGCCAAAGCTGCTTTGGAACAGATCAAAGAACGGGGCTATGCTCAGCCGTACGTGGGGGGGGGCAAGATCGTGCGGGCGGTCGGACTCAATTTCAACGCTAAGCAGAAAGCCTTAGATCAGTGGCAACAAGAGGTTATTCAATGATCGAAACACCCGCATTCGTGATCAGCGCTGGCGTACAGCCCTACTTTTCTGAGCTAACGCGACGCTTCTTCAGCAACTGTTGCAGTTTCAGGCGCGCCCGGGTGAGGCGCATCTTCACGGCTCCTTCCGAAAGGTGCAAAGCTTCCTCAATGGCCTTTCCCGACCACCCTTGCTCGTACTTGAGCAGCAAAATCCGCTTGGCTTCGCCGCTAATCTGCTCCATGAGTTCGCTAAGCTCTTCTATCGTGGGAATCTCTTCGTTATCGGCGTCTAGCTCATCCGCTAGCAAGTCAATGATTTTCTCCGATATTTCTTGGTGCAGCAACCCCTTGTCTTGCTTGAGATGGTCTGCGCAACGGTTGTAGATAATCTTATCGCGCCAGGCAGTAAAGGTTCCATCTCCCCGAAAACTTGGGCAGCTTGGTCATGATCCGAATCATCACTTCCTGGGACACGTCCTGGGCTTCATCGTGGTTTTTGAGGTGGCGATAGCAGCCCTGCACAATGGGTTTTTGGTGCCGGGTAAGCAATTCGTTGAGCAGGCGGGGTTCCATCTGCTGCCGGAGCCGATCGATCAGTTCCTGGTCGCTGAGGTGGGATAGGTTCATACAAAAATAGTTTTGGTAGTAAGCGTTACTTTTTGCTAAAGGGCAGTCTTTACTATATAGAAGGTGCTTATTTCAAAATATACTCAGCAACAATGAAGAAAAAATTTCTTGCCAAGCAGATTTTAACGGGGTTAGTCAGCACGCTCTGTCTGGCCTGCCAGGAACAGAACGTAGAACCCGTGCCCGATCCCTGCGCCGAAGCGCAGCCCTTCACGGCCCAGATTGTGATGAAGGAGCACGTGGGCGACAGCCTGATTGAAACCGACCGTATCCTGCTCTACAACGAAGTGACCTTTGAAACCCAGGGGCGTGGCTATCAATCGTATCAGTGGACCATCGGTGAAGACGACCGGGTGTTCACCTCCAGTAGAGTGACGCTGCGTTTTCTGGAAGATGCCGTAGGCCCTATTAATGTGCGCTTGATTGCCGAGGGCACCCCCAATCCTTGTTTGGTGGGTGATAATGGCATGGATACCGTGGAGCAGGTGTTGCAGGTGATTCCTTGGAGCGAAGCCCCGATTGTAGGCCGCTACCGCGGGGCCTTTGCTAGTAATCCCAACGACAATACGCAGGTGGTGGAGGTACGCTACATCTCAGTAAAGGAAGACCCGTCTACCGAGCCCTTCGGAGGGTTTGAGCTTGTAAATATTAACAAAGGCTGCTATTTGAGCAGTACGAAGAATCCTTTCAGATGTCAAGAGGTGCCCAAGCTATGCGTTTCGCTGCCTACGAAGACTTCATAGATGAATGCAAAGGTCCGGCAGCTTGGCTGCGACTCAAACGGTTTGGATACCCTATCAGTAAGCTATAGCTACGGTAAACTATGGATCTACAGAACGGTATGATGATCAATTTATCGGAATTAGAATTAAAGAGTAAAAAAGCAATCAGTATTTTTATTCATGTAAATCTTCCCATAAGATCTTGATCAGAGAAGGCTGATAAGTCCATAGAAAAAAATTTAGGTAGTAAGCGTTACTTTTCGCTAAAGAGCCGTCTATAGTAGTAAAGACTTTTATTATTTCTGAAACCTAAACAATATTAAACAGTGAAGCAAATACGATTAAAACGTTGGATTTTTCTGGTAGCTAGTGCGCTACTCTGGACCGCCTGTCAAGAAGAAAACGAGGCGGTAAGGACTTTTGAAGGAGACCTACTACTATCTACGCAAGAAGAAGTAGATAACTTTGGTCATCAGGGCTTAGAAAAAGTTACCGGCAATCTACTCATTGATTCAGATCAAGGAGAAGGTCCGGAGATCCGTTCGCTGGAAGGGCTCAGTAAACTCCGCCGGGTTGAAGGCGACTTGTCCATCCATAACAATGATGAACTTACCAGTTTGGCTGGTCTAAATCAGCTTTCGTTCGTTGGGGGTGGGTTAAGTGTTATTTCTAATAAGGGGTTGCTGACTATTAATACCTTAAACGATCTTACTTCGGTAGGACAAAGTCTCGTGATTGGGCGTAACGATCGTTTAGGGAGCATTGATGGTTTTGATAGCCTCACCTACGTTGGAGCATCTATTTACATTAGTGATAATTCTACCCTTTCTACCATAACCGGATTCAACAGATTGTCATCAATTCCGGAAATTTTACGGGTATGGAGTAACCAATCTCTACGAAGTATAGACGGTTTCAGTAGTCTTTCTTCCGTAGGGCTAGATTTAACCCTTGGTAACAACACCTCCCTTCTCAATCTGGATTCGTTCAGTAACCTTTCTTCTGTCGGAAGGGGGTTGTGGATAAGCACTAATGATGCACTCGTTAGCGTGGCAGGATTAAGCAAACTGTCCTCGGTAGGCACCCGAATAGAGATTCAAAGAAATTCCGCACTAACCACGCTCGACGGTCTTAATCAGGTTTCAAATCTACCCGAGTTCCTTATTGTTTGGGATAACCTTTCTCTGAAAAACATGGACGGATTAAGCGGGATTGAAAAGATTGAAACCATGATCGTGGGGTTCAACGAATCACTACTCAGCATCAACTTACCGCGCCTCTCAACAATCGGCTCTCAATTGACGATTCAGGGTAACAGTAAGTTGCAAAGTCTGGATGGCCTTGCTAGTATCACCTACGTTGGATACGGGGTTCTCGTCGAAGACAACCTTAACTTGAAAAGTTTTTGTGGTATCAGGCCACTTATTCAAGACGGTTTTTCAGGGGAGTACGCTGTTTCAAATAACGCTGTAAACCCAACGCAAAAAGATGTCCTGGTCGGCAGGTGCAATTGATAGCCTCGCCTTAGTTCTTACCTCAGTCAAAATAGCTTTTACGCTTATGAAAAGGTATCCGATGCTCTTACTGATGCTTGCGGTAGTTTCGTGCCGCGAGGAAGTCACCGAAATAGCCCCTTGGCAGCTCGTTACAACCAACAACTACGAAGTTACCGCGCGCGACAAAGAATCTTCGTACCCTAATCATCGAAAACGCAAACGTAGTAAAACTCCCCAGCAGATTAGGCGATTTATCCCAGCTAGACTCCTTGGTAATATTCAACGCGGCTATTGATACCATCCCCAGCGATATTGGAAAGCTATCACAATTGAGAACGCTAGTACTGTTTTTAAACAATGGACCAGTAGTACTTCCTGAAGAACTGAGCAACTGCTCGGCATTAAGGCGACTACATATTCAACGAACCACTATCAATGCGCTACCCACTAATATTGGTAACCTTAAACAGCTACGGACGCTTCACTTATACGATAACGCACTAGAATCGCTCCCTGAATCGATTGGAGATTTGGCATCGCTAGTGGATCTCAACGTTGTTGATAATCTTATCACTACACTACCGACGTCGCTGAACCAACTGTTGGCTTTAGAGCAACTGAACCTGGCCTCCAACCGCTTAGTCCGGTTACCGGAGGATATGAGTAATTTAAATCGTCTGCAGCTTCTTTATCTACCCTTTAATGATCTCACCGCCATTCCTGAGAGTCTGTTTGATACGGAGAATTTGCGCGATATCGACGTATCTCGTAACCAAATCACTAAGTTACCTGAAACAGTCAGTAAGTTGACTACGCTACAGTATCTGTATTTAAGCGACAATCAGCTCACGTCTCTTCCGGTGGATGAGCTTAGAAAAATTGGCGGTCTAAAGGTCTTGTCTGTTGTCAATAACGAAGTGCCACTCACCCAGATCGATGAGCTAAAGGTGGCACTGCCTAATACCATAGTCAACTACTAGTCCCTGCTATTGTTGTCACAATTCAGTTGTTATTCGTGTCTTTCCGAAAGAGGAATTATATTATCTTATAAATCAAGTAGCACTGTATCAATCTGTACTTGAAAAATGGCGTAGATTATTTCCAAATATCATTCCACCAGAATCTTCTGGGTAGCACTAACCGTTGCCCCTTCCACCGACAGCAGATAGATTCCGGCCGGTAACGTTGGCGGAAGAACCTTGCAAGCTCGCCTGCTCCTATCACCTCCGGCTTACCCGCCCACAGCTGCGATCCCTGGATTGACCGAATGCGAACCGTTGATACTTGCCCGTCGTCGGCACCTGAATCCGAATCGTGCTTCCCGAGGCCACCGGATTGGGATACACCAGCATGGACGCGGCAACCACGTCCGGCTCGGTGCTCGTCACCGTATTATCAAAGTACTGCTGGGCGTAGACGAAGGCTTCCTGCCCGATCTGTTGGCCAATCAGTCGCCCCTGGATATCGTCTACCGGCGGGTGGATGCCCCCCCAGATGCGCGACAAACTACACTGGTCCGAGGCGTCGGTGTACCTGGCCCACTGCAGCACCACGTCGGTGCTCGGCCCTTCTTCAAACGACAAAAACTCGTTTCGCCGGGCCACAAACTCGCTCATCCCACCCGGGAAGTATGC
Organism: uncultured Cytophagales bacterium; assembly: GCA_963833215.1. Lineage (GTDB taxonomy): Bacteria > Bacteroidota > Bacteroidia > Cytophagales > Cyclobacteriaceae > Tunicatimonas. The sequence goes on along the minus strand of CAWHXE010000026.1, from coordinate 211,984 downwards.
ATCGCCGGTGAGCAGGGTGAGCACCTCGGCGGCGGCACGCGAGAAGGTGGAGTGACCCGACACGTAGCCCGCAAAAGCCGGGGTCACAAAAGTGGGCCGCTGGTAGGGCCACCAGTCCTGGGCCAAAATCCAGCCTACCCCAGCCGTTGAAAGCGTATCCGGAATGTAGGTATGACCGCGCCAAGCGTACACTTTGATCTTGCCTACGTTTTCGCCATCCATGCCAGCCAGCGCATCCGCGGGCCCTACCACCTCAACGGCCCCTTCGGTGAGGGGCAGTCCGTTGGGATCGTAGCTCGGCAAATTGGGATCGGTAGATTGCCCCCGCTCGGCCATGTAGCGGATGGCGGAGATCGGACGAATGTAGTCGTAGCGCCCCTTGATGCTCCACACCGTTACCGCCGCGTCGTGCATGGCTCCGCCCAACGCGAAGTAGCTCTTCACGTCCCACTCCAGCGGATCTACCAATTCGCCTTCGCCCCGGAAGCGACGCTCGTGGGCGGGGTGGTCGGTCACGTAGTTCAGGATGGTGAACCAGTGGCCGGGCGGAGTTTCCGAAGCCGGTCCGTCGGCCCAGAACTCGGCCAGCACCCGGGTGTAATCGCCGCGGGCCACCATTTGGGGGGCGTAGGGCTGATTGGTTTTCGGGTTCACGGCGTAGCCTGGTCCGGGATCTCCTCCCTGATCTGCTCGGTAGAATTCTCTCAGGCCAGCAATGGTGGTTGGAAAGTTATCGATGGACAAGTTGCCCCTGCTGGCCGGTGAGATATCCCACATCACCCCGTCGTCGGGACTGAGGTGCGACGACCAACGGGTCACCATCGCAAAATTCCACTGGTATTCGTCGTTGGCATCCTCATCACTTAGGTAACAAGGGGCACCCGGGTCGTGGTACACCCACAGGTCGTTGCCCCGGTCTTGGTACACCGTGCGATCGGTGGGCTGTAGAGAAAAGGGAGCTACCTGCCCCCACTCGGCTCCGATAAAGTCGGGCATGCCGCCCGGAATCACGTTGCCCGACTGATCGATAAAAGTATTAAAAGCCAGCGGTTGCCAGCGGTTGGGGTCCACAATGTCCGGATTGCCCGAGCGACTCAGCAACAGGGGCGGGTTCAACGATTGGTAGCTTAGGTTGCGATAATCGTCTTCTTCGTTGGCACCGTCCTGCAGGCCGTAGGTGATGATTTGGGCGGCTAGATAATTGCCCAGCGCGGCGGGTGGGCCGGTCTGGTAGTCTTCGCCGGTGTAAGCCGGGTCGTAACCGAGCGTTTGCATCAGATTGTCGGCGTTGGCCCGGGTGGTTTCGGCACCGGGACTGTTACGGAAGCGGTGCACCACCAATCGGTAGCAGGCGTAGCTGATGGCCTCGTTCCGCGCCGCCTGCACGTCGGAGGGGGCAGAAAATCCGTCAAAGGGAGTGAAGTGACCACGCCGTTGCTTGCCCAAAAAGTAGGGTTCGGAGGTGGCGTCGTAGGCCGCCCAAGCGTCGTACATGGCGGCCGAGGTGTGGAACAGGTTGCGGGCGTGCACCGTGGGACGGGCAAAATCGTGGCGGATAGCTTCCAGCACCACCTCGTTCCACTGCCGAGCCACGGACTGCTGCGCTTGGGCTACAACCCAGGTACTAACAGCGAGCAGCCCAAAGAGTAGTAAAATGCGAAGTTTCATACGGTTAGATTGTCATTTAACTCGACAAACTTACGCAATATCCGTAATCATTAATAGTATATTTTGATGATTATTTTTGCTTTATTGATCTTAGTAACGACGTTAAAAATTAGATACTACGCTTGAAACTATGCTGATATACCCTATTTTCGGCAATTTTCACAAATTCGCCACCAAAATTATTCTACAAAGAAAGCTTTCTACCTTTCGTTAACAATCAGAGGAAAACTTACATTCCCTAATAATCATCTCCTCCGTCTCCCCCGCCTCGTTCACCCCGTTCGCCCCGCTGTTTTTGTTGGTTGAGTCGGAAGGTGAGCCCCAGGGTTACCTGCGTCACCGAGCGTCGGTAAGAGCGATCAATGAAGAAATTCTCGCCCGACGATGTGCTGCGGTAAACGCGCGAGTTGAACACGTCCGACACCTTGAGCGACAGCGTACCTTTTTCGCCCCACACGTCGCGGGTCACGGCCACGTCTAGGTAACCAAAAGGCTCGCGCCGCCCCTGCGTGGTCTGAGCGCCCGCCCGGTAGTTATACATCAGCTGTGCATCGTAGGCTCCCAGCGTCAGGCGGGAGTTGAGGCGGGCAAACCAGCTGTAGGTTTCGGCGTAGAAGTTTTGGCCCAGGTTGCTGCCGTCGGTCACACTGCGAAAAAAGTTGGCGCTGCCGTTCACCTTCCACCAGTCGAACAGGTCCGAAGAAGCCACCAGCTCCAGCCCCACCGCGTCTTCGGTCGATAGGTTCTCCGGTCGACTGAAGGTGACTTCCTCGCCGTTGATCGTCCGGATGCTCTCGATGCGTTCGGTGACCCCGTCGGTGTGGCGGTAGAACACGGCCGAACTGAGCGATGCGCGGGCCCAGTTTTTCATGTGGCTCAGCTCCAGCGAGTGCGTAAACTCCGGGTCCAAGTCGGGGTTGCCCACCCGCAGGTACTGAGGGTTATTGTAGCTGTAGAACGGACTCAGCGAGCGGTAGTAGGGGCGGTTGATGCGCCGACTGTAACTGAACTGCACCGTATTGTAGTTCTTGAGCTTGTAGGCAAAGTGGCCCGTCGGAAACACGTTCAGGTAGGTTTTGGTGGTGTCCTGGTTGGTGTCCACCAGCCGGGTGCCGATCTGGGTCGCCTCGGCGCGCACTCCCAGTTGGTAAGTAAACTTCTCCCGGTCGTCGCCCACCGTCACGTAGGCCGCGTGGATGTCTTCGTCGTACTCGAACTGGTTAGACACCTCGGACAGGGTTACTCGCTGCTCGCCGCGCAGCTCCTCCACAAAGAAATTATTGTTAATGTTGCGGATGCTGCTCTTGTAACCGGCGTCGAGCCTTCCCTTGCCCGCCAGCGGATGGGTGTAGTCGGCCTGCAGCACCAAGTTATCCTGCGTCTCGGTGATGCTCGAGAACTGCCTGACCAGCGGGTCGAGCACCGGTGCGTCGCCGTAGGGCGTCTCGTTGATGTCGGCCAGCTCTTCCTCGAAGCCGTAGGTATAATTGGCGTCCAGGGTCAGCTTCCGGTCTTTCTGATCAAAGGTTCGCTCGTAGGTCAGGTTATAGTCCATGTTGGGCTCGGTTTCCCGCTCGAGGAAGGTGCGAATCTTGCCCCCCACCAGAACGTCCCCTTCGTAGTCGAGCTGGTTGAGGTCATTCACGTTGTTGCCCCGGCCGGTGCGGTACAACAGCGAGCCAGTGAGGGTGTTCTTGGCGTTGATCAGGTAATCGAGCCCGCCCCGCAGGGTGTGCGAATACTCTGAGCGCAGAAACTGATCGTCCTGCACCAGGGTGCTGGTGGTGCCGTCGGCGTTGGTGATCACCCGCCGCTGGTAGGAGTTGCCCGGGCGGCTGCGGTACTGATAGCCGTAGCTGCCGAAAAAATTCACCTTGTTGCGGCGGAAGTTGAGGTTGGCCGTGCCGCTGTAGTTTTGGGGGTAACCGGCATAGAGGTTGAACGAACCATTAATGCCCTGCTTGCGGTCTTTTTTGAGCACGATGTTGATGATGCCGCCCGTGCCTTCGGCGTCGTAGCGGGCCGAGGGGTTGGTGACCACCTCCACGCGCTCGATCAGGTTGGCGGAGAGCTGCCGCAACGCATCGGGGCCGCTGATGCCCACCAGCCCCGACTGCTTGCCGTTGATCAGAATACGCACGTTGCCGCTGCCGCGCAGACTCACGTTGCCGTCTACGTCCACCGTCACCGACGGAATATTGTCCAGCACGTTCTGGGCGTTGCCTCCGAAGCGCGAGATGTCTTCGCTCACGTTAAATACCTTCTTATCGAGCAGCATTTCCACCTGATCGCGGCGGCCTTTTATCTCTACTTCCTCCAGCACCTGATCCGAGGCTTGGAGGTAGATTTTATCCAGTCGGACGGTTCCGTCGGATGAGGGCGATAAGTTGGCAAAGTACTGCGGAGCGTAGGAGAGATAATCGACCCGCACTAAAAAAATGTTTCGGGCCGTTTCCAGGGCAAAGCTACCCGCATTATCGGTCACCACACCGTCGATCAGGGCGCTATCCGCCGGATTGAGCACCGCCACGGAAGCAAAGGCCAAGGGTTCTTTGCTGTCGGCGTCCAGCACGGTGCCGCTCAGTTTTACGGTGACGGTGTCAGAGGGGTCGGTAGCCTGCCCATCGTGAGAGGCAAACGTAAAAATAGACCAGAGTAGAGCAGTAAAAATGGGCAATAATTTCATTGAGCGTCAATTTTTGGTGGAACGTTGGTAAAAGTACGTTCCGATTCTGAATCAAATGGGTACGAATTCTGAAGCAATTCTGAGGAGGGAGCGGTCGCGAAGAAAATGCGCACCGTATGCCAGCCCTCAGCGTACTGATACTGCACCACGTAGCCGCTGATATCGCATATTTTCTTTACGATAGATAACCCCAAGCCCAAGGACTCGCTGGACTGGTGGTTTTTCTTGAAGCGCTCGAAAAGCTGCTCGGGAACGGCCGTAAGCGGCGCGCCGGTGTTGGACACCGACAACTCAGTCGCGAGCAGCCGGATGCGGATGGCCCCTCCCCGCTGGTTGTGCCGGATGGCATTGGTGATAAGGTTATTGATAAGAATTTTGAACAGCACCGGGTGATGGTGCAGCGAAACGGAGTCGTGAATTTCGGTGGTCAGCGTCAGTTCCTTGAGAACCACTAGTTCGTCGAAGTCCGCCACTGTGCGGTCAAGCTGCTCGGAGGCATCGATGGACCGAAAATCCGAAAACTCGGCGTTCTCGATCTTGGTGAGCAGCATCAGCGACTTGGCCAGCTTCGACACTTCGTCCACCGCCTGGTAGGCCGTGCCGATCATCGCCAGGTGCTCCGCCGTGAGGTCGTCGCCCTGCGAGAGCAGTTCCAGCTTCCCCTTGGCCACGGCCAGCGGCGTCTGAATCTCGTGCGATGCGTTTTCCGAAAACTCCTTCACCCGCTGGTAATCGCTCCGCATCTGGTCGGTCATCTGCCGGATAAACCGGTTCAGTTGGTTAAATTCGGTGGTGGTGGTGCGCGGCAGCGCCAGCGGACGGGCTTCGCTGAGGTTAAACCGGCTGATTTCCTGCAAGGTCTGCTGGAAGGGGCGCAGCAACACCCGGGAGATCAGGAAACTGCCGATGATCACGCCCCCGCCCAGCAGCACAAACAGCCAGGTGAGCGAGCGCACCACCCCGTCCATAATGTCGTCGCTCTCCACGATCACGTCGTACAGGCTCAGTTGCAAGTAGGTGCTGTCTATCCGGGCGTAACCCACCAGCTTGCGGTTACTCTCGAGCCGCTTCAGGTAGCGGTGCATCACCAGGGTATCGGTGAGGCGAAACGACGCCCGCCCCACCGTGTCCGGCCGGAAGGCCAGCGTGTCGATGCTTAGTTTGTCGTCGGTGTACGAGCGCGCCAGTTCGCCCGCTTCCAGGCGCTCTTGCAGGCTGAAGAACCGGCCCTTCAGAAAGCGGTCGGTTTCCACCTGGATTTCCCGCTCGAAGATGCGGTAGCTCACCAGGCTGCCCAGCCCGAACACCGCCAGGGTGATCAGCAGAATCAGCAGCGAAGTCTTTAGCAGTAGGTTCATAGAGTGCTGGTAAATTTGTAACCGATGCCGTACACCGTGCGGATGTGATCCTCGCCTCCGGCCCGCAGCAGCTTCTTGCGCAGGTTCTTGATGTGCTGATACACGAAGTCGAACGAGTCGAGCGAATCCACGTAGTCGCCCCACAGGTACTCAGCAATCGACTGCTTGGTGACCACCCGGTTTTGGTTGGTGAGCAAGAACAGCAGCAGTTCGTATTCTTTCTGGGTGAGTTCCACCGGACGGCCGTGCACCGTCAGGGTGCGGGCTTCGGGATGCAGGGTAAGCTCCTGGCAGCGGATTTCATCGTGGTTGCCCAGGTTCTTGCGGCGGTAGATGGCCTTGATGCGGGCGTTGAGCTCCGACAGATGAAACGGCTTGGTCAGATAATCGTCGGCCCCCAGGTTGAGTCCGGCGATTTTATCATCGAGCGAATCCTTGGCCGACACCACCAGCACGCCCGCTTCGGAGTTGACCCGGCGCAGGGTGTTGATCACGTCTAAGCCGTTGCCGTCGGGCAGCATAATGTCCAGAATAACGATGTCGTAGCCGAACGACACCACTTTTTCGACCGCCGCGTGGTAGGTGAAGGCCACGGCGCAGACATTTCCTTCTTCCTGCAGGTAGGTTTCCACGTTTTGCGCCAGGTGGCGGTTGTCTTCCACGATCAAAATCTTCATGATGGGGCGAAGCTACGGTTAAATTTTGTAGAGAATTTGATTTACCCAAAACGAAGCACGAGCTTAGGGCATTCTGTTCTCCTAAATCCCCAACCTTGCTGATGACCCGCTACCGTGCCTGTTGGCTTTAGAGCAACTGAACCTGGCCTCCAACCGCTTAGTCCGGTTACCGGAGGATATGAGTAATTTAAATCGTCTGCAGCTTCTTTATCTACCCTTTAATGATCTCACCGCCATTCCTGAGAGTCTGTTTGATACGGAGAATTTGCGCGATATCAACGTATCTCGTAACCAAATCACTAAGTTACCTGAAACAGTCAGTAAGTTGACTACGCTACAGTATCTGTATTTAAGCGACAATCAGCTCACGTCTCTTCCGGTGGATGAGCTTAGAAAAATTGGCGGTCTAAAGGTCTTGTCTGTTGTCAATAACGAAGTGCCGCTCACCCAGATCGATGAGCTAAAGGTGGCACTGCCTAATACCATAGTCAACTACTAGTCCCTGCTATTGTTGTCACAATTCAGTTGTTATTCGTGTCTTTCCGAAAGAGGAATTATATTATTTCATGAATCAAGTAGCACTGTATCAATCTGTACTTGAAAAATGGCGTAGATTATTTCCAAATATCATTCCACCAGAATCTTCTGGGTAGCACTAACCGTTGCCCCCTCCACCGACAGCAGATAGATTCCGGCCGGTAACGTTGGCGGAAGCACCTTAAGCTCGCCTGCGCTCGTCACCTCCGGCTTACCCGCCCACAGCTGCGATCCCTGGATTGACCGAATGCGAACCGTCGATACTTGCCCATTGGTTGGAACCTGAATCCGAATCGTGCTTCCGGAGGCCACCGGATTGGGATACACCAGCATGGACGCGGCAACCACGTCCGGCTCGGTGCTCGTCACCGTATTGTCGAAGTACTGCTGGGCGTAGACAAAGGCTTCCTGCCCGATCTGTTGGCCAATCAGGCGCCCCCGGATATCGTCTACCGGCGGGTGGATACCGCCCCAGATGCGCGACAAACTGCACTGGTCCGAGGCGTCGGTGTACCTGGCCCACTGCAACACCACGTCGGTGCTCGGCCCTTCTTCAAACGACAAAAACTCGTTTCGCCGGGCCACAAACTCGCTCATCCCACCCGGGAAGTATGCATCGCCGGTAAGCAGCGTAAGCACCTCGGCGGCGGCACGTGAGAAGGTAGAGTGACCCGACACGTAGCCCGCAAAAGCCGGGGTCACAAAAGTGGGCCGCTGGTAGGGCCACCAGTCCTGGGCCAAAATCCAGCCTACCCCAGCCGTCGAAAGCGTATCCGGAATGTAGGTATGACCGCGCCAAGCGTATACCTTGATTTTGCCTACGTTTTCGCCGTCCATGCCAGCCAGCGCATCCGCGGGCCCTACCACCTCAACGGCCCCTTCGGTGAGGGGCAGCCCGTTGGGATCGTAGCTCGGCAAATTGGGATCGGTAGATTGCCCCCGCTCGGCCATGTAGCGAATCGCTGAGATCGGACGGATGTAGTCGTAGCGCCCCTTGATGCTCCACACCGTTACCGCCGCGTCGTGCATGGCTCCGCCCAAAGCAAAATAGCCTTTAACGTCCCACTCCAGCGGATCTACCAATTCGCCTTCGCCCCGGAAGCGACGCTCGTGGGCGGGGTGGTCGGTCACGTAGTTCAAGATGGTGAACCAGTGGCCGGGCGGAGTTTCCGAAGCCGGTCCGTCGGCCCAGAACTCGGCCAGCACCCGGGTGTAATCGCCGCGGGCCACCATTTGGGGGGCGTAGGGCTGATTGGTTTTCGGGTTCACGGCGTAGCCTGGTCCGGGATCTCCTCCCTGATCTGCTCGGTAGAATTCTCTCAGGCCAGCAATGGTGGTTGGAAAGTTATCGATGGACAAGTTGCCCCTGCTGGCCGGTGAGATATCCCACATCACCCCGTCGTCGGGACTGAGGTGCGACGACCAACGGGTCACCATCGCAAAATTCCACTGGTATTCGTCGTTGGCATCCTCATCACTTAGGTAACAAGGGGCACCCGGGTCGTGGTACACCCACAGGTCGTTGCCCCGGTCTTGGTACACCGTGCGATCGGTGGGCTGTAGAGAAAAGGGAGCTACCTGCCCCCACTCGGCTCCGATAAAGTCGGGCATGCCGCCCGGAATCACGTTGCCCGACTGATCGATAAAAGTATTAAAAGCCAGCGGTTGCCAGCGGTTGGGGTCCACAATGTCCGGATTGCCCGATCGACTCAGCAACAGGGGCGGGTTCACCGACTGGTAGCTTAGGTTGCGATAATCGTCTTCTTCGTTGGCACCGTCCTGCAGGCCGTAGGTGATGATTTGGGCGGCCAGATAATTGCCCAGCGCGGCGGGTGGGCCGGTCTGGTAGTCTTCGCCGGTGTAGCCTGGGTCGTAACCGAGCGTTTGCATCAGGTTGTCGGCGTTGGCCCGGGTGGTTTCGGCACCGGGACTGTTACGGAAGCGGTGCACCACCAATCGGTAGCAGACGTAGCTGATGGCCTCGTTCCGCGCCGCCTGCACGTCGGAGGGGGCAGAAAATCCGTCAAAGGGAGTGAAGTGACCACGCCGTTGCTTGCCCAAAAAGTAGGGTTCGGAGGTGGCGTCGTAGGCCGCCCAAGCGTCGTACATGGCGGCCGAGGTGTGGAACAGGTTGCGGGCGTGCACCGTGGGACGGGCAAAATCGTGGCGGATAGCTTCCAGCACCACCTCGTTCCACTGCCGAGCCACGGACTGCTGCGCTTGGGCTACAGCCCAGGTACTAACAGCGAGCAGCCCAAAGAGTAGTAAAATGCGAAGTTTCATACGGTTAGATTGTCATTTAACTCGACAAACTTACGCAATATCCGTAATCATTAATAGTATATTTTGATGATTATTTTTGCTTTATTGATCTTAGTAACGACGTTAAAAATTAGATACTACGCTTGAAACTATGCTGATATACCCTATTTTCGGCAATTTTCACAAATTCGCCACCAAAATTACTCTACAAAGAAAGCTTTCTACCTTTCGTTAACAATCAGAGGAAAACTTACATCCCCTAATAATCATCTCCTCCGTCTCCCCCGCCTCGTTCACCCCGTTCGCCCCGCTGTTTTTGTTGGTTGAGTCGGAAGGTGAGCCCCAGAGTTACCTGCGTCACCGAGCGTCGGTAAGAGCGATCAATGAAGAAATTCTCGCCCGACGATGTGCTGCGGTAAACGCGCGAGTTGAACACGTCCGACACCTTGAGCGACAGCGTACCTTTTTCGCCCCACACGTCGCGGGTCACGGCCACGTCTAGGTAACCAAAAGGCTCGCGCCGCCCCTGCGTGGTCTGAGCGCCCGCCCGGTAGTTATACATCAGCTGTGCATCGTAGGCTCCCAGCGTCAGGCGGGAGTTGAGGCGGGCAAACCAGCTGTAGGTTTCGGCGTAGAAGGTTTGGCCCAGGTTGCTGCCGTCGGTCACACTGCGAAAAAAGTTGGCGCTGCCGTTCACCTTCCACCAGTCGAACAGGTCCGAAGAAGCCACCAGCTCCAGCCCCACCGCGTCTTCGGTCGATAGGTTCTCCGGTCGACTGAAGGTGACTTCCTCGCCGTTGATCGTCCGTATGCTCTCGATGCGTTCGGTGACCCCGTCGGTGTGGCGGTAGAACACGGCCGAACTGAGCGATGCGCGGGCCCAGTTTTTCATGTGGCTCAGCTCCAGCGAGTGCGTAAACTCCGGGTCCAAGTCGGGGTTGCCCACCCGCAGGTACTGAGGGTTATTGTAGCTGTAGAACGGACTCAGCGAGCGGTAGTAGGGGCGGTTGATGCGCCGACTGTAACTGAACTGCACCGTATTGTAGTTCTTGAGCTTGTAGGCAAAGTGGCCCGTCGGAAACACGTTCAGGTAGGTTTTGGTGGTGTCCTGGTTGGTGTCCACCAGCCGGGTGCCGATCTGGGTCGCCTCGGCGCGCACTCCCAGTTGGTAAGTAAACTTCTCCCGGTCGTCGCCCACCGTCACGTAGGCCGCGTGGATGTCTTCGTCGTACTCGAACTGGTTAGACACCTCGGACAGGGTTACTCGCTGCTCGCCGCGCAGCTCCTCCACAAAGAAATTATTGTTAATGTTGCGGATGCTGCTCTTGTAACCGGCGTCGAGCCTTCCCTTGCCCGCCAGCGGGTGGGTGTAGTCGGCTTGCAGCACCAAGTTATCCTGCGTCTCGGTGATGCTCGAGAACTGCCTGACCAGCGGGTCGAGCACCGGTGCGTCGCCGTAGGGCGTCTCGTTGATGTCGGCCAGCTCTTCCTCGAAGCCGTAGGTATAATTGGCGTCCAGGGTCAGCTTCCGGTCTTTCTGATCAAAGGTTCGCTCGTAGGTCAGGTTATAGTCCATGTTGGGCTCGGTTTCCCGCTCGAGGAAGGTGCGAATCTTGCCCCCCACCAGAACGTCCCCTTCGTAGTCGAGCTGGTTGAGGTCATTCACGTTGTTGCCCCGTCCGGTGCGGTACAACAGCGAGCCAGTGAGGGTGTTCTTGGCGTTGATCAGGTAATCGAGCCCGCCCCGCAGGGTGTGCGAATACTCCGAGCGCAGAAACTGATCGTCCTGCACCAGGGTGCTGGTGGTGCCGTCGGCATTGGTGATCACCCGCCGCTGGTAGGAGTTGCCCGGGCGACTGCGGTACTGATAGCCGTAGCTGCCGAAAAAATTCACCTTGTTGCGGCGGAAGTTGAGGTTGGCCGTGCCGCTGTAGTTCTGGGGGTAACCGGCATAGAGGTCGAACGAACCATTAATGCCCTGCTTGCGGTCTTTTTTGAGCACGATGTTGATGATGCCGCCCGTGCCTTCGGCGTCGTAGCGGGCCGAGGGGTTGGTGACCACCTCCACGCGCTCGATCAGGTTGGCGGAGAGCTGCCGCAACGCATCGGGGCCGCTGATGCCCACCAGCCCCGACTGCTTGCCGTTGATCAGGATACGCACGTTGCCGCTACCGCGCAGACTCACGTTGCCGTCTACGTCCACCGTCACCGACGGAATGTTGTCGAGCACGTTCTGGGCGTTGCCTCCGAAGCGCGAGATGTCTTCGCTCACGTTAAATACCTTCTTATCGAGCAGCATTTCCACCTGATCGCGGCGGCCTTTTATCTCTACTTCCTCCAGCACCTGATCCGAGGCTTGGAGGTAGATTTTATCCAGTCGGACGGTTCCGTCGGATGAGGGCGATAGGTTGGCAAAGTACTGCGGAGCGTAGGAGAGATAATCGACCCGCACTAAAAAAATGTTTCGGGCCGTTTCCAGGGCAAAGCTACCCGCATTATCGGTCACCACACCGTTGATCAGGGCGCTATCCGCCGGATTGAGTACCGCCACGGAAGCAAAGGCCAAGGGTTCTTTGCTGTCGGCATCCAGCACGGTGCCGCTCAGTTTTACGGTGACGGTGTCAGAGGGGTCGGTAGCCTGCCCATCGTGAGAGGCAAACGTAAAAATAGACCAGAGTAGAGCAGTAAAAATGGGCAATAATTTCATTGAGCGTCAATTTTTGGTGGAACGTTGGTAAAAGTACGTTCCGATTCTGAATCAAATGGGTACGAATTCTGAAGCAATTCTGAGGAGGGAGCGGTCGCGAAGAAAATGCGCACCGTATGCCAGCCCTCAGCGTACTGATACTGCACCACGTAGCCGCTGATATCGCATATTTTCTTTACGATAGATAACCCCAAGCCCAAGGACTCGCTGGACTGTTGGTTTTTCTTGAAGCGCTCGAAAAGCTGCTCGGGAACGGCCGTAAGCGGCGCGCCGGTGTTGGACACCGACAACTCAGTCGCGAGCAGCCGGATGCGGATGGCCCCTCCCCGCTGGTTGTGCCGGATGGCATTGGTGATAAGGTTATTGATAAGAATTTTGAACAGCACCGGGTGATGGTGCAGCGAAACGGAGTCGTGAATTTCGGTGGTCAGCGTCAGTTCCTTGAGAACCACTAGTTCGTCGAAGTCCGCCACTGTGCGGTCAAGCTGCTCGGAGGCATCGATGGGCCGAAAATCCGAAAACTCGGCGTTCTCGATCTTGGTGAGCAGCATCAGCGACTTGGCCAGCTTCGACACTTCGTCCACCGCCTGGTAGGCCGTGCCGATCATCGCCAGGTGCTCCGCGGTGAGGTCGTCGCCCTGCGACAACAGCTCCAGCTTTCCCTTGGCCACGGCCAGCGGCGTCTGAATTTCGTGCGATGCATTTTCCGAAAACTCCTTCACCCGCTGGTAATCGCTCCGCATCTGGTCGGTCATCTGCCGGATAAACCGGTTCAGTTGGTTAAATTCGGTGGTGGTGGTGCGCGGCAGCGCCAGCGGACGGGCTTCGCTGAGGTTAAACCGGCTGATTTCCTGCAAGGTCTGCTGGAAGGGGCGCAGCAACACCCGGGAGATCAGGAAACTGCCGATGATCACGCCCCCGCCCAGCAGCACAAACAGCCAGGTGAGCGAGCGCACCACCCCGTCCATAATGTCGTCGCTCTCCACGATCACGTCGTACAGGCTCAGTTGCAAGTAGGTGCTGTCTATCCGGGCGTAGCCCACCAGCTTACGGTTACTCTCGAGCCGCTTCAGGTAGCGGTGCATCACCAGGGTATCGGTGAGGCGAAACGACGCCCGCCCCACCGTGTCCGGCCGGAAGGCCAGCGTGTCGATGCTTAGTTTGTCGTCGGTGTACGAGCGCGCCAGTTCGCCCGCTTCCAGGCGCTCTTGCAGGCTGAAGAACCGGCCCTTCAGAAAGCGGTCGGTTTCTATCTGGATTTCTCGCTCGAAGATGCGGTAGCTCACCAGGCTGCCCAGCCCGAACACCGCCAGGGTGATCAGCAGAATCAGCAGCGAAGTCTTTAGCAGTAGGTTCATAGAGTGCTGGTAAATTTGTAACCGATGCCGTACACCGTGCGGATGTGATCCTCGCCTCCGGCCCGCAACAGCTTCTTGCGCAGGTTCTTGATGTGCTGATACACGAAGTCGAACGAGTTGAGCGAATCCACGTAGTCGCCCCACAGGTACTCAGCAATCGACTGCTTGGTGACCACCCGGTTTTGGTTGGTGAGCAAGAACAGCAGCAGTTCGTATTCTTTCTGGGTGAGTTCCACCGGACGGCCGTGCACCGTCAGGGTGCGGGCTTCGGGATGCAGGGTAAGCTCCTGGCAGCGGATTTCATCGTGGTTGCCCAGGTTCTTGCGGCGGTAGATGGCCTTGATGCGGGCGTTGAGCTCCGACAGATGAAACGGCTTGGTCAAATAATCGTCGGCCCCCAGGTTGAGTCCGGCGATTTTATCATCGAGCGAATCCTTGGCCGACACCACCAGCACGCCCGCTTCGGAGTTGACCCGGCGCAGGGTGTTGATCACGTCTAAGCCGTTGCCGTCGGGCAGCATAATGTCCAGAATAACGATGTCGTAGCCGAACGACACCACTTTTTCGACCGCCGCGTGGTAGGTGAAGGCCACGGCGCAGACATTTCCTTCCTCCTGCAGGTAGGTCTCCACGTTTTGCGCCAGGTGGCGGTTGTCTTCCACGATCAAAATCTTCATGATGGGGCGAAGCTACGGTTAAATTTTGTAGAGAATTTGATTTAACGGCGACGAAAGCCCTGCCATCTTCAACCCTACCGATTTCGATGCCGATCAGTGGGTATCGGTGCTCAAAAAGCGGGCTTTCAGGGAGTGATTCTCACCGGCAAGCACCACGACGACGGCTTTGCGCTGCGGCCCAGTGCCTACACCGACCATTCGGTGGCGCAGAGCCCCTTTCAGGACGGGCAGGGCGACGTGGTGCGGGCGGTGTCCGAGGCTTGCCGCCGTCACGGACTAAAGTTTGGAGTGTATTTGTCGCCCTGGGACCGCAACCGCACCGACTACGGCCAACCCTCTTACGTTACTTACTACCGCAATCAACCGAAAGAACTATTCACCAACTACGGTCCGGTGTTCGAGATGTGGTTCGACGGAGCCAACGGGGGCGACGGCTACTACCATTGGGTGCCAGCGCATCCTTTGGATTGATCCGGTGCAAACCAACAAAATTAGGATAAGTATCCACGAAGCCCGAGCGTGTCCTGCATTATCGACAGAGGCGGTATATTAGTGGGGAAGCGGCCTTTTCATGAAAAAAGCATAAGCAAAAACTAACGTGCGTATATGTGCGTTGCGGACTTTGAAGTAGTAAACTGTCCTACATAACAAAGGGTTGTTTGAAAACTAAACTACAAACTTAGACTGCACCCCGCAATGTTTGCATACATTTTATTGGCTGCCGTTTTCATTCGTAATACTCTTTGATGACAAAGCCACCCATTTCCTGCCTAGGCATTAATTGGTTTAGCAGATAGTACTTATGAATAAATCCAGTAAATAAAACGATGGTCTTATTTTTGAAAATGCCCATGCTCAAAAAGAATAAAATATTCTGAACCATTCTTTTATTTCTATGATCCCAAAAGACACCGCATTGCCTGTAACCTATCTTGAGGTCATCCAATTCTGTCCTTGATTCAATTATTTCCAACAAGTCCTTGTACATCAATGTTTGGTTTTGTTCCACAAGGACATTGGTATACGTTTGATTTATCTCATGGGGCTTCTTTCTTAAGAATGAAATTACCTCCTTGTTTGTCCGTTTGAAATCAATGTAGGTTTGTCTTTGGTTTGAGTCTAACCTCTGTTCAATTGCACTAATCCTGTTTAATGATTCTGCTTCAATTCCAATTACATTCATCGCACGCTTTCTACCTTTAACGTCATAAGGCCTAATTAGCGTAGGGCATTTAGAAACATATTTTTTTATCCCTAAAGCTTCGTTTGACGGTGTCCTAGTTTTGAGATTAAAATCATTATCAAAAAATGAACTATCAAGTTCTACAAGAATTAAGTCCGGCTTTAGCTTTGACAGAATATTTAAAACACTGTCAGGATTAAAATTCCTTGTCTGGTTATGAACTGTTCCAACAATATAAAAATTGGTCTGCCCAATAACAGTCAGAGGAACCATCAAAAATAAAATGGCAATTTGAAGTTTCATTTATCTAGTAAATGGCAGCCAACGGCTAGCGCAGGCACCGCGACGGCTATGGTGCGTTTTCTGTCCGAGTTTAATTTAGTTTGCTTGATGTTGTCGCCGCTTTATTCTATTCAGTCAAACCAGTAGTATAATCTTTTATGTTTTTTTATCTCTGCTTCCAGTGTTTCAGTGTCATCCGTTCCCTGTTCAACTATGTCAGGACAAATTTCATACATTGTCTTAGCAAGTTGATGCCAGTCCTTAGGTTCTCTGCGAATTTCAAACTCACACCAATCAAAGTCAGCACCGATCAATTTAAGATCCAATTCTTCGTTCAAGCTATCTAGATGGGATATAAGTTGATGATTATCTATTCCAAAATTTATTCCGTTGGTTTGCATATATACTAAGGGCGTAAATTCATCACCGCATCTAATAATCGCAATCCTGTTTTTATCATTTAAATGATTGCCATCGCAGAGAAATAGTCTATAACCTTTCTGTTCAACTTCAGGCCTAACTTTGTTAATAATCTTTGATCCAATCTGTTTTGAATCAATCAGGAAACAAATTCCTGGCACTAAAACAACTTTTCCATTAGGGACATTTTGAAGTTCTCTGTTTGGGTCATCAGGTATGATTGTACAAGAAAAATACGTCTTTAAATGCTCTGGATTCGCATTAGTTTCTTTCGCCAAAAGTTTAATAGCAAAAATTTCCACTCCAGTCTGAGTTGATATTGTATGAAGGTTAGTTTCAGATTCCTTCATCTGGTAATCAGGGGTTTGACTGTTTGCACAGGAAAATAATACAAATGAGAATATCGAAAATAGTGCTTTAGTTTCTTTCATTATAGTAGCGTACAACATCCGCACATACACACCTAGTGCGCATATTTGCAATATAACATTCCCACGGTTACACTAAAATTACCCACAATGTTATTCTATCCGCATCTTCCTTGGTACTTTTCAAACAATCGCTTGCTCAAGCAGACGGTACGTTAGGTAGCTAGCTAAATGTTTATAAACGACTACCAACGTTTAACCAAAGGATTACGGGGGCTTGTCGCCGTTTGCTCCGCGCCTGCTGTCCGATAAAGGCAATCTAAAGCTACGGTATTTCCCTGAACAAGTTTTGTGAAAAAGCCGGGCTAGTGCGTATGCTGCCAAATATTCGTACTTTCGCGCCGCATTGATTCCGGATTTCAAGATTATGAAAATTGTATTTGCCGAAGTGATCACCATCGGTGATGAGCTGCTGTACGGACAAACCCTGGACACCAACTCCCAGTGGATGGGGCAGGAACTGAACCGGGTGGGCATCAAAATCGGACGCAAAACCGCCATCGGCGACCGGCGGGAAGATATTGTGAGCGCCCTGGACGAGGCGCAGCGGCGAGCCGATATAATCCTGATCACCGGCGGACTCGGCCCCACCAAGGACGACATTACCAAAGACCACCCTGGCCGACTATTTCGACAGTCCGATTAGTGTTCACCCGCAAGCCCTGGCCGACCTGAAAGCCCTGTTTGCCCAGCGCAACTACCCGCTCACCGCCCTGAACGAACAGCAGGCCGCCCTGCCCGAAAAGTGTGAGATGGTGCCGAATCCCATGGGCACCGCCCCCGGCATGTGGTTCGAGCAGGATGGCAAAGTGTTCGTGTCGATGCCCGGGGTGCCCTACGAGATGAAGGGGATGATGACCGTCACCGTGCTGCCCCGCCTGCAAGAGACTTTCGCGCTGCCGGTGATTTTCCACCAGATGATCCAAACCGTGGGCATCGGCGAATCGTGGCTGTCCGAAAAAATTGCCGACTGGGAAACTACGCTGCCTGAGCATATCCGGTTGGCCTACCTGCCCAGCTTCGGCAAGGTGAAGCTGCGGCTCACCGCTACGGGCGATAACCTGCTGGACCTGGAAGAAGCCGTCGCTGACCAGGTGCAGTTGCTGGAGCCGTTGATCGAGAAGTATATTTTCGGCTACGGCGACGTATCGCTCGAGGAAGCCATTGGCCGCGACTTGCTAGCGGCCGGAAAAACCCTGGCGCTGGCCG
The DNA here is from genome assembly GCA_963833215.1 of uncultured Cytophagales bacterium. Classification (GTDB taxonomy): domain Bacteria; phylum Bacteroidota; class Bacteroidia; order Cytophagales; family Cyclobacteriaceae; genus Tunicatimonas. Next base: position 194,532 of record CAWHXE010000026.1, on the reverse strand, counting down.
AGAGTTGCACGGGCGGCTTCGTGGCGCACCGCGTCACCAGCGTACCGGGTAGCTCCCGCTACTTTCGGGGAGGCCTGATTCCCTATGACAATGCGCTAAAAATCAGTCCTTTGAAAGTGAAAGAAGCCACGCTGCGGCAGCACGGGGCGGTGAGCGAAGCCACCGTGCGCGAAATGGCCGAGAACGTCCGGCAGTTGTTGGGAGCGGATGTAGGCCTAGCCACCAGTGGCATTGCCGGACCGGGCGGCGGCACGGCCGAAAAGCCCGTCGGCACCATCTGGATCGCCCTGGCCGATGCCTCCACCACCGTCGCCAAAAAGCTGACCCTAGGCAACGACCGCCTGGTGAACATCGAGCGCACCAACGTGGCGGTGCTCAACCTGCTGCGTCAGCACCTCAACGGCATACTGCCCGCTTCTTAAAGTTGGACCGGATGCCGAAACCCCTTATTTTTACCCCAAAACGGACGCTATGACAACGGTAGAAATGGTGATGCCCGCCATGGGCGAAAGTGTGATGGAAGGCACCATCTTGCAGTGGCTCAAGCAGGAAGGCGACACGATAGAACAAGAGGAGCCGCTGTTAGAAGTGGCCACCGACAAGGTAGACACCGAAGTGCCCGCTACGCACAGTGGCATCCTGCAAAAAATACTGGTTGCCGAAGGCACGGTGGTGGAAGTGGGCAAGCCCATTGCCATTATCGCCCAGGAAGGCGCCGACACTGGCGAGAATGGAGACGGCAATGGTGCCACCCAAGAAAATCAGGCGGAAGCGGAAATTGCCGAAGAAGCCTTGCAAGCGGTGGCCCCCCCCGGCAAGCCGATGGCAACCTCGGCCCCTTCCGCCACCGAATCTTCGGGCCGATTTTATTCCCCCCTGGTGACGAGCATCGCCCGTGAGGAGGGAATTCCTGAGGCGGAACTAGCGCAAATTCCGGGCACCGGCAAAGAGGGGCGTCTTACCAAGAAAGACCTGCTCAACTACCTTAAATCCGAGCGGAAGAGCGCGCTGGCTACCGGGCCAACCGACCGGGCAGAAACGTTGCCCAGCGCCCCCCCGACCAGTCCGGCAAAGTTCGCTTCGGACGAAGTGATCGAGATGGACCGCATGCGCAAGATGATCGCCACCCGCATGGTGGCCTCCAAGCAAATCTCGGCCCACGTGACTTCCTTCGTGGAGGCCGACGTAACCGGGCTGGTGCACTGGCGCAATCGAAGGAAGGATGCGTTTCAAGAACGGGAAGGGGAAAAGCTCACCTTTATGCCCCTGTTCGTGGAAGCCATTGCCAAGGCGATCAAAGACTTTCCGATGATTAACATCTCGGTCGATGGGGAAACTATCATCCGCCACCGAGACATCAACATTGGCATGGCAGTGGCGCTGCCCAGCGGCAACCTCATCGTACCGGTGATTGCCCGAGCCGATCAACTAAGCCTGACCGGATTGGCGAAAAAGGTGAACGATCTTTCGGATCGGGCGCGGCGCAACCAACTGACCGCCGACGACCTGGCCAAGGGCACCTACACGGTTTCTAATATTGGCTCATTCGGTAATTTGCTGGGCACACCCATCATTATGCAGCCGCAGGTAGCAATTCTGGCGCTGGGAGCCATCGTTAAGAAGCCAAGCGTCATTGAAACCTCGGAAGGGGATGCCATTGCCATTCGTCACCGGATGTACTTGTCGCATTCCTACGATCATCGGGTGGTGGACGGTGCGCTGGGGGGCATGTTTGTGAAGCGGGTGGCTGACTATCTTGAAAAATTTGACGTGGATCGAGACTTATAAGAGTTCGGAGTTCAAAGGTTCGGAGTTCTAGGTTCTTAAAGAACTCAGAACCCCGAACCTAGAACCATATAAAAGAGAAAAGCTCCAGCAATGAGGTAGTTACCACTCGCCGGAGCTTTAGCTCAAACCACAAAGTAAAACTGTTGGCGCTTACGCCCGTGAGGCTGCTGCGTCAGTAAGTTTTCGCCGCTAAGGCAGTCAGCGCACTGGCTACCTTCAGACCGGCATTTTGGGTGGATGTGGTGTTGAGCTCAAATCCTATTTTAGAAGCATTCGTCGTAATAAAATTGATGTGTGACCCTTTCTGCGCCATTCCATCTCGTTCAGTGATCACCAGAATTCCTTTTTTGCCTAACTCATTCTTCATTTGTTCTGAAGTGACCCGGGCGCCTTTGGTGATAAATACAATGTTGCCCTGCTGTACTTCATCTAAGGAACTGCAATTTTTTACCACTAGCCTTTGGTTTTTGATCGTTTTCTTCTTTTCTGAAATATTGCGCATCTGTTCGTACGCCGGTTCGCTCCCCACCACCCAGATAACGAAATCTTCGTTGGCTTGCGGTGAGGGCCACTCAATGTATTTGCTAAAGTTATAGATAAATATTGGGTGATATTTGTACTCCTGCGCCTGAGCGCTGAGATTAAAAATTCCTACCAGCGATAATGCGAAACACCATTTCTTCATAATCTTCCTGTTTATACCACCAAAAATGGTTACAATCTGTTAGATAAAGAATCAATGTATGCATTTTACATTACGTTGGATATATAATATTACAAATAAAATAAGTAATTATTTAAGTAACAAGATAAATTTTGAAATAAATAGGGTGGACGATAGACAACAGAACTTAATCTAGGGTGTCTCTACCGAATCACTAGCGGCCCGCCCTTAGCCCCGGACACGAACAAAGTGCTAGATAACCGAATTATTACCTCCGAACAAAAGTTACTTAAGCGAACCATGCCCGACTGTTCAATATGCTGATCGACGTTGCTCTTCTGATGCTGGCCTGTCTTTTATCTATTCCAGCGATCACCGGATATTTTGCCCATTGTTACGATCGCTCGTTTTGGTTGTGGTTTTTCATTGGATGCTTTTTCCCGGTGGTGGCCCAGGTTGTGCTAGCGATTCTTTGCCACCGAAAGGCCCGCCTAGAACTACGGCGCCAGTCCCCGTTCATCACACGTTACGAAGACGAACAGATGCACCTCCGCATCAACGAAGTGATGAATGGCGCTCCCCACCGCAAGAATATTTCTTAGTACGATCTGAATGCGTATATTGTCCCGGTAGCCTATCAACCACCTGAATCTAATCTACATCAACCTATGCTGCCTCGTGCGCTTCTCACCGGTGTTCTACTGATCGCCGTATTCGCTTGTCACAGTCCTTCGGAAGAAGATTCTTCTTACTTAACGACCGGAGAACTACCCGCCCAATCCTTTGATTTTTCTGAAACAGCTAATTCTCAATCGGCCGAAGCTGCCAACTGGCGCACCGCCGGGGGAGCCTACGCCGACCGCCAACGGCCAGGACACCTAGAACCCACCGATGGGCAAGGCGTGCTCGTCAATCTCCCCGACGATCAGCGCCAGTCTGACCTGACCACTTCCTGGGAGCACGGGGACCTAGATCTATCCCTGGATTTTATGCTACCCAAGGGTGCTCATTCCAGGTTGTTCTTGCAGGGGCGCTACGCGGTAGAATTGGTTGACAGTTGGGGAAAGGACAGCGTAGGTGCCGATGGGGGCGGCGGAATCGCGCAGCAGGCTCCTCGCCTGAATGCCTGCCGGGCCCCCGGATTATGGCAGCACCTGGATATTAAATTTCGCGCTCCCCGCTTTGATGAAAACGGGCAAAAGACCACCAACGCTCAATTCACCGAGGTGACCCTGAACGGATCGGTTATTCATCAAGACGTGGCGGTAGATGTCCCCAGTCCGGATGCTCCTTTCGGCGACGAAAAAGGGCAGGGTCCACTGGTAATATCCGGAAGTGGTAGTCCGTTGGCCCTCCAAAATATCAACTACAAAAGCTACGGCAATGATCGTATTCAACTGCAGGATTTGCGTTACCACCTGTACGCAGGCACTTTTGATGATCCGGCTGACCTAGAAGCTGCCGAGCCGCTGAAGCAAGGCCCGACTGATTCGCTGAGCCACTCACTGAAGGAAGATCACGAAAAGTTCGCGCTGGTGTTTGAAGGCTCAATGCAAGTTCCTAGCGATGGTGAATACCTGTTCACCCTTCGCACGGCGGGTCCTAGCTGGCTCTACGTAGACGGTGAAGAAGCCACCACCAACCAGCGGGCTGAGTACATGGATCAGCCCGGTTACTATCACGCTACGCTGAAGGCCGGTGCGCATCCGTTTCGTCTGGTCTACACCAAATCGGTGCTCAAGTGGGTGAACGGGCTTTCGTTGGTTGCCGAAGGCCCGCAACTGCGTCAACAGGCTTTGCAAGCCCAGGGCTCTTCCTCCCCGGCCCAACAAACGACGCCTATCCTGGTGGACGCCGAAGAGCAACCGGTGCTACAGCGCGGCTTTTTCTATCACGAAGATCAAAAGAAAACCCACTGCGTGCTGGTGGGGCTACCTACCAAAATGAACTACGCGGTCGACCTAAGAACCGGCACGCTGCTGTCGGCTTGGGATGGCGACTTCGTGGATGTCACCCAAATGTGGCACGAGCGCGGCGAGCCCCAGACCGCCCAACCGCGGGGCAACGTGCTGGAACTATCGGCCAAGCCTGCCTTCGCGCGGCTCTCTGACCGCACCGCCGTTTGGCCCGACTCGGTTTCGTTTGACGATCCGTACCTTCAAACCCAGGGATACACCCTGGACGCAACGGGCGCGCCCGTGTTTCACTACCAATTGGGCGACGCATCGGTAGATGAGCATTTCTATCCGGGATCGGGCGAGCGGTCGTTGGTGCGCGAAGTAAGCTGTACCTTCGGCGATGCCGGGGCGGGCCCGGTCTACTGCCTGTTGGGAGAAGGTAAACGGGTAGAAGTTTTACCCGATGGCAGCTACGGCATTGACGATAAGCGCTACTACCTTTCGGTGGATACCAAGAATGCGGCAGTCCGAAAGCGCAGCGATCAAGGAAAAGAACAACTGTTGGCCACGCTCACCCCCCAAGTGGGAAAAGCGACCCTGCAGTACACAATAGTTTGGTAAACCCATGATGACAATGAAAACGCTAACGATTTTAGTTTTGCTAACCGTGGGGCTGGGCGGTCACCTTCAAGCGCAAGATCCCGAGATTGCCCAGCGGGAGTCTGATTATTACAGTATTTCCACCGTACCAATTCCCGACGAGGTGCAGTTAGAGGTGGGCGGACTCGCCTTCACCGACGATAATCAGTTGGGAGTGTCTACCCGCCGGGGCGAAATCTGGTTAATCGACAATCCGCAGAGCCAGCAACCCACCTTTCGTCGCTACGCTTCCGGGCTGCACGAGCCGCTGGGCCTGGCCTACCGGCAGGGTTCCTTTTACACCACCCAGCGGGCCGAGCTCACCAAACTTACGGACACTGATCAGGACGGCCGGGCCGATGTGTTTCGCACCATTTACACCTGGCCGCTGTCGGGCAACTACCACGAGTATTCGTACGGCCCCCTGTTTTTGCCCGATGGCGACATGCTGGTTACGCTCAACCTCTCGTGGGTGGGGGAAGGGGCCAGCTTACGCAAGTGGCGGGGCTGGATGCTGAAAATCTCCGAAGAGGGAGAGATGACGCCCATGGCCACCGGGCTGCGTTCGCCCGCCGGTTTCGGCTTCAACGCCAAGGGCGACGTGTTTTACGCCGAAAACCAGGGCGACTGGATTGCCTCCGGTCGGATCACGCACCTGGAAAAAGGTGACTTTGCGGGTAATCCGGCCGGTTTGCGGTGGACGAGCGACGCGGCCTCTCCGCTGAAGATGAAGCGCAGCTACGTGCCCGACTCGGTGGGACTGATGTACGATTTTGCGCAGAACTTCTCCAGCATGAAGCTGCCTACTGTCTGGTTTCCGCACACCATCATGGGCATCTCCACCTCGGATATTGTGACCGATACCACCGGCGGCGCCTTTGGGCCTTTTGCCGGGCAACTGCTGGTGGGTGACCAGGGGCACAGCAAGATCATGCGGGTGTTTCTGGAAAAAGTGAACGGAGAATATCAGGGTGCCTGCTTTGCGTTTAAGGAGGGCTTTGCCTCCGGATTATTGCGCATGCGGTGGGGTCCCGATAACGTCCTGTACGTGGGCATGACCAGCCGGGGGTGGCGATCAACCGGTTCCGAACCCTTTGGGTTGCAACGACTGCGCTGGACGGGCAAAACTCCCTTTGAGATCAAGACCATGCAGGCGCAGAGCAACGGTTTCCTGCTGGAGTTTACCCAGCCGGTGGATGAGACCACGGCGGCTTTGCCCCAATCATACGCCCTAACCAGTTTCACCTACAAGTACCACCGCACCTACGGTAGCGAGATCATCAACCAGCAGCCCTGCCCCGTGCAGCGGGTGGAGGTGTCGGCAGACCGAATGAGCGCCCGGCTCTTCGTAAGCGGACTGCGCGAAGGCTACATCCACGAGTTGAAGGCCGACGGGGTGCGCAACCAACAAACCCAGCCCCTGCTTCACGCGGCAGCCTACTACACCCTGAATAACCGTCCCGAAGGAGAAACGCTCGATGACCATTCGGATCACGAGATGATCGCCGACGCAACGTTGGCGGAGCCGCGCGATTGCGAACGGGGCGACGGCAAGCGGGTGCTGGAAATGCCTGCTGACTGGGACAAGGCTGACGTCACCATCACGGTGGGCACCGAGCCGGGTTTGCAATACGATCTGAAGAGTTTTGAAGTGCGCACCGGCGACCGGGTGCAGCTAGAGTTCAACAACATTGATGACATGATGCACAACCTGGTGGTGGTGGAGCCCAACACCGCCGACAAGGTGGGCACCCTGGCCATGAATTTAGGACTAGACGGTCCTGATCAAGGTTACGTACCGGAAGCCAACGAGGTGTTGTTCCACACCTGCATTTTGCAACCGGGCAGTGCCGAGACGATCTACTTTACGGCCCCCGCCCCCGGCGAATACACCTACGTGTGCACCTTCCCCGGTCACTCGCAAGTGATGCGCGGCAAAATGATCGTTCGGGGACGAGAGACGGCCGAGCGGTAACGTCCGGCTACTTGTCCGTCGAAAAGAGGGCATCGACCGGGCTAGCTGGCAATCTTATCAAGGGCTGAGCCGGTCATGTGCGTATAAGATTTAATGGTGGACGGACTGTATCTTCTTATCCGAAAAATACGTTCAAAGTTGGATAACAGTTCTTCCATTTATACCGAGAGATGAGTTATCGCACAACCTACTCATTTATTCGCAATAACTAAGTGGCACGTAGATTAATAGACTGAAAAGTAATATGTTCGTTTATTGAACCATTACCCAAAATTATGAAAAACATTCTGCTAATATTAATTTTCATTCTTGGATTGACTGCTTGTGATAATAAAAAAGTAATATTGTTGAACTTGAAAATGTTACGGAATCTAATGAAAATAAAACTGAATTAGACGTTGCGAAAATTGAACAGACTGAATTGCAGGGCGAGGAAAAGGTTCGAGCTGAAATTAATGAACAGTATTTAACAGAACTTAAGAGTTGTGGGCAAAATATAAATGCTGTAACTGATTTTAATGGTAAAGCAGAATTTTGGCGAATTTGCGAAACAGATAATGGGAAGAGATTAATACAAATAAATTCGCACGAAGAGACGGTACTTTATGAAGAAGTTTATTTCGAACAAAATGGCGAATTGATTTATGCGGAGGAATCTATAAAATATATGCCGATTAATCATTATGTTTTGCAGCCTTGGACTTGTCAATTTTATGCGGATAAAGGATGTTACAACAGCGACATGGAATCCGAAGTTTCTGTACATAGAGAATTTTTGATGCAAATAGAAAAGAAAATTTCAGACAGTTTAAAAAGCCGCTCTATTTTGCAATACGTCTATTCAGAAGCCGTTCAAAATAAATGAAATTAGTAATTTAAAAATGAATAAACCGTAACGGATACTTTTTTACTGGTATCTGATGTGGTTGATAGCGAACTGGAAAAAGCCCCAGAAAATGTAAAGCATTTAGCTGAAAAGTTAAATCCAGACAACACAAAATTTATTATTTTGACAGAGCAAGCTATACGCTTAGCTGACGATTACCTAAATGAGAAAGTTGTAGGTCGAACAAGCCGGTCTGATTGTTTTCATATTGCACTGGCAACACTGAATAACGCGGATGTATTGGTCAGTTGGAACTTTAAGCATATTGTAAACTTTAAAAGAATAAGAGGTTATAATGCTGTCAACTATAAAAACGGCTATAAAATCCTTGATATTCGGACACCCAGAGAAATTTTAGATTATGAAAAAGATAGCTGAAAAGGAAACAGAATCCACTATTAAGATTCTAAGAGAAATAAGGGATGAAATTAGTCTCGAGATTCAAGATATGAATACAAAAGAACTATTAGAGTATTATAGAAATAGAAAAATACTGCACCCAACATTAGCTAAAATCAAGAGGACAGAAAACAACAAATGAGACATAGTGCTTTTGAACAAACTTCAATCTTGATAGAGAGGCGAGTGCTTTAAATGCCCTCCTGCTTTTACCAAAAACGTTAGGTACAAGGCAAGAAACTTCTTGCCAAAAATCAACATCCCGTTGAAAATCGTAAATTTAACGAATGAAAAAACAGCGGATTTATTTAGACACCTCGGTTTTCGGAGGGCTCTACGACGAAGAATTCAAGGATTTTACAGAACCTCTGTTCGAGCGCATCAAAAATTCGGAATTCGAGATTATCCACTCAAATATAACGGAGCAGGAACTGGAAAATGCGCCCGAAAGAATCAGGGCGACAACCAAATTACTTCCCGAAAACTCGACCGAATATGTAAAATCGGACATAGAAACCGCAAATCTGGCCAAGAGATACATTGAAGAAGGCGTGGTGGGAGCAACATCCTATGTGGACTGCCTACACATCGCGTTGGCCACGAAACACAACGCCAACCTATTGATCAGTTGGAATTTCAAACATATCGTGAATGTCGTGAGAATTGTCGGCTATAATTCCGTTAACATCTCAGAAGGCTACAAGCAAATTGATATTCGTTCACCAAGAGAATTAATGACCTATGAAGACTAAAGAAAAAAATACCAGAAAGACATTTGACTCCGTAAGATTCATGCGTGAGCAGAGAGACCGGATTTCAAAGGAAATTATGAATTTAAGTCCAGAAGAAATCGTAAAATACTTCGATGACAAGCGAGGAGCATCCCGCACGAAGCCCAATGCCTAACAACGTATATAAAAAATAGGGCGGGTCGTTGCTAGGCCGACAGATCATCGCCTATCACCAACCCTACTTTTCATATACTTGACCGTTCAACTACTTCGCCTTGCTCGTCCACTTACTCCCCTTCACCCGAAACCGCCAGGGCAGTAGGGCGTCTTCTCCGGCATAGTCGATGCCCACCCGGGGACTGGCGACAATGTCTTCATCCGGAATAGCCTCGTCCCGATCTTCGATCCAGATGGTTTCGCCGGTGGTGAGGGGCAAGCCGTAGTGCTGCTTGGTGATGCCCAGGGCCTGGGTGAGCATGCCCGGCCCGGCGGTGAGGCGGGGCACCACTCCCTTCAGGTTACGTCGTTGCTGCATTACTTCCAATCCCACGGTGGGCTCGATGGCCCGGACGAGCACCGCGTCGGCTTTGTCGGCCACGTTGGTGATCATGTTGAAGAGATGATGAAAGCCGTACACTTTATAGACGTAGGCGACGCCTCCGGGACGAAACATCACCTCGGTGCGGTTGGTGCGCCGGTTCAGGTGCGAATGGCAAGCCTGATCGCCCACGTGCGAGTAGGCTTCGGTTTCGACGATTCTTCCCCCGGCCAACTCACCGTCTATATCGGCGAACAAGTACTTACCCAGAAATTCGCGACTGATCTTCACTACGTCGCTGCGCTGATAAAAAGACGCTGGAAGTACGTTCATGGACGAAAAGTTTGACATTTTGAGGATTTACCAAGACCGTTAACGCCAATTTGGTAGCGCTACGAGTTGGTGAACACTTAAATGACCAAAACAGGTTTTTGTTTTCCCAATCCGAAGACCTACTTTCGTGGGTTCAAATTTTACTAACGCATCTAATCAAACGTATGAAAACGCTATCCCTTCTGTTCAGCACGCTGCTGCTTTCTACCACCCTATTATTCGCCCAGCTCGAAACTCCCCAGCCGAGTCCGTTGTCCACCGTTAGCCAGAGAGTGGGTATGACCGACGTCACGGTTACCTATTCGCGTCCGAGTGCCCGAGGCCGAACGGTGGTGGGCGAACTGGTGCCCTACGACAAAGTGTGGCGCACGGGAGCTAACCAAGCCACCAAAGTCTCGCTGAGCGACGAGTTAAACGTGGCGGGCACCAAAGTTCCGGCGGGCGATTATGCGCTGTTCACCATTCCGGGCAAGGAAAGCTGGACGGTAATTTTTAACAAAAAAACGGAGCAATCGGGCACCGGCAGCTATAAGCAGGAAGAAGACGCCCTGCGGGCAGACGTTCCGGTTTCTACTATCCAAGAAACTCATGAAACCTTCACGATTGGTTTCTCAGATTTGAGCGAGACGAAGGCCAATATGTTCATCGTTTGGGAAAATACCAAAGTCGCCATTCCGCTGGAAGACCCGAACGTAGATTCTAGAGTGATGGCGCAGATTGACGAGCAGATGGCCAGCGCGGGCGACGATGCCGGGCTCTATTATCAGGCGGCCAATTACTACTTTGCGATGGACAAAGACCTGCCGCAGGCGCAGGAGTGGATTGACAAAGCCGTGTCGCTCGATGATAGCAAGTACTGGGTGCTGCACCTGCAAGCCAAAATTCACGCCGAGACCGAAGACTATGACAAGGCCCGTGCCGCTGCTCAAAAATCAAAAGAGTTGGCGAATGAAAATGGCAACCAAGACTACGTCCGACTGAATGATAAGCTGCTAGAATCAATGAACTAGACGATTCGGGGTTTAAAGGTTTTGGATTCTGGGTTCTGGGTTTAAATTCTTTGAACCTAGAACCTAGAACTTTTACAACTTTTCAGCAGTTGGGTTTTTATGGCAAACATCGCAAAGAAGCACGAACTCAGCGAACGGGATACGAACCGGATTATCGAGATGGCCTGGGAAGATCGCACTCCCTTCGATGCCATTGAAGCGCAGTTCGGCCTGCCCGAAAGTGAGGTCATCGTGCTCATGCGGCAGCAGATGAAGCCTTCCTCATGGCGTATGTGGCGGGCCCGGGTGCAGGGGCGGGGCACCAAGCACCAGCACAAACGAGAGTTCGACGAAGGTCGCTTCAAGAGTGATCAGCAGCGCAGTATCACCCACAACCACATCAGCAAGCGGTAATTGCTAGCTCACCGGCTTTTGGATAAGCGCGATAATGTGCTTAGGCGATTTAGTTAGTCTTCATGCAAAAGTATAGGTTGTTTCCTCTTTTCAAGTATGCTCTGGCTCTATACGCCGTATCGCTCTCGATAACGACAACGGCTCAGATGCAGCAACTGCGCATCGCTGATAATCACCGATTCTTGGTTAAAGAAGATAATCAGCCCTTTGTCTGGATCGGAGACACTAACTGGTTTTTCGCCAAACTCCCTCCGACCACCATTGATAGCATCCTGGACACCCGAAGCGCTCAGGGTTTCACCATGATGCAGATTAGTTGTAGAGAGTCGCTTTATAACGGCAAAGGTACGGGCGAAATTCACGCGCCCAACGAGGCTTGGTGGTCGTATCTGGACCAATATATTGCTAAGTGCGCCCAAAGAAACCTATACGTGGGCATTACGCTCGGCTGGTGGGGACTCATTGAAAACCATTCTGCCGATGAGCTGTATAACTACGGAAAGTGGGTCGGCGATCGTTACAAGCACACCAACAACATTGTGTGGCTAACGCTGGGAGAAGCGGGTAGCTACCAGAGAAAAAGCGCTTTGCCGGAAGGGCGACTGCAGGCTTTGGTGGATGGCATCCGAGACGGCGACACCGGGGACAAACTGCTGACGGTGCACGCTGATTACAAGCGGGGCACGAGCATCTCGGATGATGACCTGCTCTGTGACTTCAATAACTGGCAAACCAGCCAGTGGTGCTGCCCCAACGAACTACCCAAAAAAGACCGCCGCACCTGGACGGTTTGGGAGGCAATTGCCCACGACTACTCCCAAGAATATGACGGGAAGCCTAAGCCCACCCTAGATTCGGAAGCTTGGTACGAAAACAATAAAGACTTTTGCGGGGTCACTTCCTTCAACGTTCGCCGGAGAGCCTACTTCACCATTTTCGCTGGGGCGTTTGGTCACACCTACGGGGCGGGAGGAGTTTGGGATGGCCTCTCGTCGAGTGAAGAATGTAGTGCGGATGCCTTGGCGGCGCTTCACTATCCCGGCGCGCAGGACATGATGCGTTTGAGCCATTTTCTTCACCGGTTAAGCAGCGATTTCCTGAAGCTACGCCCTGATCAATCAGTCATCAGCGAGGGCAATTCGGACCGTTACGATACCCACTTGCAGGCAACGGTTGCCGACGACCGTAGTTTTGCTTTGATCTACTCGGCCAGCGATTCAGCCTACGAAGTTGATCTGTCCTTGCTATCGGGAAGCTCCTTGTCGGCGGGCTGGTATAATCCAAGGACCGACGCCTACCGGAAGGCGGCGATGAAATCACCCGAAAAAGCAGGTACGATGAAATTTGACCCACCGGGCGAATTAGGTCCGGGAAACGATTGGGTGCTGATGGTAGGCCGTGAGCAGTTTATCAACCGACTAACGGTTGAGTAGGTAGCCCTTTGTCCTCCCCCAGGATGAAACAACCAGCGTTCGCTACCGGAAACGTGCTTGCTTTAACAAATTTTAACACGCCCTCCAGAATAATCCCCTTACCAAATCATTTTAATCCTAGGGGGATTCCGTTACTTTTGCCCCCGGTAAATTTAACGCACTCTCGGTTACATGCTGACTTATAATAAGATTAACAACATCACCGGCTGGGTGGTATTTGTCATTGCCACGGTGGTGTACGCGATCACGGTAGAAGAAACCGCCAGCTTCTGGGACTGCGGGGAGTTTATTGCCGTGTCGTATAAGCTAGAAGTGCCTCACCCTCCGGGAGCGCCCTTCTTTTTGCTGCTGGGCCGCATGTTCTCCTTTCTGGCCGCGGGCGACGTGGAGCAGGTGGCCTACTGGATCAATATGGTGAGCGCCATCAGCAGCAGCTTCACTATTTTGTTTTTGTTCTGGACGATCACCTTGCTGGGCAAAAAGGTACTCAAAGTGGCCGAAGGCACCGAAACTACCGCCCAAACCGTGCTACTCATGGGCAGTGCCCTCATTGGTTCGCTGGCCTACACCTTCTCTGATTCGTTCTGGTTTTCGGCCACCGAGGCGGAGGTGTACGGATTATCCTCGTTTTTCACGGCCTTCGTGTTCTGGGGCATTCTGCGCTGGGAGCACATCACCGAACCGTCGGCCTCCAACCGCTGGCTTATTCTGCTGGCCTACATGATGGGCCTGTCCATCGGCGTGCACCTGCTCAACCTGGTGGCCATTCCGGCCCTGGGACTGATCTACTACTTCCACAAGTATCCCCGGGTAACCGTGCGCGGAGTAGCCATCACCATGCTTATTAGTGGCGCCATCATTCTGCTGATTATGGTAGGGTATTATTCCCGGCTTGCCCTCGCTGGCCGGTTCGTTTGAAGTGTTCTTCGTCAACAGCATCGGCCTGCCCTTCGGCTCGGGCCTGGTGATTCTGGTGCTAACGCTGCTGGGCGGACTGGGCTACGGACTGTGGTACTCCATCCGGCACAAATTGCCGCTGCTGAACACTTCGTTGCTGGCGCTTACCTTTATCCTGATTGGCTATTCTTCCTACTCGCTGGTGCTGATCCGCTCGCAATACGACCCGCCCATCGATGAGAACAATCCCGAGACGATTATCAGCTTCGTTTCGTACCTCAAACGAGAGCAGTACGGCAGCCGTCCGCTGGCCTACGGACAGTACTTCACCGCCGAACTCACCGCCCAGGAAGAAGGCGCCCCAGTCTACGAAAAGGGCGAGGACAAATACATCGTAAGCGACTACAAACTAGTAAATACCTACGACCCGAAGAAGAGCACCATCTTTCCGCGGGCCTACAGTAACCAGGGCAACCACCCGCAACTGTACCGGCAGTGGATGGGCCTGCGTGCCAACGAAGAGCCTAATTTCGCCGACAACCTGTACTTTTTCTTCCGCTACCAGGTGGGGCATATGTACATGCGCTACTTTATGTGGAACTTCGCCGGGCGGGCCAGTGACATCAAGGAAGCGCCCTGGCTGCGCCCCTGGGAAGGTGATGGCGACGTGCCCGACGTGATTGCCAACAACAAGGCGCGCAACCAATTTTACATGCTGCCTCTCATTCTGGGTCTGGTCGGTTTGTTCTTTCAGTACCGCCGCGACGTGAAAGGCTTTTCGGTGGTTGGACTGCTGTTTTTGTTCACCGGTATCGGGCTGGTGGTGTACCTAAACTCGCCGCCGGTGGAGCCGCGGGAGCGGGATTATATCTACGCCGGTTCGTTCTACGCCTTTGCCATGTGGATTGGGCTGGGAGTGATGGCGCTGAGCCAGTTTCTGGGTCAGTTTATCAAAAACCGGGTGGCGGCCGGAGGAGTGGCTACCGGTATTTGCCTGATCGTGCCCATCCTGATGGGCGTACAGGGCTGGGACGACCACGACCGCTCAGACCGCTATTTCTCGGTAGATACAGCCAAGAACTTCCTGGCCTCCTGCGCTCCTAACGCTATTCTGTTCACCGGCGGCGACAATGATACTTTTCCCCTGTGGTACGCCCAGGAGGTGGAGGGCTTCCGCACCGACGTGCGGGTGATCGTGCTCAGCTACTTCAACACCGACTGGTACATTCAGCAAATGACGCGTCCGGCCTACGAATCGGAACCGCTGCCCTTCACCCTCACCGAGGAAAATTACCAGCAGGGCGGTCCGAATGACTACTTGCCGCTGGTGGAGAACCCGAACATCAAAGGAGCCATCAATCTGGAACAGTACATGAAACTCGTCCGGGAAAACTCAGCCGCACTGAAGATTCCTAACGCCCGGGTAAATTATAACACCGTGCCCGCCAAGACCTTCTACGTGGACGTGAACGCCTACGATACCCGCGAAGGGGCTCGGGTAAACGCTACCGGTGGCAGCGACAGCATTGGCCAGCGCTTGTCGCCCCGAATGCAAGAAATTATTCCTAAAGGAATGGAAGACTACGTGACCGACCGGTTGTACATCAACCTGAAGGGGCGGGCGCTGGAGAAGAAGGACCTGATGATCCTGGATCTGATTGCAACCAATAAGTGGGAGCGGCCGATCTACTTCAACCCCACCTCGCTGATGGGAGTGAATCTGGACTTCCGGCAGAACGTGGTGCAGGAAGGCAACGCCTACCGACTGCTGCCGCTGGTGAGTCCGACCACCGGAGATGAGCTGGTGCACACCGACGTGATGTACGACAACATGATGAACAACTTCTACTACCGAGAGTTAGACAATCCGGACGTTTACTATAACGAGGATTACCGCAACTCAGCACTGAACCATCGCTCGAGTTTCAATAGCTTGGCGAGTGATTTAATCTCCCAAGGGCAGAACGAACGGGCGCGCGAGGTGCTTAACAAAAGTTTGGACACCATTCCGGATGCTTCCATACCGTTCGACTACGTGACGGCCCAAACCGTGCAGTTGTTGTTCGCGGTGGGTGAAGACGAGCGGGCCACCGAAATTGCCACTTTGCTGGGTGAGCGGGCCGACGAAATGCTCACTTACTTTGCCGAGAAGAATGAGAATCCGGGCAACGAAGAGCAGAAGAACCTGATGATTTTGAACGAACTCGCGCGGGCCTTCAGTAGTGCGGGTCAGCCCGAACTGTCTCAGAAGTACGGCGATTTGCTCAAGAAGCACTATCAATAACTGCGTATGAAAACTTTCTGGGGAGTGCTCGCCGCGTTGGTACTGACGACTGGTTTTGTTCAGGGACAGAACAAAAAGAAAGCGTCCTTATCGTTGACGAACGTGGGCTACGTTTACGATCCTACTGCGCCCGTGCAGCTCGACGCCCGCGTGGCAATGAACGGGCAGCGCGAAGCCACCGTATTCTTGCGGGTAACCGATCGTCAGTCCGACCAGGCCCCGTCCCTGCGCTACGCTGTGCACTCCGACTACCAAACGGGCTCGGTACTGGATTCGGGGCAGGTATCGGCCTCCCAGATGGTGAAACGAGAAGGAGAGCAATTTTACTATCGCTTCACGCTGCCCGTTTCGGACGACAGCCATTTTCTGTTCGTGTTTGTGTCGACTCCGGCGCAAGTCGGAGAACGCTACCGCTTTGACATCACCCTAAACAGCGAGCAGAACTTTCCGCTCACCGACTTATTGCTGATGCGTCCTGACGAAGATATTCCTATTTTTCAGGACTACTTGCCTACGGAAGCGCCCTTCCGACTAGTATCGTACTACGGCAGTGACAGCACCGCCTATCTATATTATTACCGTCATGATTTTGAGCCTAATCCTCCGCCGATGTCGTCGGGCGGGGCCGAGGTGCAACCGGCTTTAACCATCGATTCGCTGTTTGCCGCTCCGCTTGACGAAACGCTTCGGTTCGAGCAACCGGGGCTGTATTTTGTGCAGCTGGATACCACCTCACTCTACGGCATCTCCTTTCGCATTGAAGATCAGTACTATCCTCGGTTGGCCCGGGTAGAAACCATTGTTCCGACCCTGCGCTACATCAGCACCTCGGATGAGATGAAGAAGCTGGAAAATTCCGAAGAACCGAAGCGCAATCTGGACGACTACTGGATCAAGATGGCGCGCTCGCAGGAGCGGGCCAAAGGCATTATCCGGGACTACTTTCGTCAGGTGACCCAGGCCAACCAGTTGTTCACCAGTTACAAAGAGGGTTGGAAAACCGGGCAGGGCATGGTGTACACGCTCTACGGTCCGCCCGACGCGGTGTATCGCGACGTGGACAAAGAAACCTGGATTTACAACGCAGACCGCAACCTGGTGGATCTGTCGTTTACCTTTGCCAAAGTGAAAAATATCTTCACCCACCAGTACTACAACCTGGTACGCGACGACAACTACAAGCGCTTTTGGTACCGCAACGTGGATTTATGGCGAAAGGGAGGAAAAGAAATTTAAAGGTTCGAGGTTCTAAGTTCTGAGTTTCAAAGCTAAATCTCAGAATCTAGAATCCCGAACCCGAACCATTATCAGTAAATATGCCTCCCGAAAAAAAGCGTTCAGAATTTATCTTCGGCACCCGCGCGGTCATCGAGGCAATTAATGCCGAGCAGGAAATTGATCGGGTGTTGGTGCAGAAGGGCCTTCGCAACGATCTCACCCAGGAGTTGCTCGACCTTACCCGCGCGCAGCACGTGCCGGTGTCGTTTGTGCCCATTGAAAAACTTAACCGCGTTACGCGCAAGAACCACCAGGGAGTGGTGGCCTTTGTCTCGTCGGTCACTTACGCCTCGCTCGACAATATCATCAACCAGTGCTTCTCCGAAGCCAAAGACCCGTTTCTGATTCTGCTCGACCGCATCACCGACGTGCGCAACTTCGGAGCCATTGCCCGCACGGCCGAGTGCCTGGGCACCCACGCCATCGTGGTGCCCGCCCAGGGCAACGCCCGCATCGGCGGCGACGCCATGAAGACCTCGGCCGGGGCACTCAACTACCTACCGGTGTGCCGGGTGACGAGCCTGAAAGATACCGTTCGGTTTTTGAAGAACAGCGGCATCCGGGTGGTGGCCTGCACCGAGAAAAGCGGACAGTTGCTTCCTGAGGCTGATCTGCGGGGTCCGGTAGCCCTGCTGCTCGGCTCCGAAGAAGACGGCATCTCTGATGATCTTTTGCAGTTAGCGGATGAGTTGGTGAGAATTCCGATGGCGGGCAACGTAGCCTCGCTCAACGTATCGGTGGCGGCCGCGGTGAGTCTGTACGAAGTGGTGCGGCAGCGGGGTGCTTAGATTAAAGCACAGTTCTGAATACCGAATAATTGTCTCAACCTCCGTTCCACATCGTGTTGATAGAAAGGTGGCAATTCACCTAACTGTCTTTTGATGATGTGAGTAGGTATAGTGACCAAGCGGTGAAGTCGTATCGCTGAACTTACCTTTAGTCCAGTTTTAGAGAAGTCGTTATCACTACTTTGCAGAAGTATATCCGTTAATTCATTCGCCTTTGCTACTTGACTGGTAATAAACGCAATGACCACATGGTTATAGACCCCCTATCCTATCGGTCAGACAAATTGCGGGTCGCACCTTGGTGCCCGTGAAATCATTGAAAGGAAATGGCACCAGGATAATCCTATGCTTCATGAGAGAAGGCCTGACCGTCTGATAAAGAGTAGATATCTTCTGCTGGATCACTCAGAAAATCGAAGGCTTCATTGCCAGTAATTGCTTGCTGCCAATCATCGTCCGTGATTTTTTCCTCATCGGTAATTAGCACAATAACTTTCACGGCTTTGTTGGTCACCGTCAGAGGATCATCCAAGTGTAGTTTTCCCTCTTTGTCAATTCTTCTATTACGTTCCAACGCTTGCAGCATGATGGGGTTCGTCTATTTGTTAACAAACCAAGTTATAAAAACCTGGGTAGAAACAGATACTTCACTAGAAATAAACTGCACATCATTTCATCCACTATCTAGCCACTCCCGCAAATCACCTAGTATCCATCCTCTAGCCACTCCCGCAAGTCAACCCAAAACCTAAAACCCAATCTCCAAAACCCTGACCATCCTGAAAATTCATCACACATACTTCTCGCCCTTCTTCGCTTTTGCCTCGCTCACAATGTCTTTGAGCTTTTCGGCCAGGTGCTTGGGGCAGATCAGCAGCACGTCGTCGCTGTTGGCCACCAGGAAGTCGTTCAGACTGTGCACCACCAGCAGTTTGTCGTTTTCGCTCTTGATGTAGTTGCCTTTACTCTCGAAGAGCAGCGCGTTGGCTTCCACAATGTTTTCGTCCCCGTTTTTGTCTTTAAGATCAAACAACGAGCCCCAGGAGTTAATATCAGACCAATCAAAACTGCCCTGCATCATGTAGACGGTATCCGCTTTTTCGAGCAGGTGGGTGCTGATTGAAGTGCTTTTGCAGTGCGCGTAGGCCTGGCTGATGAACAGTTCCTCCTGATCAGAGAAATAGTGCGGCGCTCCCGGTCCGAACACCTCGGCCACTTCGGGTAGATAGCGCTGGTAGGCCTCCAGAATGGTGCGCACCCGCCACACGAAGATGCCGGTGTTCCACACGAAATCGCCACTATTGATAAACAGCTTGGCCAAATCGGCCTGGGGCTTGTCGGTGAGCGTTTTCACCTTCTTGGCCGGACCGGGCCGGTCGTAGTGGTACTGGATGTAGGGGTAACTGGTGGCGGGTTTGGTGGGCTTGATGCCAATGATAAGGAGCTTCTGGCCATCGTTCATCACCAGGTCTACCGCCTTGTTGATATCCCGAACAAAGGTCATTTCACCAAAGATAGCGTGCTCAGTGGGCGAGACCACCATCACCGCGTCCGGGTCTCGTTGGCTGATCTTGTGCGCGGCGTAGCCGATCCCCGAAGCGGTTCCCCGCCGCACGGGTTCCATCAGAATGCGGTCGGACGAAAGGTCGGGCAATTGCTCTCTCACCAACGATACGTAATCTTTCTCGGTGACTACCCAGATGTTTTCGTCGGCCGTCAGATTTCGGCTGCGCTCGTAGGTGATCTGCAGCAGGGACCGCCCGGTACCCAGCAGATCAAGAAACTGCTTGGAAAGGTGCTTCCGGCTGAAGGGCCAAAAATCGGTAGTGGTGTGGCTGCCCGCCGTGATCACCACATGAACATTGGTACGCACCATAAACGACGAGTTAACCCGAAAAAATTTAGGACCACCGGAGTCCGTTAAAGAGTGGCTGATGATACGCAAAAACCGGATAATTACAAAGGTCGCCGCGTACTATTGGAGAATTCATAACAAAATCGAAGTATCTCCAAGTATTTTGTAACAAATGTGCACCGCTATAAGAATTTATTTTGTAAATTCATGTTCTCAAGACAAGAAAAAAGCAAATCTGCATTAGCATAACCTATCCCCATGTTAGTTGAACAAGAAATCAATCTCAAGGAAGCACTAAAAGAGTACTTCGGACACCATCAGTTTCGGGGCACCCAGGAGCGGGTGATCCAAAATATCCTTGATAAAAAGAACACCTTTGTGATTATGCCTACCGGTGCGGGCAAATCGCTCTGCTACCAGCTTCCCGCCCTGGTGCAACCGGGCACCGCCATCGTCATCTCTCCCCTGATTGCCCTGATGAAGAACCAGGTGGACCAGATGAACGCCTTTAACATTAACGCCCAGTTTTTGAACTCCACGCTCAACAAGACCGAAATCAACCGCGTGAAGCGCGGTACGCTGAGCGGAGAGGTTAAACTGCTCTACGTGGCGCCCGAGTCGCTTAACAAAGAAAGCAACATTGCCTTTCTCAAGGAAGCCAACATTTCGTTTGTGGCGGTCGACGAAGCGCACTGTATCTCTGAGTGGGGGCACGACTTCCGCCCCGAATACCGACGCATCAAAACCATCATCGAGCAATTGGGCGACCACGTTCCGATTATTGCCCTGACGGCAACCGCCACTCCCAAGGTGCAGGTCAACATCCAGAAAAACCTGCAGATGGAGGATGCGAACGTGTTCAAGACGTCGTTTAACCGCGAAAATTTGTACTACGAGGTTCGCCCCAAGACCAAAATCAAGAAGCAGCTGATTCAATTCGTGAAGAAGCACCGGGGCAAGTCCGGGATCGTGTACTGTCTGAGCCGCAAGAAAGTGGAAGAGGTCGCCGAATTTTTGCGTATCAATGACGTTAAGGCGGCTCCTTACCACGCCGGACTCAACGCCGCGGTGCGGATGCGTAACCAAGACGCTTTTCTGAATGAGGACGTGGACGTGATTGTGGCCACCATTGCCTTTGGGATGGGCATTGACAAGCCCGACGTGCGCTTTGTCATTCACTACAACGCCCCCAAATCGCTGGAGGGCTACTACCAGGAAACCGGCCGCTCGGGCCGCGACGGCCTGGAAGGGCACTGCCTGATGTTCTACAGCTACAACGACATCCTGAAGCTGGAGAAGTTCAACAAAGACAAGTCGGTGACCGAGCGCGACAACGCCCGCATCCTGCTACAGGAGATGATTTCCTACGCCGAATCGGCGGTGTGCCGCAAGCGGCAGTTGCTACACTACTTCGGCGAAACGCTGGAAGAAAACTGCGGCTACTGTGACAACTGTGTGAAACCCAAGGAGCAGTACGAAGGCCAGGACTTCGTGCACATCGCTTTGGAAGCTGCCCAGCAGACCAAAGAGCGCTTCGGCATCAACCACCTGGTGGACGTGATCCGCGGTTCGGCCAACCAGTACGTGCTGAGCTACGACCACGACAAGCTGCCGGTGTACGGTAAGGGAAGAGACCACGATGCCCAGCACTGGAACTCAGCGGTGCGGCAGACCCTGTTGTTCGAGTTCCTGGAAAAGGACATTGATAACATCGGCACCCTAAATCTCACGCAGAAAGGGAAGGATTTCATCAAAAATCCCTATCCCATCATGCTGTCGCGCGACCACTCGTACGAAGACATCCCCGAAGAGGAAAACGATCTGTCGGCCAGTGAGAACACAAGCAGCTTTCCGTCGGGCAAATCTTACGACGATAAGTTGTTCGCGGCGCTCAAGAAGCTGCGCAAAGAAGTGGGTAACAAGAAGAACCTGCCTCCGTACGTGATTTTTCAGGAGCCCTCGCTCGAGGAGATGGCTACCTCCTACCCCACCACCCAGGATGAACTGGCGGCCGTGAACGGCGTGGGCATGGGCAAGGTGATTAAGTTCGGCGCTCCGTTTCTGAGTCTGATCAAAGAATACGTAGAGGCCAACAACATCGTCACGGCTTCCGACGTGGTGATCAAGTCCACTATCAACAAATCGAAGAGCAAGATTTTTATCATTCAGCAGATTGACAAGAAAGTGGATCTGGAGGAGATCGCCGACAGCAAGAATATGAGCATGGAGGAGCTGCTGGAAGAGATCGATCACATCTGCTACTCCGGCACCAAGCTCAACCTCGACTATTATATTGATCAAATGCTGGGCGAAGAACAGCAAGACGACCTGTTCGACTACTTCCTCAGTGCCGAATCAGACAGCATCGACGAAGCCCTCGATGAGTTTGAGGATGAATACACCGAAGAAGAACTACGCCTGATGCGCGTGAAATTCTTATCGGAGTACGCGAACTAGGGATTGAGCGAAGAAGTGAAGGGACGAGTGAATGAATAATCGATTGAATACCTGGGGCGCGTTTAGCGATAGCGTAACGCGTCACCTGGGTTGAATAGCTTTTCATGCAACGTCGCTGATTGGGTCGTATGACCGCTACGCTTAATCTACGACCAGCGCAGGCTTTCATCATTTGTAAAATGTAATCACTTTTACGTGTGATTCTCCCCCTACGAAGAAATCGGTTCCAGGAAGCGTTTTCAGTGATGGATCAAAGTTAAGTTCTAACACAGTCCTATAGTTTTCCTTATCCCAAATTGCCATTCTAACTACTTTTTTTCTGGATCTTTGAATAGCTTCTTCTTTTGTTGGTTTACCTATCATCCCTTCCAGTTTGTGCAACACTTCCTCATAATGTGCGATATAATCGTCTTTTCTGTTATTTTGTTGTTCAAGTATCTCTTTGTTTTCACTCGGATTAAAGGATGGATTGTAAAAACCCCAGTTGCAATAAAAGCCTCTTACTAGTGAATCTGAATCGAAGAAGTACCAGGTATGAAGAGCAGGAAAGAATTCGCTATCTGCTCTTTCAAAGATTAATGCTTTTGGCTTGACGTTTGGAATCATATCCTCGAATCGCTCGTCGAAGTACGGTTGAAATGAATGGTATCCTTCACTTATTGCCCCCAAAGAGTCCTCAAAGCTTCTAATTTCTTCAATTGACTTTGGCTTGCTAGCTGAAAAGTTTTCTATCTCCTGAGCAGAAACTTCACTTGTAACAAAGAGAAAAAGAGTAAGTAATATTTTCATTTCTTTGATTTCGCTTGACGGACAAGTGCAGCTATCCGTGACACGGGTGGCTGCATGTCATTAGCTGCCGTGTTTACTGATCGTTATTTTACTTTTATACTGTCTTTGATTTGATAATAGGTTTTATGTCGCAGGTTACCTTTGTCATCATAAATCAATTCTTTCCCTATTCTTATCTTTACTTTTAATCTATCGCTTAGTTCCTGTTTATAATTCAAAACTCCTATAGTAAATTCACTGGTTAGAACACTGTCTTTATTGAAGTTTTTTATGTGTTGAAGTAGTATAGAGTCAGTATCAAACACTTTAATCTTAGATGTCAATATCTCACTATTGTGAAACTCTTTATCCTTTCTTCGCTTTTCATGAATAGTTCGCGATAAAATATTTCCGTAGCTGTCAAATTTCGTCTTGATAAACATCTGGCCTTTGACAGAATCACCACGTGAATAATCCATTAATTCTTCCCATTCGCCAACCTCAACAAAATTGTATTTCCCAAATTTTGGATTACCCTTCATTACAATTAATCTCCCCTTCCTTTTTGTTGAATCAAATTTCCATTCCATTACCTGACCACTATTTATCAAAGTTTTCTCATCGTTTAGCAAATCTTCTGAATACCAGGAGTGCTGGTTATCTTTATAACCATTGAAAATCGCGCAAGACTGCGCTAACAAAGCTATAACTAGTACGTATTTAAACATTTTCGTTTCATGCAACCAACAATTGTACAGAAGCAGTTGTATCTATATCCATCATACTAGCTCTTCCGATTTTTATATGTTTATCCACGTGAACTGCTGTTTCTTCCCTACTTATCATTTCCGTTATCCGTCTACAGTTGAAGATAGTTTGTGACCCAACAAGGTCTGAATATACCGCAAATCTATTCCATTTTCTAACAGTTGTTCCGCAAGAATCCTTGCTCGCTTCTTGGGGCGCGTTTAGCGATAGCGTAACGCGTCACCCAGTTCGTTGTCACCTCTCCCTCAGGATTCCGCAATTTTCCTGAATGTCTTATCTCTGCTTTACTTTGGCCGTTACTGAAGCTCCAACTATGGATACGAGTTGAATAAACTTTGGTGGTTGGTAGGGACACCAACCAGGATACAGAGTACAGTACGCTTCCTGGTCATTCGTCATTCAACATTCCTTGCGGTTCCCCACTGGGATCGATATTCTACCAAGCTTATCCCGGCCAAAAACTGCTGAGAATTGCTTTTCCAACCAGCCGCGAAAGCATCAGGCGTTGATACCGAATGTCCTAAGAAAACCCCGCGCTTCTTCCGTTTCTTCCTTTCCTCATTTTCCGTAGCTTTGCCTCTCCCATCACGCAACCTCACCTACCATGAACATCCTGATCCTCGGCTCCGGCGGACGAGAACACGCGCTGGCCTGGAAAATTCGCCAGAGTCGGCAGTGCGAGCAGCTCTACGTAGCTCCCGGCAACGCGGGCACCGCTTCCCTGGCCCACAACGTGACGCTCTTCTCGGGCGACTACTCCGAAGCCGCCTTCGCCCGGATTGCTACGTTTGTGCTGGAGAAAAACATCCGCCTGCTGGTAGTGGGTCCCGAAGCGCCCCTGGTGGCGGGCATTCGCGATTACTTTAGCGAGCGCGACAATCTGGGCGACGTGCTGGTCGTCGGTCCCGACCGGGCCGGGGCGCAGCTAGAGGGCAGCAAGCACCACGCCAAGGCATTTATGCAGCGCCACGGCATCCCCACCGCCCAATCGCGCACCTTCACCGCCGCGCAGCTCGACGAAGGACTTGCTTACCTGTCCGACCTTCCCCTGCCCATTGTGCTGAAAGCGGACGGACTTGCCGCCGGTAAGGGAGTAATCATCTGTGACCGACACGATGAAGCCCAGCAGCACCTGCGCGATATGCTGGAGAACCGCCGGTTCGGAGCGGCCAGCGAGCAGGTGGTAATAGAGGCGTTTCTGTCGGGCATTGAGCTGTCGGTGTTCGTGCTCACCGACGGAAAAAATTATCAGATGCTGCCCTCCGCCAAGGATTACAAACGCATCGGCGAGGGCGACACCGGACCCAACACCGGCGGCATGGGCGCGGTGAGTCCGGTTCCGTTCGCTGATCAGGAATTTATGCAGAAGGTAGAAGAACGCATCGTGCGCCCCACGGTGGCTGGCTTGCAGCAGGAGGGCGTTGACTACCGGGGCTTTCTCTTTATCGGACTGATGAACGTGGCGGGCGAGCCCTTCGTGATCGAGTACAACGTGCGGCTGGGCGACCCCGAAACGGAAGTCATCGTTCCGCGCATCGAGAGCGATTTGGTGGAGCTGCTGGCGGCGGCCGCCAACCAAACGCTCGATACCGCCCCGCTGCAAATCAGTGAACAAGCCGCCGCCACGGTGGTGATGGTGGCCGACGGCTATCCCGGCGATTACCAAAAAGGAGCTGTCATTAATGGTCTGTCGAAAGAAGGCGACGCGCTGGTGTTTCACGCCGGTACGCGTGCGGACAGTGACACCGTAATGACCAACGGGGGACGGGTGCTGGCCGTCACCGCCCAAGGCGAAGACATTCCCGACGCGCTGCGCCGGAGCTACGCCACGGTGAAAAAAATCAGTTGGCCCGGCCACTACTACCGCACCGATATCGGCCAGGACCTGCTTAAATTCCTATGAGTACGCTTGCGAAATGGCTCATCGTTAGCGGTTGCGCACTGCTAATTGCTTGTCAACCCGCCACCCAGCCGCCGCCGTCGCTCACGTGGCACACCCAGGATGAGCAGCATTACACCCTGCACTGGGCCAACTTATCAATGACCGTCGATGCCCAAACGGGAGGCCGGATCGTCTCTCTACAGGTACAGAGCGAAGAATTGCTTACTGATACGGCCGTGCACCCGATGTACTACGGCTCCACGCTCTGGCTCAGTCCGCAGCACCGCTGGTGGCCCCCTCCCCCCGCGCTGGAAACCGATCCCTACCACGTGCAATCGACCGCCAATCCGCTCACCCTGGTCAGCCGGTACGACTCCTTACTCGGATTACAAATCGAAAAGCGCTTCTTCGCGGATCCGGCCGACAGCAGCCTGCGCATTACCTACTCGGTGATCAACCGGGCGGATACGGCGCAGTCGGTGGCCCTGTGGGAGGTGACGCGTCTGCCCAAAGACGCCGAAGTGACCTTCGCGCTCGATACAGCGGCGGACCGCAACCAAGCCTTCCGAAGGAACACGGCGTGGTCCGTGAAAAACGGGCAGTTTCACCTCCGCGTGGCTACTCAGGATACGGTGGTGGACAAAGCATCGTACAACGCCCAGGGGTGGGTGCGGTATACCCACGGTGATCGAGAGCTACTCAAACGCTTTCCGGACCTGACCCTGGGCGAACTACCTCCCCGGCAGAACGAGGTGGAAGTGTATATCGACGACAGCGCCTACCTGGAGGTGGAGCAGCACAGCGCCTCCCAATTGCTGGCCCCGCGGGACAGTCTCCGCTGGGTGGTGCGGTGGTATCCACGATAGTGCGGGGGATTATTTGGTAGACCGCGATTTTTTGTTAATATTTCGTTTCGACAAATGAACCAACGATATGGCGTGTAGCACATGTAGCAGCAAGGACGGTTCGGTGGCGGGTTGCCAAAACAACGGCGGATGTAGCACCGGCGGCTGCAATAAAATGAACGTTTTCGACTGGTTGTCCAATATGGACTTGCCAGCCATTGATACTTTTGACGTGGTGGAAGTGCGCTTCAAGGGCGGAAATAAGCAGTTTTTTCGTAATCCCAAAGACCTGGAGCTAACCACCGGCGACGCTGTGGTGGTGGATGTGTCTAACGGACACCACATCGGCTACGTTTCGCTGCAGGGCGAACTGGTGCGCCTGCAGATGCAGAAGAAAAAGGTGGCCAACGACGATAGCCTACGAAAGGTATACCGCATCGCCACCACTGCGGACCTGGAAAGCCTGGAAAGCGTGAAGAAGCGCGAAATGCCCACCCTCTACCGTACCCGGCAGATTATCCAGGACCTGAGGCTATCGATGAAGCTCTCGGACGTGGAATACCAGGCCGACGGCAACAAAGCTACCTTCTATTATTCGGCCGACAGCCGGGTGGACTTTTCGAGAGTTGATCAAAATGCTGGCGGCCGAGTTTCGCATTCGGGTGGAGATGCGACAGATCAGTCTGCGCGAGGAGGCGGGTCGGCTGGGCGGCATCGGCTCCTGCGGACGCGAGCTGTGCTGTTCCACCTGGCTGAGCAACTTTCGCAGCGTGTCCACCTCCGCCGCCCGCTACCAAAAACTGTCGCTCAACCCCAGTAAGCTGTCCGGACAGTGCGGCCGACTCAAATGCTGCCTTAACTACGAACTGGATACTTACCTGGACGCGTTAAAGGACATTCCCGACATCCGCCGTCCGCTGATCACCAAGAAGGGCGAAGCCTTTTTGCAGAAAACCGATATCTTCCGCAAGACAATGTGGTTCGCCTACCGGGGCGAAAACAACTGGATTCCGGTGGCGGCTGGCCGGGTGCGCGAGGTGATCCGGCTCAACAAGCAGGGCGAGCACCCCAGTTCGTTGCTCAAGGATCAGGCCGAGGCCAAGCTCGATATCAGCGTGCTCAACAACGACCTGGTGAAGATGGACCAGAAGT
Source organism: uncultured Cytophagales bacterium (assembly GCA_963833215.1). GTDB lineage: Bacteria > Bacteroidota > Bacteroidia > Cytophagales > Cyclobacteriaceae > Tunicatimonas. The sequence continues at coordinate 166,871 of CAWHXE010000026.1, read as the reverse complement.
TTGAGCGCAAGGATCAAAACCCCGGCGGCAAGAAGCGTCGGAAGAAGAGAAAGAGCAATCACCCCCGCAATGAGTCATAGATTTTTGAGAATTTCCGTAGCAACCCTTGCCCGGCGTTGCCTCCGGCAAGGATGGTTGGCAGCGGCCGTGGTGCTGCTCGTGCTAAGCAGTTCTTGCGACGAGAGCCGGGTGTACGAGAAAAACGTGGACTTCCCTAACCAGCGGTGGGCGGTGGATAGCATTCCGTCGTTTGAGTTTGAGATCAGCGATGCCAGCAAGCCCTACAACATCTACTGGAACGTGCGCAACACGGTGGCCTACCCCTACCGCAACCTGTACGTCACCTACTACATAGAAGACACGGCGGGCCGTCGTCTCACCGCCGACCTGCACAATATGTTACTGTTTGAACCCAAAACGGGCAAGCCCTACGGCAGCGGACTGGGCGATATTTTCAGCCACCAATTTATGGCACTACCCAACTTCAAGTTCGACCGGGAGGGTATGTACCGTATCCGGCTGGAGCAGTATATGCGCACCGACACCCTGCCCGAAGTGGTTTCTGTCGGCGCCCGCGTTGAGAGTGCCGAAGTGGGGTCGCAAGGAGTTGATGCGGTTGTTAAACCGGGTTGATTAGGACCTATTGAGCAATTCTGAGATGTTGATTTCTTCTGAGAAAGAGGATTCTTCCATCAGTTTTCCTTGCTTATCCAGGATTACCGTATGCGGAAAACTATTGACGTCCAGCTTACGGTGAAAATTGTGTCCATCGGGAACGAGCCTGAAATTCGAGTTTTCCAGATCGAAGCCTTTTTTAATCTGTTGCTCGGTGGCGTCGAACACAATAATGGCCGCAATCTCTGGTTTTCTTTGGGTTTGGTTAATCGCGCGATCCATTTCCTCTATTTCGTGTTTCTTGAACCTAAAAGTGTCTGCTTCCATTTCGAATCTCAGAATAACCATTTTGCCCCTCAAATCTTTCAGTGCGATTGTTTCTCCATCAATTGACTTGAAAATCAGTTCAGGATAGCTCGAGCCAACCGTGACACCATCACTGGTTTCTGCAATGACCGAGGATTTAGGCTTATCCGGATCATACAGGTATTTAACCGTGTTTCCCTCATCGTCGTACACCTGCTCCAGGGCAAGGTTCGGATCTTCCTTAACGAGTTGCGCAAATTCCTGCTGATTTATCCGCTTGCCCGTGTTTTTGTTGTACAATTTGTCAACGCTAAACTCGGTATCCACCCGCCGCTTTTCGTAGGGCACTGCTACATGCTCCTGGGCAAATAACTGTACGTTAATAACGAAAGTTAGAACAAATAACGCTTGCTTTTTCATACGTTTTTTTTAGTTATTGAGAACGGTGAAGTATGCGAAAAGTAGCACCTAAAACAAATGCCTCGAAAAAATACATAAACCCTTATCTTAACTACTGCCTGTCCTATCTTTTGTGCACATAACTAGCAACTGTATTTATTCGGCTCCTTGTAACCCGAAACTGATGGTCGTCCAAAAACTTTCCCAATCTGCGTCGTTCAAATCGCGTGATTTAATCATATGCGTTGCGTGAAAAAACCAATCACCTTTTCTTTCCAATTTAAAAGAACAAATGCCATTTTCATCCGTTCTGGAATACTGAAAAATGGCAGGTTCATTGCCTTTCCGGTTTCGAGCAGTAATTACCTTGTCTTTTAAAGGCTCACCCATAAAGTATACTTTTGCTCTAATCCAATCGCCCTGACTTAATTCGTAGGGATTTTGCAAGAGAACTATCTCAAAATTATGTCCTACAACGGTTTTGTAAATTTCATCGTTGGATTTTTGATTGCTCTGAATTAGCGTTTTGATATATTGAGTATATCTTTCGGACTGTTCAGTTTTCGTGCTATCATCAATCCTTATGTTTTCAATATTGTCTCCCTTGAGATAGCTTTTAAATTTATCATTTGGCAACGTTATCCTTGCATAATCGCGTTCCATATGTATCAATCCCAATCCTTTAAAGTCAACGTCCATCTCCAAAACCGGTAAGGCTCCGTCCTGCAATTTCGGCAACAAATCGGTTTTTCCCTTCTCGCTGATAAGCTCGAACTCTTTGGTAATGGATTTTTGGACTGGCCTTTCCATCTCAATATTAAATCCATCAGCAACGAAAAGATGGAGTTCTAATTTCTCGCCTTCTTTTACGATAAAATTATATGCTATTAGAACATACTCGTGGGCGAAAACTGTTGTCGCTAAAAAAAGTGTGAGTAAGATGGCAACTGCTTTTTTCATAAGTTCTGTTTTTCAAATATTATTATTTCAGGTTGTGACTAACAATTGTACGGAAGCAATTGCGTGGGACGCCCCCGCGTCTTTATTCACTAGGTTATAAACTGTCTAAAAACTATTTCAAATCTCTGTTTTCATCCCCATGCTTATCTTTCTTTTCTCATTTTTGGATACGTCTAACTTGTCCATCGGATTTCTATTTTAGGCAATTCATTTGTACTAATCCTTCCATAACATCACACGTATAAATCTCTGTGGTTCACCTAGATCAGACCGTCCAGCCGAAGCGGTTGTAACTTAGTAAAGTTTGAATATAACGCAAATTTATGTGGGCATCCTGGTCGTTCTCGAGTACCTACAATCTCTGGAATAATCTGCGGTGGGCTAAGTTAAGCTATCATAAAGCCTTCAATCACAGTACTGCTTCATTAATTCGTTAGTTACCGCGACCTTCAAGAAGTAGCGAAGCTTAGAGAGATCCTGGCATACCGCTTCCCGGTGGCCCAACGCATCATTAATACTACTTCTTTGCAAGTACCATTGGCTGTTCAACGGGTCGCGCCGGATGAGCTCGTTGACAACCTTGAGTGCTTTTTTGAAATTCTTCTTTTCTTGAAATTTGTCCAAGTTTTTTATCAACCGAGCGTTGGAGCGCTGGGGCAAATGAATGCTACCGTAGGCGTTCACCGAAACTTCCTCCTGGAAAAGCGTGGAATCAGGTGCCATTCGGTAAAATGACCGTTTGTTAATCATATAAGTGATGAAAAAATACATCCGAATCGGACTCACTCCGGGCAGGGCCAACCACTGGTCCTCGGTCTTCTGGAAAGTTTGCATAATGTCTTCATCGATTCCTTTGCCCAGTGGATTGATAACTTCCAGGTTGGTAAATTTTCCTTCGGAAGAAAGCGTGAGTTCCACAATGCTGGTGCCCACCCGGGCGGTTCCTTTGGCTCTAGGAGGATACCTGAGAGTTTTGCCCAAGAATTGGTAAAACGCTTGGGCCCCTCCTGCGTAGCGCGATGCCGGAAATTCACCGACATGCCGGACCGTATCCTGAGCAGAAAGGAAGATAGAAAAGAGCAGCAGTGGGGCAAGCAAAAAGCCTCTCATAGGTTGCAATATCCGCTAAATTGGTAAATTAATGGGTTTGAACCACTTTCCCAGGCTCTTTTCCACCCAACCATTGGGAGGGGGCAAACCTATCAGAAAACCCGGGGTATAAATTATTTCCCTCAACAAAAGCGTCAATCATCCCCAATCAGCGCGAAAGCTCCGCTGACCAACACCCTACGATCTGATCGCAACGATTGCGGATCGAGCAGTTCTACTTGACCATCGGCGGTCCGGCCGGTTTTCACCCGTTGTTTCTCGAAAACGTACTGGCTGTCCGACTCATTGGTCAGGCTCAGCAGGTAAGACTGGTCCTGATCTTGCACAACGGCCGATTCGGGCAGGGCCGGGGCCGATACCGTGTCGGTCAGTATCTGGGCCTCTACGTACATGCCCGTCACGAAGCGGGGGTTTTCTTCCAGCAGATCGGCGTGCACCGTCACCGTTCTTTTCTCCGGGTCCACCGACTGCCCTACCCGATGGATTTCGGCCCGAAAAACCTCGTCGCCGGTGTTAGGAAGGCGGAACTCGATGGCCTGCTCTTCCCGGAGTTTGAGTACGTCTTTCTCGAACACCTGTAACTCCAGGTGTTCGTGGTCCTTGTTGATAACCTCCAGAATGATGTCGGACGGGGATACGAAACTGCCCAGCGTGGCGTGAATGTTGGTGATTTGACCACTGATGGGCGCGTAGATGTTGATGGTGGACGTGAAATCACTTTTCTCTACCCGGGCCGGGTCAATGTTGAGCAGTTCCAGCCGCTGCTTCATGCCCTGGACGCGGGCGGCCGCACTTTTGTAGTCGCTCTGCGCCTTCAGAAAATTCTTCTGCGAAGCGATTTTCTCTTCTTCCAGAGTGCGTTGCCGTTCGTACTCCGCTTTCAGGTAAACCAATTGCTCTTTGGTGTCCAGGTAGTCTTGCTGAAGCTGCAGGTACTGCGGATTGATCAGGCTGACCAAAAACTGTCCCTTCTTCACCGGGTCGCCCACCAGCAGGTCGATGCGGTGAATGTACCCCTCGGCGTAGGCGCTCACCTCGGCCAAGTTTTGTGGGGGCACATCCAGGTAGCCGTTGGCCTCCACCCGGTTGGCAAAGGTGTAGGTAGTGATCTTCCCCAGCTCCATTCCCGCGCGCTCGAACTGCGCCCGCGTAACGGTCACCTCGTTGGCCGACGCACTGTCAACCGCCGACGTCTCCCCTGGTCCTCCCGACGAATCGGCCGTTGAGTCTCCGCAGGAAGCCAGGGCCAGTCCGCCGCACCAGAGGAAAATAATGAGCAGGGTATCGTTCATAGTTGACGGATCGTTAGCGCGTAAGGTACTGGAGTTCGAGCAGGGTTTGGTTATACTGGTGCAAGCTTTCCAGGTAATCTAGTTCGATCGACTGCGCGTTGTCTAAACTCTGCACGTACTGCAGGAAGTCAATCTCTCCTTCCTGATAGCTGCGGCGGGCCGCGTTGAACAACTCGTCGGCCAGTCGCTCGCCGGTAGCGGTGTAGTAGGTGATGGCCCGTTGATACTTGTTGAGCTGCGCTTGCAGGACCTCTCGCCGCCCCGTGAGCTGGTAGGCGTAGTTCGTAGCATTGCGCAGCGCGATGTCCTGTCCGATGGCTGCCGCCCGGATGCTGGCGCGCTGCGCACCGAACCACAGCGGCACCATCACGCCCACCTGCACGCCCTGGTACACCCGCGCTTCGGCCTGCCGGTTGGTGCCCGCAAAGTACTGAAAGTGAAGGTCAGGCAACAACCGTTGCTGCTCCAGGCGGTTGGCCGCGACGGCAACCTGGGTGGCCTGCCGGTAGTAGGCCGCTCCCAGGGGGGCCAGCGTGTCAATTGCCGAGCGGGGCAAGGGAAGCAGTTTCTCCTGGTCCACCACGATGCGTTCTTCGGTCTGCAACAGTTGGGCTAGTTGCTGATACGCTCCGTAGGTGTCTTCTTCCAGTTGTCGCAGCGTGGTCTGCAACTGGTTGCGGCGGGCTTCGGCGGTGATTTTCTCCAGGTAGTTCGTTTCACCCACTTCGTAGCGTCGCTTGGCAGCGTGGGCGAAGGCGACGTACAGGCTGTCCAGGTAGCGAAACACGCTCCGTTTGTGCTGCCAGTAGACGATCTCGTCGTAGGCCTGGGCCACCTGCCGGGACAGCTCCCGTTCGCGCAGGGCCAGGCTGGTTTCCTGAAGCTGGTATTCGTTTCTTCGCACCCGCCGCTGCGCTCCGTAGACGGTCGGAAAGCGCAGCGTCTGCTGCACGCCCCATACGCTGATGGGATAGCCGTTCTCGGCGATGTTGTTCTGGTCATCGCTGTAGTAAAACATCGTCTTGTCGAGGTCCCAGGCGGTGCCGATCAGCTGCCGCTGCTGCTGTAGTTTCAGCTGTTCCGAAGCCAGTCCCCGGTTGTTCTCCCGGGCTATTCGGACCGCCTCTTCCCGACCGATTGCCCGGTTGCCAACCGTATCGGGCTGCGCCCGTCCGATGAAGGGAGCCAGCAACAACAGCAGCGGCAGCAAGCGCGCTACGGCCGGTTGCGCCGGTTGGGTATCGGCCCGCGTCGGCTCTTCGCGCCGGGTATCGAACCGGGAGTAGAGCACGGGCAACACCACCAGCGTGAGTAGCGTGGCCGTGAACAAACCGCCGATCACCACCGTGGCCAGGGGCCGTTGCACCTCGGCTCCGGCGGAGGTGGAGATGGCCATTGGAAAGAAGCCCAGCGCGGCGGCGGTCGCGGTCAGCAGCACGGGGCGCAGCCGTTCGGTGGTTCCCCGCACGATGCGCTCGGGCACGTTGGTCACCCCATTCGCCTTCAGGTGCTTGAAGTGCTCGATGAGCACCAGGCCGTTGAGCACCGCAATGCCAAACAGCGCGATGAAGCCCACTCCGGCCGAAATGCTGAAGGGCAAGCCCCGCAGCCACAGCAAAAGCACCCCTCCGACCGCGGCCAGCGGAATGGCCGAGTACACCATCAGGGCCTCCCGCACCGAATCGAACGCGAAGTAGAGCAGGATAAAGATCAGCAGCAACGCAATGGGCACCGCCACCCGGAGCCGGTCGCGGGCCGAGCGAAGATTCTCGAACTGCCCGCCGTACGAAATGGTGTAGCCGGTGGGCAGCTTCACGCGCTGGCTCACCAGGGCCTGCACATCCTTCACCACCGACTCCAGGTCACGGTCGCGCACGTTGACGCCCACCACGATCCGCCGCTTGGTATCGTCGCGCGAGATTTTGGCCGGTCCCTGCGTATACTCGATGGTGGCCAGTTCGCGCAGGGGCACGCGTCCGCCGTTGGGCAGGCCCACGTACAGGTTTTGCAGGTTACTGATGTCCTTCCGAAAATCCTGCTTGAGCCGGATAGCCAGGTCGAAGCGTTTTTCACCCTCAAAGATGCTCCCGGCGGTGAGTCCGGCAAACTCCAGGGAGATCAGGCGGTTGATTTGATCCACGTTGACGCCGTAGCGGGCCAGTTGGGCGCGGTCGTACCGGACGCTCATCTGCGGCAGGCCCGCCACCTTCTCCACCGTGATGTCGGCCGCCCCGGGCACGTCGCTGATGAGCTGTTTAATCTCCTGCGCTTTCCGGTTGAGCACGTTCAGGTCTTCTCCGAAGATCTTGATGGCCACGTCGGCGCGCACGCCGGTGATAAGTTCGTTAAAGCGCATTTCGATGGGCTGGGTAAACTCGTACTCCACGCCCGGAATAATCGACAGAACTTCGGTAAACCGCTTCGCCAGGTCGTCTTTGCTATCGGCCGACACCCACGCGCTTTTGGGCTTGAGTTTAACGATGACGTCGGTTTCTTCCATCGACATGGGATCGGTGGGCACTTCGGCGGCTCCGATGCGGGTCACCACCTGCGACACTTCGGGAAAGGAGTCGAGCAGAATCTGTTCGATGCGGGTGGTGGTTTCGATGGTTTTGCTCAGCGAGGTACCGGTTTTGAGCACCGGTTGGATGACGAAGTCTCCCTCGTCGAGGGTGGGAATAAACTCTCCGCCCATCCGACTGAAGACAAAGACGGTGACCGCCAGAATGCCCACGGCCGAAGCGAGCACGGTTTTCTGGTGATCCAGCGCCCAGTGGATAACGGGGGTATACGCCCTTCGAATCCGCTTCATCAGGCGCACCGAGATGTTGCGGGGATTTTCCGGGGCAGGTTTCAGCAACAGGGCGGCGGCCACCGGCACGTAGGTGAAGCAGAAGATCATGGCTCCGATCAGGGCGAAGCAGAACGTCATCGCCATCGGTCGGAACATCTTGCCTTCCACTCCTTCTAGCGACAAAATGGGGATGAAGACCAGGATGATGATGAGCTGCCCGAACACCGCCGCGCGCATCATCTCGGTGGCTCCTTCTTCGGTGATGGTGTTCGATCAGATTCTGCCGGTCGTGTTTACCCAGACGCGTCAGCTCCCGGGAGCGGGACGTGATCCGAAAGGCCACGTACTCCACGATGATCACCGCCCCGTCGATGATGATGCCGAAGTCGATGGCGCCCAGGCTCATCAGGTTGGCGTCGATGCCAAAGACGTACATCAGCGAGAGGGCGAACAGCAGGCACAGCGGAATGACCGAGGCCACCACCAGACCCGAGCGGATGTTTCCCAGCAGCAACACCACCACGAAGATAACGATCAGGCACCCCAGGATCAGGTTTTCGGCGATCGTATGGGTGGTCTTAGCCACCAGTTCGCTACGCTCCAGAAAGGCGTTGACGTAGACTCCTTCGGGCAAATTTGTCTGAATAGTGGCCATCCGGGCCTTCACGTCCGCCAGCACTTGCTTGGAGTTGCCTCCCTTGAGCATCATCACCTGCCCCAGCACCTTCTCGCCCTCGCCGTTGCCCGTGATCGCTCCGAAGCGGGTGGCGTAGCCGTAGTGCACCTGGGCCACGTCCCTCACCAGCACGGGGACGTTGCCCGCCTGGGCCACCACCATGTTCTCAACGTCGCTGATCGACCGCGCCAGCCCTTCGCCCCGGACGAAGTACGCCTCGTCGCCCTTCTCGATGTAGGCTCCTCCGGCCACGCTGTTGTTTTTCTCCAGTGCATCATACACCTCCAGCACCGTCACGTTTAGGGCGCGCAGCTTTTCCGGATCAATTGCCACCTCGTACTGCTTGAGGTAGCCGCCCCAGGTGTTCACCTCCACCACTCCGGGAATGCCCGACAGTTGCCGCTTCACCACCCAGTCTTGCAGGGTGCGCAGGTCCATGGCGGAGTAAACCGTATCGTAGCCGGGTTTGGTATCCAGAATATACTGGTACACCTCACCCAGGCCGGTCGTGATCGGCCCCATCGAGGGGGTGCCGAAGCCTTCGGGAATTTGCTCGGACGCACGCTTGATCTTTTCGGCGATCAGTTGGCGGGGCAAGTAGGTGCCCGCGCTTTCTTCGAACACGATAGTGACCACGGACAGGCCAAACTTAGAAACAGAACGAATTTCTTTGACGCCCGGCAGGTTGGCCATCTCCAGCTCCACCGGGTAGGTGATAAACTGCTCAACGTCTTGGGTCGACAGGTTGCGCGAAGTGGTGATCACCTGCACCTGGTTGTTGGTCACGTCGGGCACCGCCCCGATGGGAATTTGGGTGAGTGAATACCCTCCGAAGGCCGCTACGGCTAACGTGAACAACAGTACGATCAGCTTGTGGGCAATGCTGAACCGGATAATGCTTTCTAACATACGGGGAAGGTTACTATCAGTCTAAAAAATAGATAGCTATTAGCTCAACGAAGCTTCAAATTCTACGTTGCGTTCTTCGCCCGGGCACCCATTTTTTATTCTTAATCTAAATAGCAGCCTGGAGGAAGGCACCATGGTTTCGCCCTATTTATCCACAATTTCGCCCTGGGAAATGAAATCTTTTTGTCACTCGCGTTCGTTACAGTACTGAAGCCAGTTCCTCGTATGCGTCAAATTGTCTCCGTATTCCTTCTTTTTTCGGTGCTCTTGAGCTCGGCGGGGTTTACGTTGAGCAAACATTTCTGTGGAGAAGAGTTGGCGCATATCACGCTCAATGAGACGAAAACCTGCTGCGACAGCGAAGAAGATATGCCTTCGGACTGTTGCCACGACGAGTTTGAGCAACTGGTGCTGGATGATTCTCAGCTCGATCATCAGACGCTTCAACTGCAACCGCTGACGTTCATCACGGTACGCCTTCTTACCCAATTCTTACGGTTTTACCCCGAAGTCGTCTACAGTTTCTCCGCTGGGGACCGCCTTTCACTCCCCGCCCTTACCGGATACTGCCCTGTATCTGCGGGTGCAATCCTTCTTAATTTAGCAGAGCCTAGTAAGCTGTTTGCGGTCTAACGGGTAGCTTCTGCCCGCTTCTTCCGACCGCTATTCATATCCTTCGTCGATTTGAATACCATTTTACTATGCTTAACGCGATTATCAAGTTCTTTTTAGAGAACAAACTGGTCACCACGTTACTTACCCTCGCTTTTATCGCTTGGGGGGTAGCGGTGGCTCCCTTCAACTGGCAAATCCATGCCGGGTCACTGGACACCTTGCCCCGCGACCCGGTACCGGTGGATGCAATCCCGGACATCGGCGAGAACCAGCAGATTGTGTTCACCGAGTGGATGGGCCGCTCCCCGCAGGATATGGAAGATCAGATCAGCTACCCGCTGACCTCGGCACTGCTGGGCATTCCCGGAGTGAAGACCATCCGCAGCAGTTCCATCTTCGGACTATCCAGCATCTACCTGATTTTCGAAGAAGGCACTGAGTTCTACTGGAGTCGCTCCCGTATTCTGGAAAAACTCAACTCCCTGCCTGCGGGCACCCTACCCGAAGGCGTGCAACCCGCCCTGGGTCCGGACGCCACCGCGCTGGGACAAATCTTCTGGTACACGCTGGAAGGCCGCAACCCCGCCACCGGCGAGCCCACCGGCGGCTGGGACCCGCAGGAGCTGCGTTCAATACAAGATTTCTACATCAAGTACGGCCTGGCCACCGCCGAAGGGGTATCCGAAGTGGCCTCGATCGGGGGCTACGTGAAGGAGTACCAAGTAGACATCGATCCCACGGCGATGAAAAGCTACGGCGTAGACGTCGGTAGTATTATGCGGGCGGTGCAGGAAAGCAACCTGGACGTTGGCGCGCGTACGCTAGAGTTCAATAGAGCGGAGTACTCTGGTGCGCGGGCTGGGCTACATCGAGAGCATTGAGGATTTGGAAGAATCGGTGGTGGCGGTCAATGATAACACTCCTATTCGGATCAAGGACGTGGCGCGGGTGCAACTGGGTCCGGCCACCCGGCGGGGCGGACTGGACAAGGGAGGAGCCGAAGCCACCGGAGCGGTCGTCGTCGCTCGTTATGGTTCCAATCCCTTGCAGGTGATTAACAACGTGAAAGAGAAGATTGCCGAGATTGCGCCGGGACTGCCCAGCAAAACCCTAGCGGACGGCACCGTATCCAAAGTGACCATCGTGCCCTTCTACGACCGTAGCGGCCTGATTCAGGAGACGCTAGGGCACGCTGGAAGAAGCGTTGAGCCTGGAGATTCTCATCAGCATCATTGTCGTGATCGTGCTGGTGCTCAACCTGCGGGCCTCGGTGTTGATTTCCAGCCTATTGCCCATCGGGGTGCTGATGACGTTCATCGCGATGAAGTACGCCGGGGTGGATGCCAACATCGTGGCCCTGTCGGGCATCGCCATCGCCATCGGGGTGATGGTGGACGTCGGGGTGATCTTTACCGAGAACATCATCCGCCACCTGGAGATGCCCGAAAACGAAGACCGGCCTAAGATCAAGGTTATTTACGAAGGCACCACCGAGGTTGCCTCGGCGGTGATTACCGCGCTGGCTACCACCGTCATTAGCTTCATTCCGGTGTTCGCCTTGCAAGCGCAGGAGGGGAAGCTGTTTCGTCCGCTGGCCTTTACCAAGACCTTTGCGTTGCTGGCCGCGCTGTTCGTGGGCATCGTGGTGATTCCGGCCCTGGCGCATACGTTGTTTTCCTTTCGCGTCGGAAAAGACCGCACCCGTTGGTTGTGGAACGGTCTGCTGGTCGGACTGGGGTTACGCTGCTGTTCTTTGTGCCCTGGGCTGGTATAGTGCTGATTATTCTGGGAGCGTACAACTTACTCGAACGTTTCATTCCAGATAGATTCCGCCAGTATTCTAAGTACGTCATCATCGGCGTGGTACTGATTGGCGTGCTGTACGTGCTCACGCGGGCGTGGCTTCCGTTGGGAGCGGGTCACGCTTACTTCACCAACCTTATCTTCGTAGCGGGCGTGATTACCCTGGTGCTCGGCGCGTTGCTATTGGTGGTACGCTACTACACCCAAATCCTGCGCTGGTGTCTAGCGAACAAAGGCACCTTCCTTTCGCTGCCCCTTATCGTCCTGCTATTTGGCATACTGGCTTGGCAGGGCTTTAACAACACCTTTGGTTTTGTAGGTCGCGGGTTGGAAAACCTGGGACTTAACGTTCGGCAGACTACTTTCTGGGGTTCGCTCAGTGCGACCTTCCCCGGCATTGGGAAGGAATTTATGCCGCCGCTGGACGAAGGTTCGTATCTGCTGATGCCCAGCACCATGCCCCACGCTGGCGTAGAGGAAAACGTAGAAACCATCCGGCTGCTCGACCGGCGGGTTACGGCCATTCCCGAAGTAGCCATGACCGTGGGCAAGTGGGGACGAGCCGCCTCAGCCCTGGACCCCGCTCCGATCTCCATGTTTGAGAATGTGGTGAACTATAAACCCGAGTACGTACTGGACGAAGACGGCTACCGACGGCGGTTTGCGGTAGATGGTGACGGACACTTTACGCTCCGGGACGGCGGTGTGTTCAATCCGGACAGCATGTCGATAGCCGAGGTAGACGTTACCCAACTCATTCCTGACGAAGACGGCGAGTACTTCCGACAGTGGCGCGACCATATCCAGTCGCCCGATGACATCTGGGACGAGATCGTCGCCACCACCAACATTCCCGGCATGACCTCCGCGCCCAAGTTGCAACCCATTGCTACCCGCCTGGTGATGCTCGCTACCGGCATGCGCGCCCCGATGGGGGTGAAGGTGTACGGTCCGGACCTGCCGACCATCGAGCAGGTAGGGCTGCGGCTCGAGGAACTGCTGCAGGAAGTGCCGGGTATCCAGGCTTCGTCGGTCTTCGCCGACCGGGTGGTGGGTAAGCCGTACTTAGAAATTGATCTGGACCGTCGGGCGCTGGCCCGCTACGGCTTGTCGGTGCAGGATATGCAGACGTTTCTGAGCGTTGCAATCGGTGGAAATGAACTAACTACGACGGTTGAAGGACGCGAACGCTACGCCGTGCGGGTGCGCTACGCCCGCGAGTTTCGCGACAATCCCGAGGACATTAAAAACATTCTGATTCCAACGCCGAGCGGAGCACAGGTACCGTTGGGCGAACTAGCCGATCTGACGTACGTGCGCGGACCGCAGAGCATCAAGAGTGAGAATACGTTTCTGGTGAGCTACGTGATCTTTGACAAGGAAGACGGCTACGCTGAAGTAGACGTAGTAGAGCAAGCGCAGCGGTATCTGAATGAGAAAATCGCTTCCGGCGAGTTTGCCGTGCCGCCCGGAGTGAACTACCGGTTTGCCGGGAACTACGAAAATCAGCTTCGGGCCACCAAAACGCTATCCATCGTTATCCCAATCAGCTTGCTGGCGATCCTGCTGATTTTGTACTTCCAGTTCAATGATTTGTCGACCACGCTGATGGTGTTCTCGGGAGTGTTCGTGGCCTTTGCCGGGGGCTTTATCCTGCTGTGGCTCTACGGACAAGCGTGGTTTCTCAACTTCAACGTCTTTGGCGAATCAATGCGCGACCTGTTCCAGGTGCACACCATCAACCTGAGCGTAGCGGTCTGGGTCGGTTTCATTGCCCTGTTCGGGGTGGCCACCGATGACGGGGTCATCATGGGCACCTACCTCAAACAGGTATTCGCCCGCGAGACACCCCAAAACATTGCTGAAATCCGTAGGGCGGTCGTCCACGCCGGACAGCAGCGGGTACGTCCGGCGATGATGACCGCTTCTACCACGATTATTGCCCTGATGCCCGTGTTGACCTCCACCGGAAAGGGAGCCGATATTATGGTACCGATGGCGATTCCTACGTTTGGCGGAATGCTCATCCAGGTAATGACCATGTTTGTGGTGCCGGTATTGTACAGTTGGTGGAAGGAAAAAAGCTGGAAGTCTGAAACGTCTACCCCCAAAATGTTAGCAAAATGAAAGCATCAATAATAGTTATCATACTAACCATAGTCCCTCTGCTGACCCTGGCGCAGGAGACAAGACCAGTAGATCGCTACCTGGAAATCGCCGGGCAGAACAATCCGAAGCTCAAGTCGCTGTTCAACCAGTACTTAGCCGCCTTGGAAGAAGTGCCACAGGCCGGAGCTTGCCCGATCCTCAGCTATCGTTCGCCGTATTCATTCAGCCGGTAGAAACGCGCGTCGGGGCGCAACGCGCTAATTTTATGGCCAAGTCAGATGTTTCCCTGGTTCGGAACCCTGGATGCGCAGAAACGGGTAGCCGCCGAACGGCGGAGGCTAAGTTACAACAGTTTGAAGACGCTAAGCTAGACCTGTTCAGGCAGGTAAAAGTGACCTATAACGATCTCTACTATCTGCAAAAGGCGACGCAAATCACCAGGAAAAACCTGGAACTACTGGCTTCTTTTAAAGAGTTGGCGCGGATTAATTTTGAGGGAGCACGCGCCGGTTTCGCCGATGTGCTGCGGGTACAGATTGAGGAAGAAGCCTTGCAGAATAAGTTGCAGTACCTGGAAGAAGGTCGCTTGCCGCTCATCACCCAGTTTGAGCAATTACTCAACGAAGACTTGACCGAGCCTCTTGCCTCTGCCTGATTCATTATGGCAGGAAGAACTGTCTCTGGCCAAAGACAGCATTTTCCAGACGATCTTAGCGAACAATCCGCAACTGGAGGAACTCCGTTACGAAGCCCAAGCGTACGAAAGTCAGGCGGTCGTAGCCAAGAAGATGGGACTGCCGTCTTTCACGCTGGGGGGCAGCTACACCAGCATTGCCAAGCGCACGGATATGGAGATGCTGAACAACGGACAGGATGCTATCCTGTTTCCGCAGGTCGGTATCCGGCTACCCCTGTACCGCAAGAAGTACCGGGCAATGGAAAAGCAAGCACTTCTACAGCAGGAAGCTACGCAACTAGCCCAGGAAAGCACCCAGGATCAGCTACTGACCGAGCTGGAACAACTATATCGCAACTACCGGGATGCCCAACGTCGGGTAGCGTTGAATCGCCGGTTGGCCGATTTAGCCGAACGTACGTTGGGCCTGCTCCAAACCGAGTTCTCGACCGGGGAAGCGGATTTTGAGGAGATCATCCGGCTCCAGCAGCAGCTCCTCGACTACCAACTGCAAGAAGCGCAAGCCCAGGTGGAGCAGAATAATTATGTGTATAGTATTGAATATTTGATGGGAAGATAATCATGAAAACAAACCATAAAACCCTCTACATCGCCCTCGGAACGTTGGCCCTCGGCCTCCTTCTTGGCTGGCTCTTCTTTGGCGGCAACGACACTGCCAAGATCGGAGCGCGTGAAGAAATTAGCGAAGACCATGTTCACAAAGCAAACGAAGTCTGGACTTGCTCTATGCATTCCCAAATCAGGGAAGACGGATCCAGGCCAGTGCCCCATCTGCGGCATGGATCTGATCCCGGTGAGCACTACCGAGACAGAAACCGTTGGCGAAGGACAAATCCAAATGACCCAGACGGCCATGCAGATTGCCAACGTGCAAACCGTTATCGTAGAGCGGGCCGAACCGACCAAAGAAATCTACTTATCCGGCAAAGTAGTCGCCGACGAACGCAACGTGGGTGAGATCACCGCCCGCTTCGGCGGACGCATCGAGAAGCTGTACGTCAACTTCACCGGCCAGCAAGTGAAGCGCGGTCAGGCCCTGGCCAGTGTCTACTCGCCCGAGCTGGTGACGGCGCAGAAAGAACTCTTTGAGGCCGCGAAATTTCGCGAAAGCAATCCGTCGTTCTACGAAGCCGCGGTGAATAAGCTCAAGCTGTGGGATTTATCGGACCGACAAATAGAAAACATCCTGGAAAGTCAGGAGGTGCGTTACAATTTCAACGTACTAGCCCCGCAGTCGGGCACCGTCGTGGCCCGTAACGTGAGCGACGGCGACTACGTGCAGGAAGGACAATCCCTGTTCGAAGTGGCTAACCTTAGTCAACTGTGGGTGGTCTTCAACGCCTACGAAAGCGATCTGCCCTGGATTCGGGAGGGCGATGAGATTCGCTTTACCGTGGAGTCGCTGCCGGGGCAGACCTTCACCAGCCAGGTCACCTTTATTGACCCGGTGATCAGTCCGCAGCGGCGGGTAGCCGAAGTGCGCACCGAAGTGAAGAACGATCAGCAAAAGCTTAAGCCCCAGATGTTCGCGCAGGGAGTGTTGCAGTCGGAATTGCCGGGCGTAGAAAACGCGCTGGTGATTCCCAAAACGGCGGTGCTCTGGACGGGCAAGCGGGCGGTGGTGTACGTAAAACAGCCCGGCATCGAGGCGCCTACCTTTGCCTACCGGGAAGTACTGCTCGGTCCTGAAGCCGGGGGGCAGTACATCGTCAGCGAGGGTTTGGAAGAAGGCGAAGAGGTCGTTGCCAACGGAGTATTCAAGATCGACGCCGCCGCCCAGTTGCAGGGCAAAGCGAGTATGATGAATCCGAATGGCGGGAGAGTTTCTACCGGACACGACCACGGCGAGATGGAGATGAGCGAGGTGGAAACGGTTACGACAGAAGGCACTCCGAGTAGCGATTTATCCGAAGTGAATTCGGAGTTCAGGCAGCAACTCGCCGAAGTACTGGACCCATACCTTGCGCTCAAAAATGCGCTGGTCGCTTCCGAAGCGGGGCAAGCCGCCGCCGCCGCTAGACAAACGCAGCAGGCGTTGGAAAAAGTAGATATGACGCTAGTCAAAGGCGAAGCGCATCAACAATGGATGGATTATTTGAATACCATGCAAAAAGCCCTCGGCACAATCGCCGAAGAGGCTACGCTAGAAACCCAACGGGCTGCCTTCGCTTCTTTGAGCGAAGCGCTTTACCAAAGCGTGCAGCAGTTTGATGTGACCGGACTGCGTGCTTACTATCAATACTGCCCGATGGCTGACAACAATACCGGAGCGTACTGGCTTAGTGAAGAGAAGGAAATCCGTAATCCCTACTTCGGTGACCAGATGCTCACCTGCGGGTCAGTCAAAGAGACGATCAACTAAAAACCAACCGACGATGAAAAAACTAACGCTACACATCAAAGACATGATCTGCCCGCGCTGCGAGACCGTGATTCGCCAGGAGATGGATCAACTCAAGGCCCGGGTAGTGGCGATCAAGCCGGGCTACGCTACCGTAGAAGTGCCCACTTCGGTGGGCTTAAACCTGATTGCTGAAAAGCTGCGCCGCCACGGGTTTGAGTTGTTAGAGGACCCGGAGAAACGCTTGGTAGAACAGATCAAGATCACGACGATGGATTACCTGTATCGCCAGCAAGACGCGGCGACCAACGGGGAGCAATCATCCCCGCTGTCGGAGTTTTTGTTCCGCTCCATCGGCCGAAGTTATTCGCACCTGAGCAAGCTGTTTTCCAAGCACGAAGGCAAAACCCTGGAGCACTACTACATTCACCTGCGGATCGAGCGGGTCAAGGAGCTACTGGATTACCAGGAACTAAATATCAGCGAGATTGCCGATAAGCTGGGCTACAGTAGTGGGCATTACCTGTCGGCCCAGTTCAGAAAAGTGACCGGCCGGTCTATCTCCAACTACCGAAAGGATGCGGATACGATTGGGCGTAACTACCTGAATGAGTTATGATGCTAATTTGATAGTCTGTTCGTACTAGCCTTTACTTGAACCCGCGCTGTTTTTTCCACCGGCTCGGAGAGTTGTTTTGAGGAGCGATAACCGACGTCGTTTTTGGGGCGAGATGAGTCGCCAACAACACGGCAACTTCTTTTTCAGCCTCCGACAGCGGGGGCGCCAGGGCTTCGGGCGTGAAATAGTCTTCCACAAACTTGGTGGTGAAACGGCCCGACGTAAATTCAGGATGCAGCAGCACGAAGCGGCCAAACGTCAGGGTGGTGGCAACGCCACTGATCTGGTACTCATCGATGGCGCGTACCATTCGTTGAATCGCTCCGTCGCGGTCACCCGCGTGCACAACCAGTTTGGCAATCATCGGGTCGTAATGAATCGGCACCTCCATGCCCTCTTCGAAGCCATCGTCCACCCGCACGCCGGGTCCCTGGGGGCGGCGGTAGGTGGTGAGGGTGCCGATGTCGGGCAGAAAATTGTTGGCCGGATCTTCGGCGTACACGCGCAGCTCCAGGGCGTGTCCGTGGATGCGCAGGTCTTCTTGCCGCACCGACAGCGGCTCCCCCGCGGCAATGCGCAGTTGTTCTTTCACCAGATCCAGACCGGTAATCATTTCCGTGACCGGATGCTCCACCTGCAGGCGGGTGTTCATCTCCAGGAAGTAGAACTGCTGATCTTTCCCCATCACAAACTCCACGGTTCCGGCTCCCACGTAGTTACACGCTTTGGCCACCTGCACGGCGGCTTCGCCCATCGCCCGGCGCGTGTCGGCGGTTACGCTGGGCGAGGGTGCTTCTTCGATCACCTTCTGGTAGCGCCGCTGGATAGAGCACTCGCGCTCAAAGAGGTACACGTGGTTACCCTGCTGGTCGCCCAGCAGTTGAATTTCGATGTGTTTGGGGCCAACGATAAATTTCTCGATAAACACCGATCCGTCGCCGAAGGCCGATTGCGCTTCGCTCACGGCCCGTTCCATTTGTTCGGGCAGTTCGGCCTCGGTTTCCACGATGCGCATACCCTTGCCACCACCTCCGGCACTGGCTTTGATCAGCACCGGATAGCCAATGCGGTCGGCCGCGGCCAACGCCTCGCTCACCGTCGCCACCGCGGCATCGGTGCCCGGCACCAGGGGCACATTGAAGTTGGCTACCGCTGCCTTGGCGGCCAGTTTGCTGCCCATCGTCCGAATGGCTTCCGGACCAGGCCCCACGAAAATAAGTCCGGCTTCCTGAACCCGCTGGGCGAAGGCGGCGTTTTCAGACAAGAATCCGTAGCCGGGGTGAATGGCATCGGCGTGCGTAGCGTGAGCGGCTTCCAGGATGCGGTCAATGTTCAGGTACGACTTGGCCGAGGGGGCCGGGCCGATATCTACGGCTTCGTCGGCGTAGCGGGTGTGCAGCGCCTGCCGATCCGCTTCGCTGTAGACGGCTACCGTGGATAGTCCCATTTCTCGGGCCGAACGCATGATCCGCAGGGCGATCTCGCCGCGGTTAGCCACCAGCAGTTTTTTTAGAGGTTTCATATACGTGAAAAATATCTAGTAAGGCAACCACCGCAAATACCGGAAATTGCGGGTATTTATCAGCAGAGGTATCAACCTAAAATTATCCAAGGGTATTATTGCGGTGGATCGAATAAATAGTAAATTTGCCTGATAAATTTCGCAGAAAGTAAGGTTATTTTTCAGATTAAACGTAAGCAAGTGGATATTTTCGACAAATTTAAGGTGGGACTAGGGCCGCTCGGCAAACACGCCGGGGTGGGAGTGGACGATGAGTACTTTATGTTTCCTAAGCTAGTGGGTGAAATTGCCCCCCGCATGAAGTTTCGGGGCCGGGAGGTGCTCAACTGGAGCTTGAACAATTATCTGGGGCTGGGCAACCACCCCGAAGTGCGCAAGGCCGACGAGGAAGCGGCCCGCCGGTGGGGACTTGCCTACCCGATGGGCTCGCGCATGATGTCTGGAAATACCAACCTCCACGACGAGCTGGAAGAAAATTTGGCCCGCTTTGTCAAGAAAGAAGACGCCATGTTGCTCAATTACGGTTACCAGGGAATATTCTCGGTGATCAACGCAATGGTAGACCGTAAGGATGTGATTGTGTACGACGCTGAGTCGCACGCTTGCATTGTAGACGGAGTGCGCATGCACCTGGGGCAACGTAAGGTGTTCCTTCACAACGATATTGCCAGCTTGGAGAAACAGTTGATCAGTGCAACTCGCTTGGCGAAAGAGTCGGGAGGTGGCATTCTGGTGATCAGCGAGGGCGTGTTTGGTATGTCGGGCAACACGGGAGCCCTGCGAGAAATTGTTGCGCTTAAAGAAAAGTATAACTTCCGCCTGCTGGTGGACGATGCGCACGGTTTCGGCACCATGGGCGACACCGGCGCCGGCACCGGCGAGGCGCTGGGAGTGCAGGACGAAATCGACGTTTACTTCTCTACCTTTGCCAAATCGATGGCCAGCATCGGTGCCTTTGTGGCCGGAAAAAAATCCGTGATTCGCTATTTGCGCTTCAACACCCGTTCGCAAATTTACGCCAAGTCACTGCCAATGGCCTTTGTAGAAAGCGGCATAAAGCGCCTGGAGATGCTTCGCACCATGCCCGAGCTTCGGGAGAAGCTCTGGACGATCGTGAACGCGCTGCAGGGAGGACTGCGAGAACGCGGCTTCAACATCGGCACCACCCAGAGTCCGGTAACTCCGGTGATTTTGAGCGCTGAAATCGGCGAAGCGGCCGAGTTGGCTTTTGACCTGCGAGAGAACTATAGCATCTTCTGTTCGGTGGTAATTTACCCGGTCGTGCCCAAGGACATTATTATGCTGCGGGTGATTCCTACCGCCTCGCACACCCTGGAAGATGTGAACGAAACCATCGCTGCCTTAGAGGCAATTCAGCACAAGCTAACCACCGGGGTATATAAGAAAGGAGAACTGGCGGGCAACTTTCAGTAAAACTCATTAGGCTTTATTTGGCAAAAGTTTTGTTGTTTCTACCGCTTATTGCCTATATTGCCGCTGAAACGGCAATTTTACCACATTACAACTGAACTAAACATGAAAAGATTTGATGAATTAAGAGACTTGGTAATGTCCCTGGAAGGTGACTTTGAAAAGTTCTACGACAAGGAAAACCAAGCAGCAGGAACCCGAGTCCGCAAAGGAATGCAGGAACTCAAGAACCTGGCGCAAGAAATTCGAATAGAAGTGCAGGAAACCAAAAACAAGGCGTAGGCACTACTTCCGTAGAATTATTAAAGGCGATCCGAACGGTCGCCTTTTTTTATGAGGCCTTCTTCCGGCCCACGGACACCAGCTTGACGTAGCGGAAGATCATATCGCTCAGTTCAGACAGCGAACTGGCTTTAACCATCAGTTCGTAATAGTCCCGGTGCTCCGGCAAGTCGCAACCCACGCGGCACTTGGCCCGACTCAGCGCCAAAATCTTATCCAGCACCACCTCTGATTCGGTATCGAGGTGAAAAAGGTAGTCAAAATCGCGGTTGATAAAATCAAGCACGTAGTCGGCGCGCAGCCGTCCGAAGAAAGAGATATCGCGCCGGGTAAACTGAATATACCCAAATATTTTGTTGCGGGCCCGCCGTTTGTCGTAGCACAGCACCTCCACTTCTTTGTGGTCGGCCACCAAACGATCGACAAACTCGTCGATGGCGTGCTGCTTTTCGTGATCGTGGAGCGTAACCAGCACCCCGACTCGTTCTGCCGCCGCGTAATTGACTGTTTTGCGCCTTACCGGACTTTTTTTGAGCAATTTTGGTAGTTGAAACTCAATAATTTTGTTTGTGATGGCTATCATAAAAGCGTTGGTTAAGCGAGCATCGCAAGAAATTCTTGCTCCGATAATATTGTTACATCCAGTTTTTCGGCCTTCTGCCGCTTCGCCGGGCCCATGTTGTCTCCGGCCAGCAAGTAATCCAACTTACCCGAAACGGCGGAAACGACCTTCCCACCGTGCTGCCCGATCATGGTTTTGATGTCCTCCCGGCTAAAATTTTGAAAAACTCCGGAAATTACAAAAGATTTGTCGCTTAACCGATTGCTTGCGTTCTCTTGGTCGGTTCGTTCGTGCGCAAACTGCAAACCAGCCGCCCGTAAGCGGCGAATTATTTCCTGATTGTCAGGGGCTTCAAAATAGGCAACCACACTCTGCGCGATCCGATCACCAATTTCGGGCACCTCTACCAGTTCTTCGTAGGTGGCTTGTTCTAATTGATCGATGTGCGTGAAGTACTCAGCCAGCTTTCCGGCCACCGTCCGCCCCACGTAGCGAATGCCCACCGCGAACAATACGTTGGCAAAGGGGCGTTGCTTCAATGCTTCGATACCACTCAGAATATTGTTGGTAGACACTTCTTTGAACCCCTCCAGCGCGTAGATCGCCTCGTAGGTTAGGACATACAGGTCGGCCACGTTGCGCACGAGTTCGTGTTCGTAGAACGCAGCCACGGTTTCTTTTCCCATGCTGTCGATGTTCATCGCATTGCGCTGGATAAAGTGCTCGATGCTTCCCTTAATTTGCGGCGGGCACCCCTGCGCGTTCGGACAAAAGTGAATAGCCTCTCCTTCTTCCCGCACCAGCGGAGTCTGGCATTCAGGACACTGCGTTACAAAAACAACGGGTTGAGCACCCAGAACGCGTTGGCTCACGTCCACTCCGATAATTTTGGGAATAATTTCCCCGCCTTTTTTCACCAGCACCGTGTCCTGCTCGTGCAAATCTAACCGGATGATTTCGTTCGCGTTGTGCAAAGAGGCGCGCTTCACCACCGTACCCGCCAACAGCACCGGCTTCAGGTTAGCCACCGGAGTGATGGCACCGGTGCGGCCCACCTGGTAATCTACGCTCAGCAGTTGGGTGCGGGCCGCTTCGGCGGGATACTTGTAGGCGATGGCCCAGCGGGGGCTCTTGGCGGTGTTGCCCAACACCCGTTGTTGCGGCAGGCTATTGACCTTTACCACCACTCCGTCGGTGTCGAGGGGGAGGCTATGCCGCTTTTCTTCCCAGTGGGCCACGTAGTCGAGCACCTCACTGATGGTGGCGCATCTTCGGTAGGTTGGCGACACCGGAAAGCCGTGCGCTTCTAGCCAGTGAATGGCTTCCTCGTGCGAAGCCAACGCGACATCTTCGGTGGCCAGGGCGTAGACGTAGCAATCGAGCGACCGCTGGGCTACCACTGATGAGTCTTGCATCTTGAGCGTGCCGGAGGTGGTGTTGCGGGGATTCGCCAGTAGCGCCTCGCCTACTGCCTCTCGCTCTTCGTTGATGCGGTCGAACACCGTTCGGGGCATAAATACTTCGCCCCGCACCTCAAACGAAGCGGGTGGATTTTTGCTGGACAAGCGCAGGGGCAGGCTGCGGATTGTTTTGGCGTTGGCGGTGATATCATCGCCCCGTACCCCGTCGCCCCGGGTGGCGGCCAGCGTCATTAGGCCCGCTTCGTAGCGTAGGCTGAGAGCTACCCCGTCAAACTTTAGCTCACAGAAATAGTCGTAGGCGGCTTCGCCCAGGGTTTTAGCAACCCGCTGATCAAATTCTATAAGTTCGTCGGCTGAGTAGGTGTTGCCTAGCGAGAGCATCGGATGCTGATGAAATACCGTAGGAAACGCCTTGGTGATGGTGCCTCCGACGCGCTGCGTGGGCGAATCGGGGTAGCGGTACTGAGGAAAATCCTCCTCGAGTTGAATTAACTGGGAGATTAGTTGGTCAAACGCGTAATCTGAAATTTCAGGGTTGTCCTCCTGATAATACAGTAGGTTATGATGGTTGATCTTCTGGATGAGATCGTCAACGGAGCGTTTGGCTTCATCAGCGGTCATAGTCTTTGGGTTTACGACCAAAGCTAACGCATTTTCTGCTAATACTAAACCATGCGTACGCCCTGAATTGAGCAACTAATCACGAAAAATAAGTTCGTAGTCGTTAAGCGTGATTAAGCGAGGGTATTAATCTCCCTGAGCTGCTCATCCATTAATTGGACCCCCTGCAAAAAAGTATGCGGATGGTAGTCTAGCACCCGCTTGGCCTTGTCGATAACGAAGCCGGTCTCCAGGGGTCGCCGGGCGGGTTGTTTAAACTTGGTGGAGTCGGTGCGGACGATTAGTTGCTTGTCCAGCTCGAAGTAGTCGGCGGTCATCTGTGCCATTTGGTAGGGAGTGAGCAGTTCTTCACCGGACACATTGAAGATACCACTCGCCTGCTCCTGCGCGATGAGAAAACAACCCATCGCCAGATCTTCGGCCAGGGTGGGAGTGCGAAACTGATCGTCTACCACGTGGATTTTTTTGCCCCGTTTGAGGCTTTCTTTAACCCATAAGATGATGTTGGACCGACTTAGGTGCGGAACCACTCCGTACACAATGGCCGTGCGGGCAATGGCGTATTTCACTCCGCTTTCAATGATTCTCTGCTCTGCTTCTAGCTTGGTTTGTCCGTAGTAGTTGATGGGTCCGGGAAGATCTTCTTCGGTTAGCAACCGTTTATCTCCGGAAAAGATAAAGTCAGTGGATAGGTGAATAAGTAAGCAATTGTGCTTCACGGCGGCCTGCACGACATAGTCGACGGCTCTCACGTTTAGCAAATAGCACAATTCGCGGTGGTGTTCGCAGTAGTCTACTTTGGTGAGAGCGGCCGTATGAATAATCACGTCCGGTTTCTCCTGCCCAATCACTTCATCCACTTCTGCGGGCTGGGTCACATCCAACGAACGGTATTGGTACGTTGGGAGGTCGTAGTTGATTTTGCTTTCGCCCCGCGAGGTGGCAATCAGTTCAACGTCGGTACGGGGGGCAATCAGTGTCACCAGTTTTTGCCCTAGCAAACCGTTTGCCCCGGTAATTAAAAGTCTCATAAGTTGTCTTCTATCTTCGCCAATCAGTACTCCAAAAATTATGCAAATGTAGCCATAACGTGTATGTCAAAAAAATAACTACGGTGCCGGATAAGCATAGCCGTAGTTCTTAGTAATCTTCTTCTTCGGCATCTCTTCAACCGATACCGTGAAGTAAATGTTCTTGACCGGCTTGTCAGCCCGGCCGGTGGGTTGCTTGGCAATGGAGTCGATCACGGCTAGGTTATCGAGCACCTGTCCGAAAACGGTGTACGTATCGTCAAGGTGGGGAACACCGCCCACGGTGGTGTAGGCCTGGAGTCGTTCGGCCCGGTAATCGCGGTCTACTTCAATGTCAAGTTTTTCCTCTACCGCTGGTTTCAGGGCCAGCATTGCCTGGGTATAGCCTTCGTAATCGCCAGATTCGTACAACGCAATTAGCTTTTCCCCTTCTTCCACGTAGTCTACAAACTGCACGAGTTGTTCTACGCCCTTGCTCAGTTTTTCCATGTCGACGGTGAGTTCGGCTTCGGGGTAAGTTTTGCCCTGCACGATATAGAACTGACTACCGCTCGAGGCCCGTTCGGGGTTCATCTGGTCGCCCTGCCGGGCGGCGGCCAGGGCGCCTTTGCGGTGAAACAGCGTATCCACCAGTTCGGCCGGAACGGTGTAGTCTACGGCATCGGCGGGCGTGGCCGATGGCCGCGTGGTGAGGTCACCGCCCTGAATCATAAAGTCCGCAATTACGCGGTGAAACAGCGTGCTGTCGTACTGTCCGCTCTGGGCCAACTTCAAAAAATTGCGCTTGTGCTTCGGGGTGGCATCGTAGAGCACGGCGTGCATGTCGCCGTAGGGAGTGGAGAAAGTGACCAGGTAATCTTTTTCGGTCGAGCACGCCACGGTTAATAAGGCTATCAAAAGAATTGAAACGGGTGTTTTCATTACGAATAATTATGTGATGCGCAGTAGGAAAGCGTCGCGACGCTTCCCTACGCGCGAATTTCATCTAAAATTTGTTTGCCACCCTGCTGTAACACCCGCTGCGCCAGTTGTTCGCCCAACGCTTCGGCGGTGGCTTCCGAACCTTCCGCCTGATCCACCACCAGGTGTTGCCCGTCGAGACTCACCACTCCGCCCCGAATGCGCAGGCGGTCGTCCGCCACTTCGGCATGGGCGAACACCGGAATGCTGCACCCTCCCCGCAGGGTTCTGAGAAAGGCCCGCTCGGTGCGCAGTTGCAGCGCAGTGGTAGCGTGGTTGATACACTGATGCACCAGCGCTCGTTTTTCTTCTTTTAGCGTACGAAGCACCTCGACGGCAATGCAGCCCTGCCCCACGGGCGGAGTTATTTGGTGCAATGGAAATTCGTGCCGGATCATCTCATCATATTCCATCCGGTGCACCCCGGCGTAGGCCAGCATCAGGGCATCGCACTGCCCGGCCTGCATTTTTGCTACCCTGGTCTGTAGGTTACCGCGCATGTCAACGGTTCGTAGTGCGGGATAGTGGTGGTTTAGCAGTGCTCGACGGCGGGCCGAGGAGGTGCCCACTACCCAGTCGCTGGCGGAGGTGAGTTCTGGTAGATTTTTATGACTCAGCAACACGTCGGTGGGGCGTTCTCGCTCCGTGAAAGCAATTATCTCAAAGGGATCGGGCAACTCGGAAGGCAAGTCTTTGGCGCTGTGCACCGCGATATCAATGGTACGCGCCAGCAACTGCGCCTCGATTTCCTGGGTGAACACTCCCTGCGTTCCGATTTCGGCAATGCTCACTTCCTGGCGCTGGTCACCCTTGGTGCTGATGGTGATGATTTCGGTGGTGAGTCCGCCTTGGCGCAAGCGATCAGCCACGTAATGCGCCTGCCACAAGGCTAATTGACTACCTCGGGTGCCGATGCGAATATTCATGCTTTAATGGCCTGGGCGATGGTAAGCGATGTATCTAAAAAAATCATTTTGGGGTTCACGTTCCGTTCCAGATGAACGTGCCCCTCGTTGAATAGTTTGGTGAGCCGCTCCACTTTTTCGAAGTCCATCACCTTACCGAAGTTGGTCACAAAGCGCAACGCGGCCCCCTGCACGCGAAGTAGTTGCCTCTCCTGGGCGATGAGGGTTCCGTCGTTGGCACCAGCCCCCGGCTGAATGGCCAGGCCCATCAATACCTCGCGCATCATGCCGAGTCCGTAGTGAAACAAACGTTTTTGCCCTTCTTTACCCAGCTTATGAAACTGCTCGGTCATGGCGATCAGCGCGGAGTAGTCCCGAGCGTAACAGAACCGCATCCAGTCCTGAAACAACTGCTGCTGATCTTCCTGCACTTCATTTAGCAACTTCAGGGCGTAGGGCAGATTGCCCTCGCTCAGGGTAGCCGCCTGCTCAATCCGGGCTGCCGAAGCGGTCGAGTCCTGTTCCCGTAGGTAGCTAGCCACTTCATCGGGAGTGAACGCCCGGATGTTCACAATCTGGACGCGAGAAATGATGGTCGGCAACAGGCGGTCTACCTCGCTGGCCACTAGTAGAAACACCGTTTTGGCCGGAGGTTCTTCCAAGATCTTAAGAATACCGTTGGCCGCCGCGGGGTGCAGGTACTCGGGCATCCAGATGATTACCACCTTGTAGTGGCTTTCATAGGCGGTGAGACTCAGCTTGCGAATGATGTTTCGGCTCTCTTCCTTAGAAATATTGAGTTGCTTGTTCTCACCTCCGAATACCACGCTCCAGTCGGCGGGGTCGCCGTAGGGCTGGTCGTGCAAAAATTCGCGCCACGGCTCAATGTAGCTATCGCTCACCACATCTTTGCCGGTGATGCTCTTGGTGGAGCTCACCGGAAACACAAAGTGCAGATCGGGGTGAATGTACCGGTGCATCTTGGCACCCGACGCACTGGCACCACAACTACCGTCGGCTTGCCGATCTTCGCAGTTCAGGTAGGTGGCGTAGGCCAGGGCCATCGCCAGGTTGGCACTGCCGGGCGGGCCGACGAACAATTGCGCGTGGGCCACCTTCCCCCGGTCGGCCGCCTGCATCAGGTGCTGCTTGGTTTCGTGAAGTCCGACAATGTCCGAAAACTGCATGGCGGGGTGGTAAATAAAAAAGGAACCTCATAAAATGAGGTTCCTACGTGATGTTCTTAAAAAACGCTCAGATTGAATTTCATGAATGAAATTCCTACTCGGCGGGGGCTTTGGGTTCTTCCTTCTGCTTGGACTTGTAGCGTCGGTTAAACTTCTCTACGCGACCGGCGGTGTCAACGTACAGTTTCTTGCCGGTGTAGAAGGGATGCGAGGCCGAGCTCACTTCTACCTTGATGAGGGGATACGAGTTGCCGTCTTCCCACTCGATAGTTTCATCGGAAGACATGGTCGACTGCGTCAGAAACTTATGGTCGCCCGAGGTGTCGTAGAACACCACTTTGTGGTATTCGGGATGGATTTCTTTTTTCATGTTGCTTTGAGTTTAGCGGACGGATTTTGCCGTCCAGTATTTTGAGGGGGCAAATATAGGCATTAGCTTAAGAATACGCTAGGGGATTTGCATAAACTTGTGTACTTGTAGCGAGATGCTCCAGCGGGGATTTTCTTTTACGTAGTCAATAATTTGCGGAAGCATCTTGTCCGATACGCTCCACTCAGGTTGTAAAAACAACCGGCAATTGGGCGACACGCGTTCGGCGAACTGCTCGGCCCAGGCGAAGTCGCTGCCGTTGTACACAATGACCTTGAGTTCGTGCGCTCGTTGGTAAAATGTCCGGCAGCGGGGCTTTGAACTTCTTGGGAGAAAGGCAAATCCAATCCAGTGCCCCGCTCAGCGGATGGGCGCCGGAAGTTTCTATATTGATCGTGAATCCGTGCTGGTGCAGTGCTTCGCAGAGTTCGGTCAGGTCGTGCATCAGCGGTTCACCGCCGGTGATCACCGCCAGCCGGGCCGGATGACGCGCCGCTTCGGTCACAATTTCGCGCACCGATTGCTGCGGGTGGGCGTCGGCCTGCCACGATTCTTTTACGTCGCACCAGTGGCAACCCACGTCGCAGCCGCCTAGTCGGATAAAGTAGGCCGCCCGCCCCTGGTATGCTCCCTCGCCCTGGATGGTGTAAAAGGCTTCCATGACCGGAAGTTTTGTTGTTAACCCGCTCCCGGTGGTCTGAATTTGTGCTTCTGAAAGCATACCATTTTTTATAATCCCAAATGTTGCTCTACCCGGGCCAGTCGTTCCTTCACGTCGGTAAGCTCAACAAGCCGTCCGTTCTGGTGATCGATCACGTTCGCAATCCGGTTGAGTAGTTCGCTGTGCTGATTCAATATCTGCTCCTGGCGATCCTGACGACCAATGGTGACCCCCTGAAGTTTGACCATCTCCGTCAACAAATCTTCTTGCCGGTCTTGTCGGTCCACCACTTTAGACAGTAATTCTTCTTGCCGATCTTGCTTCCTAAGCATATCAGAAAGCAGTTCAATTATTTTTTCCTCGTTTTTCATGCTTTCGGTATCCGATTATTCATTGGCAAGTTAGGCATAAATTTCCTTTCGCGCGGCCAGCAACGTATTGTACAACAACGCCGCCCGCGTCATGGGGCCTACGCCGCCGGGCACCGGGGTAATGAAACTGCACCGCTCGGCTACGTGCTCAAAGTCCACGTCGCCCACCAAAGCGTAACCTGATTTGCGGCTGGTATCTTCCACCCGGTTGATGCCCACGTCGATCACCACCGCTCCTTCTTTCACCATGTCGGCGGTCACGAAGTTCGCGCGTCCGATGGCGGCAATCAGGATATCCGCTTCACGGGTGATCTCGGCCATATTTTGGGTGCGGCTGTGACACATCGTCACGGTGCAGTTGCCCGGGTAGCCCTTGCGCGACATCAGCAGGCTCATCGGTGTGCCCACAATGTCGCTGCGGCCGATCACCACACAGCGCTTGCCTTCGGTGGGAATTTCGTAACGCTCGAGCAGTTGCAAAATACCAAAGGGAGTGGCCGCGATGAAGGCCGGTAGTCCCTTGGCCATCCGCCCTACGTTGATCGGATGGAAGCCGTTGACGTCTTTTTCGGGACGAATGGCGAACGTCACTTTTTCGGGGGTGATGTGCTCGGGCAACGGCAGTTGCACAATCAGGCCATCAATATCATCATCCTGGTTGATGTCTTCCACTTTCGCCAGCAGTTCCGCTTCGGACACATCGGGATCAAAACGCACCAGGGTGGAGCCAAAGCCCACCGCTTCGCAATCTTTCACCTTATTGCGCACGTAGGCCTCGCTGGCGGGATTGTTTCCCACCAGAATAGCGGCCAGGTGCGGAATTTTTCCACCTTCTGCTTTTATCTGCTGTGCCTGCTGCGCGATTTCGTCGCGGATTTGCTGGGCGGTTTGGTTTCCGTCGATGAGGGTCATTGGACTTTGCTGGAATGATTAGCTGCACAAAGGTACGTCTTATTCGATCGTAAAAGAAAAATATCGAAGGGCACTCGTCACTTGCTACAACTACCCGTACTTTGGTAATATTGTACCAAAACGGCGAAGCAACTTGTTGCCGCTCCTAAGATACGATGCGTATATCCGCTGATTACTTTGTGGTTGTAGTTTACCTAGTTGCCGTGGTCGGTGTATCCATCTACAATCGCTCTCGGTCGCTCAGCGATATGTTTGTATCTAAAAAGCTGATTCCGTGGTGGTTGGCTTCGGCTTCGCTGCTCATGTTTTGGTGGAACCCCGCTTATGATATGATGATGATGGGGGTGCTGATTGAAAAAGGCTACAGCGGCACCTGGGTTCTGCATAGCAAGCTGCTATTGGCGGGTATCGCCCCCATCATTTTTGCACCGTTGTGGGCCAAACTGCGCTTTATGACGGACAACCAGTTTATTCTGTTTCGCTTCTCCGGGCGAGGGGCTACGATTCTGCATCAGTTTCGGGCCGTCTACGTGGGCTTCTTTGTGGTCATCTTTCTGGTGAGCTTCGGCATGATCGGGCTAAACAAACTCTGGCAGTTACTACTTAGCGTTAGGCTACGAACAGGCTCAAGGGCTGACGTCTTATACTACTGGCACTCGCCATTACTAAAAATGCATTTAAGCAAAAAGTACGAACCGATGCTATAAACGCCGTACTGTACTTAATCACCCCGCTCGTTGGCTGCGTATTCATTCTGCAAGAATTCGGCGGAGTAAACCAGGTTTTGGCAAGGTTACAAGCTGAATTTCCCGAGAAGGTGGCACTCGTACCCAATGCCTCCTCGGTGATGGGCGGGGAGAGTCTATCTAATTTCCTGGTGTTCGTGCTGGTACAATGGTGGTCGGTGAATATTTTAGACAGCTCGGGCATTGAGGCCCAACGGTACATGAGTATTCGCAACGGTTGGGCGGCTTTTCGGGCGGCATTTTTACCAGTACTGGTGATTGCAGTAATGAGCATATTTGTTGGACTGATTCAGGATGCGTTGCTGTTGCAGCACCTCACCCAAAGTACGGCAGCGGATACCGAAGCAATGTACTTAGAAAGCTTTATCACTTATTTGCCTCCGGGCTTTCGGGCGTTGGCCGTACTGGCATTTCTGATGGGCTTCGTCTACCACCATTGAAGCTTTTTTAAACTGGGGGGCATCTTTGTTAGTGGTAGATACCTACCGAACCTACTGGCAACCCCAGCGTACCGACGCCCACTACCGCTGGATCACTTACCTAGCCATGTACCTCATCCTGGGAGCCTCTGCCCTAGTGGTGTTGTACAATGATTATATGCTGGGCATTCAAAAGTTTATCTTCTCCATTTCAGCCGGAGTGGGGCCGGTGTTTGTGTTACGTTGGTTCTGGTGGCGAGTAAACGCCTGGGCGCAACTATCCGCCATGCTCGGCTCACTAGTTCTCACCCTAACATTTGATTTTTCCTACGAACACTGGACAGTCTTCCACGACCTAATTCAGTCGGCCCAGACTAGCTTACAACTTGATTATTACCCACTCAAACTCACTATCCTCACCGTGCTGGTCACCCTGTTGTGGCTTACTGTAATGTACCTGACCCCACCCGATCGTTCGGCTCATTTGCAAAAATTTGTGCAACAGGTGCAACCCGGCGGCTGGTGGCCAAAACAGGGGGAAACCAACAATCTAAAACTCAGCAACAAGCTAGGACTAATTGCTATTTACGCTACGATCAGCATACTACCCATCTTCTTCATCTGGGAGTTCAAATTTGGGCAGTGGTGGATGGCAGCTAGTGAAACAGTAATTTTCGTATTGTTGATCATATTTCTACTAACTGACCTTTCGCTTGCGAAAGATTTGGATAAATGATTTACTATGTTAGGGCATCTCATGCTGTTTGCCAACTTTGTAGTTCCTCGAAAGCGGCTTGAGCCATTTTGAGATGCAATTTTGCTTTCAGGGCAAAGTGATTGAGTTTTTCTTTGATTTTCAAGCGTTCTAGTTTGACAAAAGCCAACATAGCGGCGAAGATGTGATTGCACTGCGTCCGCTCCATTTTGGTGGGCGACTTGCCTAGCAGAGCGTTTTGTTTTAAGGACTTGTGCATCTCCTCGACTTTCCATCGTTTTTCATAGATTGTCGTAATTTGTTCGTAGTCCAATGACATATCGTTGGTAACCAACCATAGTTCGGCCTCAGAGCGATCTTTGTTTATAAAGACCTGTCGGGTGAGTTGAAGAGGGAAATCTACCCCCGCGCGGCGGCCGCCTTGATCCAAACTTTCCGAACTTCCTGGCTTTTCAGGGGCACTTGTGATACGTGCATGAACTTACCTTGCTGCTTGTCTTGCTCATTTAGAGCCACCAAGCGGTTATGCTTCAGGGGGCAGACAAAGAACTTTTTGAGCTTGTGCTGGATGTACTTGAGCGTCTTTGAGGCAGAAAACCAGCTATCAAACAAGATGTATTTGAACTGGACTTTGTTCAAAAACACAATCCGGTGTAGGTGTTCCAACACCATTTCGTTTTTGGTCTTAGGACTACGCCGCTTTTGCTGAGCTGCTTTGTCAAGGTAGAATTCCGTTTTACGAATCACTTCCCAGGCTAACGGGCAGTTTACCAACGCATCGTCCGTAGAGCCACTGAGCATGAAATTCAGAATGTTAATGCCCTTGACGGTTCTGCCTGTCGTATGGTCATAGTGATAGCAAATCAGCTCATTCTCACTGGTATGTGGTTTGGCAACAATCACATCATCAATAGAGAGATACGCCTGAGCATATTCAATTTGGCGGACAAACGGCTTTATCTCTGACCAGAACGCTTTACTGTCTAATTCATCTTGGGCTAAGCAATCACTGATATAGTCGTGCTTCATCGCATTATCCAACACCGCTGACAAACCCGTGGCCGTAGCCGTGCGCGGGGAAGACAGCAGGTAATCAACGTAAAATTCAAAGGCGTCGCGTCGTTCCATCCTCAAAGATAAATCCTCTTATTGAAAAATCTCAGCTTTCAAACTTTTGGGTGAGCGAAAGGTCAGTTATTAAGCCAGAGAAAGAAGATCACTCTATCAAATAAAGGAAGCGGTAATTCTCAATGAGGCTACTTTAAAACGATTTTTCGATATTCTACAACTCTTCCGGTATTATCTAAAATATTGACCAAATATACTCCTTTAGCACGAAAACTATTCATTGGAATAGTATAGCTTGAACTATTTAGCACTTCTTCAAAGACTGTAATCCCCAACGTACTAGAAATAGTCAAAGAGTAATTATTCCAGTGATATAAATCTGCTACAGAAATATGAATAGAAACATCTTCATGTTTTTTGCTTTTTTGATAATGAATTTGATTGATATTTAGCGTTTATCTAGCACAAATACATAGCTTCCTACTAAACCCGCCGTTCTAGAGCCGTTTGACCCTACGAAGGAATTTTCAGAATCGATGGAAAAAGCTAACGTAAGCGTTTTCCCATCTTCGGTTAGCGTGACTGTCATTGGCACACTATCTGGAAGTCGAGTAACTTCTGCACTCTGAGTAAAATCGTCGTTTTCATCTATTCCTTCCAGGTTTCCTTGTTCAGGAAACACCGCCTTGTTACCGCTGCTTTTAGTGGTGTAAGAAACCCCAGTAGCGTTAACCAAAAGAGTAATTTCAAAGTCAACAAATTGAGCTTCGGCCTCCCCAGTAGGGCCGCTAATCGCATTAGGGCTTTCTGCTACCCATGTGCCAGCGAGAATTTCGCCGGGGTAGGTCGTTGAGTTCGGAGCAACCGCACTTTCTTTACAGCTCAGCAGTGAGCTATACTTCATGGCGCATAGATTCGTGAGTTGTCAAAGGTTTGGAATTTGAGGGTGAGTAGGGACCTGAGTTGATCTTGGTATTGGTCTATCTGTTCAAAGAAGCTGTGGATAGCCTGATGAAACTGATCGGGCCTTTGGTAGTACTTTCCGTAGAGCACTTTCTTTTTAGCAAATTGCCCGAGTGTTTCATTGTTCGATGGTTGAGCGTGGCTGAAAAATAGCAATTGAGCCTTCGAACAATCGACCTTTTAGTGCTGACGCGTGTCTGGACAATAGTTAGCGTAGTGATTTGTTGGCTCACTGCATTCAGGGCACCCAGCACGTTGATACGATTTCGGCCCGCCCCTGAGCGCAAGAAGAGCCGCCTCACGCACCACATCATACAGCAGAACTGGGACAAGACAAAGTGAGCGGCATCTACAAAGAGCAAGACCTTTTCCCCTCTCTGGGCAGCCTCTAGTTCGCTTTGAAAGGATTCCTCTAGCCATTGCTGCTGCTTCTCCGGATTGGCTTTGCCGGGCACATAAACACAGTGATGAATAGTATAGTCTTGAGTATGTGAACAGTCTTTTTCATGGTGAGCATGATTTAGTGTTTTTAAATAATTTTTATTGCGCAATTACCACTTTGTGGGTAGTGGTGATAGTTCCTACCTGAATCTGAAGTAGGTATAGTCCAGCAGACAAATGGTTTACATTTAGTTGATAGCGGATAGTGGATGTTTCGCCTAGATACTTATTAGCATACGACATACCCTGGCTATCTGTAAGCTGAATACGCACTGCTTCTCTTTGGCGTAAATCGGCTGAAATTTGCACAAACTGCTTGGCGGGTACTGGATAGATGATGGGACTTTGCCGGAACACTTCTTCCGCTATACTGGCAATAACATCTTCATATCTAACTGTGAATACCTCAGCCTGAGCGTTACCATTTCCGGCAAGGTCTTGCGCCACGTCAGCCGCCACGGTGATAGACACGTCTCCGGGTAGTGCTGGGTTAATCTGAGCGGTAAACGCTATACTATCCGTAGTCTGCAGGCTGACTGCTTCACCATTGGTTACATCTACGTCTTCTAAATCAAACCCAATAACGGCTTCGCTGAACGAGATGGTAACCGAAAAGGCGTCTTGCACGGTATCGGCAGCCGTTGAAGTAACAAGTGGTACTGGTCTAGTCGTATCTACGTTAGTGGGCTTTTCGGGATCCTCAGTGTCAGTTGAAGGATCGCTTACTACCATAACAACTATGGTGTCTGAAGCGGTGAGTCCTTCATCGTCCGTTACGGTAAGTACCACCGTATGCGTTCTTATTGCTAGTTGTACTACTGGGTTACTCACCCTGGCCAATTCAGTTTCTTGAGTATGCCACACGTATTGGACGATCATCCCATCGTCGCTAGAAGCTGAAGCATTGAGGCTTACCTCGGCAGTTTCTGCGTTAGGTAAGGCGGTTACCGTTTGGTCAGTACCTGCCCGGGCAACAGGAGGTTGAGGGGCTTTGATAGTAACTACTACCTCATCCGAAGCAGTCAGCCCAGCATCATCAGTTACAACCAAGGTTATCGTATGAGCGCCAACTGCTAAATCTACCGTCGGGCTTTCTCCCGTAGCAAGCTCAGTCTCACCTTTTTTCCAAACGTAACTCACAATGCTGACGTCATCCGAAGAGGCACTACCGTCTAGAATTACGGACTCAGTGCCACTGTTGTCTTCATCGGTAAGCGTCTGGTCAGCACCCGCCTGAGCAGTGGGGGGCTGAGGTGCTTTGACAGTAACCACTACCTCATCCGAAGCAGTCAGCCCAGCATCATCAGTGACAACCAAGGTTATCGTATGAGCGCCCACCACTAAATCTACCGTCGGGCTTTCTCCCGTAGCAAGCTCAGTCTCACCTTTTTTCCAAACGTAACTCACAATGCTGACGTCATCCGAAGAGGCACTACCGTCTAGAATTACGGACTCAGTGCCACTGTTGTCTTCATCGGTAAGCGTCTGGTCAGCACCCGCCTGAGCAACGGGTGGAACAAGAGGCACGAATGATAGATTCCAGTCAGAATCTTCCGTATTTTGTTCGTTGAAGTAATCCCAACGGATCCAGACTTTTTCCCCTTCACTCAGCAAGTCGCTAAATGAGTCACCACTGCCCTCAGCTATCTTTTGCGCGTTTTCGCAGGCGTCAGTCCATAATGATAAGTCATACGATTTGTTAGAGTTAATCTTCAATCTACCGTCACTTGGCGCGGTATAATGGTACCAGTAAACGGTTTTTCTAAAGTAGTATGGATTGGGAATTTTATTTTCATCTAAAACGGCGGCTACTGCTAGCTCACAAGTTTCACCAGCCTCAGGATCAGCTATTGATAGCTCCCAATCTTCACTCGATGTTTCTTCACCTTCGTTGGCGCTGAAAGTACCAATATTAATAAATACTTCGTCCCCCGCTCTCAGTACTGAACTAGTTGGCGAATAGGCATATCCCTCTATAATTAAGTCTCCGCAGGTATTGCTATAAATTTCAATACCTATAGGATAAATAGATAGATGATTTACTTTTACTTTCCCGTCCCAGGGCATGGTGTAACGGTACCAGCCACTACCCGTATTGTCTCCCAAAACCGCTTCTGCGGCAGAAGAACAATCATACTGCGCTCGTGAGGTGATTGAGCAAATTAACAATGCGAGAAATAAGACAGACTTTTTCATATCGATAGTAGAGGCTATTCTGACAAATTTATGAGGCTCGTGTTGACCGGAACACAGTAGCACAAGCCTCAGAGAAAATCATCACAATAAAATTTAGTAAGTAACTGATTTCTTCTTTAGCGAGAATTTTATGTGCCAGCTTAAGCGAGCAAAACTATAGCGATCGAGGGCCCGCTGCCCGCTGAGCATTCCTGAAAACAAGATAGGCACCTCTTTTCCGTCGTAGATTAAGGTGTGGTAGCCAAACTCATCGTGAAATTTCACATTAAAACAGTAATTGCGATGCATAGCATCGAAGATGCGGGAAGCCATTGTGTTGGCTACCACAATCACACTGGGATTGAGATTTCGGAGAGTCTCAAAGAAGATGGTTAAGCACTCATCACGAAAACTGTTAGTCTTTTTAAAGATACGTTTTGCATCATCAAAGTCTATATCAATGGTATTGCATAGCTCTTTTTGAGAGGTGCAACGTACCGGAAATAAATCCATATGCTTAAAACCCATACCTATCTCCTCTGCCAATTCATGCATTTTATTAAAGTAGAAATAGCTTTCCTCTTCTGCCACATCATACTTGATGATATCTTGCCGCCTACTTGCTGTGTTGTCCCAGGTATAATCTTTCTTCCCAGTAAGCGATGGATTGATTCCTACAAATAAGATGTAATCTTTGAGATTATCTTTCTCTTCGGGAAACTCATCGTAAAGGAAGGGATAATACTCTTCAAACTTCGCCGGTGGCGTAATTGGTCGTTTCTCGCCTTGCCATAGGTCGATATATCGCTGGTTAATTTCTTCGTGGATTGTCATTAACTTTTGTGGTTTTGGTTCTACTGCGATTTTTACAAACCTACCCGAAAACAGCCATTATCGCCGGTTCAAAAAAGGTCAAAAATAGCGGCAAATGTAATGAATGAGACTTCGCAGGAGAACGCTGGTTCATTTGTTTAACATTACCTAAAAACAGCTCTCTGTATTATTAGCGTATCAAGCCGCCGAGATTGTGCAAAGAGGCGTGTTGCTTAGAAAGAAGCTGCTCAAACAACTGCATGAAGCTGACAATGTGGCGAAATTGGGGTGGAACGGCCATTTGCTAATGCGGGTGAGTTTTAATATCATTGAGCATCCTAACTACGCCCAATGTCCCGTAAAAAAATTGCTATTTCGGCTGCCCACCTAGAAAAACTCAAACAACAAGTCGCCAAAACCTTCGGTAAACCCATTAGCACCAAGCCTGATTGCGTAGCGTTGAGCGATGAAGTGCAGCAGCGCACCGAGGTCTACTTGAGCGAGAGTACCCTGCGGCGGTTCTTTGGGTTAATTGTTAGTCCCTCGCAGCCTTCTTTACAGACACTGGATACCCTTGCTCAATTCGTTGGGTGCGATAACTGGCATGCCTTTATTAATCAGCAAGTTTCTTGGGCTACCTTGGCTCTGGCACCAGAACCCGTGCAGTGGGAGGTAATCCGTAGTAAAGCCCACCGGATTAGTGAGATTAGCTTACAGCGGATCAAGGAGGGTTTAGGATTACCGTACGAAGTTACTTCTTCGCGTCCGTTGGTGCAAGATCTACTGCGACAGTTTGCGGGTTCTTCTCAGACTGCTTTATGCCTCTACGCCCCGTCAGGTGCGGGCAAATCCACTTTACTGGCTCATTGGGTAGAAGTCCGGCAAAAACACTCTGACGATATTATCTGGCTGGTGCAGGGCAACGCGCTATCGCAACTGCTACAGCAGGGGTTCTCTCTGGAGAGTTGGCTCCACCAGTCGTTGGGGATGTTGACCGCAGCTAATATTCTCTCGTACTTTAAGCAGCATCCCACCGAACGCCGGGGAACAATGTGGCTCGTTATTGATGACTTCTCCTTTCAACGGATTGCGTCGGAAACGTGCGTCAACTTTTACCGTAGCTTGCTTTCGTTCGTTCAGGAAATGCACTCCTACGCCTGGTTCAAGGTAGTGCTATCGGTGCAGGTTCCGGTGTGGCGACAGGTGATCCAACCGATACGCGATCAACTTCGGCAGACCCAATGCTGGTACACCACCGCTGAAGCAGAAAACCGCATCGAGGGAAACGTGCCACCGCTCGGCAAAGACGAAGTAGCGCAAATTATCCGGGCGTATCATGCTTGCTATCCGACCAAAAAAAATCAAAGAGACCTGCTGGCTTTGCCGTTTCATACGCAGGATTTGCTTTCTCATCCGTTTTTCTTGCAAATCTACTTAACGACTGATCGCTATGCTGAGCTCGATGATATTGACGAGCTTTCGCTGGTGGAGCTGTTCGTTCATGAACAGTTCGGCAGTGGCCCCTTCGCCCACGAGAAACTGCAACTGGTGCGGCGTATTATCACCTTAGTTGTTGCGGGCATCAACTAGCCGACGGGGTGTTGAAAGCCCAACTCTCTTTAACTGATACCAACTTTAACTGCTGCCTACGAAGAACTACTCAAGGTCGGAATTTTGGAAGAAGTGCTGGAGTTTCGGGGATTGTTTGATACGGAGAAGATAGTACGGTTTGCTAATCTCAGAGTATTCGCCTATACTCTGGTATCGTACTATCTGGACCAGAATCAAAACCAAATAAGTATAGACTTAGCCAAGCAGTTAGTTCTTCGATATGAGCGTAGTGAGGCACTGCCTGAATTGCTACGTTGGCTAATTTTGCTTGGATTTCGGGAAGAGAATATCACATTTTTGAGTCAGCTTTTCGATACTGGATTTCTTCGTTGGTAAAACGTACATTACCCCGCTGGTTTTTCACTTAGTCACCACCATAGGAATTCAACTACGTCGTTACGAAGAGCCTGCGAAAAAAACTCTGGCCAGTGTACGCCCGAATCCCCTAGGGTAGAGCATACTATTTTGAACTTTTTGTAGATATAGATTATTTAGCTCTTCACCATCACACAGGAATATCAATTTATTCAAATCATGCATCAGACCAACGAAGCTCGTTTGTTTGTACATTGTCTTTTCTTTCTTAGAGGTTTTCTGGCTGGTAAGCGAACGGGTATGTGAGGACGAATACTGCACGTAATTACCGCTATCAAGCCAGAATTATCTATTCATCCCACCCCCTTGGGACGAAGATTTGCCAGTATCCTATTGTATGAGCACTACTACGGGGGGGGGGTAACGCCAGAAACGCTGGATCAATTATTTGCGGTAGTAGAACAGATCCCCCAGTCAGGCCCACTGGGACAGCATCTACCTACCTTTCACACGCTGGTATCGGAAGCCCTGAACTGGTGCCAACGTCATGATGATGCCTACCAAATATTACAGTTAGCTAGCCAGAGATACGCCACGGATGAGACTTTCGTAGGGTGGGCGTTTCACCAACAACTGTTGCTCAACCTGGCACTGGCCGAGCTGAAGCGGGGGGATATAAATTCAGCAGAGTCTACTTTTGAAAAGATAAAACCCTATCTGTTCGACGTGCATTCTCGTCAATTCAACCTACTGAATTATCACCTGCTTGAGTCATTACTTCACCGAAGCAAAGGGGAAGACGAAGAAGTTCGGCGGGCGATTAAAAAAGCAACCAAAATAGCCGAGGCGTTAAAATACGATGGGTTACTCAAAAATATATTTCCTACTCTACGAAGTTAATCCAGCTTCAGCACCGCCATAAAGGCTTCCTGCGGAATTTCTACGTTACCCACCTGCCGCATGCGTTTCTTGCCTTTTTTCTGCTTTTCCAGCAGCTTGCGCTTGCGCGATATGTCTCCGCCGTAGCATTTAGCTATCACGTTTTTGCGCAGCGCCTTTACCGATTCGCGGGCGATGACTTTTTGCCCGATGGCGGCCTGAATGGCAATCTCGAACATCTGCCGGGGCAGCAACGCGCGCAGCTTTTCGCACAGTCGCTTGCCCCAGTCGTAGGCCTTGTCGCGGTGCACAATGGCCGACAGCGCGTCTACCGGGTCGCCGTTGAGCATGATGTCAAGCTTTACCATGTTAGACTGCCGGTAGCCGATGGGATGGTAGTCGAGCGAAGCGTAACCGCGGGAGATGGTCTTGAGCTTGTCGAAGAAATCGAACACAATCTCGGCCAGCGGCAGCTCGAAGGTGAGTTCTACCCGGTTCTGGGTCAGAAAGACCTGGTTTTTGATCATCCCCCGCTTGTCCATGCACAACTCGATGATGTTGCCGATGTAATCGGATTTAGAGATGATCTGGGCGCGGATGAAGGGTTCCTCGATGTGCGAAAGTTCTATCGGATCGGGCATCTCGGAAGGAGCACTCACGTGTCGCATTTCGCCGTTGTTCAGGATAGCGTGGAAGTTTACCGACGGCACGGTGGTGATCACCGTCATATCGAACTCCCGCTCCAGCCGCTCCTGCACAATTTCCATGTGCAGCATGCCCAGAAAACCGCAGCGGAAGCCGAAGCCCAGGGCGGCCGAGGTTTCGGGCTCCCACACCAGCGAAGCGTCATTAAGTTGCAGCTTTTCCATAGAGGCCCGCAGCTCCTCAAACTCCGAGGTTTCAACCGGATAGATACCCGCGAACACCATCGGCTTCACGTCCTCAAAGCCGCTCACCGCCGCCGTCGGGCGACTCACGTGGGTGATGGTGTCGCCCACCTTCACTTCTTTGGCCACTTTGATGCCGGAGATCAGGTAGCCCACGTTGCCCGCTTTGATGGTGGTACGCGGCGACTGCTTGAGTTCCAGAATGCCGATTTCGTCGGCGTCGTAGGTTTTGCCGGTGTTCACAAACTTCACCTTGTCGCCCTTGCTGATCTGTCCGTTAAACACCCGAAAGTAGACTTCCACTCCCCGGAAGGAGTTGAAGACCGAATCGAAAATCATCGCCTGCAATGGTGCCTCAACGTCGCCCTTAGGAGCAGGGACGCGGCGCACGATGGCTTCCAGAATTTCGGGCACGCCGATACCTTCCTTGGCGCTGGCGTGAATGATGTCTTCCGCCGCGCAACCGATCAGCTCGATGATCTGGTCGCTCACCTCTTCGATCATCGCTCCCGGCAGGTCAATTTTGTTGAGCACCGGAATGATCTCCAGGTCGTGCTCGATGGCCAGGTACAGGTTGGAAATGGTTTGCGCCTCCACGCCCTGGGCGGCATCCACCACCAGCAGCGCGCCCTCGCAGGCAGCAATGGAGCGCGACACTTCGTACGAGAAATCTACGTGGCCCGGCGTGTCGATCAGGTTGAAGACGTACTGTTCGGGAGCGGTGGCTTCGTCGGGCTGATAGGTATAATTCATCTGGATCGCGTGGCTCTTGATGGTGATGCCGCGCTCGCGCTCCAGATCCATGTTGTCCAGCAACTGATTCTGCATCTCTCGCTCGTCGACCGAACCGGTCAGTTGCAGCAGGCGATCGGCCAGCGTGCTTTTGCCGTGGTCGATGTGCGCGATGATGCAGAAATTTCGAATATTTTCCATAGGCGTTTTTCTCCGTTCGGAGTGTCACAAAAATAGCAATAATGGCGCAACTTAGGTTCCGCGGCTCGTAGTTTTTAGTGCTATTCGTAAGCAGGTTTCTTGCATACTTTCAAACAATTATTGCACCTTACGAGTATAGGTAATTGCAAACCCATTATCTGCTTGTCTAACACTGGACCCAATCATATCGAAGAGCCTCAACTGGTTGACCTTCTGCAACGGAAGGAGCATACCGCTTTGGCGTATTTGTATGATCACTATAGTCCGGCCCTCTACGGCATCATTCATCGCATCGTGAAGCAAGACGACGTGGCCGAAGAGGTACTACAGGATGCGTTTGTGAAGATCTGGGACAAGATTGACACCTACGATGCCAACAAGGGGCGTCTGTTCACCTGGATGCTCAATCTCACCCGAAATTTAGCCATCGATAAGCTTCGTTCTAAGGAGTTTTCTTACACGAAGAAAACTGATCGCCTCGATCCCACCGTATCTTCTACCAACCACCCCACCTTGTACGTGGAACAACAGATGAAGGACCACGGCTTAATCAATCTTCTGCATAAATTAACCCCGGAACAACAAATGGTGGTCGATCTGATCTATTTCAAGGGGTACACGCATTCAGAAGTGGCCAAAGAATACGATATGCCGTTAGGGACAGTAAAAACCCGCTTGCGGTCATCCATAACGAAACTACGAAAATTACTCGACATCGCTTGAACGTCTCAGAATACATAGCGTCCGGAATTTTGGAGGTTTACCTTCTGGGAGAGCTCCCGGCAGCCGAGCAAGCTGAGGTGGAAACGATGGCGGCGCGCCATGCTGAAGTGCGCGATGAGCTATCCCGGATCGAGGCTACCTACGCAGCACTGGCGAACCAACTACCGGTAACTCCCCGCCCCGGACTTCGCGATGAAATTCTGGCAAAAGTAACCGGAGATACGGCCAAAACCAGTGTCCCAGCGAAAAGTGCGGCCCAGCCAGACGTGGCCCAACCAAACGTGGCCCGACCGAGTGTGGCCCAACCGAGTGCGGCTCAAACTAGTGAATCTCGAGCGCCTCAGGCTAAGCAGCGGCGATTGCTTCCCTGGCAGTTAGGGGTGGCCGCTTCGTTATTGATCGCCGTGCTTTCGGCAGCGGCGGCCTGGCACTTCCGCGGAGAGTGGAAAGAAGCCGAGCAGCAGTTACAACTAGCTCAGGCCCAGAACCAGGAGATCGCTTCGCAGTACGAGACGGCCAGCCAGCGCAGCGAGCGCCTGGAAAACGATTTATCGGTGCTCTCCTCACCAGAATATCAGGCCATTGCCCTGGCGGGTACCGATGTTTCTCCCGAAAGCACCGCTCGGGTGTTCTGGAACGCCGGAGCCGAGCAACTATACCTAAGTCCGGGCAACCTGCCGGAGCCTCCTACGGATAAACAGTACCAGTTGTGGGCCATCGTGGACGGAAAACCGGTGAGTGCCGGGGTGTTTGAGGTAACTCCCGACGACTCTTCCCTGCAAACGCTCAGTAGTCAGATTGCGCAGGCATCGGCCTTTGCCATCACCCTGGAGCCCCGCGGCGGCAGCCCCTCTCCCACCATGGAGGCCATGTACGTGCAGGGTGCCGTTGCCGATTCTTAATCGGCCACCTTCTCTATTTGATCCATCATTCTTAAAAAAGTTTTCCTACTAGGCAATCCAGCTCCCCGGTTGGATTCGTACGTCGCTACAAATTCTAAGTCTTTCAACTTAGAATTGAATTTGGTAGAAGACTGTGGAAAGGTGTCAGCTGGGTTTGCTGACACTTTTCTTTTTAGCCCAGGTACTTCTTCCACCACCACTGAAATACCAGCAGGGCCCACACGGTAGCGTGTCCGTCACCGGGGTTCGATGAGAACAATTGCTGCTTTAAGTGACGAACCGCGGCGGGGTCAAAGACCCCTTGTTCCTCTACGAAGTTATCCTCCAGCAAATCGTCGGTGATCATCGACTTCAGTTCTGATCGGAACCAACCCAGCAAGGGCACTTCGAAGCCTTTCTTCGGACGGCGGTACAGGGCGT
Source organism: uncultured Cytophagales bacterium (assembly GCA_963833215.1). Classification (GTDB taxonomy): domain Bacteria; phylum Bacteroidota; class Bacteroidia; order Cytophagales; family Cyclobacteriaceae; genus Tunicatimonas. The sequence goes on along the minus strand of CAWHXE010000026.1, from coordinate 123,380 downwards.
CGGGAAGCACCGACCGGAACGTGTCCTGCACGATTCGCTTCTTCATGCGGCGGTTGATTTTTGATTCTTCTGGCAACTGAAAAGCAAATTCTACCAGCCGATGGTCCAGAAACGGCACCCGCACTTCCAGCCCGTGGGCCATCGACATCAGGTCCACTTTGGTGAGCATATCGTTGGGCAACACCAGTCGGGTATCGGTATACAGCCACTGTGCCACCGATTCGTGCTCATCGGAAATGTTCTGCACCAACCGCTGGGTTCTTTGTCGGTACTCAGCCTCCACCAGGATTTCCCGACTTTCTTTGCTCAATAACGCCCGCGCTTCGGTATCCGTGGTGAAGGTGGCCCACCGCATATACCGTTCCTTCGCCGTAAGCGTTGATCCTTCGGCGAAGCGTTGAAATTGCCGCACCCGGTTAGTTAGTCCGCTCTGCCTCGATTTGGGTAAGGCTTGCCACAGGGGCAACAATTTCTGTACTCCCCGTTCGGCTAGTCCGGGATGCAACATCCGCCAAGCAGCCTGGTGCTTGTTGTAACCCGAAAACAGCTCATCCGCCCCGTCGCCCGACAGCGCCACCGTGACGCGTTGCCGGGTTTCTTTGCTCAGGATATACACCGGAATGGCCGACGAGTCGGCGAATGGTTCGTCGATATAATCCAGCATTTGGTGCAGATGTTCGTATAAGTCGCGGTTGGTAAGCGAGAAAACGGTGTGGTCGGTTTTCAGGCGTTTGGCTACTAACTGGGCGTAGCGGGTTTCGTTGAAGAAAGGTTCGTCGCGGTAGCCCACCGAAAAAGTGTTGAGCCGGTCCACGTGCCGACTGGCCAGGGTGGTAATCACCGACGAGTCGATGCCGCCACTCAGGAAAGTGCCCAACGGCACGTCGGCTACCAAACGTTTTTGCACCGAATCTTCCAAGAGCGTAGCTAGCTTTCGCTGCTGCTGCTCATAAGATAGATTTTCAGGATTCAGACGCGCTTCGTCGAACGGAATTTGATAATATGTACCAAATTGCACCCGCTCGGGGCGGGGTTTTGAAACTTCCAGGTACTCCCCGGGCATGAGCTTCTTTACGTTTTGCAGCATGGTGTGCGGGGCGGGCACGTAGTTGAAGCGCAGGTAGTGCTGCAAGGAGTTATAGTCCAGATGCTTCTCGATGCCGTAGGCCAGCAGCGATTTCATTTCAGAAGCAAAAATCACCTTGTCTTCGTCCTGATAGTAGAGCAGCGGTTTGATACCTAGCCGGTCACGCGCGGCGAACAGCACATCCTCCTCCTGATCATAGACCGCAAAGGCGAAGAAACCGTTCAGGTGATCCAGGCAGCCAACGCCCTCGTGGATATAGAGTTGAAGCAGCACCTCGGTATCAGAAGCCGACTGAAAAGCGACTCCCTGCTGTTGCAACCGCTGTCGCAGGGCTGGGAAGTTATAGATTTCACCGTTGTAAACAATGGCATACCGCCCACTGGGGTCGCGCATGGGTTGGTGTCCGTCGGCGCTGGTATTGATGATCGATAGGCGACGGTGGCCCAATCCGACGCGGTCGATGATATCGGCGCGTCCGAAGTCGGGTCCGCGGCTGCTCAGCGCTTCGGTGGCGGCCGACAGGTTGATTAGGTGAAACTTACCCAGTTCGTTGAAGGCATACAAGCCGGTGATTCCGCACATACGTTGGTGAGTTAATAATTTGTACTTTTTTCTTATTCTCCCCTAAGTCAGCTCCGCCACAAATAAGGAAACAGAATGTACGACAGGGTAGCGACAATCCCGTTGATCGCCAGCAAGACGATCACGTCGTCGTAGCTCACCGCAGGATCCAGCCCGTCGATGGCATTCTTAGAGATCTTCATCACCACCAGCAGCAGCGGAATCATGATCGGGAAGCTCAGCACGGCCATCAGGGTGCTGCTGTTACTGGCCTTGGCCGCAATGCCCGACACCATCGTCAGCGTCACCGAAAACCCCACGGCTCCCAGCAGTAGGTTAACCATAAATAGTCCGCCGTTCTGCACCTCGTTGCCCATCACCACGCTAAACACCAGCAGGCAGATTATGGCCAGCAGCAGCAGCAGCAAGGTATTGTAGAGCATTTTGGCGACAATGATTCCCTGCGGGCTGGCCACGGTGTAGTAGTAGATCAAGCGACCGCGTTGCTCCTGCAAAAAACTCTTCGCCACCGCGTTCACCGCGGCGAAAAGCATGATGATCCAGAACAGCGCATTCCAGGTGAACACGTTCAGTGCACCTCCGCGCAGCCGGAAGCTCAGGTAGCAGATGAACACCGCGCCCACCACGTAGAGCAAAATTCCGTTGAGGGCGTAACGCGTGCGCCATTCCAGAATGATTTCTTTTTTTAGCAGTAATTTGATCTCGCGGGCGCTCATAGCGGGGCTAAAGTAGCAAAACTTTGCCAGATAGGGCTTCTGGCGATAAAGTGTAAATTTGCGGCATATCTTTCAGCGTTCAGTGCACCGCAACCTACGGCTTGTTTTTTGCCACGGTTTCCGCTGAATCAATTTTTAGGGCACTTAGGCTGCTGCCTTGCTCAAACCACAACAAGATCACCATGAAAGGAATTATTCTGGCCGGAGGCTCCGGCACCCGCTTGCATCCCCTCACGCTGGCCGTCAGCAAGCAACTGATGCCGGTGTACGACAAGCCGATGATATACTATCCGCTGTCGACGCTGATGACCTCGGGCATTCGCGACGTACTGATTATTTCTACGCCCCACGACGCGCCTCTCTTCGAAAAATTACTCGGCGATGGGCACCAATTAGGCTGCAACTTCTCGTACGCGGTGCAGGCCAAGCCCGAGGGACTTGCCCAAGCGTTCACCATCGGTAGCGAATTTATCGGTTCGGATAAAGTGGCGCTGGTGCTGGGCGATAATATCTTTTACGGTACCGAGATGGACAAGCAACTTCAGGACAACTACGATCCGGAAGGCGGCATTGTGTACGCCTACCACGTGCACGACCCGCAACGCTACGGAGTGGTGGAGTTTGATGCCGACCAACGCGCCATTTCTATCGAGGAAAAGCCCAAGCAGCCCAAATCGAACTACGCCATTCCAGGATTATACTTTTACGATAACCAGGTAGTAGATATCGCGCGCGATTTGAAACCCAGCGCCCGGGGCGAACTCGAAATCACCGATGTGAATAAGGTCTACCTGGCGCAGGGCAACCTGAAGGTCAGCATTTTGAGTCGGGGAACGGCTTGGTTGGATACCGGCACCTTCGATTCGCTGATGCAGGCCGGAGTGTTTGTGCAGGTGATTGAGCACCGGCAGGGCCAAAAAGTGGGTTGCATTGAAGAAATTGCCTACCAGATGGGTTTTATTGACGCCCAACAACTCGAAAAGCTAGCCCAGCAGCAGATCAAAAGCGGCTACGGAGAATACCTGATGCATTTGATCAAGCCGACGATTTTATGACTAAAGGTAACCGATGGACCAGCCAAACAGCCAGGCTAAAAACAAAAGCACTAAAATAATAGCCCCCAGGCGGGCTCCCCAGCTCCGTTTCATGATTTAGTGGTTGAGCTTATGAATAATCTGTTCTATAAACTCAACCTTCTCCCGAAGAATCGTCTGTTCAGAAACGTCTTCGGCTTGGTCTTTTTGCTCGTTAAGCTCCTGAATAGCTGCTTCCAGGCGGAAGTTTAGCTCCTTTATTTCGGTCATGCTCAGGTGGACGGTCTTGTCGGCATGCATCTCGTGGTGGCTCATGGGGATGGTGGGTTAGGTTGGCTGAAAAAATAAAGACAGGCACGTATTCGTACCTGTCTAAACCGAATGGTTATTTGCGCTAAGCGTGCGCCTTGCGCTGCTCTTCCACCGTAGCGATCAGTTTGTCGAAGGGTTTTTCAAACTTATCTACTCCTTCTTTCTCGAGTTTATCGGTGATATCCTCAATGTCCAAACCCAAGTCCGAGATCGCCGACAGCACCTGATCGGCCTTATCGTAGTCGTCGGTGATGGTGGCACTGGCCGAATCGGCGGGCTGCTTCATGAGCGCTTCCATGGTATCGGTCGGCAGGGTGTTCACCGTGTTGGGTCCGATGAGCGGGTACACGTAGCGCAGCTCCTCGTAGTCAGGATTTTTGTTGCCCGTGCTCGCCCACAGCACGCGTTGCTTGCGGGCTCCCTGCTGCTCCAACTTCTTGAAGCGTTCGCTACCGAATACTTCTTCAAACACCTGGTAGGCTTTCTTGGCGTTGGCAATGGCTACTTGCCCCAGCGCCATCTTGGCCTTGTCAGCGTGCTTAGGCTTGTTATCGATGATGTCTTGCAGCAGCGGATCAACCATCACGTTGATGCGACTCAGGAAGAAACTGGCCACCGACACCACGTGCTGAATAGACTCGCCCTTCTCCAGTCGCTTCTCTAGTCCTTGCACGTACGATTCGGCCACGTCGCGGTAGCGCTCTACGCTAAAGAGTAGCGTCACGTTAATGTTGATGCCTTCGGACAACAGCTGGGTGATGGCCGGAATGCCCTCGCGGGTGCCGGGGATTTTGATCATGACGTTGGGTCGCGATACTGCTTTCCACAGGCGACGGGCTTCTTCCATAGTGCCATCGGCGTCGTAGACCAGGTTGGGTTGTACTTCTAAACTCACGCAACCGTCTTCGCCGCCGCTGGTGTCGTAGATTGGCCGGAACAGATCGGTGGCTCCCTGAATGTCGCTTACGGCTAGTTTTTCGTAGATCTCTTTGCTCTCCAGGCCCTGACTGGCTAGTTCCTCGATGGCTTCGCCGTACACTTCACCGTCGCTGATGGCTTTCTGGAAGATGGCGGGGTTGGAGGTAAGCCCCCGGATGCCCACTTCGGTGATCAGTTTTTCCAGTGATCCGGAGGTAATCAGTTTGCGGCTTAGGTTGTTGAGCCACAGGCTTTGGCCCAGTTCGTGTATTTTGCTGATGATAGGATTTTTCATGCTATTATTGGTTTGAGGTGTGGTCTTGTTCTATGCATAACGGTAGAATAGGACAAGCGTTTGCGTAAAGAGTGAATTTATCTGATGAATCGGTCCCGACTATTGAGGATAATCACCCAAATACAATTCCAGTAGTATAGAATCAACTGTCACAAAAGTGGTCAACCAGTAGTTATCGTCGGAAATTTTTCAGTAGATTAGGTGCTTTTAGCACTCCCTACTGACTTTCTTTACCCGGGTATGCCTTTATCGCCACGTATTGTCCTTTTGCTGATTTTTTCGATTGCCCTTCCCTTGGCCGTCTGGCAAACCTACGAGCATACCCGCCCCGCGTCCGTTAGCTACAACCACGATATTCGTCCTATTGTCAATAGCAAGTGCATTGCCTGCCACGGAGGCGTAAAAAAATCCGGAGGGTTTAGTATGCTCTTCCGGCACGAAGCGCTGGACACCACCGAATCGGGCGTTCCGGCCATTGTGCCGGGCGACGCGGCGGCCAGCGAACTTATGTACCGCATCACCCACCACGATCCCGAACAGCGGATGCCCCTGGAAACCGAACCGCTCAGTGAAGTAGAAGTGGAGCTGTTCCGACGGTGGATCGATCAGGGCGCGCCCTGGGAAACCCACTGGGCCTACATCGCGCCCGATACCGCCATTGCTGTGCCCGCGGTGGATGAATCCGGCTGGGGCAGCAATGAGATTGACCCCTTCGTGTACTCCCGGCTAACGGAACAGCAACTTACTCCGGCTCCGCCCGCCGCCCCGGCGAATCTGCTGCGCCGTCTCAGTCTTGATCTGACCGGGCTACCCCCGACGCTGGACGAGGTGGAAGCGTTTGCAAAAAACCCGTCAGCGGAAGCCTACGAACGAGAGGTAGACCGCCTGCTGGCTTCGCCCCGCTTTGGGGAGCACTGGGCCGCCATGTGGCTCGACCTGGCCCGTTATGCCGACACCAAGGGCTACGAAAAAGACCTGGAGCGCAGCATCTGGCAGTACCGCGACTGGGTGATCCGGGCGTTTAACGACGATATGCCCTTCGACCAGTTCACGGTTGAACAGTTGGCGGGTGATCTGCTGCCGGAGCCCACTGAAGCGCAGCACATCGCCACAGCCTTCCACCGCAATACCATGGCCAACGACGAGGGCGGCACCGACAACGAGGAGTTTCGCGTGGCGGCGGTGTTTGACCGGGTGAGCACCACCTGGGAGGTGTGGCAGGGCACCACCATGGCCTGCGTGCAGTGCCACAGCCACCCCTACGACCCCATCGTGCACGAAGAGTTTTATCAGGCCTACGCGTTCTTCAACAATACTGAGGACCGCGATATCTTCAACGAGCAGCCCAAGTTGTTCACCTACGCGCATGAGGACGAAGAAAAGCTGACCGAAATTATTCGCTGGATTGATCATCGCCTCCAACCGGACCACCAATTGCCCCAACGGGATGCGTTTCTGCACGATCAGAAAGAAGCGTTGCTCCACCACTTGGGCCACCGCAAGGTGGAAGCCGAAGAGTACAACCGGAGCAGTCGCCTGGTTGAACTGGTGGCCCCCGAGCAGAAAACGGTTTGGCAGATTCACGACGATTCGTGGATTATGTTCGAAGACGTTGACCTGACGAACGTGGAGGCGGTGTCGTACCGCTGGTCAACCCCCTACAGCGGGATTATCGAGCTGCGGCTGGATTCGGTGAATGGTTCCATCGTCGGCCAATCCAAAGTGACCAAGACCGGCGACTTCGATCCGTGGGGTGAGTGGACCGACTGGCAGGTAAAGAAAATGCCGATCACTTCCACCCGTGGGCAACACGACCTGTACTACACCTTTCGCAAGCACCAACATGCCACGTTCGACTTGTTTCGATTAGACTGGTTTTTCTACCATGAGCGGGCGCCTTTGCAGGCGCAGTACGATGCCCACTTTCAGACCAAGGTGGCTGCTTTAACAGACTTAGAACCCATCCAAACCCCCGTCCTGCGCGAATTATCCGCCGAGAAGCGACGCACCACCTACCACTTCACCCGGGGCAACTGGCTCACTCCCGGTGATCCGGTTTCTCCTGGCATTCCCGCATCCATGGGTGAACTCACCGTCACCGAAGAACTCACCCGCCTAGACCTGGCCCGATGGCTGGTGAGTGCCAAAAATCCGCTGACGGCACGCGTCATCGTCAACCGCTTTTGGAACCGTATCTTTGGCTACGGACTGGTGGAAACTCCGGAAGACTTCGGCACGCAAGGCTTCGCCCCGTCGCATCCGCAGTTGCTCGACTGGTTAGCGGTGCAGTTTCGCGACGAGTACCGCTGGAGCGTGAAGCAGTTGCTCAAACAGATTGTAATGTCGGCCACCTACCAGCAGGCCTCGACTGTTTCCCCGGAAAAACTTGAGCAGGACCCCCGCAACCAGTGGCTCTCGCGGGGCGCCCGCGTGCGGCTGTCCTCCGAGCAAATCCGTGATCAGGCACTCGCAGTGAGTGGCCTGCTGAGCGACGAGATGTACGGACCTAGCGTACGTCCACCGCAACCGGCCAGCCTGGGCAAGTGGCAGGCCAGTGAGGGTGAAGATCGCTACCGCCGGGCGGTATACACCTTTTGGCACCGCACCAACCCTTACCCTTCCATGATCAGCTTCGACAGTCCGGGGCGCAACCTGTGCGTTTCGCGGCGCATTCGCACCAACACGCCTTTGCAGGCCCTCACGCTGCTCAACGACACCGTCTACGTGGAAGCAGCCTACGCCCTGGCCCGCCAGTTGCAGAACACACCTCACCCCAGCGTGAAGGCCCGACTCGCCGATGGCTACCGCCGGGTGATGCTGCGCGACCCGGATGCCGACAAACTACGCATAATTGAAAATCTATTTACCAATGCCCTGGCGCATTATCAGGCCGCGGCGGCACCGAACGGCATCGGTCAGCCGGTGGCCTACCAAGCACCCGACGAAGCGGAGCTAAAAGCCCTAACCCTGGTGGCCAATGCCTTGCTCAACATGGACGAGTTTGTCACCAAAAATTAGAAACTATGACCGTTGTGGAACAAGCGCAGTATGAGTTGGCCCGCTACAACACCCGTCGCCATTTTCTTCGGCAGTGCACCGCCGGACTGGGCTCTATGGCGCTGGGCTCGCTGCTGGGCTGTGACTCCCCTACCCCAAGCGCAACCACGCTTTCTGGCTCGTCGCCGCTTGCCCCCACCCCGCATTTTGCGCCCCGGGCCAAGCGGGTTATTTTTCTCCATATGGCCGGTGCTCCTTCGCAACTGGAGCTCTTCGACTACAAGCCCGAGTTGCAAAAGCTCAACGGGCGGGCCTGTCCACCCTCTTTTTTAGAGGGCAAGCGCTTTGCCTTCCTTAAGGGCGTTCCCCAGATGCTCGGCCCCCAGGCCACCTTTCGGCAGCACGGCGGGTCGGGCGCGATGATCTCTAACTACTTCACCCACCTGCCGGAGGTGGCCGACGAGATCACCTTCCTCAAGGCCATGCACACCGATGAGTTTAACCACGCCCCGGCCCAACTGCTGATGCATACCGGGAGTCCGCGGCTGGGTCGCCCTAGCATGGGTTCGTGGTCGGTGTACGGGCTGGGTTCTGAGAACCAGAACCTACCGGGCTTCGTGGTGCTGGTGTCGGGCGGCGACCCCAGCGCGGGCAAAAGCGTGTGGGGCAGCGGGTTTTTGCCCACCGTGCACCAGGGCGTGCAGTGCCGCTCGAAGGGCGAACCGGTGCTCTACATTGAAAACCCGAAAGACATTGATCCGGCCATGCGCAAGCGCTCCATCGACGCGATTAACGACATCAATCAGCAGGAGTTCGAAACGGTGGGCGACCCCGAGATTCTGTCGCGCATTGCGCAGTACGAACTGGCCTTTCGGATGCAAACGTCGGTGCCCGAGGTGATGAACATCAACGACGAACCGGCCTGGGTGCACGAGATGTACGGCACCGAACCGGGTCAGGAATCTTTTGCCAACAACTGCCTGCTGGCCCGTCGGCTGGTAGAAAAGGGCGTGCGTTTTGTGCAGCTCTACGACCGGCGGTGGGATACCCACGGGGTGGGGGCCGACAACGGCGTGGACACTGCCCTGGAGAATGCCTGCCAGGCGGTGGACCGGCCCATCGCGGCGCTGCTCAAGGATCTGAAGCAACGGGGTTTGCTGGACGAAACTCTGGTCGTATGGGGCGGTGAATTCGGGCGTACCCCCATGATGGAAACCCGGGCCAGCGGCGCTGACTTTAAGGGGCGCGATCACCACAGCGAAGCCTTCACCATGTGGATGGCCGGGGGCGGAGTAAAAGCGGGCTTCACCTTTGGCGAAACCGACGAACTGGGCTACTACGGCATCCGCGACCGGGTGCACGTGCACGACCTGCAAGCGACTATCCTGCACCAGCTTGGTTTCGACCACGAAAAACTCACTTACACTTTTCAGGGACGCGAGTTTCGACTCACCGACGTGCACGGACGCGTGGTGAATGAAATTTTGGCGTAGGGCAACGGTGCCCACCAGGTGCCCGCTCTTACTGCTCCACCACCTTCACCACGTGGTTGGTGGTGTTGAGTCCGCCCGGATTGATGTGCCCCCGCAGCGGCGGACAGTCGGTATAGTCCCGGCCGTGGGCAATTTTGAGGTGGTGCTGGTCGGCCAGCAGGTTGTTGGTCGGATCGAAGCCCGTCCAGCCCAAGCCGGGGATGAGCACCTCCACCCAGGCGTGCAGTTGGGTGGCGCCCACAAACTGCTCTCCCTGGTTCAGGTAGCCCGAGACGTAGCGACAGGGCACCCCGTGGTGGCGCAACACGCCGAGCATCAAATGGCTATAATCCTGGCACACCCCCTGCGGATTGGCCAGCAGTTCGTCGGCCCGGGTATAGGTGGTGGTCACGGCCGGTTGATAGGTCATCAGCGTGTACACTTCTTGGGTGAGAAACTGCGCGTAATCGAGCAGCGGACGATCGAAGCGGTACACCCAGCCATCAGGAATGGTGGCTTGGGGCAGGGCCGTGAGCGGGGTGGACTGTACGTACCAGTAGTGATCAACCAGAAAGTGCTCATCGCGGAGCAGACGGCGCTCCTCATCGGGACTTTTGGCGCGCGACAAATCGGGCAGCACCCGCTTGGTAGACCGGCGCACCGCGCAGCTCATCGTGAACCGCAGGCGGGTGAAAGGTTGCGCCACGCGCAGGAAGAGCACTTCGTAACCAAATGGATTACGGGCCGAAAACACCGGTCGATGGATAGAATTGTCGGTCTGCACTTCGCTCACCAGTTGGGTGTCGCTGGGGGCGGGCAGCACCAAAAACGCAAACAACGCCTCGTTTACCGGACTGCGGTAGGTATTCTCCGCTTCGTAGCGGATGTGGTAGTTCGTCATTTAGAAACTAAAGTATTGTTCTTCTAGCGCTCCACCAATGCGGATAAGCTCCTGCTGCAATTCCTCAAAAAACCCATCGCTCTGCTCCATAATCTCTTCGGCGGTCAAAAACCGCAGGCGAGCGGCCATTTTACCGACCGAAAACTCCACCGTGCCGGGGGTGAGGGGCTGGTAGTTGCTGATCACCCGCAGGTTGTCTTCCAGCTTATCTAAGTTGTAACGTACCGACTTCGGAAACTTCACGTTCAGCACCAAGAAATCAGTCACCAGGCGCTCGTTGGGCGGAGTGCCGTAGTGGTGGCGACTCATATCAAGCCCCCCGGCACTGCGCAGTAGCGCGGCCAGGTGGTAGTTCAGGATGGCCGGACGCAGCTTGGAGTCTTTGCTCCGCGCGATGTCCTGTCGTTTGGTGAGTAGCATCTGCACGATCTGCAGGGCGCGCTCCAGGTGCATGCCGGTGTAGAGCATCGACCACACCTGGTTGCGCAGTAGCGTATTGTCTATTGCTCCCTTGATCATGTTGCTGTTGTTGAGCATACTCTTACAAAAGTCGTAGGGGCCCTTCCGATCCAGATCAGCGGGCACAAATTGCTGGGCGGAGTGGTAGAACCGGTTGATCATCTCCCACATCTCTACGGAAATATTGTCGCGCACGCCCCGGGCGTTCTCCCGCACCAGCCCCACGTAGTTGATGATGCAGTAGGGATTTTGCGTGTCCACCGTGAGGTAGGTAATCACCTGCTCGTCGCTCATGGCTCCGCCCTGCTGCTGGAAAGAGCCCGCCGACTGGGCCATGTCCAGCATAGAGTCTAGCACCCACTGCTTGTCGAAGCTCTGCGGAGCGTCGGAAGACGAAAGATACTGGGCGTTGATGTAGCGCGACAGGTGCTCGATGCGCTCTACGTAGCGCCCGATCCAAAACAAACGGTTTGCCGTGCGGGATAACATGATCATAGGGGAAGATTTTCGGGATGGTTAGATAGTTGATGTTTGATGATGTACAAACGCTCGTGATAAACGACACAGAAGTTGGCTTGATGGCTCGATTGTTCAATTGTTGTCCGTCTCTGTAGTCAACAATTGAGCAACCGAACAATTGAACCATTTAACCGGCAAGTGAACGCAGTTTGAAAGCACGCCCTTTCATCCAAAACGTTTTTGGGAAACTACTGCTCGTTTTCATCTTCATTCTTGCAGCACCCAGGTGTCTTTGGAGCCGCCGCCCTGCGAGGAGTTGACGATCAGGTTGCCGCGCCGCAGTGCCACCCGGGTGAGACCGCCGCTGCACACGTAGTTGGTGTCTCGGCCCGACAGGGCAAAAGTGCGCAGATCGATATGCCGGGGCTCGAAAACATCCTCTTCCTCAATGAAGGTGCTGTGCACCGACAGTGACATAATAGGTTGCGCGATGTACTTCCGGCGGTCGGCCGCGATCACCCCCAAAAACTCGCTGCACTCCTGTTCCGACGCCTGTCGCCCGACAAAGATACCGTAGCCCCCCGACTCATCCACCGGCTTCACGATCAGTTCACCGATGTGCTCCTGCACGTAGCGGTAGTCATCGTCGCGCTCGCAGCGGTAGGTAGGCACGTTGTGCAAGATCGGCTCCTCGTCCAGGTAGTACTTGATGATGTCGGGCACGTAGGTGTACACCGCCTTGTCGTCGGCCACCCCGGTGCCGGGCGCGTTGGCCAGCGTCACGTTGCCCGCCCGGTAGGCAGCCATCAGGCCGGGCACGCCCAGCGAGGAGTCGGCCCGAAACACCAGCGGATCGATAAAGTCATCATCCACCCGCCGGTAGATCACGTCTACCTTCTGCGGACCGTAGATCGTTTTCATGTACACAAAGTTGTTGTCCATGAACAGATCGCCGGCTTCCACCAGTTGGATGCCCATCTGTAGCGCCAGAAATGAGTGTTCGTAGTAGGCCGAGTTGTAGATGCCCGGCGTGAGCAGCACGCACACCGGCTGGTCCACTCCGGGCGGGGCCACACTGCGCAGCACCTCCAGCAGGGCTTCGGGATAATCAACCACCGGCTGCACCTGACTCTTGAAGAACAGGTTGGGCAAGATGCGCTTGGTGGCCAGGCGGTTAGAGAGCACGTAGCTCACGCCCGACGGACACCGTAGATTGTCTTCCAGCACGTAGAACTGCCCGTCTTTGTGGCGAATCACGTCGGTGCCAGAAATGTGAACGTACACTCCGCCCTGGGGCACAAAATTGACCATACTCACCGCGTAGTGCTTCGAGGAGAAGATTAGCTCCTTGGGCACCACCCCGTCCTTCAGGATTTTCTTCTCATTGTAAATATCCTGTAGAAACAGATTCAGGGCGCGGTTACGCTGGGTGAGTCCCCGCTCAATGGTTTTCCACTCCGGCGGCTGAATGATGCGGGGAAACAAGTCGAACGGAAAGATACGTTCTACGCCCTGAACGCTGTCGGAGTACACGTTGAAGGTGATACCCTGGTCGAAGGACGATTTCTTGGCGTACTCGTAGAGTCCTTTGAATTCCGGCAGCGAAAGCCGGGAGAAGTGCTTGTGCACCCGGTGGTAGTGATCCCGAAGCTTACCCGGTTCCTGAAACACTTCGTCCAGCAGGGCGGTGTTCATGGGATACGCGCGGAACAGGGCTGCCAAATCGGTGACGTTGTTTTCCATAGAGCGAATATAAGGTGGTGGCACAAACGGTGCCCGGCTAGGATAGCTCGGCTAAAAATAACAGGAAATGCGGGTTTTACGGAATTGTTGGGCAAATTTTATCCGCGGCACCTGCTGAAGGGTACTGGTTCACCCGCTATCCCGTAATATTATACAACAAATCCAGAATTCCGCACAAACAAGGGGTAACCATCTGAATTCCAGTCGGTTTATAAGGGTACAAAGTAATCTTTTTTAAACCCTAACTATTTTTTGATCATGAGACAACACCAAGATTTAATCCAAAAACTCGCCGACTGCGCCGCGGCCTGTCAGTACTGTTCCGACCAATGCCTGAACGAAGAGGACATCAAGATGATGGTGCCCTGCATCCGGCTGGACCGCGACTGCGCCGATGCCTGCATCATGGCCCTTAGCTTTGTGGCCCGCGGCAGCGACTCAGCGAAACAAGCCGTACAGTTCTGCCTGGACTTTTGTAAGCAATGCGCCGATGAGTGCGCGAGCCACGAAGCGCAGCACTGTAAGGAGTGCGCCAAGGCGTGCCGCGCCTGCGAGAAGGCCTGTGAGCAATTTTTAGGCTAATTCATCAGTCGGCCAGCTCGCCTAGTTCGCGGACTGGCCGACTTATTCAACAGAATTTCTCCCCCGGTTTCCTGGTTATACTACTGCAAACAACGTGACCGTATTTCTACACGACAGATCCTATGGAACAAGGCACCCTAACAATACCCGAAAAAAGTAGTCTCCAGAAAACCGGTGAAGCGTACGTACGCCAGACCTTCCCGGTCACGGGCATGACCTGCGCGGGCTGTGCGGCCAGCGTAGCATCTATTCTCAACGACACCGAAGGGGTTAAAGACGCCAATGTGAACTTCGCCAGCAGCTCGGTGCTGGTAGAATACGACCAATCTCTCTCTCCGGCCGACTTACAGAACGCCCTGCAATCGGTAGGCTACGATTTAATCGTAGATGCCGAAGATCCGCAGGCGAAACAGCAAGAGCTGCAACAACAGCACTACCAGGAAGTGAAACGCCGCACCATCGGAGCCGCCCTGCTAACCCTGCCCGTATTTATCCTGGGAATGTTCGTGATGGACTGGATGCCCGGTCGCTGGATTTCGCTGGCGCTGACCATTCCGGTGCTGTTCTGGTTCGGACGTGGCTTTTTTATCAATGCTTGGAAACAGGCCAAACACGGCAAGGCCAACATGGATACGCTGGTGGCCCTGAGCACCGGCATTGCCTTTTTGTTCAGTTTGTTCAACACCCTGTACCCCGAATTCTGGCTTCAGCAAGGGCTAGAACCGCACGTCTACTACGAAGCGGCCACGGTCATCATCACCTTTATCTCGCTGGGCAAGCTCCTGGAAGAACGCGCAAAATCGAACACCACCTCGGCCATCAAAGAAGCTGATGGGACTGCAATCCAAGACCCTGCGCGTGATCCGGGACGGGCAAGAAATTGAGATGCCAATTGCTTCGGTGCTGTTGGGCGATACCATTGTGGTACGGCCGGGTGAAAGGATTCCAGTCGACGGGCTGGTGTCGGAAGGTAGCTCGTTCGTGGACGAAAGCATGATCACCGGCGAGCCGGTGCCCGTAGAGAAAAACTCCGGTGAGAAAGTATTCTCCGGCACGGTGAATCAAAAGGGTAGTTTCCGATTTGTGGCCGAAAAGGTGGGTGGAGCAACGCTGCTGGCCCAGATCATCAAACAGGTGCAAGAAGCACAGGGCAGTAAGGCTCCGGTGCAGCGGCTGGTCGATAAGATCGCCGGTATTTTCGTGCCGGTGGTGCTGGGCCTGGCCGTGCTTACCTTTATTGTTTGGATGCTCGTGGGCGGCGAGGAGGCCTTTACCCACGCCCTACTCACTTCCATCTCGGTGCTGGTGATTGCCTGTCCCTGCGCGCTGGGATTGGCCACGCCCACCGCCATCATGGTGGGGGTCGGACGCGGGGCCGAGAACAATATCCTCATCAAAGATGCTGAAAGCCTGGAATTGGGTCACCGAGTGAACGCCGTCGTACTGGACAAAACCGGTACCATCACCGAAGGCAAGCCCGTGGTCACCGACGTGCAGTGGACCGACGAGGCGCAGGCAGCACGCTGGAGAGAAACATTGCTCGCCCTGGAATCCCAATCGGAGCATCCGTTGGCCGAAGCGGTCGTGGCGCATCTGAAAGAAGAAGGAGTACGTCCGGCCAAGTTATCCGAGTTTAACAGTCTGACCGGCCGGGGCGTGCAGGCCACGGGTGAGGACGGAATTACCTATTACATTGGTAACCAGAAACTGCTGGAAGAACAGCGCATTACGCTAAGCAATCAACTACAGCAAGAAGCCGATCAGCTTCGGAAACAGGCTAAAACCGTGGTGTTTTTTGCCAATGAAAAGCGGGTACTGGGCGTATTAGCCATTGCCGATAAGATCAAGGATAGCTCGCAAGCCGCTATCCAAGAGTTACAAAACCGGCACATCACGGTGTACATGCTCACCGGCGATAACCAGCAGACGGCGGCAGCGGTGGCCGAGCAAGTGGGCTTAGAACACTTCCGCGCCGAAGTGTTGCCCTCGGACAAAGCCGACTTCGTGAAGGAACTTCAGCAACAGGGAAAGATCGTAGCGATGGTAGGCGATGGCATCAATGACTCGCAGGCTCTGGCCCAGGCCGACGTAAGTATCGCGATGGGCCAAGGATCAGACATCGCCATGGATGTGGCCAAGATGACCCTGATCACCTCCGACCTGCGGTCAATTCCGAAGGCCCTGAAGCTGTCCGGCAAGACGGTGCGCGGCATCCGGCAGAACCTGTTCTGGGCCTTCATTTACAACCTGATCGGCATTCCCATTGCCGCCGGTATCCTCTATCCGATCAACGGCTTCTTACTAGACCCGATGATTGCCGGAGCGGCGATGGCCTTCAGTTCGGTATCCGTAGTCGCCAACAGTTTGCGTCTGCGCAACACCTCCCTCTAAACTTTCAATTTATTCAGTCATTCAAACCTTCAATCATTCAACTTATGGAGACCCTAAAGTTCAAAACCAATATCAACTGCGGCGGCTGCGTGAAAGCGGTCACGCCCAAGCTTAACCAAGTGGACAGTATCACCAGTTGGCAAGTCGATACCGATAACCCGGACAAGATCCTGGAAGTACAGTCCCAGACTGGTGATCAACAACCCGTGATAGACGCGGTGAAGAAGTCGGGTTTTGAAATAGCTCCGATGGCGACTGCCTAAATGGGTAAACAGTCAGTGGTGTAAATAGCGAGTCTGACAGGATAATTTCTGAGGAAGCTTTCGCTACCGCTCTACAATTACCAAACCCGATACCTTCCGTTTTTAGTCGGCCGCCCGCTGTCTACCACAATTCCGTACATCATATCCATAATCTTGTACAAACACCCCCTGAACCTTCCGGTTACACGCGGTAGACCAGCATTTATCTTTCCTATCGCATGAACCAAGATTTTTTAACCCAGTGGGGCGAAGCGGCCTATACATCGGTCGGATTTTTCTGGAGCGCCCTGTGGGCTTTTGCCTTAGGCTACGTGGTCAGTAGTATGATTCAGGTGTTCGTGACCCAGGAGCGTATGCAACGGTCACTGGGCGACACCAACGCCCGGTCGGTGGGGCTGGCTACTTTTTTCGGCTTTATTTCCAGTTCGTGTAGCTTTGCGGCGCTGGCCACCACCCGTTCGCTGTTTCAGAAGGGAGCCGGTTTTGTACCCGCGATGGCCTTTCTTTTGGCTTCTACCAACTTGGTCATTGAGTTGGGCATTATCATTTCCGTCTTCCTGTCGTGGCACTTCGTAGTGGGCGAATACCTGGGCGGGGCGCTGCTCATTCTGTTCTCATGGCTGTTTATTCGTCTCACCCGCCCTAAGAAGCTTATCAAGCAAGCCAAGGAACGGGTGGGCGACGACGACGACTCCGGCGACGTGCCCGACTGGAAAAAGCTCATTCGCAGTTGGGCCGGATGGAAGGGCGTGGGCATGCGCTACCAGATGGAGTGGAACATGGTCTGGAAAGACGTGACCGTTGGCTTCACCATCGCGGGGATTGTGGCGGCCTTCGTGCCCCGTTCGTTCTTTGAGACGCTATTTCTGGGCGTAGGCAGTGGCGATTCTTTCACCTTCTTCCAGATTCTGGAGCATACGCTGGTGGGGCCGCTGGCGGCCTTCTTCACCTTCATCGGCTCGATGGGTAATATTCCGTTGGCGGCGTTGCTGTACCAAAACGGGGTGAGCTTCGCCGGGGTGATGGCTTTTATCTTTAGTGATCTGGTCGTTTTCCCGGTGTTGCGCATCAACGCCACCTACTACGGCTGGCGTATGTCGCTCTTTATTATGCTCACGTTGTTCGTCGCCCTAATTGGAACTACGCTGATACTGCATTATGGCTTTGACCTGTTGGGAGCCTTACCCGAAACGGGGAGTGCGAGTAGTCAGCAACAAAACTTCTTTACGATCGACTACACTTTCTTTCTGAACTTCGCTTTCTTGGCCGTGTCCGGGTTCTTAATCTGGCTCGGTTTCTTCAAAAAGGCAGATGGCGATGTGCCGATGGGCGGGCACCACATGGCCAGTAAGGGAGCGGTGGATACGATTTTGAAATACGCCGCCTTCGCATCGTATGCGTGGCTGGCGGGGGGATTAGCCGTGCGGTTTTTTGGATAGCGTCACGGGGCAGCCGTTAGGGCCGGAGTGTCACCCAAGTGCCGCGCCGCTCAAGTTGTTAAACGATCGGTCAACGATGGGGCACTAAGCGCCGAAATTACCCTATCCTTTAGGCCAGGACAATGCGTGGCATCCGGCAGGTACCAATAATTTCGAGTAAGATTCCGGAGGTCTAATCCCCGACCAATGACCAGCAACCCGAGACAGAGGCGGTCAAAAAGTTCTGTTTTTAAATAGCTCCGATGGCCTAGGCTAGGTTCAACAAGCTATGGCCGCATCGTCTCGGGTATCTACGCTACACCACCGACGATATATCCACCAGATACATTTGCCGCTGTCCGCCCTGGTGGGTGGAATCAAAGATCACCTGGGTTCCCTGCCGGTTGCTGCGGGGGTGCAGGTCGCAGCGCCACTCGCCAGCGAACATGGGCGGCTCGTAGAACTGCCCTAGCACCACTTTCTTGTCGGTGGGCACGTGGTACAGGTAAAGGGTTTGCAGACGCTTCTGGCCCTGGCCGGGGTAGGTGTCGTTCAGAATCCACTCCCCGTCGGTGTTGGGCACGTAGGTGTTGTGACCATTCACCGTCATCTTGTCCTCTCCCACCGCGTGGACGTTGTCGGTCTGATCTTCAAACAGGTAAAACGCCCATTCCTTGCCGACCGGCTTGGTCCAGGCACAGATGTGGTTCGGATCACGCCAGATGAAGTGCGAGGTGTTGCCCGAGGGGTCCAGGATGTACTTGTCGCTGCCGTCTTGGTTGGCGGTGAACATACGGGTGGTGAACCCTCCCGAAGAAGCCTTTCCACCGCGGGCCGGGGCGTCGCGCCAGCGGTGCAAGAAGATCAGGCGCTCACTGTCGGGACTCACCAGCAGGTGGTTAAAGTAGTGCCATTTTTCGGCCAGCGATGCGCCGTCGTGGTACGGAATGTCGGCTACCTCGGCCAGCGAGATAATCAGCGTAGTGTCGCCCGTTCCTAGGTCCATGCGGTAGATGCCGATGTCCTGGGGGGCACGCTGGTCGGCGTAGGGATCGGGCACGCCCGGGTAACCGTAGCCGGGACGCATATTCTGAATGCGGTTGAACTCGGTGCCCACGGCGTAGGTACCGTCCGGACTCAGCGCGTAGATCGCCTTGGGCAGGGTGCGCATCTTTCCTGTCTTCACGTTCAGAATACGGCTCACGAACTGCCCGTCCTCGGCATCGTTCCAGATAATCTCATCCGCAGAACCCGGTATCCACTGCAGCATGCAGCCCTGCTGCCAGCCCCAGGCGTTGCTTTGGCCCAGTTCAATCCACCGGGGCCGACCCTCGGCGTCATTATCCTGCAAGTCCACCATGCCGATCTTGATCACGTCGTTTTCGGTGGGCGACCGCTGGGGCACGTCCACTTCCATGCCCAGCACGTAGCGGCCGGTGGGGTCCACCTGTTCTTTGTCGTAGTAGCCAAACCAGTGCGCTTTGGGTCCGAACGTGATTTGGCGCACGGGAAAGGCCGGGTCTTGAACCAGTTGGGCCAGGGCTGGGGCGGCAATTAGCGTGGCGCCGGTTAGCAGGCTCTGCCGGAGAAAGTGCCGACGGCCGGGTAGTTGAGGTTGGATCATTGTGAAATATGGTTGTTATTACCGACCAAGATAAACAATCTAACGATCAAATCGATGCGCGCTAGTCTCCTTCTCTTCCTTATCCTATTAGTGAGTTCGCTCACCTACGCTCAATCCAGTTCCACCTTGCGCCAGGCTTCCCCCTTTCCGGTGGGAGTGGCCGTGCAGACCAAGCAACTGGCCCGGCCGGACTTTGCGGCGGTGGTGGCGCGTGAGTTTAGCCAGTTGACGGCCGAGAACTCCATGAAGACCCCGCACACCTGGCGGGGCGAACACCAGTATAACTTTGCGCCGGGCGATTCGGTGGTCACCTTTGCCCAACGCCACAATATGCGGGTGCACGGCCACACGCTGGTGTGGCACTTTATGGAGCCTAGCTGGCTGAGGGAGGCGATGCCGACCTACGACTCGGCCCGGTTGGAGGAGATGCTGCGCACCTACATTTACACCGTGGTGGGCCACTACCGCGGACGCGTGGTGGGCTGGGATGTGGTGAACGAGGCCATCAACCAGGCGGGCGACGATTGGCGGGCGACGGGGTACTTTAAAACCCTGGGGGACGATTACGTGGCGCGTCTGTTTCAGTACGCCCGGGCGGCCGACCCCGATGCCCTGCTGTTCTACAACGACTACGACCTGGTGGCCAAGCCCGAGAAGTTGCGCACCACCCTGGCGATGGTCGACGACTTTCAGGCGCGGGGCATTCCTATCGATGGGGTGGGCTTGCAGATGCACATTGAACTAAGCTTGCCGATAGAACAGTTGCAAACCGCCCTGGACGAACTGGTGAAGCGCGGGCTGCGTGTGCACCTATCTGAGGTAGACATCAAAGCCAATCCTAAAGGAGAAACTGATCGCCTAACTCCCGAGCTGGCCGAGGCGCAGCGCGCGCTGATGCGGGAGATTGTGCGCATCTATGATGCGCTTCCTGAAGAGAACAAGTACGCGATCACCTTCTGGGGACTGCGCGACAATGACAGTTGGCTCAACACCTTCACCCCTTACAGGCAGTGGCCGCTACTGTTTGGTGAACATTACGAGAAGAAAGCCGATGTACGAGGGGTTTTTGGAGGGGTTGAAGTAAGGTTTTAAGAGTCTGTTTGTAGTAGCGGTTTCCAAACAAGGGCTCAGAACCACAGTCTGGTTGTAGGATTTGCGCAGCGCTCCTACGACCCCAGCAGGGTTTAAAATAAGGTCGTAGGACCGCTTCGCTTAACCTACGACCAGAAGGGGGCAGGGGGCAGGGGGCCATCTGAATAACGCCAGCCCAGCCGTAGTTCCGAACGCAACTGCTGAAAAGGTAGGGAGGATGTGCTTGAGTTTCTCTACGTATGTTTTCACAGTTTCTGAGTAGCTGACGTACGTTGATAACACGCAACATACGCATACTAGGTGTAGAAAAAGGTTTTTTTCTATCTCAAACCCCCACCTTGCTCACCAGTCCTAGTCCCTTCAGGGTCTGGGGGTCGTTGACGAAGGCCAAGCGGGCGCTTTGGGTGAAGTGGCGCATCCAGGCATCGAGCTTTTCTATGGCTTCGTTGCGCTGGGTGGTAGCAGCCTGGGCTTCGGTGGCTTCTTTTTGGCGCACGTTGTGGGCAGCGCTCACCGCCTCAATCATGCTCTCGCCCTGCAGCAATTCGGCTTCGCTCACATCGTACTTCGTTAGGATATCTTTTACCGACACTACGTTGATGTAGAAGTTACGGGCTTGCTCCAGCCAGCCGAACAAATCGTCTTTGCGGGCCCCGCTCAGTTCTAACGTGTTCCAGTAGCCCCGCTTTTCTTTGAAGGCAAAGCGCGCTGCATCCAGGTGCCTCATGTACATGGCGCGGGCTTCCTGGCGGGCCTGCGTAAGTTCGTCGGTAGCTTGGTACTGGTCACCGTACTCCTTGCGCTGCGCCGCATCCAGCAAGTGTACCTGCGCGGCCAGCGCCTTACCCTGCAGCACGTCGGCCTTAGAAACGCCTACCTTGTTCAGGACCTTCAGTGCGGCGGGGTTGCTTAGGGCGTAATCAACCGCAGTTTGGACGCGCTTTAGTTTCTTAGACTTTTTCATCGGGTTCGAGGTTTGTTTATTAACTACCCCAAAGGTGCTTGTTCGGAATCTCACGCGCTAACCCACTTTCAGGCGCACCTTACGGCGTAAGGTAAACCCATCAATGCCATAAATTACAGCTTTTTGCCCCCTTCGCCGCCAGACCAATCGCATTCGGCCCAGCCGAAAGTGACAGGAAAGTCATAGAAAATAACAACCGACTGACCAAAAGTACTTCGGCACGCCGGACCAATGACATTCGGCCAGGCCGAGACGTACCAAACGGGTAATTTTAATGGCATTCGGCCTGATCAAATGCCACCTGAGCCCCCTCCCGTGAAGCATTCGGCCAGAATGATTGGCTAAAATGAGACTCGCCAAAGCACCGGACCTTTCCTCTTTTGCTTTATTTCCTCAGCAAAAGCACGACGAAGGGTTGGCAGGAAAGAACTTTTTGGGGATTAGAAAGATTAACAAGCTTAAAAAATGAACAATCAATGAATTACTCCGGGAGGCACCTCGTTGCCCTAGGCGTCAGCCTGTTTTTAGTTTCATCAGCCAGGGCGCAGCCAGAGGCCGATTCGGTTTCGCTTGACACTATAGCTTATCGCTACGCGCAAACCATCCGGGTTGATGATTTGAGGGGTCACCTCAGCGTGCTGGCGGCCGACAGCCTGGAAGGGCGCGAAACGGGGCAACCCGGACAGAAAAAAGCCGCTGCTTATCTGGCTGACTACTATCAATCGCGGCAATTAACTCCGCCCGTGGGCGACAGTAGTTACCTGCAAAAATTTCCGATTGTGGAGAGTTCGTGGGATCAACCCTACGTGGCCATCGACGAAAAACGCTTCACGCTGTTCAAAGACTTTTACGCCTTCCCGGCGATGGCCGAGCCACTGGATACGCTGGTCGACGAAATCACTTTCGTGGGCTACGGCATCGCGGGAGAACGCTACGACGATTATCAGCAGGCCGACGTGCGGGGAAAAACCGTACTGATTTTGTCGGGCGAGCCGATGGGGCGCGATAGCACTTACTTGCTGTCGGGCACCGACGAACCCGCGCGCTTCACGACGAACTTCCGGGCGGGCCTACAGGCCAAGTTTGACATGGCCCAGGCGCGGGGCGTGCGGGTGGTGCTAATGGTCGACAATAATTACCAAGAAAACATCCAGCGCTTTGCCCTCTACGCCGCCCAACCCTCCATGCGCTTGCAGTCCGAAGCCGCGGCGCAAACCAGCCTGATTTTTATCTCGCCGGAGATGGCCAACGTCCTGGTAGGCGAAAAACGGCTGAACCGGGCCCAACGACGTATTGCAAAGAAAGGTAGGCCCTACTCCTTCCGCCGAGCGACCGACCTTGCCTTTGCCCTGCGGCAGGACGTGGATCGCATGACGTCCGAAAACGTGCTGGGCTACCTGGAAGGAAGTGATTTGAAGGACGAAGTGCTGGTGATCACCTCGCACTACGACCACATTGGGATTACCGAAGACGGCAAAGTGAACAACGGGGCCGACGACGACGGATCGGGCACGGTGGGCGTGCTGGAGCTGGCCGAAGCCTTCGCCCAAGCCAAGGCCGCGGGACACGGTCCGCGGCGCAGTATGTTGTTTATGAACGTGTCGGGCGAAGAAAAGGGCCTGTTCGGCTCCGAATATTATACCGACCACCCGGTGTTTCCGCTCGAGAATACCATTGCCGACCTCAATATTGATATGATCGGGCGCATCGACCCGGCCCACGCGCAGGATTCGGCCTACGTGTACGTGATCGGATCCGACCGCCTGAGCACCGAACTGCACGAGATCAACGAGACGGCCAACGCCCGGTACACCAAGCTGGATTTAGACTACACCTACAACGCCCCGGACGATCCCAACCGCTTCTACTACCGCTCGGACCACTACAACTTTGCCAAGCACGGCGTGCCGATCATCTTCTACTTCAACGGCACCCACGCCGACTACCACAAGCCCACCGATACCATTGAAAAAATCAGTTTCCCCCTGCTGCGCGACCGCACGCGGTTGGTGTTCTACACGGCCTGGCAACTGGCCAATCAGGACAAGCGTATCGAGGTAAACGTAAACGAATGACTGAAGGGTTGAATGCATAGAATGCCCAGCAATCATTCAATCCTTTGCTCATTCAATCCTTCACCGTTCATGAGTCGATATATAGGTCATTTAGTAGTAGCGTTTTTAGCATTCACCAGCTGTCAGCAAAGCACCCAGCAGGAGAGAGACGCGTTTTTTCTGCGGGGCAACTTGAAACTACAGGGCGGCGAACACGGGGAAGCCATTCGCTACTACGACGAAGCGTTGCGCGTGGACCCTAACTACGCCGAGGGCTACAACAACCGGGGCATCGCGCACTACGAACAGGCGCACTATCCCGAGGCCATCACCGACTACACCCGGGCCATCAACCAGCGTCCCGACTTCACGGATGCTTACTACAACCGCGCCAACGCCTACTACCAGCGGGGCGAATACGCACCGAGCATTATTGATCTGGACACGGTGCTGCGCCACTATCCCGATTCGGCCTACGTGCACTTTACGCGGGGCACCGCCCTCACCGGGGCGCAGCGCTATCCCGAAGCCGTGGCCGCTTTCGACCGGGCCCTGGAGCTACACCCGAACAACGCCGAAAGCTACGTGAACCGGGCCACGGTGCGCTATTATCTGAACGACTACGAAGCCGCTGAACAAGACCT
Source organism: uncultured Cytophagales bacterium (assembly GCA_963833215.1). GTDB lineage: Bacteria > Bacteroidota > Bacteroidia > Cytophagales > Cyclobacteriaceae > Tunicatimonas. The sequence goes on along the minus strand of CAWHXE010000026.1, from coordinate 99,373 downwards.
GCAACGCGCCCTCAAGTTGAATCCCGACGAAAGCAATGCCTACAACGTGCGGGGCTTGGTGCTGACCAAAACCGGGCGGTACGAAGCGGCGCAGCAAGCGTTTGATCAAGCGCTAGCCATCACGCCCTACCAGCCCTACTTTCTAAACAACCGGGGCTATCTGAATTTGCAAGCCGGACAGCTCAACCTAGCGCTAAATGACATTGACCAAAGCATCAAGCTTGATCCGAATAATGCTTATGCGTACCGGAACAAAGGCATCTATTTTCTGAAACGCGAACAACCCGAACCGGCTATTCCGTTGCTGGAGCGGGCGCTTAGCCAGGACGTCGCTACCGAGGAGGCTGCTTATTACCTTGGGTTAGCGCACCAGCAGTCGGGGGAGACTGAAGAAGCTTGTCGGGTGTGGGAAGCGGAGCAGGGGATGGCTGAACAAGACGGCTTATGCGCAGTACTGCTTGAGGTGATACCGCAACTGTTGGATCCGGACAAGTCAATATCTCTCAGAAAATCCGTCTCTGTCTCTGAAGAGTCGGCCTTCGCCGTTACCAATGAGCTCGTTGTCGGGGTCACCACCGTCATTAACCATGAACAATGAAGTATACAAATCCAAAATTCCATTCTCCCTTATTGTTCCCGAGAATACCCGCGCCTCAAGGGTGGTGTGACCGCTCTCATAAGATCGATCAATACGAACGTAGATTGTGAAGTTATCTCCTTCACCGGATATAAAACTTCCTAAACCTGTTCCAGTGGTTCTCCCTTGCTCGAGATCAACCTCCATTGTCAAGCTCTTGCTATCAAACTCACTGAAGGTTATGATATTATCGCCAAACACTCTGCCTGGCTGAGATGAATCATTGAAGTTGCTGCTAACCAATGTATTAGGAGACATAAGGTACCTTCCTTCGACGTCCGGTGGGTTTAATCCCTCATAAATAGGTTGTCCGTTTTCTCGGATCTGTGCTAGAATTTCATCCGGGATAAAGTCCTGACCGGGAATCAGTTCGGAGTGATCCTCGTTGCACGAGAGGGTTACCATGACTATCAGGACGAGTGAGACTGCTTGCTTAAAGAATTGCATAGTGGTTTGGTTATTTTAGTTTCCGAATTTGATGGCCAATCCGCCTTTAGCGTAGCTTACGCTTTCGTCGCCAATCTCCAAGAACGCTCCGAAGGTGGGGTTGAAGTAGTAGCGCACTCCCAGCAGCATGCCCAGGTCAATTTTATCCCTGCTCAGCCTCACTTCCGGGTTAGTTGCTGTCACCATCCGACCGTTGAGCGCTACTCCGGCGTACACGTCCAGCCTAGGACCCAAGTTAAAATGGTAGGTAGCCCGGGTGCTCACCGCGTAGTAGGTATAAGTGATGTTTGATGTTTCCTCATCTCCCCAGCGCATAATGCCACCCGTGAGCCCTACTCCCACATTGTGTCCGATCGGCAATTCAGTGATGAACAGCAAAGGAGGAATGCTAACTGGATGATCGCGGCGGGCAATGCCCACGTTGTTGGTGAACCCGATCCCTAATCCTATCACAAAATTGCCCCGGTGAAAGGCCTGCGACTCCCGGAAGATCGGCACGTGGTCGTTCCACCATTTTGCCAGGTCGAACTTTTCCTTAACGGGTCTTGGAAACGTCTTCACGGTTCCATCCGAAAAGTAGATGGTGTCTACCCGCTCGGTGCGAATAGATAGCGTATCTTCGCTCGTAAACTGGGTGTAGCGAACGTCTGTATCGTCGTAGTCGATCACCGAAGAGCCGATCCGTCGCCGGTCGGCGGTGACTATGATGTCCTGAATGGTTTCCACTTCTTCCCGGCGGAGCACCTCCATTTCTACGCGTCGGTTTTGAGCGCGCCCGGCAGCGGAACGGTTGTCGGCCACCGATCGGCTGCTGCCAAAACCCTTGACCGACAAGCGGGTGGTGTCAATGCCCTGCCCAACCAGAAACTGTTGCACGCTCCGTGCGCGGTCTAACGACAGACGATTGTTGAGGACTTCACTCCCGGTGCTATCGGCATGCCCCTGAATGAATAGGTCAATGTTTGGGGCCTTTTGCATCAGGCTAACTACCTTTTCTAAATACGAAGCGGCCCGCGGTGCCAGTTGCGCCGTGCCGGTCGCAAAGTTAATATCGCTCAGATTGATCACCATATTCTCAATGGGCTCACCGGCATCAAGCTTCTGTAGGATATCTGACACTTCGGCTTCCGGAGTAGGAGCTTGTGCCACGAGTGCCACTGGCAGGCAAGCCAATGCGCATAATAATATAATTCGATTCATCGTTCAGGTTTAGTTGGTGACAAGCGTAATCCGATAGGCCACCGGGTCTTGTTTGAAGTTGCTACGCTGAAAAGTAAGGACCAGTTGACCATCGGCCGACAGGTCGATGCTCACATTGAGTTCTTCGTCACCATCGTCCAGGGTCAGGCGCGAACAGTTGTCGTTGGTGGTCCAGGAGCCAGTGCTGCCAAATTCATCGACCTCGGGCAGCAGTAGGGTGTATTCCGTAGCCGTGAAGCGTACCTGGACGTTAGTGATGGGTTGCGACTGACCGGCCACCTGGTAGTCTTGCACCTGCCAATTGCGGGCAATGTTTTCCTGGCAACTGGTTTCGTTCGGGGGATCATCGTCGTCGCCACCGTTCACACATGAGGCAGCGATGAGCAGCAGCATGAACCACCAATTTTGAAAGTTTCTGGGATATTTCATGATTAGGTTTGGTTTGAGTAGAATGGTGCTCGTTATTCTTTCATAATCTTTCGGCGGACGTAGAAATTCCGTCCGCGCATTGCTATCACGTAGAGGCCAGCAGATAGCGTACTCAGGTCTAGCTGATGGCTCTCTTCCATCCGAACTAGCTGCCGCTCTTTCAGTAATTTGCCCTGACTGCTGAGGATATGAACCGTGATTTCGTCCGCCCTTAAGCTCAAGGGCACCTCTAACGTCAGTGACGTTTGGGCTGGGTTAGGATACATAGCTACCGCTTCGATTGGCGCTTCGGCTAAACTCGTAACAATTCCGGCCCCTTGCGTCGGGCTAGAGCGCACCGAGCAGCCACCGACCGAAACCACCACGTGGTAAGTGCCTTCCTGACTCACCGCCAAGCTATCGTTTGTTTCTCCGGCCAGCGGCGCGTCGTTGCGGTACCACTGGATGGTGGCGATGTCCGGCACATCGTTGGCGATCAGGAAGAGCGCGTCGGCATTGTCCGAGTCGTTAGAGCGGCTAATCTGGGGAGTAGGAATACCAATGCCATCTACGGGCACGTTCACGCTGGCCTGCGCGTCGCAACTGCCCTCGCTTCGCACCGTAACGGTGTAGGTGCCCGCCGCTAATCCGCTAAATATGCCACTGCTCTGAAAGTCAACGCTGTTGAGGCTGTACTGAAACGGATTACCCGATCCACCGCTGGCGAATACCTCAAAGGCTCCGTTCGGTTCGCCCGTGCAGTCCGAATTATTGAGAATACTAATCGTAGCGCTAAGCGGAACGGCGGTGGTTATGGTGAACTCCTGGCTGGCTACGGTGCGACCGTCACGAGCGTAAGCAGTGTAGGTGCCCTCCACTAGATCATTGAATACATTGTTAGTAGTGTAGTTCGCACTGTCGGTGCTCAAGCTGTATTCATAACTGCCGGTTCCGCCCGCGGCGTTAATGGTTACCTGTCCCCGCCGGTTATTGTCGCATCCAATGTTGGTCACGGCGGCGCTCGTGATGGTGACCGGGCTCACGCAACTACCGTCGGTATTGTTGCAGTACAAGAACGATTCGGTGCTCACTAAACTGCGGCGCCCCGCCTCGTTGATGGCCAGTACATACAACACGTAATCTTTTCCGCTGGTGAGTGCTTCTACGTTGGCCACAAAAGATTCGTTGATTGAAGCCTGCGGCTCGGGAAATTGGTAGGTGTACGTGTCGCCCCCCACAACGCTCGCTTCGGCCACGTCGTAGTAATAATACTCCAAAGCCACAATGTTGGTGAGCTCACTACGGATCACCACGAAGGGCTGATGCGAAGCAATAGACCAGCGGCCGCCCACATCTTTCACCCGGACGTAGAGCACGTGGATACCAGGGGCGTAGCTCGTTATGTCCACCGAAAAGCTAGCGTTGACGTCAGTTCCCAACCCACTTAGTACGACAGACTGGTTATTGCCGAAGCCCGCGTCTTCGTCAACAAAGTACTCAGCAGCGATAATTCCATCATCAGTAGGAATGACCTCTGCTACCAAAAAGGCTCGGTTGGTGACGAGGCTCCATGTGCCGGTGGCATCCTTGGTGCGAACGCCCAAGGTGTGCAAACCGGTAGCTACGCCGGACAGGTTCACATTGAACGATTGCGTCACGTTGCTACTGACTGCGTCCAGAGGAATTGTAGTATTCTGGCCCAAACCAGCGTCGGTGTCCACGTAGTATTCGGCGACCACGATGTTCTCTTGCGCCCACAGCGGGGCCAGGGGCAGCAGAATCGCTACCAGTATAGTTATCCAGGTTTTCATAGTGTTTAGTTATGCGATTTAGCCCGAATGGTCACGCTCATCCCTTCGGCGGGGGTGCCCACGCCACTGGTGGTGAGTTCGTAGATGGCCGGAATAGCGGGCAACCCGGATAGTTGGTAGGGGGCGGCTCCGCCGTAGGCTCCTAAGTCTACTCCTTCAATTCCCTGACCTAAAGCCGGAGATTGAGCTGCTAACTGGAACTGATTGTCTACGGAAGGATCGGGAGAGACGAACAGGTTGGCTTGTACCGCGCTATAGATATTATTACTGGCTTCGTTACCAGTAGAGTTTTCGGGAAGCACTGCCTCCTGGGTGGTAGTGAAAAGGTTGTTTCTTACTACATTATTATCACAATCGTTAAATCTTCCGCTAATAAATATATTATTCTGGACGGTAGCTCCACTGATTCTAAGTAAACCGTTACTGAACGTATTATTGGCGATCACTGTATTGGGCAGAGGTGAATTAAAATCTCCGTAGATAGTAGCAGAGTTGTTTCCTGACAAGAGAATATTGTTCCGAATGATCGTTCTGACGGCGTTCTCCCTAAGGTAAATAGGGTTTCTATTGGTACTAAAGAAGTTCTGATCAATCAACGTGTTTGAAGCGTTGTATATCCAGAGTACAGCAATATAGTTCCTTGATAAGGTTATATTTTGCGGAGGAGTACTACCTTGACTACCATCGAGCCTTTCTAAGTTCAAAAAAATGCCGCTATCAGTTCTACGCCGAAAACTTATCCCCGTAATCACCACATTATCAGCCCCCTCACCAATGTTCAAAAGATGAATTGCTGCGGTCTGTTTGTTTGCCTGAGTTTGTCCGTTCTCCCCTAAGAAGTATCCCGGCCCGATGATAGCAACCTGCTTATTGAGTCTAATTTCTATGGCATTGCCTCTATCATTAACATCATAATACGTAGCCGACCCCATGATATAGATGCTATCGCCGGGGTCGGCATTGTTGATGGCGTCCTGTAGTTTCACGTAGTCGGCCGAGGCGCCCACGTTGTTGTCGACGCGAATAACCTTTGCGTTAGCCAGCGTGGCACTTAACAAAAGGGGGAGCAAGTAGTGCATTGTTTTCATAGGGTGGAGGGGTTTGGTTAGTTTAGTTTATTCGTTTGGTTATTATTTGAATATTGTATAGACATGGCTATTCCGGACTAGCAAGATCTAGTTGCCATTAAATCAACAAACTGCTCTAACAGAAAACAGTTGACTACCTATAAACTGGTAGAACTATAGTAAGAAGACGGAGTAGGCAAAAAAGTAGGGGGAGCCTGTCTCGGCTCGCTGGACAATCAAGAACTGGACGATGAATGGCGGTGATACATAACGTAGCATTCGCCTTAGGCACGCTAAAGTAGAAACACTTAACTATCAATGCAACACAGGGAATCATTTTTTTTATAATGATCCGAGTAGATTATCTTTCAACTGTCAATTTATTCTCTCTATTATCCTGATTGTCAATACAATGGGAAGAAAAGTAGATACTCGAAATACTTTACTTTCAAACGAAGTAAGGAGTTAACAAAGTTGTGTCGTCACTTTTTTACTGGGTCTCTTGAAAACAGATGTGCGTACTATTGCATCTTTCAAGTTGACTTTAGTCAGCAAACAGCCCCGAACTAAGGTAGCGGTCGCCCCGGTCGCACACAATGGTGACGATCACTCCTTCCTCCAGTTCGTCGGCCAGTTGCAGGGCCGCGGTTAGGGCGCCGCCGCTGCTCATGCCCGCTAAAATGCCTTCTTCCTGGGCCAGGCGGCGGGTCATCTGCGTGGCTTGTTCGCTGCTCACGTCAATGATGCGGTCCACCCGTTCGGGCTCATAAATCTGCGGCAAAAACTCGGGCGACCACCGGCGGATGCCCGGAATGCGCGAGCCGTCGGTAGGTTGCACTCCCACGATCTGCACCGCCTTACTTTGTTCTTTCAGGTAGCGCGACACTCCCATGATGGTGCCCGTGGTGCCCATTGACGACACAAAGTGGGTGAGCTTCTGGTTCGTATCACGCCAGATTTCCGGACCGGTGGTGCGATAGTGCATGCCGTAGTTGTCGGGGTTGGCAAACTGGTTCAGAGATAAAATATTCGCCACTAGCGGCCAACTCTTCAGCGTGCTGTCGCGAATACTCAATGGTTTTTTCGGCCGGAGTCAGAATTACTTCGGCGCCGTAGGCCGTCATGGCCTGAATGCGCTCGGCGGTGGCGTCTTCGGGCATCACCAGGGTCATTTTCAGGCCCTTCAACTGGGCGATCATTGCCAGGGCAATGCCGGTGTTGCCACTGGTGGCCTCGATAAGTTTGTCGCCCGGGCGGATGTCGCCGCGCTCCAGGGCGCCAGTAATCATGCCGTAGGCGGCGCGGTCCTTTACGCTTCCGCCGGGATTTTGTCCTTCCAGCTTTCCGTAGATAGTTACCTTTGGATTGGTAGGAATGGTTTGCAGGTGAACAAGCGGCGTGTTGCCAATAAGGTCGGATAGTTTCATGATGCGGCGTCTCGGTACACCATCAGGTCTACCTGATCGGTGCCTTCGTGGTGCATTTTTGCTTGATAATATACTTTGGTGCTGGGGGCCACGCTGCGCGTAACCCACACGTTGCCGCCGATCACGCTGTCGTTGCCAATGTGGGTATCGCCTCCCAAGATCGTAGCCCCGGCGTAGATCACCACCCGGTCGCCAATGGTGGGATGGCGCTTTTTGCGGGCGTCTTCTTTACTCACGCTCAACGCTCCCAGGGTGACTCCCTGGTAAATTTTCACGCAGTCGCCGATTTCGGCGGTTTCACCAATCACCACCCCGGTGCCGTGATCGATAAAGAAGTGATTGCCAATGCGGGCCGCCGGATGAATATCAATCCCGGTGCGACTATGGGCATATTCGGTCATCATCCGGGGGATGGTCTTCACTCCCAAGCGGTGCAGCGCGTGGCCCATTCGGTAGGCGGCAATGGCGTAGAAGCCCGGGTAGGTTCGAATTACCTCCGAACGACTTTCGGCGGCTGGGTCTCCCTCGAACATCGCGCTGGCGTCTTGCTGAAGCTGTTCGTAAATCTGGGGCAAACGGTCAAAGAATTGCTCAGTAAGCGCCTCGCCTTCGGAAAGATTGTGCCCGGTGCCCCGGTGCACCAGTTGCAGCAACTGCTGTTTTAACTGATTGGTGTGCAACTCAAATTCTTCAGCATCGGCAAACTGCATCTTGGTGAAGTTGGGAAATAGCGTACCCAGCAGACCGGTAAAGAAATCAGCTACCGTGGTCGGTGACGGACAATCGGGGCACTCCTGGTGGGCCTGGTACAATTTGTTTAAGAATTCCTGATTCATGACGGGATGACCCATAGTGGGAGCGGATCGGGATTTGACTTAGTTGTTGAGAACGGAGAAGACTCTAAAGGGTTACTCAATAAAGAAGACAAACAGAGGCCAGACGCAAAGTAGACGGCTCAATCTCACAACTCAAGCACCCGCACTTCTACCCGGCGATTTTTTTGCCGTGCCTCAAACGAGTCCTCCTGCGTTAACAGTTGGGTATTTCCGAAGGCCTTGGTTTTGATTCGCTTCTTACGAATTCCCATGTCTACCAGGCAGTCCTTAATGGCCTCGGCCCGTTCGCCCGAGAGTTGCAGCAGTTGCTTGGCGTTGCCGCGATCCGTATGACCCTCGAGTCTGATTTTCATGGTCGGATGCGCCTGCAACAATCTCTTCAGTTCGTCGATCACGGCGCGCGACTCGGCGGCGGGGGTTGGCTTGCCCCGCTCGAACAAAAAGGGTTGTGATAAGAAGACCAGTTCGCCGGGCTGCGGAATGCGGTGCAGCAGTAAATCTTGGGGAAGTTGCGCCTGGCTATCGGTTTGCACCACGATGCGCAACATCTGGTAGTTAGGGGCAGTGATTTCTAGCTGGTACTGCCGGTGGGGTTGCAGCGGCAGTTGGTAGCTCCCGTCTTGATTGGCAAAGTTGCGGATCCCGGTGGTGTGGCCCACGGGTAATAATTGGTACTTTACCTGAGCCCCCAAAGGAAGCTGCGAATCAGCATCCATAATTTTGCCAGACATGGCCACCATCTGAGGATCGGGACCAGCCACAGAAAAATGAACTATATTAACAAATACTATAAATAAAAAGCGACACATATAATTACCTACGATAGCACGGTAGATTTCGTTACTAAACGTATGGCAAAAGCGTCACTTTTCGCCGCCTAAGTTGCCTTCGAAGGTACACGAAGAAGTTTATCGAGGTATTCTCATCAGCCTTTAGTTGACCAGTTCAAATTCTACTCGTCGGTTCAATTTTCGGTTGGCCTCGGTGGCGTTGCTCACCAGCGGTTTGGTTTCTCCGTAGCCTACCGAGCGCACGCGCCGCTGGTTTACTCCCTGCTTGGCCAAGTAGTCGGCCACCGCCTGGGCCCGGCGCTTCGAAAGCTGCTGGTTGTGCTCATTGGTGCCCCGCGAGCAAGTGTGCCCGGCCACCTGGAGCGTAGCGTCCGGATTTTCTTCCATAAACGCGACCACGTCCTTTAACTGACGGTAAAAACGACGGTCTAACTGGTAACTATCTAGCGCAAACATCACCTCTTCGGCGGCAATGGCCCGTCGGTTGGCCGTTAGTTCCCGTTTGATATCTGTGGTCGAGAAGTCATTGCTGAGGTACAAATCGCGAAACACCACTCCGTCTTGGTTGGGATCGAGTTCGCTTAGGGTTACTTGCTGCCGGTTGGTGGGGGCATAGCCGTCTTTCTGAGCGTACACATCGTAGGTGCCAGGGGGGACGTTGAGTTCGTATTTTCCGTCCGCTTCGGTGGACATGCTTATCACGGTGGCGGAGTCTACCCCGTTGTCAAAAATGACTTTGGCCTCAACCGGCATGTTATTTTTCACGTTGTAGACCAATCCTCGAACTAAGTAGTTGGCATCCGGGGTGCCGGGCCGGCGAAACACCGGCATCCGCACCTGGTACATATCGGCACCGTTCGTGGTGCCCCGGGTCAGGAAGGCGTATTGGTTATCGGTCGACACGTTGAAGAAAGTATCGTCCTGCTCGGAGTTAATGGATGGCCCCAGGTTTTCGGGTTCGGTCCACTCCGTCCACGAGTCACCGGTGCGGTAGGCCACGTACACGTCTTCGCCGCCGAACCCACTGTAGCCGCGCGACGAAAAGTACAGGGTGGTGTCGTTGGCCAGAAACGGAGATGATTCCACGTCGGCCGTATTAATCGCCGGGCCCAGGTTCAGGGGTTCGGACCAGATATTTTCGCCCCGATTAAAGCTCACGTACAGGTCGCGTTTTCCTTCGGTATCATCGCGCTCCAGGGCCATGAACAAGAAACGCTGGTCTTCGGACATAAAATAGTTGGCAATATCGGAGTTGTTGTAGAAATCGGCCACGTTGAGAGCTTCGGGTTGCGACCAGCCACTTTCGGTGCGGCGGGTGATGGATACGCCATTCTTCATTTTGCCATCTTCCTGGTAGGCATTACCGAGCAGCAGCAGGTAGCTGTCGCCGTCGGCGGCCACCGCACTCACGTAGTTGCTGTTTTTGTTGTTGAGCGGCTTCCCCATGTTTTTGGGCTTCCCCCACGCACTGGTCGGGCTGTCGCGCTCCATGTACCAGATATCCTGCTCGTCGCGCATTCCGCCCACGTTGTAGGGCGACACCCTTCCGAAGAACAGCGTGTTTCCGTCGGGCGAAATCATAGGGCTCAGGTTGGCGGTGCTGCTATCGGCACTGCTGAGCAGCGGATCCAGGGCCACGTCGGGGTTCAGGCCGGGCACAATGTTGATCTCGGCCCGAATTGGCAACGCGGAAGAGGATATTGCGATGGCGTCGATGGCGTTATAGCCCGGCACCTTATCGCCCTGTAGCACCACCTTCACTGCCTGCACCGGATAATTGGTAGGGTCGATGAATACGTTAAACATGCGTCCCTGGGTATTGACCGGAGCCGGCTCGAGCGTCGCCACCAAGTATTCTTTGTCTGAGATGTCGTAACAGAACAGTTGGTAAACGGCTCCCGGGTTGCGCGACTCGGCGATGGCAATCTGCTGGATAGTTTGCGGTGCGTCAAATCCTACTTTGATAAATACCTCTTGGTTGGGCTTCTTGGGCACCCAGGCATTCGGGCTATCGCCGCTGTTGCCGGGCAGCACGTTGGGCTGACCGAGTAAGCGCTCGGCGGGGTAGCCCCCGTGCTGGAGCTGTGCTTTGAACAAGAACCCTTCCTGGTACGAGGGCGACGCCTCGATGATCCGACTGGCCCACTGGGTCTCCTGCCCTATCACTCCGTGAACACTAAACAAAAAGAGTAGAAACGGGGGAAGGCAGTAGATTGTCTTCATAGTATTGGTGGTATAAAGCAGAATTTTTTTGCAATCTAGAATTTTATAGTTACACACAGAAAGGGTAATGCCAATATTTTCGTGCATTTTTTCGCATAAAAGCACGTATCTTTAGGCATGACCGCACGAAAAATTTGGTGGTTTATTATCTTTCACTTGGGTGGCGTAGGGCTTGCTCCGGCCCAGGGTCAATCTGCTTCCCCCTGTCCGCTGGCCACCGAACGGTTGGCCAAGGGGCAGGTTATCGAGGCTTACCAACGGGCGCAGCAGTGTTTGTTTGATGTGCAGCAGACCGAAGGGTTCAACAGTGCAGCCTACGCCGAAGTGCTTCACCTGCTTACCCAGATTTCAACGTCTACTGGCGATGATGAGCTGGCGCTGGCCTGGGTTCGCCGGGAGGTGACCGTCCGGGCTCAATTTGTTGAATCCTCTCCCGCCCTGTACGGGCAAGCGCTTCATGATCAAGGAGTGCTGTACCTACGTGTGGATAGCCTTCTTGCCGCTCGGCGGTCGTTGGTCGAAGCCGAACGGGTGTTTAGGGCGATTAAAACGACTCCGCCCCTCCGGTTGCAGTATTTGTTGGCTAAAGTGTACCACCGCACGGGGGATTTGCAGCGCGCTGATTCGTTGTATCAGGTTGTGATTGGCGAGGCTCATGCGCTCGATAACCCCACGCTGCACGATCGAGCGACCTATTTTCGTAGTCTGCTGCCTGACTCCTCGTCTATCTCCTCGAGGGCTAGTGTTTACCAGCAACTGATTGCGCGGTTTCGGCAGACGGGCGACACCCTGTCCCTGGCCTACGCCGATGCTTGCTACCGCTTCGCCAGTACGCTGATCGCCAACGACGACTGGCGGGCCGCGATGCAGTGGTACCAGCGGGCGCTCACTGTTTATGAGATAATTGCTCCGGCGGATAGCGTATCCTACGCCGGAGTGCTGCACAATCTGGCCATGCTGCAGTTGTCCGAAGATAAAAGTTCTGAGGCCCTCCAAAAGCTGACCCAGGTCCATCGCATCCGCCAGAAGCACTACTCCGCCTACGATGGGGCATGGTGGACCAGTTGGGATAATTTGGCTACCGCCCTGTATGAAAACGGCCGCACCGATGAAGTGACAGCACTGCACGAAGCATTGGAACAGAGCGACTCCGCCCGTCGGTACCCCTGGCAGTACGCCGTGGCATTGAGCAACCGCGCCACGATGCATCAGCGGCGGCAGCAATACGCGCTGGCCGAAACCTATTACACGCGGGCTACCCGTCATCTGAAAGCGCATCCGCCCGCCACGTCCGAGCAGAAGCTTCACCAGGCGGCGATCTTCGGCAACGTGGCCCGAAACCAGCAGAAGCTCGCGCGCTTCGATTCGGCGATTTATTACTTTAAACGCGGCACGGAAATCATCCGCCGGGTGAAAGGAACCCAAAGTGAAGAGTACGTGGCCGCCGTGAACGGAATGGCCGGATTGTACCATGACTTAGGCTACTTTGTGGAGTCCGATATCTTCTACCAGGAAGCGCTGAAGATACAAGAGAAGCTCAGTGGGCGATTTACCAACGCCTACGCCAACCTGCTGAACAACTATGCGCTGGTGTGCCAAGAACAAGGCGATCTTACAAAGGCCACGGAGCTTCTTGACCAATCGCTCGAAATAAAAAAAGCGTTGCTCGGGGCAGACCATCCCGACTACGGATCAGCCCTGGCCAATGTAGGCCTGGTTCACCTTGAGGCGGCTCGCTACCAACAAGCCCGACCGCTGCTCGAGCAGGCGTTGGCCGCGGTGGTTGCTCAACGGGGCAAAGAACATCCGTCCACCATCAGCGCCTACATCAATTTAGCGCGCCTGGAAATGGCCCAGGGCAACTATCCCCCGGCTGAACAATGGTTGCAGCAGGCCACCACCATTGCCCAAACCCACTATGACCCTGCTCATCCCGAATACGCCCGCGCCCGCACGGAACTGGCTAATTTCTACCTGGCGCTGGGCAACTACGCAGCGGCAAAACCCTTGTTGCTGGTGGGTCGACAAATTCTGAGGGACAAATACGGATCGAGTCATCCGGCGTATGCTACTGCTACGCAGAACTTAGCCGGACTCTACGAAGCCACTGGGCAAGTGGACAGCGCGGAGGTGCTTTATCAAGAAGCCTTGCGCATCGACCGGCAAACGTTGGGCAAGCAACATCCTGCTTACGCTACCGCACTCAATAACTTAGCGGCGCTGTACCAAAACCAGGGAGCCTATGCCAAAGCGAGACCATTGCTGGAAGAATCGCTCAATATTAGTCGAGCACTCTACGGAAAAGAGCACCCGCGACACGTCACCACTTTGCTCAATCTGGGCTTATTGCACCAGAGCGTGGGCGAGTACGAGCAGGCCCGAAGCTGCATAGAGCGGGTGGTGGCTATCCGGCGAGAAACTCTCAACGACCAGCATCCTGACTACGCCTTTAGCCTCTACGCGCAGGCTGTGTTGTATCATACCCTGGGCGATTCGGAGCGCGCCGAGCCGATCTTCCGCGAGGTGATGCAGCGCTATACCCAACAATTGCGGGAGTATTTTCCGGCGCTGAGCGAAAAAGAAAAAAGTGCTTTCTATCGTCGCATAGAACCCGTGCTTCAGGCCGTACAAAATTTCATCATCGACCGGGTGGTTAATCAAGTCCACGCTCCGGTTGAGACCAACCAAGCTTTGTTGGGCGACTTCTACAATTTGCAATTGCTTACCAAGGCCATTTTGCTCAACGCCAGCAGTCAGATCAAAGCGATCATCAGCAACAGCAACGACGAAGAGCTTATCGCCCGCTACCAACAGTGGATATCCACCAAGGAGGCCCTGGTTCGGCGCTACGCCCTGCCTCCCACCGAATGGAAACAGCAGCAGGGGCGCGTGCGCTCCTTAGAAAAACGCGCCAATACGTTGGAAAAAGAGCTGTCGCTTCGCTCTACGAAGTTTGCCAACGACCTGAGAGACCGCCGGTTCACCTGGCGAGATATCCGGCAGCAATTGCAACCAAAGGAGGCAGCCGTTGAGATCGTCCGGGTGGAAAAAGACAAAGAAAACCTGCTTTTTTACGTGGCCCTGGCCATCACGCCCGAATCAGAAGCACCGGCGGTGGCGTTGCTGCGCGATGGCGAGGCAATGGAAACTAAAAACTTCTACTACTATCAAAATGCAATTGACTTCCGGGTTCCCGATGCATTTTCTTACGATTTGTACTGGAAACCAATCGAGTCGCTGCTCTTGCCGCAAACCACCACGGTTTACGTCGCCCCGGATGGGGTGTATCATAAAATCAGTCTGAATAGCTTGCTAAACCCGCGCACCGATCGGTTCATTATTGAGGAAAGGACCATCCGTATGCTCAGCAGCACCCGCGAGTTGTTCCCCTCGCCTTCGGTAGCGAACCGGCGCGCTGCGTATCTGCTTGGTGATCCTTACTACCGGCTTGAAAATGCGCCCGAAGACTCACTCACCGCAGGCGAACTTCTTGTTTCAACCGAGCCCGCGCTGCGGGCTAATTTAAACGCATTGAATTACCCGATTGAGGCAGAAAAGCTGTACGCCCTTCCCGGAACTGAGCAGGAGATAGACCAGATCGCTCAGTTGTTGCGCCAGCGGCAGTGGCAGACGCGTACTTATCTAAAGAGCGAAGCCACCGAGGAAGTCGTTAAGCAATTGAATGCCCCCCGTTTGCTTCATATCGCCACCCACGCCTACTTTTTGAGTGACCTGTCGCACGACGAAAGCTCCGCCACCTTCGGATTGCACCTGCCCAATGCGGCGGCGAATCCACTGCTGCGTTCGGGCCTGATGCTTACCGGCGCAGCAAATAGTTTGCAACGACAAAGGTTGCAACAGCGGGATGATTGGCAGCAAGAAGACGGTATCCTCACCGCCTACGAAGCAATGAATTTGAACCTGAGCGGCACCGAACTGGTGGTGCTAAGTGCCTGCGAAACCGGGCTGGGAGAGATTAGAAACGGCGAAGGGGTTTACGGATTGCAGCGGGCTTTTTTGGTGGCGGGGGCAGAGGGCGTGTTGATGAGCTTGTGGAAGGTCGACGACCAGTCTACCGCCGAGCTAATGCAGTTGTTCTACGAGCGCTGGCTGGGCGGAGAAAACAAAACCGACGCCCTGCGGGCAGCGCAGCTTGCCTTCGTAGAGACACACCGCGATCCATACTACTGGGGGGCTTTCGTGCTGATCGGACGCTAGGCACTCGCGGTGTACTCCACCACCGCTTCGCGAATACGACGGAAGGTTTCCAGCAACACCTCCTCATCATTCTCCAACAGTGTGACCCGAAACCCCTGTAGGTCTGAGCAAAACGAAGAGATCGGCACCACGCACACTTGTTTGGCCGCCAGCAGGTAGTACACAAACCGCTTGTCAGCGGCCATATCAGGATCGGTTTCTAGCCAAGCATCGAGCAGTTGCTGCGCCCGCTCGTCGGTGATGGCCAGCCGCTGTCGGTTGTTAAGCACACCCTCCCGAAAGATAATGGTATTGTAAAACGCACCGTAGGTAGGGTTGAAACGCAGCATCGGCAGGTCGCGCAGCAGTTCGGTGATCCGGTGGCTACGTTGTCCGATGGCTTCATTGTACGACCGGCGGTAATCTTGATAGCGGGCGTCGCCCATAATTTTGGGAATAGCCAACTGGGGCAGTTTGGTCGAGCACACCTCGATCATCTTGGCGTTCTCCAGCGTGGTGCAGTACTCATGAAAGTCGGCCGAACTCGAACGGTTATAAAACTCCATCCAGCCGCAGCGCGCCCCGGGCCAGGGAAATTCTTTCGATATCCCTTTCATTGAAATGCCCGGCACCTCACCAATTACCTCGGCCAGCGCGTGCGCTTTCGCTCCGTTGTAGGTGATGTTCAGGTAGATTTCATCAGCCACCACGAAGAGGTCAAATTCCCGGGCCAGGTCTACGATCCTCCGCAGAATCTCCAGGGGATACACCACTCCGGTGGGGTTGTCGGGGTTGATGAGCAAGATACCCACGATGTTAGGGTTGTAGCGAATTTTCATTGCCAGATCAACCAGGTCGGGATACCAGTGGTGGTCGGGGTCCAGGCGGTAGGTGAGCGGCTGGCTGTTGGCGTGCGAAGCCTCGGCCGACGAGTGCGTAGAGTAAGAAGGCGACGGACCAATAACCCGCGAGGTGGGCACCAGAAACTGGTACAGTTTAGAGATAGCATCGCCCAAACCATTGAAGAACAGCACGTCGTTGGCGGTGATCTGGGCTCCTTTTCGCCGGTTGTTCAGGTCGGCCAGAAACTGCCGGGTTTCAAGCACACCCTTGGAGTCGCAGTAGCCGAAGGTGTGGTTGTCTTGCACCAGTTCGGTGATGATCGCCTTGATCCATTCGGGCAGTTGGTAGTGCTTGTTGATCGGATCGCCGATATTTTCCCAGTAGATGGGATAGCCCAGGGCCTGAATCTGTTGGGCCTTCCGGACGATGCCCCGGATTTCGTAGCTCAGTTCGTGAGCGCCTTCGCTGAGTAGTCGTTGTCGCATGTGGAATCGGAGCAATCTAGTATTTTTGCTTAAAAGGAACGGAGATATTGCGTAGTTTTGCTCACTAATTAATTCCTGTATTTCTGTTATGAACGTAGAACTGCTTAAGAAGACGTGTGAAGTGCCCGGTGCCCCGGGATTTGAGCGACTGGTGCGTGCGCTGGTGATTGATGAAGTGGAACCCCTGGTCGACCAGTTAGAAGTGGACAATATGGGCAGCGTGATCGCTCTCAAGAAGGGCTCACCGCAATCCCGACGGCAAGAAAGTAATGGTGGCCGCCCACCTCGACGAGATCGGCTTCATCGTTAAGCACATCGACGAGCAAGGCTTCGTGCGTTTTCATACCCTGGGGGGCTTCGACCCCAAAACCCTGACCGCGCAGCGCGTAATCATCCACGGCAAACAGGACTTGGTCGGCGTGATGGGCAGCAAACCGATCCACGTGATGAGTCCGGAAGAGCGCAAGAAGGTCCCCCAAACCACCGATTACTTCATCGACCTGGGTATGAAAGCCGAGCAAGTGAAGGAACTGGTGCAGGTGGGCAACCCCATCACGCGCGAGCGCGAACTCATCGAGATGGGCGACTGCGTCAACTGCAAGTCGATTGATAACCGCGTGTCGGTGTTTATCCTGATGGAAACCCTGCGGCAACTGGGCGAGGTGCCCTACGACGTGTACGGCGTGTTCACCGTGCAGGAGGAGGTCGGACTGCGCGGAGCCAACGTGGCCGCTCACCACATCAACCCCGACTTTGGCATTGGCCTGGACACCACCATCGCCTTCGACGTGCCCGGCGCGCAACCACACGAGCGCGTCACCAGCCTGGGCGAAGGCGCCGCCATCAAGGTGATGGACTCATCCACCATCTGCGACTACCGCATGGTGGATTTTATGAAGCAGACAGCCGACAAAAATAGTATCAAGTGGCAGTTGGAAGTGCTCACCGCCGGGGGCACCGACACGGCGGGCGTGCAGCGCATGGGCAAGCACGGCGCCATTGCGGGGGCCATTTCCATCCCTACCCGCCACCTGCACCAGGTGATCGAGATGGCCAACAAGGAAGACATTGAGGCCTGCATTCAGTTGCTGAAGGCTTCGCTAGAAACGATTGATCAGTTTGACTGGGCGCATCGGTAGAAAGTAGGTTCAACGCTTCGGTTCGTCTTACGATAGTTTCAGAGTTTCTGACGCACCGATGTCAACAGACCATCGTGTATCGTTTTGTTAATTCGCTTAGCCTTGAACAGTATATTTAGCTTCTCTTCCGCTTCCTTGGTACTAATAATCTCCTTCTTAACTGCCAGCACTATCTGACCGGCTATCCCAGAAATTTTTAGACCTAACTGGCGGGCTACGGTCCTCCCGGCTTCTTCTTCAATCAACAAAGGTAGCTGCCGAGCAATTGACAAACGTATTGCTTCTTGTTCTCCCTGATCCAGCGCATCCAATTCAGAAAGGCCTCTACCACCTTTAGTATCAACAACCTCAATAAAATCAATGATTCCGTAGTGAGAAAGATACGCTTTGGCGTTCTTAAACTGACCCTGGATCAGCTCCTCTAACACGGCAGGAGGAATAATGATAGCGTCGTAAAGTTTTCGAATAAATTGGTACCCATCTGGTAATTTTTCTAGCGTAATGAGTGGCCCCGTATCACTTACTGCTTGTCGGCCGGTCATAGATCAAGTTCAATGGAAAGATTTTCCTGGCTATCTATTAAAATTGAGTATCCATAACGGGGTAGCATTTCCTCGAAGGCACGGCGTGACATACCAACCATCTCGCGGGCCTGCTTGCCCGAAAGCTTACCGGTGTAATAGAGCGTGGCGGCCAGTGCCTCCTTTAAGTAATGCTCACTCACACCTGCTTCGTTAGGAACATCGATCGATATCGTCATTTTATAAGGGGTTATGGCTACGAGCTCGAGCTTTGATTAATCGCATCAGATGCTCAAGTTTCATAAAATTATCAAGTTCGGAAGTCTCCTCCGATGAGAGCCTTGCGCTCTTTTCTTGCGAGATAAGGTAAGCTAACCCGGTCTTTTGTTGGTTGCGATGCTTCGAAACCCGCAATAGTACTAGGCGTTGCTCCGGCAGCAATGAAATCGACAATCTCTTCGTACACTCGCGTACTTCTGTTTTTAACCTTGATTACCGTAAATATCCACAGAATCGCTCCCACTTCCAAGTCACTTTACCCAATCGGACTATATGTCTCGGACGGGCAAACATCTTCAAAATAGTGGATTGAAAAAAGGCAGCCTTTTTCAAGACTGCCTCACTTTTTCTATTCATTGCACGAACTCCTGATTCGGCACGAAATACTCGCGCGTTCTGTAAGTCGTGCGCCTCCGGATTACTTATCGTTTGATTAGCTACTCGGCTACCATTTCCACGCTGCGCTCGATGAAGTGGGTCAGGTCAGCCCCGGTGAGCAGGTTCTGCGACAGTTTGGCCAGATCCACCGCCTGCCTGGCCAACTGAATCTGCTGGTCTTCGCCCGCGGCCTTTAGGATTTTGCCGGTGAGCGGGTGGTTGGCGTTCACCGCCACACTGTAAGCGTCGGGCATCTGTCCCATCATGGCGAAGCCACCACCACCGCTAGCGGCCATGTCCTTCATGCGGCGCATAAATTCGGGCAGCGTGATAGTAACCGGCATCTCGTCGGGCGAAAGCGACTCCACGGTTACCGTCATAGAAGCATTGTCAATGGCCTTCTCAAACACTCCCTTTACCGTTTCGGTCTCCTTGTCCGACAGCACGCTGTCGAGCTTCTCGTCCTTATCGATCAGTTTGTCCACCGTATCAGCGTCTACGCGCTTCAGACTGGTTTTCTCAAGTTTCTGCTCCAGCATGTTGATGAAGTGGCTGTCGAGCGGGCCGTCGAGCACCAGCACGTCGTAGGACTTCTTTCTGGCCGAGCGGATGAAAGTGTCCTGCTTGCCGGGGTCGGTGGTGTACAGATAAACCACGTTGCCGTCTTTGTCAGTTTGGGCCGAGGCTACCTGCTCCTTATACTCATCCAGGGTGAAGTACTTGCCGTCTACATTTTTGAGCAGCACAAATTTGTTGGCTTTGTCGTAGAACTTGTCTTCGGTGATCATGCCGTACTTCACGAACAGTCCGATGCTGCCGAACTTCTCCTCGTAGGCCGCCCGGTCTTTCTTGAACAACTCGCTCAGTTTGTCGGCCACCTTCTTGGTGATGTGGGCGTTGATCTTCTTCACGTTGCTGTCCGACTGCAAGTAGCTGCGCGACACGTTGAGGGGAATGTCGGGCGAGTCGACGATGCCGTGCAGCAGCATCAGAAACTCAGGCACCACGTCCTTCACCTCGTCGGTGATAAACACCTGCCGCGAGTAGAGCTGGATTTTGTTGCGCGTGGGCTCCAGCTCCTGCTTGATTTTGGGGAAGTACAGCACCCCGGTGAGGTTGAAGGGATAATCCACGTTGAGGTGAATCCAGAACAACGGATCTTCGGCGAAGGGATACAGCTCCTTGTAAAAGTTCAGGTATTCTTCGTCGGTCAGGTCGCTGGGCGACTTGGTCCAGATGGGGTTCGGGTTGTTCACCACCTTGCCGTCGAACTCAATTTCTACGGGCAGAAACTTGCAGTACTTGTCCAGGATGCCCTGCAAGCGGCCTTTCTCCAGAAATTCTTTAGCGTCTTCGTTCACGTGCAGCACCACCTCGGTGCCCACTTCTTTCTTCACGGCGGGGGCCAACTCAAACTCGGTGCTGCCGTCGCAGGTCCACTTCACGGGTTCGGCACCTTCCTGGTAGGACTTGGAGATAATGTCAACCCGGTCGGCCACCATAAAGGCCGAATAAAAGCCCAGTCCGAAGTGACCGATGATCTGCTTATCCTCACCGGCGTCCTTATACTTTTCCAGAAACTCGGTGGCGCCCGAAAAAGCGATCTGGTTGATGTATTTTTTTACTTCTTCATCGGTCATGCCGATGCCGTGGTCACTCACGGTGATGGTTTTTAGCTTCTCGTTCACGCTTACGGTAACCTTGGCTTCGCCCAGTTCGCCGGTGTACTCACCCATGCTGCTCAGACGCTTCAGCTTCTGGGTGGCATCGACGGCGTTAGAAACCAGTTCGCGCAAGAAAATTTCGTGATCGGAATAAAGAAACTTCTTGATGATCGGAAAGATGTTCTCTGTATTGATAGATATGGTACCTTTTTCTTCTACCATGACGGTTAGGTTCGTTTGATGAGACAATAGATTTCAGGCAGGAACGACAAAGGCCGTTCCACTCAGTGAATTGCTGACAGTTTGGCAGGATTAGCGCAGACGGTCAACCGAGCGCACCAGTTGCTCGTCGCGGCGGATGAAGCGGTTGGCCAGCAGGTTGAAGATCAGGGCCAGGCCCGGCAGGTAGATGCCAGTTTCAAAGTCGCCCTGGGTGGCGTTGGCCGACAAGGTTTCGCCCTCGAAGATAAAGTAAACCGTGCTGCCGAGCACCACCATCATCAGCAGCACGTTGAGAAAACCCAGTTTGAGTTGGGTAAGCCGGTTTTTATAGCGAAAAATTTCGTAGAAGGCAACAATGGCCGATAGTGTGGCAAAGGCGGCAATAAACCAGGTGTTTTGCACCACCTGAGGCTGCCCTCACCCTCACTCAGCGAAGCAGTTTGCAGGGCGAAAGCATCGAGCTCGATGCGTTGGTTTTGGTCGGGCAGGGTTTCTTCCCAAATATCGGTGACCAGCAACAGACCCATGCAAAGGGCAACTCCGAGCAGAAAAATGGATTGAATGCGTTGTAACATACCGGCAAAGTTATTAAGAAATAGGATAACTTTCTTACCCATACGCAGTTAATATTGTAGGGAAATTGCCGGTTTAGGGCAAATTCTGATACCATAAAATTTGCACTCATGGCTGAGAAGCAGGAAATAAATAATGGCGAACAAGCAGGGCCCACGTCTGACAATCAGGAACAAGCCACCGCAGCGAAGCGCAATCAGTACACCGAAAAAGAAAAGGTAGATATTTTTGATAACGAGTTTCTGCCTCAGATAGATTCTATGTATAATTTTGCCTATCGCCTCACCTTTGACGAAGACGATGCTAAGGATTTGGTGCAAGAGACCTATCTAAAAGCATTTCGTTTCATTGATTCGTTTCAGCGAGGAACTAATGCCAAAGCGTGGCTGTTCCGCATTTTAAAGAACAGCTTCATCAATGACTTTAGAAAAAAGAGCAAAGAGCCCGCTAAAGTTGATTACCAGGAAGTTGAAACGTACTATAATTCTGATGACGTAGACGCTAGTATCACCACCGACCTTCGGGTAGAAGCGGTGCAGGATATGATCGGCGACGAAATCTCAAATGCACTGAACGCGTTGGCAGTAGATTTCAGGACGGTTATCATTTTATGTGATTTGGAAGGTTTCACCTATGAAGAAATGGCTAAAATTCTGGACATTCCAATTGGTACCGTGCGTTCCCGATTGCACCGCGCTCGAAATCTGTTGAAAGACAAACTAAAAACCTACGCCGAATCTATGGGCTATCAGGCTCAACGATAGATATACAACATTTTTTACAACTGCTGATCTCCTATGTTATCCAAAGAAAGCGACCAATACAAGAAGTGCCTGGAGCTCTTGCCCCTGGTGCTCGACAGTCAAGCCTCCTCCCAGGACACTGAATTTTTTCACCAGCACATTGTCAATTGGCCCGACGTTATTGACTGCTATCAGAACGAACGGGCGTTTCGTGAAGCCGTGTGCGATAAGTTAGGCCGATTTGTTGCTCCTGAAGAGCTTCTTTCCACCATTCGTCAGCACGTCCGCGTACAAACTGTTTCGTAGGTGCAGCAACCCCAGGGCAAAGCGATTATTTTTTCTGCGCCTTCCGGTTCTGGCAAAACCACCCTGGTTCATCATCTGCTAGCCACCAACCCCAACCTGTCTTTTTCTGTCTCCGCCACCACCCGCCTTCCCCGCCCCGGTGAAGTCCACGCCCGCGACTATTATTTTCTTTCTCCGGTAGCGTTTAAAGAACTGATTCAGCAAAACGCTTTCGTAGAATGGGAAGAAGTGTATCCCGACCGCTACTACGGAACGCTGAAGTCGGAGGTTGACCGAATCTGGAGCAACGGCAAGAACGTGATCTTCGACATTGATGTAAAGGGTGGTCTGGCGCTCAAACAATACTTTCGCTCCCAAGCACTCGCCGTGTTTGTGCAAGCCCCTTCACTGGAAGTTTTAAAGAATCGCCTACTGGCGCGCGCTACCGATCCCTCCGATAGCATTACCCAACGATTGGAAAAGGCCTCCTACGAACTTTCTTTTGCTGGTCGCTTCGATATGATCATCCGCAACGATGATCTGGAAACATCGAAGGTCCTGGCGCAGCAGGCTTACACCGATTTCAGTTAGGATTATGCTGACGCAATTAGTAGGTTGCCCCACGCACGCTTCTTCTTTTAATCTTACGGTATGATCAAATCAATGACGGGTTACGGCAAGGCAACCACCGACCACGAATCGTTTAGCGTTCAGGTGGAAGTGAAAACCCTCAACTCCAAATTCCTTGACGCCATTGTCAAACTTCCCCGCCCCCTGAGTCGGCACGAAATAGCGGTACGCAATCTTGCCTCGGACGTGCTACAGCGGGGAAAAGTACTGCTGACCGTCGATTACGCGGCCAAGGGCGAACTCGCCGAGGCGCCTTCCATCAACGCGGCGCTGCTCAAGGCTTACTACCAGGCCTACCGAAGCGTGGCCGACGAATTACAAGAAAACCCCGTCGACCTGTTTCGCACGGCGGCCCAGTCGCCTGATGTGGTGCAGCCCAGCGCGCAACCCGAGATTGATGAGCAAGCCTGGGCGGCCATTCAGACCACCATTCGTGATGCTTTGAATCGCTGCGACGAGTTCCGGCAGCAGGAAGGCGCGGCGTTGCAGAAAGATATGGAAGAATGTATCCATCGAATTAAGTCGGCCCTGGCGGAGATTCAACTGCTCATTCCGGAACGCGACCAGCACGTGCGCCAACGCTTGCAAGAGCACCTGAACGAGCAAACCGTCACCGAGTTGATCGATCAGAATCGACTGGAGCAAGAAATGATTTACTATTTGGAGAAATTGGACGTTAACGAAGAAGTGATCCGACTGACCAACCACCTGGATTATTTCTTAGACGTGCTGCATCAACCTGCTTCACAAGGCAAAAAATTGGGTTTTATCGGTCAAGAAATTGGCCGCGAGATCAACACCATCGGATCGAAGGCCAACGATGCCAGCATGCAGCGACACGTGGTGAACATGAAAGAAGATTTAGAGAAGATCAAGGAGCAAACGCTGAACATTCTGTAGTTATCATGAGAAGCCAGAGGACAACGAATCAACCAGCAAGCAGCGGCAATGAGTCCACGGTCGATGGTTGACAGTCGACAGTCCACGGTTGGCTGCTGGCTGCTGGCTGTCAACTGTGGACCATCGACCATCGACTACCTCCTAAGCTGATGTTGATCATGCTTCTCTTCACTGTCACCTTCACCGGATGTAACTACGACACCACCCTTACTGAGCCGTCGTCGCAATTGCTGAGCAAGCAGCAGATGGTTTCGTTCCTGATCGAACTGCACCTCACCGAAGCCAAAATGAACTACGCGGAGGTGCGACAGTCGGATTCAACAGAAATTCTGTTTCGCAACTACGAGAAGTATCTCATGAACGAACACGGCTTCACCGATTCGGTATACCTGGAAAGTTACGCCTACTACCTCGACCATATGGAGTTGATGGACGAAATTTACGAAGACGTAGTAGACAGTCTGAACGTGATGAGCACCCTGGAAAAAGCGCGGGAGCAGGAGGCGGCAAACGACACGCTGTAGCTGGCTTTCTCCGAAATACGCCGCACATTCGGGAACAATCCGAAAGATTAGCTACTTTAGCCTTCCTCTCCTGCCGGGCGGGCCAGCGTAAGTAAAGTCAGCGTTTCGCAGCATTGCTTCATTAAGCTACTCATTCGAGCGCAACGGTTTGGTGCCTCGCCGAAGAAATTGCGCACCGTCGTTATTATTAGTGGGAATTTCGTTCTAATTTTGGGCGACCTTTCGCACTTGTCACCACGGCTTCATCCAGCGACAGAAGTTTGACGGAGTTTTAAAAGATTTCTTACGTATCCCGTGAACCCATTAAATAATGTTTTAAATACTTGATTCTTAAGGCAGATTTGTGCCATTCCAAAGAACAGTAGTATACCTCAAACCACAATAGTAAACCGCGCATGGGATTGTTTGATTTTTTCTCCAGTGATATCGCCATCGATTTAGGGACGGCCAACACCCTTATTATCAACAAGGAGAAGATTGTCGTTGATGAGCCATTGATCATCGCCATCGATAGAACCACCAACAAGGTGCTGGCCATCGGGCGGCAAGCCATGCAGATGCATGAGAAGACCCACGAAAATATAAAAACGATCCGCCCCCTAAAGGATGGGGTGATCGCCGACTTCCACGCCGCCGAGCACATGATTCGGGGCATGATCAAAATGATCGACACGGGCAACCGCTATCTTCCCTCCTCGCACCGCATGATTATCTGCATTCCGTCGGGCATCACCGAAGTGGAAAAACGAGCGGTGCGCGACTCGGCCGAACACGCCGGGGCCAAGGAAGTATACATGATCCATGAGCCCATCGCGGCCGCCATCGGCATCGGCATCGACATTGACCAGCCGGTGGGCTCGATGGTCGT
The DNA here is from genome assembly GCA_963833215.1 of uncultured Cytophagales bacterium. Lineage (GTDB taxonomy): Bacteria > Bacteroidota > Bacteroidia > Cytophagales > Cyclobacteriaceae > Tunicatimonas. The sequence continues at coordinate 74,275 of CAWHXE010000026.1, read as the reverse complement.
AGATATCGGGGGCGGCACTACCGAGATCGCCGTGATTGCCCTGTCGGGCATCGTGTGCGACCAGTCGATCCGCACGGCGGGCGACACCTTTAACAAAGACATTCTGGACTATATGCGCCGTCAGCACAACTTGCTCATCGGCGAGCGCTCGGCCGAAAAGGTGAAACTGGAAGTGGGTTCGGCCCTCACTGAACTGGACGACGAACCGGACGACTACGAAATTCGCGGACGTGACCTGATGACGGGCATTCCGAAGGTGATCAAGGTGTCGTACTCCGAAATCGCCTTTGCGCTGGATAAGTCCATTTCCAAAATTGAAGAGGCGGTGCTCAAAGCGCTGGAAATTTCTCCTCCCGAACTGTCGGCCGACATCTACGACAACGGCATTCACCTGACCGGCGGGGGTGCCCTGCTGCGCGGCCTGGACAAGCGGTTGGCCCTCAAGACGAAGCTTCCCGTGCACGTGGCCGATGATCCGCTTCGTGCGGTAGTGCGCGGCACCGGAGTGGCCCTCAAGAAATTTAACCAATTTAAGTCGGTATTGATGACTTAATAGATGCACAACTTATTATCACTCTTTCTTAAGTACCGGGCGTCCGTACTATTCGTGCTGCTAGAAGGAATCAGTACGAGCTTTATTGTCACCACCAACACCTACCACCGCGCGGCCGTGATCAACACCTCCAACCACGTGGTGGCCAGCGTGCTGGAAACATCCAATACCTTGTCGAGCTACTTCGGACTGCAGGCGGTGAACGACCAACTGGCCGAGGAAAACGCGCGCCTGCGGCAAACCATCGCCAGCAAAAGCGCCCAACAGCCAATCATTCCCGCATTTCTGTCAGAAGACTCGGTAGCGCGTCAGGTGCTCGCCCGAGACTCCGTGGTGCTCTTGCCCAACAAAACGAGCCGGGAGGACAGTTTACGGTACCAACAGTACACGTTCTTACCCGCTAAAGTGGTCGATAACACGGTGAATCGGGCCAAGAACTACGTTACCATTAGCCAGGGACGCGCCGACGGCATTCGCCCCAACATGGGAGTCATCAGCCCCACCGGGGTGGTCGGAAAGGTGCAGGACGTGTCCGAGCATTACGCGCTCATCACCTCGGTGCTGCACACCGATATGTTTATTTCGGCGCTGGTGAAGCGGTCCAACACCCTGGGATCGTTGCAGTGGGACGGCCGCGACTCGCGAAAGGCGAGCTTAACCAATATTCCTATTCACATCAACATCATCCAGGGCGACACCATCGTCACGTCGGGTTACAGTGGTATCTACCCTCCGGGGGTTCCCATCGGCACGGTGGCCGAAGTGCGCCCCGAAGAGGATGCCGCGTTTTATACCATCGACATCAACCTGGCGACCAATTTCTACCAACTGGGTTACGTGTACGTGGTGAACAACACGCTGAAGCAAGAGAAAGATTCGTTGGTACAGAAACACCGCTTTGCCAATGAATAGCCGCCAGCTGCTGCCCCAGGTACTCAACTTTTTTGTGTTCATCATTCTTCAAATTGTGGTGGTTCGCAACCTGGTGCTCTTCGACACCGCTTTTTGCTACGTGTACGTTGCCTTTATCCTACTGCTTCCTATTGAGTTGGGCGTGGTAACGGCCATGCTGCTGGGGTTTGTGTCCGGTCTGCTGGTAGACGCGTTCTACAACACGCTGGGCATCCATGCCGCAGCCAGCGTGTTTATTATGTTTATCCGCCCCCGATGGCTTCAGTTTCTTACTCCCCGCGGAGGCTACGACATCAGTGCGGTGCCTACCCCGCAAGCGCTGGGGCTGCGTTGGTTTGCCGCTTATGCGCTCCCAATGTTGCTGATTCACCACGCGCTTATTTTTCTTATTGAAGCCGCTGATCTTCAGCTTCTGGGTTTCTCACTTGCAAAAACTTTCGCGAGTGCTATCTTTACCCTGCTGATGATTGTGATCATCCAATACATTCTGTCCTCCTCATCACGCAGAACCGTATTATGAATAACAACCGAAAGTACGTCATTCGCCTCACGTTTATCCTGGTAGCCGTCATCTTCCTGGCTAAGCTTTTTGCTATTCAGGTGCTGGACAAACAGTACGAACTGAAGGCAGACAACAATATCATCGAGCGCGTGGTGCGGTATCCTTTTCGCGGACTCATCTACGATCGCAACGGAAAACTAGTGGTTTACAACGCTCCCGTATACGACCTGGAGGTCATTCCCAAAGACGTGGAAATAGAGGACACCTTGGCCTTTTGTCAGCTCTTCGACATCACCAAGCAGGAGTTTGTTGATAAGCTGGCAAAAGCGAAAGGCTACTCCCGCGTGAAGCCCTCGGTATTTATCAAGCAGGTGTCTAATGCCACCTTCGCCACGGTGCAGGATTACTTGGTTAACTTTCCGGGCTTTCGCATCCAGGCCCGTACCAACCGTGCGTACACCTTTCGGAGCATGGCCAATGCCCTGGGCTACATTGGCGAGATCAGCCGCTACCAACTGGAGCGCGACTCGGCCGGATACTACCGGCAGGGTGACTATATCGGCATCAGCGGACTTGAATCTAAGTACGAACCGAAGCTGCGGGGAAAACGCGGGGTGCGCTACAAAATGGTGAACGTGCGGGGCGTAGAGAAGGGCTCGTTCAAAGACGGTGCCTTCGATACGCTGTCCATCGCGGGCGACAATCTGCAGTCTACCATTGATATCGATCTGCAAGGATACGCCGAAACCCTGATGCAGGGCAAGCGCGGCAGCATTGTGGCCATTGAACCCAAAACCGGGGAGATTCTCACTTTTCTGTCGGCTCCCTCCTACGACCCCAACCAACTGTCGGGCAGTACCTTCAGCTCAACCTACGGTCAACTCGCTTCCGATACCACCAAACCACTGTTTAATCGCCCGCTCATGGGTGCCTTTCCCCCGGGATCTATTTTCAAGATCGTGCAGGCCTTGATCGGACTGCAAGAAGGAGTGATTTCTGAAAACACGGTATTTCGGTGCGACCGCAGCATTATTTCGTGCCACGGCCCGCATTCGCACGCTGATTTGCCCAAGGCGATTGAGGTGTCGTGCAACCCCTACTTTTGGAACGTTTACAAGCGCATCCTGAACCAGGGCAAATCGGATAATACCTTTATAGACACTAAAATTGGCCTCACCAAGTGGCGTGACTACGTGATGAGCTTCGGACTGGGCCAACCATTGGGAGTGGATTTGCCCCACGAAAAGGGCGGCTACATTCCCGGACCGTCGCTCTACGATCGGATCTACGGCGAGAACCACTGGAAATTCTCTACCATCTACTCAAATGCTATCGGCCGGGGCGAGTTGCAGATTGTGCCGCTGCAAATGGCTAATCTGGCGGCCATTATTGCCAACCGGGGGCACTACATTACTCCGCACCTCATCAAATCCGTGGGCGAAGATGGTCAACCACTGCAAGAGTATCAGGAAAAACATTTCACCATGATCGAGCCGAAGTACTTCGACGTGGCGGTGGAAGCCATGGCCGCCGTGGTGGATCGGGGCACCGGTTCGTATCGAGGCCAAACTGGCGGACATTGAAGTCTGTGGCAAGACGGGCACGGTGGATAACGAAGACCGGGGTGAGGAAGACCACTCGGTGTTTATTGCCTTCGCCCCGAAGGATAATCCAAAAATCGCGCTGGCGGTTTACGTGGAAAATGGCGGGCAGGGGGCTCGCGCCGCGGCGGGTATTTCCGGACTGATGATCGAAAAGTACCTGAAAAACTGCACCGACCGCCCTGCGATTGAGGAGTATATCCTGAAGGGTGATTTTATATATTAGATGTGTTAGGAGTTAAGATTCTAAGTATTGATCTCTTAACGACCTAGAACTCAAAACCCAGAACCTAGAACCAAAAAATGAGAGCAGATCAAGAGTTAGGCAGCCGAGTTGACTGGAGCGTGGTGATCCTTTACTTTATCCTGGTGGGATTGGGATGGCTCAACATCTTTGCCGTGGTGTATGATCCGCAGCAGGTTGATCAGAGCATTTTCTCGCTTACCCTGAATTCAGGGCGGCAACTTATCTGGATTGGCACCTCGGTGGTTATTATTGCGGTGATTATGCTGCTGGATTTTCGGTTCTACGACTCGTTTGCACTATTTATTTACGCCGCAGTTATTTTAGTCCTGGTGGGTGTTTTGCTGTTCGGCCGCGAGATTGCGGGTTCCAAGTCGTGGTTTGCCATCGGTAGTTTTCGGATGCAACCCTCGGAGTTCGCTAAGTTTGCGACAGCGTTGGCGGTGGCCAAGTACATTAGCCTGAACCCGAAAATTTTTAGTTCGCTACGCCCTCAGTTGATCTTGTTTGCGATCACTTTTCTCCCGGCCGTTCTTATCATTCTACAGGGTGATACCGGTACGGCGATGGTTTACAGCGCCCTGGTGATTGTCTTTTATCGAGAAGGATTCTCTCCACTGCTATTGGGTATGGGTATTGCAGTCGGGGTGTTGTTTGTGCTCACGTTGTACATCGATCAGGTCTACCTGATTATTGCCGCCGTGGTCACCGCCTTTCTGCTCATTGGGGTCAACGCCAAGAAAACCCGGCGCATCGTGGTAATCGTGGCCTCTACCCTTTCGGTGATTGCCGTGGTGGTGAGCGTTGATTTGTTCATGACCCACGTGCTTAAGCCCCACCAGCAGAACCGGGTGAAAGCGCTCATCAACCCCGACGCCGACCCGCTGGGCTACGGCTGGAACGTGACCCAGTCTAAGATTGCCATTGGCTCGGGAGGCTTTTGGGGCAAGGGCTTTCTGGAAGGCACGCAGACTAAGTTTGATTTTGTGCCCGAACAAAGCACCGACTTTCATCTTCTGCACCATCGGCGAAGAACACGGCTGGCTGGGTAGCGTGCTGCTCATCGGACTGTTCGTGGCCTTGCTCATTCGGGTAACCACCATTGCCGAGCGGCAGAAGTCAACCTTCGCCCGGGTCTACGGCTACTCGGTGGCCGCTATCTTGTTCTTTCACTTCGCGGTCAACATCGGCATGACCATCGGCCTGTTTCCGGTGATTGGCATTCCCCTACCCTTCTTCAGCTACGGCGGCTCCTCGTTGTGGGCGTTCACTATTTTGTTGTTTATTTTGCTAAAACTGGATGCGCACCGCATGCAGTTGCTGACACGGTAGTTGATTGACCATCATAATAATCCCAAATACCCAAGGCTGGTGTCTTCACCAGCCACTGTTTCACCGTGTCCAAGGATTGTGCCCTCACAATCCTCTTTTCCACCTGTTGGTACTGCTTCCCGTGCACTTCCCCGGGCTACTGCTCTCAAAACCGCTTCGCAATGATTTCCAGAAACTCTACCACCTCTTCGGAGTCCATCTTCCAGCGATTCGGTTGGGCGTACTGGTTGCGCAGGTAGTTGAACGCCTCGATATAGGTGTTCTGCTGCTCCAGTTCGTCGAGCGCCTTATTATATTCCTCAGCGTTGTTTTCGAACAATTCGCGAATAAACATAAAGCGCTGGTTCACCCCAATGTACGATTTAATGTTAGCGATCTTCTGCTGCTGGTGGATATCAGCCAGGGTAGCGCGCTGGGCGGAAGTATGTTCGTCGTTGAGCGTGCGGGGTGAAACCGGGACTTCGGAAGGAGTATCCTCCTCTGCGGGGGGGGCTGGTTCATCGACCTCAGACGTGGGTTCCGGCGGCGGGGACACCGGTTGGCTGGTTTCGAGCAGATCCCGCTCAGTAAGCGGAACCACCTGCGAGAATGCCGACTGATAGTCGGCGGGTAGTTCGGCGGGCAGTTCGCCAGCCTTCGACTGCAACAGGCGGGCCGCTTCGGTGACCGACACCCCCGCTCCGTTGCTCTCCGCCACCCAATCCGAAAGGGTATCCAACGGAGTGCGGTTCATCTTCACGTATTTGATCCACCCCTTCACGTCTTCGGCGTATAGTCGTTCCCGGGTCAGGCGGTCTAGCACCCGCCGGAAGTAATCCACCGGCGAAAGTACTAACAACAGAGCATCCTGCGTGGCGGTGACCAGCAACGGGTGCAACTCGGGTTCGGCCACCGAGATGTGCTGCGAAAGCGTATTCATAAATTCTTCCAGGGCCACCTGCACCTCTTCGTGGTCATAATTGAAGTACGGGCTTTCCAGGCGGTCGATCTCCTGCTGCCACTGGTCGAACAGCGCTTTGATAACGAAAAAGTTTACTTGTTTCACCGGACTGATCGATAGCATGTCCGGTCCGCTTACCCGTTGCTGGTGGGCGTAGACCTCACGTATCACTTGTTCGCTAAACGTTCTGCTGTATTGCTCCAGGGCAGCATAATCTAAAGAAGGCTCCATTGCATTCGGGTACTTTGTGGCGACGCTTTGGCTCCTCAAGAAGGGCCATACCTGACAAATATATCATATAAAACGCTTTAGTTTCTTATTTTGCGCTTCATAATCTACTTTTCACTCCCATGTTTACCGAACCACAAATTGGCGGGCTACCGCCGGGCGAGCCCCGGGCCGGATGGATCGAAGTGATCTGCGGCTGCATGTTCTCGGGCAAAACCGAAGAGTTGATCCGTCGGCTTAACCGGGCCATTATCGCCAAGCAAGCCGTACGGATCTTCAAACCGGCGGTGGATGATCGCTACCATACCCACGACGTGGTTTCGCACAACCAGAACCGGATTCCGTCGTCGAGTGTGGCCCAAGCCCGTGACATTTTAGAACGCACCGCCGACTGTTGGGTGGTAGGGATCGATGAAGCCCAGTTTTTCGATGAGGCCATTGTTTCGGTGTGCAACCAGCTGGCCAATAGCGGCAAGCGGGTGATTGTGGCCGGGCTGGACATGGACTACGAGGGGCGGCCCTTCGGCCCCATGCCCAACCTGATGGCCGTGGCCGAGTACGTTACCAAAGTACACGCGATCTGTGCAGTATCGGGAGCGCCAGCTTCTTATTCCTTTCGGCTTTCTGCGGCCGACGATCAGCTCCAGATCGGTGACCACACCCACTACGAAGCGCGGAGTCGGCACTACTTTTTCCGTGACCAAAAGGAGAATGGTGCGACTGCTTCCGAGCAATAACCTATGCGTGCGATTATAAGATTTCGCCCAGTGTTATCTGCCTTGGTGGGGGTTGTCCTCGGCGGCTGGCCCCTGGCTTTGCCCGCCCAGACTTCGGTTCCCATTGGTACCTGGCGCACCCATTTTTCTTACCAGCAGATAAACCACCTGACGATCACGCCCGATCAGGTATACGCCGCGGCAGCCAACGGTCTGTTTTCGGTGTCTCGCACCGACGGAAGTATCCGAATCCTTACTAAGAACGATGGCTTCACTGATGTAGCGGTGGTTGCCTTGGCCCACGAACCAACCGCTGGTGCCTTGATGCTGGCCTACCAAAGTGGCCGAATCGACGTGCTGGTTGACGGTAAAATCCGAACGTTTGATCTGCTTCAGCGAGCGACAGCCCAAGAAAAGGAACTCATTTATGACATTCACTGGCAAGAAAGCACTGCCTTCGTTAGCACCAGCCAGGGCGTGCGGGTGCTCAGCCTAACTGACGGCGCGCTTCAGATTGTAGCCTCCTATACCCGCCTCAGCGTAACCGGCGATCCGCTGGCGATATACAATGCTACCACTTCGGCCGATAGCATCTTCTTAGCCACCGACGAGGGCGTCATCGCCAATGCTTTGGCTACTAATACCAACCAACAGGACTTTCGTACGTGGCGTCGCCTTTCTTCACCTCCGGGAACTTTGGAAAGTCAGGTTCGATACGTAGCCTACCGCAATGGCACACTCTACGCCGCCTACGACGGAGCAGGTTTGTTCCAATGGCGCACCGGGCAGTGGCAACCTACCGAATTAACCACCTCCCGTCCGTTTCGAGCGCTTCGAGCTACCGCTACCTCGCTGGTTGCGGTCACCGATGAGCAGGTATTGACCCTGGACGGCCCAGCCATTGTGAGCAGTGAACCGGGTTTAGCCCCCCAGGATGCCGAAGTAGACGAGCAAGGCAATCTCTGGATTGCTGACCGGAAGCAAGGTTTGCTCCGTTTTGCTGACGATGCTTTCGTCTCGTTTTTGCCCAACGGCCCGGCTTCCGACAACCTACCGGTCGTGCGGTGGGTTCATGATCGCTTGTTGGCGCTCGACGCTTCTTCGGACGGCCGATTTTCGGCCTTCGGCCAGGGGCAGTGGACCATCTACAATTCCCCCGCGTCGGGGGCGCAGATCAGGGATGCCGCCTTTGATCCGATCACCCGCGCCTACTACCTGGCGTTGTTCGGAGAGGGATTGCTGCGGTGGGACGGTGGACAGGAATTTTTGGCGGTGCCCCCGCCGGGCGATCAGGGGGGCCAGGAGAAGTTCACCGCTCTAGCCTACCAAGAAGGACGATTGTGGGTGGGGCAATTCGGAGATACGGCGTCGCTGCTGTCTTTTTCTCCGAGCGAATCTATCTGGCAAACCGTGACCAATCCCGCGCTGCGAGCGGTTTATCCGCGGCGGTTGTCCGCTGATTTTAACGGATCAGTATGGATGATAACGGGCAATGCCGATGACCCGGACGTGCCGGGCACCGACGTGCCGGGCACTGACGTACTGGTCTTCAATTCCTCAACGGACGAGGTGCAGTCGGTGGTGAGCACCCCGAGCGCCACCGATCTGCCGGGACGCCTGATTACCGATTTGGTAGTTGATCGCAACGGACTGGTGTGGATCGGCGGAGACCAGGGAGTGGCCTACTTCCCCAATCCGGGCCGGGTTTTCTCCGACGTGGTGCTGGTGCGGCCGGTGTTCGAACGGCAGTTTCTGCTGCGTGACGAGTACGTGACCTGCCTGGCCGTGGACGGTGGCAACCGCAAATGGGTAGGTACCCGCAATGGCCTTTGGCTGTTTTCCGAAACCGGCGAAGAACTGATCCACCGCTTCACCCGGCAGAATAGTCCGCTTATTTCTGACATTGTTCTGGATATTGCCATCAACCCGCTCGACGGGGAAGTATTCGTGGCTACCGACCGGGGTCTGGTGTCGTACCGGGGCGGCGCTACCGAAGGGAATATTGCGCATCAATCGGTGGAAGTGTTTCCGAACCCCGTTCGGAGTAGTTTCGGGGGCACGGTGGGCATCCGGGGGTTGGCCCAAGATGCTATTGTGAAGATCACCACCGTGTCGGGAGCGCTGGTGCGTGAGTTGCAGGCGCAGGGCGGCACCGCCACCTGGGACGGCCGCAACCGGACCGGTCAGACGGTGAGCACTGGGGTATACCTGCTCTTTAGTGCCACGGCCGACGGAGAAGAAACCTACGTCGGTAAGTTAGCGGTAATTCCGTGAACGCGACCCATCTCACCGGTTGTTACTGCACCAAAGAACGAGTTTGCTATGCTGTTTAAAACGCGGGGAATTGTCCTGAACTTTGTGAAGTACCGGGAAACCTCGATCGTTACCCGCATCTACACCGAGGACTTCGGCCTACAGTCGTACATCGTGAACAGCGTGCGGGGCGGCAGCCGCAAGTCTAAGAGCAAAATATCCTTCTTCCAGCCGCTCACTCCGCTGGACTTGGTCGTCTACCACAAAAAGACCGCCGGACTGACCAGCATATCCGAGTTGCAGTGTCCGGAACCCTACGAAACGCTTCCCTACAACGTGCTCAAGTCGAGCATTGCCCTGTTCGTGACGGAAGTACTCAACAAGAGTCTAAAGGAGGAAGAAGGAAACCCGGAGCTGTTTGCCTTTATTGAGCAGTCGCTGCGCGTTTTCGACCACATGGACGAAAGCTACGAGAACTTTCACCTGCAGTTTCTGCTGAAACTGAGCCGCTACCTGGGTTTTATCCCGCAGTCGGCCCGCGATTTTTTTATGCAAGTGTACGAGTTTATCGGACAACCGATGCAAATCCAGAACCAGGAGCAGCTGCTCACGCAATTGCTGGAGTATCGTTACACCGAACCCACGCTGGTGCCCCGCGCGGTTCGGCAACAGTTGCTCGACGACCTTATCCAGTTTTACCAATTACACCTGGCGAACTTTGGGGAGGTGAAGTCGCTGGCGGTGCTGCGCGAGGTGCTGGAGTGAGAGTTACCAAGTAACCTGCCCGGCAGGAGAAAGACGGAGTCTGATTAACGATTCTTACAAAATTGTTCTTGATATATCAATTATTTTTCAAATCATTTGGGTTTCAAGAAAATAGAATTACATTTGATATATCAATAATTGATTTATCATTTATGACGAACGATATTGAGTCGGTTATACTGTTTCAATTAGACAAAACCAGCAAAACTGCCAAACAGTATTCGCAGCGAGAGTTTGAACGATTGGGTCTTGGGATCACCGTGGAACAGTGGATTCTGCTAAAGATTATTCACGAAAGTGACGACATTTCTCAAAAGGAACTAGCGGACCAATCATTTCGAGATCCGGCCTCTATCACCCGAACCCTTGACTTATTACATTCCAGGGGATTTATTGATCGATTAGCCAGTGCCCGAAAATCGCAGGCAGTATCAAATCCTTCTTACCAAAAAAGGTGAACAATTCGTTGCGGCCCATATGCCCATGATTCAACAGCACCGGCAGAAGAGCGTAGAAGGCATATCTGAAAAAGACCTTAAAAAACTAAGTAGCTCTTTTGCAAAAGATTCAGAAAAACATGGCAAAAATTGCTTAAAGAATATCATTCGTTCATAACTTGCCCGGTCCTCTTCATCGCGACTACGAGGGTGGAAATAGAAGCTAGTCAAACTACTTATGAAGTTAAACATATCACTTTTATAGACTAACATGAAGCAGATACTAATGGCATTCACTATCCTTGTGGAAGGATTTATTTCAACGAAATCTAGGGCGCAGAAGCAATCATCAGGTAGAAAAAAATGGCATGCTGATCAAGTGGCATCACCAAAACGACAGCGTTCGCTTTGAAATGAGTGCTCCTACCCGGGGTTGGATTGCCATTGGTTTCAACGACCGGGAGGGCATGCGGGGAACTTACCTACTGATGGGCCGAGTCCACAACATGCAAGCCGAAGTTGTTGAGCACTACACGCAAAATCCCGGTAACTACCGACCTATCACTGATCTAGGAGGGCAATCGTTGGTGCACGGCATTGATGGAAGAGAATCAGACCATAAAACCGTCGTCCGTTTTTCAGTTCCTACAAAGGCGCAAACTGCTTACCGTAGTGATTTTTCCCCCGGAAAAAAGTACTTCCTGACCTTAGCATTCAGCCGGGAAGACGACTTCCAGCACCATTCTATGATGAGAACATCCGTGAAAATAACCTTATAAGCCTATGTGTCTCGGCGACAAAATAAGACCTCCCTGATTGATACTTCAGTGACCCGTTTTTGTAAGTAAACCATTAAATTAAATATCCTTAATTATGACCTCACTATTTGTTAGTCTGATTGCCTTGTTTGGCAGCTTTGTTGACCCTGATCCATCCGCTGAAAAGAAGGCGATTAAAGAAGTGATCACCTCTTTTGCCCAGGCGGGCGATAAAAACGATGTGCCTGCCCTTGAGGAAACGTTAGACGACAGTTATCGAATCGTGATGAACCGTCTTTTCGGTAGCTCTGAGGTAAGCATCATGTCCAAGGAAACTTATCTGGAAAAAATCGAATCAAAGGAATACGGCGGCGGCAGTCGTAAACTCACCTTCGAGAGCATTGTGGTGAACGGCACCACGGCCAGCGCTAAAGTTAAGTTTCTGGACGAGAAAATGACGTTTGTCTCAATAATCGTTTTGATCAAAGACGCAAACGACCATTGGAAACTCGTTAGTGACGTTCCGGTTGTTGGTTAAACGCGATAGCAAGACAAAAAAGCGCTCTAATTTATGATTACAGAGCGCTTTTTACCCAAAGGTGATACTGGAGAGAATCAATCCGCACTATCCCAACTCCCATCCCTCCCGAACTGGCTCACGAATAAACGTATCCGCTTCAGGCATGCCCCGCACTTTCATATTCTCATAGTCCCAGTCGAGCTTCTTGCCCCCCAACCGCAGCGAGAGTACTCCCAACAGCGTCAGTTCGGTCAGACGGGCTCCGTAGTCGAAGTTGGCACTCGCCGCCGGACCGCCTTTAATCGCGTCAACCCAATCGCGGAAGTGGCCGTTAGAGCGGACGATTGTCGGTTTGGGCGGTGTGAACGCCGCGGCGCGCGCTTCGGGAAATAACTGCGGCACCCGCTCGCCTCCGTCGTTGAGAATAATACCTTCGTCGCCCACGAACAGCGTTCCCCGGCGGGGCATTGCCACCGAAGCGGGCAGTTGTTCCGGCCGAGGCGGTTGCACCCCACCCGAGTACCAGGTGAGTTTCAGCGGTTTCTGCTCATCGCGTTCATTAAAATGGTAATAGCCGATTTCGCCGTAGGGAATAATTTCTGCGTCGCTGTAACCGGCCGGATGCAACTCCACGCTGGTGGGCGCTTTCAGGTGAAAGGCCCAGGTGGCGGCGTCCATATCGTGACAGCCAAAGTCGCCCATTGCCCCGCAACCGAAGCGCCAGAAGTCGCGCCACTTCACCGGGGTATAGGCTTCGTGGTACGGCACCGGCTCGCGCGGGCCGAGCCACTGGTCCCAGTCGAAGCCCGCCGGTTTGGGCGAGGTGCCGGAGGGTAATCCTTCCAAGCCGGGATTCCAGCGCGTGGCGGGCACCCAAGCGTGCACCTCGCGCACCGTGCCGATGGCTCCGGCCCGCAGATACTCCACCGTCTGCCGCATGCCGTCGGCGCTGTGACCCACGTTGCCCATCTGGGTGGCCAGTCCGGTTTCGCGGGCCACCTGCTGGACCTGCCGGGCTTCCCAAATGTTGTGCGTCAGCGGTTTTTCGCAGAACACGTGCTTGCCCGCCCGCATTGCAAGCAGTGAGACGTAGGCGTGGGTGTGGTCGGGGGTGGCGCACATAATGGCGTCCAGGGCAGGTTCTTCCTCCAGCATGCGGCGAAAGTCCAGGTACTCTCCCACTTCCCCCTTCCTGCCTTTCTCTTCATAATGATCTTCCACCATCTTCTTGACGAGTCCGCGTCCGGCCTCGGTGCGGTAGTAGAATTCCTGTAGGTTCCAATAGTACGAAGGGTCGGCCACCGCCACCACCCGAACGTCGTCGAACTTGAGCAACTCAGCGGTGTTTTGCTTTCCTTTTCCCCCGGCCCCCACGATACCGACCGTTACCTGATCGCTGGGAGCGGTGAAACCGGGGCCACCCAGCACGTGGCGCGGCACGATGAGAAAGCTAGCGGCGGAGAGGGCCACGTTGCTCACAAATTTACGGCGTGATAGCGAATTTTGGGTTAGCTGATTCATTCAACGGGTATTTCGGAGGATACAGGCCTCAAAGTAATAATTTACGAGCTAGTTTTGTCCAATCTCGGCAGATTTTGCCGATTTTAGCGATCTATGGTTCCCAGACGGATGGTGGGTAGCCGTGATCGTACTCCTACTTCAAATTTCCATGAGAATTTTCTATTCCGAGCACCAAACTGATTACACGACATACACCTTTTCGTACGCCGTGTACTGCGTGAAGGAGCAAGTAGACGAACTTCCTGCCATCTACGCACAAGGCTTCTTACCGTATACCGGTGACCTCACATTGACCGAAGACCATTTCTACTTGGCCCGTAGTCTACGGGTTGATCTAAGTAAGTTCGTTACCTTGTCGGAAAACCGCCGGGTAGACCGTAAAATTCAGCCGTTAGCTATCAACATGAGCGTGATTGAGCGGGCCGATTTTAATGTTCAGGATGCATCGTTCGTCCAGTTCTGCCAGGCCTACGCCGAGGAGCGGTTCGCCGGAGGCTCGATGTCGGCCGAGCGTTTGGCCTACGTGCTAGACCGGGAGTTGGTGACGCATATTTTCCGCTTCGCTTCTTCGGAACAAACCTACGGTTACGTGCTCTCCGTGGTGGCCGACGGGATGTTGCACTACTGGTTTTCGTTCTACGACACCGAATATATGCAGTCGCACTCGCTGGGCAAATGGATGATGTGGCGGGTCATCGAGTGGGCGCAACAACAGCAACTGAACCACGTTTACATCGGCACCTGCTACCGCGAGAAGTCGCTCTACAAAGTACGCGACCACCGGGGGGCAGAGTTCTTTGACGGTCGCCGGTGGAACGCCGACACTGACTTTCTGAAAGAGCTTTGCCGCAGCGACGATACTCCACGGACGGCCGATATGTTGAAGTCGGATTGGAAAGAGCGCTGGACAGATAAGCCATAAAAAAAGCGTCGGCTCTGCACCGACGCTTAGGTTGTTCTACAAAATTATGTTTACCTAGGCCAAGAGCCGGTACAAGAATCTCTTCTTCACCAAACGCGCCGAAAAGCCCGCCAAGTTAATGATGTCCACCACATCATGACTGTCCAGGTGGTCGTTGCTTTCTACGGTCAGCACTTTATCCGCATTTTCAGTATCCACTCCCCAACCGGCAATGTCGGTGGTGTTGTCGAGATACGAAGCAACTTGTTCGACGCAACGCTCGCTGTCAATGTTGGTTTTGAATTTAAACGTTTTCATATATCCAGTGATTTGAACCACAATCATACTCAATTTCGTTGGCACAAATAAAGTTCCGGGGCTAAAATTTTATCCGCTTGTTCATCAAAATACCTACATTCGTAGCTTAGTTCAATAAGCAAACAAGACGTTTTATTCGAATAATTTAATTATTAACTTACAAAACCATAAACAGTCTTTTTCTCTTTCCAATTGTTTACGCTTTATGAAGTGGATCATTCGCTGGGCTACCCGACACATTCCCCGCAAATACCTACAACTATTTAGTCACCAAGTGCTTAGCGCCCTTGCCTTTTTCTATCGCGGCAAGCGGGTGTACTGTCCGGTAGACGGGCGCTCGTACCGCAAGTTTTTGCCCTACGGACGCGTCCATCCCCGCCCCAATGCCCTGTGTCCGGGTTCGCTCACCCTGGAGCGGCATCGGTTGTTGTGGTTGTACCTGCAGGAAAAAACCAACTTTTTCGACAAACCCATTCGGTTGCTGCACGTGGCCCCGGAGATTTGTTTTGTGGAGCGCTTTGAGCGGCTTTCGCACATTGATTACATCTCGGCGGACTTAGATTCGCCCTGGGCCCAGGTGAAAATGGACCTGCACGATATTCCTTTTGCTGATAATAGCTTCGATGTGGTGCTGTGCAACCACGTGATGGAGCACGTGCGGGATGATATTCAGTGCATGCGGGAGATTCTGCGGGTGCTGAAACCCGGAGGATGGGCCATTATTCAGAGTCCTACTTATGATCTGGAAACCACCTACGAAGACCCCAGCATCGTTGACCCAAAAGAACGAGAGCGCGCCTACGGACAAGACGACCACCTACGCCGCTACGGGCACGACTACGGCGACCGTTTGCGGCAGGCGGGTTTTGTGGTCACCGAGGATGATTACGTGAAGCACTTTTCAGGGGAAAAGATCCGCTACTACGCCCTGCTACCGGAGGAACTCATTTATTTTTGCGAGAAAAAAGTGCGAAATACAGTTTCGGCCGGTGAAGAGACGGAGCAGGTTGGTGCGGTAGAGAAATAAAACTACTTTGCTTTCAG
Organism: uncultured Cytophagales bacterium; assembly: GCA_963833215.1. Lineage (GTDB taxonomy): Bacteria > Bacteroidota > Bacteroidia > Cytophagales > Cyclobacteriaceae > Tunicatimonas. Next base: position 58,730 of record CAWHXE010000026.1, on the reverse strand, counting down.
GGCGGCCACGCCTTTTTCCAGGGTATTGATCCGTTCGCCAACCATATTCATTACGCAAAACAAGCACAAAACGCAATCAGAACTTTCCGCCGCTATCCTCTAGGTTCCTGCCAATAAATTTTATCTTTGCCCTCCTAATCGCTGCGTATGAAAGTGTTACTGCTGGCCGGAGGGTTCGGCACCCGGCTGAGTGAAGAGACCCACACCATTCCTAAACCGATGGTGGAGGTGGGCGGCCGCCCCATCCTCTGGCACATCATGAAAATTTATTCTAGCTACGGCTTCAACGATTTCGTCATCTTACTGGGCTACAAGGGTTATGTTATTAAGGAGTACTTCGCCAACTACTTTCTGCACCAAAACGACGTGACCATCGACATTGCCCATAACCAGATTGAAACCCACAGCCACCATCAGGCCGAACCCTGGCGCGTGACGCTGATCAACACCGGACTCAACACCATGACCGGCGGACGCCTCAAACGGGCCAAGCCCTACCTCAACGACGAACCCTTTATGTTTACCTACGGCGATGGGGTGGCCAACGTGGACCTTCGGCAGCTGGTGGATTTTCACCAGGAACACAAAAAGCTAGTGACCATGACGGCGGTGCAACCCGAGGGTCGCTTCGGGGCCATGCGCATTGAAAACGATCAGCGCGTGAGCAGCTTTGAGGAAAAACCCGAGGGGGAAGGCGGCTGGATCAACGGGGGGTTCTTCGTGTGCCAACCTGGGGCGCTGGACTATATCGCCGGTGACGACGTTATGTTCGAGCAGGCTCCCCTCAACGATTTGGTGCGCGACGAGCAGTTGGTGGCCTACAAACACCACGGTTTCTGGCAAGCCATGGACACCCTGCGCGACAAGCGTCGCCTGGAATCGATGTGGGAGGCGGGCAATCCGAAATGGAAAATCTGGTAAGAAACATGACCGACCAACCAACTTTACTGATCACCGGCGGACTGGGTAACCTGGGCAGTTGGCTCACCGACTATTTCTGCCGCCACACCGACTACCAGGTGAGCGTGCTGGCCAGTCGGCACCGGCCTATTCTGACTGATCTGGACTTCACCTTTATCGGCTGCGACATTGCCGACCGGCGGGCGGTGGCCGGTAGCTTAGGCAATCGTACCTTCGACTACGTGGTGCACACGGCCAGCGTGAATGATTATTTCAAGGATAACTTCGCCGAAGATGCGCTGCGCGTGAACGCCCTGGGCACCCGCAATCTGTTAGACCATTTCAAAGACCAGACGAAGCTTCGGCAGTTCGTCTATTTCTCTACCTTCCAGGTGTACGGACAGCGGAAAGGTCTGATCACTGAGGAAACGCCGACCGAACCCAAGAACGATTACGGTACCACCCACCTGTTTGCCGAACACTACGTGAAGCAGTTTCACGCCACGCACCAACTTCCGTACACCACCTTCCGCCTCACCAACAGCTACGGCTGCCCCAAGGATACCGACTCGTCTAAGTGGTACCTGGTGCTCAACGACCTGGCCCGGATGGCGGCAACCGAACAAAAAATTGTGCTGAAATCGAACGGCCAAGCTTCTCGCGACTTTATCTGGATGGGCGACGTGTGCGACATCGTGCACCAAACGTTAGAATCACCGAACCCACTCAACGACACTTTTAATATCAGCGGCGAGCAAACGTTTCGGATGATCGACGTGGCTACGTCGGTGCAGCAGGCTTACCGCGAGGTATACGATGAGCAGCTACCGATTGAAATTAACGAAAATGACACGAACCAGTACGCTGACGACCTACAGGTGAGTTCGCAAAAGCTTCGGCAGAAAATTTCTTTTGAAGCTCAGAATCATTTTGTGGAAGAAGCCAAAAAGATATTTGCCTTGGTTCAGGCGACAATGTAAGTCAGAATAGTTTAGATAGTACCCAATGATCAGTCACTCCATCATTCTTTCAATCAACCATTCTTTTTCATGAACGTTTTTGTTACCGGACACCAAGGCTATATCGGAGCGCACCTGGTGCCCCTGCTGCTGGATAAAGGACACACCGTGACCGGTTGTGATATTGGCTTGTTTGAGGACTGCGCCTGGGAACCACTGGTTGCGCCTACCCACGCGCTGCAAAAAGACATTCGTTCGGTTACCGTAGAAGATTTGCGGGGGCACGATGCGGTGATGCACCTGGCCGCTCTGTTGAACGATCCGATGGGCGATATCGACGAGGCGCTCACATACCAAATCAATCAGGAAGGCTCTATTCACCTCGCTAAACTGGCGAAGGAAGCCGGAGTGTCGCGGTATCTATTTGCCAGCAGCTGCGCTATTTACGGGGCCGGAACAAAGCCCGACGTGGATGAAACCGACCCGGTGAATCCCCTCACCGCCTACGCCCGCTCGAAAATAGAATCGGAAAAACAAATCAGCGCGCTGGCCGATGAGCACTTCTCTCCGGTGTTTCTGCGCAATTCCACCGCCTACGGTCACTCGCCCATGCTGCGCATCGACTTGGTGGTGAACAACCTGCTGGGCTGCGCGGTAGCGAAAGGAAAAATTGCCATCAAAAGCGATGGTAGCCCGTGGCGCCCCCTGATTCACTGCCGCGACATTGCCCGGGCGTTTGTGGCGCTCGCCGAGGCTCCCCAAAAAACTGTGCATAACCAAGTTATCAACGTGGGAAGCAACCAAGAAAATTATCAAGTGAAAGACGTGGCCGACTATGTGCAACGGCTACTGCCCGAGGCAGAGATCGTTTATACCGGTGAAGTGGGTGAGGATCCGCGTGACTATAAGGTGAACTTTGACCATTTGGGAGCATTATTGCCTGACTTCAAGCTGGCCTACACCCTGGAATCAGGGATGCAAGAGTTGTACGATAAGTATCAGGAGCATAATTTTGACGCCCAAGATTTTGATGGAAACCAATTTGTACGGCTCCGCACCCTCAAGAACCGACTGACTCGTTTATCAGCGCAGTAACTTACCAACGAATGCGATACAACCATTCTGAAAGAAGCCTAACCTCCAATACCTAATACCCTTACTCATCCTGAAAGTCACCCATTAACCACTATGATTTTTACCGAAACCAAATTACCCGGCGCGTATACTATTGATCTCAAAAAATAGAAGATGAGCGCGGTTTTTTGCCCGGGCTTTCTGCACCGATGATTTTGAGAAGCACGGGCTCAATCCCACCACCGCCCAGTGCAACCTGTCGCGCTCCGAAAAGAAGTATACGCTGCGGGGCTTCCACTACCAAACCGGCGACGCGAAGGAGGCCAAGACCATCCGCTGCATTCGGGGAAGCATCCTGGACGTGATCATCGACGTGCGCCCGGATTCGCCCACCTACTGTCAGCACGTTGCGGTAGAACTGTCGGCGGCTAACCACCGTTCGCTCTACGTGCCCGAGGGGTTTGCCCACTCGTTTATTACCTTAGAGGATAACGTAGAAGTATACTACCACGTGTCGCAACTTTACACTCCCGGTCAGGAAGCCGGTATCCGGTGGAACGATCCGTAATTCAGTATTGACTGGCCCACCGACCAACCTGTTTTGTCTGACAAAGATCGAGACCACCCGGACTTTAAGCCTTAGCTTTACATACTGCTTTGCGCTGCCTCAACCTCTTCAATCTGGGTTTGCTGAATGTCGATAATGTCATCCGCTAGCCCTCGCACGATCGGGTTGTCAGCGCTAGCGGCAAATCTTCCAGCAAGTTGATGTTATCCTTTTGCTTTTTGACCAGCATCTCAATGAAAGCTTCGTCAAACGCATCCGGGCTCATCTGTTGGACGCTGTCTAGAGTGGCCTGCTGCTCCACCTCCAGTCCGCCGGGCAGTTCCACTCGGGCGATTTCCGCCAGTTCGTCAAGCTTCGTAGCGATCTCTTTGTTGCCCAGCACCAGCTCTTGCCCCAGGTCTTTGATCGACTGCGTCGCGGCTCTTTCCTGAGCGGCGCGGGCCATCCCGGCCTGCAGTTCGTTGTTCATGTAAGCAAAAAGAACTAAATCGCTTGCACTAGCTTCGGTTTCTTCGGTTACCGTTTGGGGGCCGTCGGCGGAATCAACCAGTACTTCAGCGTCGGTGGTTTCGGTGCGGCCGGTTCCGTCGCAGCTAATTAAGCTAGAGGCGAAGAGTAGTCCGGCGACTAGGGTGTACGTCATTTTCATGGTTTATGTCGTTGGTTAAACAGACCATAAACCAGGTTTTCTCAAGGATTGTTTTTAGCTACGATGAAACTGGCGTGTAGGGTTCCTTTTGCAAAAAGTGATACTTGATGAGTCCGTAGCCATAGCCAACGAACACCGTGAAGGCGGTGACCACGCTCAGAGCGCCCACTTTTAGCGAACGGTAGCGGACGGTGGCGGTCACCAGCACCACCCCCGCGTAAGCCAGCAGCAACAACCCCAGCAATCCTCCCACCGCAGGAGCCGCTACGCTCAGCATCAAGGTAACCGCCAGGTAAGCAAAGAACAGTAACGGAATCAGATGAATGGCTTTGAGACTACCCGGCGCAATGCGGTGCAGATTGATGCGCGATTTGCCAAACCATACCATCTGCTGAAAAAAGCCGCTCAGCGTTTCTTTGCGCTTGTGATAGACGTAGGCTCCGGGAATCAATCCGGTGCGGTAGCCCAACTTCTGGATGCGGATGCTTAGTTCTATATCTTCACCGCAGTTGGGCAACGCAAAGCCCTTTGTCGCTTCGTACACTTCGCGCGAAAAGCCCATGTTAAAACTGCGCGGTCGATACCGGGCCGCCTGTCGCTTATTGCCCCGAATGCCACCCGTGGTCAGATAGGAAGTCAGGGCAAAGTCGGCCGCTTTTTGCACCGGCGTAAACGAAGCATGCGCCCGGTCGGGCCCGCCAAAGGCATCCAGATAATTGTTTTCCAAGTGCTGCCGCACCGTTTTGATGTAGTGCGGCGGAATGATAATATCGGAGTCCAGAATGATGAAGTAGTCGCCGCGGGCTTGCTTCATGCCGTGGTTCCGGGAAAACCCCTGCCCGTGGTTGCCGGTGGGTGCGTAGTGCAGGTCTAGCCGGTCTTGAAACGCTCCCACCACGTGGTCGGCCGGAATCGTAGAGCCGCTTTCAACCACCACCACCTCGAACTGCTGATCCGTTTGTTGGGCTAGCCCGTCGAGCACCTCGCGCAGGTCGTCCGGACGGTTGTAAACAGGAATGATGAGGGAGAACAGCATCAGTTGAGATCAGACACCGCGGCGGGTTCGTTGATTGTTTCGGCAATCAGGTAGTCGTTTTTCCGGCTCGACTCCAGGGTAAGCATCTCGGCCAGGAAACCGGCCATGAAGAGTTGCACTCCCACGATTACCGCCACCAAAGCCAGAAAAAACAGCGGTTGCTCGGTAATGTCCCGCACGTAGAGATGCTGACTCGATTTGTAAATTTTCTCGCCAATGAGCCACAGCGTCACCACCAGTCCGAACAAAAATGAAAAGGTGCCCAGCGCGCCGAAAAAGCGCATGGGACGCTTCTTAAACTTGGTGACGAAGGCAATCGATACCAGATCAAGAAAACCGAAAATCCGGCCAACACCGAATTTAGTGGTGCCGTACTTGCGGGCCTGGTGCTGTACCACCTTCTCGCCGATGCGGTCGTAGCCGTTGCGCTTGGCCAGCATCGGAATGTAGCGGTGCATTTCCCCGTAGATGTCCAGCGTTTTCACCACGTCACCGCGGTAGGCTTTCAGTCCGCAGTTGAAATCGTGCAGTTGGATGCCCGAGATCTTCCGCGTTACGAAGTTGAAGAACAACGAAGGAATGGTTTTACTCAGCGGGTCGTGGCGCTTCTTCTTCCAGCCCGATATCAAGTCGTACCCTTCGTTTTGGATCAGGGCGTAGAGCGCCGGAATCTCGTCCGGACTGTCCTGCAGGTCGGCGTCCATGGTGATCACCACCGCGCCCCGGGCGTGGTCGAAGCCGGTTTGCAGGGCGGCCGACTTGCCGTAGTTGCGGTTGAAGCGTACGCCCCGGATGGATGAGTTAAGCTCCGCCAGTTCTTGCGCCACCCGCCACGAGCGGTCCTTGCTGCCGTCGTCGATGAGCAGCACCTCGTACGAAAAACCGCGCTCGTCCATCACCCGGGCAATCCACGCGCAGAGTTCGCGCAGCGATTCTTCTTCGTTGTACAGCGGCACCACCACCGAAATATCTACATCAAAAGCCTGCTTCATCTACTCAAATTCGGGTTTGTTCTTCTTCACAATAGCGGCAATAATTGCACAGACCACCAACCCAATGAGCGCTGAGAATCCCAGGCCTAATAGTTGAGTTTGAACTCCAAACTGATTGGTTTTTTCAGCTTCCGCTACTGCTGCGTCTATAGTCTGATCGTCTACCCCAAAGCCTTCTAACATCTGCACCGTTTGATTGACTTGTAATTTTTGCAACTCGGCGGCGGCTTCCGGGGCAAACACATTGTACTGAAGTATCACGTAGAAAACGCCAATGGCTGCGCCGATGAGGTAGATGACGTAGGATGATTTAAAGGCTTCCTTGAAGGGCAGATAGCCTCCCTGCTGAGCCCGCAAATCCCGGCCCGCAATCACCAGAATGGCTACGGTGATAGCAAAGGGAATTAAAGAGAGTCCGGGTTGCAGAATCAATTTGAAGTTGATAAGAAATAACCCAAGGGAGAAAGCAACGCTGATTAGTCCCAAATAAAGTCCGTAACGAAGGTTGTGCGGCATGGCAGTGTAGTGTCTGGTGGATTACAAATATAGAAAAGCCTTACGTCATTTCCTGGGTCGGCGACCGTCTTTGCACCATAGCAATGATCAGCGTAACGAACACGCCGATCATCAGCTTGCGAAAAACATCGTCGAGGATCAGCTCGGTGGTGGTGGTTGCCTGCACCTCGGTGAGCACCCGCCGGTAGGTTTCTTCTCCCAGTTCTTCGGTAAATTCCTCCCGGTTTTCTTCTACTAACGCTACGCGACTACGCACGTAATCAGTGGCCCAGGGCTGACCGTAAGTGGCCAAATACAGTCCAATCACCGCGGCAAACACCAGGGCGGTGGTCACGTAAACGATAAACCCGACGCTGGCCCCTTGCCAAAACTGCAGCGCGCGCGCGTTGTAGTAAATCCGAAACTCCCGAATGCCCGCAAACACCAGCACCGGAATGAGAAAGTAGTCGAACCACTTATTCACGATGAGCGGATTTTCGCCGAAGAACGTCACGGCAAAGAACAGCGTTGCCGACAGTGCCCCGCTCACCAGCCCGTAGCGCAGCCCCACCATCAGAATCGGGTATTTTTTCACAAGACCATCGCGGTTTCTCCGGCCACGTACTGCCGCTGCTGGTGAAACACGCCCCGCACCTTGCCGACCAGCTCCCGGCCGTACCACGGATGATTGATCGATTTAGAAAAGTTCGTCGTCCGATCCCAGGTCCAACTTGTCGTGGGATCAAATACCGTCAGATTAGCCGGTTCTCCTACCCTAATTTTTGGAAGCTCAAACTTGAGCAACCGCCGGGGACGATTCGTCAGACAGTTGATTAGCTGAGGCAATGAAGCACCCTCGCGCGTCAGTTGACTCACCACCGGCAGTACGGTAGGCAGCCCCAGCATCCCGAATTCGGCCAGATCAAACTCGCACTTTTTGCCCTCTTCGTCCTGCGGAAGGTGGGCCGACACGATCGCGTTGATGGTGCCGTCGGCCAGGCCCGCTCGAAGTGCCCGCTGATCGTCGAGCGAACGCAGCGGCGGGTTCACCTTGTAGTTCGTATCAAATGATAGCAGACTAGCGTCATCAAACACCAGTTGGTGAGCCGCCACGTCGCAACTCACGTTTAGTCCCCGAGCTTTGGCCTGCCGCACCAACTCCACTGAGGCGGCCGACGACACGTTGCTCACGTGCAGGCGGGGCGGGTGCGCGTAGGCGAACTCGGTGGCGTAGGCCAGTAAGCGCAGATCACGTTCCAGCGCCAGGGTTTCGGCCAGCACGGGCATTCCCTTCAGGCCCAAGCGGGTGCTGTTCACTCCCTCGTGCATGGTTCCGTAGGCGGTCAGTTGCGTGTCCTCCGGCCGATTGATGAGCAGTCCGTTCGAACTTTTGTACGTACTGCAGGGCCTTGAGCAATACCTGCCGGTGCTCCAGCGCGTGCAAACCGTCCGTGAAGGCCACCGCTCCGGCGTGGTGCAGGTCGATCATCTCGGTAAGCTCCTCGCCCTGCGCGTGGCGCGTCACGGCCGCCAGCGGATGCAGTTGCACCGGCCCGTGGCTAGCGCCCAGGATATACCGCACTTCGTTCTTGGTCTGCACCGTGGGCTCGGTATTGGGCAGCAGCGCCACCTCGGTGAATCCCGCCGCGGCGGCGGTCTGGGCACCGCTGCGCAAATCCTCCCGATGCTCCAGCCCCGGATCACAGAAATGCGCCTGTAAGTCGAACCACCCCGCCGACACGTGCAGATTATCACTGGCGATGGTATGATCGAATGGCCCCTCCGGAGCCTCATCGGTGGCGGCTTCCACCGAAGCGATCATCCCGTCGCGCACCAGCAGGTGAACTTTCTGCTGGTGCAGCGCGGAGGCGGGGTCAAGTAGGGTAGCTGATTTTAGAAGGACGTTCATAAAGTAGCCCACCAGAAGTCCAACCACGGTTTACTGGGCTTCTGGTTACGGTTGGTGCGTTCGTGATATATTAAACCGCGGCAAGGTAAGGGATTTTAAGTACAAACGCAGTCCCTACAAAAAACGAATCAGCAGCACCTCGATCAGCAAAAAGAACAGGGCCAGCAAGAGCGTGTATCGCCAGAAAGACTGCTGATTGTTCTGGTTCTGTAGTTGGGCGCTAAAGGTTTCCACGTCCTCCGCTTCGTATACCGAAACGTTCGAAGCATTTCCAATCTGCTCACTGATCTCATTCAACGAGTACGGTTCTATCTCCGACTCCTGTTCGTCAACGTTAAAGGACAGCGTGACCAGCGGTAACGAATCAGTTGCCGTCGGTGACGAGCGTACCAGATCGTAGAAGCCCGCCTCCAGGCGGTCCGGCGGCAGCTCCATGATCAGGCGCTGGTTCACGGTTCGTTGCGCGGGAATCACTTCCTGGTCTTCGTGAAGCAGCCGGTAGACCGCCCCGTTGGTTACCTCACCGTTCTCGCTGCGCTCCCACTGCTTGGTTCGCAGCACCACCGTGGGTTCTTCCACGGAATAGTACAGCGGGGTTTTCGAGCGACTTGCCCATCGAGGCCAGGCGGTACATTACCGGAACAAAGATGCCGTGCCGGTACAAGCTGGTGAACTCCTGCCGCAGGGGAGTTGTAAAGACAAAGATTTGCTTGGCCGCTGTGGCGGCGTTGCGCAAAGCAAGCAAGTAGGGATCGCCGGTGCGGTAGCGCAGGTAGGCTTCGCCCCGCAGGTTGTGGTTGACCAACGAGACGGCCGCGGGCATCTCGAAATTGGTTTCTTCTCCGTCGAACATATTGCTGAAGAACGGATTGGCCAGGTCGGGATTGGCCAGCGCCGGGGCGGTTGCCACCGAGTCGGGCAAGGGCACCCGCTCGGCCACCAGGCCCTGGTTGCCGGTGATCTGCCGCAAAAATGCAATGTCGCCGGTGGCGGGCATCACGTAAACAAGGTGTCCGCCGCTCTCCAAGTACCCTTGCACGTAGGGCCTGATCGAGCGGCTGGTTTCCTCGTTCACATTGCCCAGTTCGTTGAGCACCACCAGGTCTGCCTCTTCTATCAGGCTGTAGTCCAGGTTGTTGATTCCGAACGACTGGAAGTCGAAGAGCTGCTCATTGGCGTACACGCGGGCCACGTTCGAGGTACCCTGTCCGCTGGCCGTAATCTCCAGCACCGTGATCTTATCTCCCAGGTTGAGCGTGAAGAAAAACTCGTTGTCGAAGGTGGCGGGGTAGTCTTCAAATTGCAGCGCACAGCGGTTGTTGGCCTCCAGCGGAAAGTTGAGCGGAAAGCGAAGCAATCCCGACGAAAAAGCGCTGATGTCCAGACTGGCATTGGCCACCTGCTGCTCGTTGATGAGCAGGCGAACGATTAGGTCGCGCACCGCTTCCCCTCCTTCGTTGCGCACCGACACCGTAAGTTCGTTGGCTTGGTCGGCCAGCATGAACGGATTATCCAGGTATACCGAATCGACGTACAGGTTGCGGGTAAAAGAGTTTACCACAGGCACCAAATTGACCCGCAGCGCAGTGTCGGCTTGCAGCGGTTGCAGATTGCCCAGCGTGGACTTTTGAAAGTCGGAGATCACGTAGAGCTCGGTGGCCTCAAAAGAAGCGTCGCCCTGCAACTCAGCCGACTGCCGGTCGTTCTGCACCTTATCGATTACTTCCTGCGCGGTGCGTGAGCCCGCCGCCAGCTCGGTGCCCGCCGCCAGTTCGGCCAGCTCTTCGTTGTTCTTGGGCACGCGCGAGAAGTTACCGAACTGGTTGGTCAGCAACTTATACTGCGTGTTGCGGGGGTACTGACTGCTGATCTCGTTCGATCACGCTCACGCCCTGATCGATGCTGCGCACGCCCGAGGCCAGTTCGGAGGCCATGCTTAGGGAGTTGTCCAGGTAGAGATACACCAGCTTATTGGTGGCCACGTCGCTGCCCGCGTTGCCGGGTATAAACGGCTGCGCGAAGGTGAGCACCAGAAACGTGATAAAGGCCAGGCGAGCCAGCAAGATCAGCAGGTGCTTCACCTTCAGCTTGGAGGTGGTGGCCTCCTTCACGTTCTTTAAAAACGCGGTGTTGCTGAAGTACACCCGCCGGGTGCGCCGGAAGTTGAACAGGTGGATGATGATCGGGATGCTGAGGGCCAGCAGTCCCCACAGAAACTGCGGATAAACAAAGCTCAAAAGTGGATGGTGGTTAGATGATTTTCGGGGTGGTTAGGGGGATTGGGTGTTGGGTGACTTGGGGGAGTGGTTAGGGGTATTGGGTTTTAAGTCTTTTTGTAAGCAAGTGTTAAGATAAAGTGGCGAATAGTAGAATATTGCATCAGTTGACTAAAAACTCAATTTCAGCCTGAAGGGTGCAAATAGTTGGTCAAAATAACTAATTTCGTAAACTATTAGCGTCTATCTCATTACATAAATCCTAAACCTATGGAAGCTGTTCCTAAAAGAGGATATTCGTTGGCTGAATATCAGCAGATCGAGGAAGAAACGGGTATACGATATGAGTATGAGTACCATGATGGCCCCCGTGGAACGGAGAAGTGTTTGCCATGGCGGGGGCCGCAACGGATGTTGGTTCTCCGGAGCATAGCGCCATTGCTACCAATATTTCCGACTTGCTGCGAGATAATTTGCCGCCGGGCTGCCGTCGCTTCAACAGTGACTTAAAAGTATATGTGCCTGCGGTGAATAAAGGTTTCCATCCGGATTTGAGTGTAGCCTGTCGCCCAATTGAAAGATCAACCGAGATGAATGCTATCACAAATCCTGTTTTGCTGGTAGAAGTGCTTTCCAAGAGCACCGCCGACTACGACCCCGTGTCCACGGCGGGCGGACAGAAATTTTGGTACTTTTCTCAACTGCCTTCCTTACGAGAGTATGTTCTAATCGAACAAGATCGGTGGGCGGTAGAGACGCGCCATCGAAAATCAGTTGAAGAAAAATGGGTCATGGAGTACTTTGAAGGGGCAGAAACGGAAGTTGTGCTTCGTTCCCTCAACTTGCAAGTACCGATGCACCGGATAAGTGCCGATGCACCGAATATACGAGGATATTGAAGGTCTATAAATCGGGGTGGTTAGGGAATTGGGTTCGATGAATGATCAACTTGCGAACCATTGATGACTGACTTTTCGGCTCAGCGAGTAACAAATGCTTCAAACGCATTTAGTCCTCCCGAAGATGCACCGCAAGTTTAAACGGCTTCATCAGTCGGTTGAGCTCTGCGGTATACTGACGTTGTAAGTACTTTTCCTGCCGTATCATTAAATCTACATCGGATCGGCTGGCTTTTCTCAAAGACTCTAGCAAGTGATTAGATTGCTGAATGAGTTCAAGCAAGCGAGCGATGTTAGATTGTAGTTGAGGTTGTAGCTCCTCCATTTCACCAATCAAGTTTAATAAATCCCTTCGGATGACCATCACGGTCTTTCCCAAAGCGGTTTTGCCAAATACGGCGAAAGTTCTCAGTGATAGTTGTATGCTGATCGCTTTCTGGTGGATAAACTTCTACCAAATAAGCATCCAACCCCAGGTCTTCTAAAGAAAACGACCAATACTCATCTAAATGTTTCTTTGGTCTGAATAATTGAAAATCTACAATACGTTACCTAATAATGTCCCGAGGGTTTGTCGTCTGAGTGAATTAAAACTTCTCGAACTTACCACTGCGTAAAATGAACTGTTACCTCGCGGCTGAAATCGCTCAGGTAACGCTGGTAATTCTTCCACAGTGTTGGGCGGGTAGTTGAAAGCGGAAACGCATCTACAAAGTAGGTCTCAAGCGTATTGATGTCGCACTCGATAATGTCATGGGGTAACAAATAGCCCCTTCCATCAAAGCTAAGATTCATGATCTAAAGAAAAATACCGATCGGCCAATTCGCGGAAGCAGGCATCTCCGCCGCGGCGTTCGGTGACCACGTCGGCGAGTTGGCGCACGGGTTCGGCAGCATCGGCCGGACAGGCCCGCACTCCGCAGTAGCGCATCACCTCCAGGTCGTTCAGGTCGTCGCCCATGTACAGCACCTGCTCGGGCACTAAGCTGAATTCTTCTAGCCACCTGGCCACCACCTGCTGCTTGTTGCCCGCCCCCACGTACACCCGCTCCACGCCCAGATCGGTAGCTCGCTTGCGGATGGCGCGCTCGCTCTTGCTGCCGCTCACAAACCCGAAGTGGTAATCCCGTTGCCGCAGCCGCGCGATGGCCATGCCGTCTTTCACGTGGAAGCGCTTCATCTCCTCACCCGAGTTCGAGTACGTAGATGCCCCCGTCAGTGAGCGTGCCGTCCACGTCCAAGATAAACATCCGCACGCGGGCCAGTTGGTCGACTAACATAAGTTGGTAGCTTGGTGAATAGCCTGACAATTCTTCAGGATGCCCTCGAAGTCTTCCAGTCGCACCATATTGGGTCCGTCGGATAATGCTTTCTCGGGCTGGTGGTGCACCTCGAAGAAGAAGCCATCCACTCCCACCGCCGCGGCGGCCGCGCTGATGTAGGGAGCCATCTCCCGGTTGCCGCCGCTCTTGCCGCCCAGTCCGCCGGGCTTCTGCGTGGAGTGCGTCACGTCCATCACCACCGGGTAGCCGAAGGCGCGCATCTCCACCAGGTTCCGCAGGTCCACCACCAGGTTGGCGTAGCCGAAGCTGTTGCCCCGCTCGGTGAGCATGATCTTCTTATTGCCGGTAGAGGCCACCTTCTCGGCCGGGTACTGCATGTCCTGCCCCGCCAGAAACTGCCCCTTCTTCACGTTCACAATCTTCCCGCTGTTGCCCGCCGCCACCAGCAAATCCGTTTGCCGACACAAGAACGCCGGAATCTGCACAATGTCCACCACTTCGGCCACCGCCGCCACCTGCGCCGTCTCGTGCACGTCGGTGGTAATCGGCAACCCAAACGACTGCTTTACCTTCTCCAGAATACGCAGCCCCGCTTCCAAACCCGGCCCCCGAAACGAATCAACGGAGGTGCGGTTCGCCTTATCAAACGAAGCCTTGAAGATATAAGTAACTCCCACCCTTTGGCAAATCTCCGCAATGTGCTCGGCCAGATACATCACCGTCTCCTCATCCTCAATCACGCACGGCCCACTAATCACAAACAACCCCTTCCGAATTTTACTATATAGCTCTTCCATTCAAATACTGTATTTCATCTGCGTGATCAATTGACAAAGAAAGTCTTCGCCCACTCCCGCGCCCGCACCAGGTCTTCCGGAGTGTCGATGCCCAGGCTCGCTTGGTTCGCCTCAATGATACGCAGAGAATAGCCGTTTTCCAACACCCGCAGTTGCTCCAGCCGCTCGGTTTGCTCCAGGTAGGTCGGGGGCAAGGACGCGTAGCGCAGCAGAAACTCCTTCCGGTAGGCGTAGATGCCCAGGTGCCCGTAGGCCCGGAAGTCGTCGGGCAGGGTTTCCAGTTCACGCAAATCCAGATGACGCGCGAAGGGCACCGGGGAACGCGAGAAGTACAGCGCGCGCTGCTGCTCATCCAGCACCACCTTCACCAGGGCGGGGTCCAGGAATTCGGCCACCGAGCGAATGCGGAAGGCGGCACTGGCCATCGGCACGTCGGGATTGTGCAGACAGGTAGCGAGTTGGTCGATCAGGGCGGGGTCGATAAAGGGTTCGTCGCCCTGCACGTTGATGATGACCGTGGCGTCCAGGTTAGCCGCCGCTTCGGCCAGTCGGTCGGTGCCCGAGGGGTGGTCGGCGCGGGTCATGAGGATGTTGTCGGTGAAGTAGGCGCAAGCGTCGCGAATCTCGGGGCTGTCGGTGGCGATGTAAACGGCATTGATGGTCTTTGCTTTTAGCGCCTGTTCGTACACGCGCCGGAGCATTGGCTTGCCGTGCAGATCGAGCAGCACCTTATTGGGTAAGCGTTGCGAAGCCAGGCGGGCGGGGATGATAACGATGGTACGCAAATGAAAGGAATTGGTAGACAACGGTGGCTGGGTCCAGTTGATGAAGCAACGATCATCCTGACTCATCGGAAACAAAGGTACTACAACCAGCTATAATCAGTACTCTCCAGCGGGTCTATTCTCATCAATTCATCAACGCCCAGCGATTGCGACTGTTGCCACCATGCCTGATAAGCCGCCGCCGCCACGGGCTGGGCTACGGACGTCTCTGCTATGCGGGGACCGTCAGCTTCGAACTGGGCCAGTACCGGGTTAAGTGAAGGAAACCGACCAGGAAGCACGGCCCCACCGGAGGGGGCTATTAATTCTCGAACAGATTCAATTGCCCACAAGGTGTACATCCCTACCGTTGATTCCAAAGCGGCATATGATGATAACGGGTTGCGGGGAAACTTCGTAATCTTTCGGGTATCGTTGCGGTAGGCCAATAAGTATGGAATCGCCTCCGTCGTGAAGGCGGGCAGTTCCGTCGCGTTTTCATACTTTCCGGAAAGCAACCCGGCCACGTAGTCGTTGACCTCGTTAGACACGGCTGATTCGTCGTCAGCGCAACCGAACAGGATTAGGCCCATCCATAAAAAGCGTAGTGATTTCATTGTTTGAGGGATTAAGTTAACGATCGTATTCTAGTTTAGCCAGTAGGACACCATATAGTACGCAAAGGTTGTAATGCATCTACGGCTTGCGCCCCACCAAGCGGACCACCGAGCCCGTTCCCTGATGCCCCTCCCCCTCGTGCAGCTCTACTGCCTGCTCCAGTAGCTGGATAATTTCGAAGTCGGGAAAGTCAGCAGCCAGTTCGTCGGCAGAGAACAGCATGGCCAGGTTCTTCGGACCGCCCACCCGGGGATTGTTGCGCTGGTAGTCGAGGTGCTGCTTGCCGAAGGCTTCGAAGATGATAGTGCCGCCGGGCCGCAGGTAGGTCGCCAGGGTCTGGTGGTAGGCGGACTTCTTATCGGCCGGAAAGTGGGCGTAGATCAGGGCGATGGCATCGAACTGCTCCGGCGCGTAGGTCAGGGTCTCCGGGGTGCCCACCTCGTACGAAAGGGCAACGTCGTGCTGAGCGGCCAGGCGCCCGGCTTTCTTCTTCGCTTCGCTGCTCTGGTCAAAGGCCGATACCGTCCACCCCCGCCTGGCGGCGTACACTGCGTTTCTTCCTTCGCCTTCGGCTGGGAACAAGATACCTCCGGCGGGAAGTGCGTCTAGCTGCTCCTTCAGAAAAACGTTGGGTTGTTCTCCGTAAACAAACTTTTCACTACGGTATTGATCGTTCCAGAATTCTTTCATGGCGCTGGTTTAAGGGGCATAAGAAGGTCACCGTAGATAGGTTAGTAGGACGCCGGGTGCCGCGCATTTCGTTATCTTACGACCAGAAAGGGTCGCTGACGTCCAACTAAGCTCCGTAGGATTTACGCCTAAAAACTAGAAAAGTTCTTGTCTTGATTGTATACGTTCACCCCGAACAAGTTCCACTTCAAGGTTCCACTTACCTGATAAGATGCCTTTTCATCCTTCCGGATGAATACCTGATCCAGGCTTTAGTATCAAAAGAAAGGTTATCATCGAGCGTAATCCATTGTGAGCTGCTACCGTCCGGCGAATCATGCTTTTCAGCAAACGTTATCTGATTGGTTGCCTCACCATCACTAGCGCTTAGTAGGTGCCCCGCCCCTATGATCAATAACAAAATGGAAAAGGCGCGCAGTTTGCCCTGAAAAGCCCGTCTCCCAATCAAGATCAATGCGGCAATTAAGTAGAAAAAATAGAGCCACAGCGCAAGGTTTAAAACCGCCCAGATTAAGTGTATCATGTTTCTTTGTTTTGCGTGGGCACTTCTTCAGCTTTCAAAAGTGCTCTCACCTTGTTTTCAATCAAGTTCCGCACCTGCTGAAACTCGTCTTGGTCCATGTTTTTCGGATCGGGGATGTCCCAGTCTAAGCGGTGCCGGGCGGGCACCCAGGGGCATTTCTCTCCGCAGCCCATACCCACAACGTAGTCGAACGGCCCCGTCGGAATGTCGTTGAGCGACTTGCTGGTGTGCGTGGTCAGGTCGTAGCCGATTTCTTTCATGGCTTCTATCGCCCTGGGGTTCACCCGGCCCGAGGGCTTTGAACCGGCGCTGTAGGCTTCCACCCGCCCTTGCCCGTGTATCTTGGCAAACGCCTGGGCCATCTGGCTTCGGTTAGCGTTCTCTACGCAGACAAACAGTAGTTTTTTCATTGTTATGGTGGTAAGGTTGTTACTTTGCTAGGGCTCAAAACAGCGATGCCGGTTGGGTGGTAGGACGCTTCGCTACCCTATGACTAGAGTGAATTTTAGAGGAAAGCATTGTCTTGGGGGTGGTCAGGGGCAAGCAATTTCTTACAGCTATTGCTATATTTTATTATTGGTTATGTTGAATTATAGTTTCCGCATTTTTATTCTTAGGATTAAGCTCTAACGATTTTTTATACGCCTTTATTCCTTCTTCTTTCTCCCCCAAAGTTAAAAGACATTCCCCATAACTATCCCAAGTATTAAATTTGTCTGGATACAATTCTGTATTAAGTTTGAATACTTTTAGCGCCTCGCTATTTTTGCCTTGTCCCAACAACTTGTAGCCAAAACTATTAATTCCAATTTCTGAAATATCAAATTCGGGATCTTTTTTATTCTCCGATTTAATGACCTCAATCACTTCATCTACGGATTTTCCTTGAACGATGAGTTCAGATAACTTCTTGCTATTCATTTGCTTAACTCTCTCCCTTTGCGCTGCTAAAGTTTCTACGCCGTATTCTATTCGTTCCGCATCAGAAATTTTGGTGGTGTCCAATTTTCCGAGCTGCCAAGGTTCGTCTTCTCCAAATTTTTGATACTGAGTTCCGTAAATTTGCGGTTCATCTTTACTCAATAAGTGTCTATCGATGGCCGCAGCTAAAAGCCACTTATTTGCAGTGGAATCTAATTCAATAGATTTACGCATCAATTTAACCGCCATGCCATACGCAGTGGAATCGCCTCCGTGCTGGAAAATCATTGCTGCATTATGATAGTCTTTAGAGGTTTGCACTTTGTTTGAGTCCAAGAGTTGATAAATTTTTACTTCTCTCAAACTATCCCTTTTTGAGACAACGCTCCAATCAATATTATCAGTTTGCCTGTCCGCTTGGTCAGCCTCATAAATTTTCATTAGTTCGGGATTATCCGTCAACGGCTTTTCTCTGCTCATTTTACAGGAAGCAAGTCCAAGAAGTAAAATAATTATCATTGCATTTCTCATACGTTTGTCTTTTTGCATTTAGAATCAAACAATATCATAAATCTGCACCACGCCCAATAGCTGCGGCCCGTCGGTGACCAGCAGGGTGTTGATCTTGTGGTGGTTCATAAGGCGTTCGGCCTCGGCCAGCTTGGCGGCGGGGGCCACGGTCTTGGGTGCTTTGGTGGGGAAGTCGGCCGCGGTGAGGGTGAAGAAGGTTTGCTCGTTGTTCTCCATCGCCCGGCGGATGTCGCCGTCGGTGATGATGCCTACCACCTGCTGCTGCGCATCGAGCACGATGGCCAGGCCGAGGCGGTGGTTGCTGATGCGGTGGATGATCTCCTTCACGTTGGTGTCGGGCTGCACCAGCGGCAGGGCGTCGCGCTGCATCACCTCCTCCACGCGGGTGACGAGCCGCTTGCCCAGCGAGCCGCCGGGGTGGAAGCGGGCGAAGTTCTCGGGCTTGAAGTCTTTCTCCTTCATGATGGCAATGGCCAGCGCGTCGCCCAGCGCCAGGGCCGCCGTGGTGGAGGAGGTGGGCGTGAGGTTGAACGGACAGGCTTCGGTGGCAACGGCCCCGTTGAGGTGGAAGTGGGCGTAGCGGGCCAGCGTGGAGCGGGGGTTCCCCGTGAGGGCAATCAGCACGTTGCCGTTGTCCTTCCAGAAGGGAATCAGCCGCAGGATCTCGTCGGTTTCGCCGGAGTAGGAAATAGCCAGCACCACGTCGTGGGGGTCCACCATGCCCAGGTCGCCGTGGTAGGCTTCGCCGGGGTGCATAAAGAAGCTGGGCGTGCCGGTGCTGGCCAGGGTGGCGGCGATCTTCTTCCCAATAATGCCTGACTTGCCCATGCCCGACACGATCACCTTGCCGGTGCCCTCGATCACGCAACGTACCGCCTGCTCGAATTGCTCGTCGAGCCGCTCGGCCAGTTGGGCAATGGCGTCGGCCTCGATGCGGAGAACGTCACGGGCGTGTTGGAGGGGGGTCATAGGTATTTTCGTTGAGACGCGATTAATCGCGGGTTGAGACGCGATGCATCGCGTCTGTACGCGATTTAGGTAATCTTATCGAGATCTTTTAGAAAGGCGAATACCTGCCGGTCTACCTCGGCTACCAGATCAATATCGGCGAAGGAGAGCCACCTGATTTCTTCGATCTCGGCGCTTTCTTCCGGTACGTCCAGGTAGTCTGCTTCGTAGCAGATCATCCGGACGATCACTCCGGCAGCCCGTCCATCGGCTTGTGCTTCGAACGTGCCTAAGTATCGTATGGTATCGGCAAGAATGCTAACGTTTAGTTCTTCTTTAATTTCACGAGACAGGGTTTGTTCGTCGGTTTCGCCCGCTTCTCGTTTGCCCCCGGGGGCGTAGTATTTAGTTTTGCCCCTTGATCGGGCCATCAGCATTTTTCCCGCATCGGTCTTCACCAAAGCAACCTTGTCGATTATCTTCATTTTTGTCCTTTGTCTCTTCTCCCTTCTCCTCAGTAATTTTGACCAATGATCGCGCAGCGATCGCCAGTGACCGTTCCACGGCGGCCAGTGACAAAGTTCCGTAATTTATCTTCTATCTCCAGCCGATGCGGCAATTAATTGATGAAGGGCGGTTGTTGTTGTCCGTCCGAATGGCGAAGTTTGCCGCAAAGCCGCTTCGCATTGCCCTCTCCCACTCCATCCCGTACGTCACCGATCAACTTGTTAGCAGGGGTTGTCTTCGTCTTGCTGTTGCTGGGCTTCTTCGTTCACCTGGGGCTGGCCCCGCTGCGGTTGGAGGAGCCCCGGCGGGCGCTGATCTCGTTGGAAATGCTGTTTCGTCACAATTGGATAGTGCCCACCGAGATGGGCGAGTACTATTATAAGAAGCCGCCGGTCTATAACTGGGTGATTGGAGCATCGTACTGGCTGTGGGGCAACCACTCGGAGTGGGCGGTGCGCTTTCTGTCGGTGGTTTCGTTTGTGGCCACGGGCGGGCTGGTGTTTGCGCTGGGCCGCCGCTACGTGGACCGCACGTTCGGCATCTACGCCGGGCTGCTCACCCTGGCGATGGTGGATATCGTGTTCTACTTCTCTACCGCCGCCGGGGAGATTGATCTGTTCTACGCGTTGATCACCCTGGCGAGCTTTTTCACGCTGTTTCATTTCTACCAACGGCAGCAGTACTACGCTATGTTTATGATCACCTACGCGCTGGGGGCGGTGGGCACGCTGACTAAGGGCTTGCCGTCGCCGGTATTCCTGGGAGTGTCGGTGCTGGTGTGGCTGGCCTACCGGCGCGACCTGCGGAAGCTGTTCACCGGGGCGCACCTGGCGGGTATTGCGGTCTTTTTGGCCCTGGTGGGTGGCTACTTCGCCTACTATCATCAGTTCAACGACGTGATGTCGTACTTCGGCAGCGAGGAGTCGCTGTGGTCGCAGACCAGCGAGCGCACCGCCTTTAAGAACAGCATCGGAGCGCTGCTGGCGCACCTGTTTTTGTTTCCGCTGGAGACGCTCAAGAACGTGGCTCCGGCCACCCTACTGCTGCCCTTCCTGCTGCGGCGCGGTATGCTGCGTACGCTAATGCAACAACCCTTCGTAGGTTTTTGTCTGCTGATGCTGGCGGGCAATGGGTTGGTGTACTGGCTGTCGCCCGGCACCCGCTCGCGCTACGTGTACATGCTCTACCCCCTGCTGGTGATCGTGCTTACTTATGCTTATCACAGCTATCCGCTAACGGTCGATATCCGGCACCGCGTCTTCCGCGTCGCGGTGCGGGTGTTGCTGGTGCTCACGGTGGTGGCCGGGCTGGCCCTGCCCTTTGTGCCCCTGCCGGAGGTGCCCTTCAGCGCGGGAGCGGTGGCTACGGCGTTGGTGCTGGGCGCGGCAGGGTTGTTGGTGCTTCAGGTGCGGCAGCCGCAGCACAGTTTGTTGCTGGTGATCGCCCTGGTGGGGCTGCTTCGCCTGGTGTTTGACTTCACCATTTTGCCCGTCCGGGCGACGATGGGCAAAGGGTATGAGCAAAAAGAGTACGGACTGCGGGTGGCCGAGCTAACGCAGGGAGAGGCGTTGCACCTCTACCCCGGCACGCGCTTTTCGCTGACCACCGTGTTCTACCTTGAGCGCGCGCGGCAGGAGGTGCTGGCCTACCAAACCCCCAACGAGGCCACCGGCTACTTTTTGGTCGACTCCCAGTTGCTTTCTGACCGGAAGTACACGGTTTTTTATACCTTTACCACCTACGACCGCGAATTCTTACTCGTAACCTTTGGTCCCAACCAACCCAACGCTGCCCCCGAACCCTAAGACGGCTACCCGCAAGCGCGTCGGCTTTCTGATTAAGCTGGTGCTATCGGCCACGGCGCTGTACTTCGTGTTTCGCAAGATTGATCTGCAAGAAACCTGGCAGACGCTGCTGCAAACCAACGTCGGTTTTTTTGCGCTGGCCCTGCTGGCCTTCAATTTATCCAAGGTGGTGGCGGCCTTTCGGTTCAAACTTCTGCTGTATCCGCTGGGCATTCGTCTGTCGGACGGCTACAACCTTCGGTTGCTGTACATCAGTATGTTCTACAACCTATTTTTGCCCGGCAGCATCGGGGGCGACGGCTACAAAGTGTACCTGCTCAAGCAGCAGCACGATGCCACGGTGAAGCGACTGGCCGGGGCCACCCTGCTGGACCGCCTGAGCGGACTGGCCCTGCTGGTGATGATGACGGGCGGGTTTTTGCTGTTTAGCTCCTTTACGGTAGACGTGCCCTACTACGACGCGCTGGTGATCGTTGGCACTGCCCTGGTGCTGCCGGGGTATTACCTGGGAGTGCGCTGGGTCTTTCCTTTGTTCCGTTCGCAGTTTTGGTCCACCACCCACCTGTCGTTCTGGGTACAGGCCGGGCAGGTGCTGGCCGCGATCTTTTTGCTGCTAAGCTTGTCGGTGCAGCAGCACTACCTGGATTATCTGACGCTGTTTATGGTGTCGTCGGTGGTGGCGGTGCTGCCCTTCACCATCGGGGGCGTGGGCGCGCGCGAACTGGTGTTTCTGTACGGCTTTCAGTATTTAGCCATTGAGCAGGAGACCGCGATCACCTTTACGCTGCTGTTCTTTTTGGTGACGGCATTCACCTCGCTGGCGGGCTTGTTTGTATCGGCGAAACATAACGAGAAGTTAAAGCACCCATAAAGCAAACCACGGACGTCCTTTCTGGTTGTGCTACTAACAAACCACGTAACCCTAACTCACCATGCAAGAATTAGATAACAAAGTAGCCCTCATCACCGGGGGTAGTAAAGGAATTGGCTACGGCACCGCCGCTGCGCTAGTGCAGCAAGGCATGCGCGTCGCCATTACCAGCCGCTCGCAGTCATCAGCCGACGAGGCCGCTGCGGAGCTTAACAAACTCAGTCCGGGCGAAGCCATCGGAGTGGTCGCCGACGTGCGGGATATGGACTCGCAGCAGCAGGCCGTTGACAAGGTGCTGGAAAAGTGGGGGCAGCTCGACGTGCTGGTGGCCAACGCCGGACTGGGGCACTTTGCCTCCATTGAAGAAATGACCGCCGAACAGTGGCACGAGGTGATCGACACCAACCTGACCGGCGTGTTCTACAGCATTAAGGCTACTTTGCCCGCCCTCAAGAAGTCGCAAGGATATATCATCACCATCTCCAGCTTGGCGGGCACCAACTTTTTTGCGGGAGGCTCGGCTTACAACGCCAGCAAGTTCGGCCTCACCGGTTTCACCCAGTCGGTGATGCTTGACCTGCGACAGCACGGCGTTAAGGTATCGACCATTATGCCCGGCTCGGTGGCTACCCACTTCAACGGCCATCAGCCCGATCAGCAGGACGACTGGAAGATCCAGATCGAGGATATGGGACAGTTGGTGGTTGACCTGCTGCACATGCACCCGCGTACCTTGCCCAGCAAGGTGGAAGTACGTCCTACGCAACCTCCCTCTAAGTAGGATCAGGATAGGCAGGATGAAGGGGATGGGGCAGGATAGAGAAGTAGGATCAGGATTTACAGGATTAAGGAGATGAGCAGGATGCTTGGATCGAGGTTAGAGTCTCGATCAGGTGACCTGCCTTATCAGTGCGATGCAATTGGGACTTGACTACGTCGGTGCGATAGGTTTGCCGTCGGTGGTATTCTGCCCCGAGCGCTAGTGGATATGGTTGGCTGATCATTTGACCAGTTTTTCGCCTAGTCTGCTAGCTTATACCACTCAATATCCGTCAGCGGCTGGCGGCGTGCCGCGCGTACTTCGGGTGCGTAAAACTCGGCCAGGTAATCCAGGATAACCGGTTCGTTTTCGCCCAAATCCCACAGTCCCTGGGTTTCCTGCATCCAAACGATTTTGTCATGCCACCCTTCGCGGGTAAAGCGGTTCTGCGTGACCAGCTTGGCCGAATGGCAAGTCAGACAGTTGGCCTTCACCGCCCGCAACCCTTCTCCGTCCAGCAACCCGGTCTGCACATCTTTGCCGTCTACTATGTCGGGCGCAGCGGCTACGGTAGCCGCCGGGGCCACTAAAGCTTCCTCTACTTCGGGGAGGGCTTGGGCTACCGGGGCGGCGGGGTCAGCCACGAGCAGATAAATGACCACCGCGGTACCGACGAACAGCAGCGTCACAATACCTATCACGGCCTGGGTGATCTTAAGCAACCCTTTCACTAAATCTCTTGAAGATTGTTTCATCCTATTTGTTCAATATTTTTCCTTTCCATCCTGATAATCACCCCGCCTATCCTGTAAAAATCTTATCAATCCTGATCCACTTTGACGGCGATGCGGTGACAGGCGTTGTTCAAGTATCCTTTGGGGTTCCAACCGGGAATGACCATCGGCTGGCTCACCCCTTCGTTGTCGGTGGCCTGCGCCCAGATTTCGTAGTACCCGGCCTTCGGAAACCGCAGCGAGGCGGTCCAGTGCTGCCAGGCCAGGCGGTTGGCGGGAGGTTGTAGCTCAGTGGGTTGCCAGGTGGCTCCAAAATCAGTGGACACGGCCACTTTAGCGACGCTGCGTTCGCCCGCCCAGGCGTGACCGCGCACTTCCAAATTACGGGTTCGGTTAAACATGGCTCCGGTTTGCGGGTAGGTGATCAGCGACTTCACCGGCATCGACTCGATGATAACCATGTCCTCGTCGGGCACTTCCTGACCCGGTTCCACCGGATACGCCGGTACCCGGTAAGAGTCGCCCAGCATCTTGGGGCCGTCGTGCACCTGGTTGCGCACCACGATTTTGTTGAGCCACTTGCCCGAGGTGGAAGCGGGCCAGCCGCCGCACACCAGGCGCAACGGGAAGCCGTGCATCACGGGAATGTCCTGGCCATTCATCGCCCAGGCCACCAGCGTTTCATCCTGCCAGGCCTTGTTCATCGGCACCCCCCGCGAAATGGGCACTTTGTTGGGGTCGCCACTCAGGTGCCGGTCGGTGCCGTAGTAGCCGATATACTCGGCATCGCCCTTGATACCCACGTCCTGTAGCACGTCGCGCAGCCGCGCTCCGGTCCAGGCGGCGCAGTACACGGCACCTTCCTGCCACTGGTTGCCCGCCGCCGGGGGGTAAAAGCCAGCGCGCCCGTTGCCCCCGCACTCCAGCACCAACTGATAGGTATAGGCGGTGAACTTCTTCTTCAGTTCGTCCAGCGAGTACGACTTTTTAGACTGCACCGACTCGCCGCCGAACGAAAGCGTCCAGTTCCGGGCATCCAGTTCATTAGGAACCAGGCCGTTGTTGCGCACAAAAATGTTGGGGAAAGACGTAACTTTTTCGTCCAGCGCGTGCGGAGGCATTTCTATGTTCCAGGGGCGGTCGTTGAGCACGATCATGGCTTCATTTTTCCCGTCCAGCGGATCATCAGCCACGCCGAAAGCCAGGGGGATGTATCCGGCGGGCAGGCGGGCGGCGTGCACAATGGGGGTGCCGAGTAGGGTAGTCATCGTCGCCAAAGCTCCCTGCTTTAGGAAGCCGCGGCGGTTCCGTAGTTGGGTTTGTTTGCTCGGTGAAGACGCGGTAGCTGAATTTTGTATCAAGGATTAGCGTAAATTTGGTTCCTTAATTGCTCAACAGTGCGCAGCAGGACTATGTTTTATCGATCGAAACTATTGGGATCCGTCAGTTGGAATGATGACCAACTAACGAATGCTGGCAGTTCGCGGATGGAAATCATGACAAAGGTCACTACTCCTATCGATTTTTGATCAGAAAGCATCAAACTTCAGCTGATGCGGTGTAAATTAGCCGGTTGATACATTCACCCCCACCGTCCCCCTCACTCGCTGCGGCGCAGCTCACCGTCGGCTACCGCCGCGGCCATCAGGTTTACCCTGTGTCCCAAGGGCTAAAACTTCAGGCTGCGCCGGGCCAGCTCATCGCACTGCTTGGCCCCAATGGCTGCGGCAAGTCGACCCTGCTGCGCACCCTGGCGGGGATGCAGCCGCCCCTGGGGGGGCAGGTATTCCTAAACGGGCAACCCCTCACGCGCCTCAGCCCCGCGCGGCGCGCTACCCAACTGGCCGTGGTGCTCAGCGAAGCGCCCGACGCCAACCTGACCACCTACGATCTGGTGGCCACCGGCCGCTACCCCTACACCGGCTGGTTCGGGGGAATGGCCGCGGAAGATGAGCGCGCCGTGCGTCAGGCCCTAGCGCAAACCAATACCCAGCACTTTGCCCACCGCCCCATCGGCTCGCTGAGCGACGGTGAGCGGCAGAAAGTGATGATTGCCCGGGCGGTGGCCCAAGGCACTCCGCTGCTCATTCTGGACGAGCCCACCGCCCATCTGGACGTGCCCAACCGGATTGCGGTGCTGCAGTTGCTGCTACGCTTGGCGCATGAGCACCGCAAAACCGTTTTGCTGTCGACCCACGCCCTGGATTTGGCCCTGCTGATGGCCGATCAGCTGTGGCTGATGCATGGGGGGCAAGTGCAGGCCGGAGTGCCCGAAGATCTGGTGCTTCGGGGAGCGGTGGCCGCCGTTTTTGAGAAAGAAGGCCTCACCTTCGACCGGCAAACCGGCGCGTTTGCCCCGCCCCGGGCGGCGGGACCGCCGGTTCGGGTAGAAGGGTCCGGGCTAGAAGCCCTTTGGACGCAGCGCGCCCTGGAGCGAAGCGGTTACACGGTGGTTGACAACGCAGATGGCGGTCCGGTGGTCCGCGTAGTTGCGGGGCCGCCCCGCCGCTGGGTTATCGAACCAGATGCTTCGCAAAAGAACCAGCATAGCATCGGAGCTATGCTGGCCCACCTTGCTACGTTAAGAATGCCCTAGTGCCCTTACCGGGCTACCGCTTCCTCGATAGAGTTGACGTATTGAATGTCCATCTGCCGAAACTTGCCCTTGGGAAACCGCTCGTAGATACTTTTTCGGCTGGCGTCTACGCTGTACTTAAACGGCACGCTTTCGGGCATAATCTTGCGGTGGGTGCGCAGCCCGTGGGCAAACATATCTTCCTTCCACTCGGTGAAATACCACTCCATCGCCTCGGGGTCGAACACCTTGAAGCTCCGCTTATCAAAAACGAGCTTGGTAATTCCTTCCTGCTTGATAATTGTTCCGGCCTCCGCGAATATGCTTTTGAAATCGGCCAGCGGTATGGAGGTGGAGGTGGACTGAATGATGAGAATGGGTTCGTTCGGTACGCGCAAAATGTCGGCGTACTTGTGAGATACTACTCTTTTTAGAGGAATTGACTCGGTCATTGGGAAAAAGTTTGGTGAGACCATTTTTATAAAAGTCCGAAGTAAACGAAACCCGGCTAGAAATCCGACAGCAGGTAATTTCTTTGCTTAGAATGAAGAATTTCACCGTTCGGATTTATTATTTTTAACAATTTTGAGTCCAGGGCATTCTTAATGTTCATGCCCGTTTTAATCCCATAATATGCCGATTAGTCTCCTGCTTCAGCTCGTTTTCCCGTTCATAGGCTCGGTTGTCGTTCCGTACAATGCCTCAAGTCAGACCGACGTAACTTCTCCGGTGCTACGCGCCGAGTACGCCCGCTTCGAAGCCATGATCGCTGCCGATACCGCTGCGCTGCGGAAGATGCTTCATCCTGATCTGCTGTATATCCACAGCAACGGACTGGAAGAATCGGCCGATGACTTGATAGCGAGCGTAGCGGCCGGGGATATCGTCTACCAATCGTTCGAACCGCAGCAGCCTCCCCGGGTGCAAATTTTTGGCAAAACTGCTTTGGTCGATGGCTTGGTGCGGGTGCGTGGCCGGTACCGGGGCGACGCGTTCCAAGTAGACTTGCGCTATACGAGTGTTTATCGGAAGGTGAAGGGGAGCTGGTGGCTGATTCGGTGGCAGTCGTTGAAGGTGTGAATCGTTTCTCAAAAAATGAGTAAGCGCGCGCTGAAACTAGTTTATGGACGTAGGTTCGTTAAACTGTTCAAACAACGTTTGTTCTTTTTCAGCAATGGTCTTAATCATCATAATCGTAACAAATGCCGCAATAATATCAACGAAATCAGAAACGAGATAAATTTGTGACGAGCTGATCAGTTGTTCTATAGTGTCCGTTTTGAAGGCTGATTTAAGAGCGTGCTTTCCAATGTAATTTGTGATCAAGAATAATATCCACCATACTCTGATGATAGCAAAGTTTGCCGGTTCTTGGTAGTTCGGAATCATTTCTTTTAGTTGATTCTGCGTTTCGATCACTATTTGCTTTGCAATTCTGTACGGCTTATACAGATTGATTATTGGAATGACAAATCCCCATATACTCATCATTTCTGAGTTGTCTAAATAGCGGCTCCTAATTCTATGCAGATTGCCATATGCGCGTCTGAACCATGCTTACTTTTCGCTTTTGTTGTAAATCTTGTTATGTGACTTATGTAAGCAAATTTTAACGCGCCAAAACGTGTACAAGTCAAACATCCTCAATTTTATGCCTGATTTTCATGCTTTTCCCTATCTTTACCCCTCACCCAGGGTTCGGCACTAGCCCGTCATGCGCGTGCCGATTAAAAGGGAATCCGGTGCTTCGGTCTACCTGACCGGAAAAACCGGAACTGTCCCCGCAACTGTAAGTCCGAATGAAGGGCTGCCCCCACGATTGACCACTGTTTCGCCTCGCGAGATGGGAAGGTCAGGGCAAGCCGGACGAGTCAGGAGACCTGCCCCGGGCGAATAAAACCATTCGGACTTTCGGAGGAAAAGTCAGGATTGTGATCGAAACCTACGGTTGGTGGTGGAGGCTGCCCAAACGCGCTTGCGCCAGGCAGTGTCTTCGACCGTATCCACGATAGCACTCCTCGCTTCTATTCTGTCAGTTCGTTTTAACCCAACCAACTGGCATGCTCTACGCTTCACCCCTTATTTTTCTTCTAATTTTCAGTGGACTATCTCCTTGTTTCGGGCAAACCCCTCCGGACTCCGCCGACGTAGCCCTCTTGACTGATAGTGTGCTACTGAACGAACTGGTGGTGACCGCCTCCAAAATCCCCTTGCCGCTACGAAAAACGGCCAAGCCGGTGCAGATCATCACCCGCGACGATATAGCGCAGCAGGCGGGTAGCGATCTGGCCCAGCTGCTGCAAACCCAGGCGGGCGTGATCGTGAACGGAGCCTACAGCAACCCGGCAAAAGACCGCAGCCTGTATCTGCGGGGTGCCGACGCCGCCTACACCCTGATTTTGATCGACGGCCAGCCGGTGACCGACCCCACCCTGCTGGGCAGCACCTTCGACCTGCGGTTGCTGTCGCCCGAGCAGATCGAACGCATTGAAATTTTGAAGGGTAGCCAGTCGACGCTCTACGGCAACGATGCTATTGCCGGAGTGGTGAACATTATCACCCGGAGTGATGCTCAACCCGATCCGCTATCAATCTACGGATCAGCCTCCTGGGGCTCGCTCAACACCCGGCAGGGCACCCTGGGCGTGCGCGGCACGGCGGGCCCGGTGGGCTATGATGTAAGCTACCAGCACTGGGCCACCGACGGACTCAGCGAGGCGGCGCCTCCGCCCGACAGCACCGGCTACGACCGCGACGGTGCCGCCCGCGATGGCTTGCAGGCGACGGTGCACCTTACCCCCCACGCGCGGGTTCGGATCAGTCCGTTTTTGCGCTACAGCGTGGTAGACGGTCACAATGACGCCGGAGCTTTTACGGACGCGACCGACACCTACGCCCTGCGCTTGCTTAACCCGGGACTGCAAGCCGAAGTGAACCTGCGTCGGCTGACCCTGCACGGACACTACGGCTACACCCGCACCCAGCGCACCTTTGGCGCGCAGTTTGGTGAAACCCGGTTCGACGGGCGCTTTCATCAGGGAGACGTATACGGTAGTGTAACGCTAACTGATTTTCTTCAATTGATGGTGGGCATGAACGGGCAGCAGCAGCAGATGCAGGACACGTCCACGGTGCGCCCCAATCCCTCGGTGACGATCGTCAGTCCGTACGCCACGTTATTGGTTCATACGGCGAGCGGACTCAACGCTGAGTTGGGGTACCGGTTTAGTCAACACCGCCAGTTTGGTCAGGCATCGACGGTTTCGCTGGCCCCTTCTTACCAACTCACCCCCACTTTCAAGGCCTTCGCCTCGTTGGGCACGGGTTTCAAGGCGCCTACGCTGTATCAGCTGTACGCCACCCCCTGGGGCAACGCCGAACTGAAACCCCAGCGGAGCCGTACGGTAGAAGCGGGCGGACAGTGGGCGGCGACCAATGGGCGCGCAACGGTGCAGGCCACCTACTTTCGCCGCCGCATCGACCAAGTAGTGGTGTTTGTTAACGGCTATCTGAACCAAGACCGGCAGAACGGGGTGGGACTGGAAGTGGAAGCCTCCTGGCAGTTGGGCGAGCGCTGGCGCATTGACGGACAGTACACGTATCTGGAGGGCACCACCACCGTGCGCGGTAGTCAGGAGCAGGACTCTACCTTTACGGATCTACTGCGGCGGCCCCGGCACAGCCTGTCGGGCTCGTTGCGCTTCACCCCTACCCCCCGGATCAACGTATCGCTGCAGGCGCAGTACCAGGGAGAGCGCGACGATCTCTACTTCAACTTTGGTACGTTTAGCACGAATGCGGCTACCCTCGATCCCTTTCTGCTACTCAACGCCCACGCGAGTTACCGGGTAGCCAACGGATTTAGCTTGTTTGTCGACCTGAAAAACCTCACCAACGCCGATTATTTTGAGTCCTACGGTTTTAGTACGCTAGGCATCAACGGGCAGATGGGAGTGCAGTTTAATTTGTTCGGGGGTGTCACTAAGTGAGGTAGCCGTAAAATCAGTGAAATCGAAAATATCATGATGATCAACCAACCAATCAGACTAAATCCGGGTCTTGGGGAGTAGTATATATTTCACCCTTTAACTGTTCACTCAATGAAATACTGGATCATGGTTTTCGTCCTTTTGGTAGCGACTCTGCCCGGCTGCACGCGGGAGGAAACACTGGCCGAGTTGGGCCACGCTCAAGAAGAGGTAATCTCTTCGGCTAATCAGAACGAATCGTACTATCCTATGCACGTAGGCAATCGCTGGGAGTTGAACCCCGGAAATTATACGGAAATCAAAGACACCCTTCGCATTATCAGAACAAGCAAGATGACTACGCGCACTTTCAAAAAACTTTTGTGCAAGGCTTAGGCTATCAGGAAGATTATCAGAAGTTAGTAATTTACTAGCCGGTGGTACGTGGCACCGCCCCTCTCCCGTATTGGGTTGATTGACTGTACGGTTCGTCTGCCTCCCGGCTGAAACCAATACGGCCTAATTCAGTTAATTAAGGAGTGGAAAGATATTTTTCTACCCAACCTACTAAATTACTATGGAAGATTTAAACGTCTTGATACCTCCCTTTCTAATTGGCTTAGGCGTCGGGCTGCTTGTTGTGCTCATCACCTACATGCGTGAGAACATGAAGCGACGC
Organism: uncultured Cytophagales bacterium; assembly: GCA_963833215.1. Taxonomy (GTDB): domain Bacteria; phylum Bacteroidota; class Bacteroidia; order Cytophagales; family Cyclobacteriaceae; genus Tunicatimonas. The sequence goes on along the minus strand of CAWHXE010000026.1, from coordinate 28,059 downwards.
TCGTTGCGCAAAGAGATTGGCACCCTGAAGAACCATTTGCAGAACAAAATGGAGATCGAGGCCGAAGCCACCGAAGGGCGACGACTGGAGATTGATCGCCTCAAGAAGGAAAATGAAAACCTGCGCATCACTAACCAGACACTGGCGCAAAAACCGGGTCGCCGCGAGGTGATGAACCTGCACGTGTACCAACGGGCCATTGCCATTATGACCGAAAGCGCCCAGGGCTTCGCTCCCATGTGGCAGCGGGCACTGCGCGAAGCTGAGGCAGAACAAAACCAATCGGATCAGGGCGGCTCTTCGTTTATCCGCAAGATCATTCCTACCCAAATCTTCGGTGGTTCTTCCTCCGAACCCAAGCGCATCAGCACCAACACCGAAGAAGAAGACATCTAGTAATAAATCACGAATATTGATCAAGAACATCGGATGATGAGGTAACAATATTTACTTCATCATTCAGTATTCCTTGTTCGGTGTTCGACATTCTCGTTTTTATGAACCACGCCACCTGGACTACCGTCAACGTATACGAAGATATCACCTACCGCAAGGCCGACGGAGTGGCGCGGATTGCCTTCAACCGTCCCGAGGTGCGCAACGCCTTCCGCCCCAAAACCGTGGGCGAACTTTTTGAAGCATTCCTCGACGCCCGCGAAGACCCGTCAATCGGCGTAGTATTATTATCGGGTGAAGGGCCTTCTCCCAAGGATGGCGTATACGCTTTTTGCAGCGGTGGTGATCAGCGCGCGCGCGGTCACCAGGGTTACGTGGACGAGGCGGGGGTGCCGCGCCTCAACATTCTGGAAGTGCAGCGGCTTATGCGATTTATGCCCAAGGTAGTGATCGCGGTGGTGCCCGGCTGGGCGGTGGGCGGCGGACATAGTCTGCACGTGGTGAGCGACCTCACGCTGGCTAGTAAAGAACACGCCATCTTCAAGCAAACTGACGCCGACGTCACCAGCTTCGACGGAGGTTACGGCTCGGCCTACTTGGCCAAAATGGTAGGGCAGAAGCGGGCTCGCGAGATTTTCTTTCTGGGCCGGAATTACTCGGCGCAGGAAGCCTACGATATGGGTATGGTGAACGCCGTGGTGCCGCACGACGAACTGGAGGCGACCGCCTACGACTGGGCGCAGGAGATTCTTCAGAAATCTCCTACCTCGATTAAGATGCTCAAGTTTGCCTTCAACGCCACCGACGACGGGATGGTGGGGCAGCAGGTGTTTGCCGGAGAAGCCACCCGCCTGGCCTACATGACCGACGAAGCCAAGGAAGGCCGCAACGCCTTTCTGGAGAAGCGCAAGCCGGATTTTGGGAAGGGGAAGTGGATTCCTTAGCTATGATGCTACCCAAATTGTTTCTGCTGCCGTTGACTCTCTTCTTCGCTTTCATTAGCGAAAACGTTAATGCTCAACTCGTCCATGAGGCAAATGCCGGGCTGGGATTTTCTTTCTTAGGAACTGGTGACGTGTTAGTCGTCAAGTTAGAAGGAGAAGCAGTCCACCGACTAAATCGTTACTTCAGTGGCTCACTCGCAGTTGGAGCGGGATACGGCGATTCGCAGTGGTACGATGCCAGCGAGTACGCTACCCTATTTTCCAGAAACGCCACTGGACACATTGACGGCAATTTTTTCATCTCCCCCTTCGGCAACGACCGGGGGTATCATTTCAAAGTCGGCACCGGACCGTCGCTGATGTACGTACGAGATCAATCTTATCGTGGTTATCTCGAGCTGGCGCCAACCCGAAGGTTCGCCGGAATATCGTTTTTCTCTCGGGCGGCAGTGTGATCGTAGAACAGGAGGTGCGAATAAGGCAGCAGTATACCATCGGGTTAAAAACCATGTTTCAGACTTATCTGAATGGTGATGGCGCGATCACGGTGTTGGTGAAGGTGGGAAAATTGCTACGATGAGCAATTGCTTAGGAGAAAGCGTCTTTGCTTCAGGGCAATCGCGTTTAACTTTTTACACCGTCATTTCGGAATTTTTCAGAACGTAGCGATGGAAAATAAGCGATATTTGCTATTTTACGCGCCAATTCCTCCTACCTCACACCGCCGCATTGGTTAGTTAGCCCTCAACTTCCAAAATCGATAACAACTCCGGCAATTGTTCAATCAGGTGCGTGTGCGGCTCTCGCTGCAATTCTTCCGCTGAATAGGCTCCCGTGGTAACGCCCACCACGAAGGCGCATCCGGCTTGGGTGCCCTGCTGTAGGTCCGAAGCGGTGTCGCCTACCTTTATCACCGCCTTCACGTCAGACACTCCCGTTCGCTCCATCGCCCGAAAGATCATGTCCGGATGCGGTCGGCCGCGCTTCACCTCGTCGCTGGTCACGCTGGCATCAATAAGTTCACGCCAGTTCAATCGCTTGATAATTGCATCGGCGATGGGGCGGCTGAAGCCGGTGTCCAGGGCAATACGTATTCCCTGTTTGCGCAGTGCGTTCCAGGTTCCTTGCACCCCTTGTTTCTCGCGAACCTCCGCGCCGTTGGCGTAATGATCTACCATGCGCTGCACAAAATCCCGGTGGATTTGATCAACGTAGGCAGCTGTAGCCTGGCCCGACGCTCCGTGTTTTTCTAGCAACTGCCGAATAGCCACCGGTTTGGGGTAACCCATCACCGCATTGGCCTCGTCGTAGGTGATCTCGTGCCCTTCTTGGGCCAAAGCCTGCTGCAAGCAGTGGTGCACTTCGTGGTGGCCCGCCACCGTGGTGCCCGCCATGTCAAAGACTACTAGTTGGATCGGAATCATAAAGTGGTTAGGTTGCTACTGGGTTGGAGGTTGGTTGACACAGCGGAGCTTGCGCAATGGAGAAAGCTTTTCTTATCAATAGCTCGGCTCAACGGGCTTGAACTTGATTCTCTAACGCTCGGCCCTGCGCAAAATCCGTGATGTTCCGAAGGGTAGTTTCAGCAATCTGGCTCATCGCATCGCGCGTGAAAAAGGCTTGGTGTGAGGTGATCAGCACGTTGGGGAAGGTCATCAGGCGGGTGATCTTATCGTCCTGAATGATGGATCCCGATAAATCTTCAAAGAACAAGTTCTCCTCCTGCTCATACACGTCCAGCCCAAAGTACCCAACTTTGCGAGATTTCAGCCCCTTGATCACCGCGGCGGTATCCACCAGCGCTCCCCGGCTGGTGTTGATGAGCATCACCTCCGGGCACATCTGGGCAATGGCGTCGGCATCAATGAGGTGGTGCGTTTCTTCGGTGAGCGGACAGTGCAGCGAGATGATCTTCGCTTGGGCGAAAAGTTCGGGTAAGGTTACGTACGAAATTCCATCTTCCTGCGCGAACGCTTCGTGCGGATGGGGATCATAGGCCACCACCGGACATCCCAGGCCGCACATCATCCGGGCAAACACCCTCCCGATTTTACCGGTGCCCACCACCCCCACCGTCTGACCGTGCAAGTCGAAGCCCATCAGGTGCTCCAGCGAAAAGTTGCCGTTGCGCACCCGAGCGTAGGCCAGATTGGTCTTGCGGTTCAGGGTCATGATCATGGCCAGCGCGTGTTCGGCCACCGCGTAGGGAGAATAGGCGGGCACCCGCACCACCGGCAAATCCAGCGCTTCGGCCTGCCGCAGGTCCACGTTGTTGAATCCCGCGCAGCGTAGCGCGATCAGTTCTACTCCGAAATCGCTGAGCTTCTTCAGTACCGCGGCGTCGGCCACGTCGTTCACGAAGAGGCAAACCGCCGGATGGTCTTGCGCCAGCACGGCCGTCTGCGCCGTTAGCGCGCTGTCGAAGTAACTGATTTCGTGCTGGTGCGAGGCATTCGCCTGATCCATGAATTCCTGATCGTAGGACTTAGTACTGAAGAAAGCTACTTTCATCGCTCTAAAAGGAATTTGTTAAGGCTACACGCGCGCGGGGTTGGCCAGATAGCGGACAACGTGCGCTTGCACCTGGGGAAAGAAATTGTGAAACTCTTGCGCGTACAAGGTAGCGGTTTCGGGCCAGCTTTCCGCGGCTTGCCCCATCTGGTTCGGAAAACGCGCCCGCCGCTGCATGCCGGACAACGTGCGGGCTATCGCTTCCGGATGTACGTAGTTCGCCAGCCAATCGTGCGATTCCATGTAGCCGAACACCCGTTGCGCCAGCGGCGGCAGTTGGTCGTGATGCTCGCGCAGCGTAGCGTATATCCGCTCGGCAAAATCCGGCAACCGTTCTTTGCTGTAGTCCGTCCAGTGGCGGGCCAGCAGATGATCGTACAGAACATCCACCACCACGCCCGCGTAGTGCCCCTGCTGCGGCACGAGCCGTCGCTTGCTTTGCCGAAACACCGGGTGCGCATCGGTGAAGCGATCAATCTCGCGGTGCAGTAAAATTCCCCGAGCAATGGCCGGGTCGTACGTTTGGTAGCGCTTTCCCCGAACAAAGTCTCCCAAAAAGCTGCCTACTACCAGTTCTGGGGTTTGGTGCGATAGCAGAAAGTGCGCCAGAAAATTCATTTCGATAGGTACGCAAACCCGGACGGTTTGTAAAGGATTAGGAACAAAATTCTGCCAATCTGCTTTTAAGAACTATCCATTCGCAGCAAAATGCTGCTCGCCAACATCCAGTAACTCCATGAACAGCAGTCCCGAAGAACTTCAGCAGCAGATCCAACTCCTTCGTCTGGAAAAGGAAGCTGATCTGGAGTACTACCGCCAGAAAATCCTGAACGCTTCGCTGGAAGACCGCAAGAAGAACGGCCTGTGCTGGCATCCCGTCACCCTCTCCGGCCAACACTACAGCCTGGGCGAAAAGGTGGTGGTGCGCATCGCCCGCTCCGATAGTCACCTGCCCCGCGGGGCCTTCCAGTCGGGTAAGATCGTCCGCTTGTTCACCCATCCGGGCGACGAGCGCTCGGCGGTGTCGGGCGTGGTGAACGAGGCTAATCGTTCCACCATGACGATCACCCTGAACACGGGCAAGCTGCCCGAATGGGCCACCGGCGGCGGACTGGGCGTAGACCTGCTCTTCGACGAGATGGCCTACCGCGAGATGGAAAAAGCACTGAAGCAGGTCATCGAGGCCAAGCGGCCCCGCCTGCTGGAGCTGCGCGAGGTGCTGCTCGGCCACGCTCCGGCCCGCTTCTCCAAACTGCCCGCCCCGCGCGTGCCCGCGCTCAACGACAGCCAGAACGACGCCCTGGATCAGGTGATCCGCGCGCAGGACGTGGCCATCGTGCACGGTCCGCCCGGCACGGGTAAGACGACCACCCTGGTGCAGGCCATCGTGCAAACCGCCTACGTGGAGCAGCAGGTGCTGGTGTGCGCGCCCAGCAACGCCGCCGTCGATCTGCTCACCGAAAAACTCAGCGAACAAGGCTTGCAGGTGGTTCGGCTGGGCCACCCGGCGCGGGTCGACGAGACCAACCTGGGTCGAACCATCGACGCCCGGATCACGAAGCATCCTTATTACAAAGACCTGAAAACCATCCGCCGCCGCTCCGAAGAACTTCGGGAGCTGGGTCTGAAGCACAAGCGTAAGTTCGGTGCCCCCGAGCGCAACCAGCGGCGTCACCTGCTGCGCGAGGCTTCTCAATTGCGGGAGGAAGCGCAGCAGCTGGAGCACTACATCGTGGCCGACATTTTCGCGCAGGCGCAGGTGGTGGCCTGCACGCTGGTGGGTGCGGCCGGCAACCAACTTCGGGGCTACCGCTTCGATACGGTATTCATCGATGAAGCCGCCCAGGCCCTGGAAGCGGCCAGCTGGATTCCAGTGCTCAAGGCCGATCGGGTGATCCTGGCCGGTGATCACTTTCAACTGCCGCCTACGGTAAAGTCGTACGACGCCGCCCGGCAGGGGCTGAGTGAGACGCTGTTCGAGAAATGCATCCAGCGGCATCAGCACCGAGACGGCCCGCCGGTTGATTCGCTGTTGCAGGTGCAGTACCGCATGAACGAACGGATTATGCGCTTTTCGGGACGCTACTTCTACCAAGACGCGCTGGTGGCCCACGAGAGCGTACGCCATGCGACACTGGCTGAGCAACCGCCCGTCACCTGGCTCGACACGGCGGGCTGCGGCTTCGCCGAGGAGAAGGAGGCCGAAACGCTGAGCACCTTCAACGCAGAAGAAGCGCAGCTGCTGCTGAAGCATTTTCTGAGCACGGTGGATGAAGTTGGTTTAGACTACCTGCTCGAGCACCAGATCACGTTCGGGGTGATCGCGCCCTACAAAGCGCAGGTGCGGGTGCTCACCGAACTGTTTGCCGAAGCCGAAGCGCTGCAACCGTTGCAGGAGCTGCTTACCATCGACACGGTAGACGCGTTTCAGGGACGGGAGCGCGACGTGATTTACATTAGCCTGGTGCGTTCTAATGCCAAAGGGGAAATCGGTTTCTTAGGAGACATTCGGCGCACCAACGTGGCGTTGACGCGGGCCAAAAAGATGCTGGTGGTGGTGGGCGACAGTGCTACGCTGGGCAGCCACCCGTTCTACGGAGAATTGCTGGACTACATCAACGAGATCGATGCCTATCGGAGTGCGTTTGAGTTAATCAGTCCATAGTTTATCAGTTGATAGTCTAACAGTTGATAGTCGATAGTCCATAGTCTACAGTGGACTGTTGACCGTTGACTATGGACTACAGACTACTTCATTTTCTGAATCATTCGTGTGGTTGAGTAGCCGTTGACGAAGTCGATGAGCCGCACTTCCTGCGCAAACTCGCGGCCGATCACTTCCTCGATTCGGTAGTCGCCCCCTTTCACCAGCACATCGGGACGGAGTTGGGATAACAGCTCGTGGGGAGTGTCTTCGGTGAATATCGTTACGTAATCTACCGCCACCAAACTGGCCAGCAGGTAGGCCCGGTCGTTTTCGTTATTGACCGGTCGGTTTTCACCCTTGAGGCGGCGCACCGAAGTATCGGAATTGACGCCAACGATGAGGACATCGCCTAGCGCGTGGGCGGCCTGTAAGTAAGTGGCGTGGCCCCGGTGCAGAATGTTGAAGCATCCGTTGGTAAAGACAATACGCTGGCCCGCCCGCCGCCCACTGGTGAGTTGGCGCTGCAAGGCGGGCAGTGTTAATACTTTGTTCTCAACCACGCTTAAAAGGAAGCACCGAAACTTAGTCCGAACCAGGGAATGAACGTTCCGGGAGCAATGATTGGCGTGAAACCAATGCGAAACAGGAAGCCTCCGTCGCGAGGCTGTAGTCGGTAACCAACGGTACTAGTAAAGCCGACGCCACCTCCTCTGAACTCATCTAATTGCTCATTTTCAACTGTCCCGCTGCCGCTTGCTCCCGCTACTACCAAACCGGCTCCCAACTCAAGCCGACTGTTACCATCTCCTACCAGGTAGTTCGCCATAATTGGTGCCAGAAATACAGACACCCGTCCGTTGAGAGAATTGGGATCATCGGCAGAGACCGAAAAATACATGGCCCCAATACGGGCACTGGCATGGTCAAAAAACTTGTGATCGTAGTTCACTGAATAGAGAAGTGCGTTTCCCCCTAGTTCAACAAATACGCTGTTACGGGCGAATGACCCGTCGTCGTTGGTGGCAATAACTTCCTGGGCTTGCGCTTGGTGCGTGAGCAAACCAACGAGCAATAGAACGAATGCGGTTTTCAATAGCGTGGCCATAGTATAGTTGTTTGGTTAAAAGATAGTAATCGGGCGTATCCCCGGCAAAAGAGCGTCAAAATGCATGCCGATCCTACGTAGAAGGCAGATCCGGAATATTAATTTTTTTAATAATCACCAGGTGGTGGTTATTGGCGGTTTGCTTGGCTACTACCCCCACTCGTTTTACCTTTGTGCCACCAAGTCTACAACTTCATGAACTTCACCGAAGCACTTCACCAACACCCTGTCTTTGCCACTGTAGCCCAGGTAGCCCAGCAAACGGGCGTGCCCACCTACGTGGTGGGCGGTTACGTGCGCGATCTGCTGCTCGAGCGCCCCTCCAAAGATATTGACTTCGTTTGCGTGGGCGACGGGGTGGAGCTGGCACAGCAGGTGGCGCTAGCGCTAAAGCAGGAACCAGGTCGCACCACCGCGGTGAGCGTGTTCAAGAACTTCGGCACTGCGGCGGTGAAGCACCACGACTACGAACTGGAGTTTGTGGGTGCCCGCCAGGAGTCGTACCGGACCGATTCGCGCAAGCCTGAGGTAGAACCCGGCACCCTGGCGGATGACCAGCGGCGGCGCGACTTCACCATCAATGCGATGGCGATCAGCCTCAACGCTGACGACTACGGCGAACTGATCGATCCCTTTGACGGGGTGGCTGACCTGAAACGGAAGATGATCGTCACTCCCCTCGATCCGGCCATCACCTTCTCCGACGACCCCCTGCGCATGATGCGGGCGGTGCGCTTCGCCTCCCAGTTCACGTTCAACATTGCTCCCGATACCTTTGAAGCTATTGTTCAGCACGCGGAACGGCTAAAAATCATCTCGCAGGAGCGCATCACCGACGAGCTGAATAAGATTATTTTATCGCCGGTGCCTTCCTACGGTTTCAAGCTGCTCTACCACGCCGGACTGCTCGAGTTGTTCTTTCCCGACATGGTAAAGCTGCACGGTGTGGATACCATTGAGGGTAAGTCGCACAAGGATAACTTTTACCACACGCTGCAGGTGCTCGACAACGTGGCGCAGGTGTCGGACGATCTGTGGTTGCGGTGGGCGGCCATCTTGCACGACATCGCTAAACCGGCTACCAAGCGCTTTCACCCCAAAGCGGGCTGGACGTTCCACGGGCACGAGGATAAGGGCGCACGCATGGTGCCGTTCTTGTTCCGCAAGCTCAAGCTGCCGATGGATCAGCCGATGCGGTTCGTGCAAACCCTGGTGCGCCTGCACCTACGCCCCATCGCTTTGGTAAAGGACGTGGTGACCGATTCGGCCGTGCGGCGCTTACTCTACGAAGCGGGCGACACTACCGATGCGTTGATGATGCTGTGTCGGGCCGATATCACCTCGAAGAACCACCGGCGGGTGGAGCGTTACCTGCGCAACTTCGACGCCGTGGAGCGCAAAATGACCGAGGTAGAGGAAAAGGACCAGTTGCGTAACTTCCAGCCCGCTATCACGGGTGAAGATATTATGCAGACGTTTGGACTAAAGCCCTCGCGGGTGGTGGGTGAGATCAAAAACGAAATTCGTGAAGCCATTCTGGATGGCAAGATTGAAAACACCAAAGAAAGTGGCTATGAGTTTATGCTGAATGCTGCCGCGCAGCGGGGACTGACGCCGGTAGCGCCGTAACCAGGCAGTGAGCTGCCGTTAAAAGTTATAACTCACCCCGCCCAGCAACATACGGCCGATGCGGTCGGTGCCGTAGTACTCTCGGCTATCGTTGCCCAGCAAGTTCCGTCCGTTTACGTAGAAGTCTAACTTCTTCGCCACCTCGTACGATACTTTAGCGTTGGTCAGCAACTTACCCGCGATCTGCCCCTCCATTGAGGGACGTCGCAAATCTTCTACGTGGTAGATGGTGTGCTGGCTAAAAAAGTAGGCCGAGACATTAACATTCAGTTTTCGGTAGGGGGCGTAGTTGACGAATGCTCCACCGTAGAAACTAGGCGTGCTATGGTGCGTATCGTCTACCAGGTCGGTAAACTGGGCAGAAGTCGTGGTGGGTAGGTCAGTTACCTGCGTGGCTTGCCAGGTCACGAAAGGTTTCACCTGCACTCGGACACTGGGCACAAAGTTCGCCGACAAGGTTACCCCCCACTGCGTCGCCTCCGTAGGCAAATTAATTGATTGCAGGGTTTGCACCTCGAAGGTTTCGGTCAGCGGGGTAGAAGTCACCGGGTACTGGTAATTCAAGTCTTCAATATGTTGGCGAAAAAGGGCCGCATCGAACTGGAGGGTATTGGTTACCTGGGCGCGAACTCCCACTTCGGTCATGCTATTACTCACTACGTTGAGGGTGGGATTGGCCACGGATACGACCCCCTGCGTTGGGCTAATCGGCACCACCGGCACATCGATAAAGTAGCTGCTGAAAAATGCTCCGCTGGTAGAGCGTGACTGGGCCATTCGGAGCAAGTACCGCTCGGCAATTTTGTAGGTGGTGGCCAACTGGTACGATACGTACGCCTGATCGGGTACCCTGAACTTATCAACCCGCAGGGCAGCGACCCAGCGCCAGTTTTCGGTCGGATGGTAATCAGCCTTGAGCGAACCGGACGCCGTGTAGTTGGACACCCGGCTGTTCACAAAACCAATATTCCCATCCACCGCGTAGTCACGGTCATCGATCACCGCTTGCTGAAAGCTCAGTTCGGGACGGAGGCTCAGCTTGTCACTCACGTCAAGCTGGTAGTCTACCACCACGTCTGTGTTGCGCACGTCGTACTCGGGACGAAGCACCCCAAAACCAACGTACAAATTTTCGCTGCCTTCGGTGTGCGACGCCCGAATGCCCAGCTTATTTACCCGTCCGCTGAGTTGGGCGTAGCCGCGATTGATGGTACTGGTGTTTAGGGCGGTGGTTTCGAAATTATAGAACAAACGTTGCGCTTCGGCACCCTGCGCTCCGACGCTCAGCGACCAGCTTGACTCCTCACTTGGTTGATAGGTTACAAATCCGTTGATGCCGATCCTCTCCTGAGCCAATTCCGGTCGGGGGTAGGCATCCTCCGCGAAGGGGACACCTAACTCCACCAGATTTTCTACGTACTGATCGGCTTTGTATACGTAATAGGCATCGTCACCACGCTCACGGTACTGATAGTTGGCCGATACGATAGCACTCCACTGATCGTTAAACTGCTGACCTACCGCCACGTTTATCCCCCGCGTATCGGGAGCACCATACTGGGTATGTACCGATGCGTGGACGCCCGGCTTTTCGGTCCGGCGGGTGATGATGTTAATCACTCCGGTTACCGCATTCGGACCGAACAAGGGAGCGGCGGGACCGCGCACGATCTCAATGCGTTCTACGTCAACCAGATCAATGGGCAGCGATTCCCAAATGGTACCGCCGGTGTTGTAGTTAAACACCGGGCGGTCGTCGATCATCACCAGCGTGAGGGTATTGATTTGCGCGAAGGACTGGGTGTACCGGATCAGGTTGTCGAAGCCTCGCAGATGGATGTCGTAGTTGCCGTTGCTTATCTCTCGCACCACCACGCCGGGGCACAACCGCAGCGCTTCGGGAATAGAGGTAACTCCGGCTCTGGTAATTTCACTGCGCGTGACGGTGTAGCTCGATACGGGGGCGTCGAAGAGGTTTTCGGACTTGCGAGAGGCCGATACAATTTCTACGTTCATTAGCTCCTCGAGCGAAAGGTCGAACAGATTGACGTCTTCCTGGGCAAAAGCGGGAGTGATAGAGAAGAGGCAGCCTAGCGCAGCCAGTAAGTAGTAACGCATGGGTTGGTTTTTCTACAAACCAAGCAAAACTTGCGCGTATTGCTACTGTATCTGATACCGGGCGGAATATCCGCGCGTAAGCTTTAGTCCAAAAAAGACCAACTGCTTAATCGTAAAAAGTATACGCTAGGAGGAATCAAGATTTTAGCATCACACGACTTAAAAATTTAAAAATTTTGTCAAAAAGAATTAAACTTTAGCCGTTTGGCAGCACAAAACTGATCATTCTTGACAGTGTACCTAATCGCTCGCTTTCGACTAGTAGTAGCTCGCCAGGTCAAAGTTTTCTTTTTGCGAATCGCGTAGGTGGCCGTTTTCGCACTTGAGCACGCGGGAGGGGTACTTCTTCACAAATTCATGGTTGTGGGTGGCCATCAGCACGGTGGTGCCCTGCCGGTTAATTTCTAAGAATAGCTTAAAGATACCTTCGGACACCTGGGGATCGAGGTTGCCCGTAGGCTCGTCGGCTACCAGCAGCAGCGGTTCGTTGATCAGGGCGCGGGCAATGGCCACGCGCTGCTGTTCCCCTCCCGACAAGCTGGTGCGGTTTCTTGAAGCCCGCCGACCCCAACCCCACGCGCACTAGCACGTCGGACAGTCGCTGCTTCATCTTCACGCGATCCTTCCAACCGGTGGCCCGCATCACAAACTTCAGGTTCTCGTCCACCGTGCGGTCGGCAAACAGTTGGAAGTCCTGAAAGATAATCCCCAGACGGCGACGCAAAAAGGGCACCTCGGTTTTTTTGATGCGCTTGATCGAGTAGCCCGCCACTTCCATCTCTCCCAGGCGAAGCTCCAGGTCGGCGTAGAGCGTACGCAGTAGCGAGCTTTTACCGCTGCCGGTGCGGCCGATGATATAGACAAAGTCGCCCTTGTTCACGCTAAAGTTCACGTCTTCCAGCACCACGTTGTGACCCTGAAAAACGCATACGTTCTCGACGCGGACCAGGGGTTGGTTAGAAAATTCGTCAGCCATTTATAGATAGAGTGATTATTGGGTGAAGGAAAGAATGATTGAAGGAACCGCTACGGGTGATTACAGTTCCAGTTTGCGGAGTTTGCCGTAGGGCAGCACGTCGATAACGGCTTGCAGGGCTTGTTCTTTTCCGGCCAATCCGTATTTCTCCAACTTTTTCAGCGCCCGATCGGCCCGAAAGTAAGCAATCAGCACAAAATTATCGTCGCGCAGTTGGATGTAATCGGGAATTTTGGCTTTGCCTTTTACTTTGATAATGTACATAGGGTTGAACAAAACCTAACGATATGGGTGAAATGAGGAAGCCACCGGTTAATCAACCACCACCAGCTTCTCCAAGGCAGCAACAAATTTCCGCGCTTCCGGCAACCAGGAAGCAACGCTCTCATCGAACGTTTTGAAGTCACCGTAGTCTCCACTTTGTCGTTGGTTGAATAACAGATCGTAGAAGCGACTCAGCTCCAGCGGAACTTGACCGGTCTTCACAAAGTGTTGGTGAAAAGCATTCTTGGCACCCGAGTGCGTATGCATTTGGTGGTCGTGACTGATGAGCAAGGCGTGCACACTGTAAAAGCAAGCGTAGTACAATCGATTGACGGTGGCGTTCCAGTGAGCATTATCAGCCATCAGTTGGGCCTCCTGCAGGGTCTCGTTGGCCCTTTCCAAACGGTATTGTATGATCGCGTTTTTATCGTAGTTCATAGCCACCGGGATGCCTTCTTTGCTGATGTTTTTATAGAGCGGGGTGTGTTGATACGCGGGCCATGCTGCCCGAGGATAAACCACCGTGCTGATGACCGCATTGGTTTTGAGCTCCAGATGGTGCATAAATTCCCGAATCCAGGCCTCGGTGGCGTTATTGCTGGTGAGCACCAGAAAATCCCAGTCCGAATCGGTAGGGGCAGCTATTCCGTGTTGCTGCGCACGGGCGCGGGAACCGAACAACAGCAGTTGCGCCTGGGCATCTAGGCTCAATAAGGTTTGCCTGACTTCGTCCACCACCGACATCTGAACCAACGTGGTTGTTGCCATGCTAGAAAGTTTAAAGGGGCAAAGTGGAAAGAAGGAGAAAAAAATGCGGGTATCGCACCGCTACGACCGCCTACCCTTGCTCCATTCCTGGCCTGGGGGAGTTCAGCAGGAGCTGGTCGTACCCGCGGCACAAAGGTAAACTATTTTTAGCTTTAGGCAAATTCTAAACGCCTCAACTCAGGCGAAACCTAGTAGCTTTCGTTATGTCCGACTTCGAACACTGACCGGTCGATTTCGAACACCTCGGCTACGGTCAAACCGCCCCCTAGCACCGTGACGCGGGTTGGTACTATGCTTGTTGCTGCTGGGACTACGGGGGAATTGTTCCCCTACTCAAAAAACCCTACCTTCCTTCCGAAGCGAACGAGGGGACGGCTCACCTAACTAACCTACCCACCCATGTTCCGCACCTACCTCAAGTTCGCCACCCGCACCTTCTGGAAAGACAAGTTCTACACCGGGCTCAACATCATCGGGCTGGCCATCGGCATTGCGGTGAGCATCATCATAATGCTGTATCTGCAAAACGACCTCACCTACGACCGGCACCACACCCAGCACGAACAAATCTACCGCCTGGTGACCAACATGACGGGTCCGGGCGTGGAGTTTCATTCGTCGGGAGCGGCCCGCGAGGTGGCTCCCCTACTGGCCGATGACTACCCCGAGGTGCTGTCGTTCGTTCGCTTCTTGGGGATGGGCCGTACGCTGGTCAACCTGCCAGGAGCAGACGAAGCACTGTATAATGAGGAAGATTGGTTCCGAGCCGATTCTGCGGTGTTCAAGGTGTTCTCCCATCTGTTTCTGGCGGGCGATCCGAACACTGCCCTGCGGGAGAAGAACAGCGTGGTGCTTACCGCCTCGCTGGCGCGTAAGTACTTCGGCGACCAGGAGGCCCTGGGCCAGACGCTGCTGTTGTTTGAAGACCAAACAAACCATACCGTAACGGGGGTGATCGAAGACCTTCCCGACAATTCGCACCTGAAATTTGAGGCGCTGGTGTCATTCATCGAGCCGCGGGAGTGGGCCACGCAAGATGGCACCTTTAACTCGGAGGCTATCTGGAACCCCGACGTGTATACGTATCTGCTCTTTCCGGAAAACTACGCCGCCGACGGCTTCCTGACCAAGATCACTGACTTCTTCGACAAGTACATCAAGCCCTTCGGTGAACAGATTGGCGGTGAGTTTTGGTTTTATCTGGAGCCGCTGGCCGACGTGCACTTCTACTCGCAGCAGGAAGGCGACGAGGTGCGGGGCAACCTGGCCTACCTCTACGCCTTCGGGGGCATTGGCTTGTTCATTCTGCTGCTGGCCTGCATCAACTACATGAACATGGCCACCGCCCGCTCGGGAAACCGCGCCAAAGAAATCGGCATGCGCAAGGTGCTGGGCTCCAGTCGCCGGGCGCTGGTGCTGTCCTTTTTGGGTGAGTCGGTGCTGCTGGCGCTGCTGGCATTAATCATCGCGCTGGCGATGGTCGCAATAGTCCTTTATGCCACTTCCTTTAACGAACTGGTGGAAAAAGAACTGTCGCTGAATTTGTTAAGCAACCCGCTGCTGCTGGGCGGGGCGGTGGGTATCACGCTGCTGATGGGCCTGGTGTCGGGTTTGTACCCCGCCTTCTACCTGCCCTCGCTGTCGGCGATCAAGTCGCTCAAGGGTTCGTTTCGCTCGTCGGCCTCGGGCATCGTGCTGCGCAAGTCGCTGGTGGTGGCGCAGTTCACCATCTCCATCGCGGTGGTGGTGTGCACCCTGCTGATGCGCGACCAGATCGGCTACGTGCGCAGCCAGGAGCTGGGCTTCGACCGCGAGCACCTGCTGCTGATTCCGGTGCAGGACACGCTGGTGCGCAATCAACTACCGGTGATTCGCACTGAACTGGAGCGCTACGAGGGCGTGGTGAGCACTTCATCATCCTGGAACACTCCGGGGATGGACATTGGTAATTCGGTGTTTCGGGTAGAGGTGGACTCGGCGCTGACGATGCAGGAGTTCCAGACCCTGGCGGTGGGCGAGAACTACCTGGCCACGATGGGCATGACGCTGCTGACCGGGCGGGACTTTCACGAAGGCTTCGCCGGAGATACCGATGGACAGTCGTTTGTCATTAACGAGACGGCGGCGCGGCGTCTGGGCTGGTACGTGCCGGAGCGGGCGGGTGCCACCATCGACGATGCCCTGAACGGACGCATGAAGTTTTTCCACGGCGAGGAGCTGGGCCGTATCGTGGGGGTGGTGCAGGACTTCAACGTGCGTTCGCTGCACAACCCCATTGAGCCAACCATTATCATTCCTAACACCAACGGCGGCGACACCTTCGTTGCCCGCCTGCGGGGCGAGAACCTGCCCGAGACGATAGAACAGATTCGTGCGCAGTGGGCCGACTACGACCCCAACCATCCCTTCGAGTACGAATTTCTGGACGAAAGCTTCGCCGAACTCTACCGGGCCGATGAGCGACAGAGCAGCCTGATCTCGGTGCTGGCCGGCATCTGCCTGCTGATCTCCCTGTTGGGCATTCTGGGCTTGTCGGCCTTCACGGCGGAGCAGCGCACCAAGGAGATTGGGGTGCGCAAGGTACTGGGCGCATCGGTGCCGCACATCGTGTATCTGCTCTTCAAGGATATGATGCTGCTGGTGGTAGTGGCTTCGTTGCTGGCCGCCCCGATTGCCTACTTCCTGATCGATCGTTGGTTGCAAGCCTTCGCCTACCGCACCGACATCAACGCCCTGCTGTTCGTGCTGGCCGGAGCCGCGGCGCTGCTGGTGGCTTTTGTAACGATGAGCTTCCATTCTTTGAAAACCGCCCGGCTGAATCCGGTAGAGAGTTTGCGGTACGAGTGAGAAAATCGTTGGGCAAACATTCCGGATAGTAGTTTTTCTGTTGATACTTTCTTACTTTGTGTTCATCTGCTTACGCCCTATAACGTAGTCAACCTTCCATCTACTGTAGATCATGGATATCAAGGGAGTTCTTCTCCGCATAGCTGATGAAAACGATGAGGCCGCTTTCAAAACATTTTTTAAGCTGTATCACCCTAAGCTCTTGGCGTTTGCCCGACTGTTTGTGAAGCATCCCCACCTGGCCGAAGATGTTGTCTCCGATGCGCTGGTGCAACTCCTCAAGCAGCGGCAGCGCATTTTTAGGATGGAAAACTTCGAGAGCTACCTGTTTCTGACCGTTAAGAACCACGCGCTCAACCTCCTAAAGAAAAAAGCCAATCAACTGCAGCCCGGTACAAATGAAACCCACGAACGGGCCGAACACGACCATCCGCTTCAGCAATTGCTGGATTCCGAATTGCGAGAGCGAATCACCACTGCCACCGAAGCCTTGCCTCCCCGGCGAAAGATGGTGTACCAACTGGTGAAAGACGAGCGGATGAGCTACCGGGAGGTGGCCCAACTGATGAGTATCTCAGAAAGAACGGTCGAGAATCATCTGGACGCCGCCGTGAAGGACCTAAGGCGAGCTATCCAGGCTTATCTATCGGAGCAGGAAACTTATCCGAAAAACACCTATCAGAAAGATCTGATCTTCCCCCTCACTCTTTTAACAGCAACCCTATCTGCTTTGAATTTCTTTCAGTAAATTACCAACTACGGTGATAATTATCTGAATACAGAGCAAATTTACGGCTGGTAATAATATTTTTTTAATTTTTCTAGATTCAGACTAGGGGATTACCCAACGACGGTTGTTTTACAATTACAACGCATTCCTGAAGCATGTCATCGTTCAGGATTTGGGAACTAACCTCCTACCTTATTTTGACCAACATTGATCAAATAATTCGAATCCATCTATCCGGCGACCCCACCCCGGAAGAATCCGCATCGCTCCGTCACTGGTTGGCCGAGTCAGAGGAGAACCGTCGGGTTTATCATGAACTACTGCGCGTATGGCAGGAACGGTCTTCCGAACGCTCGCTGTCCCACCCTGATGCGCTGGCCGAATCCATCTGGCAACGGGCGCAGGAAACTCCCCGCGTAAAACGCTCCTTCCGGCCCGCTGCCCCGCGGTACTGGGCCAAGGTGGCGGCGGTAATCCTTATCATGTTTGCGGCGGTCACGGTCTACCTCACGCAGTACGAAACTCCTTCGCCCGTGGCGACGCTCGTTAGCCCGGTAGTAAAGAGCAATCCCTCCGGTCAGAAATCAAAGTTTATGTTGCCCGACGGCACGCGGGTGTGGCTTAACGCCGAAAGCACCCTGCGCTTTAATCCAGCCGCGTTCGACTCCATCCGAAACGTGGCCCTCACCGGAGAAGCGTACTTCGAGGTGGCCAAAGACCCCACCCGCCGGTTTGTGGTGACCACCGGAAACTTGCGAACCACCGCGGTGGGCACCGCCTTTAACGTGCGCGCCTACCCCAATCAGCCTACCTTGGAGGTGGCGCTGGTGGAGGGGAAAGTAAAGGTAGACCAGCGCGGCGAAAGCCGATTGCTAGCGGCTGGCACTGCCCTGGCTTACGACCGACAGACACAGCAAACTCAGTCCTATCGCTTTGCGCTAGAAAACGTGGTAGGGTGGAAAGAAGGCACCCTGGTGTTCGATAGCGACTCATTCGCCGAATTTATCTCCAAAACCGAGCGCTGGTACGGGATTAAATTCACGGTTAGTGGTACCCCTCCGAGCAATTGGAGCCTGATTGGTGCCTACGACAACGTATCACTGGCCTTTTTGCTGGATGACATCCGGTTCGGAAAAGACTTCACCTATCATATCAACGAAAATCAAGTCAGTTTGCAATTTTAACCTAAGTTTATGAAAAAGAGATGTACTTCACCCACCGCTCACCGACGCCGAAGCAAATTATCCACGGGGATATTGTTCGTCTGCTTGTTGATGATCGCCTCGCCGTCGGGCGCTCAGGAGCGCGCTAAAAATGTGAACAACGTTTTGATCAACGCCGACTTTGAAGATGCTCCGCTCGAGGAGGTCTTCGAAACCATTGCTCATCAGACCGACTTTCGCTTCACGTATCATGCGCAGGAAGATTATCTCAAGGATCGCCTCAGCTTCAACCAGGAAGAGGTGGAGGTTGGTGAGGTTTTGCGGGCCATTTCAGCGAATTCGGGGCTGCGCTTTCGCCAGAAAAACAACAATATTAGTGTGCGACTCGACAAGAGAGAGCGCCCCCTACCCCCACCCCAAGAAACCCAGGTGGCGGTTACTATTCGCGGACAGGTCACCTCGCTCGATGAGGATGAGCCGCTACCGGGGGTAAACGTAGTGCTAAAGAACACCAACGTAGGCACCATCACCGACATCGACGGCCAGTATTCCCTGAACGTGCCCGAGCCCGACAACGCGGTGCTCGTGTTTTCGTTCGTCGGCTACCTAACCAAAGAGGTAACCGTGGGAGATCAGTCGGAAATAAATATGGTGCTGGCCCCTGATATTTCTAGCCTCAGCGAAGTGGTGGTGGTGGGCTACGGCACCCAAACCCAACGGGAACTCACCGGAGCCATCTCCAGCGTAAAATCCGAAACGGTGGCCCAAAACATCAACGCCGACCCCATCACGGCCCTGCAGGGCAACACCGCCGGGGTGCAACTCACCCAGGCCGGGGGGCAACCGGGTGGCAGCATCCGCGTGCGGGTGCGCGGCAGTGCCTCGCTCTTGTCGAGTGGCGACCCCTTGGTGGTGGTGGACGGTATCCCCGTGATCACCAGCAGCTTCGGAGCCAACTCGAACAACGGTATCTCCGGGCTGGCCGAGATCAATCCCAACGACATTGCCTCGATGGAGGTGCTCAAGGACGGAGCCGCCGCGGCCATCTACGGTTCGCGGGCGGCCAATGGGGTGATTCTGATCACCACCAAAAAAGGGAAGGCCGGGCAGAGCAACCTGACGGTAGACTACCAGCAGGGCATCACCACGCCAACCAACCGCGTAGATCTGCTGAGCGGTCCGGAGCTGCTGGCGGTGAACCGGCGCGCCTGGGAGAACACCGTGTTCTCCGGTACCGGATCAGAGGAGTTCTTTCCGGTGCCCCGCAATGTGGACGACGCACGCGGCTACAACGCCGACGTGGCCGCCGCCACCGATGTCAATTGGCTGGATCAGGTGCTGCGCGACGGGCAGTTTCGCAGCGTGAACGTTTCGGGAAGCACCGGCTCCGAAAAAACGTCGGTCTACTCGAGCGTGGGCTACCGCAAGGAAGAAGGCATCGAAATCGGACGGGACTTCACCCGGGCCAACGCGCGGGTAAACGTGAACCACAGCGCCAACGATAAACTCGACGCGGGCATCAATGTCTCACTATCCTACATCAAACGCGACAATCCGGGCGGTCACTTCGGCACCGCGCAAAGCAATGCGTTGCCGATTTTCCCGATCTATCGGCCCGATGATCCTTCTCTGCTGTTCAACGGATTCAACGAATCGGATAATGACGTTGGTACCAACCCGATTTTCTTCCGGAATAACTACTCGAACGTGACCGAAACGTACCGGAGCATTTCCAACGTTTTTGTTGATTTCAAGCCACTACCCGGACTTTCCTTCCGTTCGGAGTGGGGCATTGATTATCAGAGCAACGTGAATGATGAAAAACTGAGTACCCAACTGTTTCCGCAGGACAACAACGACAGCAAGGTGGGCGGCAAC
Organism: uncultured Cytophagales bacterium; assembly: GCA_963833215.1. GTDB lineage: Bacteria > Bacteroidota > Bacteroidia > Cytophagales > Cyclobacteriaceae > Tunicatimonas. Next base: position 8,083 of record CAWHXE010000026.1, on the reverse strand, counting down.
GGAAAAACCAACACCCGCCGCTTCTCATCCATCGCCTGGAATACCAACAACACCGTTACTTATTCGCGCACGTTTAACGAGAAACACGGCCTCACCGCCCTGATCGGCAGCAGCATCCTGAACCAGGAAAGCCAGGGACAAACCTTTGTGTTTGAAGGGTTGACCTTCCCTTCCCTGCCCATTGCCAACACTTACGAGCGCACTTCCAATTCCCAGTCGCTGTTTCGCTTTGTGTCGCTATTCTCCCGGATCAACTACGACTACGACGGCAAGTACTTCGTGCAGGGGTCGGTGCGGCGCGATGGGTCTAGCCGGTTTGGTCCCGGACAGCGCTTCGGCGACTTCGCCGGTGGTTCGGTGGGGTGGATTTTTAGCGAAGAAAATTTCTTCCGCGACAATGTAGGTTTGTTCAACTACGGCAAGCTACGGGCCAGCTATGGCACCGTGGGCAACGCCGAACTTCCCGATGATTTCCTGTGGATTTCGCTAGCCGACGTTAACGACTCGGAAATTGGTTACGGAGGATTTAACGGAGTGGCGTACGGCAGAATTGGCAACAACGCCCTCTCCTGGGAAACCACCAAGCAACTAAACGCCGGGCTGGACCTGGGCCTGCTGGATAGCCGGATTAGCCTGACCGTCGACGTGTATAACAAACTGTCGGAAGACTTGCTGCTGGGTTCGAGACTGGCCAACAGCACCGGTTATCTCGAACGAAACTACGTGGTGAACGTGGGTTCGGTAAGAAACCGGGGAATAGAATTTAGTATCAGCACCACCAACGTGACCACCGAAAACTTCCGTTGGACTTCCGGTTTTAATATTTCCCGCAACCAGGGAGTGGTGATGCAACTCACCCCGCCGGTGAACGACGAGGACACGCGCATTCGTAGCTTCATTACGGGTGATGTGAAGTTGGTCGAAGGGGGGAATTTCGGAGCTTACTACTTGCCTATTTGGGCGGGGGTGGACCCGGTGACGGGCAACGAACTCATCTACGAAGTGGATCAGGAGTATCAGGACGAAACCGGCATTGCCCGGCTCACCGGCAACGTGCTGGATGCCGAGGCACTCGGGGGCGACATTGGGCGGCACCGAATGATCTTGGAGGACAAAACGGCCATGCCCGACTTCTTCGGCGGGTTTACCAATAGCTTCAACTACCGGGGTTTTTCGCTGGACGTGTTGTTTTATTTCCAGTACGGCAACTACGTGCTGGACGAGGGCGAAATGGACCAAAGTTACCCGGGCGAACAGCAAAGCCTGCGGGCAGGACTTCGCGACGGGCTGAACCTGCCGGTCGGCGAATTCTCCTCAACTGCTCCGTTGATCTATAACTCAGAGATTAATGACAATGCTACTACGCGCTTTTTGCACGACGCCTCATTTATCCGGCTGCGTAACGTTCGGCTCAGCTATGATTTCCCTAACCTGATCAATTCGCGGTTTGGGCTGTCGGGGCTACAAATCTACGCAACCGGCCAGAACCTGCTCACCTTTACCAAGTTCCCGGGCTGGGACCCGGAAGTGTTTGATGGGGGGAATAACCAAGATCGAGCCAACGCCGGACCCGGGACCATCGGGTACGCTTTGCCGCAGGTGAGAACCATGCTGCTGGGAATCACCGTTCGTTTCTAAGGTTTGTTAGCGTCCCATTTTTATAAAATCAAAATAAAATTACGATGATGAATATCGCTAAGAAAATTTTTGGATTAGCTCTTTTGCTGGTTTGCGCAACGGCCTGCGAAGAGTTTATTGAAGAACCGCAACCCGAGGCCACGGTCACCATTGAAGACATCACCAAATCGACCGACGGGCTGGATGCCGCCCTTACCGGAGCCTGGGCGTGGTGGACGGCCCCCCAGTGTTACGTAGGCAACGCGGTGATTTATCCGGAAGCCCTGGCCGATTACCTGGAGAACACCTACGAACGAGGCGGCCGGGCCTCCGATGAAGCATATAGACGAGACTTTGAAAACACCACCTACGGACTGATTGGAGAATTCGGGCAACGCGTGAGTCGGGCCGAAAATCTGGCGGCGCAGGTGGTGGTTGCCGCCCGTACCAATGAGCCGGACGACGAAAGCTGGGCCAGCAGCCGGGATCGTCTGCTGGGCGAAGGCTTGTTTTTACGCTCCTGGATTCACTTTGAGTACATCAAAATGAACGGAGCGCAGTGGGACACCAAAAATCCGGGAGCCAACGCCCAGGCCGTAGGCCCTCTGATCCACTTCAAACCCATCTTGGTGCTCGAAGATCTGGCCCAGGCCCGCACCCCACTGGCCGCCGCCTACGATTCTACCATCAGCAGCCTGCTGCGCGCCGAACAACTGCTGCCGGAGTTCTACGATCCTCAGCAGCACAACCCGGCCTTCCAGGTGAGGGCCAACCGAGCGGCTGCTTCAACCCTGCTGGCCAAGGTATACTGGCAGCAGAATGACTTCGATAATACGCTGGTGCAAATAAACAAAGTGATCGGAGCGGCTCCGGGGCAGTCGATCTTTCCCCTGGCCGAAGATTTTGGGGAGGTGTATAACCGCAACGGGATCACGGGCACCACCAATTCAGAAGACAAGAGCGAGGTAATTTTGGAATACGTGGCCCGGGAGCCCAGCAAAATATCTACCCGGAACGGGCAAGCACTGAGCAACGCCTGGTGGCGAGACGGAAGAACCAGCCTGTACTTTGGTGCGTATTTTCAGGAGCTGGCGGACTTTGATACGACCAACGACCTGCGCTACCAAGAGCTTTTCAATAGTGCGTTTACGCAAGAAAGGGGAGAAACCGTTACCGCGGAAGATAGTGCCTGGCAGACGCTCAAACACGTTCGTGATGCCAATATGCCGATCTTCCGCTCGGCCGAGTTGCTGCTGATGCGGGCCGAAATATTCGCGCGCCGGGGCCAAACCGAAGATGCGCTGGCCGACCTGAACTACGTGCGAAATCGGGCCGGGGTGGCGCCGGTCACGGATGCTACCGGGCTGGTAGACCAAATTATTACCGAGCGCATCCGCGAGATGCACGCCGAAGGCTACCGTAGCCACGAACTCAAGCGGTTGGGATCGCTCACCGACGGCGAGCCCAACGAAGTCTTCTTTCTGCCCGGCGGAAGGAGCGGAGCTGAAGACTGTGGCTATCCCGGAGCCTGCGACCCGATCAAGTGGAACAGCCTAATGCTGGTCTGGCCCATCACCCAAAGCGAACTGGATATCAACCCGTTGGCCCAAAATCCGTAGCGGTCGTTTCCGGGCCATGATTATCCCCTCGGAGAGGATCGGTTTGAACAAGATAGATTGATTTAGAAACATTATCACCGAAAAAAACTGCACCATGCAACAGAAAACAATAGGAATATTACTGCTCGTTATTTCCCTGGGTCTGGGGAGCTGCGAAGACGAAGCGCCCGTGGTTACCCAACTCAGCGACCTGTCGGCCTACGCCGGAGACTGGCGCGGAGTGGATGTCGTCACCATTAAAAGTGATGGTAGCGGAGACACGGTAGCCTTTACTGAAACACTGCGGCTCCTGCCGGGCAACGGTACTTCGGGGAACTTTGAAGTTATAGACACCGCCGCCGTCATCTTATCTCAGGGAACGTTTACCGTTACGCAAATAACCAACGATGATCTCTCCATCGGTTCTCCCCGTTTGCTTCGTCTGAGTGCTTTGGAGGAAGACACCGATGATGAATACGGGCCAACCGTCAACGGTGAGGACGCTTACTATATCTACTCAGCCTTCAATGTGATCGAGGTGTCGGCGAACCAACTGGTGCTCAGCGATGCCCGGAGTCCTAGCGACCAGATACGCTATACTTACACTAAATAGAAGAGAAGATTATTGGGCCTGTTGGGTAGTCAGCTGGATGAGACGTTGCTCACGCTGGAGCAGAAACAAGGGTAACGCCAGCGATACTCCCACCGTGCATAAACCCAGCACCGGTAGCCAGAGATGGCTCACCCCTAACCGTCGCCCTTCCGAAAATACAAAAACCAGCGTAACTAGGGCCGAGATAATCACGTCCCACCAGGCGAACGCCGCCACGGGTGGGGAAAAGGCTTCCTGAACCAATAGTCCAGTAGCCAGTCCGTTGGAGGATAACCAGGGGGCCAACTGCGATAGGGGAAGCAACGTACCGAGCACGCATAAGACAACGTAGATAATGCGTATCATGCGGTTCCCGGTAATTGGGTGGTCTATTAGCGGTTACTGAGTCAGCTTGTCTCTAGATAGTGATGATCTCCATCGACTGGTCCGATAGTACCCGATTGAAATCTTTCGCATTGGAAGTTACAATTTCGGAGGCGGCAGCCTTTTGAGCGCATCTGGCTATCAGTGCATCATAGATGATTCCGCCCTTTAGTTCAAGTTGGTTCATGCGGTCTACTACCTGAAAGTATTCTTTTTTCGTCAACGTTACAATTCGCGCTTTTCTTTTTATGTTTTGATCGATTAGCTTGGTGGCAATGTGAGGCGAGACAGGTGGTTTGAAGGGTGCTCGGGTGAGCACGCTGTAGACCTCAATGATAGAATGGGCAGCTACTATATACTCAACTTCACCGCTCAGTGCTTGATTGAGCCATTGGTGGGCGGTGCTATGCTTAGGGTGGGATGCAACAAAAGCAGCCACTAATACCGAACTATCAAATAATAGACGCCTCACTTACTGACCTGATTGCAACTTATCCATTCTTTGGGTTCTATCAATGGTTAGCAATTGGTCAACTTCTCCTTCCGGTTTGCCCACGAAAACCAACACTTCATCTTTTTTTACAATTGATCCTTCTGGTTGAATAGGCTCAATAATAATGCGGCTTCCGTCTTCTTCAATCGTAAGGATAGTTTCTGAAGTGATACCAAGCTGTTTTCTTACTTTCTTGGGAATGATTATTCGCCCAAATTTATCTAACGAAGACACCATAAATTTTTTTGCCAATTTAAAATGTTTTTGGCAAATAAGAAGCAAATACTTTTTTTTAGTCCGTAGACAATGGGTTGGGCTCCACGCCCTCGAACGTCATCTTCACCGGCTGGATGGTGCCGTCTTCGTTGAAGTACATCCGGTCGATGCACGTCACCCGGTGGTCGCGCCCCTCGTTGGGGATGGGCCGCCGGTGGTACACCATGTAATAGTCGTCGGTGTCGGGCGGGTGGATCACCGAGTGGTGCCCGGCCCCGGTGGCCACGGCAGTGTCTGACTCCAGAATGACGCCGATGCGCTGGTAGGGTCCGGTGGCCCGGTCGGACATGGAGTAGGCCACCCGGTAGGAATCCTGGCCCCAACTGCCCTCCGACCACATCAGGTAATAGGTGCCGTTACGTAGAAACATAAAGGGTCCCTCCACATAGTTTTCGGGAGTGATTTCGTGGAACAAGCGGCCGTCTTCCCACGGTTCGAAGCCAGTGAAGTCATCGTTGAGTTTGCCCAGATTGCAGTGGCTCCAGCCGCCGTAGAACATATAGTTGGTGCCATCGGTATCCCGAAACACAAACTGATCAATCGGCTGGGCATCATTATAGAAATCACTGATCAACGGTTTGCCCAGGTAGTCGGTGTAGGGTCCACCGGGCGCGTCAGCCACCGCCACCCCGATGCCGCCCGATGGTTAATGTCGTTGTCCGGGTCGTAAGTAGACCGTCCGGGGCGCTGCACGTCGTTGGCCCCAAAGAATAGAAAATATCGCCCCTGATGCTCAATGGCCGAAGGGGCCCACATGGCCTGTCGGGCCCAGGTGACGATGCTGGTATCCAGAATGCGCGCGTGCTTTTGCCAGGTCACCAGGTCGGGGGAAGAGAAAGCGTCAAAGTGCAGTTGGTCCTCAAAAGCATCCGACCAAGTAGGAAATATCCAGTATTCGTCCCCGAAGATCACGCCTTCCGGATCGGCGTACCAGCCTTCAAAGACAGGGTTGCCGGAGGTGAGGCGCTCATTATTCCCGGAAGGAGGTCCGGTAGGTGCACAGGCAGAGACCAAAAGCAAAACGGTTAATACGAATAGCACTGGATAAATAATCTTCATGGTTTGATTAAGGGTTTCGGCAGGCCTCATCCGGACGAGATACGCGCCATAGAGAAGTCCGGTCGTTTAAGCAAATCCAAAGTAAGCACCCGGCGGGTACAAAGCAATGGAGCAAGGCATCTTCCGCAAAAGTTTCCTGGTGGTCTGGCCCAACTACCGGCTAACCACGCCGAAGGATCAGCAGATGTCGGCCCGGAATCAGAATTTGGTCTTACGCTTTATTCTTCTAATTTTGGTCTACTACGATCCAAAGCCACCCTAATGTTTCCTCTCCTTCGTCCGGTGAAATTACTACGCTTCGGCGCGCACTTCCGGAAATTCAGCCGGATGGGCAGTAGGCTCACGGCTGTTGCCTGAATGAGCTTGCTGCCGTTTCTGCTGTTGGCTCAGGACAGACCAAGTCCGTTAACCCATCACCCGCCGACGATATTCCCAAAAGCGCCACCGCCCTTCAAGCCCGGTAGACACGACCCACTACTGCCCTCGTGCTGCTGTTTTTACCTGACAGTCGTAGCAGTGCTGAAAAAGAATAGCTACCTTACCCTCTATGCACCGACGCGATTTTATTCATCACCTACCCCTGGTCACCGGAGCTTCGGTGCTGCTACCGCACGTCTTGCGGGCTTCCCCCGTTAAGAAGGCGTATACCCGATACATTGCCACCCAGATTAAGGCCCCGCCCGTCGCCTTTCCCGCCGAAAAGCGCGTACCGCTGGGACTCACCGCCTTCCCCGTACCGCTTCCTTCGGAGACCGCTTCGCCGGTGCGCTTGTCGTTTCCTGAGCTATCCTCCTCCAAGCGATCCGTATCGTTCCGCCTGACGGCCGCGATCGACTTTCGGGAAACCAAATTGATTGAGCTGTACCTACCCGAATCGGGACAGGTCATTGGTACGCTAGAGATGCGGTACGCCCATCCGTTTCAGCCGTTTCAAACGCTCATCGAGCCGCGGTGGCTTCCCGACATTCAGCAGCAGGGAGTCGGTTTGCGGATGCGGGAAGGCACCCAACCTGCCTGGTTCTTCTTACCCGAAGCGCTGCCCGCCGATGCCGCCGGACTCGCGCCCCAACTGCTGGCCGGAAAGCGCCCCGCTTCCGAGAAGGTATTTCTCCGGAATTTGTACTCGATGAATTCCTTTAGTCCATTCGGATGGATGGGAGGATCGGTGCAGGATGCCCTGTACGAACTGCACCGGCAGGGCCACGCGTCGGCAACCCAAACCCTGAAGACTCACCTGGGTAACTACCTCGATGACAAAGTAGGGATCGTCTTTGAGAATCCGCACACCCGACCCCTGGACGGCACCTTCAACAGTATCGAAGATTTTCTGCCCTTGGCGGCAATCGTCAACCTGTATCCCGACCATCCCGCGGTGCAAAAAGCGGTGGACTTTTGCCGGGCGCATCGGCAGCCGTCGGGCGTTATCATGGCGGGCGAGCACGTGACCACCGAGGGCTGCTACACCGTAGCCTACCCGCTCGCGGCGATTGCCCAGGTGCGCCAAGACGCCGGATTGGCCCAACTGGCGCTGGACCAACTGCGTTACCGCACCGATTACCTTACCGAGGCATCGGCCATCTACCAGCGCACTACCCTGAACGGTGAAAAAGCCTACCGCAACTGGGGGCGCGGCGTGGCCTGGTACCTGCTGGGCACCGTAAAAACCCTGGCGATCCTCCGGGAAAGTTTCGCCGGGAAAGTAACGGGGGCGGACGAAGTGCAACAGGCTTGGGTAGCAGCTATCCAAATGGTGTCGTCCCACCGCGATGAGGAGCACCTCTGGCACAGTTACCTGGACGGGGCCGCCACGGATGGGGCCGCCACGGATGTGGATGCTTCGGCCAGTGCGGGCATTGCCGCGGCGATGGCCTGGGGCGTGCGGTTGGGAGCGCTGCCCGGAAAACGCCTCCGAGCCGCTCGGTCCACCTACCGTGCGCTGCACAACTACTTAACTCCCGACGGGTTTCTCACGCAGGTGTCGCAGATCAACCGGGGCGGAGAAGCGTTGCAGAGGAGTGACTACCGGGTGATCTCCCAATTCGGAATGGGCCTGATGGGGCAACT
>CAWHXE010000025.1:0-61881 GCA_963833215.1 uncultured Cytophagales bacterium | reverse complement strand
TGACCTTGACAGGATTCAAACCTGTAACCTCCTGATCCGTAGTCAGGTGCTCTATTCAATTGAGCTACAAGGCCGTTTTATGAGGGGCAAATATAAGGAATAAATTGCCATCTAGCCAGCAATCAGGACTCACTTTCTTTCGAAACTTCCACCTCTTGCGTCACCACCCGCACCGAATCGTTTTTCGGCTGGATGCTTTCGCCCAACTGCGCCGCGAACACCTGCGTGAACATCGCCCCGATCAGTATCAAGATCGACGTATAAAACACCCACACCAGCAAACCCGCCAGCGACCCGGCGGCCCCGTAAATGGTGGTGATGCTGGTGTTCATCAGCAGCAAGCCGATCAGGTATTTGCCCACCGTGAACAACACGCCCGTCACCAGCGCGCCCACCGCCGCCTCGCGCCACCGCACCCGCGCGTCGGGCAAGTACTTGAACAGCAGCGCAAACGTGAGCGAAGCCACGCCCCACGACACCAGGTAATCAGCGGTTTCGTTGATGTAGTCCGCAATGCCGATCAAATTCTCGGTGGTGAACTCGTTGATATAGTTTAGCACCACCTGAAACGACAGGGTGACCAATAACAGCAGGCTCAATAGGAAGATAAGTAGCAAAGAGCGCAGGCCGTCCGTGATGAACTTTACCCAGCCTTGCTTCGGCTTGGGCTTTACCCCCCAGATAGCGTTGAGCGCCTTCTTCAAAAAGCTAAAGATCACCGTAGCACTCAGCAGCAAAAATACCACGCTGATCAGGTCGGTAAGTGGTTCGGAATGACCCACCGCCCGCTCATCGATGATTTCCTGAATCTGCTCGGTACTCGTGGCGCCCACCAGTGACTCCACCTTGTCGGACAACTCAATGCGGGTATCGCGTTCGCCCAAAATAGGGCTACCAATCTGAATGATGATGATGAGCACCGAGGGCAGCGAAAACAGGGTCAGAAAGGCAATGGCCGCGGCGTATACCACCGGATCGTGCTCACGATACTTCAAGAATGTCCCCTTGATCAGTGCCCCTATCTTTTTCAAAACGGTGGTTATTTTATTGCTCCTTTAACGCTTTTCCTGCGCTTTTCGTCCGCTAAAAGTTACAAGAAATCGACGTCTTCGCCCTCGCCCAGCGGCATTTTCATGAGCTTCTCCAGGGCTTTCTCGGCCGTCACCCCCTCGAACAACAGGCGGTACAACATCCGGGTAATGGGGGCGGCCACGCGGTAGTGGTCAGCCAGGCGTTTCACAATGCGCGTGGTGTTCACTCCCTCGGCCACCTCTTCGGTGTCCTGGATCACCTCATCCAGCGTTTCGCCCTGTGCCAGGCGGTGCCCCACCGTGAAGTTGCGACTGTAGGGACTAAAGCAGGTCGCCACCAGGTCGCCCACTCCGGCCAAACCCATAAAGGCTTCGGAGTTGCCGCCCAGGGCCTTGCCCAGGTAGATCATCTCGGCCAGCCCCCGGCTCACCAGCAGCGCCCGCGCGTTTTCTCCCAACCCCAGTCCGCTCAGCACTCCCGAAGCAATGGCAATGATATTCTTGAGCACTCCGCACAGTTCAATACCAATCAAATCGGCGTTGCCGTACACCTGGAAGCGGTCGTTGCGCAGCAGCTCCTGCCCGGTGTCGATCACCTCGTCGAAGCGGCTGGCCACCACGGTGGCGGCGGGTTGGTGTTCGCCCAGTTCGCGGGCCAGGTTCGGACCCGCCAGGCAGCCGATGCGCACCACCACGGTTTCTTCGCGGATCACCTCGCTCATGGTGCGCACCTGCTCCCGAGTAAGCGGATCGGCCGCTGGGTCGCGCACGTCCAGCCCCTTGGTGCCGTGGATGAGCAGGTGCGAGGGCCGCAGGTACGGACTTAGGTCGCGCATGGTTTCGCGGAAACCCGACGAGGCCACGATGGGAAACAGCACCCGGCAGGCGGCCACCTCGCTCAGCTCGTTGGTGGGCGTCACATTGGGGTGCAGGGCGTAGCCCGCGCTGTGGCGGTCGGTACGCATCGCGGTCACCACCTCGGGCCGACGCGCGTAGAGCAGTACCGGGGCGTTCCGGGCCAGCAGGTTGGCCACCACCGTGCCGAAGCTTCCCGCCCCCACTACCCCCACCGATTCGTGTTTAGACTTCAAGGGGCCGGTTGGTTGGGAGTTTAACAAAAGCCGCCAGGTCGTAACCCTCGAGCCGGTTGTGGTAGTAGTACAGGGTGTTCAGATTCGCGGTGGTTACATTTCCGGCCTTGTCCCGAAGCAGGGGACGCTGCGCGTGATACAAACCCACGTTGCTCAGGCCGTGCTCGATCACCTCGTCGAGGTCTCCCTCCAGGTGCGGAGCCACCTCCACCTTGTCCTGTTTTTTAAGTTGAAACACCGCTTCGCGCAGCCGGTGGCAAACCGCTCGAAACTGTTCGTAGGGAATTACCAAATCTTCTTCAGGCAAGCGTAGCAGGTTGTATAGGTCAACTGAGCGGTGCTGCTGCCGGATGATCTCGAAGGCGGCAAAGGCCACCAGGTGACTGGAAAACACCCGGTTGATGCGGTAGTAAGATTGCAACACCGACTGCCCCAGCATGCGCGTGTACTCACTTTCGCGCTGCTCGTCGCGCCGGATGCGGCCTTCGGTGCAAAAGTACTCCCGCATGCTGATCACGTTGCCCTGCCGGTCCAGGCTGTGCCCTTCCTCGTCCACCGGGTTGCCCAGCAGGTCCATCGCCGTGCCGATGCTCACCGAGATGTCGGAACCCTGGGTGAAGAATTTTAGCAGGAAGCGGGTGATCTTGTAGGAGGTAGACGCTTCGTCGGTTTCTACGTAGTAGCGCTCCTGCCCTTCGCGCCGCAGATGCTCCTGAACGAGGCTGGGCGCCTCCAGCACAAAGTGGTAGTTGAGCACCACCGGCACCACGAAGATTTTCTCGGCCGACTCGCCGGTTTGTTCGCTGTGGGCGTAGTTGATGCGCTGCGCTTCCATGGCGGTGCCCAGTAGGCCGAGCTTGAGCCGATCCTCGATGCCTCCCGAGCGCGAGCGGGTGCCGCCCGGAAAAAATAGACTGTGAATGCCCCACTGTAGCGCCAGGCTCGAGTAGGCCTTCAGCGTTTCGATATAGATATCGTTCTTCTTACGGCGGTCGACCTTGTAGGTGCCCAGGCTGTTCATAAAGTAGGCAAAGATACCAATATTGAACAGGTTGAGTCCGGCCCCGTAGATGAAGGGAGGCAAGCCCAGTTCGTGAATCACCCAGCCGATCAGGATAGAATCCAGGTTGCTGAAGTGGGTGGGCACCATCACGATGGTGCCCCGCTGGGCCAGGTTGCGCAGTTGATCGATTTCGCCCACAATGTTGATTTTGTCGCGCAGGGTGTAGCGGTTGCTGTAGAACGACTCGAAGCCCTTCACGCGCGAGGCGTTGAGCAGGCGTGAGAAGCCGAACGTCACGATGGTGCGGGCCAACTGATAGCGCGACGGGCGGAAGTTGCTGGCGATTTCGTGGGCGTAGCGGGCGGTGATGTCGTACAGAATATTTTCTGCTTCCTGCGCCAGCTGCGGCCCCTCCGGCTCTTCTTGTGATAGATTCACCAGGCGGCGCTTCACCTTTTGCCAGAAAGCCGCCTCGTCGTCGGGATCCACCGCCCAGGGTTCTTGTCGGATGCGAAGCTTCTCTTTGTAAAGCGTCGTCTCCAACTCGTCGACCAGCGCTTCGGTAGAGGCCGCTTTCTCGGTGATCTTCGCAATGCTAATCCGAATCACCTCCTCAACGAACTCCTTTCGCCGCTTGCTCAGGCGAACCACGGGCCACGCTGTGCGCTTGGCCAAGATGGGTTCGTAGCCGTTTTGGGTTGTTTTAGGAGTACTCATTGGTGCAATCTACGTTAATAACACCAAAAGCTGACTATTGTGTTTGAATCGGTTTTCTTTGCTGCTCAGGCCCCCCGCCCCCGCTCCTTCGCATCAACCTTCCCGCGGTTCTTGCGTAAGAGCACCTAAAGCTATTCTAACAACTTAACCGAACATTTCTATGGCCCAGGTAACCCTAAAAGGCACTCCCTTCGCGATTAAAGGCGACATCCCCTCCGGCGGCTCCGCCGCTGACTTCTCATTTGTGAAAGACGATCTAAGCGAAGGCAAGCTCTCCGACTTTGATGCGGTGAAGGTACTGATCGCCGTGCCCAGTCTGGATACCGGGGTGTGCCAGACCGAAACGCGCAAGTTTAACGAACAACTGGGCAAGCGCTCGGGAGTGACGGGCATTGTGGTGTCGCGCGACCTGCCCTTTGCCATGAAACGCTTCTGCGAAACCGGCGGCGTGGCCAACATCGTAACCGCCTCCGACTTTCGCGATGGCGACTTTGTGAGGAAATACAATACCGAGATTACTGAAGGTCCGTTCAAAGGTTTGTCGGCCCGGGCGGTGTTCGTGCTGGACCAGAACAATGAGATCGTTTATTCGGAGCTGGTGAAAGAGGTGGGCGATGAGCCGGATTACGACAAGGCGATGGCGGAGGTTGATAAACTGTTGTAACTTGCATGACAGCGATGATTCCCGCGAGTTTCCTCAGGTTGTGAGCGGGGTGATTTTGGCGCGTCGCTATCAATCAACTACGCCAAATACACGTCCAACAACCCTTCCGGAAGCGTAACGTGAACTAACTTCTCGGCTTTATTCACCCGCTGCACAATGTCGTCGTTAATGGGGATGAGCACTTCTTTTTCCTGGTACTGCATCACGATCATATCCTGTCCGGTGGACTCGTACACATCCTGTACCATTCCCAGTTCTCCCAGTTCCTTATCGGTGACGGTGAAGCCGATGATCTCGTGGTAATAGTATTGATCGCCTTCCAGGGCGGGCAGACTAGCCAGAGGCAGGTACAATTGCGCTTTGAGCAATTCTTCGGCCTGCTCGATGGTGTCGACCTCTTCGAACTTAACGAGGGCTTTGTTTTGCCGAACGGAAACGTGCTCCACAAAAAAAGGAACCAGTGTTTCGGAGCCGGAGGTGGCTACGAACACTGATTCCAGATTTTCGTACGCGTCGGGGAAGTCCACATCCAGCAGGATGCTCACCTCGCCGTGCAGTCCGTGGGTCTTGATAACGTATCCTAGCTGATAGCAATCGGCAACCCGCATCTTCGTTACGCGTCTTCTTTCTTCTTCTCGTCCTTATCAGAATCGGCTGCTTTCGCAGTGTCTTCATCCTTCTTCTCGGCGGCCGGTGCTTTCTGGTCTTCCTCTTTCTTATCTTTCTCCTTCTTCACGGTAGCAGGGTCGGTGGGTTCAGCCACCACGCCCGCTTCGGCCTGGGCTTCCTCTCCGGCCCCTGCGGATGCAGCCGCGGCTTCGGCGGCTACCTCGGGCGTATCAGCCGAAGCTTCTTTGCCGGGCTTGTCAGCGGTGGTTTTTTCTTGCGACTTCCCGGCGGGAGTTTCTTCGGCCATCACTTCGGGTTCCGATGCTTTTTCGTCGTTTTTGCCCTTAGTTACGGATTCTTCGGCCGAAGCCTCGGGAGCTTTTTCTTCTTTGGCTTTCGGTTCGGCGGGAGCTTCTTTTTTCTCCGGTTCGGCCGCTTTCTCTTCTTTGGCTTCCGGTTTAGCAGGAGTAGCCTCTTCTTGCGCAGGCGCTTCTGCATCCGCAGCGGCTGCATCCGCAGCATCAGCGATCCCCGCTTCTTCGGCGGCGGCTTCTAGTTTGGTCTCCGGCGCGTCTTCGGCAGTTTCTACCGTTTTAGGAGCGGCCGACTCGGTGGGCGGCTTCGCCTCGGCACGGGCTTCGGCGGGGGTGGGAACTTCAGCCGCGGGCTGTTCTTCGGGAGTAGCCGCGGTATCCTCGGCAGTGACCTCCTCGGTTTCCTCTTCAGCATCAGACTCACCGGCCGCTTCCTTAGCCGCGGCCACGGCCTGCGCTTCCAGCTCTTGCTGCTTCTTCAGTCGCTCCTCAGTACGGGCTTCTTTCACCTTGGTCTCAGCCTCCAGACGCGCTTTCTGCGCATCGGCTTTGCTCTGAGCGAGCGAATCTTTCTTACCCTGCACGCGCTCTTCCTTCTCCTCGCTCCACTCCTGGAAGCGGCGGTCGGCATCCTCCTGGGTGATTGCCCCCTTGTTCACGCCTATTTGCAGGTGCTTGCGGAACATCACGCCGCGGTACGACAAAATCGCCCGCACCGTGTCGGTGGGTTGCGCGCCCTTCATCACCCAATCCAACGCTTTGTCTTCGTTGATATCAATGGTGGCGGGGTTGGTGTTGGGATTGTACTGCCCTAATCTTTCGATCGATCGGCCATCACGTGGCGCTCTGGCGTCGGCTACGACCACGTCGTAGATGGCCAGTTTCTTGCGTCCTCGACGCGTTAAACGGATTTTTACTGCCATGTTTTAAGTTATGTTGGTGCTAAACGGAACACGTCCGTTGGCAAAGGGTTGCAAAGGTAATCTATTTTAAGAGAATTAGAAACGGAGCCGTTGAATTTTGAATTCTAGGGCGTGCTGACGTATAATCTTAGACGGTGGTTTTGGCCGGAATAAACTACTATATTGAATCATGAACCACAATCATCGCCGAAGTTTATTATGGATTGCGCTGCCGCTCATCATTCTGTTTGCTCACTGCACCCGCCCCGAACCGCCCGCCGAACCGGTCCCTTCCGATGCTATCCGCAACGTGGTGGTCATCATTGGCGACGACCACGCCACTTCGGTGCTGGGGGCCTACGGAAACGAGCTGATTCGCACCCCGAACCTGGACCAGTTAGCCAATCAGGGCACCACGTTTCTGCACGCCTACGCCAACTCACCGGTGTGCACGCCCTCGCGGCAGTCGCTCCTCACCGGGCGCTACCCACACGCGGCGGGGGTCACGCTGCTGCGCACCGCATTGTCCGACGAGCAGGTCACCCTGGCCGATCACCTCAAGCAGCAGGGCTACCGCACCGGCGTGGTGGGCAAAACCCACTTCAACAGTAACCTGTCGCACGGCTTCGACACGTTGGTGCAGCGCGCCGACTACCGGACGTTCAGGAACGCGCTTCCGCCGCGGCCGCTACCGGATTCTATCCGCACCCGCAAGCTACCCTGGCGGCCCTTTCAGGATCCGGCCCGCGTGTGGCTCAACGCTGATGCCCGGCCCGACACCACCTACGACTCCGAAAGCGAAGGCACTTTCCTGGCCAATCAGGCGGCCAGTTTCATTCAAGACAACAAAGACACTTCGTTTTTGCTGTGGGTGGGTTTCTTCGAGCCGCACTCGCCCTTCAACTTTCCTATTGAGTACGCTAACAAGTACAGTCCCGATGACATTGTGCTTCCCGAGACTTCGGATGAGGACGACCGATGGGTGCCGGAGATTTTTCGCGGGCTGTCGGAGGCGGACCAGCGGGGCGTGGTCGCGGCTTACTATAATTCGGTAGAATACCTGGACAAAAACGTAGGCATCGTGCTCGGCGCGCTGCAAGCGGCCGGACTGGACGAAAATACGCTGGTGATTTATCTGGGCGACCACGGGTATTTACTGGGCGACCACCGACGCTTTGAAAAGCACATGATGTGGGAGGAGGCCGTGCGCGCGCCGCTGATTATGCGGGCGGGCAACCGCTTTGCTCCCGGCCAACGCACCGAAGCACTCGCTGAATTCGTGGACGTGGTGCCCACCATCACTGAGCTCCTGAACGTGCCGCCGTTGCCTACCGCCCAGGGCCACAGCGCGGTGCCCGTGCTGGCCAAGCCCGATACCAGCTTCCGCGATCACGTGTTCTCCGAGTTCTTGGTGGATAACAAAGCCATGATCCGCGACCGGGAGTGGAAGTATATTTTCACGTCGGGAAAGCGCGACTTGGGGCAGGGCTACGCCACCGGTTTCGGTCCGTCGGGAGTATCGGAGCGTTTGTATAATCAGGAGAACGACCCCGGTGAAGCCACCAACGTGGCCGACCGTTCCGAAAATCAGGTAGTGCTGGAGAAGATGCGACAGGAAATGCTTACTTTGTTCCGGGAAACGCATCCGAAAGCTGATCAAATGCCCAAAGATTTATCCGTAGAAGAGCAACTCGCCTGGTTCTGTGAGCCGGTGGAGGATGACGCGGATTATGGTGAGTGAGCGTGATCCTCGCCGGTTAAGGTTACTCAACAATTACTTATGCACAAAACAACCTGTCTCGTATTAGCATTCTGCTTGGCCTTCACCCAATCGTTGACCGCGCAGGATCGCCACCAAACCTTTGATCACCGCCTGCAAATGACGGTGGACCGGCTCACCGGCTCCGACGTGTCGCCGGTGTTCACGCCCGATTTTATTCTGGCCGACGTAGCGCTGGACCCGGATTATCCCCGGCGATTCTATAATTTCAGTGGTGATTTATCGGGGCGCTACATTGAGGTGATGTCGCTGTTTCCTGATCAACCCGGGGCGGTGGATTTGGACAGCTTGGTGCAGCAGCTGCTCGGCTACCAACGGGCCGACGGGCGGTTTGGCGACGCCAGCCTGGTATTTAGTGCGGAGGAAATCGGAGGCGAACACATGGCCCTGCTGTGGGGCAACGGCCGCCTGCTGGTGGGCTTGATGCAGTATTATAACCAAACCCGAGACCAAAAAGTGTTGGCCGCCGGACGCCAACTGGGCGACTTCTTTTTGCAGACCTACGCCGCTTGCGCCACTCCGGCAGTGCGGAAAAAGCTTAAAGATTTCGGAGCGAAGGGCATCATCTGCTTCACGCAATATATCGAAGGTCTGGTGATGCTGGCGAAGCATACCGGTGACGATCGCTACGCTGAGGTGGCCGCCCGGGCCTATCAGGTGTTGCCTCCCCGCGGGCAACAGCACACCCACGGTTACCTATCAACCCTGCGCGGGGTGTTAGACCTGTACGAATACACGCAAGATGCGGAACACCTGCGCTACGCAAGACAGGCCTACAACGAGCTGGTGCACTCCGACGACTACACGGCTTTCGGAGCGGTGCACGAGTACTTCGGCGGCAAGGGCGACCGCGACGAAGGCTGCTCCACCGCCGACTTTATGCGGCTGAGCTTTCATCTGTATCGCCTGACCGGCGAGCCGGAGTACCTGGAACGCGGCGAATTTGCGCTCTACAACGCTTTCTACTTTAACCAGTACTTTACCGGAGATTTTGGCAGTCATTTTATTAGCGAGGAGGGAGCACGGCCCGCCGCGCTGATGGCCTCGTGGTGGTGCTGCACCATGCACGGACTGCGGGCCATGCACGACCTGAAAGACAACTTTATGGTCACCACTACCCCGGATCGTAAGCAACTGGAGCTGTACCTGGAAACCACTTATGAAGACAATGATCTCGCCTTCACGGTTTCGCAAGACGGAAAGGAAGGCGATGCGTATTCGTACCAACTGGCGGTCAAGGAAGTCAATAATGCGCCGCTTCAGCTATCCCTTCGCAAACCGGGGTGGGCCGCCGCGATGCGCGTTGCTCACGGGGATGCTTCGGTAGCGGCTTCGCCGGAAGACCCCTACGTTGCCCTGAACGCGCCCGTGAAAAGCGGCGACACAATACGTATAACCCTGACTTATAGAAAGATACTCCGCACGGGTCAGGAGCAGGCAATAGCGCTGGAGGCAGTGGACAAACAACCGGTAGGTGGCATTTTGCAGTACGGCCCTTACCTGATGGGAGTGGACGGGCACGTGGACCCAACCTTCGGAGCCGAACCCAGCAGCAACGTGGTGTTCGCCGGGAGCCTGGAACCCGTCGCGGCTGATCTGGAGAGTGTGGTGCAGTCCGACGTGGCCATCACGGCGCAGTACCAGCACGGCGGCTATCCGTCGCAGTTATCCACCTGGCTGATGCCCATCGCGCAGCAGACCTTCACCCGGCACGGCCCGCTCAAGATGCGCATGGAATTTACAAAAGGTATTCCTCAGCAGAATAATCAGGAAATGCTCAATCCCTGGCAGCCTTACAAGTAGAACCGCCGAGCGGGGCACCGCTTACTTTCAATCTTCCTAACGCTTCATCGATAATCCATGCTAACCCGTCGTTTTCTTTTTCTGCTACCGCTCGCTACCAACCTCCTGCTAGGCTGCCAACCCCAGTCTGCTCCCGAGACCGAACTAGCCTCCGACGTTCCGCCCAATATTATTTTCTTGCTCACCGACGACCAACGCTGGGACGCCGCCGGGTTTATGGGCAACGACATTGTGCAAACCCCGCACTTAGACAGTTTGGCCGCTCAGGGGACGGTGTTCGAGAATGCCTACGTCACCACGGCCATCTGCGCCATCAGCCGGGCCAGCATCCTCACCGGGCAGTACGCCAGTCGGCACGGCGTGCTGGATTTCGGCACTTCGCTGAGCGATAGTGCGTTTCGGCAGACGTACCCCGCGCAGTTGCAGCAGGCGGGCTACTACACCGGTTTCGTGGGCAAATACGGCATCGGCACGCTGGATTCCACTACGGCCCGTCAGCGGTTCGACCAGTGGTACGGCTTCAACGGGCAGGGCAAGTACGAGCAGACCGACGAAGACGGCAACTACCGCCACCTGACGCGTATCATGGGAGACCAGTCGCTGGCCTTTTTGGGAGGAGTACCGGATAATCGCCCCTTTTGCCTGTCGGTCAGCTTCAAGGCCCCGCACGTGCAGGACAGTGATCCCCGGCAGTTTGTGTATGATACTGCCTATACCGACCTGTACGCCGACGCGACCATTCCGGTGCCCGAGACGGCTGATCCTCGTTACTTTGAGCAGCTGCCGGAGTACCTGCAAACTTCCGAAGCACGGCACCGCTGGCAGCAGCGTTTTGCCACTCCCGAAGCCTACCAGGAGTCGGTGAAGGGCTACTACCGCCTGATCACGGGTGTCGACGACGCGGTGGGCCGGATCAAGGATGCGCTACGGCGGTTGGGACGAACCGACAATACCATCATTGTGCTGCTGGGCGACAATGGCTTTTACCTGGGCGAACACGGTTTGGCCGGCAAGTGGTACGGGCACGAAGAATCGATTCGGGTGCCGCTGCTCTACTACGATCCCCGGCGGCCCGAAGCGCAGCGCCGCGACGAGATTGCGCTCAACATTGACATTGCTCCCACGCTGCTGGAGGTGGCGGGAGTGGCCGTGCCGCCAGCGATGCAGGGACGCAGTTTACTGCCCCTGGTACGCGGCGAGTCGGTGGCCGACTGGCGAGAAGATTTCTACTACGAACATGCCTTCGACGTGCAGACGCTGCTGGACGAAGGAAAAGCTGACCCCGAGCAGCTGTGGCCCATTCCGCGCTCGGAAGGAGTGGTGTCGCTCGATTGGAAATACCTGCACTACTACGATGAGCCACCGCCGAACGAAGAATTGTACGATTTGCGCCGCGATCCGCACGAAACCAACAACCTGGCCAGCGATTCGGAATATCAGGAGGAGAAGGATAATTTGGTGCAGCGGATGGAAGCGTTGCGCCAGGAAGCGCGCTAAGCAGTGCAGACGAGTGGCCATTTTTCTGGATACTGCTCATCGTAAAAATATTTTTGGTCGGTCGATGCAACTTTTGGCAAAAGCGCAGTATACTATTTGATGCTGCTCGATACTAACCCCGGCATCTTCCAGACAAACGATGAAACTAAACACACTTTTACTTTGCGCACTGCTGGGCATGAGTGGCCAGGCACTGGCGCAAGATGCCTCTCAACAGAAACCACCCCAACGAGTTTGCCACGGGCGGACTATTTTTTTGGGAAAACAACCTCAACACCATTGGCGTGGGGCTTCGCCACAGCTACCAGCGAACCCTGACCGACCGCCTTCGGTTGGTGACGGCCCTGAGCTTTATCCAGAGCATCCCCGACTGGCAAATCGACGCGGGCTACAGCACGCAGTCTGGTTTGATGGCCGAAGTGGGCGCTGGGGTAAGCCCGTTCTCCGAACAAGGACGGTTCGAGATAGGAGTTTCCGGAGCGTATCGCTACGGAGGCGAGGCCTACGAGGCGCGCACTGTTGAGCGCACCAGCGAAGGCCAAGTGTTCTTAGTTGCTGATGTCGGCACGGAGGTGATCAGTCAGGTGGGGTACAGTATAATTGCTTCCTACCGCTTGCCCATTGGCGAACGCTTCGTTGCCCGCACGGCCGTTCAGGTTTATGGCTTCAACTACTTTGGCGAACTGATCACTCCTAGCGTCCAGGTAGGCTACCGGTTTTAAAAGAACTGCTTGTTGCCAAGTAGCTTCTAACACGAATCTCCCAAAATCTTCCAAAAAATTTTAAATCACCCAAATGAAAACAGTTTTGCTCTTTGTTTTTGCCACAGTAGCCACGGGTTCAGCCTACGCGCAATCTTCTTCAAACCCGGAACCTTGGGGCGAGTATGCCGTCGGCGGGCTCTACGGCTACGAACGTAACTTCGGGGTGCGAATGGTCGGACTCAGCCAGGAGGTTCGCGTCCACGCCAATAGTTATCTTGATTTCACGGCAGGACTAACGGCCGTGCAGGCCATCCAGGTGGGAGGAGATCTTGACGTAGGGGGTTATTACGACAAAATACATGATTTCACCAACTACGCTAGCATACTGGGCGAAGTAAACGTGCTGGTAAGTCCCTTCTCGCCCGACGGGCGCTTCCAACTGGGCTTGGGCTGGGCGTACCAGTACGGGACGGAGACGTATCTCACCGGATATGGATACAGCTACGACCAAGGGGAAGTTGCCGTTTACGAAAAAAAGTATGATCGGAAAATTATCAACAAAGTGGGCTACGTGGTTAGTGGTAGCTACCGCTTGTGGCAAACCGATCACTTCGTCGGCCGTACCAATCTGAAACTATATACCTACGACCGCGATTTCTTCGCCATGATTATGTCGTTGGGGGTTCAGGTGGGGTATCAATTCTAGCGACATCAGTTTGGTGGGACAGACTGCCAAAGTAAACCGGGCGCTTTTACTTAAATACGGAGCGTAGGTAGCGGGAACCTTACAGAATACGCACAAATTTTTCCTACCTTGCCCGCATGTGGATTGTATTTGCTTTGCTAGGGGCACTGATGGCCGGTGGTGCCGTGGTTTTGTCTAAAGCAGGTCTGCGCGATCTGAATCCCGCGCTGGCCTTCGCCATACAGTCGGTGCTGATTCTGGTGATTTCCTGGACGGCCGCCTTCTGGCAGAAAGAGGGCGTGAGCCTGACTGACATTGATCGCCGTACCTGGTTGTTTCTGATCGCAGCGGGCGCGGCCACAACCTTCTCGTCACTCTTTACCTTTCAGGCGCTTAAGCTGGGAGAGGCCGCACTGGTTACCTCCGTAGAGCGGGTGTCGCTGGTGTTTGCCATCGCCTTGGCGGTGTTCTTTTTGCAGGAAGAGATTAACTGGAAGGTGGTGGTGGGCGCACTGCTGATCATTGGCGGCGCACTGCTCATCGGCCTCTCCCGTCCGGGAGATTAAAAGCCACTTGATCCGTCAAGAGAGCGAACAGAACACGTGCGCGTAGTTGCCTTTTCCACCCATATATTTTCGGCAATTATCTGAAAGTCTCAACCCCCTCTATCAGCCACCGTAGCAGTGGTGAATTTAGTTGCGATAAAACGCAGCATAAAAGTAAAGTTATCGTAAACGATAGTAATACTTTTAAGTAATTAATTTACCGTTATGACAGTGTTACAATCAAATCCGATTCCCCAGATAAACAAAGAAGAAATCTCTCAGACCGGAGTACCCGCCAACGTGGCACGTTACCGGCAGCCCCATCGCTTGGCCGATATGTCGGTAGGCAGAATACGACGGTGGGGGCAACCCTTTCGGCGCGCCTTTTTGATGAAGAAACAGCGGATTCTTACTGCCTTTTTTGTGGCACTGAACCTATCGTTTCCCAAAGTGGGGTTTCCGCAAACCACCAACGTAGTGATCCTGGACTCGACCGAAATAGCCAATCTGCGTCGGGTTGTTTCGCAGAACGAGCGGGCCAAGTATTTATACGACAGCATCGCATCGCTCGCTCGGGCACACAGTGAGGAAGCGCCCCGCCCGCTAAAGCGTTTGCACTACGAAGGCCTGCTGGAAACAAATCCTGATCGGATAGACACCCGGAAAAGCCTCCGGGATATGGACAAGGTGATCAGTTTCATTTATGCCAGCTACGGAAGCAACGACACCATTTTCGCCCATAAAACCAAGCAGTTCGTACTCGCCTGGGCTAACGCCTACCAGCCGGACGGCAATCCGATCAACGAAAACAAGTTTGTTGCGCTCTACTGGGGTTACTATTTGTTTCAAGACCATTTTTCGGATCGCGAACAAGAAAAAGCTGAGGACTGGATGGTAGCGATTGCGCGGCAGGAAATTGGACCGAAAACATACGCCTAACAACAACTGGGAAGCCAAGCGGCAAAAGATGATCGGTATTATCGGCAGTGTGACCAGCAACGACAGTTTAAAGGCGTTTGCCCAGCGGGGTTTCCGAGCGTACATCAACACAGCTTACTTTCCGGATAGCAGCAGTACCGACCTCAGGCAACGTGACGCGCTTCACTACCATGTGAGTGGGCTAAAACCGATGCTCTCGGCCGCGATTAATTTGAGCAAGTTCGATACGCTGTTCCACCTGTATGACTACGTCGCCCCTTCGGGAGCTTCTATCAAAAAGTCGGTTGCGTACGTGGTTCCCTACGCCCGGGGCGAACTAGAACGCGCAGAGTGGGTCAACACAACGGTGGCGTTGGACAAGGAGCGGGCCGCCGCCGGGCTGGCCGAATACCAACCGGGCAAACTTTTCGATCCGAAAGAAGCCGTGCCCTTGTTCGAGTGGGCCAGCTACTACGAGCCCGCCTGGTTCGATATTGTGGGCGATCAAGGATTCACTTCCACCTGGGTCGGTTTGCTGAACAGTCCGCTGGTGCGCCAGCCGCAGATTCAAGGTCGGTAGCTTACTTCTTAGGCGGCAGATCGAACGCGACCGCCTCGTGCTCGAAGTGGTCCTTGTGCGAGCCGTCGCAGAAGGGTTTGTTGCCCGACAGGCCGCAGCGGCAGATGCTCACCAGGGTTCGTCCGCCCAAGTCGTAGAGGGTGCCAGATTTGTCAACAATTTCGAAGTCGCCTTCTACTTTTACGGAGCCGTTGCTGAGTATAGTAAGTTTAGTGGATGCCATTGTGGTTCGTTGGTTGGGTGGTAAAGAAAGAAAATTTTTGGGTGGTACGCAATGCTTTCCCGAAACGAAGTTGATGAGCCCTAATATTTCCAATAGCTAATGGCGAGCGCAGCCTCCCTGAAGTCCATTCCTACGTCGGTGCCTTGGTCCACCAGCAGGCTATTCGCAGCCGTCGGTCGGTAGTACGTATCCCACCGCTCGCCCGAACCCGAGAGTCCCGGATCACCTGGCAGACTCCCCGATGCTTCAGTCACCCCGGACGTAGTCCAGGCTTGTTGCGGGTCGTTCGCTTTGAGGTTATGCTCGAGCACAATGTGGTTACCCACCGCCTCCACTTCGGCGGATCGGGAGTTGAGAAAGACGTTGTTTTTTGTCATTATCCGCTCAGTGTCTTTTCCCCAGAGCGCGTCCGATTCGATTTAAGGTGTTTGTTTCTCTGGTTGACGAACGGGGGGACGGCTACTCCCGGCGAGGGATCGGGCTTTTTTTTGCCCCTCGGGCTCACCACCTCCCGGACATTCCACGCGGGGCGTCCCATGCGGGGCATTCCATGCGGGGCGCGTTTATGACGCCTTCGTTCACGCCCTGAAGACAAAAAGTCAACCCCCAGCGGCCCTTATCCGGGTTACCCGCACTACAATGACGGGATACCCTTGTTACGATGCGCGTGTCTCCGTCACCTATGAGCGCGTCGGGTTCATTACAATGCGCGTATCCCCCGCACTACGGTGAAGCCGATGCCGTCATCGTAGTGAAGCAGGGTCAACTTTCTCGCTCCTCCCCTCAACTTCCCGCTCTGGGGCGCGCTTGTAGCGCGTCACCCGACCCTGATAACCCAACCAGCGTCGCTGGCATGAATCTTATGAAATCTTACGACCGGAGTACTTATTTCACTCCCGGTTGGGTTCGTGTCTGCAAGTAACAAATGCTCGAGTTTCACAAAATCCGTTTGGCTTTTATAGCACAAACCCTATATTACGTACATCAATCTACCTGCTTATTATTATGTATCATAACCTACTACTTTTACGCCTATCAAGAAATACCTCAACCGGGTTGAGCAGTTTGACCAGTTGGTGCGCGCCGAACGCACTGGTCCTCCCCACGAAATTGCCGAAAAGCTCGGCTTCTCCGAGAGATTTTTAGCGATTATTTCCTATGCTGGCTGGAAAAAGACGAGAAAAGCGATACTTTGTTCCATTCCTATTTGCCCGGAGAGGCTTCCTAGCCAAACTTTTCGTTCACTCCACCCTTTGGCGGGTTCACTCCCGCCATCGCGTGCTTGGCGGAAATAATCTTGATTTTACTAGTTGACAATCGGCCGAATGTGTACTTTGGTAGCGTAAAACCCACGTCAATGCCACCGGTTATGCGCACCCACTATCTGCCCTGCCTACTGGTTTTTTGTTTAGCGGCCTGCGAAACGACCGTAGAGATAGACGTGCCCCGCTATCCGGCGCAGTTGACGGTCAATAGTCTATTTTATCCCGATAGCCTGTGGCAGGTAGAGCTCGCGCAGAACCGTTACATTCTGGACAATGTAAAGTTTGCTTCGGTGCCGGATGCCGAAGTGCGAATATTGCAGGAAGGACAAACCGTGGCGGTGCTAGACTACGTGCAGGATGCCCCCTTCACTGGCAACAGCATCTACCGGGCAAAGAGTAGCTACCCACAGCCAGAGGGGAACTACACGTTGGACATATTCCATCCTACGTTGGGAAAATTGTCGGCAAGCAGCCGAGTACCCAAGAATCGAGTAAGCATTGTCCGCGCGGTGTTAGATACGTTAGACCAGCGGCAGGGAGTCTTATGAAGAAAACGACGCGATTGCTTACGGCATTACCCTACAGTTCAACGATCCTCCCGAAGACAACTTTTATAGCCTATCGTTGCTGCTCAACAATGATCTGTTTTTTGGCAGTGATGCTAACGGCGATGGCAAGGTCTTAGAATTAGGCATTTTTGAACAAACCATATTTTCTAGTATTAAATCGGATGACCCTATTGTAGTTCAAGTATTTGATCGTTACCGCGATGAGATTATATTCAGTGATGTGAGCTTCAACGGCCAGTCGTATACCCTAAAGCTGTACGTGATAAAGAGTTCTATTCTAAAATACGGATTGTCTCTTACTCCTTTTGTTTTAGCGGAACCGGCCTACGATACGCAAGGGAACCTTCTGCGAGACGTCGGTGAATTAGCGGGTATTTCTACTCTTCATATTCTTCTCCGCACCACCACCAAAGAATATTACGATTATTTCTACACCCGCGATCTACAGGCTTCGGTAGAAAACAACCCCTTTGCCCAACCCGTGCAGGTATTTGACAACGTCAAGGGAGGATTGGGGATTTTCGCCGGGTTTAGCCAAGTTGAAAAGACGGTAACCGTCAAATAGGCGCTATCTTCCCTTCATTATGCTCTATTGGGCTACGAAACCTCTATGGAGGTGGACACCCCCTAGCATTTCTTGTAACCCCCACGCCTATGCTACGCCTCCTACTCATCCTCCTGCTCCTCGGCACCCTTCAGGTCGCCCACGCCCAAACCCTGAGCGGCTACGTGCGCGACGCCGAAACCGGCGAGCCGCTTATTCAGGCCACCGTGCTCAACCGGGCCACGGGCACCGGCGTGGCCACCAACCGCTACGGTTTCTACAGCCTTACCTTGTCTATGGCCGATACGCTGCGGCTGCGCGTCTCCTACGTGGGCTACGCTCTGGGCGAACTGGTGCTGGTGCTGCAACGGGATACGGTTATCAACATCGAGCTCACCTCCAACAACCTGCTCGATGAGGTGGTGGTGCAGGCCCCGGAAGACGCGGTGCACGAGCGCACGCAGATGAGCGTGGTGTCGGTGCGGCCCGAGCAGGTGCAGCGCATGCCCGCCCTGCTGGGCGAAGCCGATATCCTCAAAACGCTGCAACTGATGCCGGGCGTGCAGTCGGGCAACGAGGGCACCGCCGGACTCTACGTGCGCGGCGGCAGCCCCGACCAGAACCTGATCCTGCTCGAACGGGGTGCCGGTCTACAACGTGTCGCACCTGTTCGGCTTCTTCTCGGTGTTCAATCCCAGCTCCATCAGCTACGTGGAGCTCATCAAGGGCGGCTTCCCGGCCCGCTACGGCGGACGGCTGTCGTCGGTGCTCAACATCCGCATGAAGGAAGGCAACATGAAGCAGTTTGCCGGAGAGGCCACCCTGGGCATCATCTCGGGCAGCGCCTCCATCGAAGGGCCTATTGTCAAGGACAAGGTGTCGTTCATCGTGTCGGGGCGGCGCACCTACCTGGACTTGGTGGCCAAGCCGTTGCTCAAGGAGTTTGCCGGAGGGGAAGACGACGAGGTGGGCTACTACTTCTACGACCTGAACGCCAAGGTGAACGCCCGCCTGGGGCAGAAGCACCAGCTGTACCTGAGCGCCTACTCCGGCAACGACGACGGGCAGATCAGCGACGAGCGCGAGCGACTCGTTGAGGGGGTGCAGACCAACAGCGGCAACAACTTCGACCTGCAGTGGAGCAACCTGACCACGGCCTTCCGCTGGAACTACGTGATCTCGCCCCGCTGGTTTAGCAACACCACGCTGACCTACAGCCGCTACGACTACAACAACGACGTGACCTACGAGACCACCCGCATTGGCGATTTTGGCGATGGACCCGAGGGAGAAGCGGAGGACGACACCACCTACAACTTCTCGCGGCAGCGCTACCGCTCGTCGATCAAAGACTGGGCGGGCCGCATCGACGTGAACTTTCTGCCCAACCCGCGCCACAACGTGCAGGCGGGGGCCAACCTGATTCACCACACCTTCAACCCGGGGGCGGTCAACTACGTCTTCGATACGCTGGCCACCGACGACATCGTGGCCGGAGACACCGTGCTGGGTTCGGCCATCATCGAAGCCTGGGAGGGTTTTGTCTACCTGGAAGAGGAGTGGCAGCCGTTTCCGCGCTTCAGCATGAACCTGGGCGTGCACGCCTCGGCCTTCCTGGTAGAAGATGAAACCTACACCTCCGTGCAGCCCCGCGCCTCGGCCCGCTACCTGCTGGGCAAGACGCTGGCGCTGAAGGCCTCCTACGCCCGCATGACGCAGTACATCCACCTGCTCACCAACGCCGGGCTGGGCCTGCCCACCGACCTGTGGGTGCCCGCCACCGAGCGCATCCGTCCGCAGCAGGCCTGGCAGGGCGTGCTGGGCCTGGCCAAGACGCTGCCCGGCGGCTTGCAGGTGAGCCTGGAGGGCTATTACAAAGAGATGGACAACCTGCTGGAGTACCGCGACGGGGCCGACTTCCTGGACGTGGAAGAAGACTGGCAGGATAAGGTGGTGGTGGGCAACGGGCGCAGCTACGGGGCCGAGCTGCTGGTGGAGCAGCGCACCGGCCGACTCACCGGCTGGGTGGGCTATACGCTGTCGTGGACCGACCGGCAGTTCGACGAAGTCAACTTCGGCGAGCGCTTCCCCTTTCGCTACGACCGCCGCCACGATATCTCGGTAACGGGCTCGTACCGCTGGACCAAGCGGCTCACTGCCTCGGCCACCTGGGTGTTCGGCACCGGGCAGGCCATCACGCTGCCCGTGTCGTCGTACGATCCTATCGAGATCGCCGACTTCTACTTCCGCGACGTGGTGAGCGAGGGCGACATTGAGGAGATTCGGGGCCGCAACGGCTTTCGGATGCAGCCCTACCACCGGCTGGACCTGAACGTGCAGCATACCAAAGAAAAAAAGTGGGGCGAACGGGTGTGGACGGTGGGCGTGTACAATGCCTACAACCGCCGCAACCCCTTCTTCGTTGATCGGGATACGTTCAGGGACGGCACCAAGCAGTTTGTGCAGTACACGCTGTTTCCGGTGCTGCCCGCTGTTTCTTATACGTTGCGCTTTCAGTAGCTTGTCAAACTAACGTCTCACAACATGGATAACCAGCTTACGAGATACTTTACGCTCTTCATTCCTTATAGTCGCCGCTGCCTGTAGCGATGACGACTCCGATTGTTTCGATGTCACACCCGAGCCGTTTCGTTTTAGATTGTAGACCAAGCAGGAAACAACCGATTAACTACCGATAACCGACCAGACAATACTAGGATCTTCTACCTTGAATACCACTGAAGTGTCCCTACAGCTGGAATTTGAAGGCAGCGGTGAAGAGACCTATGGTGTTTCATCCGTACTTCCTTAGAGCAGTATCTTCGAAAACGTAGAGACCTATTTCTTCGAACGAGAAAGTAACATAGACACAATTCTAGTGCGAGCGTCTGAGCGGAGCCCTGGTAACGATTGTGCTGGTTTTTCTTACGATGAAGTGGCTTTTAACGGGGTGACGACTACCCTTGATGACACGGTGGAGCCGCCGGTTTACGTGTTGGTGGAATAACTCATAAGCAAAGCCGAGAAGTCACTTATAGTCAAGCCCTAAATATAGTTTACACCCAGCAAGTGCGTCAACCCAACTTGGTAAGGGGGCGAGCAGGAGCTTCCGATGGGGTTTCTTGCAGCAGTATTTCGGCCGGTAGGTTGAGGGCGCGGGAAAGCTGGCGAATCATGCGCAGCGACAGGGGAAGTTTGTGTTGAAGCACCTTAGAAACGGTTCCTTTGTCGCCGATGAGCGGGATGAGATCCTTCGGTTGCAGACCAAGATCATCCATTCGCACTTTGATCGCCGCAATGGGGTCGGGTAAATCTATGGCGTGGTGTTCGTCTTCATACTTTTCGACCAGCACCAAAAGCAGCCGAAGTTTCTGCCCTTCCGCACTATGACATCAGGCGCAGCATCCAGTAGTTCATCTACTCTCTCCAAAGCTGCTTCGTATTCTGCTTCGGTTTCTATTACTTTGGTGAGGTTCATATCGTTGTCACATCTATTCTGTCGTAAGCAGCATGCGGGCCAAACCATTTGACCTGAATAACTTTGTACTGAAAACTAAAGCGGTCTACCAGTCAACCCGATGTTTAAGGTTGCGCGAAGTGGCAAGAGGTTCTGATTGGTATAAAGCGCACTCTAGATTTATCGACTTCCACGTCAACGGGCTATACTTCTTGGCTGCTTACGATTCGATAGAGAGGGAATTATCGTTCCAGCTACTGGCATAATTTCTTTTACAAGAAGCCGAGCACTACGCTACCAGACGCATCTGAGTTGCCCCTGAATAAATTTGGGAAGTAACTTGTAGCAAGCCCTGAGCGTAGTCTTCCCTCGCAAGTGCTTCAACCCAATTTGGTAAGGGCGGGTAGAGGTTTCCGACGGAGTTTCTTGCACCAGTATGTCGGCCGGTAGGTTGAGGGCCCGAGAAAGCTGGCGAATCATGCGCAGCGACAGAGGAAGTTGGTAGCGAAGCACCTTAGACACGTCCTTTGGGCACGATATTGCTATTCCGCCCCCCTCACTCCAACAACACCCGCTGACTGAACGTCTGCTCTCCATCCCCAAAACGCAGTCGGTACAGATATAGTCCGGCGGGCAAAGCGTCATCCCGATGCCATACCAGCGTTTGGTAGCCCGGTGGCAACTGATCGTAGGTTTGCGCCTCTACCCGACGGCCGGTGCGGTCAAACACCTCCAGCGTAGCGCGGGAAGGCTCGTTGGCCGGTAGCCACAGCGGTAACGAAAGCTGGTCGGTGGCCGGATTGGGATAAGCATCACCCACCCTTAGGTCCGTCCAGAAAGCTGGAATATCGTCGGACGAACCGTAGACCATTTCAAGGAGTCATAGCGCCCGGCGCATCCGTCCAGAAAGTGTAGTGATTCTGGGTGCGCAGATCGATCTGCCGCGCCCGCACTGGGTCCAGCAGCATGAGCGGCTCGGTCAATCGGCCCACGTCGGCGGGATTCCAGCGCACAGTCACCTCACGATTGCCCTGCCCGGTGGCCACCTCCCACTCCCAACGGTGCTGCGCGGCGGGGGGCACCACGTCGTGACTGAAGGCCGACAAAAAGAACTCTGGATGCCGGGTGCTCACCTCCAGGAAGTCGGTGAGGCGGGGCGGCGGAAAGTCGTCGCGGTCGTCGAAGCCAGGCTGCGCGGCGGGGTGCATGCCCACGCTGCCCGACGTGCTCAAGTCAGCGCTGCTCAGGGTGAAGGGCACCGTCCAGTGCTCTGCATCTGCCTTGGCGGCAACGGTTTCGGTGCGGCCCGAGGGAGGAGCCACTGTACCCACCGGCAACGCCAGCGTGATGGGCTGCCCCTCGATAGGGTTGATGACCAGGCCGCCCTCAAAAGCCTCCAGCCGGGCTGCTTCCCGGAAGCCCCGGTCGAAAGTTTTCAGTCGCAGCGAAGCCGGGTCCAGTTGGTTATAGCTCAGCACCGCTTCCCAGTCCAAAGCAAAGGGATAGGGATTGCCGATGAGGTTGTAGCCGGGTTGCAAGGTGATGGTGTAGGGCGCTTCGTGGTTGGCTTCCACCACCGAGCCGGTGGTCTGGAACGTTGCTTCTTCGGTATAGATCAGCATATATCCTTGCCCGGTCACCAAATCGCCCGTCCAGCCCCGGTTCAGTTCTTCGTAGGGAGCATCGCCCGAGTCGTCGCGTAAGCGCCAGAAGCGCCAGCGGCGGGTATCATAATCGCCTAACGGACTGAGCAACTGCGTGGCGGACTGATTTTGCAGGGGCACCGCCAGCAATTGATAGTCGTTGACCGAGGGCAGGGCTCCTCGGCCTGCTTTAGTCCTTCAATGCGCAGGGGCTGGGCCGCGGTGTACTCCCGGTAGGTATAGCGCACCGCCGAGGTGTCGGTGTTGCCCCAGACGTCGGTGGCCACCGTCCGGGTTTGCACGCCCAGTTCGTCCAGGTCGGTGTTGTTCAGTCGGGCCAGGTAGGTGTTGGTGCTACCCTCGCGCACCGGGCTGAGGCGCCGCCACGCACTGCGGTAGGGATCCTGACGAATGGGCAAAAACTCCAGAGTGACATCCTGCAGCGAAGAGACGTCGGTGATCGCAGTGCTGACCGAAAGCGTGGTTTCGTCGGAGCGCAAGCGGGCCGGAACGGTGAGTTCTACCACCGGCGGAGTTTGGTCAATAACCGGCGCGGCCGACACGGTGAGGGGTTGCGGGGCCACCACCGTTTGGTCACCCACGGTTACGCTCAGGGAGTAGGTTCCGGCTGACAAAGCGGGAACGCTGATCGTGATCTCGGTACCGGCTTCATTCACGCGTACATTCTCTGCGGCCACCGGGGTTTCACCGATCGTTACGCTAATGGCATCCGCAAGCGTGAAACTCTCGCCGGAGATCACCAGCGTGCCCACCGTATCAGCCTTCAGCACCGGGGGCCGCACCGCCGTGATCAGCGGAGCCGGACGGCCCACTACAAATGCCCGGTCGGCTGCCGCCAAGGCATCGCCTACCTGCACCGCCACCGAATAGCTGCCGGAAGCCAGAGGGGGCACCCGCACGCTGAGTTCAGTGCGTGCCGCGTTAATACTCAGTACCTCAGCTACCATTTCGCCAAAGGTAACCGCGTTGTCGGCCACCGCTTCGCCGAAGTTCTGCCCCTGCAGTTGCACCGTGTCACCGGCTTGCCCCTGGTAGGTAGAAAGCGCCGTCAGCACGGGAGCGGGCGACGGCGGCGGTGGCGTGAGGTCGTAACGGGCGAAGAAGACGTCGGCCTCCCCACCACTGCGGAGCGAGGTGCTTTCGTTAAACGCCAGGGTTCCGCTGAACTCGCCGGTCAGCACCATCGTAGACGACTCGGCAGGAGATAGCACCAGTCGCTTCAGGGTAACCTTGCCGTCACCGCGGAAGGGCGCACGCTGCGGTAATCGCCCTGCGGGTTCAGCTGGGCCAGAAAACCGTCGCTGCCCGCCTGCGCGCTCAGGTTATCGTCTTGCCGGTCTGGGTCTAAGTCTAGGCCTCTGGCAAAGTTTCCCACCAAATAAATAATTCCGTCAGGACCGACAACCACGTCGCGGGTTTCCTCATCGCCCGCCCCGCCGTAGCGTCGGACAAAGTCCGGGGTGCCATCGGGACGAATGCGCGTCAGGTAGATATCCGACGTGCTTCCCACGGCGGTAAGCTCCTGCCCCCCCACGCTAAGCAGACCGACAAACTTCCCGGTTACCAGGATATTGTCGGCCGGGTCAGTCTGCGTATACAAGGTCATTCCCCAGGCCTCATTGGCCCGGTTCTGCGGTAGCCGCAGCGGGAGAGCCCACCGAAAGCGGAGGTCGGCGTCGTACTTCGCCACGAAGCCGTTGCGCGTATCGGGGTGGTTAAAGGTGTTGCTTCGGTCGAAGGAGAGTCGGTTTCGGTAGGTTCCGCCGATGATCACGTTGCCCTGCCCGTCGACCGTCAGGCTGTTAGCCAGTTGGTAATCGGTGCCGCCCGCGCTCACCGCGGCGTTGAGCGTCCCGTCAGGATTGTAGCGGGCGATGTAGAGGTCGGTGCTGTTGTCTTCTGCCTCCAGCACGGTGGTTCCGGGGCCCGGATCAAAGTCCACCTGCCGTTGGAAGCGGCCGGTCAGCAGTATTTTGTTATCGGGCGTGGTGGCCAGGGCGTACCCGTAATCAGTACCGGTGCCGCCCATTCCGTAGGCAAATGCCAGTTCGCCCGTCGCCGAGTAGCGGGCCAGCAGAATATCGCGGCTGCTCCCTTCGGCCTCATTAGATGTGCTGGTCAGCACGGTGGTGCCCAGCGTTATGCGGTTCACGAAGGAAGCAGCAACGAACACGTTGCCGTCGGCATCAACCGCGATGTCTTCGGCGTAGCTGATAGCATCACCTGCGGGGGTAGTTTGTATCTGGTTGACAAACACCAGTCCGCCTTCGTTATCGTACTTCACCACAAAGAGGTCCCGGTCCGAAGTGCTGGTCAGAAGCTCGGTGGCGGGGGAAGGATCAAAGTCGACCGTTCCATCAAAGGAGCCGATCATATAAACATTACCAGCATCGGCGAGCACCGTACTTTTGGTATCGCAGTAGCCGGTGCCGCCCAGTTGGTACACCGCCTCCAGTTCCTGGGCCACCAGGGGTTCGGATAGACCGGCCAGCAGTAACCAACCGAGGAAAGGGAGTACGAAACGCGCGGGGGAATGGGTGATACGGAATGAAAGCATAGTCGTGGAAAGTTAGTTGGGAGCCGGAGGGGCCGGTAGTTCGTCGCTGGAAGCGGTTTCGTCGCCGCTGGTTATAATCGCCACCACCACGGCAGCCGCCGCAACGGCTCCGACCACCCAGGGCCAGCGGGCCCGGCGTCTGATGGCGAAGGGCGCACTCTCGGCGGTTGCCTCGGTAGCGGGATCGTACCAGCGAAGTTGATAATAATCCTTAGACGCCAGCTGCTTCGGCACCGGCCATGCATGGGTGCTGTCGGTGAGCACAGCGCTGATGTCTTCCACCAACTGGTCGTTTTGATAAAGCAGCAGCGAGGCATCCGAAGCAGTGGCCTGGGACAAAAGGGGAAGTTGATAGGTTTTACCGGAGCGGTACACCCGGCGCAGTGAACCGAACGGATTCTCGGGAGCCGCTTCAGCGGTCAGGGTAGTATCGGAAGCAGGCGCAGAGGCGGGCGCGGATACTGTTCGCACTTGGCGGAAAGGCGATTCGACAGGAGACTTCGGGGTAGTCGGGGAGGTGCTGGCTACCCGGCGGGCCGGGAATTTGCCCGAGACTACGGTAACCGGGGCTTGGGGGGTGGCAGGCCGGTCGTAGCTCAGGTCGGTAATCATCACTTGCCAACCGCTGGCCGTTCGCTCGGCTTTCACGGTGGCTTTTCGGGCGCGCACGGGGTAGGGAGCCTCCGGAAAGGCCCGGTGGCGGTTGCGAAACTCGCTGTCGTAGCGTACTTCCACGTAGGTGAAGTCGCCCTGCTTCACCTCCGACACGCGGTAGCGGTCGAAGAACACGCTGGTGACGGGTGATTTTTCGTACAACGAGAAGAAGGCCTTCAGGTACTCCTTGATGGTGAGCAGATGACCGTAGCGCTGCACCCGAGCGCGGGGATTGAGGTCGTCTTCTACCACCACCAGCGAGTCGCGAAAGATCTGGTAGCCCGACTGCTCGTCGTAGTAGCTCCGCACCAGGGCATCGAAGCCGTACTTGCGGAAGTACTCGTCGGGTTGCGAAATCAGGTTGAGCAGCCCTTCGAACTGCCGCACGTGCCGCCCGGCTTTCTGCCGGATTTCGGCGGTGTCGGCCGCGTCCAGGGGCTGCGCCGGTGCCACCAGTGGTGGTAGCAGTAGTAATCCGAACAGGCTGATTGGTAGAATGTATTTTATCATGTGATTAGTGTTCCAATGGGGTCGTAGCAAATGCTACGACCAGTTTCGTATTTGATGGGGCGCAGTCCGTATTCATCCTAGACATCCTGCTGTATCCTGGCCATCCTGATCCTAATTGAGGTAAAGGATTTTCTCGCGGTACTGTAGCTTCTGCACGTCGGTGACCTTCATCAGCTCGCTGATCAGCCAGCCCGAGTTGGCGGCGTCGCGGTTGAAGTCGCGTACTTTAAATATCCAGTTGTCGATCTGCAAAAAGTGGTAGGTGATAGCGTTGACGTGCTCAAAGCGCAGTTGTCCTTCGCAGAGCTCGTTAAAGAACAGCAGCAACTGTGAGGGCTGGGTGCGGGTGCTCAGGTAGTTGCGCACGTTGGCGGTGTCCTGCAGTGCATCTACTAGTCCCATAAAGTCGGTGCCGTAGCTGCCCGGGTTCAGGGCCCGGCGATGGTCCTGGCTGTAGCCCAACTGCAGAAAGTCGGCCGACACTCCTTCGATGACCCACTTAGACCCGCGGCCGCTGCGCAGCACCTCTAACGATAGCACCAGGGTGAACTGCTCCTCCCGCCCCCGGTAGCGACCGGTGCAATCCAGTTCGGCGTACCAGCCCCGGTCGTAAAAGTCTAGCCCGACGGAACCCTGGGCCACGTCGGTGACAAACTCCCGCACCTGGGGTTCGTTCCAGGTAGTGTCTTCCCGGTCAAACAAGCTCAGCACCAACGAGGCGCGGGGCAGGCTGTCCACGGCGTACTGCTCCCGCACGTACTGCTGAATGGGCGTGTCGGCCACCGCGTTGAAGCGGTCCATGAACTCATCGATCTGCTTCACCTTGAAGGCAAAGTTCTCGTTGTCCGAGAAGTGCAGCGACTGCGCACTAAGCGTTGTGCCCCCGAGAAGGAGCGTTATACCAAGCAACCATCGTAGCATAGCTCCTAGCGTCGGCGGGTTTCTTCCACCCCAATGTCCGACAGCAGCACATCCCAGGCGGAAGTAACGGTGCCGCTTTCTTCTTTTCGGAAGTTGCCCAGCACGATCTCCACGTCCTTCTGGGTGATGTCTTCGTAGATGGGGCGGCCGTCTCTAAAGCCTCGGAAGAGTTGCTCCACGGTGATGGTTCCGTAGTAGTTGCCGTCGGGAGCCAGGCGGAACTTGGTGACGTACTGCAGATTGCGCCACAGCAGCTCCACCTTGTCGTAGTTAAGCAGGCTGAGGCGTTGCAGGTAATCCTTTATCTTGTAGGCGGTGGTCTGGTCGCGCGTCACCGATGACACCTGCACGCGGGTGCTGTCGTGCACGAACAGTTGCAGCGCGTTAGCGATTGCCTGGTCTTTGTCGTACATATCCAGCTTTTGGTTGCAGAGCAGGTCGAGGTAGTAGCCCAGGTACTCGGCCTTGTTGATGGCCTTGGCGGCGTACTCTTCGTAGTCAACCCGGTCGAGTTCCAGCTCCTTTCGGACGTCCCGGCTGGTACGCAACACGCTGGCGGTCGGTGCTTGCATAGTATCGGGGGTAGAAGAGGCTTCCGATGCGGAAGGGGCAACATCCGTTGGGGCAGCGTTGGGGGCAGGAAATACTTTCAGGATAGAAGCAGTCTCCCCGAAAGCAGTTTCCGCTGCGGCAACATCTGTCGGGGCGGCGCCTTCCGGATTAGTTTCGGACGAAGCAGTTTCGGCGGTGGGCGCCTGAGGCGGGGCCGCCGCACGTTCGGTACTTGCCACGGCGTCGGGGGCGGGAGAAACATTCGGGAAGTCGATGGCTCGGCTTAGTCCCTGGGCCACTTCGTTGGCGTTGGCCAGCAGTTGGTGGCTACCGTCGCGGTAGATAATGGCCATGGTTTCGGCCACCCGCACCGAGGCATCGGTACTATCCAGCGCATCCCGGTAATAAATGATGTCCTCGTGCTGCTCGATGGCGTGGGCCGGAAGCACCCGCCCGTTGATCTCCACGATCTGGTGGTACGCCGGGTTGGCTCCCGACTTCCAGGAAGATTCAGGCCGGGAGGCCAGCAGAAACTCGCCGTTGTCCCTAAAGATCAAGGCAATCGCGGTCCGCTCGGTGCGGAGTGGACCTTCTTGAGCCCCCCCGGCCGGGCGGTAATAGACCGAATCGGCACTGACTGTCTCTACCGTGCCGGGCACCACGCGGCCGTTGGTTTGGTAGAGCAGGTCGGACGACTGAGCGAACGTTGAGGCAAAGGAGCAGGCGAGAAACGCCAGGGTGACTCCCATCCCACCGGCGGCAGAGGGAAGATTTGCAGAATGTGGCATAAAGACTAGGTTAGGGGTAAAAGTGCAGTAGATACGTAGCACCTAGTCGGGATGGATTGGGGGGAAGTAACTTTTTTCAGAAAAGTAGGGAGGGAATAGGTTGATTACCGCACAAACACCCACTCTTGGGCCGTAGAAGCCGCTTCGTGGTACTCGTAGCGGTCTTCGTTGAACGTTTTAAGCTGATCGGGGGCATTCAGGCGGTTTTTTATGATGAAGTTGGCCATCTTGCCCCGCGCCCGTTTGGCGTAGATCGCCACCGTTTTAAACTGCCCGTCCTTATGCTCCTTAAAAATGGGCGTCACCACCGGAGCATTTAGTTTCTTCTGATCAATCGCCTTAAAATACTCCTGCGAAGCCAGGTTGATGATTACTGAATTCTCTTGCTCGGCCAAGGTATCGTTCAAGTGGTGGGTGAGTCGGTCGCCCCAGAAGCGGTAGAGGTTGGAGCCCCGCTCGGTGGGTAGTGCCGTGCCCATCTCCAGCCGGTAGGGCTGCATCAGATCGAGCGGACGCAGCAGGCCGTAGAGTCCCGACAGGATGCGCAGGTGCTGCTGGGCGAAGGAGAAATCGGCCGCGTCGTAGGTCTCCACCGCAATGTCGGTGTACACGTCGCCCCGGAAGGTGAGCAGCGCTGGTCGCGCGTTGTCGGTCGTGAAGGGCGAATCGAAGCGCTGGTACCGCTCGTGGTTGAGGATAGACAGACTTTCGCTAGTGTCCATCAGTTGTGCCAGTTCGTCGGGCGATTTTCGGCGAAGCGTGCGGACCAGTTCAACCGCATCGGGCAGAAACGCCGGAGTAGTAGTTTCCTTGTAGAAATGGTCGGCGGGTTCGTTCGGGTCGGCCTGTGTTTTGGAGGGAGAAAGTAGTGTGATCATGGGGTTCTAGGTTCGGGGTTTAGGTTCTGGGCTGTAGACTATCAAACCTAGGGCGTGTTGACATATAAATTTGAACAGCGCTTTTGGCATGCTTTACGGCTATTCTGCGTTACTTTCGGCGCCCGATGCTCTGCATCGCGCTTCTCAAGTGCCTTGCCTAGCCTAAAATCATGCTCAAAATCTCTCGTTAATCTGTATGTCAACACGCCCTAGAACTCAGAACCCCGCACCTATTGATACCGGTTCCAAAAATAGGGAGTGAACAGCATGATGACCGTGAACAGCTCAAGCCGCCCCAACAGCATCAGGAACGTTAGCACCCACTTGCCTGCTCCCGGCAGGTGCGCGAAGTTGTCGACCGGACCCACGGTGCCAATGCCCGGTCCAATGTTGCCCAGCGAGGTCGCCGTAGACCCCACGGCCGTCATGAAGTCAACACCGGTGAGGGCCATCACAATGGTGCCCAGCGCAAACACGGTTATGTAAATCACGAAGAAGGCCAGCACGTTGAAGGTGATGTCCTGGGTGACGGCCTTGCCGTTGTAGCGCACCGGAATCACCGCCGCCGGGTGAATCTGCCGCTTGAGCTCCAGAATACTGTTCTTAATCAGAATGGCGTGCCGCACGATCTTCACGCCCCCCGCGGTGGAGCCCGCCGAAGCGCCAATAAACATCAGGATAACAAACAACACCGTGAGCAGGGGCGCCCAGGCGGTATAGTCAGCCGTGATGTAGCCCGTGGTGCTGATGATCGAGGTCACCTGAAAGATGGCGTAGCGGAACGAGGGTTCCCAGGCCTGCCCGGTGGTGAGGTAAATTCCTATTGTGGTAATTAGCGTGACCAGCAGCACCAGGGCCACGTAGTAGCGAAATTCCTCGTTTTGCCACACCTTGCTGAGCTTTCCCTTCAGCATAAAGTAGGTGAGCGAGAAGCTGGTGCCCGCCAGAAACATGAACACCGTGATCACGTACTGTAGGTAGGGCGAGTCGTAAAAGGCAATGCTGGAGTTTTTGGGTGAGAATCCGCCGGTGGCCATGGTGGTGAGTCCGTGGTTGATCGCATCAAAGAAGCTCATGCCTCCCAGGGCCAGCAGCAAAGTTTCGGTGAGCGTGAGCGCAATGTAGATGATCCACAATCGCTTGGCGGTGTCGCGGATACGGGGCTTGAGTTTGTCGGGCGAGATGCCGGGAGCTTCGGACTGGAACAGTTGCATACCGCCGATGCCTAGAATGGGCAAGATGGCTACGGCCAGCACAATGATGCCCATGCCGCCGATCCACTGCGTGAGGCTTCGCCAGAACAGAATTCCCTTCGGGAGCACTTCAATATCAGTCAGAATGGTGGCCCCGGTGGTGGTGAAGCCCGACATTGACTCAAAGAAGGCGTCGGGGTAGCCGGGAATGGCCCCGCTGAACAGGTAGGGCAACGAACCGCTGAACGACATCAGTAGCCAGCCGAAGGTAACCACCAGGTAGCCGTCGCGGCTGCGCAGTTCCTGATCGGTGCGGCGGCGCGTCAGCAGCCACGGGATGCCGCCCGCCGTCAGCGTAACGGCGGCGGCCGTGAGTAGGGGTTGCCACTGCTGCTCGTCGTAGTAGAAGGCAAACGGCAAACACAATCCCATAAACCCGGCGTTGAACATCAGGATAACGCCCAGGATATTGATGAGAGAAAACCAGTTAAATTTCATACCGAGCGATGAGAAGTTGCTTACTTGAAAAACGCTTCTACCTCACTCAATGCTTCGCGCTTGCTCAGCACCACCACCCGGTCGTGGTTTTCGAACAGAAAGTCGCCCAGGGCAATGTACCCCCGCTGGTCACGGATCACCCCACCGATTACGGCCTCTTTCGGAAAATCCAGGTCGCGGAGGCGGCGCTGGGCAATCTTGCAATTGCTGTTCACTTCGTATTCCAGTATTTCGGCTTCCACTCCGTGGATGCCCGCAATGGAGATCACGTCGCCCTCCCGAATATAACGGAAGATAAAATTGGCCGCGATCAGTTTCTTGTTAATCATCGTGTCCACCCCAATATTCTGGCTAAGCTGGATGTAATCGGAGTTTTCTACCAACGCCACGGTCTTCTTCACCCCACGGTCTTTGGCAATCAGGCAGCTGATAATGTTGGTTTCCGAGTCGCCGGTCAAAGCAATGAACGCGTCCATATCAGCCAGTCCTTCTTGTTCTAGCAGGTCCACGTTGCGCCCGTCGCCATTAATCACCAGGGTGTCGGGCAGTTCGTCGGCCAGGGTGAAGCACTTTTCCTTGTCGCGCTCAATGAGTTTGATCTTGTACTCCGAGCTCAGCTTACGGGCGGTGTGGTACGCGGCCTTGCTGCCGCCCAGAATCATCATGTTCTTGATTTCAATCTCCCGCTTGCCGGTTAGCTCGAGCACCAGATCGATGCCGTTGGGCTGCGCGATGAAGTAGACGTGGTCGTTGACCTGCAGGGTGGTTTCGCCGTTGGGGATGATGGTTCGGCTGCCGCGCAACACTGCCACAATAATATAATTGTTGCTGGGGTTGAGGCGGGCGGTCTCGGCCAGCGGCCGGTTCACCAAGGCACTCTGGTGGTCGATGGTGATCCCGATGAGCGACAGCAACCCCTGATCAAACTCAAAGGTGTCGGTGACGGCCGCAATGCGCAGCAAGCGCTTGATTTCGCGGGCGGCCAGCGATTCGGGAGAAATAAATTCGTCAATCCCCACCTTGGCCAGATCGACAGACTTCTTGTCCATCAGAAACTCTTCGTTGGTGATGCGGGCAATGGTCTTCTTGGCTCCCAGTTGCTTGGCGATGATGCTGGCCGCCAGGTTCACCTCTTCTGATTCGGTGACGGCAATAAACAAATCGGCCCGGGGGGTTTCGGCTTCTTTCAGTATTTTATAGGAGGTGACACTGCCCCTGACCACCGCCACGTCGATCTGGCTGGCGATCTTTTGCAGCCGCTCGGCGTTGAGGTCGATGATGGTGATGTCTTTCTTCTCGTACGACAGCAGGCGGGCCAGGTGGGTACCTACGTCGCCCGCTCCGGCGATAACAATCTTCATAACTAAGGGGGCTTAATCGCGCGCAAATATAAGACGAATGCGGCCAGCGAACGGACAGAAAGACGAAAAAAGAATAATACGATACAAATCAGACCAAAGATCAGGCGGTTGGCGCGCTGCTGGCTACGGCGGGCCGGTTGTTTTGCTTCACTACCTGCTCGTACAGGGCTTCGTACTGGGGCACGATGGCGCTCACGTCGAAGTGCTGCGCGCGGGCCAGCGCGTTTTTCTTGAAGGTGGGTAAATTATCGGGGTGCAGCACGTACAGGGCTTTCTCGGTCATGGCATCCACGTCGCCCACGGCGCATACAAAGCCGGTTTCGCCGTCGATGTTGAGTTCGGGCAAGCCTCCGGCGTCGCTCGAGATCACCGGCACTTCGCAGGCCATCGCCTCCAGCGCCGCCAGTCCGAAGCTCTCTTTGGCCGAAGGCATCAAAAACAAGTCCGACACCGACAGCACTTCTTCCACCGCGTTGAGCTTACCCAAGAAGCGAACGTCGGTGCAGTTTCCCAGTTCGCGACAGAGTTTTTCGGCGCTGTTTCTTTCCGGGCCGTCGCCCACCAGCAGTAGTTTGGCGGGCACCTGCTGGCGCACGTTGTAGAACACCCGGATAGCGTCTTCCACCCGCTTCACGCGCCGGAAGTTGGAGGTATGGACAATCAGGTACTCGCCTTCCGGACAGATCGCCCGTTTGAAGTGCTCCTTGGCCTGCCGGTTGAAACGGGTCAGATCCACAAAGTTGGGGATCACCTCGATGGGCTTCTTAATGTCAAAGAACTTGTAGGTGTCATCCCGCAAATCTTGCGACACGGCCGAAATACCGTCCGACTGGTTGATACTGAAAGTAACCACCGGCGTGAACGAGGCGTCTTTGCCCACCAGCGTGATGTCGGTGCCGTGC
Organism: uncultured Cytophagales bacterium; assembly: GCA_963833215.1. Taxonomy (GTDB): domain Bacteria; phylum Bacteroidota; class Bacteroidia; order Cytophagales; family Cyclobacteriaceae; genus Tunicatimonas. The sequence goes on along the minus strand of CAWHXE010000025.1, from coordinate 28,502 downwards.
AGGGTGGTCACCACCGGAATATGAATGCCCTCGGTGGCCAGAATTTGCTTGGCCATGTAGGCCGCCGAGGCGTGCGGAATGGCGTAGTGCACGTGTAGTACCTCTAACTTTTCGTACTTCACCACGTCAACCATTTTGCTGGCCAGCGCTAGCTCGTAGGGTGGATACTGAAACAGGGGGTAAGTCATCACATCCACCTGATGGTAGATGAGGTTCTCGTTAAAAAAATCCAGGCGCGTGGGTTGCGAGTAGGTAATGAAGTGCACCTTGTGTCCCTTCTTCGCCAGGGCCTTACCCAGTTCGGTCGCCACCACCCCGCTCCCCCCGAAGGTGGGATAACAAACAATACCAATATTCATAAAAATAGATTAGGTAGATCAACAGCAGTCAAAGGACTAGTCCATAGTCCATAGTCAACGGTTTTGTGGTAAACAGTCCATAGTCAAAGATCGATGGTCCACAGACAAGTATGCAGTTAACTGTCAACTATCGCCTGTGGTCTATCGACTATCAACCGTGGACTACCAAACTGCTTACTTTCCCTCATAGTCTTCCATCGCCCGGTAAACGACCGACTGTATTTTTGTACGGATTCCCTCGGTGAGAAGTTTGGTATTTCGCGCATCGGGGTGCACCCGGTTCGACAAAAACACGTAGACCAGCTCGTACTTAGGGTCCACCCACACCGAAGTGCCCGTGAAACCCAGGTGCCCATAAGAGGCGTACGAAGCTTCCGGAGCCGTGGGCCCGCCGTCGCGCAGGTACTCGGGCTTGTCCCAGCCCAGGGCGCGGCGGCTGTCGTTAAACTGCCGGGTGCTGAAGCGAGCCACCGTGCCGGGCTGCAGGTAGCGGGTGCCTCCGTAGTAGCCATCCTGCAGGTTCATCTGCATAAGCACCGCTAAATCGTGGGCGTTGCTGAACAAACCGGCGTGGGCCGCCACCCCGCCGCAGAGCGCCGCTCCCTCGTCGTGCACCGTGCCCCGCACCAGGGTGTTTCTAAACTGCCGGTCTTCTTCCGTCGGAGCAATCCGCAACTCCGAGAATTTGCACAACGGCCGGTAGGTCAGGGTGGTTAAGCCGAGAGGGGCGTAGAAATTCTCTTCCATAAACGCGTCCAGCGGCTGCTGCGCCACCTGCTCGATGAGGCGAAGCAGCATGTAGAACCCCAGATCGCTGTAGCGATAGCCGTGCCGTGGTTTCCAACTTACGCCCCGTCCGCGCGTCTTAATCATTTTCGACTGGATGGTCCAGTTCCACAGCGAATCGCGCAGACTGGGGGTGGCGTACAGGCCCGAAGCGATTTGGGTAGAGAAGTCGGTTTCCAGAGAGAAGCGGTAGAGTTCGGGGTGCAGCCCGTAGCGGTCGCGCGTCATTTGCCAGAAGGGCACGTACGAGCGCAGGCCCGCCCGGTGCAGCAGCACTTCCCGGATCGTAATATTTCTCTTGTCGGTGCCGCGTAGTTCGGGCAGGTAGGCCGATAGTTTATCGTTGAGCACCACCGCGCCGCGTTCCTGCAAAAACATCATGGCCTGGGTGGTGGCCGCCACCTTGGTCACCGAAGCAATGTCGTAAATGGTTTGGTTGTTCACCGGCAGCAGGCTGTCGTAGGTTTGGTAGCCGTACGATTTGGAGAACACCACCGCTCCCCGCCGCGCCACCAGCACCTGGCAGCCCGGCGTGGCCCGCTCGCGAATGGCCCAGTTGGCCAGGGTGTTGATCAGGCGCAGGGTGTCGGGGTTGAGTCCGACGGCTTCGGGTTGGGTGTAGGCGAGCCGCCCCAGGGCTGGCGTAGGTTCGCCGGTGCCCGCGGGCAGGTCTTTTCCCACGCGTTGCGGAAGTCGCCCCTTCGCTTCCCGGGCCCCGAACAAAATCTGGGGCACCACCCACTGGGCCAGGCTGTCGTCTTCGTAGCCGCACACCAGCGTCGAAAAGCGGGTAAAGTCATTCAGTTGATCAGGACCGTCAAACACCACCAGGGTGAGGTCTACTTCTTCGTGCAAAAACTTCAGGAAGGCCAGGGTTTTCTGGGGCAGGCTCCGCCGTTCGGTGTCGTAAATGGCGACGATCACCTGATCGTACTGCTTGAGCCGCGCGTAGGTCTGCTCATAGTCCCGGCGGCCCGCCCGTTGAGAAACGGTGTAGTGGGCAAAGGGAGCGTAGTGATCCAGCGACTCTTGAAACGGACGGGAGTGTTCGGGGTGATCAGTCACCGACAGGCTGGCGAACGTGCGGTCGTCGAGCGTTTTGATGGGGAGCAGTTGCTGCTGATTGCGCACCACCGTGATCGCTGCTTCGTATAGTTGCTGCTTGAGCAGGGTATTTTCTGGCAGGACCCGATGGTCCTCCCGCGATCTATCAGCGGATTGCCCGTCTAAACCCGCCTGGTACTTTAGTTGCAGTTGCTTGGCGACCTTCCGGTCGATATCTTCCCACGACAGTTCGCCCTCCGCTAGCGCTTTTCTGACTGCTTGTACGGCCACCGACAGCTCAGTGGGGGCCCGGAGCACGTCGTTTCCTAGTTGCAGGGCAGCGACCGCCCAATCTTCCAGCGAACCCTGCTGCGCATCGAAAGGCGGCGAAACAACGAGCCCGTCGAGCAACAGCCGCTCCGCCAGCGCGGGCCGGAAGGTGGGTGAGCGTTCATCCACCGGCCACCGACCAGCAACCGGGGCGGCCTGGAACTTGCCGGCTTGCACCACCAGGGTGCCCCGCAGGTCAGCCGCTTCGCTTAACTTTCGTTGCTTGCGGGTGAGCCCGGTTCGGGCACTGCCTGGTGTTTCTTCCGGCAATCGCCGGAAACTGGCCAGCAGGCCGTAGTCAGTCATGCCCTGCAGGTAGGCGGTGCCCAGCGCCAGTGCTGTTGTAGGGTTGTCGTGCCAAGGAGCGGCGGTAGACGCTTCGTCGCTACCTACCGTCACGGTGGGAGCCAAGTAAAGATGAATGCCGCGTGCTCGATAGTGACGGGCTACGGCGGCTCCGGCCACGTAAAGGTCTGTGGGGTTCTGCACCGCGCCCAGGGTGGTTCGGCGGGGCAGCCACGCCAGCGTGGAGTCCGGAACGGGCGGTTGGTCGGCTGCCTCGGTGCCCAGCAGCAGGGGAAGCGGCTGGTTGCGGCCCAGCGCTTTGAAGGAAGACGGAAGCGGCGCGCCCTGAAAAATTACCCCTCCCACTTGGGTTTTTTGCACCTGCTGGGCTACCTTTAGGAGATCGTCGGCGGGAGATTGGGTCAACCAGAATAGCTGTCCGATCTTCTGGTCGGGGGTTAGGGAATCAAGGCGGTTGGCTACCCACTGCGCCTGCGACAGACGCGGGGAGATGACGGGAGAGACGGCCACGGACTGGCAAAAAACGGAACTGCTTAAGACCCAATGAAAAAGAAAAAACGGACAAACTTTTTTCAGCATGGAGGCGTTCTCCTTTTACAGTTACAACCGGAAGGCCGCTAATTTATTGCTTTTTTTGCTACCCTGATCATTTATGAAGATTCCTTCGCTCACCCAACTGCCCAACCACCGACGGTTTCACATTGAGCCTCGCTACTACGATCCCATCAAGGAAGACATTGCCGCGCGGACTGCTCGAGTAGAGCAAGAAATACGCCAAGTTAGTTCACCGGCCGCTCAGCACCGACGCAGTCTGGAAGCGGCTTTCGGGCGCACGGCGCAGCAACGCAGTCGGAGCGCTTCCGGCTTGCAGTTTGTGATCATGCTGGTCTTGTTTACGGTTATCTTTGGGTACATTTACTACGGCAACGTCGTATTTTACGGATTGATTCTTACCGCTCCGATTTATTTTCTGTTGCGGCTGCGAAGAACCTCAGGAGGGTGGCCCTTCGGCCAGAAGTAACCTCCCCCCGATTGGTGGTTCATCGCCTGTTTGTTTTCTTTGGCAACGGCAATAACTACTGGAAACCCCACGCATGGCAGACATTATACAGCTACTTCCCGACGCTATTGCCAACCAGATAGCGGCCGGTGAGGTGGTGCAACGCCCCGCCTCGGCGGTGAAGGAGCTGGTAGAAAACGCGCTGGACGCCGGAGCAACGCACATCACGGTAGTTGTTAAAGATGCGGGCAAGCAACTCATTCAGGTGATCGACGACGGTGCCGGGATGAGCGCCACCGACGCCCGCATGAGCTTCGAGCGCCACGCCACCTCTAAAATCCGGCAGGCGGCCGACATCTACGCCATCAAGACCCTGGGTTTCCGGGGCGAAGCCCTGGCCTCTATTGCCGCCGTGGCGCAAGTATCCCTGGTGACCCGCCGCCCCGAGGACGAACTGGCCACGCAACTCGAAGTAGAAGGGTCGGTACTCAAGCATAGCGGTCCCGAAACCGCCCCGGTGGGCACACGCATCACCGTCAAGAACCTGTTCTTCAACATTCCGGCCCGCCGCGCCTTCCTGAAATCCAACGCCGTGGAGCTGCGGCACATCAACGACGAATTTTTTCGCATCGCCCTGGCTCGCCCCGGCATTGCCTTTGATTTTTATCAGCACGATACCGAGGTATACCACCTCACCGCGGGCACCCTCCTTCACCGTATCGTGGAGCTGTACGGCGATAGCTACGGGCCGCAGACGCTACGCTGTCAGGAAGAAACGCCTCACCTGAGCATCGGGGGCTTTATCGGTAAGCCCGAAGCGGCCCGCCGCACCCGGGGCGAGCAGTTCTTCTTCGTGAACGAACGGTACATCAAGAGCAGCTACCTCAACCATGCCGTGATGAGCGCCTACGAAGCCCTGCTGCCCGAGGGCACCTTCCCCTTCTACGCCCTGTTTCTGGAGGTGGACCCGCAGCACATCGACGTGAACGTGCATCCTACCAAAACCGAAATCAAATTTTCGGACGAGCGCACCATCTACGCCATCGTGCGGGCGGCGGTGAAGCGGTCGCTGGGCACCAACCTGGTCACCCCTTCCACCGAAGAAGACAACTTCTTCCCGATACTTTCACCCACCGACCCTCCGGCCAGTACGCTGCGCGGTTCGGCGGTAAACAACTACCAGGCGCTGCGCAGTGCCGATGCCTGGCAACCCGCCAATCGGGAACGATGGGATGACACCCTGGCTAGCCAATCGCTGCGTGGTTTATCGGGAACGGATCAAGATGATGCGGCGGCAATCACCTTTCAGAGCGCGGCCAATGATATACCTCCGCGCGGAAGTGGATCGCTCCAGCACGAAGCCGCCAGCGGTGAACTGGCGTTGCCCTTGGGGACGCCCTTTCAGATTCACCAGCGCTACATTGCCCTGCCGGTGCGGTCGGGACTGATGCTGATCGACCAGCAAGCGGCGCACGAACGTATTTTGTACGAGCAGTACGGCCGGTCATTGCGCCAAGAATCCGCTACCGAAAGACAACCCTCGGCCGGACGATCATCCGTGTCGCAGCAGATGCTGTTCCCGGCCACGGTGCGGCTGAGTGCAGCCGACATGGCGCTGGTGGGCGAACTACAGGAAGAAATCCGGGCGCTGGGCTTTGCCTTTACGCTGTCGGGTGCCGACACGCTGGTGATCAACGGCATTCCGGTCGATGTGAAGGCCGGTACCGAAACGCAGGTGCTGGAGGGGCTGATGGAACAGTACAAGAACAATCAGGCACAGTTGTCGTTAGACAAACGGGAAAACGTGATCCGGTCTATTGCCAAGCGCATGTCGGTACGCGCCGCGCAACCGTTGAGTCCGCCCGAGATGGCCTCTCTGATTGAGCGGCTGTTTGCGTGTGCCAACCCAACCTATGCTCCCGACGGCCGTAGAACGTTTCATACCATAACCCTAGAGCACATTGCTACTCTTTTCAAATAGCCCGCATGTTTGGTAACCTCACCCCGGTTGTTAAGAATCTGCTGATCGTTAACGTGGTCGTTCTGGTGATTCAGCAGTTTCTCGGTTTTGATTTTGTTGATTGGTTTGGCCTGCGCTATATCTTTGCCGACACGTTTCAACCCTACCAATTCATCACGCACTTATTTGTTCACGGTAGTTTCTGGCACCTGTTCGGCAATATGTTTGTGCTCTTCATGTTTGGACCTATGCTAGAGCGGGTGTGGGGGAGTCAACGCTTTCTGCTCTTTTATCTGGTTACCGGACTAGGCGCTAGTCTGTTGTATTCGGCAGTCAATTTTTACGAAATCGGGCAGCTAGAGTCGGCCGCTCGGGAAGTAATTCAAAGCCCCTCTCCGGACAATTTTTCGGCGTTACTATTAGACCATGCCGAGTACGCTTATCCGCAGTTGCAGGGTTTCGTGGATCAGTTTTATGACAACCCGACCAGCAGCAGTTTCGCGACCCAGAGTCGGCAGTACGCTGAACAACTGGTAGCGCAAAAGGAGAATATTCCGATGGTGGGGGCGTCGGGGGCGGTGTTTGGGATTTTGATGGCCTTTGGGCTGCTCTTCCCCAATACCGAATTATTTTTACTGTTTTTTCCTTTCCCTATTAAAGCAAAGTACTTTGTTTTGTTCTACGGACTTTACGAACTGTGGTCGGGATTTGAGCGAGCACCGGACGATAATGTGGCGCACTTCGCCCACCTGGGCGGAATGCTCTTTGCGTTTATTTTGGTTAAGTTGTGGAAAGACAAACGCAATGTCTTTTATTAGTCGGAGCAGATGAACAATATACTAGACGATTTTAAGAACGCCTTTAACCGACCGAACAACGGCCTGATCAAGATTATTGTGATCAACCTGGTCGTGTTTCTGGCGCTGATGTTCTTGCAGGTAATTCTCACGCTGTCGGGCAACGAAAACTGGTACCACGAAGTGGTGCGGCAATTGTCCTTGCCGGCGTCTCTTCCCGATCTGCTGTACCGGCCCTGGACGCTTATTACCTATTTTTTCACCCACGAAGGGTTTTTCCACATTCTTTTTAACATGCTGTTCCTCTACTGGTTCGGCATGATCATCATGGAGTTTCTGGGGAGCGAAAAACTGGTGAATCTGTACATCTTGGGCGGTTTTGCCGGAGGTGTCCTTTATATCCTGGTGTATAACACGATTCCGTACTTTAATGATCGGGTGGCGGTGGCCCAGATGCTGGGAGCGTCGGCCGGAGTATACGCTGTGGTGGTGGGAGCGGCCACTTTCACGCCCAACTATTCTATCTCGCTGATCCTGCTAGGGCCGGTCCGCATTAAGTACATTGCTATCTTTTACATCATCGTGTCGTTTGCCGGAACCGTAGGGCCCAACGCGGGGGGCGATTTGGCGCACCTGGCGGGGGCCGCGCTGGGCTTTGTGTTTATCAAGCAACTGCAACGGGGCAACGATTGGGGTAAACCGATCACCTCCTTTCTCACGTTCGTTAAAAGCTTCTTTGTGCAGCAACCCAAGGTTCGGGTGTCTCACCGCAGCACCACCAAAACCAACGGTCGGCCGCGTCCCAACGGCACCTTCAGCAACCGGCAGGAGGAGATCGACGCCATCCTGGATAAAATTTCCGAAAGCGGCTACGACAGCCTATCCCGCGAAGAAAAGCAAAAGTTGTTCGACGCTAGCAAACAGTGATGTAGTCCGCAGTTGATAGTTGACAGTCCACCGTGCGGCTGTCAACTATCGACCGTGGACCGTCGACTATTTTTGCCGTGGACTATTCCTCTCCGTACGCCGTTAGTACCAATTTTCTTCGCCCTCCCCGGTCGCGGTGTTCTCCCAGGTAGATTCCCTGCCAAGTGCCTAAGTTCAGCTTTCCGTTGGTGATGGGTATCGTCACGCTGTTGCCCATCAGGGCGGCTTTTATGTGGGCGGGCATATCGTCGGAACCCTCTATCGTGTGTTCGTAGTAGGGAGCATTCTCCGGCACCGTGTGATTGAAATGGCGCTCGAAGTCGCCCCGCACGGTGGGGTCGGCATTTTCGTTGATAGACAGGCTGGCCGAGGTGTGCTGAATGAACACGTGCAACAGGCCCTGCCGCAGGGTACGCAGCTCCGAGAAGTTTTGCGTCACGTGCGAGGTGATCAGGTGGAAACCCCGCTCGAAGGCGGGTAAGGTGATTTCTTGCTGAATGATTTTCATGGCCAGTTTATTCGGGTGTGAACTCGTAAGCGCCCAGATCGGGCTGGGTGTCGCGGGGTTTGCCGTCCAGGTCGCGCTCAATGCCCAGCGCTACTCCGGCGTCAATGGCGGGCGAAAGTGAATCCAACCGGTAGTTGGCTTCCAAAGGGGCCACGAACTGCGGCGCTTGATTGTAAAGATTGGCTTCAACCAGATTGGGTGTTGTATCGGTAGATTTGATGATTGTGTTGAGCAGCCCCAAGCTAACCGGGTTTTCAGCCGTAAATGGCGCGAAAAGCAACTCATTTTCTAAAGCTCCCCAGACGATGCAGTTGGTAACATTCAGCGAAAAACTTTGTGTCAACTGAGTTGACCCACTAAAATTTTGATCAAATGCTAGCAGTGGTTCATTGTCCTCACGACTGAAATCACTCGGGTCATTCACCAAAGTGCAGTGTTGAAAGCGGTAGTAAGCGCGCCCGAGTCCCAGAAACGATCCCGAGGCGCAATTGCTTACGAGGGTGTTACTCATGCTGATGTCGGCTTCTACCGCCAGCACTCCGAAGCCGGACACGTTCTCAATAATAGTATTGCTTAGCCTAAGATCCGGTACGGTATCATTGTCCGCCGACACGATGGTTACTCCAATCGCCGCATTGCGGATCACTGAGAAATCCAGTGCGTTGTCTTTACTCGTTGGACCAAAATACACTCCCTGCCACTGACCCGGCGCGTTCCGATAGGAACCATCTCGGCGCACGTGCTGCAGCACCACCCGGGCGTCGGGCGTACCGGTGGCCTGCAACGTGCCGTCTACCAGCAGCCCGGCCCCGTCGTCAAAGTAGAGTTGCGCCCCCGCCGCCAGCGTCAGCGTTGCTCCCGGTGCCACCCGCAACGAATCGGAGATCACATAGGGCCGCTCGCCCAAAAAAGTTGTATTCTGCGCAATCACCTCGCTTTTTAAGAAGTAGGCATCTTGTCCCCAGGCTTCTAGGTTCACGTACTGCACGTTGCCGTTGGTGCTAAACTGAATAGAATCCTTGACGATGAACGGCAAGTCGGTATTTGTTGGGTCTACGGTCACCTCCACCAGCAGCAGCAGGCTGTCGCCGCCCCGCAGGCGCACGTCCTGAAACGCGGTGCCTACCTCACCATTCAGTAGTAACCGAAAGGGAGAATCATCGGGCGTAGCCAACGACACCGAGCCAATGTTAATTGCCTTCGACTGGGGGTTGTACACCTGTAACCACTGGGTGGTGCTGCCCACGGTGGTGAACACGGTATCAAACTGTAAAGTATCTTGGTCAAAGAACAGTTGCACGCCCTCTTCCCGCGTTAGCACCTCATCCTCTGGCGTGCACGATGCGGCAGCGATCATGAAAACAATCAGCCCAGCGAGCCACCAACCACCAGCGGCCCTGGTTCCTCGGCGATTAGCCTTGCCATCCATTATCAGTCTATTACCCGTTCCAATCAAGCTTAGATTATTCATCCACATCAATATCCAACATCCCGTATCTTTTCCAACCCAACGATCATCCCGCTCCCTCTTGCATACGCTCGGCGTTGTCGGCAATGCGCAGCTGCTCCACAAAGTCAATGAGGTCGCCGTCCATCACCGATGATAGGTTGTGCACGGTGTAGTTCACCCGGTGGTCGGTGACGCGGCTCTGCGGATAGTTGTAGGTACGGATTTTATCGGATCGGTCGCCGCTCTTCACCATCGAGCGCCGCTGGGCGCCGATTTCTTCGTTCTGCTTCTCTAGTTCGATATCGTACAAACGCGATTTGAGCACCTGTAGTGCTTTTTCAAAGTTCTTGATTTGCGACTTCTGATCCTGGCAGGTCACCACCAGCCCGGTGGGGTTGTGGGTGAGGCGCACCGCCGAGTAGGTGGTGTTCACCGACTGTCCGCCCGGTCCCGACGAGCAGTAGGTATCCTTGCGGATGTCGTTCATGTCAATATCGATCTCCACGTCTTCTACTTCGGGCAGCACGGCCACGGTGGCCGCCGAGGTGTGCACCCGGCCCTGCGTTTCGGTGGCGGGCACGCGCTGCACCCGGTGCACGCCCGACTCGAATTTCATAAAGGCGAACACGTCTTCGCCCGAAATAGAACTCACAATTTCTTTGTAGCCTCCGGCCGAGCCTTCGGTAAGGTCTAGCACCGTGAGGTTCCAGTTTTGCGACTCGGCAAAGCGCTGGTACATGCGGAACAGGTCGCCCGCGAAGATGGCCGCCTCGTCGCCGCCGGTGCCCGCCCGGATCTCCAGGATCACGTTCTTGCTGTCGTTCGGGTCTTTTGGGATCAGCATCTGCTTCAGTTCCTCGCCCAGCGCCTCAATGCTGTTTTGTTGGGTGTCGATCTCATCCTTGGCCATCTGCCGAAAGTCAGGGTCTTTCTCGGTTTCTAGCAGGGCCTTGGCACTGGCCAGGTTGGCCTCGGCTTCTTCGTATTCGTCGAATTTCTTTACTACCTTCTCCAAATCCCGGTACTCCTTGCTCAACTTGGCGTACTGCTTCATGTCGGCCATGGCGTCGGGCTGCACGATTAGTTGGCCAACTTCCTCGAATCGATCTTTGATCGCGGCTAGCGTCTCTTTCATAAGGCTTCTGGGTTATCGTACAAAAGTAACAAACCGGCGCACAAAATCGCGGACTCACGCTTAAGAAAAGCGGGGCTGCCCTCCGGACTGTTCCTGTTGCTTATTTAAAGGATTTGTCACCATGTAATCTTCACCCAAAGATATGCTTTTTTAATCGTGCGCAACGCTTCATACTTGCAAGCGATACGGTGCACTGGTGCCTCCGTGCTGGCGCAGCATTCACCAAAAATCAATACGTCGACCTCGTGGTATCACAGATATGAAGAAGAACAGCTTTTCTATTGGGACTAAAATCTTTGGCGGATTCATTGCGCTGATCTTCATTTTTTCGCTCAATGCGGTTATCAGCATCCTCACAATCAACAACACCAACCAGGCGATTGAAGAAACGGCTCAGGTGAGCAACCCTTCGGCCAAAGCGTTGGAAGACCTGATGGATCTGATCGTTAACTCCAAAATGCTGATCACCAACTGGGTCTACCTGCCGAACAACCAGCAGGACAAGGATGCGCTCAAGGAACTGCAAAACTTTCAGTATCCAGCGCTCAAGAACCAAATATCCGCGCTCACCGCACATTGGAAAGAACCAGAAGAAAAGCAGCAGCTTGACTCAATCTTCGTCAGCTTTGAGCAGCTGATCGGCATTCAAAAGGAAATTATGGCTTCGTTGGTCTCGTTTCAAGACTACGAAGACCCCATGGTGAAGCTGTTCGCCGAGAACCGCATCGAAGACGAAGTGCTGCCCCACGTGAGCAGCCTTGAGGCGCGGCTTAGCGCCATCAGCGACGTGAAGCGGCAGGAGGCAGAAGCGGCGCAGACCATAATCATAGCCTCTTCGATGAATCTGCGACGGCTCAACCTTATCCTAGGTTTGATCACCGTTGCGTTGGGGCTGATCATTGCTTTTTCATTGAATCGCAACATCACCCGTCCCATCAGCTACGTGAAAGATACGGTGGTAGAACTGAGCAAGGGGCAGTTGCCGGAAAAAAACAGTCAGAAAACGCAAAAATTTAGCCGCGACGAAGTAGGAGAAATGGCGCAGGCGGTAGATGGGCTGGTGAGCGGACTGCGCGCCACCTCGGGCTTTGCCGAAGACATTGGAATAGGTAATTATACCGCCGAGTTCAACCCCCTGAGCGAACAAGACGTGCTGGGCAACGCCCTGATCAACATGCGTGACAACCTGCGCCGCGTGTCGGAAGAAGACCAGAAGCGCCACTGGACCACCGAGGGAACCGCCCTGTTCGGTGAATTGCTGCGGCAGAACAGCGGTAGCGTGAAGGAATTGACCACCACGGTGCTCACCAAGCTCATTGAGCATATGCACGCCAACCAGGGAGGGATATTCGTGGTGCAAGAAGACGAGACCAGTGACGAGCCCTACATGGCGCTGGAGGCATGCTACGCCTGGGATCGTGAAAAATACATCGAGCAAAAGATTTATCGGGGAGAAGGATTGGCCGGACAAGCTTGGCTAGAAAAAGATACCCTTTACTTCACCGACGTGCCTGAGGAATACATCACCATCGTTTCGGGACTGGGCGAAGCCAACCCCACCAGCATCCTGATTGTGCCCCTGATGGTGAACGAAGAGGTGTTTGGGGTGGTAGAAATGGCGTCGTTCGAAACCTACCAGCCGCACGAGATTGAGTTTATGAAGAAGATTGCCGAGAGCATTGCGGCCACCATCGCCACCGCTCGCATCAACAGCAAAACCCAAAAGCTGCTTAACGAGTCGACCGAAATGACCGAACAGATGCAGGCGCAAGAAGAAGAAATGCGGCAGAATATGGAGGAGCTGCAGGCCACCCAAGAAGAAATGGACCGCAAGCAACGCGCCATGCAGAAGCGCGAAATCCGCATCCGGGCGGTGCTCGACTGCGCTCCGGAGGCTTACATTAACGTAGATGCCGCGGGTGAGGTGGTTTTGTCCAACCGTCAGGCAGTCGATAAATTTGGTTACGAAGCGGACAGGCTAGAGGGCTTACACGTTAGCAAGCTGTTTCAGGACGTAAACGCTATTGATATGCTGGATTTCTTACGTGAGCACACCGGTCAGCCCTTTGTGCAAACGTTTCAAAACCAGCAGGAGCAAGCGTTTAGTAACGAAGTCCTGATCAGCACCTACGACGCTCAAGGAAGCGTCGGTTACGTGGTGCGTTTCGCCGACGCTCAAAAAATCCTTCAGCCAGAATCTCACCAGTAGTGCCCCCGGCACTAAATCCTTAACGCTTGGGCAAATACCGTTTGAGTTAGGCCGGGGTTGTGCCCGACGGAACGCGCTGAGTACTGAGTCGGCGGAACCGCAGCACCAGAAACACCGCCGCTAGGGTTAGGCTGATGAGCAAGCCCACCCAGATGCCCGGCGCACCCCATCCCAGCGGAAACGCCAGTCCGTAGGCCACCGGCAGCCCCACTCCCCAGTAGGCAATCAGCGTAATCAAAGTAGGAATTTTCACGTCGGCCATACCGCGCAGAATGCCCAACGCCACCGCCTGCACTCCGTCGGACACCTGAAAGAAGGCCGCAATCACCAGCAGAGAAGCGGCCAGATCAATCACCGGCACTTCACTGACGTACAACGTTGGCAACGTGTCGTTGAGCAGCAGAAAGATCCCGGCCGAGGTGCCCATCAGCACCGTAGACATGAGCAGGGCACTGTTGCCTACGCGCCGCAGGTTGGGCATATCGCGACGCCCCAACTGGTTGCCCACCCGCACCGTGGCGGCGGCGGCCAGGCCGGTGGCCACCATGTAGCTTACGGCCGCCAGGTTAAGCGCAATCTGGTGCGCCGCCAGCGCCCGGGTGCCCAGCCACCCCATCATGATCGAGGCGAAGCTGAAAGCGCCCACCTCAAAGATGTACTGAAAGCCCGTAGGAACCCCAATTCTGAGCATCCGCCGGGACAAACTGCGCTGCAACGTGCGTAACCGCAGGGGCGGCCACCGGAACCAGGGCGCGCGCAGCACGTACATCATCATCACTCCGGCCATCACCACCCGCGCGATCAAGGTAGCCACGCCTGCGCCGTTGAGGCCCAAAGCCGGGATAGATCCGTAGCCGTAGATCAGCAGGTAGTTGAGCAATACGTTGAGTAGGTTGGCACTCAGCGTGATCACCATCGCGGTTCGGGTAAACGACAATCCCTCGGCGTACTGCCGAAACGTTTGAAAAAACATGAACGGCAACAGCGACAGTGCCGTGATAATAAGATAAGGAATGGCCAGCTCCACCACGCGGGGTGGCTGGTTTAGCCACGGCAACACGCCCGCGCTGGCCGCCAGCAGCGCCACCAGCGCCAAACCGGTGACAACGTTAATCACCAATCCGTGCCGGAAAATCTGCGCCCGGTCGTGGGTGGTGTCGCCCCCGTCGGCGGCAGCCACCAGGGGGGTGATGGCCAGCGATACGCCGATACCGAACATCAGCCCGAGCGATACCAAGCCGTTGGCCAGCGACACGGCGGCAAGCGGCTCAGCTCCCAGGGCCCCCACCATCACACTGTCGGCCACGCCCACCAAGATATGGCCCAGTTGGCTCAGCATCACCGGGTAGGCAATCAGCAGGGTGGTTTTGACGTGGGAACGGTAGGATTGCAGGGGCATGGGGTTGGTTACTGCATCGAGACGCAACGCATTGCGTCTCAACTACAAATTAAACAGCCGGGCGACGCGGAAGAGGCCGCTGATGCTGATGGCGTCGGTGATTTCTTGGCTGAGCACCAGTTGAAGGGCCTCGGCTAGCGGTAGTTTACGAACGCGGAGGTCTTCGGTTTCGTCGAACTCCGTTTCGCCGGGGGTGAGTTCTTGCGCCAGGAAAATAAAGCCTTCCTCGTCGGTGACTGAGTTGGAGGTATGGATGCGCATGATGTTCTGCCACCGCTGGGCCGTTAGTCCGGTTTCTTCCTTGAGCTCCCGTCGGGCCGACTCCAGGGGGTCTAGTTCGTTGGGGCCGCCGCCCATCGGAATCTCCCAGGAGTATTCGTTGAGGGTGTAGCGGTACTGCCCGACCAGCCAGGTGTTGAGGTTTTCATCGACCGGCACGATGCCGATGGCTTTGTTTTTGAAGTGCACCCAGCCGTAGATACCCGCCCCGCCCCGCGGATTGATCACTTGGTCTTCGTGCACGGTGATCCAGGCGTTGTCGTAGACTTGCTGGCGTTGCTGGGTTTGCCAGGGGTTGACGTTGGTTTCCATTAGTGTTCTAACTTCTTAAAAAAGTCCCACAGCACCACCCCTACGCTCACCGAAATATTGAGCGAGTGCTTAGTGCCGAACTGCGGTATTTCCAGGCAAGTGTCGGCGGCATCCACCACTGCATCGTCTACCCCGAACACTTCGTTGCCGAAAATAAGGCAGTACTTGCCGTCGTGGTAGGGCATGAAATCCTGCAGGGGGACGCTTTCATCGGCCTGCTCAATAGCAATAATCTTGTAGTCTTGCTCGCGCAGTTCTTCAATCAGTTCGGTGATCTTCTCGCGGTGCTCCCAGGCCACCGACTCGGTGGCTCCCAGCGCCGTCTTGTTAATTTCGCGGTGCGGAGGGGTAGCCGTGATGCCGCACAGGTAGATTTTCTCAATGGCAAACGCATCGGCGGTGCGAAACGTGGACCCCACGTTGTTCATACTCCGCACGCTGTCGAGCACCAGCACGATGGGGCGCTTCGTCTGCTTCTGATATTCTTCAACCGACGGACGGTTGAGCTCTTCGTTCTTGAGTTTTCTCATGGTAATCAATTTATAGATGCCGAAAATACGACTATCCTACGAAATGCCCACCAATATCCGCGACAAATCCTAAGCTAGCGATGCCCGGGGACTCGTTAGCCGTCTCTAGACCCCGCGTACTGCCGCTTTTAGAACATTGGCCACGAATGCTTATTTTTGTAAGATTCAACCGACCTAAAAGCACTGCTTCATGCCCGCCTCCAAGAAAAAAACCAGTAGCCAAGAGACTCCCCTTATGCGACAGTACGCCGCCATCAAGGCCAAGCATCCGGGGGCGGTGCTGCTGTTTCGGGTGGGCGATTTCTATGAAACCTTCGGCGAAGATGCCATCACCGCTAGCAAGGTGCTCGACATTGTGCTCACCAAACGGGCCAACGGGGCGGCTTCGCACGTGGAACTGGCCGGGTTTCCGCACCACGCGCTCGACACTTACCTGACCAAACTGGTGCGGGCGGGGCACCGGGTGGCCATCTGTGACCAGCTCGAAGACCCCAAGTTGGTGAAGGGCATCGTGAAGCGGGGCGTCACCGAACTGGTTACTCCCGGGGCTGTCGTTTAACGACACCGTGCTCGACCAGCGGCACAACAACTACCTGGCGGCGCTCCACTTCAACAACGACCGCCTGGGCATCGCCCTGCTCGACGTGTCAACCGGAGAGTTCCTTACCTCCTGCGGGTCGGTAGCCTACATTGAGAAGCTGGTGCAGGGCTTTGCTCCCTCCGAGATTCTGTACTGCAAAAGCCAGCGGACTGAGTACGAACAGCTGTTTCGAGATGAGTACAATACCTACCGGCTCGACGACTGGCTCTTCACCCACGACTACGGCTACGAGCGGCTCACCCGGCACTTCAACACTCCCTCGCTGCGGGGCTTTGGCATCGACGCGCTTACTGAGGGCATCGTGGCGGCCGGAGCCATTTTGTTCTATCTGGAAGAAACCGAGCACCACCGCGTGCAGCACATCTCCTCGATTGGACGCATTGAGGCCGAGCAGTACGTGTGGCTGGACAAGTTCACCATCCGCAACCTGGAGTTGCTGCACCCCCAGCAGGAGGGCGGCGTCCCCCTGATCGACGTGCTCGACCGCACCGGCACGCCGATGGGCGCGCGCTTGCTGAAAAAGTGGGTGGTGCTGCCTCTGAAAGACCGGGCCGTCATCGAGAACCGGCAGCGCACCGTAGAAGCTTGCGTGGAGCAAGAACCACTGCACCACGAACTGCTGCAACTGCTCAAACCGCTGGGCGACATTGAGCGACTGATCTCAAAGGTGGCGGCCGGGCGCGTTAACCCGCGCGAGATGGCACAGTTGAAGCGCGCGTTGCAGGCCGTGAAACCCATTAAGAAATTACTGTTGCAAGCCGGGATTGCCCACCTGGCCACGCTGGCCGATCAGTTGCACACCTGTGACTTCCTGCTGGAGCGCATCGAGCGGGAGCTGCAACCGGAGCCGCCGCTGGTGAGCAACCAGGGTAACCTGATGAACGATGGAGTGGACCTGGCGCTGGATGAACTACGTCAGTTGGCCTACTCGGGCAAAGACTATTTGGCGCAGATTCGGAAGCGCGAGGTGCAACGCACCGGCATCAGTTCGCTGAAGCTTTCGTTTAACAAAGTATTCGGCTACTACCTGGAAGTATCCAACACGCACAAAGAAAAGGTGCCGGGCGACTGGATTCGGAAGCAGACGCTGGTGAACGCCGAGCGCTACATCACCGAAGAGCTCAAGGTCTACGAAGAGAAGATTTTGGGGGCCGAAGAAAAGCTGGTGGTCATCGAGCAGCGGCTGTTCAACGAACTGGTGGCGGCCACCGCCGAGTACGTGAAGCAAATTCAGCAGAACGCCCGGCTGCTGGCCACCATCGACTGCCTCTCATCGTTTGCCCAGGTGGCCCGACACAACAACTACGTGAAGCCCACCTTCACCGACGGCGACGCCCTCACCATCACGGCCGGGCGGCACCCCGTGATCGAAAAGCAGCTTCCGCCCGGCGAGCCGTACGTGCCCAACGACATCCATCTGGACGCCGAAACCCAGCAGATCATGATCATCACCGGACCCAACATGGCGGGCAAGTCGGCCCTGCTGCGGCAAACCGCCCTCATCGTGCTGATGGCCCAGATGGGTTCCTTCGTTCCAGCCGATGCGGCCACGCTGGGCATCGTTGATAAGGTATTCACCCGGGTGGGCGCCTCCGATAACTTAGCGAAAGGAGAGTCGACCTTTATGGTGGAGATGATCGAGACGGCCAGCATCATCAATAACCTGAGTCAGCGCAGCCTGGTGCTCATGGATGAGATCGGACGCGGCACCAGCACCTACGACGGCATCTCCATTGCCTGGTCGCTGGTGGAGTACCTGCACAACCACCCGCAGTGCCGGGCCAAGACGCTGTTCGCCACGCACTACCACGAGTTAAACCAACTCACCGAGGACCTGCCGCGGGTGAAGAACTTCAACGTGGCGGTGAAGGAAGTGGGAGATAAAATTCTCTTTATGCGGCAGCTCAAGGAAGGAGGCAGTGAGCACAGTTTTGGTATCCACGTGGCCCAGCTGGCCGGGATGCCCCAGCCGGTGGTACTGCGGGCGGCCGAAATCATGCGCCACCTGGAGCAAGACAAGATCAACGACCCCGCCCCCGACAAGCTACAGTATTTGCCCAAGAATAACTTCCAATTAAACCTGTTCGAGGCCGACCCGCGCTGGACGAAGATTCAGCAGATGCTGCAAGCTACGGATATAAATACTTTGTCGCCGGTGGAGGCACTGCTAAAGTTGAACGAGTTGCAGTTGATGATGAAATCCCGGTAGCTATAATCAATAAAACTCAAACTATTGTACGGCAAGTACCTGGCGGAATATTTTTATTCGTGATTTAGATTCGCTAGCACCAGATACCTTTTGGGCACCTACTCGCGAGACACTTAATGATCCTAGCGAAGGGTTTCTTTCAATAGAGGACATGGGTAATCAGCTAGATGGTTTTATCAATGTACTAGTCCCCGATATTTCCAAAATAGCTCAGTCCCGCGATAATTTCAATGAGGCACTAGCGCATCTACTTGGTCAGCGGGATAAAGTAGGCGTATTCTCCCTCAGCCAAAGCTATCGAGACGAACTGTTGTGGGCCCATTACGCATATAGTCATCAAGGATTCTGTATAGAATATGATCTCAAGAAGCTAGTTAATTCTGGTGCGGATAACTGGTACGCGTTTCCTGTTGAATACGTAGAGCAACCACCAACGCTAGATATTCTTGACTTGCCGACTTTGCATCCTAAAGATGGCGTTAAAACCTTCATTAAAAAGATGATCGGTTTTAAATCTACACGTTGGAACTACGAAAAAGAAATGCGCATCATCTGCCATCAGTCCGGTAGCCAAAGATGCGACTATAGAGCTATTAAAGCAATCTACTTCGGCCTTAGAATGCCAACTCAATATCAAACTACTTTAATGGAACGATTACAGGGTCGGGGAATTAAATATCATCAAATGCAACTGCGCGAAAATACCTATTCATTAACCACAGTGGAGATAGAGGATAAGTTTGCAAATGCCCCTAAATATATCCCTAAGTTAGCTCCAATAGAGAATTATGCTATCGATCCAGAAGCACTGAATGAAAAATGGAAATCATTTGCAGATTATATGCCTAAAGTTGCCGAAATTGCTAGGAGGTTACCTTATGCGAAGTCTGTCGAGATGATAGAAGTGTCCTATGACAAGAGTTCTGAAACCGAGCCTGTATTCTTCGCAAAAGTGCTTCGTCAAGATGTCCATGTACAGCGATCAGTTTACTACACCCTATCGGAGATTGAAAAAGAATACGCAGCTATTTCCGATAGAATATAGAAGTTATGATAGTCACTGCAAATCTGAACATTCCGGCCCTTCAGCGACTCTGTCAGGAGTTTCGCGTCAAAGAACTCTACCTATTCGGATCGGCTGCTACCGGTAGCCTTTCCAAAGATAGCGATCTGGACTTTATCGTTCAGTTTGACCGGTCGGGGTACGAGGGTGCCTTTGATCAGTTTATGGATTTCAAGCACCAACTCGAGGAAATCTACGGGCGACCGGTAGATTTATATCATAAAACAACATTCAGGAACCGTATTTTTCAACAAGAAGTAGAAAGAACTAAGAAGCTATTGTATGCCGCATAGCCCCAGAAAGCTTCTTCTTGATGTGAAATTGTCTTGTGATGAAATTTCGGATTTCGTCCTTGGTAGGAGCTTCGGCGAGTTCCAAGATAATCGCATGCTTCAGCTAGCCATTGAAAGGGAGTTTGAAATAATTGGTGAAGCCCTATCCAGACTCGCTCGTATTGAAGAGGAAAAGCTGTCTCAAAAAATTCCTGAATACCGTAAGATTATAGACTTTAGAAATATCATTGCCCACGGCTACGACATCATCGATGAGGCGGCCCTATGGGATTTTGCTAAAAACCGGGTTCCTGAATTACTAGAGAAGCTCAACAACTATTAATACCTTACCGGCAAAAGCCCCGTTGAAGGGCAACGAGAGCATTCGCTGATGAGGCGTTGAGGTGAGTGCTCGGCTATCCTCAATTGCCTAATCAATCATCGGAAACAACTGCCTAACTTCATCCTCGCTCGGCTGATACCCGTACTCGCACAACTCAAACGTCTCAGCGTGCTGCACCGCCTGTGCACTTTCCGGACCGTACCACTTTAGAACCCTGAACTAAACCTTGTTATTTATGGGTTCAACTAGCTCTGTTTACAACCAAACGGATCAACACATTATGCTCCGCACTTACGAAGGTATACTGAAAGGAAATCAAATCGATTGGAACGGCGAAGCACCGACTTCAGAGCGAGCTCTTCTCGTTCACGTCACCGTCTTGGATGAGGAAGGCGCCGATAAAAAAACTCGAGGCCGTCGCATGGCTGTTGCGCTGGAGGGACTTGCTGAAAGCGGTGCCTTTGCCAGCATTAAAGATCCATCCGAGTGGCAACGCGAAATTCGTAGAGAGCGCCCGCTTCCGGGGAGAGGGACGGAATGAGTACTGACTGGATTGATAGCAACCCAATTATTCTGCCGCCTGCTTTGCGCTACATTCTCGGAATCGTCAATCCTCCGTCCACCATGATCGTTTGCCCGGTAGAGTACGCAAAACTTCCCTGGGCCAGCGCCACCACCGCCCGGCCCACGTCCTCCGGATAACCCCAGCGGGGCGTTACGCATAGTCCGTCTTCAATCAATTTGTCGTACTTGTCGGTGACGCCCGAGGTCATGTCAGTTTTGGTAACGCCCGGACGCACGTCGTACACCGGAATACCGTATTCTCCCAGGCGAGTAGCAAAGAGTAGCGTCATCATACTCATCCCTGCTTTCGAGATACAGTATTCGCCCCGGTTCACCGACGCCACGGTGGCCGAAATAGAGGAGATGTTGATGATGTAACCCGAAAAAGCTTCCTCCGCCTGCCGCTGCTCGATCATCCAGTTGGCTACGGCTTGCGTCAGGAAGTAGGGACCTTGCAGGTTGGTCCGCATCACGTACGCGTAGCTCTCTTCGGTGGTTTGCAGAATGTCGTTGCGCTCCTTGGGGGCCACTCCGGCGTTGTTCACCAGCACGTTGAGCCGTCCGTAGTGCGCCTTGATCTTGTCTAGCATGGCCCGCCGGGCGTCGGTCGAGGCAATATCGCCCTGGCAATAGATTGCGTCGGTGCCGGAGCTTCGCAGTTGGTCGAGCACGTCGGTGACCGCCGATTCGGGGCGCATGCCATTGATGGCCAGATCAAAACCGGCTTCGGCCAGGGCTTGCGCGATGCCAAAACCAATGCCGCGGCTGCCGCCGGTGATAAATGCTACGGGGTTCATAGGAAATGAGAAATTTGAGATGAAGATATGAAATTGAAATGCGAGATGAGAAATATGAAAAACCGAAAAGATCACTCGGCACCCTGGCGCAGGTCAATGTCGTAGGCAAAGGTGAACTGCAGGGTGGGATTGTGTTCGTAGCGATTGGCCGTCGGGTGGTTGATCCACTGGTCAAGGAAGGCCACTTCGAGGCGGGCTTCTGGACTAAAGCGGTAGCCTAGGCCCAGATAAATCCAGTTGCGGTTGAAGTTCAGTCACGTGCAACTCGTCGCGCAGGTTGACCCAGAGTTCGTTGAAAATATGCGCATACAGGCGGGTGCCCTCGGTGGTTTTCACAATCGGAAAGTTCGCCGTGAGGCGGTAGCGGAAACGCTGGGCAAAGCGGGTGCCGTCAACCCGGGGAGGGAACATATTGTCCTGGGCAATAGCACCAATCCAGCGGTGCTCGATGCGGTAGCGGTGACTGATGCTCACCTGCTTGGTGATGTTGTGCGACAGCGTGATCTGCTCCCAGACGTTGTTCTCGGGCACATCCACCGGCAGGGGATACTGTCCGTAGCGGTAGGTGCGGATGTAGGTGTAGCCCACCGTGGCGACCACCGCCTCGTTGAAAGCGTAGTTGACGGCCGGACGCAGCAGAAACTGTTCTTTCTGATTCAACCACTGGTGGCGTCGCAGGTGCGCCTCATTGAAAAGCGACCAGCGATCAGAAAGCGTGGTTTTGTTGAGCAGCAAGAACCATACGTCATTGTCGCCGTAAACCTCAGGCGACGATTGGGCGTGGGTGTGGACGCTTGTGGTGAGAACAAATAAAAGCAGACAGAAAAAACGAAGTAGCATAGCCCTAATTTAGCGTAGTGTCGCAAGTTAACCAAGATTCCAGTTCGCTGCGCCTATCGGGGTGGTTTTCGTTCGTTAATTCCTCGGTTTATCCGGGACAGACCATCATTTCAGTTTCTTATCGGCCGAAAACCCTGAGCTTCTCCCGGTTTTTGCCTAGTTTTGCCCCCGCAATATAATCCAAACAAATCTGACCTATGAAAACCGCTGAGATAGTCACCGAAAAAGGCACCATGCACGTAGAATTCTACGAAAACGACGCTCCCAAGACCGTCGAGAACTTTACCAAACTGTTGAAAGAAGGCTTCTACGACGGCCTCACCTTCCACCGGGTAATTCCCAACTTTGTGATCCAGGGCGGCTGCCCCAACGGCACGGGGGCGGGCGGACCGGGTTACACCATCGACTGCGAACTGGACGGCGAAAACCAGTACCACGACCGGGGCGTACTTTCTATGGCCCACGCCGGCCGCAACACCGGGGGCAGCCAGTTCTTCGTCTGCCACAGCCGCGACAACACCGCCCACCTCGATCGCAACCACACCGTGTTCGGCAAAGTGACCGAAGGGCTGGACGTGATTGATACGATCCGAGAAGGAGACAAAATTGAAAAAATCACCGTGAGCGAAGCCTAAGGCGAGGGCCTGCCCTAAGTGGGCACTACGTACCGAATCAACGAAAGGAGCCATTTGGCTCCTTTTTTAGTAAACATTGTGGCGATCTTACGGTATATCTATTACAATCGATTTTTTATATCACCCAGAATTTTTCTACGATGGACACCAATAAAAAAACCGCCCTGGTCACCGGGGCCAGCAGTGGCTTCGGCCGTGAACTCGTGAAGCTTTTTGCCCGCGACGGCTACAACGTGATTCTGGTGGCGCGCACCGAAAGCGAACTGCACGAGGTGGCCCAGCAGCTGGAATCTGAATTTGCCGGTTGCCAAACGCTGGTTATTCCCAAAGATTTGTCACAACCCAACGCGGCCCAGGAACTCTACGAGGCGGTGCAGCAGCACGGCTGGCCGGTGCACGCCCTGGTGAACGATGCCGGGTTTGGCGAACATGGTTTGTTTGTAGATACCGAACTGGAGAAAGAGCTGGCGATGATTCAACTCAACGTGATCGCGCTGGTGACCTTGACCAAACTGTTCGTGCGTGACATGGTGCAGCGCGGCGACGGTAAAATCTTACAACTGGCCTCCACGGTTTCCTTTATGCCGGTGCCCAAGCTATCGATCTACGCCGCTACCAAAGCCTTTGTGCTGTCGTTTTCCGAAGCCTTGTCCTACGAACTCAAAGACACCGGCGTGACCAACACGGCGCTGTGTCCGGGAGCATCGGATACCCAGTTCTTTGACCGGGCCGACGCCGAAGGAGCCAACGTGACCGAAACGCCGCTGTCGGAACCCGCCGAAGTGGCTAAAGACGGCTACGACGCCATGATGCAGGGAGAAACCCGGGTAATTTCCGGGGCAATGAACAAGCTGCAGGTGTATCTATCGAACTTTGTGCCCGACAAGCTGCTCAATGCGGGGATGAGCAAGCTGATGGAGAAGTAAGATCAGGATGGGCCAGATAGGTTTGGGATGAACAGGATGGAATTGAGGCAAAATGCTTTAAGGACGACGTATCTCCTGTTCTATCATCTGGATAAGTTCCTCCACTTGCGTGAACAAAGGGCTTACTGACGTTTCGTCAAAGTCAAACAAGTTTTCGTAATCGCCTTTCTGCCGCCAGTCAAACAGTTCGCTGAAACCAATTCTCCCCCTAAAATCTGTGCGGCCTGGGCGGTTTTGTGTGCGGTTTCCAGACGATAGCTTACGTATTCTTGCCTCTCTTGGGATGTCATATAATCACCCCTTCAGCCTCCACAAACCGGTAAAAAGGCGTGATACGCTGTTTGCATTCCCACTCCTCTTCAAAATAAACGAATAAAGAAAACGCCTCCTCTGATGCCAGCTCCAATTCATACAGATGGTTTCGAAAAGTTCTTTCCATCTGAACATTTACCGGATAACCTGTCAGCACAAGTATATCCCAGTCTGAATCTTCCCGTTCTTCACCTCTAGCGCGTGATCCATAAAGAATCACCCGGGCCTTAGGATCTATTTCGTGAATCTTTTCACTGATAAGTTCTCCGATTCGCTTTGTTTTTTCTTTCATTCTATAAGTACATCAAATGCTACATTCTCCGCTAGGGATGAAATCAATCTTATCAAGATAGCAATTATCTGTTCCCCGCTTTCTACAAATTTACTCCTTTTTGAATATTTCTCGCCCGCCCGTTGTTATACCGTCTAGCAACCCAATGCTCCTGCGTAAAAACCGCGCAAACATAATCTAACGTTTCACGTTTTCACCCATATTATGCTAGGATACCGATTTACGGAATATACTCCCGACCAGAATGCCGAAGGGCAAAGTACCTTTGACCAACTGCTGAAAATTTTTATGGAGCTGATGGTGATCACCTCGGGCGACCTCTCGGAGGTGCTGCAGTGGATGACCAGCCTGGACAACCAGTACGGCTTCACCAACGATGAGTACGGCATGGGCGACTTTATCCAGGAGATGAAGGACAAGGGCTACATCACCGAAGAAAACCAGCCCGGCGAGTTTGAGGTCACCTCCAAAACCGAGCGCCTGGTGCGCAAAAACGCGCTGGAAGAAATCTTCGGCAAGATGAAGAAATCGGGGGCGGGCGACCATAAAACCACCTACAGCGGCTTCGGCGACGAGCCCAGCACCGATCGGCGCGACTACGAGTTCGGCGACACGCTGGAGCAAATCTCCATGACCGACTCCATCCGCAACGCCCAGATCAACCACGGCATCAACGACTTCACCCTCACCGAGGGCGACCTGGAGGTGAACGATACCGAGTACAAGACGCAGACCTCCACGGTGCTGATGATCGATATTTCGCACTCGATGATTCTGTACGGCGAAGACCGGATCACGCCCGCCAAAAAAGTGGCGATGGCCCTGGCCGAACTGATCACCACCAAGTACAAAAAAGACACGCTTGATATCATCGTGTTCGGCAACGACGCCTGGCAGATTCAGATCAAGGATTTGCCTTACCTGAAAGTGGGCCCGTACCACACCAACACGGTGGCCGGTCTGGAGCTGGCGATGGACATTCTGCGCCGCCGCAAGACCAAGAACAAGCAGATTTTTATGATCACCGACGGCAAACCTACCTGCCTGAAGCAAGGCATTAAGTACTACAAGAACAGCTTCGGACTGGACAGTAAAATCCTGAACAAGACGCTGAACCTGGCCGCCCAGTGCCGCCGCATCAACGTGCCCGTCACCACCTTTATGATTGCCTCCGATCCGTATCTGAAGCAGTTTGTGCAGAAATTTACCGAAACCAACAACGGCAACGCCTACTACAGCAGCCTACAAGGACTCGGCAACCTGATTTTTGAAGACTACAAAAGAAACCGAAGAAAAAACTACCGCCAATAACCGTACAGACGCGATGCATCGCGTCTCAACGTAACGCAGTGGGGCGGCACCCCGCTGCGTCTCAACCGACACAAAACATGACATCAGACAAATTATTAAAGATAAATACCCTCGGCGCACTCAAGGAAAGCGGTTACCGGTCGCGCACCATGAAGCAGGAACTGCGCGACAACCTCATTGAGCGACTTCGCAACAAAGAAGACGTGTTTCCGGGCATTTGGGGCTACGAAGAATCCGTGATTCCCGATACCGAGCGGGCGCTCTTGTCGATGCACAACATCGTCTATTTGGGACTGCGCGGACAAGCCAAAACCAAGATGGCCCGCATGATGATCGATCTGCTGGACGAATACATTCCGGTGATCGAGGGCTCCGAGTTAAACGACGATCCGCTGAATCCGATCTCAATTCACGGAAAAGCGTTGATTGCCGAAAAAGGCGATGACACGCCCATCACGTGGTGGCACCGCTCAGAGCGTTACACCGAAAAGCTCGCTACGCCCGACGTATCGGTGGCCGACCTGATTGGCGACACCGACCCCATCAAAGCGGCCGCCCTGAAGTTGCCCTACTCCGACGAGCGGGTAATTCACTACGGTCTCATTCCGCGTTCGCACCGGGGCATCTTCGTTATCAACGAGTTGCCCGATTTACAGGCGCGCATTCAGGTGGCGCTGTTCAACATTTTGCAGGAAGGCGACATTCAGATTCGCGGTTTTAAGGTGCGCCTGCCGCTGGATATTCAGTTTGTGTTCACGGCCAACCCCGAGGATTATACCAACCGGGGCAGCATCGTCACGCCGCTCAAAGACCGCATCGACAGCCAGATCATCACCCACTACCCGCGCACAATTGAGATTGGCAAGAAGATCACCGAGCAAGAAGCACGGATCAAAGAACCGCAGAAGGAACAGATCGGCCTCACCGAACTGGTGAAGGACCTCATTGAGCAGGTGGCGCTGGAAGCCCGCGAGAGCGAGTACGTAGACGAAAAGAGCGGCGTATCAGCCCGACTCACCATTTCGGCCTACGAAAACCTGATGAGTGCCGCCGAACGACGCACGCTGATCAACAACGAAAAGAAAACCTTCGTGCGCATCACCGATTTTGTGGGCGTGATTCCCTCCATCACCGGCAAGGTGGAACTGGTCTACGAGGGCGAGCAGGAAGGCGCGGGCATCGTGGCGCACAACCTGGTGGGCAAAGCCATTCGGTCACAGTTTGTGAACTACTTCCCCAATCCGGAAGACAAGCGTAAGCAGAAGGAGAAGAGCCCCTACGTGGACATTGTGAACTGGTTTGGCGAGGGCAACGAAGTGGATCTGCTTAACGACTTGCCCCGCAACGACTACCGCAAGGCGCTGCAAAAGGTGCCGGGTTTGCCCGAACTGGTGAAGTTTTACCACCCCGACGTAGACGAAGAAACGCGCTACTTCCTGATGGAATTTGCCCTGCACGGTTTGGCCGAATATAGTCAGCTGAGCAAAAACCAGCTCACGGCGGGCACCCAGTTCAAAGACTTGCTCAGCAGCATGTTCAGCATGTCGGACTACGAAGAAGAGGATGACGATCAATAACGACCAGCGGCTGACGTAGAAACCACTTCTTCTTTGCGGTTTCTGCCACCGCCGCTGCAACCCAAAGAAGATGTCACTGCAAGAAATCCAGCGGACTGGTGCGGCGGGGTGAGGGAGAGCAACTTGAGTTCAAACGCAAGGTTGCCCACCCCAACAAGATCATTCGCGAAATTGTGGCCTTCGCTAACACCCGCGGCGGTAGTCTGCTTATTGGCGTAGATGACAACGGCAGCATTCCCGGTGTGCGCTCGGCCGAAGAAGAACGCTACGGTCTGGAAAAAGCCATTGCGCAGTGGTGTCGGCCCACCATCGACTACGACGTAGAGGTGATTCCGATCTCTGGTCAGAAGTCGGTCATCCACTACAAAATCTACGAGGGACAGCGCAAGCCCCATTACGTACTGCGCAGCGCTTTTCCTGAAACGGAGAGCACCGTTCCCGCCAAAAAACACAAGGGGCGCGCCTACGTACGGCACGAGGATCAGAGCCTACAGGCGAGTTCGGAAGTGTGGCAGATTCTGCGGCGCTCGCGCCAGGACAAGGATGTGAAGTTCCAGTTCGGCGAAAAGGAGCGGATCTTGATGACCTACCTGGAGGAACATACTCAAATCACTGTAAACCAGTTTGCCAAACTCGTGAAAGAGTCGCGCTACCGGGCCTCGCGCACGCTAATTCTATTGGTGTTGGCTAACGTGCTGCGCGTTATTCCGCAGGAAAAAGAAGACACCTTCGTGCTAAAGTATCGACAAGCCTGACCCTTCTGGCCCGTCAACTAATCGTTCTGAAATTGGTTTAACCAACTGGGGTCTAGTATATTTGGCCCCCGGTCTCCGGCCCGTCCGTAAGGTACCAATCACCCTACTCCACATTTATTGTTTATACTTTTTCGCTATGCCCCGCGCTAAGAAAAAAGAAGCCACCGTACCCAAGAAAATATTCGTCCTCGATACCTCGGTGATCATTTACTCGCACGATGCGATTATGAACTTCGACGAGCACGACGTGGGCATCCCAATCACGGTGCTCGAGGAGCTCGACCAGTTTAAGAAGGGCAACGACACCCGCAACTTCGAGGCGCGCGAGTTTATTCGGATGCTCGACGGGCTGTCGAGCAACCACACCCTACAGGACTGGATTCCTTTAGATGGAAAAAGTAGAGGAAGTTTTAAGGTAATTATGAGCAACGAGAGCTCGGTGGACGCTGAGAAAATCTTTGACGAAAAGAAGCCCGATCACAAAATTCTGAACGCGGCGCTCACCCTCAAGGAAACCTATCCCGACCGCAGCGTGATCTCTGGTGACTAAGGACATCAACCTGCGGCTTAAGGCCAAGTCGCTCAACCTCACGGCCGAAGATTACGAAACCGGCAAGGTGAAGCACGTGGACGACCTGGGGCAGGGCAAGACGGTGCTCAGTCGCATCAACAGT
>CAWHXE010000024.1:0-113675 GCA_963833215.1 uncultured Cytophagales bacterium | reverse complement strand
AAATCAGTTATTCCACCGCCACTTTGCCTTGCCACCCCTTGCCATCTACTTGCTGCACGCGCAACAAATATAAACCCTTAGACAAATCGCGGCGGGGCTGCACCTGTAGTCGCTGTGGTGCTAGGGTCTGAGTGGAAACTGCTATATCCCTCCCCTGCAAGTCATACATTCTGACCTGACTGCCTTCGGCAATTCCTTGTACAGTGAAGCTACCGTCTGGGCTAGGATTAGGGAATAGCCGTACATTGGGGAGTAATTCAGTCAGGAACTCCTTCGTTGGTTGATCGGCCTGTCGGGCATTGTTCGGCTCGGTGTCAAAATCGATGTAGCCCGAGCAGTGCAGCCACTGCGAATAGCTACCCCCACAACTGCCCTGCTGCCACACCCCGGTATTCACCGCCTGCGCCTCGGCCTGGTACACCGTGCCGTCTACGGTAAGCTTGTCTACCACCAGGTCGTGGTTCACCCCCTGATCGTTGGTGATCGCCACGCGCACCGCACCGCTCTGGCTGCCCGTGTAGCTATAGTTTTGCATCTTCTTGCTCACCGTCCAGCTTTGTGCCGTCTGCCCACCGATCAGTAAGGCCATCCGCTCGGTGCCCTGTAGGCCACGCGCTCGGATGGTGTAGGTAAGGCCAGAGGGGCTACTAACGATGGGGGGCGTTCCGTTCAGAAACTCTTCCACGTTAGTATAGCCATCCCCGTCGGCGTCTTGGTTGCCGTCAGCGGCATCGTTTTTATCCAATCCGTTGGCGATTTCCCAAACATCGGACATACCGTCGCGATCTTCATCGGGGTATGGGGTGCCCTGATCAATCATAGGCCAACCACCCACGTCGGACGGTTCAGCCATTAGGCCACCGGTACCCGCTAAAAACTGTTGAATAAGCCTTTGGTCTACCACGTCGCGGTTCACTACCCAAGCTCCATTTTCATCAAGACGCTGGTAAGCGCCGCCATATTCTAAAATCAGCGTTTGCGCCTCAGTTACCGGATGCACCGTAACCGGATACTCACTGAAGGTTTGCCGGGTATAGCGGCGAAGCGATAAAGGTAAGGCACCCTGATCATTTTTATCGTGATCAATATACTTAAACATGTTCCAATTATCCGCTTTGGGGTCCTGTTGATACTTGTGGTCAAGGTTGTTCTCGATAAAAATAGAGGCTAAACCAACGGGTCCTCTGTCCCCATTGTCACCGTCGAAGCCCTTGATGATGATCCCACCGTCATAGTCAGCGTACGGAGAACCATAAGCATAGCTATTGCCAAGTTTGTACTGATTACCGATAAGATCAACGGTCACTCCCCCCTCAATAACACAGGCGGCATATAGCCAATCGTAGGCAATGGTGTTAATGACCTCCCCGTTGCTGATTTTGAGGTAGGGAAATCTAAACATATGATGTGACATCAGGCTATGATGCAGCGAAAAGTTGGTAAATAGGTCCGCGCGAGAAGCACTGCCCACGATGGGACCTGCTGCATGACTGTTATGTCCCCCTGAGCCCTGTATTCCTTCGCTGACGTAGCTCCAGGACAGGGTTACGTTACCGGTGGGCTTCGATATAGCGTAAGCGGTAAAGCACTCATCTTCCGCCCACGATAGTGAGCAGTGATCAACAATAATGTCTCGGGCGCCGTCGCGAATAAAAAACGTATGGCTTGTCCCACCGTCACTGCGTCGTCCGGTTCTATACTTCACGTAGCGTATAACTACGTCGTGTGTGTGAATATTAATATCGTTGCCCTTGATCAAGACACCACCCCCGGGTGCGGTTTGCCCCGCAATGGTCAAGTAGGGCTCGTACACATCTATCCGTTTCTGTAGATCAATGATACCACCTACCCTAAACACAACCGTTCTTTTACCTTTCGTAAGTAACGCGGCCCGCAGGCTACCCGGTCCGCTATCGTTCAAATTAGTCACTTCGATGATCTTTCCGCCGCGTCCGCCCTGGGATACGGCCCCGCCCCCTTCTGCCCCGGGGAAGGCAGGCACCTGGGCAAACAAAGGGCTGACAGAAGTTGACAGGATAATAAAGGCGAGTGATAGTCGGTGGATCATGGTGGTTGAGGGGTTTGCTCGATATTACATTTAAAGCATTTTGGACGTAAATTCTTAGCGTGTTATGCTACAGCAGCTTTTTGCTGAAGTGTTCGTGCTTCTTTTCGTCTGCACACTAAGCATAGCCTTTCGCACCGCAGACACTGGTCTTGACGGCAAACGGAGGGCTAATAGCGTGATGCTGAGCGAATAAGTATTCGTGACGCTACCAATCAGGCGTAAGCTACTTTGGCAAAATAAGTTCACTTAGCCGAACCGACAGATAGTATTGAGCGAGCGATGAGAGCAACCGGCAGAAAAAGACTAACCGGAGAATGGACGATATAAGTAGTACAAAAAAGTAATAATTTTGGTATGTATATCTTTCGGCAAATTAGAAAAAATTTTCTATATCCAAATAGATTAAAGGAGAAAAGTTTAAAAAGGGAAAGCGGTCAACGCTCTCCCTTCTCATTACTTTTAGCAGACTACGCCACTTTGCGTGCTATTCTAAAAGCAATCGTTTCACCTGTCGTTGCCCCTGCACGGTGGTGGCGCTAAGCGTATGCACCCCACGACCTAGTTCAGAGAGGTCTAAGCTGGTTCTCCCAGCTGCCAGTGGCCGCTCCAAAACCAACTGTCCCTGGCTATTGTGCACCTGCACCAGCGCTTTTTCCGGTAGCACCACCTGCACCGTGCCCGTGCTGGGATTGGGATATACGGTTAACCCCGGTGCCAGATTGTCTGGCAGTGTATCACCAACCCGTTTACTCCCCGCAGCGAGGCGGGCGTTGGCGTCGGGGGTGTAGCCCGCGTCGTTGGTTACGATGAGCTTGTCTACCCAAAGACCGTCCTCCCGCATGTGCAGACTTAGCGTACGACTGCCTGCCGAGATATCACCCAGTGCGTACTGCTTCCAGGTCCACGTACTACTGGTGCCAATAGCCCATACGCCTCGGCTATCACCGTCTATCGCCGGAATGCAAGAGTCGTCTCCGGGGGTAGGAGCAATCACCCTGATCCAGAGGTAATAGGCCCCGCTTTCGGTAATGTCAATAGCGTAATTCAGACGAGGTCCGCTCAGACTATTTCCCGCGTTCTGGTTGTTATTATCAGGCACCGTCATGTACTGCGCCCCGCTCGCCTCACTATCGCCTAATAACTCCCACATTGCATTGCTGTAGTTGCCGCTTCCGGCTACTTTGTTGGTAAAATCCTCGGCCTCCAGGGTGATCAGTCCGTCGCTACCGGGGGGAGTAGACTCACCATCGCCGTCCGGTTCGCGATAGCTTACCGATAGTTCAGGGGCCTGGCTGCTGTTGCCGTTGTAGTCGTAGGTGCGGGCCGCCCGCTTACCACTGTTGCTCGCCGTAGCACTCACCCGAATGGCGATGTGGTTGCCCGCTGCCCAATCGGAGCGGTTCACTACCGTTTGAATCAGCTCGGACAAATCAGGCGAAGTGTAGGTTTCGCCGTCGGCCCAGCTACCCGGGCTCCAACTCACCGAACCAGTGGTGGGGCGATTGGATAGGTTGGCGCTGCTACTGCTGAAGGTAGTGGCGTTGCTAACCGGCTCAACGCTAAAGGTCAAAGTATTGGCCCCCGCCGTGTTGCCCTTGGCTACCAGACTGACGGTAGCATCGGTGACGTTGGCCCCCTGAGGCACATCCAGGGCAAAGCGCACGGCGCTCAGGTTACCAGCTCGAAGATCCAGATCGTCGCTATTCAGGCTCACGGAGTTATTAGCGGCTTCTTCGGCATCATCACTACTGTGGCTTACTACCGCGGTGGTAGCAGAGGCGTCGGCACTGGGGGGAGGGGTGATGTCTACCTCTCCGGTACGATTGCTCTCAGCCGGACCAAAGTCGGTTGGGAAGAAATTAGGATCGACCGTGACCAATATTTTGTCGATGACCACTCCGTCTTCCCGCATGTAAAAGGACAGCGTGCGTTCGCCGGTGGTGGGTATGTCCAGGGCGGTTTTGTTTACCACGCTTTCGCCGTACACCCGCCAGGCCCAGCGATCAACGGAGGGTAGATTCCACTGCCCGAGCGAGTTGCCGTCTAGTGCCGGATAAACGGAATCATCGCCCCCGGAAGGAGCCAACACCCGAATCCACAGATAATGGCTCCCGGTTTTGACGAAGTTAATCCTAAAGTTCATCACCGGCCCATCCGAGAAGTTATCTTGCGAATTATTGCCTTGGTCGGCCAGTTCCATCGCCTCTCCCCCACTAACATCCGCGTACGCTTCATCTAGCCACCACCGGTTAAGAAACTTGCCGGTTCCGGCGGCTCGGGTAGAGAAATGCTCCGCCTCCATAGAGACCATGCCATCGGGCGCGCTGCTTTGGGTGAAGATCCCCCCGTCGCCCGGATCCACGTCTTTGGTTCTTATCACTAATGCTTCGCTGGCCG
This sequence comes from uncultured Cytophagales bacterium, assembly GCA_963833215.1. Classification (GTDB taxonomy): domain Bacteria; phylum Bacteroidota; class Bacteroidia; order Cytophagales; family Cyclobacteriaceae; genus Tunicatimonas. The sequence goes on along the minus strand of CAWHXE010000024.1, from coordinate 109,210 downwards.
CCGACGCGTTACGTTCTTGGTCTACCGCCTGCACCTGCATACTGTAGTCGGTGCTGGGCGTTAGGTCTTCCAGGAAGAAAGTCGTCTTATCGGTCTTACCTATTAGCTCTCCGTTTAGCAGAACCCGGTAGCTAAAAACAGCTTCGTTGTCTGAGGAGGCCGACCAGCTTAGCCCAAAGGAAGACCGCTCCACATCTGAGGTGGTGAGTGCGCCAGGCACCGTAGGGGCCTGGGTATCGTCGTTGGGTCCGGCCACGATGTTCACCGTCTTGTCACCATCGGCACTGGGCAAGCTGATCCGCCCTTTGTCGTCGTAGGCCACCGCGGTAACGAGTACGTTCTGCGTTCCAGCGGGTAGCGGGGGGTTCCAGGTCAGGGAGAAGCCGCTGGCTTTATCGCTGCTTCTACCGATATAGTGCCATTCGTAGTAGTAGTCTACGTAGCGGGTATCGGCTGAAGCACTGGCGGTAAGCGTTACGTCACTCAGCGACACCTCTTGCCCGTCGGAGAGGTTGATAGACACGGTGGGTCGAGCCTGCAAGCGGTAGGTTCCCGGCGCGTTGGCCAAGGCTTTTAGCGAGCCCATGGCGTATATCATGTAGTTATTCTGCTGAGGCACCGTAAACTCTCCTCCCTGAATGCTAAACCGGTTGTAGGTTTTGCGTTCGGTACCGGGCCACTCCCCCACCTTATGCAGCGACGGAAAAGCCTTGTCCTGAGAAAAGTACTCCGAATTGGTCCCCCCGAAGAACCAGTATGCGCCGGGAGTGGCAAAAGTAGTTGTGAAGTAAGACGTATGGCCAATGTACGATTCGGGAGAGTACACCTTGCTGTTGTAGTCGCTAGTGAGGTAAGCGTTCGGACTAAAGACGTAGTCGTCGTAGCGCTCGCCCAAGCCCGAGAGAAATACCGTGTTCATCTGATTGCCTCCCAGCGCGTAGCTCGTGGCGTGCTGAATCGTCTCCAGGTATTTATCATCGCCCGTTAACTGATACGCCACCGGTACCAGCGTGACGCGAGGGGTTGTCACTCCGCCCAGCCCCGCAAACTGCCCACGTTCTATGGGTTGCCGGTACCCATTGTCCATAATCGGCCCTACCTTATGGAGGTCAGCTTTGGCAATGATGTGATCCACGCAGTTGCTCTTGAGCGTGGCATCGAGACCGGAAAAGCCATTGGGAATCTGAGAGAACAGCGAAGCCGCTATATCTACTACGTTCGGGTTGGTCCATTCGCCTTCTCCCTTGGCAGGGTCCCAGGCGAAGTAGTCCTGAAACTCGGTTTGGTACTTTGTGTCGCCGGTAGCTCGGTACAGGGCGGCGGCGGCGTACCCTTTGGCCCTCCGCTCGTTATCCTTCCGTTCGGCACCGGCGGCTTTGGCGTTGGTGATCGACCACGCGTAGGCATCCTCCGCTTCGGCAATCCACGCGGCAGCTTCGGGGTGAGCCCCCGACTGAGTCAGTTGATGAAACTCGTTAAGACAGGTAGCGTAGTAGGCGGCATGACCGGCGTAGTAGAAGGTCATCTCCGGGTCCTCGGCCGCAATCCGCCACGTCCGGGTATCCTGCCAGGCCGTAATGCTATTGCCGTCAGGCAACCCGTCCCGACCGGTGTAGACCGGCACTCCGCCGGTGCCGCCGTAGTTGTCCCTGAGCAGATTGCGCGCTCTTCGCTGGTACTTAATCAGCCAACTGGCCTCGTCCAGCAGGTCGGGCAGCCCGTTGTTTCCTTCGTCGATCCAGGGGTCCGACTCCTGCCGTTTGTAGCGGTTACCTACCTCACCGTCGGTAAAGCGCTCGGGGGTCAGGTCGTACAGCAGCAGCAGGGGCATCACTACCCCGTTGTGCGATAAGTAGGTATCCCAATCGCCCGCGTCGAAGTAGTGACCGTACAGTCCGTCTACGTCGATGGCGCGGCCCTCGGAGTAGCCGTCGGTGCTATGGCCCGCCCCGGGGTTCCACTCGTTGTCCCACCGCCAGGTGCCGGTATGGTCGGCCGGAATCACTTTTCCGTCGTACTGCTCCTTCCACACTCCCTGGCGTTGCCAGAACAATCCCTTCATGGCGTAGTAGAACGGCTCGTTGAGCGCTTCGTTGCCAATCTCAAAGGCAAACGATCGGCCTATCTTATCCACCACCACCACGTATTCTCCCGGGGCGGTGAGCGCACTAAAGTCGCATTCCCACACATCAGCCTGCGTGTAGTTGCCCGCAAAATCAGGATGATCCGATTCCTGGTAGCTCTTGTCCCGGCGTTTGGCGATTACTCCGCTGTAGGCTGTCTGCCCGGTAGCAAAGTTGACCACCCGAAACGACGTGCCCGCGTAGTCGTCGAGCGTGAGCCCGCCGTTTTGGTGGGTGGCCGTGCTGAAGCTTCCCATCCACTGCGACAGGTACGCGTACTTCTTACTGTTTTGCGCGAAAGCAACCTGGTTAACGTGAATGGTCTCGGAGCGCAGTTCCTCCACATCAAAGGTAAAGGTGGTCTTGTCCACGTTCTCTGCCACGTTTCGGGTAGCGAGCGTGTACGTTTTGCCCGCCACCATGGGTGTAGGAAGTTCTACGTAGATCCAGTGTCCCAGAATAATGGGGGTCGGAGCTGCATCATTGACAAAATCAATTCCCTTAGACTTCCGACCAATGTGGACCGGGTTTTTTTCGGAGGCGTAGTTGGCATCATCACTGCTGCTGAGGTAGTAATTCGACAGGTCCATGGCGTCTTTGATAAGCAGCGGACTGGCGTAGCCTACGTTGTCATACACGGTTTCGCCGGGTCCGTACGTGTCTACGTGGCCATCTTCCAGGTAGATTAGTAGAATCTGGTCGGTGATGGGGGATACGCTGATGATGTCGGAGGCCCTGAGTGAGAAGCATACACTGGTAAGCAGTATCGCTCCGATCAGGGAAAGGTACGGGGTGAAGTTAAGGTGTTTCATAAAGGATTGATAGAAGGTTAATGATGAAAGTAGACAATCTAGTAAGCTCTTTTTTTTGCACAAAAAGAAGAGGCAACCCGACACCAACGTACGGTTTCAATAATATTTTCCGTGGGTAGCGTTCCGATTCTGTCCAGTAATAAAGCAAAGAGAGAGAATTTTCGGCGACTATTTGTGCACTAGGTTATCCATCTTTTGACGTATATTATCATTATAAACTTTTGGGCAACTACTCATCCATCACGGCATTCCGTAATCATTGCGGATAGTTTTTACCAAAGTTTTTTAGGATATTTGAATTTAATAACGTTTTTTACGGAAATCATTAGCGTATACGCATTTCGCTCATTCGCACTTTCGCTCAATTATCGGCAAACCGACCATAGATAAAATGCCAAAACTTTTACGCGCCACCTAAACACCTCCGGGCACCTTCGTTCGCCGGTTTGCTCCTAAACCAATCGGAAAACTACCTATAAGCTCTCAGAGCAATTATTGCATTATTATCATGCAACACTTTCTAAGTCATCATAAAATGGGCGTATGAGACACCTTTATGAGCTGCTATTCATTAGCTCTATAGTATTATCCTTCAATAGTGAGGCCCAGACCATTTCCTGCCGGTTTCAATCGCTGTCGCTGCCCGATGGACTGCCGCACAGCATCGTGAATCACGCGATGCAAGACAGCCAGGGCTTCATGTGGTTCAGCACCCACGGGGGGTTGAGTCGCTACGATGGATATTCTTTCAGAACCTTTGTCCCGCAAAATGACGACCGAACCGGATTGCTCCACTACGAAGTGGAAGCGGCTCAGGAAGATGCGCACCAGAATATCTGGATTCGGTATTCGGCGGGCGGGGTTAGCCGATACAATATGCTGACCCAGCAGTTTAGCCATTACCCACTACAGGCAGACTCAGGAAGTGTCGCAGGCGGTTTTGCGGCCAGGGTGAACCGAGAAAATATCATGTTCGTCGATCGTCAGAAGCGCGTATGGTTCCGCACCGTGGGGGGGCTGCGTTGCTACGACGAAGCCATCGATGGGTTTATCACGTACGCCCACCGTTCGGACGATCCCGTCTCGCTGGCAGGAGACTACGTCAACCACTTACTACAGGATACTCAGAATCAACTCTGGGTAGCGACCGACAGCGGCCTAAGTCGTTTCGACGAAGGCACCCGAGCGTTTGTAAACTATGATGTTGCCAACAGTGGGCTGGGGCACCGGTCGGTGCTATCGCTCTACGAAGATGCGCAACATTACCTGTGGGCAGGCACCGCCGATGGATTGAGCCGCAGCCGGTATCCTCTCAATGGTTCTTCTCGGCTGCGCTTCGTTACCTACCGTCCGGTGGAGCAACCCCGGCACCGCACCAACGCTATCCGCCAGATTGTTCCCCACCCCGACGGCAGCCTGTGGCTAGCTACTGACCGAGGTGTTGTCCGAGCCGGACTCACCGCCGATGAAGTGTCGTTTCAGGTTTATTTGAACGAGCCCGAGCATTTAGATGTGACCGGTGCCCATCCGATTGTTGCGGTGTACCACGACAGCCAGGGAACCACCTGGGCGCACGCTCAGGCCGACAAACGGGGGCTGTTTCGCTACCTTCCTCAAGACGATCGGTTTGTTTCGCTGTCTGACAACCGTCAGGTAGATTCGCCCCCGACAAATGCCATATCGCACATCTACGAGGGGGAACAGGGCATTCTCTGGTTGTGCACCTGGCGGTCTGGCGTGTTGAAATTAGACTTGCAAGCCCCGCCCTTCGTGCACTACCAACCTGATTCGGTGCTGGAGAACGACGCGTACGCGATCAACCGCGCTGACCAACGCTTGTGGATCGGCACCGCCAACGGTTTATACGAACACCATTTGCCCACCGGCCGCACCAAAAAAATTCCTTATGGCGAAGCGGGTTCGTCGCCCGACTACCCTAAGATTGTGGGCGCGATCGCGCACGATAGTCTGCGGCGCAGCCTGTGGTTGGGCTACTACGACTACAAAGTGAGCCGTCTGTCGCTGGATGACTACTCGGCCACGCACTACCACTACCACGACAACCGCACCGACCGCTATCGCCCCTGGTCGGTGCGCACGATCTGCCAGGATGCCTCGGGCCGGATTTGGGTGGGCGCCGTCACCGGCGGACTCCACTACTATCACCCGAAGTCAGACCGGTTTTATGAATACGATTTGCCCATTGCTAACCTACGCTATATCAAGGCACTCCACCTCCAGAGCGACAGTTTGCTCTGGATCGGCACCATGCAACAGGGCCTGCACCGGCTCAACCTCCGCTCGGGTCAACTCACTTCCTTTAGGCAAGCGGTCACCCCCCGGTTTCCTTCCGACAATGTTGCCGCCGTCACTTGCTCGGCAGGCCGAACGTGGGTAGGCACGGCCTACGGATTGGCTGAAATTGACGCGCAAGATCAGATCGTGCGTACCTATACTACCTCGGATGGCCTGTGTAATAACAACGTGAAAGCACTGGCGTCCGACCGGCGGGGCCGACTGTGGGTCAGCACCAACGACGGACTTTCGTGCTTTGACCCGGCCACGGGCACATTTTCTAATTACTACACCAACGATGGTTTGCTCAGCAATGAGTTTAACCAAGGCGCCAGCTTCGTGGATCAGGAAGGCACAATCTACTTCGGCAGCAGCAAAGGGGTAACCGCCTTCGACCCCGACCTGATCAAACCGACCCCGACCCACGCCCCGCTTCGTATGGTGGACATTCAGATCAGCAACGTGTCTTTGAATTCGGGAGATACCATTCAGGGGCGCATTCCCCTCATGCAAAATTCCACCTTCACTTCCGAGGTGGTGCTGCCCTACCGCGCCAGCAACGTGATGTTTCAGTTCGCCACGCTCAACTACCGTTCGCCGCTGGCCAGCCGCTATGCCTACCGGCTGGAAGGCCTCGATGCGCAGTGGAACGTGACTGATGCCACCCACCGGCGGGCCACCTACACCAACCTTTCGCCCGGCACCTACCGCTTTTGGGTGCAAGACCTTCACTCCGCCGCCCCCGCTACTTCGGTGAAGGTCACCGTGTTGGCCCCCTGGTGGGCAACAACCTGGTTCCGGGTGCTGATCGGATGTTTACTAATCGGACTCCTGGTGGGTTGGAACCGCTGGCGGCACGGCGATCTGGTTCGACAGCGCGAAACGCTACGGCAGGTGGTGGGCGCGCGCACTAGCAGTTTGCAGCGGCAGTCCCACGAACTGCTCGTTACCAACCAAGCCCTGCGCAAGAAGCAACAGGAGGTGACGGAGCAAACGCTTTTGGTGCAGCAGATGGCCGAAGCGGTGCACCGCAGCGACCAGATGAAAATCCGTTTCTTCACCCAAATGTCGCACGAGTTTCGCACGCCCCTTACCCTCATTTTGGGGCCGCTCCAGATGGGCCTGAGTAGTAAGCACTTACCGCGGCCCGTGGCCCAGCAACTGCGGCTGATGAAAAGAAATGCCGAACGACTCTTCCATCTAATCAACCAGCTGATCGATTTGAACCGGGTGGAAGAGGGGATGATGCGCCTGTTGGTGGCAGAAGTTGATTTGGTGGAAGAAACCCGCCGTACGGTGGAAACCTTCGCCCCGATGGCGCAACAAACCGGTGTGACGCTGCGCTACGAAACGGCAACCGCTCGGCACCAGGGATGGATAGACGTTGACAAGTACGACAAAATCCTCTACAACCTGCTGTCTAACGCCTTCAAGTTCACTCCCGAAGGGGGCCGCGTGCGGGTATCTAGCCGCGTTGAGTCCACCCCCGAGGGGAAGTTCTTGTGCCTGAGCGTTCGCGATTCAGGAATTGGCGTACGCTCGGAGGACCTTCCTTATCTGTTCGATCACTTCTATACTGCGCAGACTTCGCCGCAGCATCAACCCGGCAGCGGCATCGGGTTGGCCCTGGTGAAGCAGTTGGTTACCCTGCACCGGGGAACCATCCAGGTGACGTCCGACGCCCGGGGCACCGCGTTTTCTCTCCGACTGCCGGTGGATAGCCAGCAGTTCAAGCCGTCTGAAATGACTCCGGCTCCCGTCACTCCCCGTTTACCGCAACTGCCAATTTCACCCGTTCCGTTGCCCGGCGAAATGGCCACCCCCGCGCCAGCCGATAGTAGCAAACCCCTGTTGCTGGTGGTAGACGACAATCCGGATCTGTGCGCGTTTGTCCGCTCGGTGCTGGCCTCAGACTACGAAGTGGTAGAGGTCTACGACGGACAAATGGCCTGGGAACTTCTGGAAACCCTTAGTCCGGCACTAATTATCACTGACGTGATGATGCCGCGCCTCAACGGCGTAGCCTTGTGCCAACGCATTAAAGCCCACCCGGCCACCTCGCCCATTCCGGTGATTTTGCTCACCGCCAAAGCGGGAGAAGAAGACGAAGTGGCGGGACTGCAAACCGGAGCCTGCGACTATATTCGCAAACCCTTCGGTGTGGAAGTGCTGCAGCTAAAGGTGAAGAACATTTTAGCCACCCACGAGCAGATGAAGCGGCAGATCAGCCGAGGAGAGCACCTGGCCGCGGAGCTTTCCACCATCCACCCGAACGATCAGAGTTTTCTGGATCAAGTTACCACGCTGATTGACGCCAACCTTGCCGAAAGCACCCTGACGGCCGATTTTCTGGCCGACCAGCTTTCGTTGAGCAAGTCGCATCTGTATAAAAAGATAAAGGGACTATCGGGAGTGTCGGTGCACCTGTTTATCCGCAACCGGCGGATCCGCTACGCGGCGCAGCAGTTGCAGCAGGGCAAGCGCATCAGCGAAGTGGCCTATGAGGTGGGCTTCAGCAGTCAGAGCTACTTCACGCGCTGCTTTTCGGATTTCTACGGGAAATCGCCCCGGGTTTATCAGACGGAGATTTCGCTTTCGTAGACCTACCGGACGACCCGAGGAAATCTAACCCTGATGGAAAATGCGCTCGTTGAGGCGATTGAGCGTTTCTTCTTTGTATTGGCTGTCGATGAGCAACGAAATATTAAACTTGCTGCCGCCGTACGAAAGCATCCGGATGGGGATATCATCGATGGCATCTACCACCCGCTTCAGAATACCCACTTTGTAGAAGGGCATATTGCCTACCACGCAAATAATGGTATTGTCGGTTTCCACGTCTACCTCCCCGTATTGTTTCAGGTCGCGAATAATGTTTTCCAGGTGATTTTGGTTGTCTACCGTGAGCGATATGGCCACTTCGGAGGTGGTGATCAGGTCGATGGGCGTCTTATACTTTTCGAACACCTCGAACACCTTGCGCAGAAAGCCGTGGGCCAGCAGCATGCGCGACGAGCGAATTTTAATGGCCGTGATCCCGTCTTTGGCGGCCACCGCGGTGATGGCCCTATCTCCTTCTTTGTCGGAGATCAGGGTGCCCGCGGCTTCGGGGGCCAGCGTGTTGAGCAGACGCACCGGAATGTTGGCGCGCTGCGCCGGACGAATGGTGAAGGGGTGCAGAATTTTGGCGCCAAAGTAGGCCAGCTCGGCGGCTTCGTTAAACGACAATTCGGCAATGGGATAGGTCTTTTTCACCACCCGGGGGTCGTTGTTGTGCATGCCGTCGATGTCGGTCCAGATCTGGATTTCGGTGGCTCGCACGGCTGATCCGATAATCGAAGCGGTGTAGTCGCTGCCGCCCCGTTGCAGGTTGTCGATGCGGTTCTGGCTGTTCAGACAGATGTATCCCTGAGTGACGAAAACGGTTTGATCAGGAGACGCATCAAGCAACGCACTTAGTTTTTCTCTGATAAAAGTTTCGTCGGGCTCGTTTTCGTCGTCAATGCGCATAAACTCCAGCGCGGGCAGCAGGGTGGCGGTGGTACCCTGTTCTTCTAGATAGACCGTGAAGAGTTTGGTAGACAGCAACTCTCCCTGGGCAAGAATTTCCTTTTCAACGTCGCCGGTAAACGGTTGCTGCGTGGTTTGCTGCAGCAGCGTGAAGTGTTCGCCAAGGATAGCCTCCCCCTTCTGGCGGGTGTCTTTCTCGCTGAGTAAAGTATCGGTATACGTGCGGTAGTACTGGTGAAGCGCGTCGATCTGCTGGCGCGCTGCCTCCGATTGCTCTTCCCGGAGGGCGGTTCCAATCTGCACCAGGGTGTTGGTGGTGCCCGATACCGCCGAAAGCACCACAATTTTGGGGTGATCGTCGCTAAGAATCAGCTGTCGAACGGCGTGCATCCGCTCGGGACTGCCCAAAGAAGTGCCCCCGAACTTGAGAATTTTCATAGAACAAATTGAAGCGTGAAAGGATTGCTGGTACCATAACCCGAAAAGGGCTGGGAAGTGTTTCGCTAAAACGCTAACATTTTGATGGCGGTGATCGCAGCCTCGTCGCCCTTATTGCCGTAGCGCCCCCCCGCCCGGTCCTGGGCTTGCTCCAAAGTGCTGGTGGTGAGCACCCCGAAAATCACGGGTTTGTCGTACTTCAAACCGACGTCTTTGAGTCCGAGCGCCACCGCCTGGCACACGTAATCGAAGTGGGGGGTTTCACCCTGAATCACGCAGCCCAGGCAGATAACGGCGTGCACGCCTTCCTGACTAGCCATCTTCTGCGCGGCCAGCGGGAGCTCGAAACTACCCGGCACCGTATGCACCAGAACGTGATCATCGGGCACGCCGTGTTCTCGTAGCGTAGCACGGGCCCCGTCCGCCAGGGCGTGGGTGATGGCTTCGTTCCACTCGGATACCAGCACGGCAAAAGTTTTTCCCGAAACATTGGGCAGGTTATCGGTGGCGTAGTCGCTGAGGTTTTTTTGCGTGGTGGCCATGGGCTGAAGGAGAAGCGATGATTTAAGGTATTCTTATCCTTTGCTCATGGCCTGTAGGCGGACAGACTGCTTTTGCGCCTCCTGAAACTCGTTCGACTGGGGAAATTCGTCGACAATGCGCTCGTACGCGGCCGCCGCGGCAGCCAGATTGTTGTTGGCCTGGTGCGCCAGAGCGGCTTTTCTGAGGTACTGCGGAGTGAAGAACGCGTTGGGCTCGTAACTGGCGGCCTCTTCGTACTGATCAGCGGCTTGGCCGTACTGCTCCAGCTCCATGTACGCATCTCCCACCAGCGCGTAGGCCCGGGCCTGCACTAGCAAATCAGACGCGCTAAAGTCGTTCAGGTGATCGATGGCTTCTTCGTAGTCGCCCTGCTTGAGGTAGATAACCCCGGAATAATAGTGCGCCAGATTGGCCGCATCGGTGCCGCCAAATTCATCAATAATTTCCAAAAACCCGTAGTTGTTGCCGTCCCCGTTCAGGGCCAGGTTCAGGCTATCGGCCTCGAAGTAGAACACCGCCTGAAACATCTCTTCCTGCGCCGTATCGTTCTGGTTATCCAGGTAATAGCGATAGCCAAAGAACCCGCCAATCAGCAGGGCAATGCCCAGGGCCAGTCCGGTGAGCAGTCCCGCGTTCTTTTTCACAAAATCTTCGGTGCCAGAGAGCCGCTCGCGCAGCGCATCGGAGCTTTCCAGCAGTTCGTTCGCGTCGTGGTGTTCTTCTTGCTGAGACTTGGGTTTTCTTGTTTTAGGACCGGTTACTCGGTTTGCCATCTTCTTGGGTTTTTGAGGGGGCGAATTTACGATAGTTTTTCCAAACAGAAAAACGGTGGCAAACGTTTCGCGTAGTCTGATTAAATTAGACAGGGCAATGAGCGATCAACGCTGTTGTGCAGACGGCAGAAAGTTGCCCAATGCCCCACCATTGCCCTATCCGACGAATGGCTAGCGCAACCACGCTAAGTCGAACGTGAAGCCCGGCAGCACCGGATCACCGGAAATAGATTGCTGATAACCAGCGAAATGAGCTACTGGTTGCTTCGGGCGATAGACAAGCACTTCTTCCACGCGGGGATAGAACAACCAGCCCAGCTGACAACCGTTGGCAATCCACTCTTCTGACAGTGACCACTGTTGGGGCAGTTTCAGGGTAAATGCTTTCATTTCACGCCTAATCTAAAATATACGGGTAGTCCTTCTGCACGTACACGTCCTTGAGCGCTTCCGAGGGGTCAGGAAAGTCTGATTCATCGGCGAACTTGATGGCTTCTTCTACCTGCTCTTTCACCTTCTTCTCGATCTCTTTCAAGTCCTCTTCGCTGGCCATTTTGTTCTCCAGGATAGACTTCATGCACTGCACGATGGGGTCTTGCTGCTTGTAGTCCTCCACCTCTTCCTTGGTGCGGTACTTTCCGGGATCGGAGATAGAGTGGCCCTTGTAACGATAGGTGCGCAGCTCGAGCAGCGTGGGTCCGTCTCCGGCGCGGGCGCGCTCGGCGGCCTCGGCCACGGCGTGGTGCACGTTCTCCACCTTCATAGCGTCCACCGGGAAAGAGGGCATATCGTAGGCTTCGCCCAGCGTATACAAATCCTGTACGTTGCTGGTCCGCTTCACCGAGGTGCCCATGGCGTAGCCGTTGTTCTCAATCATAAAAAGCACCGGCAACTTCATGGTCATGGCCATGTTAAGCGTTTCGTGGAAGGCTCCCTGCCGCACCGCGCCGTCGCCCATGTAGGTGGCGCACACGTGGTCGGTGCCCTGATACTGCTCGGCGAAAGCAATGCCCGCGCCCAGTGGAATCTGCCCGCCCACGATGCCGTGTCCGCCGAAGAAGTGATTTTCTTTGTCGAACATGTGCATGGAGCCGCCCTTGCCCTTGGAGATGCCCGTTTCTTTGGCGAATAGCTCGGCCATCACGGCCTTGGGGTCGGTGCCCAGCGCGATGGGGTGCGCGTGGTCGCGGTAGGCGGTGATGTATTTGTCACCTTCCTTAAGGGCAGTGACGGCGCCCGCCGCGCAGGCTTCCTGCCCGATGTAAAGGTGACAGAAGCCCCGGATTTTCTGGCGACCGTACTGCTGCCCGGCTTTCTCCTCGAAGCGGCGCATCAGGTACATGGTTTCGTACCACCACATATAGGTCTCTTTAGAAAACTCGGCTTTTTTCAATTTAGACTGCTTTTTTTCCTTAGTATTGGTCGCCATAATTGGGTAAGTGAATATAGAATGAACGAATGAGTATATAGTCAACAGTCAATGGTCCACAGTCGACAGCCAAGCTATGGACTGTAGACCATCGACTGTCAACCGTTGACTATGGACTGTGGACTGTGGACTGTGGACTGCTGTCTATCGACTATCAAACATCTTTGGCCCGTCAAGGTTCGCAAAGTAGCACAAAAACCTTCAACTAGAAACGAATGTGGCTCGAAAAAAATAGCACTGCTCAACTACAAAAACTACCCCGAGGCGGCTATTCAGTTTTCGGAGTATATCAACTGTTTTGTGGGAGAAAACGGCAGCGGCAAGACCAACCTGCTCGATGCGATCTACTACCTGTCGTTCACCAAAAGCGCGTTCAGCAGCACCGAGCAGCAGAATATGCGGCACGGAGCGTCGCTGTTTCTGGTGAAGGGCACTTTTTGCAAGCACGAGCAAGAGTATCAGGTGCAGTTTAGTCTGCAAACCGGCCAGAAGAAGGACGCTCGCAACAGTCGGGTGCCCTACGAAAAACTGAGTGAGCACATCGGCCTGTTTCCGGCCGTGCTGATCTCGCCCGACGACACCGACCTGATCCGCGAGCGCAGCGAAAACCGCCGCCGCTTCTTCGACAGTATCATCTCGCAAATCAACCACGCCTACCTCGACGATCTGATTCGCTACAACCACCTGCTGCTGCAGCGCAACCGATTGCTTAAGCAGTTTGCCGAGCGCCGCACCTACGATGGCGACCTGCTCGACGCCTATAGCGAACCGCTGCTCACGCTGGGGCGAACCATCTACGAAGCCCGGCAGGCGTTTATTGCGCAGTTTGCTCCGCTCTTCGAGAAGCATTATCGTTACCTGTCCGACGATCAGGAGTCGGTGGCCATTCACTACCAAAGTCACTTTGCGCAACCAGCGTGGAAAGAGAATTTCTACCGCGCCCAACAGCGTGACCAAATGCTGCAACGCACCACCCAGGGCACCCACCGCGACGATTTTGTTTTTGAGATTGGCGGATATCCCGTGAAAAAGTACGGCTCGCAGGGGCAGCAGAAATCCTTCGTGATTGCCCTAAAGCTGGCTCAGTTCGAGATCATTCACCAGCAAACCGGCGTGAAGCCCCTGCTGCTGCTCGACGACATCTTCGATAAGCTCGAACGACCACCGCATCGCGCAGCTCACCCGCCTGGTGGTGGACCAAACCTTCGGGCAGTTGTTCGTCACCGACGCCCGCCCCGAGCGCACCCGGCAGCTGTTTCATGAGATTGAGGTGGAAAAGAAGTTTTTTGTGGTTCGGGGGGGGGAGGTGGCAGAAGAATTGGTTGAGGGACTAGATGGTTGAGTGCAACTATTTGGTTTCTAAATCGATTAAGCTGTAAGAGATAAAGATACTAGTGCTTCTTATGTGATATGGGGCTTAATTATAGTTATGTGATGGTGATCAAGGGTGGTGACAAACAAAGAGTGTTGTCGCATATAGAACAATGTGATGCTGTAAAATTGAACTTTGATAATTGCATTAGTATTGATTTTAATCTTGATGATGCAATATCTGCTTTCTTGAAGCAGTCGATAAGACAGACGGGTAGACTGGGTCTAAAAAACACTATTTTCTTTAACAAGGCTGATTTTAGAGATTATTTCCCACGCGAAAACATTGGAAGAATTGGTTGTATATACCTAGACGTAAAAGAAAATCGGACTTTAGGAGTCATTTATTTGATATTTACAGCTGCTACAACTTCCATGAGCGTGTTGTTCCAAAAGTCCCCCTCCGTAAAGGATTGGTTTATTCAATTTGGTAGAGAAGCCGGATCAATAGATAGTGAGTAAGGTTTATAAAAGATGAAATACCTCGGTAAGCAGTAACAACATAACCCATGAAAGCACTAGAATTTGAGGCAGAGCTAAGAGACAATCAAATACGTATTCCTGATAATATGCAGCTTGAGCTGGTGCATTCAAAGGATAAATCTGTCCGCGTCATTTTGCTAATTGAAGATTCAGATAACTTTGATGACGACCACACTTTTCGTCAATTGGCGAAAGAACAGTTTCTAAAAGGATACGCTGAATCTGATTCAGTTTACGATGACTAGCCAAGTAAAGAAGATAGAATTCGGAGATATCGTTCTTCTAGAATTTCCTTTCACCGACGGACAGCGGTCTAAGAAGAGACCTGCCCTGATGTTATTAGATACGCAGGATGGTGATATGATTGTTTGCAGAATTACGAGCAAGCTCCATCACACCGCGTTTGATTTTGTTATACAAGAATGGCAAGCCGCCGGACTAAAGTTGCCCTCAGTAGTTCGGGTTCACAAAATAGCCACTTTAGAAAAAGGCATGGTCCTCACTAAATTTGGAACCATTAACGAACAGGATAAAAAAAGTATTCAGCAGATTTTTAGGGGACTACTATCATGAATGTCCGTTACGGTGCCGCCCGCAAAAATATCTAAATGCCCCTTCAATCAGTCATTCACTCATTCCTTCAATCAATGCGCGAACGCAAAGAATACCAGCCAGATCATTATCAGAACAGGCAACAGAGAAGGGAATAGAATAGCGCAGAATGTAACCGAAAAACGAGGGCATCTTGATGCCGATCTGTTCGGCAATGGACTTCACCATGAAGTTGGGACCGTTGCCAATGTAGGTCATCGCCCCGAAGAACACCGCCGCCACCGAGATGGCCGTTAGGTCCAGGATGCTGTCGCGGTAGCCTCCCTTCGGAAAGGCCAGCACGTCGGCCTGGCTGCCCACGTCGGCTCCCAGCGAGGCCATCGCCGCCGCCAGGAAGTTGAGGTAAGTGGGCGCATTGTCCAGAAAACCCGACAGCAAGCCGGTGCCCCAGTACAGGGTATTATGGGTGATCAGCTCAGCCCCGGCCTCTGACTTGGCAAAGGTGCCCACCAGCTCCAAGGCGGGCATCATGGTGCCGAAAATCCCGATAAAGATAAAGGCCACCTCCCGAATAGGCTCAAAGCTAAACTCATTACCCGCCAGCGCATCTTTGCTGGCCAGACGGAACGACAAAAACGCCACCGTAAACATAATCAGCTCGCGCACGAAAGAGAACTGCTGTCCATCGTAGGTGATGCCGGGCACCCAGTCGAACTTGTTGGGGTTGATAAACACCGCCGCGATGACTACCGCCAGCCAGATGAAGTTGCGCTTGCCCACCAGCGATATCTTGTTGGTGTACTCCTCGTCGGCCCTTCGTCCGGATCCGCCTTGGCCTGGTTGCGCCGGTCCATAATGTAGAAAATGACGGTGAGCACCACGGTGGCCACCACCCACTCCTCAATGGCGTGCGTGAAAGTCCAGAAGAAGGGCACGCCCCGCAGAAAGCCCAAAAACAGGGGCGGATCCCCGATGGGCGTGAGCGATCCGCCAATGTTACTCACCAGAAAGATAAAGAACACGATGTGATAGGCCCGAATTCGGTCTTTGTTGAGCCGGATAAACGGACGGATCAGCAGCATGGAAGCCCCGGTGGTGCCGATCAGGTTGGAGATGATCGCGCCGATCACCAGGATGCCCGCGTTGACCAGGGGAGTGGCTTTCCGGTCTACTTTGATGAGGATGCCGCCCGAGGCAATGAACAGGGAAGACAGCAGCGCAATAAACTGCATATACTCGGCCAGGGCGTGTACCGGGGCGTGCTGGTTGTGGATTATGAACAGATAGTAGGCTACCACCAGCACCGCCAGTGAAACGGCCACCGATCGGGATAGTTCTTGTGCCAGAAGTGCTCGTAGAACAGCGGTCCGGTGGCAATCATAAGCAGCAGCGCGGCGAAGGGAATCACCGTCCAGGGCGGAGCCACCGTGTGCTCCTCGGCGGCTTCGTGCAGTTCTTCTCCGGCGTCTTCGGCGTGACCGTCGTGGTCGTCTTGCGGGGGGGCGTCGTGGTCCGCTTGCGCCAGCCAAGCGTGGTCAACGGGCGCGTTGTAAGTAGATTGGGCAGCAACCGGTTCAAGGCAGGTGAACACCAAAAAAGAAAATAGAAAGAGTACCTTTACGTTCATCAAGCGTGGTCGGTTAGTCGTAGTGGAGCAGCCGCTTTGGTCGACTGCGTCTATAATAATGATGCCTTCCCCGCGTTTTGTTGACCTAATCGCCGGGCGGCCAAAGATAGCATAATCCTTGGGTTGGCGGCAGCAAAATATCAAGGAAAGCGATAAACACCAACAAACGTCCGGCATATCCCTCAGTTTCGTATGCACCTCGCCATAGACATGGGCAATACCCGAATCAAGGCCGCGCTGTTCGATGGGGCCGCCCTTCGGCAGACCTACCGGTTTTCCGACTGGTCGGCCCTGCTCCCGGTCGTCGACGAGCACGCGGTGACCCAGGCGATCGTTTCTTCGGTGGGGCAGGCCCGGGAGGTGCAGGCGCTGGGACGCCGGTTGCCCATTCCGCTGCTGGTGCTCGACGGCACCACGCCGCTTCCGTTTGTCAACACCTACGAAACCCCCGCCACGCTGGGCACCGACCGCCTGGCCGCGGTAGCGGGCGCGCAGCAGCAACATGCTCAGCAGAACGCCCTGGCCATCGACGCGGGCACCTGCATCACCTACGACCTGATTGACCGGGAGGGCCACTACCGGGGCGGGCTGATCTCGCCGGGAGTGCGAATGCGCCTCCAGGCCATGCACACCTTCACCGCCCGGCTGCCCCTGGTGGAGGCTGATGGTGCCCCCTTCAACCTCACCGAACGCAGCACGGCCGCGGCCCTGCGCAGTGGCGCGGTGGGCGGCGCGGCGGCAGAAATCAGCCAAATGATTCGGATGTATGGCGACAAATTCCCAGATTTGCAGGTGGTGATCAGCGGCGGCGACGCTCCGAACCTTATCAATGCTATTCGCCCCGACCATCCGGTGACGGTGGTCCCTCACCTAATCCTGATCGGCCTCAATCGTATACTTCAGCACTATGTTCAGCAGAATAATTAGTACGGCCGTGGCCCTGAGCTGCGCCAGCCTCACCGTCGCCTACGCCCAGGTGGGCATCACCCCCTACTCTACCCAGGGCATCGGCAACCTCACGCGCCCCGGCCTGGTGCACAACCACAGCATGGGCGGCATCGGGGTGGGCACCGGCAGCGGACTCAACATCAACTACGTGAACCCGGCCATGCTGTACAAAAACACCCTGTCGTCGTTCGACGTGGCTTTCTCGTTCGAGCGCACCACCCAGCGGCGCAACGACGAGAGCGCGACGATCAACCAGGGCGGCATCAACTACGGGGTGTTTGCCTTTCCGATCATCGCCAACCGCTGGTCGGCTGCCCTGGGCATGATGCCCTACAGCACGGTGGGCTACCGGCAGGAAGAAGAACTGGGCACCGGAGACGACGGGGTTCCCGCCCAGCGGGTGCGCGAGGGAAGCGGCGGACTCAACCTGGTTTCGTTTTCGCACGGAGTGCGGATTTATAAGAACCTGGCCGTAGGCGTGCGCTTGGGCTACCTGTTCGGAGGGATTACCGAGACGCGCAGCATTTTTCTGACCGGCACCTCGGGCCTTACGTCGGTGTATGAAGATCAACTCTATTATTCGGACGTGCTCATTGAGCCGAGCATCTACTTTGGGCAGAAGATTGGCAAACGCACCTCGCTTAACCTGGGCGTGGTGTACCAACCGGCCACCCAGGTGCGGGCTACCAAAGACGTGACCTTCGCCAGCCAGGTACCCGGCGCACGTCAACCGGTGCCTGGGCAAAATCTTGTTCCTGATGAGCAACGCGACGTGCGATTGCCGGAGAAGCTAAGCGTGGGCTTGTCCATTGATCAGTACCTGAAGTATACCGTCGGGGTGGATGTTTCGTACCAGGCCTGGGAAGAGTTTGAGTCGTACGAGACGGGGCAGAACGAAGGAATGCAGAATAGCTTCGGCTTATCCGCCGGGGGGCAGTTTATTCCCAACGCATCCTCTATAAACAGTTACCTGGCCCGGGTGGCCTATCGCCTGGGAGGCCACTACCGAAACCTGCCATTTGCCGTGGGCGGACAGCAGATTACCGAATTTGGTATAGATTTTGGTTTATCCTTACCCGTGAGCAATTTATCGAGTATTAACCTGGCATTTGAAGTAGGCAACCGCGGTACCACCGAGCAGGGGCTCATCCGTGAGAACTACGCCCGGGCTACCCTGGGGGTAACATTCAACGATCGTTGGTTCATTCGCCGCAAGTTTGACTGATAAAGTGCTATTTTTGCCGGTTTTTTCCTTATTTTTGACCTACTTCCGGAAGGGCATTCAACAAAAAGTGGCAAATCCAGGTTTGCCCTGAACCGCAAAGCCCCCTTTTTTCGTTTGTTAAAGTACCAAAAGTCATGTAAGGTTTAACAAAATTTGGTCAATTTGCGTTATATTCGCGGTTGGTTCGGGTAATTTGTCACTTGCCCACGATAGAAAATTGGTTTCATGTATAACAAGTAAAAAAAGCTAAACAAGATGAAATATACCGTTCATTATAAGTCCTTTGGATCACTTCTCTCGTTTCTTCTGATTTTCTCCTACGCTGCCCACGCGCAGGGCGGCTGGAACTGGCCGGAGGACAAATCCACGGCTCAGGAGAAAGTGGTGCTCTACACCGACGCTAAAAAGCAAAAGAACTACGAAGCGGCCGTGCCCCCCCTGCAGTGGTTGCACGAAAACGCTCCTGATCTCAATTCATCCATCTACGTGAACGGGGCGGATATCTACGAAGAACTGGCCATGAAGGCCAAAGATCCGGCGCAAAAGCAAGAATACATTGACAAGACGCTGGCCATGTACGACAAACGCATCGAGTACTTCGGCGACGGCAAGGAATCCGATATCATGAACCGCAAAGCCAGCTCGGCCATGAAGATGATGTACAAGGACAAAGACACGTACGATCAGCTTCAGCAAATTTTTCAAGAGACGGCCGAGAAAACCAACGGTAACTTATCCTATTACAACCTGGTTCCTTACATGACGATCGCTAAGACGCAGTTTGAGCGCGGAAAAATCGACGAGGCCCGCGTTATTGAGATGTACGATGAGATTGCCGGTATTGCCGACAAGAAGGCCGCGGCCGGAGGAAAAACTGCCGCTAAATACAAAGACGTGGGCGAAAATGTGGACAGGATCTTTGCGAGCACCATCACCGTAAGTTGCGACTACATTCAGGAGAAGATGGTACCCAAGCTCAAGGCCAACCCCGAGGATGCCGATCTAGCCAAGAAGATCATCGCCCTTTCGCTGGCTTCTTCTTGTACCGACCGCCCCTTCTTCACCGAAGCCGCCGAAGCAACCTTCAACTCTGAACCTAATCCCGGTCTGGCCAAAACCATCGGTTCGCGCAAGCTGGCCAACGGTGAGGAAGAAGAAGCCGACAAGTGGTTTAAGAAAGCCATTGAACTGTCGAGCGACGATGAGCAGAAGAGCGAGATCTACATGGACATGGCCTCTATTAACCTGAAAAACGGTGATCGCGCGCAAGCCCGTGATTATGCCCTGAAGTCTGCTTCGCTGAGCGGTGCGCAAGCGTCTAAAGCCTACACCATGGTGGGCAATATGTACATGAACAGCGCGTCGCAGTGCAAGGGTGGAAAAAACATTGTGGAAGACCGCGCTATATTCATCGCCGCCCACGATATGTACGCCAAAGCCGGTAACCGAGAAGGAATGAACAACGCCAAAGAGCAGTTTCCTTCCAAAGAAGAGGTGTTTACCTACAACAAAAAAGTAGGCGAGCAAGTGAAAATAAACTGCTGGGTAGGTGAAACCGTCACCATCCAGACGCGCGACTAATTTAGCCACCATTCGGTCTAAGCCATTTTCGGTGATCCTGCCGAGAATGGCTTTTTTGTTTACTTATGCATAATCCCCTGCACGGTCGTTGGCTTATTGGACTAGGAATGCTGCTACTCGCCGCCGGTTGCCGCGATGAGCAAGCCAGTGCCGAAGACTTTAAAGAATACGAAGGGCCCACGCTTGAGGTAACCGACGCCCAGTTTCTGTTTAGCGACTCGGCGGTGGTGAAGAACAAGATCAGCGCGAAGCGGCAACTCCAGTACGCCAGCGGCGACCTGGATTTTCCCGAAGGCATTTACATCGAGACCTACGGAGAAAACGAAGCCGTTACTTCCACCATCGAAGCCGACCAAGGGCATTATAGCCAGGAGAAGAACGAGTTTACGGCCGAAGGCAACGTGGTGGTTAAAAACCTGGAAAGTGGCGAGACACTCAAGACCGAACTGTTGCACTGGAACCGCAACGAGAAACAGGTGCGCACCGACCGTTACGTAGAAATTATCTCCCAAGAAGAGGTGATCATGGGCGAAGGACTCACCGCCGAAGAAGATATGTCGTCCTACCGCATCCTAAAACCTACCGGCTCCTTTTCAGTTAACTAAGGTATGCGCGTTCCCGATGCCGTAATTCTCTCTTTGTGTGCCACGTTGTTCGTCATTGGCGTGCACCAAATGATCACCGTGGGCTTTGTGCATTCTTACTGGCTCATCATGCTCTCGTCGGTTTTGCTGCTGTGGTACAAAAGCCGCCGCCGCCCGAAAGCTTCTCCGCCGACGCCGCCTAACAAAAAGAAGGGGAAGTCTCCTCGAAGAAAAAAAGCCTCCCGATAGCGCATGGACTACTCGGAAGTTATTGTGGTGATCACCTGTTTACTATTTTCGGCCTTCTTTTCGGGAATAGAAATTGCCTTTATCTCGGCGGATAAGCTGCGCATCGAGCTGGCAAACAAGAGCGGCTTGCTGTCGGGCCGTTTACTGGCCGACCACCTCAAGCACCCCACCCGCTTTATCGGCACCACGCTGGTGGGCAACAACATTGCCCTGGTACTCTACGGCATTTTTATGGCCAACCTGCTGGAGCCCTGGCTGGCCGCCCACCTGCCCGAACTTATCAACAACGACATTGGTCGGCTAACGGTGCAAACCCTGGTGGCCACTTTTCTGGTGCTGGTCACGGCCGAGTTCACGCCCAAGAGCGTATTCATGATCGACCCCAACAGTTTGTTGGCCTTTTTTGTGCTGCCCTTTCGCATTATCTACATCCTGCTCTACCCGGTGGTCTACCTCATCGATAAGGTATCTAAGTTCACCATCGTGCGGGTATTTCGTTTCAAGTATCAGGAAAACACCCTGGTGTTCGGGCTCACCGACCTGAACGACTACATCAAGAACACCCTGGTTGAAGTTCCGACGACCGACCCCTCGGCTTCGCAACCCGCTCCCCGACTGGATACCCACCGGGTGGATACCAAAATCTTTAACAACGCCCTCGAGTTTAAAACCGTGAAAGTACGAGAGTGCATGATTCCCCGCACCGAAGTGGTCGCCGTAGATTTGTCCGATAGCATTGCCGAATTGGCGGAGGCGTTCGTGGAGAGCGGTCACTCGAAAATTGTGGTTTACAAAGAAACCATCGACGACGTGATTGGCTACTGCCACTCGCTGGAGCTGTTCAAGAAGCCGCAGTCCATCGAGCAGATCCTGGCGCCCATTATCATTGTGCCCGAAACCACCCCCGCCAACGAATTGATGATTCAGTTCATTACGGAGCACCGGAGCTTGGCCCTGGTGGTGGACGAGTTCGGGGGCACGGCGGGCATCGTGAGCATTGAGGATATCATCGAAGAAATATTCGGTGAGATTCAGGATGAGCACGACGACGAAGACTGGGTAGAGCACCAGATCGACCCGAACAACTTTCTGGTGAGCGCTCGGCATGAGATCGACTACCTCAACGAAAAGTACCAGTGGAGCTTTCCCGAGGGCGATTACGACACGCTGGGCGGCTATATCCTGTCACTCACCGGTGAAATTCCCACCAAGGGCGATATCATCCCGGCCGACGACCTCACCTTCACGGTGATGAGCATGAGCGACAACCGCATCGACACCGTGAAGCTCACCCTGCCCACCACCAAAGCACCCGCATAATATCCTGCCGCCTGGCCCGTTTCGCTTAAAAACGATCCGTTTGATTTAGCCAGGATTCCGCGTATCTTTGCCTTCGGGCGGCATTCCGTACTTTTGGCAACCGATACCGGTTTCCGTGCTTTATAATTACTTAACCCTGAAGTTTGTATGTCATTAATTAGTAAAATTCGTGAGCGGACCGGCCTGATCGTCGGTGCGGTAGCCGTTGGTTTGATTCTGTTTCTGGTGGGCGGCGACCTGCTGGGTCCTAGCTCCCAGCTGCTGGGCGGACCGGACAAAGAAATCGGCGAGATCGCCGGAGAAGAGATCACCATTGATCAGTACCAACAGGCCGTTAACGAGATGGAAGCCAACTTCTACCTCCAAACCCGACGCAACCCCTCCGAGCGCGAAAAGAATAGCCTTCGGCAGCAAGCCTGGGACAAACTGATCGCCGACGTGGCCTTCACCAAGCAGTTCAACGAACTGGGCATCCAGGTCACGGAGCAGGAATTGGTTGATATGGTGCAGGGCAACAACATCGCTCCCGGTATCCTCCAGTCGTTTACCAACCCCGAAACCGGTGAGTTCGACCGCAACCAGTTGGTAGGCTATCTACAGAATATGCCTCAGTTGCCCCAGGAGCAGCAGATTTCTTGGCAGATGTACGAGAAAAATCTAAACGAAAGCCGCGAACGTCTCAAGTACGAAGGGCTGCTCATCAACGCCGACTTTGTCACTACCCAAGAGGCCAAGCAGTTGTACGAAGCCGAAAACACCACGGCCTCGGTGAAGTATCTCTACGTGCCCACCCTGGCCATTTCTGATTCGGTCGTGCAGGTAAGCGACCAGGAACTCACCACCTACATTCAGGCGCACCCCAAAGAGTTTGATCAGGAAGCGGGGCGTTCTATCCAGTACGTTAGCTTTCCGGTGGTTCCCTCGGAACAAGACGTAGCCGCTTTTGAAGAAGAGCTCGACCAGCTCAAGCAAGAACTGTCCGAGGCCCGGAACGACTCCATCTTTGCTTCTATCAACACCGACGGCGACCCCACTCAGTCGTTCCGTCGCTACCGCCCCGACGAACTGCCTAGCTATCTGACCCAGCAGGGCGACCTGACGGCAGGCGCGGTATTCGGACCCATTCAGGAAGGCGAGATGTATCGTTTGTATAAGGTGTCTGACGTGCTGGAAGATACCGTGGCCACCGCCCGCGCCCGGCATATTCTGCTCCAAACCGAAGACGACAATAAGCAAGAGGTGCGCAAAGAGGCACAGGACGTGCTCAAGCAGCTGCGCGACGGCGGTGACTTTGCCGCGCTGGCGCAGGAGTATAGCGACGACGGCTCGGCTTCCCGCGGCGGCGACCTGGGCTGGTTCCCCGAGGGCCGCATGGTAGAACCCTTCGAAGAGGCCGTGTTCTCGGCCAATGAAACCGGCCTTGTTAATCGCCTGATTGAAACCGAGTACGGTTACCACATCATCGACGTAACCGACTTGCCCACCCGCCAGGTTTATCACATTGCCACAATAGAGCGCGAACTGTATCCCAGCGATGCCACCCGTGACCAGGCCTACCGGCTGGCCGACTTGTTCGACAGCCAGGTGAGCAACCTCAAGGAATTTACGCAGCAGGCGCAGCAAGACTCGCTATCGTTGCAAACCGCCGAGGACCTGCTGCCCAATGCCGAGAACGTGCCCGGACTGGGCGAAGCCCGGCAGGTGGTGCGCTGGGCCTTCAAAGACGCCTCGGTGGGCGACGTGTCCGAAGTATATGAGCTAGAAGATGCCTACGTGATTGCGGCCCTCACCGGCCAGCGAGAGAAGGGTACCGCTAAGCTCAAGGACGTGCGCGAGCAAGTGCTCGCCAAGGTGCGCGGCCAGAAAAAAGCGGAGCAGATCGCCGAGCAGCTCCGGGGCCTGTCGGGTAGCCTGGAAGAACGAAAGGAAGCCTACGGGGGCAACGCCAACGTCTACACCGCCGATGAACTTAAAATGAGCAGCAACACCCTGCCCAACGTAGGTTTCGCCGCCAAGGCTGTGGGCCGGGCCTTCACCCTGAACGAGGGAGAGACCTCGGAACCCATCATCACCGAGAACGGCGTGGTGGTGATCGAGCTACAGTCTATCACCCCCGCCCCCGAGATCGCTGATTACGCTACCTACAAAGAGCAGTTGCAACAACAACAGGGGCAGCGCACCAGCACCAACATTGCCCAGGCCGTGCGCGAAGCCGCCAATATTGAGGACGAACGCTACAAGTTTTATTGAGACTTACCCCTTCGGCCACAAAAAAATTCTAATGCGACCTGTTAGGGGCGGTACAAACTGATAGTTTTCATAAGATACATCAGTTGCCTTGGTTATTCCGCGTGGTAGAACACCGTGCTGCAGTTGTCAGGGGTGAGCACCTCCTGGGCCATCCGTTGCACTCCTTCCGCCGTGACGGACTGGATTTTTTCGGATTCTTGGTTCACCATGTCCGGATCGCCCAGCACGGTGGCGTAGGCCAGGTTCATGGCCCGGTTAAGCAGCTCCATCTCGGCAAACACCAGTGACGACTCCGCCTGGTTCTTCACCTTTTCCAGTTCTTCGTTCGAAACCGTTTCGCTTCGTAGGCCTTCCACCACCGCTTCCACGGCCTGGTTGGCTTCTTCTAAAGCAATGCCCTGCTGCACCTTTCCCTGGATGATGAGCAGTCCGGGATCGGCCGATCCGCTGATGTAGGCGTTAATTGAGCTAAACAGCGGGTTCGTTTTCACCACTTCGGTATACAGGCGCGACGATTTGCCCCGCTCCAGCACGTCGCTCAACAAGTCAGCCGTGTGGTAGCGTCCGTCCAGCCGGGCGGGCATGTGATAGGCCTTGTAGAGCGCATCGGCGGGCACCGACCCGGTCACGTGCTGCTCACGCTTTTCTGACTGCCGGGGTTCAACGGGCAGTTGTCGGGGCGGCCGCTTACCCGCTGGAATAGGGCCGAACCAACGATCCGCCAGGCGCTTCACTTCGTTGACCGTCACGCTGCCCGCCACCACCAGCACGGCGTTGTTGGGCACGTAGTGCTGGTAGAAGAAGGTGCGCACGTCATCGAGCGTGGCCTCTTCGATGTGCGCAATGTGGCGTCCGATGGTGGGCCACTGGTAAGGATGCACCCGGTAGGCCAGCTCCTTGAGCTTGATCATGGCGTCGCCGTAGGGTTGGTTCAGGTAGTTCTGTTTGTATTCTTCTATCACCACGCTGCGCTGCACCCGCAGCACCTCGGGATCGAACGAAAGGCTCAGCATACGGTCCGATTCTAGCCAGAAGGCGGTTTCGAGGTTGGCCGAGGGCAGGGTGATGTAGTAGTTGGTGATGTCGGGGCTGGTGAAGGCGTTGTTCTCCCCGCCCACGCGTTGCAAGGGCTCGTCGTAGGAAGGGATGTGCCGGGAGCCACCGAACATCAGGTGCTCAAACAGGTGGGCGAAGCCGGTCTTGTCGGGGTTTTCGTCGCGCGAACCCACGTCGTAGAGCACGTTGAACGCCGCTAATGGGGTGGTTGCATCTTCGTGAACCAGCACCCGCAACCCATTGTCCAGCGTGAAAGCCGTGAAATCAATCATTGAGCAAACATAGGGATAATTAACAAAAAGGTAACATGGCAAAGGTTAATCCGATGCTTTTGGTTCCCTACCTTTAGGGTTGCAAAATATTCTGCCATCCAGCCAGAGAAAGCAATTTGTGGGTACCGTGCTTTACGTATCCAAAAATTACCTATACTTGTGACCCAGCCGATCTAACCGGACAATGCCCAAATTAAGCAAGCAAGAAAGCTCTACTAGCCGTTTCCGAGAAATTATCTATCAAATTTTCGACGTCGTCAAGGAAGAACGCTCCTTTATTCTTCTGGTTGCCGTTTTGTTTATTGTGGGCGGAATGGTGTATCCGTATCCGGGGGTGGCCATGTGGTTCGGCTTTGTGCTGGCGGCCTACTCGGCGGTATCCAACGACAGCATCCAGACCATCGGCACCTTCATTGCGTCCAACGCCCACCGACGGTGGTACGTGCTCTGGCTCTACATCGGCACCATTTTTCTGATAACGGTGATCTACGGGTGGTACGTCAACGATGGCGACGTGTCGTACGGACGCCTGATGGCCCGGGAAGATAACGGCGCGCTCTCGTATCCGCAGCCCGATCAGTTTAACTTTCTGCAAATTGCCGCACCGATCTTCTTGCTGGTGCTCACCCGCCTGCGCATGCCGGTATCTACCACATTTTTGCTGCTAAGCAGTTTTGCGGTGAGCCAGGGCGCGGTGGCTTCGGTGATCAGCAAGAGTTTGGCGGCCTACGCGCTGGCGTTTGGCCTGGGGTTCATCGTGTGGTTTAGCATCACGAACCTAACCAAAAAGTATTTCAAGAAACAACCTGCCCCCTGGTGGGCCGTGGCGCAGTGGATCACCAGCGGCTCGCTGTGGTCGGTGTGGATTATGCAGGATGCCGCCAACATTGCTATCTATTTGCCCCGTCAGCTTGGGGTTGGGCAGTTGCTGGCCTTTTCGTTGGTGGTGTTCTTCGGCTTAGGGCTGATTTTCTTTCTGAAGGGCGACCGGATTCAGCAGATTGTGAACGAGAAGAGCGAGGTGACCGACATTCGGGCCGCTACGCTGATCGATTTCGTCTACGCCTCCATTCTGATTTACAAGCTAACCATCAGCGTGATTCCTATGAGCACCACCTGGGTGTTTATCGGGCTGCTGGGAGGCCGGGAACTCGCCATGCGCTTCCGCGAAAAAACCAGTAGCTCCGAGCGCAAAGTTCGCATCAAAGAAGCCCTGCTAATGATCGGGAAGGACGTGGGGCTGGCCACCATTGGCTTGCTGGTGTCGGTGGCCCTGGCGATGGGCGTGAACCCTACCTTTCGGGCTGAGGTGTTTGATTTGTTTTAAGACAAGAATATTGATTCACCAGCACGCTTTACTAATCGGCGTACTGCGAAACAAACCGGATAACCGTTCGGGCGAACTCCGTAGGCTGTTCGTAGTTGGGTGAGTGCGCCGACTGCTCAAACACGTGAAGGTGTTTATCTTCTTTGGGCGTACCTAACCTGTTGTAGGTGTCATCGGCGATGGGCAGCGGAAATACACCATCGTGCTTGCCCCAGCAAAGTAGGGTAGGAACCGTAATTTCAGGGAGCCGGTCTTGTAACGCCAAGCCTTTGTCCAGAAAAGAAAAGTGGTACGGCACAAAGAAGTAGGCCGTGGAAATGGGTGAGAAGAAAAGTAAATCCGTGAACGGCACCGACAACGAATCGCTTTCCGGATTGTAGTCATAGCCGTGGGCGGCACCGACAAACGAATAGTGAGCGTTGTCGTTAATGCCAACCACCGGATGCTCCTCGTACCAGTCTAGCGCAAAGTTCCAGAAATCAGCTTCTTCCTTAGCGTCCACCTTTTGTTGCGCGTATTGCACCGTGGCAGCTCGGGAGAGGGCATTGGCCGCCGTCCAGCTATGGCCACCGTCAACTTCGATCCAGCCTTTGATCTTGGCCTGATGCTGAAGCAGGTAGTTTGTACCCAACGCGCCGCCCCAGGAGTGCCCCATCAGAAAAAGCTGCGGGCGATCGTACTTTTCGTTGATCACGCTGACCAGCTTGTCCAGGTCTTCCGTAAACTGTTCCAAGGTGGCATCGTCCATCGAGGGGTTCCCCTGACTCATGCCGCACATGCGCTGGTCCCAGTAGACGATCGCGAAGTGCTCCTCTATCTTTTGATGAGACGGAAACACGGTGTAATACTGAGAAGAACCACCCTCGGGCCCTCCGTGCAGTAGGATGATGAAGGTATTAGACGCTTTATTACCTTTCACCCAGACGGGCATGATGGCTTCCTCACTTTCCAGGTAAAAGAAATCGCCTGCTACCTGAAATTCTTCCTCACCGCAGCCTGGTAGAAACAAAATACCTACCAGTAGGCTAAACACTATTCGTTGTCTCATCGCTTAAAATTTTGAAATAATACCGGTGCTTAATGCGGGATGCGTAAGGTAATAGCCGTTGAAGGGAGCCTTCCAGAACAACTCGGGACGCAGGTAAATACTAACATTAGCAATGCCTTTTTTAGAGAAATCATACCCCGTTCCCAGCGTTACGGAAGGCATGAACTTGGGCTGCCCCCGGTCCGGCGTTTCCACCACCGCCCCGCCGGGCAGCACCTCGTATAATTCTCCTCCGTGGCTAAACTGATGCAGGTAGCCCAACCCCAAAAATTGCTCGACAAACAGCCCGTTGCCAAAGGTGACCCGCTGGCCCCACTGCCCCCGGATGAAGAAAGAAGTGTTATTCCTTTTGTGCACGTATCCGCCGACATTCAGCGCTAGTAGCATCTGGTACTTGCCCGATGTCACCGGCGCGTACTCAACCCCCACCATCAATCCGGGGTGCGTTATGGTTTCTCCGTAGTATCCAAGCGTGATATTGATGGGGCTGACAATTTCTTCTTGTCCAAACGCCCGAAGCGAAGACAAGAATAAGAGTGATAATATTAGCTTTCTCATGATTGGTTAGTCGATTTGGGGTTTACTTACCGCACCAAGTGATGGCCGCCGCGTCGGTTAGCAACCTATTAATGGTAGGGTTTGGGACAATGTGTTGGTAGGCCAGTGGTTTCACCTCGGAGGTAGTTAGGGTAATATCCGCGTATCGCCACGCTTGCTTAAACCGTTGCTTCACGGGAATCGCTTCCGCCAGTCGGTTTTGGCCGGTTAAGCTGTGATACAGTCCACTCAGAGCCCAGCCGTTGTTGGGATAAAAGCGCAGGTCTTCTCGATACACTGCTTCGGCTTGCTCGTACTGTTGCGCCTCTAACAATACCGCTCCCAATGCATGACGCACTGAGAAAAACCAGTCGGGCGGTTCATTGTAGTTGAGTTGGTCTTCAACCACCACGGCTTCTTTTAGCAGCGTAATGGCGGCCATGAGGTTACCGCTCCGGCGGTCAATCTCTGCTTCCAGCATCCGGGCGGCAATCGCTACCAGTTGGTCCACCGAATTGAGCTCCCAAATGGTGATATGCGCCAGCGTGGTATCCTGCTGGATGATCTCCAGTCGCTTCAGACTAGCCTTTGCACCGGACAGTTGCCCTTTTCCGGCGTGGGCCATTCCCTGGGCGTAGTGCCAAATTGCTAGCGGATAGATCAGGTCATCACCAGGTGGTTTGATCTTCAACAGTTGATTCCATTGTCCGAACTTTACCATCACGTAGTACGGAATGATCCAGTAGTGCTGCAGGGTTTCCAGGCCGGGTTCGCGCATCAGGTCGGTGGCGGTGTGGGCGGCTACGCGGTAGGCCGCATTGATGGCCGTTTCACCCCGGCCCTCCAGCGCGGCCGTGGCGGCCAGAAAGTGAATGTTGTGCGGAAAATACGTAAGCGGATACGCTCCCTGCGCGTTGCAGCGGTCGATGTAGACGCTGTCTACCGCAATGGCTTGTTCGTTAACCAACGACCCTTCGTGATAGTGCCCCGTGCGTATGTAAATGTGCGACGGCATATGCACCAGGTGCCCCGCCCCGGGCATCAATCCGCCCAGGCGACGGGCGCTGGCGAGTCCTTGCTCCGGCTGGTCGGAGGCTTCTACCACATGGATGTACAGGTGATTGGCTCCGGGATGCGCCGGATTGCGCGTTAGCACTTCTTCCAGCGTGGCGAGAATCTCCGGAGTCCAGGGCTTCGCCTCTCCCGCCCGGGTGTATAGGTCCCAGGGATGCAGATTCATTAGCGCCTCGGCGTATAGCACCTGGATGTCGTCGTGCTGTGGGTATTGTTGATACACCTTGGCCATCGCGTCGGCGTAGGCTTCGTCGAGCACGTTCTGGTCGTCGGTATGCTCGTAATCGTATCGCCTAGCCAGGGCCCGAATCATTGCTTGCTCCCAGGATTGGGCATTCGTACCGTGAGCAAGCGCTTGCCGAACATAGTTGATGGCTGACTGCCGCACGTCCTCTTCCATCGCGGCGTTGTAGTTGGGTCCTAACACCAGGGCAGCACCCCAGTAGGCCATCGCGCAGGTAGAGTCCAAACGAATGGCCTCGCGAAACGAACGGGCCGCCTCGGCATGATTGAATCCATAAGTCAGGTTGAGTCCCTGAGTGAAGAATCGTTGCGCCATCCGCGAAGTAGTGGTCACCTCGAGGTGGTGGTCGCCCAGGTTGTCGAACAGGGGAGCTTGTGTCGGTTCCTGACCAGGGCGGCAGCTTGCTAGCAACATACTGATAATCAGATATGTAAACGTTATTGTGAGCCGGTAATTCATGCTAATGTGAGTTTTGAGTAGGGATTATTGCTTGAAGAACTTTCTTGGTTTTGCGGATAAAGAATGCGTACTGACCAAGCAACCCACCGTAGGCTAGTAGTAGTGCTTGGTAGGTGGGAAATACGAAGAGAAGGTACGCTGTTGCTTTCAGCAGCCAGGGCGTTTGTTCGTTCATCCCCAGCCACTGAAAGAACCAGGGGCGGATGAAGACAACAGTAGACCCGGCTAGGCTAAAAGCAACTAGCACAGCAGCTACTTGCCAAAGACTGTTAAGCTGCCATTTCGATTGTAGCTTTTGTATAAGGGGGGTAGTACGTTTTTTCATTGTTTTTTTGTAGTCAAGCAGCCTCGATGCCTGAGATTGAACATTATTTTATTCTTCGGTAACGAAAATCACACTTGGCCGCTCCGTTAGCAATGGTGCCACGTCGGACGAGTTGTAAACCGGCCAGTGAGGAAGTGATGTAGTCTACCTCACACAGCAGCGGAGCGTAGGCTTGGTACTGTTGCTTAGCAAAGAGTTTACAAATACCGCACTCCCGAATATCCACCCCGTACCCAAAACCCAGCGTTTCTTCCGGAGAGGTTAGCACGTCTATCAAGAATCCATCGGCCAAAGGAGATTTCTTGAGTTGTCGGTCGATTCGCCTCAGCAAGTAGCGCCCTACGGTAGACGTAAGTAAGGCAGGAGCGAGCGATTTTAGATACCGCTCCACCCTGTTTCTGGGGCGGGCGTATTGATGAGCGAGCTCCAGTATCAGTTTCCGAATATTGGGCAGATCAGATTTGTTGTGGTCTAGCACCTTGATGATGGCCAGGAGATACGCAGCAATGGGTAAGTTTTTGTCCATCGGATGCTTAGAATCCTTGGCAAAGGCGACGTCTTTCTCAACACAAAGGTACTCCTGATCTATTGCCACTGTCAAGGCATCCGCTTGTGTAGGATACTCTGTTCTGAGCAAACGTAGCAATTTTTGCTTAATCCTCCTCATCCTAAAAGACCCTAGAAACATTGAAACCAAAGTGAATGTCGCCGGCGAAGAAGTTGCCGGTAGTTTCGGTGATGAAGCCCTTCTCGATGATGGCGCGGCTGTTGGTGAGGTGCAACTGGAACACGTGCCCCCCGGTTTCAATATCGAAGCCTACGGCCAGTGAGTTGAAGCCCGGATCATCTTCCGGCACCGTCAAGCGGTAGTAGTATTCGCCATTAAGCGATACCCGGGCGGTCAGTTTTATTCTTCCGCCCGCGCCCAGTGCGTACACGTCGTTTTCACCGTCGGCTTCCGCCACTTGGTTGCGATGCACCAGCGTAGGCATCAGTTGCAGCGACAGCAATTCGCTTAGTTTTCGCCCGATCAGCAGTTGGTGGGTGTAGAACAGGCGGTCGGTGAAGTCGAGCGGGGTTTCGCTGGTTAGCGTTTTGACGGCGGCACTGGAAAAGGCGACCATCGATACCGGAAACCGCCGTGCTCCGCTGCTCTGCCGCAGCAGTTTCACCTTCAGGAAGCCGTCGTAGGTCTTCTCAAAGGAGTTGCGGCCCACGCCCACGTTCAGAAAGTCGGCCAGACCGTACTCCCAGCCCAGCCGGATGTTGGCTCCGTCGAGGCCGAAGAACTCGTAGGCCCCGGAGTTGAGCCGTCCGAAGCGGTGGCCGATGATAAACTCCAGCGTGCCTTGCTTCCGGGTTTCCACGGTGTGCCCGTTGATCAATCGGCTTCCCTTGAAGGTGGCCACGGTGTAGTGCACCGGATCAGGAGTTTGGGCGTCGAGCAGGCTCATCAGGTCATCCTGTGCTTGGGTCTGTCTGGCGATCATTAGCGACAGAGAGAAAAGAATAAGCGCGTAGACAGAGCGGGCCGAGCCGAAACCATACGGCTTTCGTCGTTCGTGGGGGATTTTCATAGTTGAATAATTTGCGAGTAAATGGTTAAAGAAGAAATACAGTAGCCAGCCAGCGACCGGCTATTGTACGTTGCTTAAACAAATTACCAAACCTAACCTATGTCGTTAGCTGTTGAAGGGCTGGTATTCCAGGTGCATGGATACCTCTACCACTTCGGCAATATTCATGAATACGAGTTTTGGAATCTCAATCTCGTGGTCGGCCACCCGCACGGGGAAGGTGGTTTCGGCGGTCACCTGCCCGTTGCTCACGGTGATGGTTCCGGTGGTGGTGATGGGTTGTGCCACTCCGTGGATGGTGAGTTCACCGGTCACCGTCACCGCGTAGGTGCCGTCCTGGTCGGCCCGAACGGGCTTGGCACTACTGAATGTTCCGTTGAAAACCGCCTTAGGATACTTTTCCGACTCCAGGTAGTTTTCGTTAAAGTGCTCCTGCATCAGCGACTTCTTGAAGTTGAAGCCGGTGATCAGCATGCTAACGGCCACTTCCTGGCTTTCCAGATCAATGATGCTTTGCACGGTTTCGTGATTCGCCTCAATGTCCTCGAGGGGGGCGCTAGAGAAGAACTTCGCCGCGCCCGACTGGGTCATAAATTTAGCCTGTGCCGAGGATTCCAGGTGCGCAATGGACAAGATAATCAGGGTAATAAAGAATTTAGTTTTCATTGTTTTTCTATTTTTTTGGTTGAGACGCGCTGCGCCAGATTGAGACGCGGCGGGGGGCCGTCCAGCGTGGAACGCCCCATGAATCGCGTCTGTACGATAATTTAATTTTGGGAGCCATCCACCCAGCAGGCCAGTTGCTCAATTTGCGCATCGGTAAGGGTGCGGCCGCTCGAGGGCGGGGGCATCGACTTGGCCGAAGTGCGCGCCTTGATGCGGGCGGCCCGGTCTTGGATGGTGGCCACGCTGGTGAAGTTGGGCGCTACGCTGCCGTTGTGGCACCCGCTCACTGCGCAGTTGGTTTCTATAATCGGTTGAATGGTGGCAAACGCTATCCCGCTGCGCACCTCTACCTGCTGGGTGACGGTGCAGCCGCTGGCGTCTTCCACCGCCACTTCGTACGCTCCCGGCGCTAGCGCGCTGTACGTTCCCGTACTCTGCGCGGCTCCGCCGTTGAGCGTAAACCGAAAGGGTGCTTCTCCGCCCGATACTTCGGCCCGGATGCGTCCGTCGGTGGCCCCGCAGCTAGCTTCGGTGGTGGTCACGTTCATGTTCACCCCGTCGCGGTTGTTCACCGACACGGTGAGTTCGCCCCGGCACCCATTGGCGTCGGTGGCCGACACCACGTAGGTTCCGGCGGCCAGCGCGGTGAACGTACCGTCCGCCTGTGCCTCTCCGTCGCCGATACGAAACGCGTACCCATCCGATTCTCCCTCCACCCGCACCTCGATGCGTCCGTTGGTCACCCCGCAACTGGCGTCGCTTTTGGAAACCAGCCGCAGGCGAGGCAGCGCGTCGCAGTTAGCCGGTTCGGGCACCACCTCGTAGGTGCAGCGCACGGCTCCGAACAACACGATCAATAACCACGGGGCACTGATGAACGAACGAAAGTGGAGTAAGCGGATCATGATCATTGGGGTTGGGGTGAGCGAAGAATTTGGTAGGGTAATTTAAGCAGGTTTAGAGAGACGACGATGGAACTTCGGCCACGGTGAAGGCCGCCGAGGCGTGCCCCTGAGTAGCGCCGCGTTCGGCATCCTGCACGAAGTAGTACAACGGCCTTCCGACGTAGGTAAGCTGCGATCCGCCTCCGCTGCGCTGGATAGTGGCGAAGTCCGCTTCGTCCAGCGCAGAGGGCAGCACCAGCGCTCCTTCAGCGGCAAAGGCGGGCCAGGTGTAAGCACAGTCGCCGTTGCAGTTGCTCACGTTTTCTTCGTCGTTAAGCGCGTAGTACAGGGTGTTGCCGTAGGCGTCTACCAAGTACTTCACGGAAGCATCCGCTCCTTCGGGTACCGCGTCGGCCACCATCAGCGTGTAGTCAGGCTTCGCGGCAAACCACACCGCGCCAATTCCTTCGCCGATGATGTCACCGGGGGCATCGCCCGCGTAATAATACAAAGGCCAGCCCTGGTACGTGACCTGCTTACTGCCGTCGGGGCGGGTAATCTCCGCAAAATCGGCAGCTACTAAGCCTTCACCGTAGCTGATCTCCGGTTGGTAGAACACCGGCCAAGCCGCTTCGCAGGCTCCCTCGCAGACGCTCTCACCGGAAGCATCCTTGGTGTAGTAGTACAAGGTTTTGCCTTCGGCATCCACCAAATAGTTACCGAGCGCATCATTGTTGGCCAAGCTAAGTTGGTACCCTTCCACCGGAACTTCCTCCTCTTCTTCAAGGTGATTTTCGTTGAACACAAACCAGACATCGCTCGCTCCTTCACCAATCACGTCACCCCGCTGCTGGTCCTGGGCGAAGTAGTACATTGGTCGACCTTTGTACGTCATTTGCGGCTCACCATCGGTGCCGGTGATGCTGCCGAAGTCTTCAGAAGCCAGAATGGAGGGAAGCACTACGTTGTCATCTCCGGCAAACGACGGCCAGGAAGCCAGGCATCCGCCCGCGCAATTACTCACATTCTCTTCATCGTTTAAGAAAAAGTAAAGCGTATTGCCTTGGGCATCTACCAGGTAGCGGTCGCTATCGCCTTCAATAGTCTCAATGTCCTGGTTGGCTACCATAACGCTATAATCTGGTTTGGCGACAAACCAAACATTACCCGAGCCATCACCGTTAATGTCTCCGGCGTTCTCGTCGGAGGCGAAGTAGTACAAGGGCCAGCCTTTGTAGGTGGTTTGCTCGCTACCATCGGGGCGGGTGATCGTCGCAAAATCAGCCGCGGCTAGCCCTTCTCCGATCGCTAGGTCCTCGGTGTGAAACACCGGCCAGGCCGCTTCGCAGCCTCCCGCGCAGCTGCTCTCGCCGTTGGCATCCTCTGGCAAAGAAGTACAAGGTGCGTCCTTCGCTATCCGCTAGGTAACTGCCGAACTCGTCGCTGTCCGCTAGTTCTACCGCCTCAGCTTCTTCTTCCGGCACGTCTACAACATCTCCGGCTTTTTCCAGATTCGCTCTCGTTGAACACGAACCATACGTCGCTGGCTCCTTCGCCGATCACGTCGCCGCGTTGTTGGTCTTGGGCAAAGAAGTACATCGGACGACCGCGGTAGGTGAGTTGCGGCTGCCCATCGGTACCCGTGATACTACCGAAAGCATCGGCTGATAACGCTGAGGGAAGAACTAGGGTAGTGCCACCCGCGAACGAAGGCCAGGAAGCCAGGCACCCGCCTTCGCAGTTACTTATTCCCTCCTCATCGTTGAGAAAGAAATACAGGGTATTACCTTCCGCATCTACGAGGTAGCGATCATTATCGCCCTCGATGGTCTCAATGTCCTGGTTGGCCAGCATCAGGCTATAATCCGGCTTGGCGACAAACCATACTCCGCCCGAACCGTCGCCGGTGATGTCTCCCGCGTTAGCATCGGAAGCGAAGCGATACAGCGGCCAGCCTTTGAAGGTGGTTTGCTTACTGCCGTCGGCCCGGGTGATGCTGCCGAAGTCGGCGGCGGCCAGCCCTTCGCCTACCGTTAGGCTGTCGGCGTTGAACACCGGCCAGGCGGCTTCGCAACCCCCTACGCAGGTGCTCTCGCCATCCGCATCGTTGGTAAAGAAATACAGGGTGCGCCCTTCGGCGTCGGTGAGGTAGCTACCGAAGGTGCCATCGGTGGTTAATTGAACGTCGACTCCCGTGGGGTCTTCGGTGGTCGGATCTTCCGGGGTTACTGGGGCGGTGTCTTCTTCCTCCGTGCAGGCGGAAAAGAACAGCAGGTGGCCAATGGCCAGCGTGAAAATTAGGAAATTCTTAAATGGGTGCATTTTGAATTGGTGTTAAGGAGTATGATACATACGTGAAGTGATGCGAATCTTGAAATAAACACCGGCCCCGCCGTTCGCTTGTCGGAGCCAGTTGCTGGGTCACTTAGCGAGCGGGGGTCGCGGTGTAGCGGCGGGCTCGGTTGAGCGCGGAGCGCACCGTGGCCGAGCCTAGAAATGTTTCACGTTGAGTTTTCATGTTGATGTTGATTATGTTATTAAATAAATATTGATGCCAGGGAGCTACCAATCAGCAATAAAAAACTGATCGGCAGGACATCGTAACAAGTCTATGATCAGGATTGCGCTCTTGATCAAAGCTTGAGCTGATGCTCGCTTTCTAATAATTTTCATTGTAATGCAGTAAGGTGAATGTCAATAGAATTTGTATTAAACCCACCAGCGCTTAGCCGTGGGAAGTTTTTGCTACACATGCTTTTCTAGCAGCGTCTGTGACAAAGGTACGGCACCCTGGTGCGCTTGACCTATTATTTTGGGTAGACAAGAGGTCTACCAAGTCAATTTGTTGAGTAGACAAAAGGTGAACGGCGGGTAGCATTCAGTAAATCTAAGTTTGGCCGATTTTCCGTTTTAACTTTGCCGCTTCTCTGTTGCAGGTCTACTTTATGTCTACTGCGTTCTGGGGCTGTGTCCACCTTTTGTAGCCCCCAAGATTCGGTTTTCTTCGCTGTTTCCGCTTGCTTTGTGACATCACGAAAAAGCCCACTACGCCCAACCATTTATTTCTTTTTTAGAAAGACGAAGTCCAGGCTAAGAGTATTAACACTACAATTATGGAGATCATATTCACCAAAAGAGAAAGTGGATCGGCGACGCTGCATTGTGTTCGACCTGATGGAAGCGAAACCTGGAGCAACACCAAGCACCCCGCGATGGTCATCCACGACCTGATTCACTACGTGGTGGAGACCGAAATGGGTTTTCGCCAGGCGTTTTACGGGCTAGTGACTGAAGGACACGATATCAGCAGCTTTGGTTTGCCCGTTGCTCAGCGTCCGTCGGCATTGCAACCCGCTCGTCTGCCCCGGGAGGCCCATCAAGCCGAAATTCTGGTGGGAATTTTACAGGCTGAGCGCATTGATGGAGCAGCGTACCCCCGCTTCGCGGCGACGCTGGTGGAAGTATGTGCTCTAAAAAATGTACCCCCGCCTTCGCTGTCGGAAACCACCCTGGATGCGCTGCGTACGCGCGTTGCGCAGCTGTGTCATCAGTGGCAGACATTGGGCGAAAATGAAACGCTTACCCTGGAATTTAATACCCTTACTCGTCAGTAGTTCAGCCCGCCTGACTTACCTCATCACAACTTCAAAACTGTACTCAAAATGAACTCAAAAAATCTAATCACCCTTACCGTCTTCAATAGCTTTTCTGTTTTGCGGGCCTTCGTATGTACCCTCTTTCTGGTAGGAGCAAATTTAGTTTTGGTGGCCCAGGGGCAGGTACAATTCGCCAGCCTGGGCGACTATCCGCTCGAGAACGGACAAACCATCCGCGACTGCCAGGTCGGCTACCGCACCTTCGGCCAACTGAACGCTGACAAGAGCAATGCTATACTGTTTCCCACTTGGTACGGCGGTACGAGCGAAAGTTTGCTTTCGTACGTCGGAGAAGACCAGATGCTGGATTCTACCCGCTACTTTGTTATTATCGTGGATGCCTTTGGCAACGGGGTTTCTTCTTCTCCGTCCACCAGTACGCAACAACCGGGGAAGTTGTTTCCCGAGTTCTCTATCCGAGATATGGTCAACGCCCAGCACACGCTAGCGACTGAGGTACTAGGATTGGATCATCTGTACGCCGTGACGGGTATCTCAATGGGCGGGATGCAGACGTACCAGTGGATGGCCAGCTATCCCGAATTCTTTGATCGGGCGGCCCCCATCGTAGGCTCGCCCCGCCTTACCTCGTACGATGGCCTGGTGTTTGAACTCTTCCAGCGCATCATGAACCTGTGCGAAACCGAAGATTGCCCGGAAGTGACCACTGCCGCCCTGATGCTGGAGTACGTGCTGGGCTTCACCCCAGCGTATCGAGCGCAGGAAACCAGTGCCGCCGCTCTTCCTGAATTGGTTACGGCCATCGAAGAAGAAGCGCTTCACTACCGCCTGCACGATCTGCTGAGTCAGATGCGCGCCATCAGTGGGCACGATCTTGGCGACAGTTTTCCTGCTGCACTAACCACCGGCGAGGAACATCTTACTCCGCAAGCCCTGATTATTGTGGCTGAGCAAGATCATTTGCTGCTGCCGACGACGACCGCGGCTTTCGCCCAGGCGACCGGTTCCAAGATAATCACCCTGGATACGAACTGCGGGCACTACGCTTTCGCCTGCGAGCAAAAACCGATCAGCGAAGCGGTGAGGAAGTTTCTGATGTAGATCGAAAATTGTCCTCTTTAGTGTCACTTGGTAAGAAAGCCGGACGCAAGCAAGACGATGCAAGATTATAGGGCTTCACCTAATTTTCAAATACAACATCAAATGGACTTACAATTTATCACCAAAGCTGAGTGATTGTTTGAACCGATACAAAGTTCGTAAGCAAAATGAATCCTTTCTAGAATAGAAAACTGCTGGCCGCCCGGACGAGGTACGCGCGCTATTCCTTGATATCGGGCTTTTTCCTTGCTTAGCGGCAGTAGCTTTCGGATCTTACCTGCTTGCTGATTCATTGCCCGCTATCCAATCTTA
The DNA here is from genome assembly GCA_963833215.1 of uncultured Cytophagales bacterium. Classification (GTDB taxonomy): domain Bacteria; phylum Bacteroidota; class Bacteroidia; order Cytophagales; family Cyclobacteriaceae; genus Tunicatimonas. Next base: position 70,598 of record CAWHXE010000024.1, on the reverse strand, counting down.
CCCTACCATGAGAAAAATTGTCTATTACGTAGCCGTTTCCGCGGATGGATTCATCGCTGGTCCCGGTGACGACATCAGCGAATTTGCCCAACAGGGGCCGGGCGTAGAAAAGTACCAGCGGGATTTGCAGCAATTTGATACGGTGATCATGGGACGCCGAACCTATGAGTTTGGCTACCAGTACGGACTGCCGCCGGGGCAACCCGCGTATCCGCACATGGAGCACTACCTGTTTTCGAGCACCCTGGCGTTTGAGCAACCCCACGAGCAGATACACGTGGTGCCCCTGGAACGCCAACGAGTCTTGGCGCTAAAGGAACAATCCGGTTCAGCGATCTACTTATGTGGAGGCGGTGCGTTTGCCGGTTGGTTACTCAACCAGCGTCTTATCGACGTACTCAAAATCAAACTTAACCCGCTTGTTCTGGGCGAAGGGATACGGTTGTTCGGTACTTCCTCGGGAAAGTATCAATTAACTCTTACTGAGAAGGAGAGCTTCGACGAAGGGCTTCAGATTTTAACATACAACATTTCGTATCCTGAGTAAGAAGGTGCTATAACCTGATTCACAGCCACCAGCCGAATGATCTACTGGCTAAGAAGAATGAGTAATGTTTTTGGTACTCGCTTCTTCGTGTGGCTCTTGCGAAGACGCTGCTTCGACCGCAAAAATATAGTCTAGCAGGCTATCTTCCCGAGACAGGCCAAACTTCTTGCGCAGGCGGTAGCGAGCGGTTTTTACACTTTCGGGGGCAATACCTAGGATACCCGCCACCTCCTTCAGATTCAAATTCAGCTTGAGCAGGGCACATAACTTTAGTTCATTGTGGGTTAAATCCGGACATTGTTGCTTGAGTGAAGTAAAGAAGTCCTGGTGCACATTCTCAAAGTGACGCTTAAAATCCTCCCAGTCCCGATCAATGTTTGTGCTCTGTTGCAGCCGCCGCTGCATGGCACGTAGCTTCTTAGTCAATCCCGGATTATCGCGCACCGAGAGTTCCTGTAAACTTTGGTTCAGCTCCTCCATTAGCTGGTTTTTCTGCACAAAGTTAAGTGTATAGGAGGTAAGCTCCTTGTTTCGGTAGTGCAACTCCTGCTGAAGCTCATGGGTACGAAGTTGTTCGTTCTCTAGCTCCGTATCCGCTAGGGCTCGTTGTATCTCCACAAGTTGTTCAGCTTTCCGGCGGCGCATCCGTGAAATTTGAAAAGCTGCCAGTAAAAACCAAAACAATAGTAAAGTGCTAAATGCCAGAATGTTACGCCATATTGCTTTGATCTTACGATCCTGCTCAAGCAATTCTATCTGCTGATCGCGGATGGTCACCTCCCGATCCTTTTTTTCCAGCGCGAAGCGGTTTTCCAGCCGGACTAACTCTCGTAATTTCTCAGCGTTTAATAAGCTATCACGCATCACTGCATAATCGTCAGCGTAGCCTAACGCGGCTTGGTAATCTCCCTGGGCGACCGAGATATCCTTGAGCTGTCGATAGATATCACTGCGAATTTTTTTCAACCTCACCTTTCTTGCTTTCTTAAGGCTGTGCAGTAACTTTTCCTCCGCCGAATCTAGCTTACCCTGCGCCAGGTAGATGGTACCTATGGTGTATAAAGTAGTTGCTTTGGATTCTACGAAGTTATGTCGGTTGTGGATTAGCAGCGCCTGCTGGCAGAAAGCCAAGGCACTGTCTAGTTGGTTGTTCACTTTGTACAACATTCCTAAGTTTTGCAGGGCCGTAGCTTGTCCGTAGGCATACTGAAGGTCATCACTACGTTGCTGAACTTCTTCCAGTACGGCTCGTGCTTGCTCGTAGCGACCCATTAGTTGGTAAAGCTCACTCAGGTGATTTGCCGTATTGATCCAGCGTCGTGGGCGGTTAAGCTCCTCAAACGTAGTAGCTGCCTCCCGGTAGTACAATAATGCTTCCTCGTAGCTAGCCTGCGCTTGGTAGATCAAACCGATATTCATCATGGCATTGGCCATCCCCAGCGTATCGGCAATAGTCTGATACGTCGTGAGCGACTGTATCAAATGGCTAAGCCCTTCTTCGTAGTTGCCCTGCGCCCAGTGGGCCACTCCAATAATTCGGTGAGCGTACGCTTGGCCCGCTGAATAATTCAAGGAATCGGATAGCTCCAAGGCATCATTGCCCAAGTTTTCTGACTGACGCGGGTCTATTACCCAATACTGATGGCCTAACCTGTTGAGCAAGTTCACTTTAAGCGAATCACGGGTGGTATGCGCCCTAAGCCGAACCGCAAGACTATCTGGTAAGGGTTGCGCTGATGCAGGCCATGAAACCAGAGCTAGCAGTAAGATAGCGATGAACTTCATAACTAAAGGTTTAAGTGGTAAAAGACGGTTAGGCTGGTCGGATGGCTAAGATAGCATACCTACGACAATTTCTTCTTTTCTGCCGCTGCTTGGTTAGTCAGCTACCTACCGTGTTATTGACTTATAATAAACTTTTGTCAAAAACGTAGCGTTGCTATCTATTAACGTTAAGTTAATATTGTTAACATTAACTTAACATTAGACTAATACTTCAATCTGCAAACGCAAATTCCTTTGATTATGAAAACCCCTTACGAATCACGCGTAAAGTACGGCTTAAGCAGAATTATGTTTGGCAAGGCGAAAAAGAAGTACCAGAAGGTTTACTGGCTAATGCTAGGTCTTATGATGGCAGTTGGCCTACTTATCGCCTAGTGAAAATCGTTTTTTTTGCGATTTTTCTTCAAAAACCGTTTTGTAACGGTTTCGCCTATCGGCTTTTGAAAAAACCTTCAGAATTACCGCTCCAACTCTTGCACCGCAATCCAGCTCATCAATCCCACCCCCGTTTCCAGTGATTCTTCGTCAATGTCAAAGGTCGGGAGTGTGCACCGATGAGGAAATGCCCCGGGCCTCGTTGCCGGTACCTAGTCGGTAAAAACAAGCATCCACCTCCTGGGTGTAGTAGGCAAAATCTTCGGCCGCCATCCACAGGTCCAGATCCACCACGTTCTCATCGCCCAAAAAATCAACCGCGTACTGTCGGGCCCGCCGGGTGAGCTCCGGGCTGTTCTTTAGAAAGGGATAGCCGCGGCGAATCTCAAAATCGCACGAGCCGCCCATGCCCTCGGCGATGCTTTCGGCCAGCTTTTTCATACGCTGGTGGGCCATGGCGCGCCATTCTTCATTCATGGTGCGAAAGGTGCCCTCGAGCTGCACTTCGTTCGGAATCACGTTGGTGGCCCCCTCGGCGATCACCCGCCCGAACGAGAGCACCGAGGGCATTTTAGGGTCAGCGTGTCGACTTACAATCTGCTGCAGGGCCACGATAATGTGCGAGGTAATTAGCACCGGGTCGATGTTGCGGTCGGGCATGGCGGCGTGACCGCCTTTGCCGTGCACGGTCACATAGAGTTCATCGGCGCTGGCCATGTACATGCCCTCGCGAAAGCCCACCTTGCCCGCCGGAATAAACGGCTGCACGTGCTGCCCGAACATGTGGTTCGGTCGCGGGTTCTCCAGTGCCCCCGCCTTGATCATCAGCGACGCGCCGCCGGGAATGCGTTCTTCGCCCGGCTGAAATACTAATTTAACCGTACCCTCAAAGCGGTCGCGCAGTTGCTGCAGCACCTGGGCGGTGCCCAGCAGCGAGGCGGTGTGCGCGTCGTGTCCGCAGGCGTGCATCACTCCCGCGCGCTGCGAGCGATAATCCACCTCGTTTGCTTCGTGAATAGGCAGCGCGTCCATATCGGCGCGCAGCGCTACCGTTTTCTTCCGGGGATTCTTGCCCTCAATCAGCGCAACCAAACCGGTGTCGGCCACTCCTTCCTGGGGCGTAATCCCGAACGACTTCAGACGGTCGGCCACGTAGCGGGCGGTTTCCTGCTCCTGAAACGATAGCTCCGGATGCTGGTGCAGGTGGCGACGCGTAGCAACCACCTCCGCCTTGTGCTGCTGGGTCAGCCGTTTGATGTCGGTAGCCAGACTCATCCGTTGATCTTAAAGCGTTGGGGAACCAAGAGTAAGTAGGGAAATTCTTCTTTCAGGAGGGTATAATCCTCCTGCGCCTCCAAACGACTGGTGTATTCGCCCACCTGCACCCGGTAGATGGAGCTGTTGTAGTTGATAGCCGGACGCGCGTCGGGCAGCGCGTTATATACCCGGCGCTTGGCTTCGTTGGCTTCGTCGCGGCTCCCCCCGGTGTAGACTTGCAAAGTGTAGCCTTGGTAGGCGTTCTTCTCGCCGTTACGTTCGCTGCGCTCAGCCACGTAGGCATCCATGTCGTCGGTGATGGCGTAGCGGGTGGTCAGCGGACCCGCCGTGAGGGGGCGCTCGGGCGAGGGAGCCGCGGTCTGCGTTTGCTGCAAAGAATCAGCGTAGTGGATGCGGTAGGGAGCCACGTTTTCCTCGTAGGTGTTGGCCTTCTGGGTGCTGATGCTCTTGGGCGGCGCGCAGGCGTTTAGCCCGACGAGCAGGACAAAGAATGAGTAGAGGATGCGGGAAGGTGTTTTCATGCTTTTTGACGTTGTGTCGCGAAGGTACTGATAAAAACAATGATCATCGAGCGGAGAGCCCCACTTAATGATGCCCCTCCGAACAGCAGCGCTGGCGTTACGTAGTTTCCGCAATCGTACTGGTTGGTTACCACACCAACGTTTACCAATATTTTGGGATCAACCCCTTGAATTACAGCCCGTTACATAAAGTAACAGTAACCCAAAATAAAGTAACCATGAAATCAATAGCCCTCGTATCTTCCGTACTATTTCTGTACAGCGCGTCGCTGGCCCAAGGCACTAGCCACCATTCGCCCGCATCTTCTACCCCTCCGTCGACCAAGACCGAGGTGAAGCAGGAACAACGCTTCGAGCAGGGCGACCTAAAGGGTCCTCGCGCCAAAAACCACCCCACCCACGCGTATCGGTCGTCGCCGGTGAAGGTTGTTGCTCCCACGGAAACGGCTGAAAAGCGCATGGGACCCGCGGCGAAGAACTATCGGCCCTGGCAGGATGACACCAAGACCCAGCACGTGGTGGTCACCAAAAAAGAGAAGAAAAACCTGAAAGGCCCCCGGGCGAAGAACCGTAAGCCTTGGGACAATAAGTAAGCGGCTAACTACTTAGCCCCGCTGAAGCAGAAAAGCCACGTAGGCCACGTAGCAGAGCAAGAACACTACCCCACTGAAGCGGCCCACCTGCCGTTTCTTTTCCAGGCTGACGGACAGAATCAGCAGGGTGCTGGCAAAGATAATCATCAGAATATCGAAGTTACTCAGCACGTTGAACGGCAACGGATGAATCATCGCGCTGATGCCTAGTATCCACAGCAGGTTGAAAATGTTAGAGCCCACCGCGTTGCCCACCGCGATATCAGTATTGCGGCGCGAGGCGGCTACCGCCGAGGTCACCAATTCGGGCAAGGAGGTGCCGATGGCCACCACCGTGAGCCCGATAAAGCTCTCACTCATCCCCAATTGCGTGGCAATGAACGTAGCACCGTCCACCGTCCACTTGCCGCCCAGAAACAGCGAAAACATGCCCAGCACCACCAGACCAACCGCGCGCAGCATGGGTTGCTCCTGGTAACTTTCCTGCACCTGGTGCTCTCCGCCCTCTCGGGCCACCTTGAAGATGTAGAGCATGAACAAAGCGAAGAAGAACAGCAAAATGCCGCCGTCGGTGTGGCTGATGATCAGCCCCTGGTACTTGTCGAACAAGGCCGCATTGGCCAAAAACCCGACCAGCAGGGCGGCCATCAGTGAGAATGGAATCTCGGACATCACCGTGCTGCGTTGCAGCGGTAGCGGGTAAATTAGCGCCGCCACGCCCAGAATCAGCAGAATGTTGGCCACGTTGCTGCCGAACACATTTCCCACCGCCAGTTCGGCGCTGCCGCTCAAACTGGCCAGAATGTTAACGACCAACTCCGGCATCGAGGTGCCCATCGATACGATGGTGAGCCCGATGATCATATCAGAGATTCGGTATTTTTTTGCAATAGCGGTGGCACCGTTCACGAGCCAGTCGGCCCCTTTGATGAGCAGCACAAACCCCAGGGCGAAGAGAACGTAGGTCAGCATCTTTTTTCGAGTTTATAACCGGCCGCATAGTTACCACTTTTATTTACGTCCACGAACCTCATCGCCATCAATAGCTACTAAAAGGTGCATCAGTGGCACTTATAAATACCATTAACAGCGAACATACTGCAGACGGGCCAGGTGCTTGAAGTTACCCTGCTGCCAGTTGGGCAGTCGGTGAAACATTCTACACTTAATGTAAATTTTACACAATAAATTATTGGCAAACTAGAAAAATTGGCCGCAACATATTACTGATTCTTAAAGGATTAGCCAAAACTTTGGTGTTTTTTGCAATGAAGCGTATAATTGTTGATACGAAAGAAGCGTAAGAACATTTCTAAGCTGACAAATTAGTGTAACCTGTATTACTACCCCTTGAATTTGAAAAAGTATTACCACCCCCGCATTGTTGCCGTTCTTTTGTCGTTTTCGCTGTTCCGATGCCAAGAGGCCGAACCGAAAGACGAGGGACTTCCTCTGCCCGTGATGACGCTTCAGGAAGAACCAGCCGCTAAGTCATTCCAGTATCTGGGGTCCATTGAGGGGGTAGAAAACGTCGGTATCCGTCCTCAGGTAGATGGTATCCTGGAAAAAATTTATGCTGACGAAGGAGAGTACGTCGAAGAAGGCCAACCACTGTTTGAGATCAACGGCCAGCCGTATCAGGAAGACCTGAACAATGCCATGGCCAACGTCAAGGTGGAGCGCGCTAAACTCAGAAAAGCCCAAACCGAGATCGACCGAATCCGTCCGCTCATTGACAATGAGGTAATCTCGGAAGTGCGCATGGAAACTGCCCTGGCTGATTACGAAGTGGCGCAATCGTCACTGGATCGGGCGCAGGCGGTGGCCGCCAACATGAAAATCAACCTGGCATTCACCACCATCCGGGCCCCGGTAAGTGGCTTTATGGGTCGCATCCCCAAATCAGTGGGCAACCTGGTAAAAAAGACCGACGAAAAGCCGCTGACGGTACTCTCTAACGTGAAAGATGTGTACGTCTACTTCTCGATGAGCGAGTCAGACTACTTGTACTACGAACGCATGAAGGGCGACTCTACCTCTAAAAAGATGAACACCGAAGTGAAATTGGTGCTATCCGACGGCTCAGAGTACGAAAGGCACGGAATGATCGATGCTAACTCGGGTCAGATCGACAAGTTGACCGGCTCTATCAACCTGCGCGCTAAGTTCGATAATCCCGATACCCTGCTGCGGTCGGGAAGCACCGGTAAGATCATCATGGAACAACTCTACCCCAATGCTATTTTGATTCCGCAGGGAGCCACCAGCTCCATCCAGGACAAGATGTTTGTGTTTAAGTTTCAGGCAGACAGCACGGTGGTGAGACAAGAAATTCGCATTGAGGGGCGCACGGGGAAAAAGTACATCGTGAGCGGAGAAACCCTGAGTCCCAACGACCGAATCGTGGTTTCCGGACTCAACAAACTCACCAACGGCACCAAGGTCAGCCCGACGAAGGTCGGTAGTCTGGTGCTGGACAATACCCGCACTACTGGCGTCGACCCGAGTGAACCCACCGACCTGACCGACTAGCCGTGATAGCTGATCGCCTGTATCTTGCTTCACCTTCCCGCATCCTTTTTGGTCCAGGAGTAGGGCCTTCCCTCTTCAAAGGTTTTGAGATATGCTTAAAAAAATAATAGACCGGCCGGTGCTCACGCTGGTTATCGCCATCGTATTAGTGTTAGCAGGAGTGGCCAGTATGCTGCAACTGCCGGTAGAGCGGTTTCCTGAGATAGCCCCGCCCAGTGTGAGCGTGCAGGTATACTATCCCGGGGGCAATGCCGAAACGGTAGCTAAATCAGTGCTGCTGCCCATCGAAGAGGCCATCAACGGCACCGAGAACATGACCTACGCCCGGTCTACGGCCACCAACTCCGGGCGCGGCCGGGTTTCGGTTTACTTTGAGCCCGGAACCGATCCCAACCTGGCCGCGGTAGATATCCAGAACCGTATCTCTACGGTGGTTCAGCAGATTCCGCCGGAGGTAATCGAGTCGGGCATCACCGTGATGAAGCGGATGAAGGGCACGCTCATGACCATCAATATCTTCGCCGAAGAAGAAAACTCACCCTACAACGAGACGTTCCTGAACGCCTATACCCGCATGAACGTGCGTCGGGAGCTCAAACGCGTGGAAGGGCTGGCCGAAGCCGCTATCCTACGCTCGCGAGACTACGCCATGCGTATCTGGCTCAATCCTGAGCGCCTGGCCCTGTACGGGCTCACCCCGCGCGACGTGTACGAGCAGATTCGCGATCAGAGTTTCGAGGCGGCTCCGGGTAAGTTTGGTGAGAACTCCGACGAAGTATTTGAGATTGCCCTGAAGCACGCCGGGCGGTTTAATGAACCCGAAGAGTACGAAAATATCGTGATCAAATCAGAAGAAGACGGGCTGCAACTGCACCTGCGCGACGTGGCCCGCATCGAGTTCGGAGCCTCTAACTATACGAGTCAGAACCGCCTGGACGGTCGGCCGTCGGTGACTATTGACATTGTGCAGCAGAGCGGGGCCAACGCGGTGGAGATCGACAAGAATGTCCGCAGAATTCTGGAAGAGCAGGCCAAGGTTTTTCCGGAAGGCATCAGCTACGAGATCACCTACAGCGTCCGAGATCAGATCGACGAGTCGATGGGGCACGTGAAGCAAACCCTCATTGAGGCGTTTATTCTCGTCTTTCTGGTGGTGTTCATATTCCTACAGGACTTCAGGGCTACCTTTATCACGGCCATTACCATCCCAATTTCTTTAATTGGCACCTTCTTCTTTCTGTCGCTGATTGGGGTTTCGATGAACGTGCTGAGCATGTTTTCCATCGTGCTCTCGATCGGTATTGTGGTGGATAATGCCATCGTGGTGGTGGAGGCCATCTTCGAGAAAATGCAACACCACGGCATGAGCGCCCGAGAGGCCGTAGATGACGCCCTGACCGAAATTACCGGTGCCATCACCTCCATCACGCTGGTGATCGCGGCGGTGTTTCTTCCGGTTGGGTTTCTGGAAGGCCCAGTGGGTGTGTTCTACCAAGAGTTTGCTTACACCATCATCATCGCGGTGATTATTTCGGCAGTTATTGCCCTTACCCTGGGGCCGGTGATGTTCATGCTGCTGTACCGGGAGCGGGATAAGGCTCCGAAAGAAACCAAAGAGAACAGCGTGGTTGATAAACTTCAGCAGTCTGAGAAAGTCCAAAAGGCGAAGGAGCTCGGCTCCAAAGGGTTGCGCAAGTTCGATACCCTCTTCGATAAATTCACGAACAAGTACGTGGCCTTGATCAAGATGGCCATTCAGTACAAGTGGATCAGTCTGATTGGTTTGTTGCTGGTGGTCGTCGTCACGGTGCTGCTGGCCCAGCGAACCCCGAGCGCCTTCATTCCTACGGAAGACGATAACTTCCTGATTTTCACGCTGTCCATGCCGGAAGGCGCCTCCCTCCACCGCACCAACCAGGCCCTGATACAAGCTGACTCTATTCTTCGGTTGGAGCCAGCGGTGGCTAGTGTCAACACGGTTTCGGGCTACAACGTGGTAAGCGGTTCAGAAAGCCCTTCCTCCGGTTTGGGATACGTGCTGCTGAAGGATATTGGCGACCGGGGTGAGGTAGAAGAAATTAACGCACTCATCAAACACCTGCTGGATAAGTTAATTGTCATTAGCGAAGCGAAAGGTATCAATATGTATCCCCGCCCTACCGTGCAGGGGTTCGGCGACTTCGATGGGGTGCAGATTATGCTACAGGACCTTTCGGACGGAGACCTGAGTGAGTTTGGCATTCTGGTCAACGAGTTTATCGCTGAGCTCTCGCAGCAGGAAGAAGTTGACAACGCCTTCACCTCGTACAACACCAATTTCCCTCAGTATAAACTTAACATCGACTACAAAAAAGCCAAAGCCCTGGGGGTGAGCGTAAAGGATATGATGTTCACGGTGCAGTCGAACTTTGGCCGAACGCGGGTAGGAGATTTTAATCGTTTCACGCGACAGTACGGCGTGTTTATGCAATCGGATATTCCCTATCGGGAAAGTCCGGAGGCATTCAAGGCTATCTTCGTTAAGAACAACGAGAACGAGATGGTGCCGCTGAGCACCATCGTGAAGCTGGAAGAAGCCTTCGGCCCGGAAACCGTGACTCGCTACAACCTGTACAACTCGGCGCGCATTAACATCACTCCGGCTTCGGGCTATAGCACCGGCGACGTGATGAACAAGATTGAGGAGCTGAGTGAGCAAAAGCTGCCGGCGAGCCTCAACTTCGAGTGGACCGGCATGAGTCTGGAGGAGAAGAAGTCAGGGTCCGACTCTACCATTGTGTTTATCATCAGCCTGGTGCTGGTCTACTTTATCCTGGCGGCACAGTACGAAAGCTTTTGGCTGCCGATGGCCGTGATGCTCTCGCTGCCCACCGGTATTCTGGGCGTCTTCATCTTCATCAACATCGCGGGCATCGACAACAACATTTACGTGCAGGTGGGCATTATCATGCTGATTGGGCTGCTGGCCAAGAACGCTATTCTGATCGTGGAATTTGCCGCCCAGAAAAGGCAAGCGGGCAGCGAGATACTGGAGGCCGTGCTAGAGGCCAGCGCCCTGCGGCTTCGCGCCATTGTGATGACCTCCCTGGCCTTCACGGTCGGCCTGATTCCGCTCATGTTTTCGGAGGGCTCTTCGGCCATTGGCAACAAGTCGGTTAGCATCGGCACGGCCGGAGGCATGCTGTCCGGTATCTTTCTGGGTATTCTCATCATCCCCGTGCTCACGTATCTATTTCTTGGCCTGAACGAGCGGTTCAGCGTAAAAACTACTTAAGAAAGCGGCTCCCCATGAATTTTCTAAAACGTCTGATTTTTGTTGGACTAATCTTCCTCACCGCGGCCAGCTGCAAGGTCGGCAGAAGCTACGTGCGGCCGAACCTTGGCGAAATTGATCGCTATTACGCAAAGGTCAGCCCGTCGGATAGTACCACCACCCAGCAGGTTAACTTAGCCAACGTCAACTGGAAGGATTACTTCCAAGATTCCGTTCTGACATCGTTGATCGACACCGCGCTAAACGACAACATTGATCTTCGAAGAGAAGCGGAACGGATTGAAATAGGCACTCAGAATCTCGAGCTATCCAAGGCAAATTTTTACCCCAACCTTGGCGTTTCGTTATTCAATTTCAGAAGAGAGTACTACTCTGAAAACTACAACAACTACGGGTCAAACCGGGCGCGCCGCAACCACGGGGAAACTCCTCCCACCACCTTGTATACTGAGAACTTGGCGTTCTCTACTACGCTGTTTGCCAGTTGGGAGATCGACCTGTGGGGCAAATTACGCTGGCAGAAAGAAGCCGCTCAAGCCTCTTTCCAACGCAGCCAGGAGTTTCAGAAAGCTGTTCAGACGGCGATTGTCGCTGAGATTGCCTCCACCTACTACAATATGCTGATGGTGAACTCGCAGATTGCGGTGGCCGAAAGAAACCTGGACCTGGGCCGAAACACCCTGCGGATCGTGAAGTTGCAGTTTCAAGCCGATGAAACCACCTCCCTGGCCGTTCAGCAAACCGAGTCTCAGATTCTCCGGGCTGCATCCCTGATTCCGCGGTTAGAAAAAGACTACCGGGTGCTGGAGAACCGACTCAATCAGTTGTTGGGACGGTACCCGCAACCTATCGACATCGGGCAAAATCTGGAAGATGTGGTGTTTGACGATTTGTACGTGGTTGGGGTGCCCCTGGAACTGATCGACAACCGGCCGGATGTCGCGGCAGCGGAGTACCAACTGATCGTCAGTAACGCTCGACTGGGGGTTACCCAGGCGATGAAGTATCCCTCCATCGTCCTCAATGCCAGCACGGGCCTAAATTCTTTTAAACTTGCTAGTTTTCTGGATCCCATCGGGTCCGGGTTTGCCCTACTAAACGGCGGACTGTTTCAGCCTATCTTTCAGAACCGAAGGTTGAAAACCAACTACTCCATCGCGCTGGCCGAAAAACAGCTGGCCGAATTAGACTTTAAGGACAACGTTATCCTTGCGGTTCGGGAAGTTTCGGATGCCCTGATCACTATTGAAAAGCTTCAGGAAGAGTATCGTATTGCCCAAGAACGCATCGCGGTCACCAGCAAGGGGGTTCGGGATGCTTCCCTGTTGTTTCAAAGTGGCTTTGCGAATTATCTTGAGATAATCAATGCCCAGGAAGATGCCCTCCAGAGCGAACTGGATCTGGCCGACCTAAAGAGGCAGCTGATTCTGGCGAAGATCGAACTCTACCGCAGCCTGGGCGGAGGGTGGCAGTAGAAGGGCGTTGCTGACGGTAAGTGCTGAATTACCCATTCCATCCTTCCCGGTCTAAACTTCGGTACTGAATGGCCTCAGCCAAATGCTCGATTTTGATATCATCCGACGCGGCCAGGTCAGCGATGGTGCGCGATACTTTCAGGATGCGGTCGTAGGCGCGCGACGATAGGCCAAGCCGCTCCATAGCGGTTTTGAGCAGCGTTTTTCCGGCCTGGTCGATGCGGCACACCTGCTTCACCAGCGGGGTGGGCATCAGGGCGTTGGCGTAGACGCCCGCCTCGGTTTGGCTCATCGCCGTGAAGCGTTCCACCTGCCGCTGTCGCGCCCCGATGACGCGCTGCCGGATCACCTCGCTGCTTTCTGATTTCCGCTCGGCGGTCATCTCATCAAACGACACGGGATTCACCTCGATGTGAATATCGATGCGGTCGAGCAGCGGGCCGCTGATCTTGCTCAGGTAGCGCTGCACCGCCGCGGGCGAGTCGGCGTGCCCCGAAGCGGGGTCGTAAAAGTCGCCCGACGGGCTGGGGTTCATACTGGCAACCAGCATGAAGTTGGCGGGAAAGGTGACCGTGCCGCGAGCGCGCGAGATGGTGACGGCCCGTTCTTCGAGCGGCTGCCGCATCACCTCCAGCACCGAGCGCTTGAACTCGGGCAGTTCGTCCAAAAACAAAATGCCATTGTGGGCCAGCGAAATCTGCCCCGGCTGCGGAATGTTGCCTCCGCCCACCAGGGCCGCGTCGCTGATGGTGTGGTGCGGCGCGGCAGAACGGGCCGTTGCGACACCAGCGCGTCGCCCGATTGCAACTTACCGGCCACCGAATAAATCTTGGTAGTTTCCAGCGCTTCTTGCAGCGTGAGCGGCGGCAGAATGGTGGGTAGGCGCCGGGCCAGCATGGTTTTGCCCGAACCGGGCGGGCCCACCATAATCACGTTGTGGCCTCCGGCCGCCGCCACCTCCAGCGCCCGCTTGATGCTTTCGTGGCCCTGCACGTCGGCAAAGTCTACGCCAAACTGGTTGCTCTGCTCCGAAAACACGTCGCGGGTTTCGTGCCAGGTGGGAGTAATCTTCTGCTTGCCTTCCAGGAAGTCGACCGCCTCACGCAGGGTGCGCACGCCGATCACGGACAGGTCGTTGACGATGGCCGCTTCGATGGCGTTCTCCTGAGGAAGAATAAAGCCTTTGAAGCCGTTCTTGCGCGCTTCGATGGCAATGGGCAGTGCGCCGCGAATGGGACGCAGCGAGCCGTCGAGTGATAGTTCGCCCATAATCACGTAGTGCTCGGCCTCGGGCGTGGTGACTTGTCCCGAACCGGCCAGAATGCCCAGCGCGATGGGCAGATCGTAGGCCGATCCCTCCTTGCGAATGTCGGCCGGAGCCAGGTTGACCACGATTTTGATGCGCGGCATGGCGTAGCCGGTCTGCTTGATGGCCGTCTCGACCCGCTGCTCGCTCTCTTTGATGGCACTGTCGGGCAAGCCTACCAGGAAAAACTTAGTTCCCTTGCCCACGCTCACCTCCACGGTGATGATGTGCGCGTCTACTCCGAATACAGCGCTACCGAAGGTTTTGGCTAACATACGTTAATAACTTGATGAAAATGGATTGCGAACTTCGGAAGAAATGATTGGTTTCCCCAGCCGGAAGCCGCGCTTTGGGCGAGCATGTAGGAAATTAGGGGAGAAAGGCGTTACTCATCCTTCTCAAACACCCCCTTCACCGCCCGGCCAAACCGCTTGAAGGGCTTGAACACCTTCCACTCGCCCACCGGGGTCTTATCAGAATGCTTGTCGCGCAGCTTACGGGTTTTTTCTTTTTCTTTTTGACGCTTCTCCTTGGCTTTGTCCTTGATCTTGGCCCGCTTGGCCTTCTCGCGGTCTTTCACCTTGTTTGTCTTCGCCTTGTTGCGGTCGCGGCGGGTGCGGCGTCGCTCGCGGTAACGCTGCCGGTCTTCGCGCGTTTCCTTGCCAATCACGTAGCGCACCGACAGGGCGGTGGAAAAGTCGATGCGACTGATGTCGGTTTGCTCGTTCGACACCGTGCGGAAGTGATACGAGGGCTTTAGATCACCCGCCACGGTGAGTGGCATAAAGGGCAATTTAAACTCAACGCCTAGTAAAAGGTCGGGTCCCAAAATAAGCCCACCGGTGTTGGCTCCGCCCAGGTGCGCGCCCCCACCCATGTAAGCGTTTAGCCCCCGTCCGATGATTGGGTAATGCTTCTCGAGCAGCAGCGTGCCGATCATGGCCTCAGAGTTGCCCGCCAGGATACCTTCTACGGTCACGGTTTTAAATACTCGTTGCTTCACGGTGATGCCCAGCATGCTGCGGTCGATGCGCGCCCCGATGGCGGTGTTGTACCGCTGCGCTACCGCCGGAACGGTGAGCCCGATGATTAAAAGTAGACTTATTAGTGACTTCATAAACCGTTCTTAGAACGAGAGAGCGCTTGCAATATTCTGCCCAAAGTGTTGCATTACCTTCTTACATAAGCTAAGTTTCGCTCCAAAGTTCATTTCCGGGCGTCAGCTCCCTCAAATCATCACTTATGATCTCTCCCGGTTCTATGATGGCCCGCTTGCTCAACTCCCTGCCGCAAACCGGCACGGTGGTTTGGATCGGGGTGCGTCCGGCTCGTCGGGCCGAATTGGTATCCGTAGAAACCGTGCGGGCCGAACTAGAAAGCGGACTAGAAGGCGATCGCTACGCTGGCAAACTAACCGGCAAGCGGCAGATCACGCTCATCAACGCCGAGCACCTGGTCGCCATTGCCTCGATGCTCGGCCGACCGGAAGTGTCTCCCGGCCTGCTGCGGCGCAACATCGTGGTGAAGGGAATTAACTTACTGGCCCTGAAAGACAAAACCTTTCGGATCGGCCAAGCCGTGCTGGAAACCACCGGCGAGTGCCATCCCTGCTCGCGCATGGAAGAAAACCTGGGTCCCGGCGGCTACAACGCGGTACGCGGCCACGGCGGCATCACCGCGCGGGTGGTGGAAGCGGGAATGATCCGGGTGGGCGACCGGGTAGAAGTTGAATAAAAAGTGCTTCAATTGCTCGATTGTTAAATACAATCGATCAGCCATTGAGCAATTGAACCATCGAACCAGTTATGAATATGCAAGACAACGATAATCAACTCCAAGCCACTTTAGGACCGGTGCTGCTGTGGGGCATGGGCGTGGGGCTGGTGATCTCCGGCATGTACTTCGGCTGGAACCTGGGGCTGGCCGAGGGCGGCACGCTGGGATTGGCCATCGCCACCGGTTTCATCATGCTGATGTACGTGACCTTCACCTTTAGCTACACCGAACTGGCCTGCGCCATTCCGAAGGCGGGCGGAGCCTTCGCCTACGCCGACCGAGCACTGGGCCGCGACCTGGGCTTTGTCGGTGGCATGGCCCAGATCATCGAGTTCGTATTTGCCCCTCCGGCCATTGCGGCGGCCATCGGCGCTTACTTTCATTTGTACTTTCCGTCGGTGTCGACCCTCACGGTGGCCATCGTGGCCTACGCGCTGTTCACGCTGCTCAACGTGCGGGGCGTGCGGCTGGCTACCACCTTTGAGCTGGTGGTTACGGTGCTGGCCGTGGTGGAGTTGCTCATCTTCGCCGGGGTAACGCTGCCGCACTTCGAGACGGCCAATCTGACGAAGAATGCGCTGCCCAACGGCTACTCCGGGGCCTTTGCCGCCATTCCGTTCGCCATCTGGTTCTTTTTGGCCATTGAAGGAGTGGCCAACCTGGCCGAAGAAACGGTGAATCCCCAGCGTAACGTGCTGTTGGGCTTCGGCTCGGCCATCTTCACCCTAATTATGTTCTGCTTTCTTACCTTTCTATCGGCCGTGGGCGTGGACGGCTGGGAAGCGGTGGTCTACCCGCCGGGCAGCACCGAACCTTCCGACTCGCCCCTGCCGCTGGCCCTGTCGCGGGTGGTGGGCGACAACAACCTCTTGTATCATCTGCTCATCACGGTGGGGCTGCTGGGACTGGTGGCCTCGTTCCACGGCATTATCCTGGCGGCGGGCCGCGCCACCTTCGAGTTCGGACGGATGCGCTACGTGAGTCCGGCACTCGGGAAGGTGCATAAGCGATATAAGACTCCGGCCAACGCCCTGGTTGTTAATATGCTGGTGGGCATTGTGGCGCTGCTCACGGGCAAAACGGGCGAGATCATCACCGTGGCCTGCTTTGGAGCGTTGTCGCTCTACGTGATCTCGATGATTAGTTTGTTCGTGCTGCGCCGCCGCGAGCCGGAGCTGGAACGCCCCTTTCGGGTGCCGTGGTACCCGGTGTTTCCGGCCGTGGCCCTGGTGATCGCGTCGGTAGCGCTCGTGGCCATGACGGTCTACAATCCGGGCGTGGCCCTGGTGTATTTTGGGATACTGGCGGGGGCGTATGGGTATTTTAAGGTTTTTGTGAAACGCGACTGATGTTAAACCTGGTCCATTAGGTATTTCCGCAGGTCATCCAGTGCTTTTGTTTGCCTATGCGTTTTTGGTCTCTGCTGGGATCTGAAAGATAGCGATTTATAGATTAAGAACTGCTGCGAAGGGTGTCGGCACAATTCCGTATCAGTTTGAATCAGGAGGAAATAAACCCAATCGTATCCACTGTCGGCGAGCGTTTAACTGAGGTAGACTATTCATTTTCAGACGTATCGTAGTAGCTCTGCCGATAGCGGTTGTCCCCACTATACTGCCGTTCTCACGGTCAACAGCGAAGTGCTGCGTCCACTGGTCCTGCCTAGGATGAAATAAGCGAAATATCTTACCGGTCTTCGGGTCGTTTGCTTCAGCGTGGGTGAACTTATAGAGGTTACACGACCGGCAGGCTAGTGCCCGATTATAATCTGCATCGGCCCCGTCGCGTGCTAGCGGAACGATATGTTCTATCTCAAAAGGAAAATTAAACACCACTTCCGGGGCACCGCAGTACTCGCAACGATGCTTTGCGCGGTAAGCTACGGTTGCGTAGTGAGGATTCATTCCGTCGCCTCATCCGCCAACGCTGCCGCCCTGTCTCCGGATGCCTGCACCTCCATTTCAACCAGCCTTTTCAACTCTATTTGCTCTTGTTCAGACAAGCTTTGGTTGTTATCCCGAGCGGTACGCCAACGCTGCATAAGCTCTTGAAGACGTTGCTGTTGTTTCTCATTAAAAAACCGGTCAGACTTTCTGCTTTGGATAACGACTAACGTGCCCCCTTCACTGTTGATTGATTCAGCGTTTAATGCATCTAGTGCCTGTCCCACTGTTTTGCCACTCGTCTGCTCACTCTCTGATACCGCGCTATACGTGGTCTTGCCGTTTTTAGCGGTTACTGGTATGATCGCTACCTTTACCATTGCTTACCTTTTTTGGTCTGAGCATTTAAGATACGAATATTCAACCTAAACTAACGGATTTGCACTATCGTTCTTTCATCATCAACTGCTAATTATTTTCTCTTTATGAACCCCATCCGCATCCTTTACATCAGCGCCCACCCCGACGATGGGGAAGTGTACGGCGGAGGCACCGCCGCCTTGTGGTCGCAGGCCGGACACGCCGTGAAAATGATTTCGCTCACCGATGGCCGGGCCGGACACCACCAACTGTCGGGCACTGAATTGGTTGATCGGCGCAGCCGGGAGTCCGTCGTGGCGGCGCAGCGGCTGGGCGTGGCCTACGAAATCCTGGACAATCCCGACGGGCAGCTAGAGCCTACCCTGTATAACCGCAACCGGCTCATCGGCAAAATCCGGGAGTGGCAGGCCGACGTGGTGGTCACGCACCGTCCGAACGATTATCATCCCGATCACCGCTACACCAGTCAGCTGGTGCAAGACGCCGCCTACCTGGTGATGGTGCCCAACCTGGTGCCCGAAGTGCTGCCGCTGCGCAAGAACCCGGTGTTTCTTTACTTCGCCGACCGCTTCCAAAAGCCTACGCCCTTTTCGCCCGATGTTGCGGTGGCTATTGACGACGTGTACCATCAGAAACTAGTCGCTATGCACGCGCATACTTCGCAGTTTTACGAATGGTTGCCCTGGATTGAAGACAAGTTGGAAGAAGTGCCGGAAGCGGATGGGGCTCGTCTGGAATGGCTAAAGCAGCGCTGGCCCTTCGGAGTGGATGCGCGTATTCGAGAGGCTTTGAATAAGTGGTACGGTTCGGAAAAGGCGCAGACGATGCAGCACGCCGAAGCATTTGAACTGTGCGAATATGGTCGTCAACCGAGTGAGGAGGAGATTAGGCGGTTGTTTCCGATGTTGCGTTAGATGACCCTTTGGAAATTGAATTCAGGACAGAATTCGTTAAATTGCTGACCGACAAAAGACCCGGAATTAACAGAACGAGAAAACCCAACCAAAGAATAACCGCTCATGAACTTCTTCCGCCGAAAATCCCGCACCACTTCCTCCAAAAGTATTGCCCGAGAGTGGCTCAACTCCCTCGTCTTTGCCGTCGTTGTGGCCACGCTGTTTCGTGGTTTGTTGATGGAAGCCTACGCCATCCCCACCGGATCGATGGAAAACACCATGCTGGTAGGCGATCGCTTGTTCGTTAGCAAACTGCACTATGGCACCCGCTTGCCCAAAACGCCGCTGCAACTGCCGCTGATGCACCAAACCATTGCGGGCACTGATATTCCTTCGTACCTCGACTGGATTCAGCTGCCCTACTTCCGCCTGCCCGGTCTGGGCGAAGTGCAGCGCGGCGAACCGGTGGTGTTCAACTACCCGCCCGAGTGGGATCGCCCCACTGATATGAAAACCTTCTACGTGAAACGCTGCGTAGCCGTGCCGGGCGATACGCTGCAAATCGTTGACAAGCAGCTTTTTATCAACGGAGAGGAGCAGCCCCTTCCGCCCCAAAGCCAGACCAGCTATCTGGTTCAAACGAAGCAAACTATTCATCCGCGCATCTGGCGGCAGCACCAGGTTGTTGATGTGTTTCCGACGACCGGAGGCTACCAAATTTTTACGAAGCCCGCCACCGCCCAAGCGCTGCTGGCATTACCGTTCGTGGATGAGGTGCAGGAAATCACCTACGAACCCGGCACCGCCCGCTCCGGCATGTACCCCCCGGAAAGCGAGCTGACCCAGCACTGGACGCAGGACTTCTACGGCCCCTTGTATCTCCCCCGAGCGGGCGACCAGATCAGTCTTACTCCCCTGAACACCGCCCTCTACGGTCCGGCAATTGTTCACTACGAAGGCGTGAATGCTACGCAGGTTGATGGGCAACTGCTCATTGACGGCAAAGTGACCGATTCGTACGTGTTCCGACAGAGTTATTACTTTATGATGGGCGACAATCGCCATAATTCTTTAGATTCGCGCATGTGGGGTCTGGTGCCCGAAGATCACATTGTTGGCAAACCGCTGTTTGTGTGGTTTTCAACCGATGAGCAAGCTGATTTGCTCGACAAGGTGCGGTGGGAACGGTTGTTTATGCCGGTTGAGTAGTTTTCAAATCATTCTGTAAAGAAGAAAATTGCTATTTTCGTTTATTTCGTTTATTTTGCTGACGGATACTAAATTTATTCTTAGCATGAGACACGCTGAAATAGAGAAACCTACTAAGGAAGAGCAAAGAATAGCTATGGAGTCGTATGATGCGCTGACGGCTACGTTAGAAGGGCTGCACTCCGCAAATCCTGAGATTGAGATTGAGGAGACAAAAGACAGAATTAGAATTCCTTTGAAAGCGCTAGAGCTCCTGGTTGATATCTTGAAAGCAACCAGTCAAGGAAAGCCTATCTCCATTGTTCCAATAGCTGCAGAAATGACAACCCAAGCAGCAGCTGAACTACTAAATTGTTCTAGACCCCACTTGGTTAAACTGCTTGAGGACGGATACATCCCTTTCACCAAAGTTGGGAAGCATCGCAGAGTAAAATATGAAGATGTGGTTGCGTACCAAAAGCAAATGAAGGCAGAACAAAAGCAACGGATTATTCAGATGATGGCATCGGATGAGGAGCTAGAACTGTATGATTCATAGCGTTCGTTTCACTTGCGTACTGGATACAAACGTTATCTATCCGATAGATATTCGCGACTTACATTCCTTACTCTAACCAAATGCCCCAACCCAACTCCCGCGCCTGGAAACTCTGCGTAGCCCTGGTCGTCATCCTGTCCGCCCTCACCTTCACTCCTTTGGTGATTCCCGCCGGACAATTCCAACCCGAACTCTTCGGAATCCCCTACACCTTGTGGATTTCTATCTCTGCTCACCATTTTGCTAGTACTCCTTACCTACATCGGCACCCGGGTGCATCCTGGCCGCAACTCTGACGAACCGCAATGACAACTTGGGTATTCATTCTGGGGGCGCTCTACGCCGGTATGCTGGCCTACGTGGCGCTTCGCTCCTTCAAAAAAAATAAGTCAGCCGAAGATTATCTGCTGGCGGGTTCTAACATCGGCATGATCCTCGGCTTCCTCACCTTCGCCGCCACGCTGTTCAGCACCTTCACGCTGCTGGGCATGCCCGATTTCTTCCGTACCCACGGCATCGGTGCCTGGATTTTCCTGGCCGTCTCCGACGGCGCAATGGTGTTTTTGGTGCTGTGGTTTGGCTACCACCTGCGGCGCAAGGTGGCGCAGAAGGGCTTTCAGGGCGTGGCCGGTCTGATGCAAAACTGCTACAATAACAAACTGGCCGGTTACGTGAGCTTTGCCGGCGTGTTTCTGTTCCTGATTCCCTACGTGGCCATTCAGATTCGCGGCATCGCCATCTTCCTCACGGCTGTCTTTCCCGAGGCAATGCCCTCGTGGGGGTGGTCCATCGCCATTGTGGGCGTGATGCTGACCTACAGCGAAATCGGGGGACTTAAGGCGATCATGCACGCCGACGCGGTGCAGGGACTCACGCTGCTGATCGTGACCTGGATTATCGGCATCAGTTGCGTAGCGCACTTCGACAATCTAGGAACCCTCTTCGACGAAGTGCAGGTGGCCAACGAAGCCTTGCTGTCGACCCCGGGGCCCAACGGACTGTTCACTCCGCAGTTTCTGCTAGCCTCGATGCTCGTTATTCTGTGCATTCCGATCACCCAGCCGCAGCTCACCATCCGCATTGTGATCATGAAGAACCTGCGCATCACGCACCTGATGGCCGTAGCGGTGGGCATTTTCGCCATCCTCGTCATCCTGCCCACCGCCTTCATCGGGATGTACGGAGCGGTGCGTTACGCCGACCTATCTACGGCCGACTTCTTGTCGCAGGTGCTGCTCTACGAACAACCCGGTTTCATCGCCGCTCTGGCCGTGGTCGGACTACTCGCGGCCGGACTCTCTACCACCGACTCACAAATTTTTGCTCTGGGCACTGAGTTACGCTCGCTGCTGCCGGGTCGCGAGAAAGCGGTGATGAACATCACCAAATTGGCCATCTTTGGCTTTGCCGCCATTGCGCTGGTCTTTTCTATCTTAGCCAGCGACCAACTGGTGCTGCTGGCCCGGGTGAGTTTCGCGGGCACGTCGCTGCTGGCTCCCATGATTCTGGCCGGCATCTTGGCGAAGAAACCTTTGGGGGCCGAGATTATCTTTGCCACAGCGCTGGCACTGCTGTTGTTTTTGGTCTCGCTGCTGGGTATTATCCCCGATACGGTCGGGCCTATTCGTCTGGACCTACTGCTGTTACTAAGCGTAGGAGCAGTCACTCTCGCTTCTTACTATCTTCGCCCAGAATAGTGATTTCTTGCCGACTTGTATAATAAAAATTGGATAGCACAGCTGTTTTTATGACATTATGTCTGCATTATACAGTATTACTGACGTTATGACTGTATTATTGGATCAAAGAAATCTTCTCCGGGATTGGTACGCTGTTTGCCCTTTGTTCATTGATTTACACCAAACAGGAGGATCCAATGAAAAATGTGCTGAAAGATTTTGTTCATCAGATAGATGCTATAAATACAATTACGGGAGGAACGGTGGCCACAATGGTTAATGTGAAGAAAAGCACTGACCAGCTGGTTATTCAGGTAAACGCCCCTTCGGTAAACAGTGATTCGTTTAATATTTACGTGCACGGAAACCAGTTGGTCGTGTACACCACGCTGAGCGATGTTTCGGCGGTAGCCGATGAGGACGAGCAATCGTCTCGCCATATGGCCCCCATCTTCAACCGTACGTTTAGCATACCGCCCGCGGTTGATAAAGACCAGATTGATGCGGTATTTGAGCGAGGTCAACTCAAGATTTTGCTGCCCTTCGGAGCCAGTGATGACGTGCCCGCCAAGCGGATCGACATCCGAGAATATTAATCACAATGCACTGTGGGTAAGCCCTACAACTGATACAACAACGAGCCGGACAATGTCCGGCTTTTTTTGTAACTATGCGCCGTGAAATGGTTCTGTCTCCCCTCCCTATTTCTTGGTATTGGCAGCTTACTGCTATTGATGATGGTGGGATGCCAGAGCGCGCCGCCTACCAAAAAGTATCCTGCCGGGGGACTTACCACCCGCGTTGCTTATGAAAAAGCCCGGCAGGTTTACGTGCAGCGCGATAGCGCCCGGGCCTTCGACGCCAACGTGGTGCTAACTGCCAAAGAGGAGGCAGTGAACCAAAAACTGCTGGCTTTGCAGCAACGCATGATCCAGCAGTACCGGCAGCAGCACTTCTTCCCCCCGGCCCACTATTTTTACGAATCGCAGGCAAGCGCGAAGCGGACACCGCTGTTCAAGATTTTGCGAAAGATGCCCAAGGGCGGCGTGTTGCACCTGCATCCCGAGGCGGCAGGCAACCTGCGGTGGGTGGTGGAGCGCGCCCTGAAAACTCCCCAGTGCTACGTGTTCTGGCAAGACAACCATCCTGACCTGGTAAAGGGGCAGCTCGACTTCTTTAAACCCTCGATGGTGCCGAAGGGCTACTACAGCGTGTGGTCGCTCAACAAAACTGTGCCCCATTTTGCCGACTCGCTCTACGACCTGCTCACCTTCGACGCCCGCATGAACGAACCTCGGGTAGACGTATGGAAAGAGTTCGAGCGGTGCTTTCAGCGCATCGGACGCTTCATTCGCTACCAACCGGTGTTTCGCGACTTCACAGCGGCTACGTTTGCCACGCTGGCCGAAGATGGCGTGCAGCACGTGGAGCTACGGGCCTTCCTGGGCATGGGGCTACACGACCTGGAGCACCCGCCGGGCTACTACACCGCCGACACACTGGTACGCTACTACCAGGAGGCCGTGCAGCGCACCCAAGAGAAATACCCCGACTTCACGGCCAAGCTGATCTACACCAACCACCGCTTTCAGCCGCAGGAGGTGATCGATCGCGACGTGGAAAACGCCTTTCGGATGCGAAAAAAATATCCCGACTGGGTGAAGGGCTACGACCTGGTGGCCGAAGAAGACCGGGGCCGCTCTACCCGCTACTACCTGGATACCTGGCTCAAGCTCGACTCGCTGGAAGAGGTCTACGGCGTTGATCTGCCCCTTTTTCTGCACGATGGCGAAAGCGACTGGGCCTCGGTGGATAACCTCTACGATGCCGTTACGCTGGGCAGTCGGCGCATTGGTCACGGTTTCAATCTGTTTCTGTTCCCTAGTTTGCAAGAGGCAATTCGAGCGCACGACATTGCGGTGGAGGTGAACCCGCTGAGCAACCAAATTTTAGGCTACGTGGGTGACCTGCGGGTGCACCCGGCGCGGGCGTGGTTGCAGCAGGGTATTCCGTGCACCATCAGCCCCGACGACCCCGGAGTGTTCGGCTACGAAGGGCGTGACCCCCGACTACTGGGCCATCTTTCTGGCCTGGGAGCTGGACTTGCGGGCCGTGAAGAAACTTTTAATGAACTCCATCACTTACAGTTCACTCAGTGAGGCGGAGAAGCAAACCGCGATGCAGCACTGGCAGTCGCGGTGGGAAGAATTTATAGATTACTACCTTTCTATAGATCCAATTGGCAAATAATTTGTGCGCTACTGCTCTCAGCATTTTTTAAGGACTGACTGATTTTCAACTTACCGCAACTGCCACTGCTGTGCTTTTTAATTCTTTTATTTTTCTGTTCTTTTTAGCCATTGTGCTTCCGGGATACTACTTCCTACCCCGTAGATTTAAGACTTTGTGGTTGCTGGTGGCCAGTTACGTATTCTACGGCTACTGGGATTGGCGATTCTGCTCACTGCTGCTCATCTCTACCGTGGCCGACTTCTTCATTGGCAAAGCGTTGCACGGAAGCAGTGTTCCGGCAATCAGAAAGCGCTGGCTGTTGCTGAGTATGGTGATCAACCTGGGCATCCTGGCGTTTTTCAAGTACTTCGACTTTTTCACCGATAGCTTTCAGACCTTTGTGTCATCCTTTGGGATGCAACTCGACTATCTGCACCTAAATATCATTCTGCCGGTGGGTATTTCATTTTACACCTTTCAGACGATGTCATACACCATTGATATCTATCGAGAGAAGCTTGAACCCACCGACTCCATTCTGGACTTCGCACTCTTCGTATCCTTTTTTCCGCAGTTGGTGGCTGGGCCTATTGAACGGGCTATTGATCTATTGCCCCAAATTGCCCGACTGAAAAATCCGAGCGACGACCAGGTGCAGCACGGGATTACTCTCATTGTGTTAGGGCTGTTCAAGAAAGTAATGATTGGCGATGCCTGCGGCCGTATTGTCGACCGGGTATTTTCCCAAATGGAATATTACAATTCCGTAGAACTACTGATGGCCCTGGTGATGTTTTCGGTGCAAATATACGCCGACTTTTCGGGCTACAGCAGCATCGCCCGGGGGGTAGGCAAACTTCTTGGGGTAGAACTGATGCGAAATTTCAAACAACCGTACCTTTCGACCAACATCACCGAATTTTGGCGAAGGTGGCACATTTCCCTGTCGTCGTGGCTGCGCGACTACTTGTATATCTCGCTAGGCGGCAACCGGAAAGGAACGTATTGAACCTACGTAAATCTGATGATTACCATGCTGCTGGGCGGTCTGTGGCACGGAGCCAGTTGGAACTTCGTGATTTGGGGGGGGCTGCACGGTCTCTATCTAGCAGTGCATAAGTGGATGCTAGGCGACCGGCGTGTGGTGATGCGTCCGCCGATGCACAACGCCGCTGAGGTCCTAACGAACGTGGGCAAGGCCGTGGCAACCTACCTATTGGTGCTGCTTACGTGGTTGTTCTTCCGGGCGCAAAGCTTTGCGGATGTCATCCTTTTTTTCGAGCGCGTATTGGCCGGGGAAGGGGACAATTTGGCTTGGCGCTTTGTGAAGATCGGCGGGGCCTATCTGGCCATGACTTTGCTGCTGGATATTGCCGAATACAAGACGCAGCTTCACGCATTTGTGCTAAAGATCAAAAGTGTGCCCGTCCGATACGGCATCCTGGTTCCGATGTTGGTCATTGTGCTGGTCTTCATGTTTCAGTCGGAGCCGCTGCCGTTTATCTACTTTCAATTCTAGGGGCTATGCACGTTATCAAACAACTCACGCTTTTTGGCATCACCGCTTTTATAACGCTTCTGCTGCTAGAAGGCTATCTGCGGATGGCTGAGGTAGAAGCGGTATCAATGTCGGAATTTGATCCGGAAGTGGGCCGGGTGATGATGCCCAATCGCAATTTCACCTATTACAACGAGAACTTCACCGTAGGCAGCTATAATCGGTATGGTTACCTGGGTCCGGCGTATCCTCCGCAACGGGCAGACGGCACGCTGCGTATTGCCCTACTGGGCGACTCATACGTAGAGGGGTTTCAAGTGCAGCCCCGCAACCATTTCCGAACGCTGCTGGAGCAACAACTTCAGAATACCCTAGCCACCGATGCGGTGGAGGTGCTCAACTTCGGCCGCTCGGGTTTCGATTTGGCCAACAGCCGGGCCTACGATAGCCTGTTTGTAGCCAAGTTTCGTCCGGATATCACGTTGTACTTTTTGGCAGTATCTGATCTGGAGCAGTCACAGGATGATCCGTTGCTACCGCACTGGTACATTGAGGACGGGCAGTTGAGACTGAGCGACGACTTTCGGCGCAGCGGCAGCCTGCGCACTTTTCAGCTGGTGAAGCACGGCCTGCACCATAGCAGCATTTTGCAGATGCTCAACAATGATTTGAAGCTAGTGAAAGCGGGTAAAGCTGGGCGCATTCTGTTCGAGAAAGTGGCGACCCTCTGGAGTCCGGAAAATCCTCCGTCTCCGAAACCTATCCTGCCTGAAGTAGATAGTGTCTCGCTGGCGCTCATTCAGGACATCGGCCATGACCCAGGCTCGATCATTGTCAACCGTGACAGCATCCCGTTTCCGCCGGTGGCCCAGCAAGCCATCCGGCGGGCGGGTATTCCGCTACTCAACGTAGCCGACACGCTGACCACCCTCCGACAACGGGGCTTGGATGCTATCGCCTGGGAGGCCACCGGTATGCGGGGTCACTGGAACCACGCGGGGCATCAGGCGGTAGCGGCGTACCTCACTGAGCAACTCGTTCCCCTAATTCGCACGGGCAACCAACCACCAACTTCTCAACCATGATTCCCTACGGCACGCTACTAACTGCCTTTTTCTGGTTTGGCACGATGCTCACCGCTTGCCTGCCTCCCGTCACGGTGCACCTTATCGGTGATTCTACCGTGTCCACCTACCCTGCAGACTACTATCCACTGATGGGCTGGGGGCAGGTGCTCGATACGTTCTTTAACGAGCGAGTCAACATAGACAACCGAGCGGTATCGGGGCAGAGTACCCGAAGCTTCATCAGTCGCGGTCACTGGGAAGCATTGTTGCCCGCGTTGCACCCGGGAGATTATTTGTTCATACAGTTTGGGCACAACGACCAGAAGCAAGACAACGCCGAAAAGTATGCTGCCGCCTACGGTGAGTTTCAGGATAACCTGCGCCGGTTTGTGCAGGTAGCGCGCGAAAAGGGCTGCCACCCGGTGCTGATTACCCCGGTAACGCGTCGCCGGTTCAGAAACGGACAACCCTACAGCAGCCACGAAGATTATCCGGAAGCCACGCGCCAGGTGGCAAGCGAACTTGAAGTGCCACTCATTGATCTGCATGCCCGCAGCCTTGATGAACTGGCCATCCGGGGACCTGAAGCCTCCAAAGAACTGTACTTGTGGTTAGACTCGGGGCAGTACGCCCACTTTCCGCAGGGACAGACGGACGACACGCACTTCAGTGAACACGGAGCACTACAGGTGAGCGGTTGGATTGTGGAGGCGGTTGCTACCCTGGAACTGCCCCTAGCCCGTTACCGCAAACAAATTGAGGAGTAGTCTCTACCAGATGATCTTAATACTGTGCCGCTTCCCTTCCGCTAGCAGCGTAGCCACGTACACCCCCGACGGCTGATCCGCCAAAAAAATCCTCTGTTGATACTTCTTGGGCCAGCTTTCTCGGGCGGCAGCATTTAGGGTCACAACGCGCTCGAAGACACGGTTTCCCCGGACATCGTGCACGTAGAGATGGGCATCGGCTGGGGTCGGCAGCGTAACCTCCATCACAACGGCTGAGCCAAAGTCAGGGCGGTAGACACGAAGTAAGGCAGGGCCCGGCCCATCGTTGAGGCTCGTCACAACCGGCTGGTGGTGATACAGCTCGGAGAACGGCGACGGGCACGCCCCTGATCGGACTGCAACTGAGTAGCTTCCGGGCAATTCGGCCGTGAGCGTGGCGGTGGTATCAGCTAGCGGACGCCCATCAAGGAGCCAGTAGTACGTATCGCCCGGCACGTTGCTGCTAAGACGGTTCCCATTGGCCACCACGGTGGGAGCATACACCGGTTCTGCCACGGTTAGGTGCGTAATAATTAAACTGTCGCAGCCTGACGAAGTGAGTAGCGTATCGTAGTACACGCCGGACCGGGTGCGCCAGGCTTCCTGAAACCAGACCCGTTCGCCGGAGCACAGAGCCACTGTTTGTTCGGTGCGGTAACCGGGAAGGACTTCTGTGGTAGTAGTCATTACCTGTTTGGTTCCGGAGCGGAATAAGGTATCGTAGAAAGTGCCGCTTTCTTGCCGGTAGCCTCCCCCCGCCCACAGGCTGTCGCCCGCGCACAAGGTTACCAACTGATGGCTATTGGTGATCGCGGCAGCGGCAGGAGCTACTTGCAGGATCGTAGTCACCACGCTATCGCAGCCGGTTGTGCTGCGCAGGGTATCGTAAAACGTGCCCGGCTGCCGCCGGAAG
The DNA here is from genome assembly GCA_963833215.1 of uncultured Cytophagales bacterium. Classification (GTDB taxonomy): domain Bacteria; phylum Bacteroidota; class Bacteroidia; order Cytophagales; family Cyclobacteriaceae; genus Tunicatimonas. The sequence continues at coordinate 42,073 of CAWHXE010000024.1, read as the reverse complement.
CGCTGCCCGGTCCACACACTGTCGCCTTCGGAAATTAAAAATGACTGTTGGGAGAAGCGGACCGAAAGTACCTCTAGCGCGGTGACGACGGTTTGAGGGCAACCGGCGTCAGTTGATTGAGTGTGACGATAGGTGCCGACAGTGGTTCGGTAGTGGTCACCAATGCGGGCGCTGTCGCCCGAACAAATGGTGAGCGACCGTCGCACGTCGGGAGGGGTACGAACCATCAATTGCGTCGTCACCACGCTGTCGCAGCCCGCTCGGTTCTGATACGTATCGTAGTAGGTGCCTGACTCGGTGCGGAATTCACCTCCCAATTCCACCCGTTCACCCTGGCACAAGATAAGGCTTTGGAATGATGAGGAAACTGCGGCCACCCGAAGCGTGGTCACCCGCGTTGTTTGACAACCCGATGCCGGGTTGGTGGTGGTTCGGTAAATCCCGGCACGCTTCCGGTACGCATCACCGATGCGGACGCTATCTCCGGCGCAGATGGTCAGCGTCTCACGGGTCTCGCTACTACATCCTTTTAGATGGTTTTTTAGGGGTAAATCAAGTGCCTGAATGCCTTCAACCACAAGTTTGCCCACCTCCCGTGCCCCGTAGCCGGAAAAGTGGGTGTTATCTTCTATCCCTCTTGGATAGTTCTTTTCCTGTCCTGGCAACAACCATAAAAAGATGCGCTTGGTGGCTTCCTGGCCCAGACGGTCGAGGTATTCGAAGCTACGCTGGTGTAGATCGATCAAAGGCACCTCTAACCGGGCGGCAAGTTGCCGAACCGCCTTGGGATAATTGCCGTGGGTGTCGTACAGTTTGCCCTCTTTGGTATAGCGTCGGCGCATCACCGAGGTCACTAAAATAGGGATTCCGCCCTTCTGGCGGGTTTCATGAATATATTGGGTAAGAAATTTCTGGTAGGTGCCGTAAGGGTCGGTGTAGCGATGATCACGCTTCTGATCATTGTGCCCGAACTGAATCAGTACGTAGTCACCAGCGCGAATGTCGCGCGTCACTCTACCCCATTTGCCTTCTTCAATGAAGCTGCGGCTGCTTTTTCCTGATAGCGCACGATTGTCTACCCGAACTTCGTCCGTGAAAAATTCTTGGAACACTTGTCCCCACCCCGCCATCGGAGCGTGGCGGTCAGTGAGGGTGGCCACCGTAGAGTCGCCCACCAAAAAGACGTGGGGCTTGCGGTTATTCGGTAAGAGAAATCCTGACCCAACCAGCCAGGCAAAGCATACAAAAAGCTTGCGGTACATAGACGACGTTTTTAGAACATCGTCTCAATTCTCAATCCACCAAAAATTGGTATTGGTAGTAGCTTGTAATGACCACTCACAAAGGAAGTAAAAAACTTAGAAGAATAGTTTAATAGGTCAATGTGGGTGAATGTGGCAAAATGGCTGTGGCAATTTGTTTAGGCAACCACAGCAAAATCTGCAACAAGGATAGCGACCTAAGTTTATAGTAAAATAAGTAATATTTATAACAATACTCAGATAATTCGTCAGTTACGCTAGCATTCAGCTTATTGGTTCAAAACCATTCATGCCCCGCAATACTGTTTTTTTGGTGATACCCATCAAATTAAGCGGAAGTTGCTTCTGGAGCACATCAGCGTATTAAATCTTCCAGAAAATTGTATTATTGCGTTCTTCTTTACAAGAAACTAATATTATTCTGAGTAAATCATAACCATTTTGATAAAATAAGCAGCACAGGAAAGTCAGGGATTGCCCTTAGGTATTTTACTATCTTTGCCCCCACACACCGAGTTGCTATCTATAAACACCACCAGCTGCACCGCCATCACTATGAAACACGCTTACTCACTTGGTTTGCTGATCGGGCTAGCCTTCTGCGCATTTGCCGCCTGCGATTCAGCAGATTCTTCTAACCCGTCTGAGGCTCCCAAAGAAACCACCCCTTTTCCCATTAAAGTCGTGGTGGTCACCATGTTTGAACCGGGCAACGACACCGGCGACCGGCCGGGCGAATTGCAGTTGTGGGCCGAGCGGTTTCCGTTCGCCGACACCCTGCCCCTGCCCCAGGCCTACCGCCATTTGCGCTACAACGCTGAGCAAGGAGTGCTGGCGATGGTGACCGGCGTGGGCAGCATCCGTTCGGCCGCTTCGGTGATGGCGTTGGGCATGGACCCGCGCTTCGACCTCACCAAGGCCTACTGGGTGGTGGCGGGCATCGCCGGAGTAGACCCTGAGGATGCCACCGGTGGTTCGGCGGTGTGGGCCGAGTGGCTGGTGGATGGCGACCTGAACCACGAAATCGACGCCCGCGAGATTCCCGACGACTGGGACACCGGAATCTTTCCTATCGACCAGACCGAACCCTACCAGGAGCCCGTGCCCACCACCGACGGGGGCGAAGTGTTTCGTTTAAATCCTCAGCTGGTCGACTGGGCCTACCAACTCACCAAAGACATTGCCCTGGACGACACCGAAGAGCTACAGCAGATGCGGGCGCGCTTCGTTAACTATCCCAAGGCGCAGGAGCCGCCGCGGGTGATGAAGGGCGACCACGTGGCCGCGATGACCTTTTGGCACGGAAAGAAGATGAATACCTGGGCCAACCAGTGGGTGAAGTACTGGACTGGCGGGCAGGGCGAATTTGTGACCAGCGCGATGGAGGATACTGGTACCGCCCAGGCGCTACACTTTCTGGACGCGGCGGGCCGGGTGGATGCTGACCGGCTGCTGGTGCTGCGCACGGCCAGCAATTTCTCAATGCCTTACGAAGGGCTATCGGCTGCCCAAAGTATGCTCAATGAGAATCAAGCTTACTCGGCCTACCTGCCCTCACTGGAAGCCGCCTACCGGGTAGGAAGCGCGGTGGTGAACGCGTTGGTAGCGGACTGGCCACAGTACAAAAATCAGTTACCCGAGTGATATTACAAATTTTATTTTATCCGTTTTCTTCAGCTCCGTTATTTCATTAGGTAAATGTAAAGTTTACAACGTTTTGTCGAATTGCTAAATTTTAGGCGCAGCGCGCTAAAAATTTCAGGAAACGGCAAAATTTCCGTACCATTGTACTTAAAAACTTACATTCCTACCTTATGAAAACACATCTACGCAACTTCATTTTCTCTGGCCTTTATTTTGCTGGCGGTTCACGCCGCTACGGCGCAGGGGACCACCACCGCCAGCATGAACGGCGAGGTGGTCGACGAGAACCAGCAGCCCGTGCTGGGAGCCACCGTGGTGGCCGTCCACACGCCGTCGGGCACGCAGTATGCCAACGTGACCGGCAACAACGGTTACTTCCGCTTAGCCAACATGCGCGTCGGTGGCCCTTATACGGTCACCGTTTCTTTTGTGGGCTACGAAAACGTGACCAAAGACGATATCTTCCTTGATCTGGGACAAACCTACGGCCTGGACGTGGGCCTGCGCGAGTCGGTGACCCAACTAGCTGACGTGGTCGTTTCGGCCGGAGGGCTGATTGATGGCAACCAGACCGGGGCCGAAACCAACGTGAGCCGCGAGCAAATCATGACCTTGCCCACCGTTGAGCGAAATCTAAACGACCTTACGCGACTGACTCCCCAGGCGAACATTACCCAGGGCGGCCTGTCTATTGCGGGAGTGAACAGCCGCTTCAACGCGATCTATATCGACGGGGCGGTGAATAACGACGTGTTCGGATTGGCTAATTCGGGTACCAACGGGGGGCAGGCGGGTATTTCGCCGATTAGCCTGGATGCCCTGGAGCAGATTCAGGTGGTGGTGGCTCCCTACGATGTGACCTTAGGAGGCTTTGCCGGAGGTGGCATTAACGCGGTGACCCGCAGTGGTAAGAACTACTTTGAGGGGTCGGCGTACTACTACTTCCGCAACGAACAACTAGCCGGAAAAACTCCCGGCGACATTCCCGACGACGAGCGCACCCGACTAGCGCCCTTTAGCGTGCACACCTACGGAGCGCGCTTGGGCGGTCCCATCATTCAGGAATAAGCTGTTTTTCTTTGCTAACGTGGAGCTGCTGCGCGAAGAAGAGCCGTTTCCCTTTATTGCGCAAGAGTACGAAGGCAACGCAACCGCGGCCGACCTAAACGAACTCGCTAACTTTGTCCGCAACCAATACGGCTACGAACCCGGTGGCTACCTGAACAATGTCGGTACGCGCAACAGCGACAAGGTAATTGCCAAGATTGACTGGAACATCAACCGAAATCACAAGCTGTCGCTGCGCCACAGCTACGTGTTTGGCGAAACCACCCGCCTGAATCGCCCCACCAGTCGTAATATCTTTTTCTTCAATACGGGCAACGCGTTTCCTACTACGACCAACTCGACGGCTCTGGAGCTCAAGAGTAGTTTTGGAAATAACTTCTCCAATAACCTGATCCTCGGCTACACTCGCGTGCGTGATGACCGAGACATTTTGGGTCAGCCATTCCCGCTGGCGATTATTGACGATGGTCCGGCCGAGATCAATATCGGTACCGATAACTTTTCGTATTCTAATGTGGTGTTTCAGGATGTATTCACGCTGACCAACAACTTCAACTGGTACGCCGGACGGCATACTTTCACCCTGGGTACGCACAATGAGTTCTTTCAGATAGAAAACCTGTTCACTATTTTCTCTACCCCCCGCTACTCGTACGGCAGTTTAGAGAGTTTTCTTGACGGCGACCCCGGCTTTGCCCTGTTTGGCCACGAACAACTGGCTCCCGGCCAGTCAGAGATTCGGTTGGGCGATGAAGCCAGTAATCTAGGTCCAACGTTCAACGCCATGCAACTGGGTTTCTACGGACAGGATGAAATACAGGTAAACAGTGGGCTAAAGCTTACGCTCGGTCTGCGCGCTGATATTCCAATCTTTTTAGAAAATCCACCCCTCAATAATACCCAGTTCAACCAAGAGACGGTGCCCGCCATTGAGCAATTTTATGATCTGAAGGGCGCTCGCGCTAGCCAAGCTCCCGCCACGCAAGTGCTCTGGAGCCCCCGAGCGGGGTTCAACTGGGACGTGACCGGCAACAAGACGACCCAAGTGCGCGGCGGACTGGGTATCTTCACCAGCCGGGTGCCGTGGGTATGGCCGGGAGGCATGTTCATTCGCAACGGATTGAACAGCACGTTAAAGGCTGGTGTTTTCCCCTTCTACGCAACTCCGGCCGAATGGCGAGCCAATCTAACCAACACCTCAGCCGGTCCGTCAGGCGACGTTGACCTCTTTGTAAGAGACTTCAAATATCCGCAGGTATTCCGTACAAATATTGCCGTGGATCAGGCCTTGCCGTTTGGCTTGGTGGGTACCGCTGAATTTATGTACACCAAAACGCTGAACAACATTAACGTAAAGAACGTCAACCTGCGCCCGGCGGTGGGCAGCCTAGAAGGTGCTGATAACCGCCCCGTCTTTAACGTTGGTGACGAGGTTGATGATAAATACTCGTTTATTTCGTTAGTAGACAATACCAACGAAGGCTACACCTGGAACGCTACCCTGAAGGTAGAGCGCCCCGCAGTAAACGGTTTGGGCTTTAGTTTGGCCTACTCCTTCACCCGCGCCGAGGCACTGATCGATGGACGAGGCTTTATCAACGCCACGAACTGGCGACAATCATTCAGCCTAAACGGACGCAATAACCCGATGGTGGGCCGCTCCACTTTCGATGTAGGGTCACGTTTGGTAGGAGCATTGTCGTACCGCAAAGAGTACGCGGGCTTTATGGCTACTACCGTATCACTGTTTTACAATGGGCAGTCGGGCGAGCCGTTCTCTTACGTGTACCGTGGGGGTGACGCTATCTTCAATGAAGACAACCAGGATTACGAACGCTCGCTGATCTACGTACCAGCTAGCGCCGACGAGATCACACTTGGTCAGCGAGGGGTGGTAGATGTGATAATAGATGCGGAAGGCGAAGGGAACGATGTCCTTGGTGGAGTACCCTTCGGCGAGGCGGAGCAACAGGCCATGTACGCTGAACTAGATGCTTACATTGAGAGCGATGACCACCTGAGCGAGCGGCGCGGGCAGTACGCCGAGCAAAACAAATCGCGGGTGCCCTTCTCTAGTGTGTTTGACCTAAAATTGCTACAGGACTTCTACATCACGACGGGCAACGGACGTCGCCATACGCTACAGCTTTCGCTAGACGTTTTCAACGTAAGCAACCTAATCGGTAACTGGTTTAACCAGAGCTGGGGCGAGCGCTACTTCATCGGCAGTGGCGATAATCGGTACACCTTCGAGCTGTTGCAATTTGAAGGCTTTGAGTACGAAGAAGGTGAGTTCACTCAACGTCCAGTATTCTCGTTCCAGGATCCTAATGAGCCGTGGGATATAGATCAACGGGCTAACATTGAGGGTTCGCGATGGGCGGCGCAGGTTGGTTTGCGGTATACTTTCTAGCCTGCCTTAACTTTATCGTCAGTTGTAGCCACCGGAGAAACTCTTCAGTGGCTACGCTATTTTTGGGCGTCTACCAACGCGCCGTCTGCCGACAAGTTATTGGGGTCAAAAAACTGGTAAACTACCTTGAGATACGGCCGATCTGCCGCGCCCTCTTCCACGACGTAGAATGCACTACCGGCCCGCTGGCCGTGCTCATTATAAGCGGGGATTTCACGATACACCAAGCGCCCCTCTTGATAGATTTGCTGTTCGGCAACGTTATTCTGCTCGTCGTAGCGGATCACTACTTTTTCGTCTATTCGCCTTGGGTAAAAGTGCCGGATGCGCACTTCGGTTACCCGGTTGTGTTCGTAGGTAAATAGGCACCGCTTAACCACCAAGCCATCCACACGGTAGGTACGGCGGCTCACGAGTCCGCGCTCGTTGAGGTAGTACGTCCAGTTGGGCGTTTCTTCATGGCGCAGATGCTCTAAAGAGTACGTAGACACAAAGTCAGCGTAGCTTTTTTCACCGATGATCTTGGGGGGCTGATCGTTATAGCTCGGAACAACCCGGCACACGGCTTCCGGTTGCCAGCCGATGCTATCGCGGTACAGATAGATTTCCTTTTCGGCAACGTAGTCCGACAGGTAATCTGCGTCAGCGAGCGAGACAAAGCCTACTCCCGCCAAATTGCTGTAGACGTCGGTGGTGGTCCGGTCATCCCACGCAGTGTAAGTATCTTCCATATACTTTCGATCAAAGAGCTGCACAACGTCGACCCCCAAAGTTTGGGCTCGGCCCTGCAACTCCCGCACGAGTGCGTTGTACGAGGAAAAACCACCTCCGTGCACTTCTACCACGCCCAGTTTAACGTAGCGCCCCGAAGGCAGTGGGTCGCCCGGAAATAAAATTTTAACGTCCCGCTCGTGGGGTTCGGTGGGTAGGTTGGCCAGGCGGTCGTAGGTAGGACCGGTAGCGGGATAGCGCAAACACCCACTCAGCAGCAGGCCGCTAGCAACAAGACAAAGGATAGGTTTCATAGATTAGGTTTAACTGATAACCTTTCAAATTATGCTCCAAACTTAGCGGTAGCTAGGGTGTGTTGACGTATAACTCAAGCAGCGATTTTGGTGCGCTTTCCGTCCCGGTGGGGAACCACTGTTCTGCGTTGCTTTCGGCGCCCGATGCCACCGCATCGCGCTTCTCAAGCGTCGCGTCCCGGCGGGGAACCGCACGATGGCCTTGTCCAGACGAAAATCACTCTCAAAATCCCTCGCTAGCCTATATGTCAACACACCCTAGGGGTACAATGGTTGACCCACCCGGTCTATGTGCCCGCGAAGCGCAGCGTTGGTAACAGTAGCGTAGTTTATGCAGTCCACGTGATACAGTAGCGTCAAGTCGTCTATCTTCAGTAATAGATTAACGAGATCGTCAGGGGTGAAGTCGGCCGCGAAAACGGCCAGATCAATATCCGAACCCGAATGATAGTTTCCCTTGGCCCGGCTACCAAAAATTACCACTTTCTCAATCTTATCAACTGAGGTAAATACCGACATAAGTAGATCGATAACCTCTTCGGAGAGACCAAAATTAGGTACGGTATTCTTGACTAAGACGCTCATATAAGTCCGCCATCAAAGGGTAAAAACGTTCGCTTTGCTGCGTAAAATTCCGGGATGACGGTTTGTAATTTGTTTCGAGTGATTACTTACTTGTTTGTTCCATACAACTTCTCGCCCGCCGCTTCGTACTTATCACCTGCTTTCCAAAACGGCTTTTCCGGCAAATTGGCAATACGTTCGGCGGTTAGGGTAAACGCTTCCGCGTATTTTTCAGCATAGTTGAAGTTGAGCGTTTCGGCCTCGTCGCTCACCTGGTGGTAGTTCTTCATAATCTCGGCGTCGAAGGCGGTGGTGCCCGGCGCGAAGTTAACGGCCGGGATGCCCTTCTGCGCGAAACTCACGTTGTCCGAGCGGTCGTAAAGATTCTGCTCCGGCACCGGGTCCTGAATGGCCTCCAGGCCGAACGCCTTGCTGGCCTCCGTGATGCTTTGCTCGGCGGTGGTGCGCTCCAGTCCGATGGCCGTCACCTTGGTGGTGTCGTTGTAACCGGCCCCGTCGGTATTGAGGTTAAACACCGTTTGCTTGAGGGGTACCAGCGGATGCGCCACGTACCAGGCGCTGCCCAGCAGTCCTTTTTCTTCGGCGGTGAGGGCCACAAACAGCACCGAACGCTTCGGCGGGTGGGCGGCCAGATACTCAGCTGCGCTGAGCAGTGCCGTGGTGCCCAGTGCATTGTCGCGCGCGCCGTTGAAGATGCTATCCTGAGGATTCGGGCTCGCCGCCACGCCGATGTGGTCGTAGTGGGCGGATAGCACTACGTACTCATTCTTTAGCTGCGGATCGGTGCCTTCTACCATTGCTACCACATTTTTCACCGGCACATCAGCTTCTTCCTTCTTCGCTACCGAAAGCGTGGCCGACTTCGTTTTGCCACCTTCAAACCGCGTCAATCGCTCTCCCTTGGGGTCGTTGAGCCACAGTACCGGAAGTTTCTGAGAGGCAGTATCGAGATCAGCGTCCACCGTGAGGCGCTCGGCGTTGAGATACTGCACCAGCAGCGTCCAGGGAATCTGGTTGGAACGGTACAACTCCACCAGGGCCACTCCCCCCCGTGCGGTCACCCGGTCTTGCTTCTCGTTGGTCATGTAGAAAAACGATTGCGGGTTAGTCACTCCGTCTCCGCCTGCTTTGGTGATCACAATCTTGCCTTCCACGTCTGCCGCATCCAGGTCGTCGGCGGTGCCGTAGTTGGCGTATACCACTGGCGCTTCAACATCAACACTGTCGCCCGACAGCACCAGCAGATCGGTACCAATTTGAAAGGATTGGTCGCCGTAGGTTAACGTAGCTTCCGCCGGGGGCTGAGCCGACACCAGCTTCACCGGTTGAAAGTAGCCCAGGGCATCGGGTACGGTATCCAGTCCGTAGCGGCGGAACTGCTCGGCCAGGTAACGCGCGGCAATCTCCAGCTCGGGCGAACCGGTGTCGCGCCCCCGCAGTTCGTCAGCGGCCAAAAAACGCAGGTGCTGCTCCACCTCAGCCCGTTGCACACTTTGCGCTACGGCTTCCGGAGGGGTGGATTGCGCCCACGAATGAGCGGCTAAAAATATCAACAGGGCAGTTGCGTACAAAAAAGGCTTCATTAGCGAGAGTTTAAGCGCGCAAAATACGTAAAAACCCAAGCAAAACTACTTTGGCAGACTACAAAGCCCGCAACATTACGTGTCCGTCATCCACCTGAATCTCTACCTGAGCGTTGCCCGGTGGCAGCGTCAGTTGGGTGTAATCGTCATCGGTGATTACGCGCTTCACGACCACGCGGGCGGTAGCGCGGTTGGATCCGGTGATGCGTACCTCGGCACCATCACAGGTGAGATCAATGGTGCCCGAAGGAGATACTTCGTACTCCTGATCCAAAAAGAAGTCTTGGTCCTGGGCCGTGGCCAATACGGGAAGAAGGGTGAGCAGCATTAGGAGAGTTTTCATAGAGATCGACCTACATCTTCTTCACTTTTCCCACGCCGCTGGTTGACAGCTCCTTCACCACCGGGTCGCCCTTGTAGCGCACGCTGCCTACTCCCGAAGCGTTGATGCTGATTTCATCCTGCGCCTGCACTTCGGCGCTGCCCACCCCGCTGTTCTTGATGGTGAGTCGGTCCACTTTCAGATCGAAGGCCTTGAGCGAGCCTACTCCCCCGTTTCTAATGTTGGCTTCGCGCACCTCGCCGCTTAGGGTCAGGTTGCCCACCATGTCGGCCTTGGCGTTGAGGCGGTCGCAACGCAGTTCCAGATCAGTGTTACCCACTCCCGCGATGTTCAGGTCGAACGCATCGGCGGTAAGGGTGTTGGTGCTCTTCACATTCACCACGCCGCCCACTTCCAGTTCGTCGATCGAGCGCAGGGTGATGTAGACGTTCTTGTCTTTGGCTTTCTTGATGTCGATGCCTTTCTTGAGCTTCACCACCAGGGTGTTGCCGCGGTTTTCGGTGATGATCAGGTCGAGCAAGTTTTCGTCGGCCTCCACGGTCACCGACTCGGTGTCGCCCTGCGTTAGGTACACGTTGAGCACGCCTCCTACGTCAATGGACGAGAAGGATTCTACGGGGCGGTTCTCTTCCACCACGTTGCCATTGCCGCTGATCTTCTGCGCGCAGGCAGTGGTGAAAATGGTCATCGTGAAGAGGGCCAGAAAGTACGATAGGGTTTTCATAGTTGTTAGACTTTGAGTGAATAGATTGAAGGGAATTATTACTGGTTCTTCAGCAAAAACGTCGTAAAGTCTTCTCCGTCCACTTCAGTATACTTGAAGTCTTCATCGCCGTTGAACGACACGTTGTTCAGGTTGATTGGCTTCTCGAACTCGCTGTACTTAAAGTTGGCCAGGTCATTAAATACGGCCTTTTCAAAGCTAGAACCGGCCGGGAAGTCGGCGTACTTAAAATTAGCTTCCTCCTCGAAGACCGCCCGCTCGAAGGTGGTATTCTTCGGAAAATCGGCGTACTTGAAGTTGGCGTCTTCCTCAAAGGTAGCCTGACTAAACACCGGGGCTTCCGAGAATTCGGCGTACTTGAAATTGGCTTCCTCGCTAAACGTGGCTCCCCGAAAATCAGCTACTTCCGAAAATTCGGAGTACTTGAATTCGCTCTCCTCCTCAAAGGTGCAGCCGCTAAACCAAACGTCCTCGTCGAAGTGGGCAATGAAGGTATCGTCTTCGCCGTCATCGTGGTAGTAGGCCAGCACCTCGTCGCGGAAGGTGCAATTCGTAAATGACAGCGGCACCTCCACGTGGCTTTCGTAGGTATCGTTGCTGCCCCCCAGGCCGAACCAACCGTCGGAGGACTCAGTACGTTTTTGATTATCCAAGTGGGTCAGGTCGAGTACCCCCTTGATTTCTACGTTTTCGTAGCGCACCGCTTCGCCTCGGTTGATCTGGGCGATGATGTCGGCGGCGCTGATGCGGGATTGGGCAAGGGCCAGCGAGGTAACGGTGGCGAGTAAGAATAGGGTGGCGGTGAGTCGTTTCATTGTTCTAAAGGTTAGGATGTGAGTATTACCTTACCTGGTTTCAAGGAACGTGCCAGCCACCAAAGTGCCGAATTTAGCGCAAGAAGGCCCTTTCTTCCGAAGATGACTGTACGATTTCGGTCACTACTGTTCGGTAACGGACAGTTTAGCAGCGTTTCCCGCAGTCCGTACGCTTCCGCTCAGTATCAATTGAGGCAGGCTACTGTTTGTTCACCTTCTGTCGAAGTTGCTGATCGCCCACTTGCAGGTGCACCACGTACAATCCGGGGGGCAGGCTTGCGGTATTCAAATGCATCGTCTGGCCGTCGGTTGGCCAGTGCGACGATGCCCACACCTTTTTTCCCAGCAGGTTATAGAATTGCACCGACCCGGTTTCCGGGGCGGGCGAAGCCCAGTGGACGGTCAGGGTTTCGCCGAACGGATTGGGATACACCCGGAGCGATTCGGGCGAGACTTCCGACGGAAGGTCGGTCACCAGCGTCAGCTCCCGGTCGAGGTTGGCGTCCAGCCAGTTGAGCCGGTCGGTCGTCCAACCTTTGAGGTGATCCACTTCCTCGGCATAGGTCGCCCCGACAAAGGCGTTGGGCCACACGTATTCTCCCAGCACCGGCCAGCGCGCATAGTTACGCTCCTGCGCTTCGCTTACTAAATTAGTGATTGAGTCAATTTGAGTTACCATGCGTTCGGTAGACAGCACGTCCGTTCGAAGTTCGGTCCATCGGTCATTGACGCGCTGGGCAAATACCGGGTCTTCGGCGAGCCGGTCCCACCAGAAAGGGATGAGCCAGAAGTCTTCGGGGCACACCGAATTGTAGCGCAGCACCAGCCCTTCGGGACTTCCTCCCAGACAAAAGTCAACGTTACCGAAACCCAGGTTGAAGTCCCAGATTGGGCCCATCACCAGCTTGCCGCCGTCCGAGTCCTTTTGCTTGTGCAAGAAGGTGCTGATGCGGTAGGCATCGGGGTTGCGAGCCACTTCGTTGGCGATCAGATAATCTACGAACGAATTAACGTCGATGTAGCGAGCGTAGCCATTCTCAGGATCAGCAAAGTTATCCCCGGCCAGCGCATCCTCAAAATCGCTAACGAACTGCTGAATATACGCCTGCTGCTCCGGGACAATGTCATCCCCATCCGGATACTCGTACTGAAAAACGATGGTCTGCTCCCCCTGTCGACGGAGGGGCGGATAGTCGGAGGTCCAGCCCGCATCGTTTCCCTTGTCGATTTTGAGGATATATCCGCCGGTCAAATCATCACCGCTAATCTCGTCATCATTTAGTTTGGCGATGTCCACCCGGTCCTTGTCGCGCTTGATCTTCTCGATGAGCACGTAAACGCCCTGGTAATCGCTGTTGAGCACCACTTCGCACAGTTTGGTGCGCGGCGCGTAGTGGCCCAGATCGCGGCCCAGTTGGTAGGCCAGGATATTGCGCATCAAACTCTTGTCGCTGTAGGGAGCGTAAAGCACCCAGTCCGATTCGGCGGGCATACCCAGCAGCGAGACCGTAGAATCGCTGCCGTCGGGGTTGCGCACTTCCACGCCGTACTGTTTTTTAGGGAACATCTGCGAAGAAGAACCGCGGATCTCAATGCCGATGGTTCCCTCGAAGTCGTTGAACGGGTCGGTCAGGTTATTACGCGTTCCTGGCCCGTTATCAATAATGCCCATCGTCGCATTGATCTTCGGCTCGTCTACAATGGGTGCGCCCTGGGTGTTGATGACGATAATCGGGAGGTTGGAAGAGGTGAAATCAACCTGCGCCCAGCCCGCAATTGGTAACAAACAGAGGAGGGTGATCCCCAGGAGGCGGATGGTGGGGCGAGGCTGATTCATGGTTGTCTAGCGTTTACTAATTTTCCGGGTAACCAATGCCTGATTGCCCACTTGCAACTCCAGTACGTAAATGCCCGGCGGAAGCGACGAAGCATCCAGCGAAAGCTGTTGCTCGTCGGCGGTTGAGTAATAAGTCGTAGACCGCAACACCATTCTTCCCAACAGGTCGTGAACCAAAACGGCCGTGGTGCTCGCCTGCTGCGTGGTGAACCTCAGCGATAATTCGTTACTAAACGGGTTGGGGTAAACCACCGGCGTTTCGTCGGAAAGCTCCTCCCGATCAATAGACGTAACTACGCTGTCGGCCGGAGGAGGATTGGTGGTGGTAGTATCAGTTGGCACTGAGTCGGTTGGCACCGTGGGGGGAACCGGATCGGGGACTACGACCGGGGGTGGGGGTTCTGGCAGGTTCTCATCAAGCCAGGTGAGTCGCTGTGTTGTCCAGTTTTTCAGATAATCAAGTTCTTCCTGATAGGTTTCTCCTACGAAGGCGTTGGGCCAAATGTACTCACCCAAAATGGGCCAGCGCGCAAAGTTACGAGCCCGGGCTTCATCAATGAGGGTAGCGACCGAGTCTACGCGCGCCACCAATCGGGCGGTGCTCAGCTGGTTGGTGCGCAGTTCGGACCAGCGCACCGCCAGACTATCCGAGTAGGCCGGGTCTTCCATAAACCGCTCCCACCAGAACGGAACCAGCCAGAAGTCACCGGGACACCGCTGGTTGAAGTCCATCGCGAAGCTCTCCGGATCACCCATTATTCCGCAAAACTCTACGTTGCCAAACGAAAAGTTGTAGTCCCACAGCGGGCCCATCACCAGCTTGCCGCCGTCGGAGTCCTTCTGCTTGTGCATGTACGTGCTCAGCCGGTAGGCATCGATATTCTTGGAAACCTCGTTCACGATAAAGTAGTCAATAAACGAGTTCACGTCAATGTACGGAGCGTAGCCCTTTTCCGGGTCGGCAAAGTCGTCGCCAGCCAGCGCGTCTTCAAAGGCCTTGACGTAATTTTGAATGTAGGTTTTCTGTTCCGGGGCAATATCATCGGTGTCCGGATACTCGTAACGGAAGTAGATGCGCTGGTTGTCCTCTTCTCGGTAGCGCGGAGCGTACGCCGAAGCCCATCCGTCTTCGCCCCCCTCGGTATCCCGGTCAATCTTGACAATGTACCCCCCGGTCAAATCATCACCGCTGATCTCATCGTCGTTGAGTTTGGCGATATCTACCCGGTTTTTGTCGCGCTTGATCTTCTCGATGAGCACGTAAACGCCCCGGTAGTCACCGTTGAGCACCACTTCGCACAGTTTGGTACGCGGCGCGTAGTGCCCCAGGTCGCGACCCAGTTGGTAGGCCAGGATATTGCGCATCAGGCTTTTGTCACCGTAGGGAGCGTTGAGCACCCAGTCGGCTTCCTTGGGCATGCCCAGCAGCGCCACCGCCGTATCCTTTCCGTCTGGGTCGCGCAATTCTACGCTATACTGCTTCTTTGGATAGTTTTGCGAGGTAGCCCCCCGAATCTCGATGCCGATGGTGCCTTGGTAATCGGTGAAGGGATCGGTCAGGTTGTTTCGCTGGCCGGGAGGGTTGTTGATCACGCCCATAAAGACGTTTATCTTCGGCTCATCAACAATCTCCGCCCCGTCGGTGTTGATCACGATGATCGGCAGATTGGAAGAGGTGAAATTGACTTGGGCTTGGCTGCCTACGGATAACAGGCAAAGCACAACTAGAAGCCCCAGCGGGGCAAATCGAGAAAAAGATTTCATACATGGACGATTAAAAAGCACAAGATAAGGAAAAAATAGTACGTAAGAAAGGAATAATTAACTTTTACTCATTAGAAGTTTCAAAACGCGCGTATTTCTGCCGACGGAGGTAATACTTGATCACTCCGAAGGCAACGACCAGCAAGATGGGCACCACCAGGTTAATCACCTGCCACATCGTGGCTTCCCGCTCCACCTTCACCTTGTCCAGGGGCCGCACCTGAATGTCTTTGGTGCGCGCGCTGATCAGCCCGTCTTCGTCGGTGAGGTAGGCCAGGGCGTTCATCACAAAGGCTTCGTTGGCGAAGGTGCGCTCGGTGACGGGGTCAAAGCCCAGGGGATACGGCTGATTGTTCTGCCGGTTCACCTCGTTGCGCACCAAGTCGCCGTCCGAGCAAACGATCAACTTCGTGGGCACGCTACGTTCTAGAAACGATGGTTTATCGACGCTGTCGGGCAGAATACGATTTTTGAACACCGACGTGAACGAGCCCTCCAGCAGGTAGGCCACCGCCTGCGGGCCGCTGCGGAAGCTCTCGGGCCGGGGTTCTTCGCGCAGCTCGTTCAGATCGACCACGATGGGGGTTTGCAGCACCCGGGAGTACTGAGAGGTGAACACGAGCGGGGTTTTTTTCACCCCCGCGGCCTGCACGGTGTCGATACTGCTGACGAAGCGCAGGTAGAGGGCGTCGAGGTTGCGCACGATGGGGTGCTCGCCGTAGCGGTTCACCGTGGGGAAGAACGGCCAGGGCAAGGGCGCAATCTGCGGCTGTCCGCCCACCTCGCCCACCACAAACGGGTACACGCCCGACTTAATATCCTGCACCAGCGTGGGATTGATGCGCATCCCGTAGCGAAACAGCATATCCTCCAGCCCCAAATCGAGCGGAAAAGCAAACGAGCCGTTCTGCCCGATGCTGTCCATATCGACGCGCAGCGGGTCGATAAAGAACATCACCCGGCCGCCCCGCATGATGTACTGGTCCAGCTTATACTGATCCTGCTTGCTAAAAGGCTCCTGCGGCTGGGCCACGATCAGTGCGGCGTAGGGCGGGATCACATCTTTGCTCGGCAAATCCAGTTCGTACAGGTCGTAGGTTTGCGACACCGCCTGGGTGAGTCCGGCCACGTCGAGGGGCGGCAGTTCGTCGTGCCCCTTGATGAAGGCAATCCGCTTGCGTTCGGTGGCTACCACCTGCCGGATGGCGCTGGCCAGTTCGTACTCCACGTTTTCAATCGACTGGTTAAGCGCTTCCTGCGGACTGGCAGCTTGATTGCCGTTGAGCAGCATGGCCGCGGTTTGGTTGCTGTCGGCCCGCACGATGGCTCCCGGTAGCACGATTTTCTGGATGCGCCGTCCGTCTTCTTCGGCAAACACCCGGGTGGGTTGGATACCGGCTTGCCCCAGTTCCTGAATAAAGGCTTGCCGCTGCTCAGCGCCGGTGGCCGTTAGCGGATTCACGAAGCGGTAGCGCAGGTGCCCGTCGGCGTACACCTGAAACTCGTCGAGCGTTTCCCGCACGCTGCGCTGTAGTCGCCGAAAATCGGGCGGCAGTCCGTCGCCTTCCAGGTAGACGGTGACCGCCACGTTTTGGTCTAGGTTGCGCAGCAGCGCTTTGGTGGCCGCCGAGATGCTGTAGCGCTGCTCTTCGGTGAGGTCGATGCGAAAGAAAAACTGCTGGGCCAGCAGGTTGAGGAAGAACAGCGCCACCATGCCCAGGGCGAGCTTGGACAGGTCGCGGTTGCGGGTTTTGGTAGAAGGAGGGGGTGTTTGAGAGGGTTGGCTGCTCACGGTTTATAAGAACGAATTGGTAGAAGAAGTTTGGATAATATAGGTAGCCCAAGGGTCGCTAAGATACGAGAAAGCACAAATAAAATGAGGTCCGATGCTCAATATGCTACACAGGACGATTATGGATGTATATGAGTAGCGAAGCAGTAGATTTGAAATGTCCTTACATTTTTCTGCAAATTAGTTGACAATTTATAATCGTTTTCAAGCACTTTTGCTAGTCGAATTGCTTATTTTTGAGAGAATTTCACAAAATGAACAAAAATGCTTATTCAATTCACCGTCGGCAACTACCGTTCTATCCGGGAAGAGGTAACGCTAAATATGACTGCGGTGAAACACATCAAGGAGTTTGCCAATGATAACGTGTTTACTGCCGGGAGGTATAGTTTGCTAAAGAGTGCGGTACTCTACGGGGCAAATGCTTCAGGAAAGTCTAATGTATTTAATGCCTTAGGATTCTTTAAGTGGTTCACTATCAACTCATCTAAAGAGACACAGCTTGACGACGAAATTGATGTGACTCCGTTCAAGTTGCACACTGACTACCAGGAGAAACCTTCTAGTTTTGAGGGTTCGTTTCTTATTGATGGTATTAAGTATCGATACGGTTATGAAGTGGATAGGAAGAGGGTTCGTACGGAATGGTTATTGAAAGCTGACAAGATAAAGGAACAACCACTTTTCGTTCGCGATCAAGACGAAATAGAAGTTTATAAAGGTTTCGTCGAAGGGGAACATCTAGAGGGAAAAACGCGGAATAATGCTTTATTTTTATCTGTTGTGAGTCAATTCAACGGGAAGATATCTGGTGACATTGTTAAATGGCTTAAAGGCTTTAATGTAATCTCAGGTTTAACTGATCGCAACTACGAAGGTTTCACCGCAGATCTCATCAACGATAATAATAAGAGTGCTAAAGAGTTTCTCATAAGACAAATAAAAGATGCAGATCTAGGAATCTCAAACATTGAGGTAGACAAAATAGAGATATCAAAAGGAAATATGCCAGATAACCTTCCTGAAGAAGTAGGCACAATGGTTTTGGAAGAGTTAAAAGATCGTAAGGGAGTAATGTATAGTATCACCACGCTACACGATATATATAGTGCAGAAGGCAAGGTGACGGATACTGCGAGATTTAACTTTGAGAATGAAGAGTCAGAGGGTACCAAAAAATACTTTAGACTCACTGGGCCAATTCTGGATACTTTAATTTATGGTCAAGTACTTGTAATTGATGAACTCGACGCGCGTCTACATCCTCTACTCACTCAACAAATTGTTCAACTGTTCAATTCTTCAGAAACCAATCCTAATAATGCCCAACTTATCTTCGCCACCCACGATACCAATTTACTTAGCGCTTGCACCTTTCGCCGGGACCAAATCTGGTTTGTAGAGAAAGACCATACTGGAGGTTCGGATTTGTATTCTTTAGCGGAGTATAAGCTGCTAAGGGGAAAGGTACGAAAAGATGCTTCTTTTGAACAAGATTACATTAAGGGGCGCTATGGAGCAATTCCTTTCTTGGGCGATTTCAAAGCACTTTCAGCGCTGACCCATGGCCAGGAAAAAGAAAATTGACAACGCTCTGCTGAAACGGATTCGTCAACAGAAAGAACGAGAGCGGAGACAATACCGAACAACCCCGGTAAGAAAGCGAATCCTAATCGTTTGCGAAGGAGAAAAGACCGAACCTAACTACTTTGAGGCTTTTCAGAGAGAGCTGCCCAAGGGAGTGGTGGAGTTGGAAATAATTGGCACAGGAGATAACACACTGAATGTAGTCAACAAGGCTATTGAGGAACGAAACGAGCGGGCAAATACTAACCGAGCCTATGACCAGACGTGGGCTGTGTTTGATAAAGATAGTTTTTCGGATCAACGATTCAATGAAGCGGTGTTTTTGGCCGAACGGGAGAAGGTGGGTTGCGCTTACTCTAACGAAGCCTTCGAACTATGGTATTTACTGCACTTCGAGTTTTACCAAAATGCCGCTTCTCGCACCCAGTACAGTGATCTGCTTTCCAATCATCTAGGGCGGCCGTATCAGAAGAATGATGTTGATGTTTTTGCTACACTACAGCGGCAAGGTGACGTTCATCAAGCCATCCGCTGGGCTAAGGAACTATCCGAACGCTATGATCACCACAGTCCCGCGCAAAACAATCCTGCTACCCATGTTTTCAAATTGGTAAAAGAGCTTCTTGTTTATCGGCCTTCGTGAGTCACAACCGTAATTGGTTTTGCTTCCAAGGAGCCTCACCGTCTGCCTCGCAGACGCGGCTACCGTATCTTAACTTGCATCATACTGGCTTCTGTTCAAACCGTCTAACCACTCATTCTTTAATTCAATCCTTCACTCATTCAATCCTTCAATTACCATTTCCTGCTATTCAGCACCACCTGCGTGAGCAGCAGCAGCAGTCCGATCACCGTCACAAAGTAGACCAGGTTGCGCGAATCGATCAGGCCCCGGCTCATGGCTTCGTAGTGGTACAGGATGCCCAACTGCGCCACGTAATAGCCTACCGGACCGTCGCCGCCCAGCCCCGCCAGCGAACTAAATCCGGTGAACAGGATGAAGCACAAGAACACCGCCAGAATGAAGGCGATCACCTGGTTTTCGGTGAGCGAGGAGGCGAAAATGCCGATTGAAGTGAACACCCCGCCCAGCAGCAGCAGTCCGATGTACGAACCGAATATCCCGGCCGAATCTAAATTACCCACCGGACTGCCCAACCGATAGACCGAAACGTAGTAAATCAGCGTGGGTAGCAGCGCGAACAGCACCACCGCCCAGGCGGCCAGAAACTTGCCGACGATCAGTTGCCAATCGGTGACCGGCTGGGTGAGCAGCAGCTCCATGGTGCCCGCCTTTTTCTCCTCGGCGAAGCTGCGCATGGTGATAGCCGGAATGAGAAACAGAAACACGTAGGGCCCTAGCGAGAAAAGCGTCGTCATCTCGGCGAAGCCGTAGTCCAGCACGCTGGTGTCGGGAAACAGCCACATCAGCAGCCCCATCCCCGTCAGAAACACCGCCACCACCACGTAGGCAATCAGCGAATTGAGGTAACTGTTGATCTCTTTGTTGAAGATTTGTAGCATAATAACTAACGTCATCCCGGAACCTTCTGTAGCAGCGCGAAAGAAGGTATCCGGGATCTCCTTCCTACAAAGTCGTGCTACAAGAATCATATCAATTGACTATACTCGTTCTTCACGTTGGGGATTCCCAACATTTTCCTACGCATTGCTACGGAAAATTTGGGGATGACGTTAACTCTTGAGCAGTCACTCACCGTCCATTGCCGTTAAACTCCTAAATATCTCTTCCAACGAGCCCGAAGGTTGTTCCGACGCGTTCAGTTGCTTCATCCCGATCATCACGTAATTGTGCTGGCAGGCGAAACGAAACACGGCGGGACGCACATCTGCCGCGCCATCACCGGTTATTTGATACATTCCGCTGCCCATCTCCTGCACCCTTTGCACTCCCGGCACCGAGCTCAGCAGTTCAACGTCAACGGGTTGAAGGAACGCCACTTCTACCGTCGCCGCTGCGGTTATTTTCGACAAAGTATTACGCTGCAAGTCAGCCAGCGCTTTATCGACCACCACCGCGCCCCGGTTGATGATCACCACCCGGTCGCACAGCGCCTGCACCTCCTGCATGATGTGGGTGGAAAACACCACCGTTTTCTCGGCACTGATGCTCTTGATCAGTTGACGGATTTCGGTGAGTTGGTTGGGGTCTAGTCCGGTGGTGGGCTCGTCCAGAATCAGCACCGCGGGGTCGTGCACCAGCGCCTGGGCCAGCCCTACCCGCTGGCGGTAGCCCTTGGAGAGTGAGCCGATTTTCTTGTTCTGCTCGCGGGTGAGTCCGCACAACTCTACCATGCGCCGCACCTGCTCGCCAAGCGTTGCGCCGCGCATTCCGTACATCCGCCCGATAAAGCGCAGATACTCGTGCACGTACATATCGAGGTAGAGCGGATTGTGCTCGGGCAGGTAGCCCAGGCAACGGCGCACCGCCATCGGCTCGGCCACCACGTCGTGACCGCACACCTCCACGGTGCCGCGGGTGGGCGGCAGGTAGCCGGTGGCCACCTTCATGGTGGTGGACTTGCCCGCCCCGTTGGGACCCAGAAAGCCCACGATCTGGCCGGGCTCCGCGGCGAACGAAACGTTGTTCACGGCCGTCTGGCTACCGTAGGTTTTAGTAAGCGCCTGCACGCGCAGTGACATAAGGTTGTGGTTTAGCGGTGAGGCGACAATTTAACCAAACAAACCATCGGCTGCGCCTCTTTCGCGCAAAATGGGTAAGATCGGGCAGGAAAGAAAACGTTAGTACGGATGATTTCTTACATTCCGGGGGCGGGGCCGACCGCTAGACCGAACGAGCATAAGCTTTGAAACGCGACATTGTCTCCGAAAAAGGCCTCGTGAGGCCCAAAAATATTTAAAAGGGGCCCTCGAAGGCAAAAAAAGGTGGCGTTGGGTTCAGATAGGTTCGTAAGAGGCCAATTCGAAGGTTCAGTGGGGCTAAAACCGAAATTGGGTCTTTTGCGAAATAGTTTTACTTTGCCTTTTACGGAGAAACTCGTTCCAAAATGGAAAGAAACCAAATTTACCATACCGATCCCGACATTCTCGGGAGCATTCCCGTGTTTACCGGCACCCGAGCTCCCATTGATACGTTGCTCGTCACCGTACCCGAACATGGTTGGGGCGGCACTAAAAATGGGAAAATACTCACCTGACTCAATCCGGTTTATGCCTCTCTTCCATCTCCTGCTTCTGCTTCTGAGCACCCTTGGCGTCGTCGTTTCAGCCCAGGCCCAAACTCCCCCCCGCCACACCTACACGCTGGGCATCAACGCCTACCAGGGCTTTTTGCTGGTGCCCTCAAAAAACGTGGCGCAGTTCGCGCAGACGCGTCCGGTTGGTTTTGAGCTGTTCATCAACAAGAATACCTACGGCTACTCCTTCTGGGAGCAGGGCTACCACTGCCCCGACATTGGGTTTTCGCTTACCTACACCGACTATGGCCACCCGGTGCTGGGCCAATCCGTCGGCGGAACGGTGTATATGGACGTGCCGATGGTGCGCCGACCGCGGGCCACGCTCACCTTCGGGCTGGGCGTGGGCCTGGGCTATCATACCCATCCGTATCGTCCGCCCATCGAGACGGGCAATATCCTGCTGGGCACGCCAGTCACCCTTACCATGCGCACGCAATTAAACTATTCCTACGCCTTTTCTTCTCACTGGCGGGGGATCTTATCGGCTAAACTCGTTCACTACTCCAATGCGTCCTACTCGAAGCCCAACCGGGGGGTGAACATGCCGATAATTAACCTGGGAGTGTCGCGGCAGTTGGGGAAGCAGACGCCTGCCTACGCGACCGCCGCCGAGGTGACCGCCCCCGAACCGTATCGGCGTATTAGCTATTCCGTGGGAGTGAGCACCGGACTGAAGACCCTGGAGTCTCAGGGGCCGCTGCATAACTTCGTGAACCTGCACGCCTACACCACGCTTCGGCTCAGCGCCATTAGCGGACTCACGGGAGGGCTAGACGTTTTCCTCGATCAGGCTACCCGGCAGTACATTCTGAAACACGTGGCGCAGGAACGACCGGACTACCGGCGGGTGGCGCTGGTGGCCGGGCATGAGTTGTTTTATCAGCGCCTGTCTTTGCTCACGCAGGTGGGAGTGTATCTGTACCGTCCATTTCGGAGCTTATACTTGCCGGTGTACCAGCGCATCGGAGTGCGCTACGCCTTCACCGAGCATTTGCTGGGCAACTTCACGCTGAAGGTGCACGGCGGACGGGCCGAACTGGTTGAAACGGGACTAGGCATACGGTTTTGAGCCCGGAACAGTGGCACTACGGGGGGCGGTAACTACCGGAGCGGCGGCGGGGTTGGCAGGGTCGGCGGACTTTGCGGCAGGGCGATCCGTTACTTCATCGTGCAATTGCGCTTGCCCCATCCGATACGCGGTGGGGTCTACCTTATCAGGGGCTACCAGGCGGTGCGATTGCCCTGCACTTCCCGGCTTGGGCAAACCGAATATCTTGCGTTGCCACGAATCGTTGCCAAGGGTCAGCACCAGAAGGATCACCACCAAAAGGTACAATCCGGTGACGATCAAAAATCCGTAAAACGGGCTGTCCAGCACGTCATTGAGAAACAAAGCGAGCGTGACACTAGCGAAGGCGAGCAGAAACAGACCGAAAACTCCGGCCAGCGCCGATAAAACAATCTTAGGAAGCAGCTCCTGCACCTTCGCCTTGATTTCACTGGTTACCTTATCAATCTCGGCCTTGATATATACTCCGGGATGGTTGACTACGTCTACGTACTTGGCTAACACTTTTGGTACTTTCATGGGTTGGTTATGATAAAAAATGATGACTTCTTCGTGTTTTCACTGCTACTAACCGGGTTCAGTGCGGCTTTGTTTGCTTAGCTCACCACCCGATCCAGCTCCTTTTCTACGTACGGGCTCTTAAACGACAACCGGATGTCATGCTCCTCGGCGTGCTGCCGGAAGTCGGCGATCACCTCCAACACGTCGTAGTCGATATGGCGGGTGTTGTCTCCGTGGATATCCACCACCGAATGGGCCGGAATGCTGTCCAACGTAGAAGCCAGGCTAGCTTTGTTCAGGAACGACACGTGCTCACTGAGGTGGATTTCGTAGTGGGTGCGCTGCCCGTCGTTGCTGGTATTGAACGAAAAGGGCGAATCGTAGTTGGCACGTAGAATAAAGTAAATACCCACCGCCATGCCGATGCAGATACCGATAAGCAAATCAGTGAACAAGATCGCTACGATAGTGACGATGAAGGGTATGAACTGATTGGCGCCCAGCTTCCACTGCTTCTGGTAGATCACCGGACGCGTGAGTTTGTAGCCGATGTAGAGCAGAATAGCGGCTAGCGCCGACAGGGGGATTAGGTTAAGCACCCGCGGAATAAGTAGCAACGAGGCCAGCAGAAAGACGCCGTGGTAGAAGGCCGCCATCTTGGTTCGGGCTCCGGCATCGAGGTTGGCGGTGCTGCGCACAATCACGGCCGTCATCGGAATGCCGCCAATGAGTCCGGCCAGTAGGTTGCCCAGGCCCTGCGCCTTCAGTTCGCGGCTGTAGGGAGTTTTGCGCTTGTGCGGGTCCATCTTGTCGGTGGCCTCAATGCACAGCAAGGTCTCCAGACTGGCGATGATGGCGATGGTAAAGGCCACGCGTATCGTGAGACGAAAGGTGGAACCATCGAAGGCGGCGGCGAAGTCAGGAAAGCTCAGTTCCTGCTGCACGTCGCTCCAGTTCTGAATGCTCGGAATCTGCACCAGGTGCTCCGGAGAGATGGCCAGGGCAGGCACAAAGTTCTCAAAAATAAGGTTCAGGGCGATGCCCACAATCACCACCAGCAGGGCGCTGGGAATGGCCGATATCACCTTGATTCGACTCATGAAAGGTTGTATCCAGAGGATAATCAGCCCCAATGAGATAACGCCGATAATCAGGGATCCCTCCCCCACGTTGTCTAGCGCGTAGCCAATCTCCGAAAAGGTATTGAGTCCGTCGCGCTGAAAGAACGAGTAGTCGCCGAAGAAGTCCTGATCCACTCCTAAAAAGTGAGGAATCTGCTTCAGAATAAGGATCACCCCAATGGCGGCCAGCATCCCCTGAATCACCGACGAAGGAAAGTAGTGCCCGATGATGCCCGCCCGCAGAAAGCCCAATATGAGTTGAATGACTCCGGCCAGCACCACCGCCACCAAGAAAATCTCAAAGCTACCCATGTCCTCAATGCCGTTCGAGCACGATCACGGTGAGTCCGGCGGCCGGTCCGCTCACCGCCAGGTGCGACCCGCTGGCCAGTCCCGCCACCAAACCGCCCATGATGCCCGTCACCAAGCCCGACATCAGCGGGGCGCCCGAGGCCAGGGCGATGCCCAAGCACAGCGGAAGCGCCACCAAAAACACGACCAGCCCGGCGGGCACGTCACTACCGAGACTCTTTAAATAGTCTACGTTATCTTTCATAAAATAGGGTTGAGTGGTTCTTGACCAGTTGCTGATTCTTGGAAGAGCGTAGGACGCGAAAATGCGCCCCCCAAACCAACGGGATCTCACGACAAAGGTTAGCACACACCGGCCAGAAAAGCTTTTCTATCCTAAGTAAATCAATTACTGCTTATCTTTGTTCTGTTAACGAGTTTTAATTAGTATTCACAATCTCGATAGTTAGATCATATGAGCGTTAAAATAAAGAAATCAGAACAAGAGTGGCAACAAGAACTCACCCCGGATCAGTACCGCGTGCTACGCGAAAAGGGTACCGAGCGGGCGTTTGCGGGTAAGTACCACGATACCAAAACGGCTGGTGTCTACACCTGCGCGGCCTGTGGACAAGAGCTTTTTGATTCTGAAACCAAGTTTGATTCGGGCAGCGGATGGCCGAGCTTTTATGCTCCCTTAGAAAAAGATCGGGTGGAAGAAGAGCGCGACAGCACCCACGGTATGGTGCGCACCGAGGTGCTCTGTAGCCAGTGCGAAAGCCATCTGGGCCACGTGTTCGACGACGGCCCCGCCCCCACCGGCCAGCGCTACTGTATGAACTCCATCTCGCTAGATTTTAAACCAAAAAGCTGAGTAAATGAAGGGCAGAAGAGCTATTTTACTCGATCCTTCTACCCTTCAACCATTCAACCTATGAAGTACGATATCATTGTTATCGGGGGAGGCATCGTGGGCCTGGCCACCGCCCTGCGGATCAAAGAGCAACGGCCTGACCTCAAGCTCGCTTTACTCGAAAAAGAAACGCAACTGTCGGCGCACCAAACCGGCCATAATAGCGGGGTGATTCACTCAGGAGTTTACTACAAGCCGGGCAGCCTGAAAGCCACCAACTGCATCCGAGGCTACCGCCTGCTGCTGGACTTCTGCGATGCGCACAACATTGACTACGACCTGTGCGGCAAAGTGATCGTGGCCACCCGTGCCGAAGAATTGCCCGCTCTCGACACCATTCAACAACGCGGCGCGGAAAACGGTCTGGAAGGATTGCAACGTCTCAACCGAGAGCAGTTGCGCGAGCACGAACCCCACGTGGACGGTCTGGAAGCGATCTTTGTGCCCCAAACGGGCATCATCGACTACGTCGCCGTGGCTCGGCGCTACGCCGACCGGCTGCGCGAGCAGGACACGGACATTCGGCTGGGAGAGAAGGTAACCGACATCCGCGTGCACCACCACGGCTGCACGGTGGTCACCTCCACAGGGGAGCTACCTGACCGAGTTGGTGGTGAACTGCGCCGGACTGTATTCGGACAAGATTGCGCAGATGACCCAGGCCGAACCGATAGACCTCAAAATCATTCCGTTTCGGGGCGAATATTATGAGATCAAACCGGAGAAAGAGTATTTGGTCAACAACCTGATCTACCCGGTACCCGATCCTAATTTCCCGTTTTTGGGAGTGCACTTCACCCGCATGATTCGGGGCGGGGTGGAGGCCGGTCCCAACGCCGTGCTGGCCTTCCGGCGCGAAGGCTACCGCAAGTCCGACGTGCACCCCGGTGAGCTGAGCGAAACCTTGCGCTGGCCCGGTTTCCAGCGGGTGGCGGCCAAGTACTGGCAAACCGGACTGGGCGAAATGTACCGCTCCTTTTCCAAAGCCGCCTTCACCGAAGCCCTGCAGAAGCTCATTCCGGCCATCACCGAAAACGATCTGGTGCCGGGCGAAGCGGGCGTGCGCGCCCAGGCCTGCGACCGCCACGGCGGGTTGCTCGACGACTTCCTGATCATTGAAAACGAGGTGGCCGTCAACGTGTGCAACGCGCCTTCACCGGCGGCCACCTCTTCGCTCTCTATCGGACAAACCGTGGCCGAACGGGTGCTCAAACGCTTTGGAGTGATCGTAACCGCTCCTGAATAACAGTCATCATGACCCTTTCTTCCGCCGAACTGGCCCGATACCATCGCCACCTGGCGCTGCCCGGTTTCGGGCAAGCCGCGCAGCAGAAGCTGAAGGATACCCGGGTGCTGGTGGTGGGCGTAGGCGGGCTGGGCGCTCCCCTGCTGTCGTATTTGGTGGCGGCCGGAGTGGGCACCGTGGGCCTGGTAGACTTTGATGTGGTTGATGCCAGCAACCTGCACCGGCAGGTGCTGTTCACCGAAGACGATGTGGGTCGTACGAAGGTAGAAGTAGCCGCCGAGCGGCTACGCCGTCAGAATCCCCACGTTCAATTGCAAATTCACAACACGAAATTGACATCCGACAATGCCCTGGCGATCATTCGGGAATATGATATTGTTGCCGATGGCTCGGATAACTTCGCTACGCGCTACTTGGTGAACGACGCTTGTGTATTGCTCGGCAAAGTGAACGTCTACGCTGCCATCTTTCGCTTCGAGGGGCAGGTGGCGGTGTTCAACTACCCGAACGACCGGGGAGAGCGCAGTCCTAACTACCGCGATCTGTTTCCGCAACCGCCGTTGCCGGGCACGGTGCCCAGTTGTGCCGAGGGCGGAGTGCTGGGCGTGTTGCCGGGCATCGTGGGCAGTCTACAGGCCAACGAGGTGATCAAGGTGATCACCGGACTGGGCGAACCGCTGGTGGGGCGGTTATTTTTGTTTGATGCGCTATCGCTGGAGACCCGTACGCTTACCATCGAGAAGCACCCCGATAACCCCCTCACCGGAACGCACCCCACGCAAACCAGCTTGATTGACTACGTACAGTTCTGCGAGAAAGATGAACCTGGATGAATCTTCTAGGTTTCCGGGAAATCAGCGCAGCGGAACTGCGGCGGTGGCAGCAAGAGCAACGAGATTTTCAGCTCATCGACGTGCGCGAATCCCACGAGCACGCCGCGACAAACCTGGGGGGCACATTAATGCCCCTGGGGCAGCTCGAGCAATTTATTCCTCAGATTGCCACCGACCGGCCGGTGGTGGTGTATTGCCAGAGCGGGGCACGAAGCCAGCGCGCGGTGCGCACCCTGGTGCAACAGCATGGGTTTTTGGATGTGCGAAGTCTAGTGGGTGGTCTGGATGCCTGGGAACAAGCACGCAAAGAAAGTTTTCGCCCGAAGTCCGAACACTTGAGTAAGGCTCAAAATCTGACTAAGACCCTTTGTGTTTCTACTGCCTTTTGTAATTTAGCCCACTATGAATAATCTATCCCAACTCTGCGTCCACACCATCACCACCAAGCCCTGGAGCCTGGAAGAAGCCGCCGACCACTACGTCCAAGCGGGCGTGAGCGGCATCACCGTATGGCGCGACGCGCTGGAGGGGCGCAACGTGGCCCGGTCGGGACAGATGCTGAAAGAACACGGTTTGTCAGTAGTTTCTCTGTGCCGGGGCGGATTCTTTCCGGCTACCTCCGCATTGAAGCGGCAGTCAGCCATTGACGACAACAAGGCCGCGGTAGACGAAGCGGCGGCGCTGGGGGCTCCGATGGTGGTGTTGGTGTGCGGAGCCGATCCTGATCAACCGCTCACCGTATCGCGGCAGCAAATCCGAGAGGGTATCGAGGCGGTGCTGCCCCACGCCGAGGCCAACAAAGTGACGCTGACCATTGAACCGCTGCACCCGATGTACGCCGACACCCGTTCGGCCGTGAACACCCTGGGGCAGGCCAACGACATGGCTGAAATGATTGACTCGCTTTGGGTAGGCATCGCGGTGGACGTGTACCACCTGTGGTGGGACCCTACGCTGGAATCAGAAATCATGCGCTGCGGACGCAACGGCAACCTGTCGGCCTTTCACATCTGCGACTGGAAATCGCCGACGGAGGATATGCTGCTGGATCGAGGGCTGATGGGCGAGGGCTGCATCAACGTGCCCGAGATTCGCGGATGGGCTGAAAGCGCGGGTTTTGAAGGGTTTAACGAGGTAGAGATTTTTTCGCGGCGATACTGGGAGATGGATCAGAAAGAATTCTTAGCGAAGATTGTGGAAGCGTATCAGCAGCGTAGCTAAAGCCAGTTTTAGAAGCTTTAGAAATGGAACAACGTAGTGTGCGTAGTGCGGGGTGACGCGTTACAAACGCGCCCCAGAGAGGGATTTTTAGCGAAGATTGTAAAAGCGTATCAGCAGCATAGCTAAGTTGAAGTTCCTTAGCTGGAATACATCAGCGATCCGTAAAATAGCTAGAATGTCGCTCAGCGCTTCAGCAGCTTTTGGTTGATCAACGTCTCGATCACCGCTTCGCGGTAGTGCCGACTGATGGGAATGACCTGCTGGCCCACGAAAATCTGGTTGCCCTCTACCGAGGTGATTTTATCCTGCGCGACCAGATACGACTTGTGGGGACGAATAAACCGCGCGGCGGGCAAGCGCTCTTCTACGCTCTTTCAGCGTGATCAACGTCATGTATTTGTCCTGTGTGGTGTGGATCACCACGTAGTTCTGCATGGCCTCCACCCACCGAATGTCCCGCACCGCAATCCGCTCGTATTTGTGCTCTACTTTGATGAAAAAGTGATCGTCGGTAGCTTCTGCGGGAGCCAAATCGCTCGGGGGAGGGGGCGCCGACGTACGGGCTTGCTGCTGCAACTGCCACTGGGCTTTGGCCTTGTTGGCGGCTTGGTAAAAGCGGTCGAAGGTGATGGGCTTGAGCAGATAGTCGAGTACGTTGAGCTGGTAGCCTTCCAGGGCGTACTGCGGATAGGCGGTGGTGAGGATGACCAGCGGCGGATGGCGCAGGGTTTTCAGGAAATCGATGCCGTTGAGCTTAGGCATCTGCACGTCCAGAAAGATCAGATCGATCTCCTGCGTATCGAGCAGCGTACCGGCCTCCAGCGGTGACTCGCACTGCCCCACCAGGTGAAGGAAGTCCAAATCATCCACGTACCCGGCTAGTCCCTCGCGGGCCAGCGGCTCGTCGTCAATCACCAAACAACTAATTTTCATCTAGGTCGAGGGTTAGGTGCACCGCGTACGTGCGGTCGTGCTCGTCAATGCGCAAGGTATGCCGCTGGGGATACAATAAATCCAGTCGACGGCGCACGTTCACCAGCCCGATGCCCCCGTAGTGCACCGCCTCGCGGTAACCTGCCACACCGGCCTCTTTTGAGTTTACACGGTAAACTCCAGCTGCTGCGGCGACTGTCGCAACGCCACCCGAATAAAATTATCCTGCTGCTTACCCTTCGAGGCGTGCTTAAAGGCGTTCTCTACGAAGGGCATCAGGATGAAGGGAGCTACCTGCGCCCCGTTCACGTTCTCGCTTACGTCGAGCGTCACCGACAAACGCTCGCTGTTGCGCAGCTTTCTCCAGGGCCACGAAGTTAGACAGATAGTGCACCTCTTTCTTGAGCGGAATGCGCGCCTCGTTGCACTCGTAGAGCTGGTAGCGCAGCAGATCCGAAAACTTCGCCAGCGTATCGGACGCTAGTTCGGGATCCTTTTCGAATCAGGAAGTGGATGGAATTGATGGTGTTGAACAGAAAATGGGGATTGAACTGCGAGCGCAGAAACTTAAGCTCGGTTTCCAGCTTTTCCTTTTCCAGTTGCTGCGTGTGGCGCTGGTCCTTGAGCCAGTCTTTAGTAAGCTTGACGATCATCACAAAGATGATCGCCGTGGACCCCAGCAGCATCATAATTCCCAGAAACTGTGGATAAGTTCCGCGAAACCAACTTCCGCCATGTTCCAATTGCCGTTGATGGCGTAGTACATTCCTTGGTAGCTGAGGGTGGTGAGCACCGAGGAGAGAAGCACGCAGAGCAAAAAGCCCAGGGCATACCAGCCGTAGCGTTGCTGGCGCAGAAACGCGGGATGAAGTAGTAAATGTTCAGGTAGGCCCCGGTCGCCTGGGCGATGGATAAAAGCACTACCATAAAATCACCGTGACCCAAGTGAAGATATTGTCGCTGTTGAACAGCACCATCCAGAACAACTGGTAGCCCACCCAAAACAGGATGTGGTAGAGCTGGTAGCGCACCAAGAAGCGGTAAGTGGCAGAAGCGCGAAGCGAAGTTGATTCCATAGTGCCAAAGTTGCGCTAGAAAAAGTACGCAGAAAACATTCATTGACCAAATGCACCGGACAGTTGACGAGATGCAGGTGGAGGCGGATCAAGTGATCGACCATCTCGGCAGTTTTCACAACCAACCGTAACGCGCTATTCGACAATGTTGCCTCTTACGGTTCATTTGTCAACTGCTACTGCACTTCGTCAACCAAATTTCCTCGCCCTTCTTCGGTCCCCGTTCTTTGAAGCATTCATTCACCAAAACCCAACGATCATGAAAACGCTAAAGCAAATCTTATCAAGTATCGCATTAATCGTCCTGTTGTCCTGCCCACCTTCGCCCAGGTGAGCGCCGAAGTGCAGCAACTGTTCTACCGCGGCTACCTCACCGCCAGCAAAGCGCCCTGGGAGCAGGTCATTCAAAAAATAGAACAAGACGCTTCGCTAGACAAGACCCAGAAGCTCACCGCCCTCACCGAAGCACAAACCGGTCTGCTCGTCTACGCCTTGGCCAACCAAGACGAAGCTACTTATAAGGCAGTAGCCGACGATCTGGAAGAAAATCTGGAAACGCTACTGAAGCAAGACGAAACCGACGCCCGCTCGCTGGCCAAGAAGGTGAGACTCAATGTTGCCACCATGGCTTTCAGCAATTGGAAAGCGATGTACTTGGGTCCGCAAAGCGAAAAACTCGTTGACCGCGCCCTGAAAGCCGATCCGGAAAGTCCCGAAGCCTGGATGCAACGCGGCGGTGCGCTGCTCTTCACTCCCGACATGTTCGGTGGCGACGTAGACGAGGCAGTCATCGCTTTTGAAAAAGCCGTGCGGTACTACGAAGCGCAGCCCAATCACGCCAGCAACTGGCAGTACCTCGACGCCCTGGCCTGGTTGGGGCAAGCCTACCAGAAGGCCGAGCGCCCCGCCGAAGCCGCCGAGGTGTTCACCAAAGCGCTGGAGGTGGAACCTGATTTTGGTTGGGTGAAATATAAGTTGCTTCCCAAGGCGGTTGCTCAGGCTTCAGCGCAGTAAGCGAGAGTCTCCTATAAAAACCTAGACCCTAGTGCGCGTTTAGAACGCGTTCCAAACGCGCACTAGAAATCTGGGCAGAAGTTGAATCCAACAGTGCACCACAATAAAAAACAATGGAAACGCTACATACGCTAAATATTGTACTACACGTCTCAGCCGGAGTAGTCGCGCTGGTGCTTGGACTGGTGGCTTTATTAACCGCCAAGGGTAGTAGCGCTCATAACAAATGCGGGAACTACTTTTTGGCTTTTGTCTCCATTGTTATTATAACCGGTCTGATCGGCGTGTTTATCTTCGGGCGAAACACCTTCCTGCTCGTGATCACCGTGCTGACGGGTTATGTCTCCTTCTCAGGGTACCGGGCGCTGAAGTTCAAATCGAACGTGCCCCGAACGTTAGACATGATCGTCGCCTTGGTCAGTTTATCCACCCTAGCCTATTTTCTCTACTTCTTCCACTCGATTGGGATGATCTGGTCGCCGGTTGTCATCTACAGCACCGTGGGCGCGATGCTTCTGGTTATCCTGTACGATTTCTTGCGATACCTAATTCCCAGAAAAACCTACTCGAAGCATCGCATCTGGCTCTACGAGCACATCTACAAAATGACGAGCGCTTTCAGTGGACTGTTATCCGCATTCGCCGGAACGGTGCTGAAGCAATACCAACCCCACAGCCAGTATCTACCTTCGGTTTTAGGGATGGTCATCGTCGCTGCCTTCATGCTGTACATCTATAAGGATGGACAGAAAAGGGTGGCTAAAATAACTACCCAGCCATGAAAATTTTACTGACACTATTTTTCTCCCTCGGTTGCCTGCTCTCTAGCGTCGCTCAAACCAGTTTGACGATCAACGGCCGGGTGCTCGATGCCACCACGCAAGAACCCCTGCCGGGAGCTAATGTATACGCTTTGTCCGACTGGCGAAATGGCAGCAGCACCAACGAGCAGGGCAGGTTCTCGCTAACCGTTGCGGCCAACGACACCCTGATGGTGACGTTCGTGGGTTACCGGGAGCAACTGCTTCCGGTCGATCCCACCAACCCGGTGCTAGTCGTGAATATGACTGCCTTCGCGCAGGACATGGAGACGGTGACGGTGCGGGCGTCTAGCCTGGTAGCCGAAGAGTTTAGCATCAAGAAGATTGAGCAATTGGAAATCTATACCAACCCCAACGCCAAAGCCGACCCCTTGCTGGCCGTGAACTCCCTACCGGCCGCCACCACGCTGGATGAGTCGGCCAACATCAGTCTGCGCGGCAGCAGTCCGGCCCAAACGGGCATCTTCCTGAACGACGTGCCGATCTACGACGCGGTGCGCTTCGCCCAGCTCAACGGCATTGGTACCTTCAGCATCTTCAACGCCAGCCTTATCCGGCAGTTGCAGGTGTTTCCGAGCAATCCGCCGCTGGAGTTTGGCAACACCTCGGCCGGACTAATTTCCCTGCAAACCGTAGATCGCCTTCCCGAACGCGCGAGCGGTAGTCTGGCGCTATCTCCGGCCAACCTGGGAGCCTACGCCACGCTATCGGGTCGGTAAGAAGGTAGGCCTGTCGCTGTTTAGCAACTACCAGCCCTCCGGTTTACTCAAAGTGATCAACGACCGGGCGCTGGAAGACCTTAAGCATTTTCAGACGCTGGACTTCGGGACGCACTACGTGCACGCGCTGAGCGAGCGGTCTACCCTCAAAGTATTTAACTACGCGGTGAGCGAGCAGTACCGCTTTGCCAGTCGGCACCCCTCGGGCGCGGGCACGTTTCGGCAGCGCAAGCAGCGCAACTTCACGGTGGCCAACTTCCGGACGCAGTACGAACGCGCTACGCTGGCCCTCAACGGCGGTTTCAGCGCCAGCCGGATGCGCTTCGCGGTGGGCAACCTGGACGTTGATCGGCGCAACCGCGACCTCTACCTATCGGCCAACTACACCCGCCGCTGGGAGGGTTGGACGCTCAAAACCGGGCTCACCTACGACGCCCGCCGGGCCACCAGCCACGGGCAGGTGCCGGTATTTGACTACGCCATCGCGCCCCAGCATCCCGCCTACTCCTTCCGGGCCACGCAAACCGCGCGGGTGCCCGAAGCCTACGCCTACGGCAAATACCTGCCCAACGAGCGCTGGACGTTCGGCGGCGGGGTGCGCAAGAACCTGCCGCTGGCGGGTCAGAAGAGCTACGTGAGCTACCAGCTCAACACGAACTATCAGCTTGATGATCGCCAGCGCCTCACGCTGTCGGCCGGGCGCTACCACCAGTACGTGATTCCCCCGGGGGAAGGCACGGACAACTTCTACCGCAGTAATCAGCTTTCGCTGGACTACGCCTACGAGAAGAAGGGAAAAATCCTATCGGCCGCACTGTTCGGCAAAAATACCCAGCGGGAAAGCGGACAGGATTATATCTACGGAGCCGAGGTGGCGGCCGACGTGCGCTGGTCGTCCAGGCTGCGCACCCAGGTGTCGTATACCTACCTGAGTGCCACGGTGCGGGACGATGGCGGGTCGCACGCGTCGCCCTACGATCTGAACTACTTCGTGCGGGGCAGTGCTTCGTACCAGTTTGCTCCGCCGTGGACGCTCAGCGCCATCTTCCTGCACCGGCAGGGCACCTACTACGCCCCGGTAACGGGCCGCGATTGGGATACTGACTTACAGGTATACGCTCCGCAGTACGCTCCCGCGGATCAGTCGCTGCGCTTGCCAGATTATAACACGGTGGACATCAATCTGGCCCGGGTGTGGCCGCTGTCGGAGAAGCTGTCGGCGGTGGCGTTCGGCAGCGTCAACAACCTGCTGAATAACCGCAACGTGCGGACGGTGAACCACAGTCAGAATTACTCAACGGAGTTCTACGAGTTGTTTTCGCAGCGAACGATTTACTTCGGAGTGGTGGTGCAGTGGCAGTAGTGGGGTTTTCTTGAAGTAGTATATCCGTATCGTTAAGACTTTCCTGCAAGAATACTCACGCATAGTGCGTTTTGAAGGGTTCACTGCGTCGTTCTTCGTACGCCTTCGGTCTGCTCCTTCCGATCAATTCGGTGCTGCCCACATTGAGACGCCGGAACCAAAGCTTTCGGGTGTAACCAACATTCAACCCCCATAATCCGTAGACTTCAGGAAAACCATTTTTCTCAAAAAAACCTGATTATGAGCTTTATCGGCAACCTTCTTTGGATCATCCTCGGCGGCTTTCTCATCGCCATCGAGTACGTAGTGGCGGGCATCATCTCCTGCGTCACCATCATTGGCATCCCGCTGGGCATTCAGTCGTTTAAGTTGGCGGGAGCCAGTCTGTGGCCCTTCGGACGCGAGGTGACGCCCAATCGCAACGCCGGGTCAGGCTTGTCGACCTTACTCAACGTAGTCTGGATTCTGGTGGGCGGCATCTGGATCACGCTGACGCACCTGGTACTGGGCATCGCTCTGTGCGCCACGCTGATCGGTATCCCTTTCGGGTTGCAGCATTTTAAGCTGATGCGACTCAGCTTCACACCCTTCGGTTATAACTTCGGTGAGGTGAAGCCCAACCGCGTCAACGCGTGAGGTCTACTAACTTGAATCCCTGTCCGTGCACGGTTAGGATTTGCACGTCTTCGTCAGGTTTGAGGTACTTGCGCAGCTTGGCGATGTATACGTCCATACTGCGGGCGTTGAAGTAGCTATCGTCCTGCCAGATCAACTTCAGAGCACGGGTGCGGTCTACGGTTTGCCCCACGTGCTGGGCCAGCAACTTTAGCAATTCTGCTTCCTTCGAGGTGAGTTTTTCCGACCCTTCCCCTTGCGTGAGCAACCGCTGGTCGTAATCAAAGGCAAACGAACCAAAGGTGAAAAGACGCTGCTCCGGCTCCGGCGGCTGGGTGCGCCGCAGCACCGCCTGGATGCGCAGCAGCAGTTCTTCCATGCTAAAGGGCTTGGTCAGGTAATCATCAGCCCCTAGTTTTAGTCCGACGATGGTGTCTTCTTTCATGGCCTTGGCCGTCAGGAAGATAATGGGCACCCGGGCGTTCAGCTGCCGAATCTCCCGGGCCAGCTCGAAGCCGTCCAGCTTGGGCAGCATCACATCGAGCAGGCACAAATCGTAGGTCTCCCGCTGAAAAGCGGTCAGGCCCAGTCGTCCGTCGCGACACAGTTCGGGTTCAAAACCTTTCACCCGCAGGTAGTCCTGCAGGATGGTGCCCAGGTTGGGATCGTCTTCTACGAGAAGGATTTTTGTCATGTCACGAATTTTTATTTGGTAGGTGGCTTGCTGATAGCGACCGGAACGTACACGCGAAAGGTGCTGCCTTGTCCGAATTTAGAACGAACCGAAACTTGTCCTCCGTGCGCTTCTACCATCGATTTAACGTACGACAAACCCAGTCCGAAGCCCTTCACGTCGTGGCGGTTGCCGGTAGGCGCTCGATAAAACTTGTCGAAAACGTTGGCCGCCGTTTCTTTTGTCATACCCATTCCCTGGTCCGCCACCTCAATCACAATGCCTTTTCCCTCGGTTTGCGTACGCACCGTCACCGTGGATTCTTCGGGCGAATACTTATTGGCATTGTCAATCAGGTTGGTGATCACGTTAGACAAGTGCTCGGCGTCGGCTTGGATGACCGGATCAAGTGCGCTCAGCTCCAGCGCAAGGGTACCTCCGCGTTTCTCAATAGCCGGACGCAACCGCTCCGCCACCTGCCGAATTAGTTCGTGCGTATCCACCGGTTCTCGCTTCAATTGAAAGTCTTGCTTGTCCAGCGTGGCAATCTGCAACACCCGCTCTACCTGGGCCTCCAGACGGGCATTCTCCTCGCGGATAATGCCCAGGTAGCGCTGCAAGAAGCGGGGCTCGCGGGCGATTTGTTCATCCTGTAGGGCCTCTACCGCCAGCGCCACCGTCGATATGGGCGTTTTGAGCTCGTGGGTCATGTTATTGATAAAATCGGTTTTCATGTCGGAGAGCTTCTTTTGCCGCAAAATGGTGGTGATGGCGTAGCCGAAGCAGAACATCACGATGCCGGTGAACAGCAGCGACGACAGCAGGGTGGGCCAAATCTGCCGGAGCAAATACCAGTTCTGCTGCGGAAACTCCAGCGTGAGGAAGGTACTGCTGGGCATAAAGTCGTTGGGAAACAGGGCTACTTCGGCGTCAGTATCATATTTCTGAAAAAAGTTAGCCGTAGAAGCCATCAGCACGCTGTCGCGCTCGGCGTCGACCACAGCATATTGATAGGGCAGGGTAATGCCCCGGTCGGCCAGGGCTTCGCTCAGCAGCGAGCGCAACTGCTTGGGATTGAGGCGCGCGGTGAGCGGACGGTCGCCGTTCATCAGCTGGTGCAGCGCTTGCTCAAACATGCTGGTTTTTTGCTTCAGCTTGCGGAGCTGCTCCTGCTGCGCTTGCTCCGAGGCACCCGGCGGCAGGTCGGGACGCACCACAATCACCGGAGCGGCTCCGGGAGCGCGACCTACCGACATACTAAACTCAATCCGCTGCCGCACGGCCCGGCCCTGCTCGTCGAAGGTCACCGACTGCCGCTGCTGTCGCCGCACGGTGCGCGACGGGTAAAATTGGGCGGTGTCTAACTGTACCAAATCGGGTCCGAAGCTTTGGTAGGCAAATAGCAGGGCTTCGCGCTGCTCGAGCTGGTGCACCACCGTGTTAAGCGCCTCGTACACGTTTTGCTGAAACCGCTGTCGGTTGGCATCCACGGTTTCGCGAATCCAGTACACCTGAAACGCTACCAACCCCAGCAGGGCCACGCTCATGAGGGCAATCAGGCTGTAAATCTTTTTTTCTTTCATGCTAAATATAAGGTTCAGCGCGCCGGGTTGGGCAGTACGCTATCCCTTAAACACAAAAGAAGCAAAAAGATGGACGGTTTAACAATTTTTAACGTCTGCCTCGGTCGCGCTCCGCTTTTGGTTTGCAAGCTTTTGTTGAGCGGGATTCTTCTACTAGCGTAGTTTTTCTTCGAATACAATTGGTGTATGAGCGATTCCTACACTTTTGAATACATTAAAGGTAAACCGAGCGTTCATAAATACAGTCTGCCCATGCGTGAGGTGACTAATGGGGTAGGGGACAGACTTCCCCCAGTCCATTTTTGCGTAAAGGTTGTTCGCGTGAGGCGGTATAAGTATATCAATGGACTCATTGCTTTCAATTGTTCCAACTTCCTCACCATCGGCCATGATTCTTGCTGTCCGAAAACGCCCGTACCATCCGTCATTGCGCGTTACTGTGACCGTCAGCATAGTTTTCCTTTTGAGCGTCTGAATAACTCTACGGCAAACGAAACTGCTGCACGCATACTACGGCAGGAATCTTAATTTCGTTGCCGGTGGGTGTGAGCTTCCCGGTAGCCGCATCGCGCCGAAACACCACCACGTTGTCGGTGTCGCGGTTGGCCACCCAGACGAACTCTCCCTGCTCGTCCATACAGAAGTTGCGCGGGTGCTTCCCTCCTGCTGGCTCGTTGCCCACGTAGGTCAGCTTCCCGGTGTTGGTGTCAATGGCGTAGATCACGATGCTGTCGTGCCCGCGGTTGGAGGCGTAGACGAACTTGCCGTCGGGCGACACATGAATGTCGGCCGTGGAGTTGCCGTCGGCCGACGCTCCCTTGGGCAGGGTGGTCACCCGGTCTACCGGGGTCAGGTTGCCGCTTTTTTTATCTACTTTGTACGCCGCAATGGTCGACGAAAGCTCCTCGATCGAGAAGGCCCATTGTCCTTCGGGGTGTAGCGCAAAGTGACGAGGACCGGCCCCCGGAGTGCTGGCGGCGAAGGGTGGAGCGGCGGGCGATAGCTTGCCGGAACTTTGATCAGGCTGATACAGCATGATCTTGTCGATGCCCAGATCAGAAGCGTAAATTATGTCGCCGCTTTCTGAAGGAATAATTGAGTGCATATGCGGCTCCTGCTGCCGGTCGGGGTTCACGCTGCTTCCCGAATGCTGCACCACGTCGGTGGCCGCACCTAGCTTACCGTCGGTGCCGACCGGATACACCGCCAGGTTGCCGTCGCCGTAGTTCGACACGTAGACCAGTTGGCCCGCCGGGTTGACGCTCACGTGGCACGGCCCGGCGCCTTCAGACGACCGTTCGTTAAGCTTGCTCAACTTGCCATCTTTTGGGTCGATGGCAAAGGCAGTGACGGTGCCGTGCTGATCGTCGGCATCTTTTCCTTCGCGGTACACGGCGTAGAGGTACTTGCCGTTGGGGTGGATCGTCAGAAACGAGGGACTGTTTTTGTCCTCCACGGTCTGCCGCTCCGACAGTTTACCGGTGGCGCGGTCAAACTCCAGGACGTAGATGCCCTGGCTGCCGCGGTCGGAGTAGGTGCCCGCGTAGAGCAGGTCTTGCGCTGAGGCGTTGGGTTGCGTAGTCATAATTGCCAGGATTATAAAGAGAAACGGGCGTAAGTGAATCATAGAAAATGGTTAAGGTCAAGCTGCAAAATCTGAGAAAAAGATTGATTCGGTTCGGGGTCGGCTTCCCCTTTCCGGTACCGAAACCAGTGGTGGGCCACGTAATCGTACAAAAAGCCTTCTTCAATACCGTAGTCAAACTCATCAATAAGGCGCGTAATCTTTTTAATATCGTTACGCACCCCGCTGGTATGGCACACCTCTATGATGATGGGCGTGGTGTGACGCTGATTGTCGTAGAGCAGCACATCAGGCACCGGGCTCGTCTGCCCCTCGTTGAGCATCGTTTCGGGGAGGGGCTCTAACGAAATCTTCTGCTGCTGGTAGTAAAGAGCCCCTAAGCCCGTCGTAAGCTTGCTGATTACGCGCTGATGCTCTTTGGGAGCGTTGATCCCCATATCGATAAGTTGTTCGGGAAATATCATAATCAAGGGCAGTTATCGCTTGATGAAGGTAGGCAATTCACTGGTAAAAACCAGCTAGCTGATTATTTTGATGATGGCAAAGCGTGAGTAGTTCTGCTTCTAACCCACTGCCGCGAATTTCTTCTCCGAAAGCGCTCGGGTCGCTTCGTAGAAGGTGCTCATAAACTTCTGCTCCACCGACGGACTCGCCACCTGCCGCTCAGCGCGGTTCAGGGCGTCGTCGTAGAGCACGAAGTTATCCATCTGCACGGGGTTCCAGTGGCGCTTCGGGTGCACTTCGTTAATAAACTCAAACAGGTTGCGGGTGTCCACCGGCACGTTGAAGGGCGCAAAGGCCCGCCGGTTGTTGCGCAGCTCCAGAATCCAGTTGTCGAAGTGGTGGTTGAAGCCCGTCAGGTGATTCTGGAAAAAGGAACTGCTCAAGAACGACGCGTCGATGCGCGGCGCGCGGCGGTTGGTCCAGGGTTGCCGGTTCACCGCCTCGTTGAGTTGGTGGGTCAGATACATGGTGAAAAGCATGTACTGACTCAGCGGACGCTCAATCAAGCGCTGCGTCTTGTCGCTCAGGTGCGTGAAGTTCACCACGTCTTGCTCGCTGCGGATGCCAAACTCCTTGTAGATCGGCTGGCGGGCACGTCCGTTGACGGTGGCGAGCGAAGCATCGTTGAGGGTCATAAAGTCGATGACCGACAGGGCGGCCACCAGCTCGATGAAGTGGGCGTCGTTGCGCTGCCCGGCGTCGCCCGGGTCGTTGGGATAGTCTTTGGTGAGGTTGTCGCCCAGATAATACAGGGCGTTGATGGTGTTGTTGCCGCTGATGTTGCGCTCGTAGTACGACAGCGCCGCCTTGGCCTTGGCCACAAAGGTTGCCTTGTCGATCTTGCTCTTCGGATCGGGGGCCACCCCGAAGTAGGGCAGCAGGGTGATGGCTCCCACCGCCGCGTTGCGCAACCAGTCGTGGTTGGGCAGCGGCGGCTGGGCGTTGCGCAGGTTCTTCAGGATGGTGGGAAAGCCCGCCGCCCCGGTGCCCCCGAAGATGGAGCTGATAATAAAGATGCGGTCGCCCTGCTGGAAGTTGGAGGCAAAGTGGGCAAACTCGTCCGACTCCTTGAACTGGTTGAGCACCACGCTGCCGATGTTGGGGTTGCCGATAAACCCAATGTCCATCTCGGTGGCCAGGTTGGCTTCCGAAAACAGCAGGTTCACCAGTGCCTGGTTGCGCTCGTCGAGCCGACCGTGGTCGATGTACTCTTTGAACTGCTCGTTCTGCACGTCTTTGAGTTGAAACGAAAACGCATTGCCCAAACGGTCGCGGTCGCTGAGCAGGTTTTGCAGGGTGGTGATCTTGGTTTTGAAGAAGCCTTCGCCCCGCGGCGCGAGCTTAGACTGAATGGCCTGGTAGCTCTCCAGCAGGTCGATGGTGCGTTTCAGATCGTGGTTGCCCTGGTGGGGGTCCACGATGATGGGCACCACCTCGGTGGCGGGCAGGTCTACCCCGGCGGCCAGCAGCATGGTGAGCGATTTGATGACGCGCACCCCGGTGCCGCCAATGCCGAACAGAAATAATTTTGCCATTTTTATTCTTCTATTTCCCAATCAATTGAGATAGAGTCACGAAACAACAGGTCATCTGGGGTGAAATTGTATACTTTGGTGTCTCCACCGGCTGAAGCTGCCGCAGCGTACCTATGCTCTCTTTCTATTTGTTCCATACCACTGTCCCTTCCCCATCTTCCGTAGGTTATTTGTTTTATCTTAACCAATTTTAAGTTAGA
This sequence comes from uncultured Cytophagales bacterium, assembly GCA_963833215.1. GTDB lineage: Bacteria > Bacteroidota > Bacteroidia > Cytophagales > Cyclobacteriaceae > Tunicatimonas. The sequence goes on along the minus strand of CAWHXE010000024.1, from coordinate 594 downwards.
AGAGGCAGCAATATTCAAAGCTTTTTGCTTAGTGTCCTTTACTGCTAAATCGATCAATTCCTCTTGGACTTTAGCTTTTAGCTCTTCCGAAAGTTTGAAAACGAAGCTGAAATTAATTTCCTGTTCGCTTTTTGCGAACTCGTTTAAAATCTTTGATAACATTCTTTCATCGTACTCAAACTCAAGCCTGATGTCTTGCGAAGCGACATATCCGCTATCTACATACTCTTGGTTGCGATAAATACGATTCTTTGAAACAGCGAAACTAGCCGTCTTGATATCTTTTTCTGCAAAATCTAGCTTTTTTAGGGAATTCAGATAATAGTTTGATTTGTCACCTAGAGCCTCAATTGCTTGATTCATCTTCGGCTCAATCTCCGAAACATGAATGTTCAATACCCCTATGTCAGGTTTAACTGCAACTCTTGCCGACCCGGTGATCTGAAGCAGGTCCTTGTTCTCTTCTTGTGCATGAATTTTAGTTGAAATTAAAAACAAAGCTAAACAACACACTATCTTCATGCTGCAAGAGATTGATTTTTAAATGATCGCTGACAACTACGAGAACAAAGCTAAATAATCATACACCAGCAA
>CAWHXE010000023.1:0-186782 GCA_963833215.1 uncultured Cytophagales bacterium | reverse complement strand
CAATTGGGCACCTCCGGTTCCGTCTACCGTGGTGGCTAAGCGGGAAGTGTACGAACGCACTCCGTACCAAGAGCAAGTACGTTACCAGGTAGACACTGATTGGTGGTTGCGCTTCGCTCTGACGGAGCCAAATATCGCCCGAGTGGATCGTCCGTTGGCCTACTATTACGCGGGGAACAATGATCGTCTGTCGGGGTCTTACTACAAGGAGCGTTTTCGGAAGATAGAAATTTTCATTGCGCTGTGGCGGGAAAAGATCACTGCGCTGCGGGGGGAGGCCCGGTTTCGGACGTTTAGACAGAGCATTCTTTCGTACAACGCCATTGATGCTTTTGTGGAGCAGTATAACAAAAAGAATATCCCCGTAGCGTTCAAGCTATACGTCAAATACTTATGGAACCAGAAGCGCTTTTACCAGCTTTTAGCTAGTAAGCTACTGCCCTGATATTGCTGACAACTGGCGCTTTTTTGATGGGGGCCGTCTGTTTTAGCGAGTATTGTACTGATCAATGCAGGCGTTGAGCGGGTCGCTCCCGGAGGCCACAAAAATAATTATAGCCAAAGAAACCGCAGGCCAGTCCCATTACCAGTAGGCTGGCCGATAAATCGTCTAGGCCGAGGACCAGTAACAGGGCTGTGAAGTTCACCGGTAGATAGAAGCTATAGGCGATAGTTAGTATCACCGTTGCGGCAATCATCACCGAAGGACGCAGAAAGCCCGTCGGTAGTTTCTCAAACCAGGCCAGCACGGGTGGCCAGTAGATGAACAATAGATACAGCGCGATATTGTTGACAAAGCTGATGCTCAGCAACAACCCGTTCATGAAGTGAAAGAGCACGGCGACCAGCACAAAAAAGCGGAACCACGGACGACGAACCACCGCGAATAAAAATCCGATCTCAAAGATCACGGCCACCCAATCAAGCGTTTCCCACACAAAATCCCCGGCATGTTCCAAAAAGAGCGGAGCCAGGTAGTTGCCCGCTAAATCATCGTGCTGATACATAATGGCGTAGCCCTTCACCGCCTGGGTAGACCAACTAAGCCAACCGTTGCGAAGGCTACCGTCTTCAATCAGCTTAGGGAAACCGGCGGAGAACATCGCGAAGCCAAGAATAAGGGCGAGCGTAGCCACTGGCCAGTAGTTTTCCCCGGACGCGCGGGGCCGCGGCGAAGATTGATCAACCGCGTAATAACTACCCCAACCAGAAAAAGCCATCAACAGGGGCGTGATCACCATCAGCAAAGTGTCGTGGTTGATTTTGCCAAAGGAGTGGTAAAAGCTAAATCCGATCAGCATCACCGTTGCCAGCAAGATTGACGTTAGCCGGGTTCGGAAGCCGAACAGCAGGAACACCAACAAGACAACCACCAGCATATCGACGACTAAGAAAAAATAATAACCAGGAAAATCGTGGAAAAGATTAGCAATGCTAACGGCCGGGGGATCGAAAAAAAGCACGGGGTGCTGGGCAATCCACCGAAACTCAGGAGCGCCCACGACGAATAAAATGTACCCAGCGTAAAGTACTCGAAATCCACCCAACGCCCCGGGAGGGAGGCGGTATTCGTTTGCTATCCAAACGTCTAACCGGTGCACTAAAGAAGAAAAAATAGCCACTACTAAGGATTTAAAGAAATGGACCTTTTATCAATGAGACGAACGGAGTGGGTGTCTCGAGGCGATGTTGCCCGGTTCTGATACCACCGCAGCTCCACCCGGTCAAATTCCCGGTTGGTTGCCCGATAGAGGTTCTGGCGAAAGTGACGGGCCAGGGCCAGTTCGTTCGGACCCAGCGCTTGCGTGGGTGAGGAAGAAAGCGCCTCCTTTATTCTCTCGAGCACGTTGGGATAAAATACCTTAGCCTTGTAAGGCACCGGGGCCAACAAATCATCCAGGGTAAGCAGCACCGAATCCGGGCCGACGTAGCCAATTACCCGAAGGTGCTCGTAGTCGTAAGGATAGCCCTGATGCACCGGCACGGAGGTGAAGCCGGGAAAAATAATGGCGGGGTAGGGCTCACTTACCCGGCGGGCAAAGTAAAACTGAACCGCCAGCAGCGGAAGCAAACCAATAAACCACCAACGGATAATTGCTTGACGAGACATCGCAGTAGGGATTGCGCGGGTAGGGTGTTTCCGGACGGCAAGGTAGCTATTGCGCGCGAGTCACGCATGAAATTTATGGTTAATTGCGTATCTTTGCCAAAAGGTACCTAATTCTTACTGGCTATGGCGTTTATCAAGCGCAATTTTTTAGCTCTTGCCGTATTCTTATGCACCACGGCCGCATCGCAATCATCGCTTGCCCAGGGCTTTGTGTGCGACGGCCGGTTTTTTATCTCTCTGTACGCACAGGACCCCGTAGTGGGAACGAGTACGGAGGTGTATAAAATAAATTTCGGTGACGGGCAGGTTGACTTCACCGAGAAGGTGCTCTATCCCGGTCTCCGAGCCAATGGACTGGGTTTCAGTGCTAAAGATTCTTATATCTACGGAATCAACCAAGCTTACGATGAGGACGCCAAAGTCTACCCTATCGTGCGGCTTTCTTCCGACGGAACCTACCAGGAGTTAGCGCTGGGTGCGGGAGGCATAAACGACGTTTTCTGGCATTATGCCTCGGCCGATTTTTCGCCTGACGGATACATGGTAGTTCACGACCGAATAGACCAAAAGCTGCACTACCTCGACGTGTCGGGCGACGAGGTGCTGCTGCATCAGAGCGTAGATTTAAAGTGGGCACCCGAGGTTGGTATTGATGCCTTTCAACTCTCTATGGATGACATCGTGTTTGATCCCAGCGATCCGGGCACAATCTATACGTATCAACGTAACTACGACTTAGACCCGGGCGAGTCGGATCAAACGCGGGGCTCTATGCTAAAAATAGATGGTGATCTGGCGAGTCCTCAGGTGGGAAGCGTTTCGGTAGTAGGCGGCGGTCCGCCCGCTGAGGCCGCTCATATTGGTGCGCTTTTCTTCAGTACCAACGGTGGACTTTATGGGTATAGTACCAACACTCCCCTCTTTCCAAATCCGCCTGGTATACAGAATAAGCGATTGGTGGCAATTGATAAAGAAACCGGTGAACTTACGCTGATTGGCGAGGGACCCGTGGCCAGCAGCAACGATGGGTGTTCGTGTCCTTTTGCCGTCGGTATGCAGTTAAGCGCTTCTTCCTCAGCCGTATGCCAAAGCAAAGTAGCGTATCAAGTAACCATAACGAACGAATCTGCGACACTTTTGACCGACGTGGTCTTCACCGATACTTTACCCGACGGTATGCGCATTACTTACTTTACTCTGCCTGAAGATATTTCTTACGATATTGCCGAAGGCACCGGAGTAGGCACTTCGGTACTTACTTTGGAAAACCTTTCGCTTCCTCCCGGTGCCGATGTTTCGTTGGTGATTGAGGCCGACGCCCGCGGTCTGCTGGGCACCTTTCAGCATCAAGCCCGACTAATCAATCTACCCGCCGCTTTGGGAGAAACCGTGGTCTCCGATGATCCGGCTACCATTCAACCCTACGATCCTACTACCGTGACGATAACGCAAGCAACGCCGCGGGCCACGATGATGCCCGATACCCTGGTTTGTGAGGGCCAATCTCTAACTTTACTAGCGGAGGGTGACCCCGCCTGGACCTTTCACTGGAGCGGCCCGGATAATTTCTATGTAGAGGAAGCTGCTCCTACGGTTGATCTACCCGCCGGACAAGACAGCGTATACTACTACTTTCATCAGCAATTGGGCGAGTGCGCGGTGGTTGACTCGGTGCTGGTGCGGGTGACAGCCCTGCCCGAACCGACGGTGGCTTCAGACACTACCATCACGTTGGGCGACTCAGCACCTTTGGCTCCGACCAGCGCGCCGAACTCCGAACTTACCTACCGGTGGTTGCCCAGCGAGGGTTTGTCGTGCAGCGACTGCGCTAATCCTATAGCCTCACCGGTAGCCACCACCGACTACGAAGTGACGGTCAGCAATGCGCTAGGGTGCACCCGAAGTGCTCAGGTACAGGTGCAGGTAGAGGAGCTGACTATTGAACCGGAGCCAACGCCCCGCGGCGGGGTCCACCTACCGAACGCCTTTTCGCCCAACGACGACGGGCTCAATGATATCTTCATGCCGGTGGCCAATCAACAGGTAGTTTTTCGCTTGCTGGAAGTGTACAATAGGTGGGGAGAGCAAGTCTTCCGCAACGATAATTTTTCGTCTAGTGACCAGTCCAGCGGTTGGGATGGTACCTACCGCGGGCAGCGGGTCGTGGCTGGGACCTACACGTTTCGACTGATTGCCACCGAAGAAGAAAAGAGCCGGGAATATCGCGGTAAATTGCATCTGATCTACTAACCAGCCAGCAGCAGTGGCAAGCAAACGTACTAAATCAGCGGTTTACCTCCGCCGGAAAGTGCCGATACGAAATCCTACCAAACTTGATATTCGTTGATCATATTTCACTAAATTAGTGGTTTTGTTAAAAATTATTTAGTGAATGTCCTTCTTTTTATAAGATACTCTTCGTTACTTTGAATATTAAAACGTTCACTTTTATTGCACGAACACCTCACAACAACTCTAACCCACCCGCATGCGACAATATAGTTTTTTCATCGGCAGTCTGCTGCTTTGTGCCAGCGCTTGCATCCCTAACCGGCAACTGGTGTATCTTCCTAACCCCGAGTTTAATGCCGAAACTCCTACCACCGTATACAATAACCGGCAGGTGTACCAACTGCAGCCTCAGGATATACTGTCAGTGCGAATAAAAACCCTAGATACTGATACTGAAAACTACTTTAACATTCAGGCCAGCGACGGCTTTCAGCCGCTGAATATTGCCGGACTCTACGTAAATGGATACTCGATTAACGCGAGAGGTATGATTAGCATACCCGAGGTGGGAGAGATCAAGGTAGGCGGACTTACGCTAGAGCAGGCTGAGGCCAAAATCAAGGAAGCGGTGGGGGTATACATCAACAATACCACGATTTTGGTGAAACTGGTTAGTTTTAAAGTGACGGTGCTCGGCGAAGTTAACGCCCCCGGCTATTACTATATTTACAATGAGCAAGCCACCGTGCTGGAAGTTCTGGGCATGGCAGGAGATTTGACTGATTTTGGTAACCGGGAAAACATTACCCTTATCCGCCAGACCGGGCAGGGAAATGAAGCGATTTTGCTGAACTTAAAGGACCCTGGTTTGTTGGCGTCCCCCTATTATTACCTGCAACCTAATGATGCACTTTACGTGCAACCCCTGCAAGCCAAGGCGATCCGAAACAACGTGAATACCTTTGGCATTCTTAGTGTATTGTTCACGGGGCTCTCTACCGGGGTGCTTATCCTAAACTATGTTAACAATAACCGGAATTAAGCTGTCTTATGGAAGAGACTGATATTCGGGTGGTCATCCGAAAGCTACTTCAGAAGTGGTACTGGTTCGTGCTGTCGCTACTGCTAACGGTAGGTTTGGCTCTGCTGTATCTGTGGGTGGCGAACGAAGAATACCGGGTAGCGGCTACTATCCAGCTCAAAGACCAAAGTCTGGGCGATAATACTGCTAACCAGGAAGAGTTCATGAACGCCTTCAATCTGCTTCAGTCCGATTCTGAACTGGAGGATGAGATTGGTATTTTAACCGCTTACTCCACGGTGCAAAAGAGCCTATCTACGCTCAACTATGAGGTAAGTTACTACGCCTATCCGGCTGCCTTTGGCTGGTTTGCCACCACGGTGGCCGAAGAAATCTATCCCAGTCCGTTTCAGGTCGTGCTTGATACGCTCGGTGGCGGGCTGCTCTACACCCCGATCACGATTTCTTTTCCGGATGAAGAACATTATCGGATACGCATCGAGGCCGATGGAGATCCGCTCTTCATCCTTGATGGGGCTACCCAACGGATAGACGAGCGATCGGAAGAAATTTCGTTGGACTCTACTCTGCTGTTGAGCGAGCCTTTGTCGCTTCCTTACCTAAATATCTCGCTGAAGATAACCAACCCGACGCAATTGTTCACCGAGACGAGCACCGACTACTACGTTGAACTGCGCAGCATTGGCAACCTAACCGAAGCGTATCAACAGGAACTGCAAATCGAAACCATTTCGGAAAACTCGAATATTGCGCGCCTTAGTTTAGTTAGTCCCACTCCGGAGAAAGACAAGCGATTTTTAAACCAACTCATTGAGGTATACGTGGCCAACGATTTGGCTAAGAAGAACCGACTGGGCAAAAGAACCATCGAGTTCATCGATTTTCAGATTGCTACCGTAGCCGATTCACTGCGGGAGACCGAAGGCAGTCTGGAAGATTTTCGGGACGAGAATCAGGTCATCGACGTAGGGGTAACCTCGCAAAACCTAACCGAGCAGTTGTTCACGCTGGAGGATAAACAGGCCCAACTGAGCGTACAAAACGAGTACTACAAGTACATGGCGCAGTATCTGGCTTCTAACGACAACATAACCGATGTGGTGGCTCCCTCATCGGTGGGCATCCAAGACGAGCTACTCAATAGTCTGTTGATCCAACTGGCAAAACTTAACGAAGAAAAGATTTCCAAGGACTACAGTTCTAACCCCAACAACCCGGTGCTGCGAATACTAGAGCGAAAGATCAACAACACCAAGCAAGCGCTCATCGACAACATCGACAACCTCATTAACTCAAACGACATTGGCTTGCGCGAAACCAACCGCCGAATCAGGGGTATTCGTCAGTCAATGAGTGAGCTTCCTCAAAACGAGCGCAACCTCACCGATATCAACCGCCGCTTTGCTTTCAATGATAACATTTACAATTACTTGTTGCAAAAGCGCGCCGAAGCGGGGATTGCCATTGCCTCGAACGTGCCCGACAAAACCATGATTGACGCCCCGCGGCAGATCGGTAAGAAGCCGGAAAGTCCCAATTCTTTGTTCGTGTTGCTGCTAGCGGTGATCCTGGGGCTGCTGGCCCCCGTGGGCTTTATCTTCATCAACGACTATTTTGATCCCAAAGTAGAGAGCAGTGATCAGATCAATCAGTGGACCAAGGTACCGGTGATCGAGCGGGTGGCCCTGGTAAAAGAAAAACACAAGGCCTACGAGGGCGATAGTTATCTGGCCCATACCTTCCGTTACGTTCGACATCACGTTGATTTCTTGAGACTGAGTCAGGACGTGAGAACGGTAGGAGTTACCTCGGCGCGAAGCGGTGAAGGAAAAACGTTTATCGCTAAAAACTTGGCTGAGTCATTTGCCCAGGCCGGCCGAAAAACGTTACTTATCGACGCCGATCTTCATCATCCCACCCTGGCTGCGCTGATGAACGTGCGCCGAGAGCCCGGACTGAGTGATATGTTGCTACATCCGGAAAACGTAAGCGCGCAGACCACCAGCATCACCAATCTGGATGTTATCGGCGCGGGCAGCCCCCAGTTCAATCCTTCAGATTTGCTAATGAGCGAGTCGCTCGCTTCGCTGATCGCCCGACTCAGGAAGCACTACGAGCTCATTATCGTGGATACTCCTCCTCTGGGCGCTATTTCTGACTACCTGCTGCTGAGCAAACACGTAGACTACACCCTCTGGGCGGTTCGGCACCACTACTCGCAAAAGGAAGACATAGAACGCCTGGATAAGCTGATCCAACGAAACCAGCTTAAGGCAGGCATCGTCTATAACGGAGTGCAGTCAACAGATGTCGATACACAGTATTATAAAAAAGCCTATCGAAGAAAAGCGTGAGTTTGAAAAAGAAGTCAGCCGAGGGGTTGAAATGGTCTTTTATCGAGACCATTGGGGTACGGCTGTTCTCAGTATCTACCTATTTCATTCTCGCCAAGCTTCTTGATCCCACGGCCTTTGGTATCGTAGCGCTCACCAACACTTTCATTTTTTTTAGTGAAATATTTGTAGAACAAGGCTTTGTTACGGCAATTGTTCAGCGAAAAAATTTAGAGAAACAGCACCTATCGTCAGCCTTCTGGGGTAATCTGGCTATGGGTATTGCCTTGTTTGGGCTATCGGTTCTTGGTGCTCCTTGGATAGCATCCATTTACGATGAAGGATTGCTAACTGATTTGCTCCGCGTTCACGCGGCCACTTTTGTTATCTCCTCCTTTGCTAAAGTTCAACTAGCGCTACTACAGCGCGATTTGAAGCTGAAAGAAATCGCCATCGCTCGCACCGTGGCGATCACGATCAGCTGCGTTGTGAGCATTACGCTGGCCTACCAGGGATACGGGGCCTGGAGTTTAATATTTCAGCAAATAATTTTCAATCTGCTCCAGACGCTCATGTTTTGGTTTTTGAACGATTGGCGGCCTACGGCAGAATTCTCTCCCCGTCATTATCGTGAGATATTTTCGTTTGGATCAAAAGTAATCATGGGTCGCATCACGCTATACTTTATCCGTTATACTGATACACTGCTCATTGGTTATTTTTTAGGAACCAATTCGTTGGGTATTTATTCTTTTGCCCAGAAAATTTTCATCACCTTAACTGACTTAGTGGACCTAACTTTCAACAAAGTGACGTTCGCGGTATTTTCTAAGTTGCAAGATGAACGAAAAAAGCTGGCCAGCAATTTTTATAAGTTCGTTGACGTCACCGCCGCCGTTTCCTTCCCGCTTTTCACGGCAACCATTGTTTTTACCCCTCACATCGTACCCATTTTCTTTGGTGACAAGTGGCTCGGAAGCATCCCAATTATACAGATCCTTTCGTTGGCCGGAGTTGCGGCCTGCCTGTATTCTTGTTTTAATAATCTTTTTTCGGGAATTGGAAGAGTAGGCCTGAACCTGAGAATTAAACTGGGCTATTTGTCAGTAACTGCGGTTCTGATGTACTTAGCGGTACAAGTTTCTACCGAGATGGTGGCTTTTGCTTATTTAATTTCATTGCTACTTACCATTTTCGGGATGCTGTATTACGTGAGGCAATTTATTGGACTGAACGTTAGATCCTTTTTTCTGTCTTTGGTTCAACCCTTCTTAGCAAGCATTATAATTGCTGCCTTGGTGTACGGCTCGTCCTTTCTGGTAAACGAAGTTTCGTTACTAATCCTCGCTCTACAAATAATAGGCAGTTTGATGCTTTACGCAGCATTTGTTGCGCTCGTAAAACCTAATCTTATTGAAGAATTTAAGCTTCCGTTCAAAAAGAAGCTAGTCTGATTGATCCTTAATCCTCCATGAATTTTTCTATATCCGTCCTCATTCCAGTTTATAACCGTCGAGAGAGTTTATTGAGAGCAGTGGATTCTGTGGTGCACCAGACTTTAGTTCCTGACGAAATTATTGTCGCAGACGATGCCTCGAACTTTAGTGTGAAAGACTTTCTACTGGCTAAACGCCCGCTTATCTCTGATCGAGTGAAGGTAGTAAGAACATCGGGTAATACGGGAGTTTCCGGGGCCCGCAACCTTGCCTTTCAGAATAGCACCGGTTCATTGATTGCGCTACTGGATTCGGACGATTATTGGCATCCTGAGAAGCTAGACAAACAGCTGGCGGTCTTCGCGCAGAACCCCGCCGTTGGTATCGTTTCCTGCCAGCAGTACATAGTAAACGGAAACAAAATAACTAATCACAACAAAAAGTTGATCCAAGAAAATCTGTTTGATCAGCTGATCAGCGATTGGCATCCGCCCAACCCGTCTACCTTGTTACTGCGGCGCTCGTATCTGGAGACGGTTCCTTTCAACGAAAACATTCGCTACTTAGAAGATCTCGACTGGTGGTTAAAGGTTGCTCTGCTACAACCTTCCGTGGCCTACGTAGATGAGCCGCTGATGTTCTACTGCCTGGACGAAAACAATCGACTCTCGTACACTACTTACCAGAAAAGATTCACTAAAATTGAGCAGCTTATTTCACTTTGGAAAGACGATATCATTCGCCTTCGGGGGAAGAAAAGTTTTGCCAATTTTCAGAAGCATTTGATCACCTACAACGCTATTGACGCCTTCGTAACCTGTGTTCGTAAGAAGTCGTTTGTTGAAGCTTTCAGAATTTTTGCTACGCATCTGCGCAGCGAAAAAGAATTCTATCAACTCATTATGAACAAGACAGTTCGACCAAAAGCTTAGCTATGAAACTTTGTTATTACGAAGACAACCAGAACTTCGGCGATGCCCTCAATCCTTTTATCTTCAAAACCCTCTTGCCAGAATTTTTTGACGAGGATGAGTCAACCTCGTTTTTCGGCATCGGATCGTTATTCGGATTAGACCTGATGGAAAACAGTACGGCCGTCAAAAAAATAGTTTTCAGCACCGGATACGCCAAGTACGGACGTCGCCCGGCCCTCAAAAGCAATACGGACGTGGTGTGCGTACGCGGTCCGCTCACGGCGCACGCACTGGGGCTAGACAAATCGCTAGCGGTGGCCGATGGTGCGCTGCTGCTTCGCTTTGTAGAGCTTCCTAAAAAGAATAAAGAATTCAACTTTTCTTATATGCCCCATTGGGAAAGTGAGAAAAGGTTCGACTGGAAAACACTGTGTCAAGAGTGTGGTATCAATTATATCAGTCCGATACAGGATAAAGAAAGCATTCTTTCGGCAATTCTCGCCTCAGAAGTACTGATAGCCGAAGCCATGCACGGGGCAATCGTGGCTGACACCCTACGGGTGCCCTGGATACCCGTGAAAAGCTACAAGAACATTAGCGACTTCAAGTGGAAAGATTGGGCGGCATCCGTAGGGTGTGACTATCAACCCTTTCGGATGATGCCGTTATACAGCAACGTGCCCGCCGCGCAACAGGTAGTGACCAGCAAAACCAACCATCTACTAAGCGATAAAGCTACCAGGATGCTCGCGAAAGGGTACGTAGGCTTTCAGCAGCAAGTGCGGTACGGTAGTATTGTGAAAAGGTTCTCTAAGCTGAAGTCCACTAAACCATTTTTAAGTGAAGAAGGAGTCGTACGCTTGCTGGCTGAGGAGTTGCGAGAACGTCTGGAGTCAGTTCGCACCACCTACAGCGGGTAGCTCTCTTTAGTGGATCAATCAAGGGCTTGCCTCAGTGGCAACTCAAAGTTCCAACACAACAACAATCACCACCCGATGACTATCTTTTTCTTTCAAAGAAAGCCGTTGCCGAAGAAAAATTACAGCATTGAAGTGCTCTTCAGTACGGTGCGCGATCACCTTCCGAAAACAATTCAGTATCGGGTCGTAACTTCACGGTTCGTGAACCGCGGTGGACTCAGAAAGCTAGGTAACATCGTAGAAGTGTTGTTTAATCCTCAGGGCGATGTAAATCACATCACCGGTGATATCCATTATATCGCCCTGTTTATGAAGAAAAAGAAAACGATACTAACCATTCATGACCTCAACCTGTTAGCGTCTCCTTCCGCAATCAAAAGAACGATCCATCGATGGTTCTGGCTCAAAATACCGATCTGGCGTTCACAGCTGATAACCGTAATCTCCGAAACCACTCGTTCAGAAGTATTAAAACAAGCCAAATGTCCGCCCGAAAAAGTGCGCGTCGTGTACAACTGCATCTCGTCTGATTTCAAGCCCCATCCCAAACCATTCAACCGGCATCTGCCGGTGCTACTGCACATTGGCACCAAGCCCAATAAAAACCTAAGACGCGTCATTGAGGCAGTCGCTGGTATCTCTTGTCGGTTGGAAATCATCGGAACCCCTACGGAAGAAGATTTATCCGCGTTGCAGAAGAACAATATCAAGTTTCACTGGTCGGCGGGGTTAACGGACCAAGAAGTGATCCAACGGTACATAGACTGCGACATGCTCGTGTTTGTGTCAACCTTGGAAGGCTTCGGTCTACCCATCGTAGAGGCTCAGGCGGTGGAGCGGCCGGTGGTGACCAGCAACGTATCTTCTATGCCCGAAATTGCGAGCGAAGCGGCTTGTTTAGTTGATCCGTATACGATTTCCTCTATACGGGAAGGTATTATGAAAGTCATTGAGGACGACGACTATCGGGAAGCATTGATAGAAGCGGGGCGGGTAAACCGAAAGCGGTTCATGCCCGAGACAACTGCGGTGGCCTACGCTCAGCTTTATCAAGAGGTGTATCAGGCGGCTCAGTAGCCCGCAACGAACCATAGAAGGCCGATAGCAACATAAGGCCGGGAAAAATTGCCTGGGTAGTTTCCAGATAGTTGTCAAAGAAAGAGATAGCAATCAAGAAAATCAGTAACAAACCGACCGAGAACGCGAGATAAGCAGACAAATGATCTCCCCGCTTGCGGCAGTTTAGGTAGACCCGCCGCATCTTTACAATCCAGGATATGATCAACCCGAGTAAAATAAGCAGTCCAATCAATCCGAACTCGGTGAACAGAGAAAGTAAGGAAAAGTAGGGGCGATGCATACTTGAGTTGCCAAAGCGGTCATCGTTCGACGAGTAGGCGCGCCAAATATTAAGTGCGTACTCTTTCAGAGGCTTTGAAACGGTGTTTGAGAGCAGGCCAATGCGCTGGTCGAGGTACTTCCCTGAACTTATCAAACCAGCCCGGCTGGTGAATTGTCCGGGACCAAGCCCAATGAGGTATACGTAAGGATACTTCTTTGGCATATCGCCGATCCCACGTTGCAAACTCTGAAATTTCGGAGAATCCTGGTCTTGATAAAGCGCGATATACACCTGCGCCGTCCTAAAAATACCCGGAAATACGAGTCCTAGCGGAACAATCAGGAGCCCGACCAGCGCCGCGGCTAAGACCAACCGCCCCAGGTTACTGAACAACAGGTTGCGGCGGAAGAAAAATAGTATGACTAGCAAGCTGAAGAGCAGGCCGATAAACACGTGCAACACCCCGGCCAGCATCAGCGAAAATAGGCCAACCAAAATAGATAACAGTCCTTTGCGATGAATTAGCGCGTAAGGAGCCAGAACCACCAGGAAAAACACCATGTTGATGGCGAACATCTGATTACCAAAGCCTGCGTTTTCGTTGATAAATGCAAACAGACCGATGGTGCCCTGCACCGCATCGCCGGGAAGAATTGCAAACCTGCCGGTGAGGGTAACCACAAAGAACTGGAAAATGCCAATGGCTCCTTGGATCAGGACGGTGAAGCTAAGCACGGAAGCGTATTTTTGGTACGGGTATTCGGCAGAGAAAAAAGAACCACGCACCAAAAGGATAAATACGAAAGACCCGTAGGTGATAAACGAAATAAAGCTGTTGCTAACCAGGTAATCGATACCGACCAAAGACTCATAAAATAGCCGATAGAAAGCAACCAGTAGCCCGAATACGACAGTAAGGAGAACGGTTTTCTTGAAGACGCTTCCTGAGTAAGACCTGATCATATACCACGCCAGGCACACAAAAGGCACAATGTATCCCAACGATCGGGAGGGTAATAATACTAAGATAAGTCCGATGACGAATGTCTCGAAAAAATACTTATCGGTACGCTTCATGCTGATAGCTTGAATAATTCAACTGGCTTCAATATGCGTAACAAACTTAACCGTTTTCGGCGGGACGACCACATCAATCAGCGATTGATTTTGCTGAATTGCGATTGTCGATGCTTTGGAACTGGTTGAGCGTTTTTGAGAGGAAAAGATGTGGTTTCAAACAACGATGCTGATATGACTTTCAATCGCCTGATACGTGCGTTCAACGACTTTACTCCACGTGAAGCCATTCCCCTTAAGTACCGCGTTTTCCGATAAAGCTAGCAACCTGTCGGGGTTGTGAACGAACGAAGATATCCTTTCCGCAATAGCCATAGCGAGGGCTTTTTCGGACATCCCATCGGGGGTTTCTACGATAATACCACACGTTTCGTCGATAATCTCAACCGGTCCGCCACGGTCGAGGCAAAGTACCGGAAGCCCCAAACTGAGCGATTCAATAGCTACGGTGCCTCCTGCTTCTCGCAGCGAAGGAAATACAAATAAATCACTGGTAAGGTAAAGCTTCTTAAGGTCATCCGAAGAAACGGATCCTCGCCAATCAATTGCGTGATCTACCTGATAACGCCTGGCTACATTTTTCACCCATGTCGTGTCACCACGCCCAACAATAGTGAGGTTTACATCGAGGCCGCGAGCCCTTAGTACTGAGAAAGCCTGCACAAGCAGATGAACACCCTTCCAGTAAAGGGGTCTTCCCGCGTAAAGTAGGCGAAAGGTGCCTTGAAAACGAGACTTTGGTCGGTTGTATACCCGTGACTCAAAGCCAATACCCATTTCTACGAAGCATTTCGGGTGAAATCTTTTCGGAATGTAACGGAGGGTATCTTTGGTTCGGCACAGAATGACCGAACTCTGATGATACGTGAGCAGCAAAAGCGGATTGAAAGCGGAGAGCACATTGATTGAGTCACGGAGTAACTCGGTGCAAAAAGTGGGAAACGAAAGACTCTTCTTCAGAGAAAAAGGATAGTTTTCACCCCCGCCCACTGGTCCAAAAACAAAAGGTACGGAGTAGTGACCCAAAAACGAAGGCGTCCGAAATACCCCCAAAGTGATGTGGTGAATGAGATTAATTTGGTAATCGTTTATGACTTTTTTAGCAAAAAAAAACAAGCTGATTTGCCAAGCAAAGTAGTATAGGTGCTCTGATAGTGAAGCGGCTTTGTACCACCGTGCAAGGGGCTTGGGTAGGTCGCAATAAAGAATATGTATTCCTGCCTCGGTGTGTTCAGATTGTGCCTCAATGAAAGGCTGTCTGGAACGACTAGTGACCACCACCACCTGATGACCCAACTTAGATAACTCAAGCGCGAAGTGCCATCCTACGGATGATTCACTGCCAATCGGGGCGCAATGATACGCGGATAATAGGATATTCAAAATAAGAATCTAATTCGAGTGATAGTGACAATAATGTATAGTTTGAATGCCCGAAGTAGAAGACCTTGACAATCCTTAAAGCGAATCGCAGCGAAATATTTATCAGCTAGTTACTAAAATTATCAATAAAAAACAAAATAATAGTTTTTTTACAAAATTTTGAGGCAATAGACACAGCAGTAGAACGGCGCGTGTCCCTTATTGGGAGCTAAACTTTTCTTCAAATCGTCTCAAGTAGGAAAAGCAAACCGAAGCTTTAGTTTGTTAAAATAACTCAGGCTACCTTACCCAAAAGAAATCTATCTCCTCTGCTCCAGTCTCGCCGGAGTTTTTTTGTGCCTCTACGGCCGAAAAAACGGCGTTTTTTACTCAAAAACGTCTTGTTGTTTTGCCCAAAACGTCCGATGTTTCGATCGAAACATCCTGATGTTTTCTTCATTTCATCCCGATGAAATCAAAAAAACTTCCTGACGCATGCTTTTCGCCTATTCCTTGCCGTTTTTAGGCATTGCTAAGAACCGCTTTCATCCGTCCGCCCGGGTACCTTTTACCAACAAGTTGATCTTTAAGCCGCAACGGCGCCCCTCCTTCCTATTAAAGCACCCGATTCTTACGTACTCGCTATTATTGGCGGTGAGCCTCTCTACCCAAAGCCCCCGCCTGGGGCGCTTGGTCGGTCGATGCGGAAGGGCAGCCGCAAAAAACATTGGAAACTCCTCGTTCCAACATCAGGCGAACCAGGAACCTCCCAGTTCTATACCAAGTAATAGGTTTCTCGTTAGGAAAGCACTTCCCCAATTCGATGGATAAAGCTACTGATTTGGTACTGCTTTTCGTATTTCTTTCGGCCGCTTTCTCCGAAACATTCGCGCAAAGCAGCGTCATCCATCAGGTGTGCCAAGGCTTCTGAAACAGAAGCGGCGTCCTTGATGGGCACCAACAAACCGGTTTCCTGATCGTCTACGATACTCGGAATTCCGCGCCAGCGCGTGGCCACCACCGGCAAACCGAACATCATAGCTTCTACCACCACGTTGCCGAACGACTCGGCCTCAAAGAAAGAGGGAAAGCAAATAATGTCCGATTCCACAAAGTACTGCCACTTGGCGGAACCCTTCTGCACCCCAGTCCAACGAATCATATCTTCTAAACCGTATTGCTGGCAGTAGCTCGCGGCCTTGCTTTTGAAAGCATCGGAAGCAAATTCGCCCATCATGTTCACCTGAAATGCCCGCCCCTGCGCCTTCAGGATTTTAGCCGCTTCCAGCAGCACCAACACTCCTTTGCTTTCTTGGATCACTCCCACGTAAAGAACGGTGCATAATTCTTTTGGCGTACGCCGGATAGGTAAATAAGAAAGCGCTGCGTCTTCCAGTCCGTTGGGAACCACCACGGTGCGTTTTGCCCCGAAGTAGGCACCGTCTTGGGGGTTGAGCGCTGAAAGCTGGATTGCTAAATCTGGTTTTCGGTACACAAAACGCGCCATTTGCCGAAGCAGCACCGGTTGTCTGTCAACGATTTCTGACACCCCCGCCGCTCGAAAGTGGAAAATGGTTTTAGAAAATATTGGACGAAGAAAGAACAGGATAAAAATATCTCGGGCCACGGGGGTGAAGTTTGAGCCGCCCGGCATGTAATACAGACACGGGATACGGTAGCGGTAGCGGTAATAAACGGCTTTGGCTACCACCTGCACCATATGAATCAGCTTCCATACTTCAAAGTTACCCACTGAGGCCATTGATTTGGAAAAAGACATCCGGACGTAGTAGAGGGTTAGGTGACTAAACTTGGCGTCTAGCAAACGCTGGGTCATCATGGCCTGTCCACCGTAGGGTGGCGGAGTGATGCCAACAACTAAAATCTTCTTCATGTATACTCAATGGTTTCGGTTCAAATTTAGAAATGAGTATTTTGTCTCACCTAACCACGGCGAGCGGTCGAATGAGCTTAGTACGTGTGCTAAGCGTTATCTGAGGATTTCTGGAAAATGAAAAAAGAAAAGCGCAGCAACTATAAGCCTTGCTGACTTTATTGCATAAGCTAACGATTCACCCGTCGATACACGTGCTCGTAGATGTCGGCCACGTGATGCGCCTGGTATTGTTCTCGGTTTTCTCGGCCCGCCGCCAGCAAAGCGCTTCGGTAGGCAGCGTCGGAAAGCACTTTCTCAATGCCTGCTCGAATAGCCGCTACGCTATACGGATCTACCAGGCAAGCCCCTTGTCCCGCCACTTCGGGCATCGCCGCGGTGTTGCTGGTAACCACCGGTCGTTCTATCCACTGCGCTTCAACAATTGGCATGCCGAAGCCTTCAAAGGTAGAAGCCAGGGTGAGGAGGTCGCAATCTACGTATTTTTGCACTAATTCTTCATTGCTCAGGTTGGTTTGGTAATTGAAATCGATAGCATTACTTCGGAGCGACTGTAGGGTGGCCGCATCGGGTTGCCCAATGATTTCTAGCTGACAAGATATGCCCTTCAGCGCATCCGAGAGACGAAGCAAATTTTTGTTGGGCATGACCCCAATTTGCAGAATAACCGGCTTTTCGGCGTTGAAGGGTTTGGGATGCGGACGAAACAGGGGTGAAATGGGGCAGTAGGCTACCACCACCTTATCGGCTTGGCATCCGGTGAGCCGCCGTAGTTCCTTTTTTGTAAACTCCGAGTTAACGGTAACCAAGGTACTTCGCCAGACGGGCAGTTGGTAGAACAACCATTTGTTAGCGTGATATTTCACCCAGCGAAGCAACGGATTGCTGGTCATTTGGGCATAGTAAACGTAGTAGATATCGTGAACGGTGAGGATAGTTTTTCTCTTAGGCAGTAAGATTGCCAGGTAATTTGTGTCGCCGGTCACGTGGTACACGTCGGCTTGGGGCTTCCTTAGCACCGCTACGGTATTGAGTAGTCTATTGAGCAGACCCTGGTTGTTGCGGGGCGCGCTAAATGAATTAATTTTTATGTCAGCCGGTAAGTACTGAACCACCTGCTCAAAGTAGAGCTCGATACTTCGGCTGACGCTGATTTTCTTCCGGTTGACAAGTACCAGGTGCATGGGGAGTTAGCTAGTGAATGCAGCCTCAAGCTGATTGAAATGGATTTGATCGGTGAATTTCTGTCAATAAATTTCTCGGCCCCGCTCACCCATTTCCTTTCGAATCGAACGCGTCGCCCAGCAGCACGGCCAGTTTTTCGGCGAAGGCCTCGGCGTTTCGGGGGGGGGCGATGAAACCACTCACCCGATCACTCACCACCGAGGGCACCCCCCGCCACCGGGTGGCCACCACCGGCAGCCCGAATTGCATCGCTTCCAGGGCGACTAATCCAAAGGTTTCAGCCTCAAAGAAGGTTGGGTAGCAAAAGATATCCGCCTGGGCAAACGTTTGGTGCTTGGCCTTTCCGGTGCGCACCCCCAAGAAAACGACGTACGGCGCAAGGCAACGCTCCGCAACAAACTGCTCGATTTCTCGCTGAAAATCTTTTGATTCAAAACGCCCCATCAGTTGCAGCACAAAGCGGTGTCCCTCCTGGGCCAGGCGATGCACGCTCTCCAGAAGTACCATAAGTCCTTTGGTTTCGCACAGCAACCCCACGTATAACAAAGTTAGCGGATTATGCTCGCTGCGTTGCTCCTGGCCGTCCAGGTAAGCCGCGCCGACGTCCGCCAGACCGTTGGGCACGATGTGTTCGCGGCGCGCTTTGAAAACCTTACCATCCTCCGGATTAAACTCCGACAGGCGAATGCTCACCTCAGGATAGAAATACGCGCGCTCGTATAATTTCTTCATGATGCCCGTGTACCGCCCGTGCAGCTCCGATACCCCGGCCGCGTGAAAGTGAAAAATAGTGGAAGTGAACAACCAGCGCACCGCATTGAGAATGATAATGTCCCGCAGCACCGGAATGGTATTCGGCGGGGCCGGAGGATAGTATAGCGTTGAAATTTGGTGCCGAAACCGGTAGTAGTAGATTCTAGCAATGAGTAGCACTAGCTTGGCAACCTTAGCCAGCTTAAACTTACCCACTTCGTCCATATCGGCCGAAAAATCCATGCGAACGTGATAAAGCTTCACCCGGCTAAAATCAGCCTTTAGCATACTATCAATCATCACTGCTTGTCCCCCGTAGGGAGGAGGGGTTTGTCCAACCACCAGAATTTTCTTCATACCGGAATGGGTCGCGGGGCCACCGTCTCGGCGCGCAGTTTCCGCCCCGCCAGTTGCGGCACGTGCGCGGCATCGGTTTGGTGCCAGGCGATCATTTCTTTTACTCCCGCTTCGGTGGTGTAGGGAGGAGATCCCAGCACCTCGTAGGTTTTCTCAATCGGAGCCAGGTAGTCCTGCGTCATGCTGTTGAAGCGGGTGCTGGTAAGGGGAAACCGAACGTTGGCGCGTAACAGCAAATCCCCGGTTAACGCGATGCCCTTTACCAGGGGAGTAGGCAGCAAACGAACCGGTTTGCCCGTCAACTCGAGCGATATTTGCTCCACCCACTGCCGTAGGTCAATGGGCAGGTCACCCACGTAAAACACCTGCTCGTTCACAGTGGCTTCGTCGGCTTGCAAGATTTGCTGGATTTGCCACACCACGTTGCCCACGTAGCCGTAGGCCCGGCGCACGTTCTTCTTACTGGGGTGAAAATACAGCCCCTTCTTCATCACCTTAAACATCACGTCACGGTAGCGCAGGCTCCACGGTCCCCAGATTGTCTGCGGTCGGATGATCGTCCACGGGCAGGGCAGATCGGCCGCCCGAGTGTATTCTTCGGTGAGCCGCTTGCTCACCCCGTAGAGGGTGAACGGACGGTAGTCCTGGTCGTGCTGCGGTAGGTAGCCCGCTTCGCATACGAACATGCTGGCGGTGATGATCGCGCGTTGCACACTGGGAGTTGCCTTGATCGCGTCTAACACGTGCTGGGTGCCCTGGGTATTTTGCACGTATTCGTTCAGGTCGCCGTCCAGTTCGTAGATATCGGTATCGGTGCGAGCCGCCAGGTGTACTACGTGGGTGGGTTGGAAAGCAGAGAAGGCATCGTTAAGCAACGCCGCATCCATAATGTCAACCTCCTGCCAGTGAGGAG
The DNA here is from genome assembly GCA_963833215.1 of uncultured Cytophagales bacterium. Classification (GTDB taxonomy): domain Bacteria; phylum Bacteroidota; class Bacteroidia; order Cytophagales; family Cyclobacteriaceae; genus Tunicatimonas. Next base: position 166,912 of record CAWHXE010000023.1, on the reverse strand, counting down.
TGTGGGCTACGTTGAGCGGAGGGTTCCAGTCTAGGTTCAGTACGTCAACTCCTTGATCTAAGTAAGATTGTATAAGATTGGTGCCAATGAAACCGGACCCACCGGTGATCAAAACTTTCATAAAAAAACATTTTTCGCGCTATCTCAATGATAACGATCGGAACAAGTTAGTCAAAAACCCGGGCTCTCGAGCGCACGATGCTGATAAAGGCGTTGTACAAAAACCAGGTATTGCCCACCAGATAACGTTTCCACAGCCGTCCGGGCTCCAGATACAGTCGGTAGGCCCACTCCAGGGCATAATCATGCGCCCACCGGGGCAGTCGTTTTTCGGTACCGGCGTAGGTTAAAAATGCCTGACCCAATCCCAACATACACGCCTGCACCCGCCCCTGGTGGTCGGCCATCCAGCGCTCTTGCTTCGGGCAGCCTAACGATACGAACACCAGATTGGCCTCCGAAGCATTGATACGATCAACGGCCGCCTGGTCTTCTTCAGCGGTGAGGGGACGGAAAGGCGGAGACTCCAAACCGGCAATCCGCAGGGTGGGATATTCTTCCGTTAAACGAGATTGAATCACATCAAGCGTTTCCTGGGTAGATCCGTAAAAGTAGACCGATAGATTTTGCTCGGTAGCGGTGCGTAGCAAGTCGGGCAGCAGGTCCATGCCGCACACCCGGTCCTGCTGTAGTCCGTACTGCCAGCGCATCAGCACCGACAACGGCCGCCCGTCGGGAGCCACCAAATCAGCTTGATTCACCACTTGGTTGAAGCTTGGATCGTGGTAGGCCTCCATCAGCATATGCACGTTGGCAAAGCAGACGTAGGCCGACTGCCGCTGTTGCGCCCGCTCGGCGATCTCCGCAATAAATTGCTGATAAGGAGCCGTCGTGACCCAGGTGCGAATCAGTTGTACTTTCTTTAAGGCGCGCACGGTGACTTCGGAAGGTGTCTGGGTAGCCATTTAGTAGGCGTTTTCTTCACCCGATACGGCATTCCATACGGTGCGTCCGATAATTTCCAGGTCAAAGGCTAAACTCCAGTTCTCAATATACCACAGGTCGTAATTGACCCGCTCTTGCATTTGGTGCAGTTCTTTGGTCTCCCCCCGGTAGCCGCTGATCTGGGCGTAGCCCGTGATGCCGGGCGTGATCTGGTGGCGCAGCGGATACTCGTGAATCACCTTGCGGTACTGCTCCAGGTGGGTAATCAGATTAGGACGCGGACCTACCACCGACATATCGCCCAGGAGCGCATTGTAGAACTGAGGTAGCTCGTCCAGACTGGTCTTGCGCAAAAAGCCACCAACGCGGGTAATGCGCAGATCGTTTTTGGATGCCTGACGCTCGCTTTCGTTGTTCACCCGCATGGTTCGGAACTTGAAGCACCAAAACAACTGGTTGTTCCGCCCCGGCCGCAACTGCTTGAAGAACACCGGGCCGGGCGACTCCAGTTTGATTGCCAGCGCAATAATCGGAAATACGAAGGGAACCAAAAATAACAAAGCCATCAGTGAAAAAGCAACGTCAAAGCCTCGTTTCAACTGGGCATTCACCAGCAAGCGCAAGGGGGCCTTTCGGGTAGAGATGACGGGAATGCGGCTGTCGTCGTAAAGTTGCGTGTCGATGCGACGTCCTGCGTTGAGTCCGCCCACGTCGGGCACGATGCCAAAGTAGATAAAATTGTGCTCAGCAAACGAAGAAAGATCTTCCAGAAGGGCGCTATTGTTACGCATGGCGTAGTAAATTTCGCGCACCCCGTGGTTCAAGCAATACTCTTTGATATCGGCGGTGCTTCCCAAATGTTTATCTGACAGCAGAAACTCCGGGGGAGGAGCGTCATCGAAGTAGCCCAGGAATATTTGTGGCAGCGAGCGGGTTTCCGTAAAGTAACGGCCCAGGTCTTGTCCCCGCGGAGTGTAGCCCACCACAACTGCCTTTTTCTGATAGGGGTACTGGTGGCGATAGAACCGATAGAAGTAAAGTAGCCCCAGTTTAGCTAACATAGGTGGAATGGTAACAGCCACGAGTATTGCTAATTGCCCAACGTTGAAGGTCAACGACGGAAGCAGGAGCACCAGTAGCAGTACCAATAGTAGATAAAGCGTGCCCGATGCCACCCAGTGGGCAGCTAATTTGCGCGCGCGGCCTAAGTTTTCTATTTGATAGGCTGAGACGAGCATGGAGGCCACCAGCCAGCACAAGGCGGCGTTGATGCTTAAAGAAATAGCGGTTTGGCGAGTCACAGCATCCAGCCAGGGGGTGTAGCGGTGAATAAGCTGAACGGTTCCCGTTATGATAGCCGCATCGATAGCCATCAAGAAAAGGGGGATAGCCGTGGAGTACTGGTACTTCCTCAGGCGATCGCGAAGGTTGTTTTTCATGGGTAAAAAATCTAGAGGCCGGAGTAAGTGTAACTAGTCCTGACGAATGCTATGCACTAAACCCATTACATTGAGACATTGACGGGAATAAAAGTACGGTTAATTACTATATCTCAAAAATATTTACAAAAAATTAGCGATACGCTGATTTTACGCCAAGTATATTGCATAAAACATAAAAGGGCTAGTGGTTTGTTCTAAGCAATTAATAAATGCCGAATGTCTTCAATCCACCATTAAAAACAAGAAGTACAACGGTACTTCTAAATGAATTGTTTGACGGGCAATTGTCAGTCGGCAGACAGGGTCTTTTGTCGCCTTGCCTCTAACAACCACTAGCTGTTTCGCTCAGGAAAGATTCCAAAGCTTCGGACTGCCGACCGGAGATGACCTATCGCGTCGGGCTTTCCTGGATTCGTAGCCGCTTTACCGAGTTGATACCAATGGCCATCTCCCGGATCCACGTAATCCCCGGCTTGCCGCGGAGAGCTCGGCTCGGCCTTCTCGGGATGATAGTCGGGTACGTACCACGCTTGGAGTAAGGGGCGCAGTTGTTGCCAGGGCACCGGCTGCTTCGGTGATTGGTCGTTTGATACGCGCATCATGGTGAAAGATCGGTGCAAAAAGCTGGCCTCCCAACGCAACTCGACGGGTTTGCCGTCTTCCTGAATAACTAGGTAGGCCAACCGCAACGGGCGCTCCCGTTGGGCGGCTTCGTAAATTGCCTGTACGGTTTCCTGTAAAAAATACTCCCACTCCGCGTGGTCATAAGGGCTTCCACCCGTAGTCTCTTTTGTAGAATCGGTTACCGTCACCCTAAGCGCGCTGTCATCAGTGGCGGTTTCTGGCAACCATCGGGGGTTTTGCAGCAGGTCGTGCAGCGGCGCTTTCCAAACTAAGGGTAATGTTCCCTCCCAAAAAAAATCGTCGTTGGCTGAAAATCCCTCTTCTTCTATGTCTCCTTCAGTCAGTTCGTCCCGGTCGGTATACGTCCAATCCAGGCGCGCCCGTACCGCCTGGTCTTCAGGGCGCAGCTCGAGCGCATAGTGGTACGAATACGGCGGAGGCAGCGACCGGGTCTGGTAGCGGATGTTAACAACGGTGGGCATAAACAAAATGAGTAACAACAAAGCCGCTAGCGGGCATCAGGAAATAGTACGCAATAGCATCGTCACGGTTTCTTGGCGGTTAAGTTTTCCGTTGGGGGTTCGGGGAATTGCTTCGAACGTATCGTATCTCCCGAGGAGAGTGGTACTGCGGCAATGCGGTTGCTAACGTGCGCAGTATGTGTTGCTGATCGGACGTTGGGGCAGGTGGCCCTTCAACAACCAACACCACCCGCTGCCCCAGCCGCCCGTCGGGCAAGCCTACCACCAAAAATTGAGGATCAGGGGTAGTCAATAGCCCCTGGGCAGCCACGGTCCGCTCCACCGGTTCGGGCGACACTTTCACTCCTCCGCTATTGATCACCCAATCGTGACGGCCGAGCCACCGGAAGCGCCGCTCATCGAGCAGTTCTACTTGATCATTGGTTATAATTAGTTCGTGCTGAGTTACTGCCCCCCGCAGGGTAAGACAGCCCCGCGAATCAGCACCAATCTGCGTGCTGCCCAACACGCGGAAAGCATCGCTGGCCTCGGGTCCGTTTAGGGCCCGCAAAGCCACGTGCGAGGCGGTCTCGGTCATGCCGTAGGTGCTGTACACGGGGGACGTAACTTCGGGTACGAATGATTCCTCCAGATCAAGAGCCTACCGGGGCGCCTCCGACCAGGATCGCGTGAGCAGCGTTGAGGTGAATCAGATTAGCTTCGAGCAGACTTTGTAGTTGCAGGGGCACCAGCGCCAGAAACGAAGGCCGTACCGGAAGGCCAACGAGCGGCTGTGCCGATGGAGCTACGCCAACCACATCCATGCCGATCTCCAGCGCCCGGGCCAGCATCATCATACCACCAATGTAAGCCGGGTCGATGCACAACAGAGCGGTATGATCCGAAGTGAGGGACAACGCCCGCTGGGTGTTTCGGATACTGGCTAGCATCTGCTGGCGGGTGACTTCAATGGTTTTCGGTGGGCCGGTAGACCCCGACGTCGGCACGGTGAAGCTAGGCTGGCCACGCATCCACCGCCAGGCGAAGGTGACCGCCCGCTGTAAGGGGGGGGCGAGCGTAGGGTAACTCGGTAGCACTTCCGGATGCGATAGGTGCGTTAGCGTATCGCTAGCGAGCGGTGGAAGCAGGGGGAAGTAGAGCGTGGGCATTGGCTTGAAGGTTCTACTAAGTAAACAAGTACGCCAGAAGAAAGTAACCAAATTCGGTCACTTTCTTCTGGCGTATCCTTCCTGGCGAACACATTTAAGCCCGCTATCTAGTTGAGTCTAGCGCTGGGCATCTTCAATTTTAAGCACCCAAGCCCCATCAAACATAAACATCGGAATCTCGCGCACCTTCTCGTAGCGACGGCGCGCCGAGGAGACATCGCCCGACTGCTTCACGTACACGTAGTACAATTGGGTTTTAGAGCTAAAGCCATACTCCGACTTCTGACCCTGCGTTTCTAATGCGCCCTGGTACCGGATGGCGTTGCCTTGTACGCTGAAAGCCCCCACTACCACGTAGTAACCAGGTTCCATTTCCAGCGGATCGTTACTGGGCGCTACCGCCACCTGATTGTTGGGAGAAGCCAGCGGATCGGGGGCGAAGGCAGGCTCTTCGGAGAAGTCCTCTACTGGAGTATCCGGCGCTTCGGTATCAGCAAGCGGAGTTGTACTATCTTCCTCTACGAACGTCGGTTCGTTCGGAGCATCGGCCGGAATAGGCTCACTAGCCGGTTCCTCTTGCGGTTCTTCCGCCGCTTCCGGCTCCTCTAGCGGCTCGTTGGTAGCCAGCGGATCGTTGACGACTGCCTCATCGGCCGCTTCGCTAATTATTTGTTCTTGGCTTCGTTTCTTCTTGCCGAACCGGAAAGCTAGTAGCACTTCGTGCGTGCCGCCCAGTTCACTTCCTTCGGTGCCAACCGCCATTTCGTAGGCGTAGTTGAGACGAAGCTGGCGGTAAAGCTGCACCCCTGCCCAAGCGGAAGCGTTGCTCGACTGCCGGTACGAACCCCCTAACCACGCCAACTGGCGATAGTAGACCGTAGCTCCAGCCTCGTACTCATCGGGCAGGTTGGCCCCTCGATGGTACAGTACCTGAGGTTCAACCCCAATCTGATTGAAGTTCATACGATAGCGTGCCGAAAGCAACTGGTAGCGGTTCAGGTCGATGCCTGCTTGTTCCACATCACCCACCTCTAGTCGGTCGGACTGGGCCAACTGAGGAAGAGCAACCCCTAGTTGCAGCCCTCGCAGGCGGTAACGAAGTCCTAACCCACCGGTCAGAAAATACTGACCGTCCATCGCCGCTAGGGCGGTTGGGTCGTTGGTAAAACTATCTCCCCAACTACCAACGTCGACGCGGCTGGTTCCCGCTCCAAACGATAAACCCGCGGCTAGCTCGTGGTCTTCTCCCAACTGTACCGCATAATTAGTAGTCAGTCGTCCCAGACTGGTTGCGAAAAATCCCTGACGATTATCTATCGCGGTGAGTCCGAGCGACAACCCACTGTTAAAGGGCAGTTGCAGCTGCGCCGCGTTTACTACGGGCGCGTTGTTAATTCCTACCCACTGTCGGCGGTGCACCAACCACACTTCTCCGTAGCCGCTGCTTCCCACATAGGCTGGATTATAGAGATGCGGACTGACCAGCGGATTTAGATAGGGTAATTGCTGGGCAACCAACGGGAAAGAGGTAAAGAGAGCGATAACTAAGGCAATTCGTTTCATTGTGGTTTATCTAAGTAGGGCCACGGAGCCGGTGGTACTACGTGTTTGGTTATTGTTAGTATCCAAGATATTGAGTGCGTAATAGTAAGGGCCTTCGGGCAGTAGTTTTCCTTGGAAGGTGCCGTCCCAAGGTTGATCGGCTTGCGTGGTAGTGAAGACGACTCTACCACGCTGGTCGTAGACCTTGAGACTGCTGAGCACTTGCCCATCAGGCAGGGTGATCTGCCAGGTATCGTTTTGCCCATCGTCGTTGGGGGTGAACAGGGGCGGGGCGGCAGCCAGGGGCACTTCGGGCTCACTGGGCAGTGGATCGGTTGGGTCAACCACTTCAGATAGGTTAATGGTGTAGGAAGCCTCGGTGGTGTTACCGGCCTGGTCAAAAGCCACCAGGGTGAAACTGTAGGTGCTATCGGGGTTAAGTCCAGTTGCTGAATAGGAAGTAGCGGTAGCGGATAGAGTATCTTGCGCCACCCCATTGACCAAGAGGATGTAGCCTACTACCCCGTAGTCATCCTGGGGGGTAGTCCAGGACAGGTTTACGGTGGTGGGGGTAGCGGTAGCGAGTAGTTCAAAGGGCTGGGGGGCCTGGGTGTCAGTAGAGTCAGCAGGCTGGGGGGGCGGGGCAGTTTCTATAGTCACGCTCACCGAGTTGCTGTTTTGGGATTGGTTACCGGCGGCATCTACGGCTTTGATGGTGAAGGTGTGGGTACCGGGGGCTAGGTCCGTAACGGTATGGGTAGTGGTGGTGGCGTTGATCGTAGCGATCTGAATATCATCTTGGAAGAGGTAGTAGAAAGCGAGTTGATCGTTATCGGTAGCGGCAGTCCAGGACAGGGTTGCCGTAGCGGTAGTCTGGCTCTCCAGGCTTAGTACAACAGTAGAGGGGGCTTCAGTATCGCTGCTGGGGGGCAGGGTGGTGACGGTGAGCGGGTTGCTCGGATCAGAGGTGTTACCAGCGGCGTCGAGTGCTTTGACGGTGAAGGTGTAGGAAGTTTCAGCGGACAGGTCCACGGCGGTGTAGGCGAGCTCGGTGCTGGACAGGGTAGCGATGAGGGAGTTGTCTTGGTAGACTTGATACTCGGTAATCCCGATGTTGTCAGAAGCAGTGGACCAGGAGAGCCTCACTGAGAAGGGGGTAGGATCATCAGCGCTGAGCGTTACGGCAGAGGGGGCTTGGGTATCGGGGTCAGAGGCCTGGTTGGTGATGGTAAGGTCGTAGTCATCAGATACCCCGGAGCCGTCATCAGCGGTAGCACGGATGGTGATGGTTCCGTTGCCGGTAGTTTCGCCGGAGGCGGTGACTAGGCCGGAAGCGGATACGGTAGCGCCCAGGGTAGTGCCCTGGATAGACCAGGTGACGGATGCGTTGGTAGCATTAGTGGGTGAGACGTCGGCAGTAAGCTGGGCGGTACCGCCGTCGGTAGTGATGGTGCGTGGGGTCGCGGTAATACTGATGCTGGTGACCGCTTCGTTGCCGGGGGGTGTAGCTACGAAGGAAGCGCTGATGGTGTGGTTGGCCGTGACATTGGTGAAGGTGTAGCTGGCCGGTGCCCCTTGCGAGGTGCCGTCCACGAGCACGTCGGCGATCTGATAGCCCGCAGCGGCGGTGATGGTGAAGGTTTGGTCATCACTATCTGCGACGGTAACCGAGCCAGTGGGACTGATGCTTCCATTGGCACCGGCCGAAGCGGTGATGGTGTGAGTGACAGGAGGCTGCGCACCCATCCATTCGTGTGCACCTATATCGGGGGCACCACCCTCAAAGGGAAAACCTACGTCGATGCCTTCGTCCACCACGTAGCTGTCCGCTCCTCGGCGAAAAGTATGCCGTCGGCTTTGAGCCCGCTAGCGCCAGTTCCGGAGTCCTAGCAGACCGCTGACGATGTTGGTACCTTCCACGACAGATTGTGGCTCAACGTCATTCCAGAGCTGGCAGACTGCCTCGACTAAAACCAGGCTGACTCGCTGCCCCAGGATCCAGAGTGAACACCATGTTGTTCGTACCTGCCAGTTGCTCACCGCCCCGCTCACTTCCAGAAAGCTCGTCGGAAACTCGTTTCGTGTAGTATTCACCAGGTACACCGTGTTGTTGTAGATGCTAATGTTCTCACTGTTAACTCATTCTTTTTGAAACACAAAGCCCATTGAGCATTCGGCCACATTGTGGTGAATAGTGGTCGGACCTCGGGATCGGTATCGCCGTGGATCTCAAAAACTCTTCCATTATTGTTCCACGTTCTGGGCGAAGTAGTTGTGGTCAATTTCAAGGTGCACTGCGCGGCCCTTCCACGCCGCCCGAGCCGTAGAAGAGTGTTGTGATGAATGCGGATGCTATACGGATAAGTAAGTTTCGGGCCACTGGCTAGATTGCAGACCGTGTTCGCTGGACTGGGGCACCGAGACCATGCCTTGAAGATGTTGTTGTAGATTTCCAGCGCCGACTCAAACTCGTGCGCGGCCTCAAAGTCAAAGGGGCAGTACGTTTCGTTGGGTCCCAGAGAATTGTTGCCGTGAAAGACGTTGTCGTGCATCTTAGCGTTTTCGTGGCCACTACCCTTGTAACCGTAGCCTCAACCTTTAGTGAGTTCAAACTCACAATGGTCTAGGGTAAAGTCATTCATGTAGCGGGTGCGGATCGCAGCTCCCCGTAGGTTTTGCACAGATTCTCGTAGCTGCGTTCTCAAAGAAGCTCCGTGGTGAATTCTAACCTGCGTTCCTTGCGCAGGTAGATGCCGTTCCAGGGGAACTCGCGGATCACCAAGTTGAAGAGCTCCAGGTTGTTGGCGTACTTCATCCTGATGCCCCGTCTAGGGGCTGGTTTACCCGAGAAGTCACACTAGGTTGCTGATGGTCACATCATCTAGTCCGTTGCCGCCGATCAGGTAGTTCTCGCGGGTAATCCTGCTTTTCATCTTTAGGGGAAGACAGATGGCTCCAGTAGCCCTGAAGGTGCGGTGTTGATGATCGTGGTGGTGGTGGTGCCGGTGTGGCCCTGTCCGTTGAGCGTCCAGTCGTCTTTGAGCGAGGCCGCCGAGATTCGAGCACGAACACCCCGGCCCCCAGTTGAATGATGTAGTTGCCCGCGGGTACGCTGCTGGAGGCGTATACGATTGTTCTCCAGGCCGTAGTGGGTGCGAAACGGCCATCATTGGTGTCTGAACCCGTAGTGGATACGTAGTAAGTTTGCTGAGCAACCGTCAGAGAAGCGGTGAACAGCAACAGAAAAGCCAGATAAAATGATTTCATACGGGGAGGGACAAAGTGAGCCCGAAAGTTCACGCAAAAGTGTTCTGCGTACAATCAAAAAGGGTTAGCGATGGCACTCAAGTACTATTTGGGGGTCAGTTTGATTTTCGAAGCGCTATCAATCGCTTGGATGCTAAGCTCAAAACGCACCTTGGTGGCGTGAATAGCACGATGACACTGTTCACACTCCTCCCCCAAGATCAACCAAACCACCGCAACTACCAATGGGTCAACCGCTTAACATTTTTGTGCGCAGTTTGCGTCCGCTTGTTATGTTTCTAAAGAAAATAAGTAGTATTTTGAAGCCCGTTTCCCCAAAGATTTTTTCCTATCTGCCGATGCACATCCTGTACGTTGATCAGCACTTCAAAACCCCGGAAGAAGGTGGTGCCATCCGGTCTTATCACCTGGCCAGGGGCTTGGTCGATGCCGGTCATCAGGTTACCCTGATAAGTGGTCATGCGGGACCGAAGCACAAGAAGGTATTCATCGACGGCATCCACGTGCACTACCTGCCAGTGCCCTATAGTTCCCGAATGAGCCGCCTGGGCCGAAGTCGTGCTTTGCTGCGCTTTGTTTGGATGGTTTGTCGCAAGGCGATGCTCTTCCAGGAGGCCGATGTCTGTTACATCACCGTCACGCAACCCCCGCTGGGGCTGGTTGGCTTGTACTTCCAACGAAAATTCTCAATGCCGTTCTACGCCGAGGTGCATGAGACAACCCTGGATGCCCCCTTCCCCAGCCCGAAGAAACTGTTTACCCGACTTGATAGAAAAATCTACCAGAAAGCGAGGGCCCTGGTGGCCCTCTCACCTGATACGGAGCAGCGCCTTCGGCAGATTGCGCCCCGGCAGCTTATTCACCTTATTCCCGAAGTGTCCGATTGTCGGTTTTTTAGTCGGTCAGCGCGTAGCGAATACCACGAGCGGCAGTTTGACGTGGCCGGTAAGTTTGTGGTGACGCACTTTGGCCCACTAGCGCCTGCCCACCACCTAGACTCTCTCATTGAAGCGGCCCGGGCGTGTCAGCAAAAACAACTGAACGATGTGCTGTTTCTGCTGGTGGGTGAAGGGGGCGAGCAAGAACGTTTGCAAGCCTACGCCGAACAAGGGCAACTGAACAATCTGCAATTTGTGCCTCACCAAAATAAGTACGGATTGCTGTCGGTCCTCAACGTCACGGATGCGGTCTATATCTCACTGGCCGACCACCCGGCCCGGCAAAACCGCAGTCCAACCGAGTTCTTCGAAGCGTTGGCGGCCGGAAAGCTGAGCATCACCAACCGCCGGGGGTGGATTGCCGACCTGATGGAAGAAAACCGCTGCGGGTTTTACGCTTCTCCGCAGCAGCCCCATGATTTTGTGACCCAACTGGCTCCTTTCGTGAACGATCGGCAGCGGCTAGATACCTATCAGGCCAACGCCCGTGACCTAGGCGAGCGGCAATTTGAGCGCGAGAAGCAGATAGATGCCTTGCTGAACAGTTTGGAGATTCCCCGTCCCACTTTCCAAGGGGTTAAGGCCGATACTTTGCCTGTATAAATAGCTCCTGGGCCTCCTGTTGCATCACCTCGGGAAGCGAGGCTCCGCTTCGCTCCGCGTAGGTCTGCACAATCTGTAGGCCCAGCCACCGACCAACCTGGCCCGGCAAACGATTATTAATCTCCGCCGTGCCCGGCCGATCGGCCAGGTAGCGCGTCTTAGCGGTTTGGTCGTTCTTGTAGAAAAGCTCATTGTCCACGAAGTGCGACCAGATCAACTGACGGTTTTCTTCCACCAGCCGCATCTGTTCGCTGCTGTATCCCATCAGGATGCTATCCGCCAGGCAGGGCATCGTCTGCTGCACAAAATAGTAGCTCTTGCCGTAGTAAATCATCTCCGCCAGCAGCGACTGGTCACTTAGGTCCGTAGCGTTGAACCGGTCGGAAAGTAGCAACAAGCAACTGGGCACAATGGTGAGCGGCTGGTAGCGGTGCAGGATGTAGTCGTGCGTTTGCGGACGATACCGGGCCGAGGGGCCTACGAAGAACTCGGTGCTCACCACCACCAGGCTGTCGGTAACCAGCAGGTCATCCCCGAAAGTGCCCAATCCGGTGAAGGCGGTATAAACAGTGGGGGCCACGAAGGAGGGGAAGTGGTACTTGATGAGCCGAAAGGCCTGCGTAAAGTCCTCGTGCAGATCGGCATAATCGCCGAAAGTCTCCTCGGTTTGCTGGTGCAGGGTGTCAATCGAAGGATTACCGACAAGTTGGTAGTACTGACGAGCCAGGACGGAGTCGGCCGGATATTCATCGGAATGTAAGTAAGTGTGCGCAAAATCAGGATATTGGTATAGTAGTTTTTCAATATCTTGGCTACTTTGCGCCGCGAATAGCGCTTGGTCCCAAGGAACCACCGAAACCGATACGCGGGTAGAAGAAAGATCAGGAACCGAGCGGCAGGAATCAGACTGGCAAGAAAACAATCCTCCGACGCACCCACTTATTAGGATGAAAAGTGCGCCCACGGAAAACAAACGAGGCATAGAATCGGAAATAGAATCAACAATTTTAAACAACGACAAATTTAATCACAAGGTATGAGACAGTTTACGCTTATTTTTCTCTTACTGGTAAGTTCTACCGCTGCATTTGCCCAAATCAACTTTTCCCGCATCAAACTAGGGCTGCAAATATCCCCAACCCTATCGTTCAACCGGGTGAACGATGAGTCGGCCGACGTTAACTTCTCGAGCGATGGAGTGGGAGGGCGGATGATCGGCGGAGCGGTGCTGGATTATATGCTCACCGACAACTACTTTATTTCCAGCGGATTGTTTTTCGTCCCCAAGCGGGTAGGGCTGCGCAATGACGTCGGCGAGGCGCAGGACCGCTACAAGCTGCATTATCTACAGATTCCGGCTACCATGAAGCTGTTCACCAACGAAGTGGCGCTGGATACCCGGATCTACTTTCAGGCGGGGTTCACCCTGGATATCAAACTGCTGGATGATAATATATCAGAAACCGTGACGTACGTAGAAGACTTTGGCTTCGTGGACTCTTCGCTGCTGCTGGCCGCGGGAGCTGAATACCGCTACGGCTACAACACCATCTTCTTCGGCGGGTTCAGCTACCGGCGTGGGCTGGCCAACGTGGTGCGCAACGAGTTTGCCCCCGTCCAAGACATTGTGGTGAAGAACGATCTGTTTAGTTTGGACCTGGGCATCAAGTTTTAGGCATAATTTAGTATATTGTCCGGCACGAACTAAAAACACTACACCCATGAATCACACCCCTAACAAGAGCGACCGGCCGACCGGGCGGCGCGAATTCATTAAAAAAGGAGCCGCCGGGGCGGCCGGACTCTCGTTGGCCATGTCGGCCCGCAGCTACGGACGCATCATTGGTGCCAACGAGCGCGTGCGCGTGGGCATCGTCGGCTTCTCGGGCCGCTTCCGAGGTGCACTGTTGCCCGCTTTTATGAAGCACGCCGAAGCCCAAAACTTTGAGTTGGTAGCCGTATCCGATATCTGGAACCGCCGCCGCGATGAAGCCCAGGCTTACATACAGGAGCAGTATGGTAAGAAGATCGCCGCCAGCCGCAACAACGAAGAACTTTACGACACCCAACAAATGGATGCCGTTATCATCAGCACCGCCGATTTTCAGCACGCGCTCCACTGCGCCGAGGCGGTGAACCAGGGCAAAGATGCCTACGTAGAAAAACCCCTGGCCGAATCGATGGAAGACGCCCGCACGGTGCGCAAGGCCGTGAAAGATACTGGCAAAATTGTGCAGGTAGGCTCACAGCGACGCAGCGGCCCCAATTACCACGCCGCCGAAGATTACATCAAATCCGGCAAGTTTGGCGACATCACCATGGTGGAGATGACCTGGAACGTGAACCAGCCCGGCCGCTGGCGGCTGCCCGAGCTGACCGCTTCCATTAAGAAGGAAGACACCGACTGGGACCGCTACCTGATGAACCGCCCCAAGGTAAACTGGGACCCGCGCAAGTACCTGGAATACCGCCTGTTCTACCCCTACTCCTCGGGCATCCCCGGGCAGTGGATGTCGCACCAGATCAACACCGTGCACTGGTTCAGCGGCTACGACCACCCGCGCAGTGTGGCGGCCAACGGCGGCATCTACATGTGGCGCGACGGACGCGAGAACGCCGACACCATGACGGCCGTGTTCGACTATGGTCCGCAGGACGATATGAGCAAAGGCTTTCAGGTGGTTTACTCTTCCCGCATGCACAACTCGGCGGGCGGCGTGAAGGAACTCTACTTCTCTAACGGGGGTGAACTTAACCTCGCTACCAACAAAGTGACGCCCAGCGGTGGCCTGAACGAGAAATTTGCCAGCGCCATGGGCATGGAACCCTTCATGCTGGAAGAGTTTTCGCTGGCCGACGCCGCTAAGGTGGAAACCAGTGCCAACACCGGGGCCGATGATATGACGAGCCTCCACATGCTCAACTGGATGGAGTGCGTGCGCAGTCGCGAAACTCCCAACGCTCCGGTAGAAGCCGGTTATAACCACTCGGTGGCCAACATCATGTGCACCGCCGCCCTGCACTCGGGCAAGCGCGTGACCTTCGACGACAAGGCGCAAGATATCGTGGTGAGCTAACAAAATAGTCCATAGTCCACGGTCGATGGCTCCACCGTCGACCGTGGATTAAAATAATAAATCCTTGGCAACTTTCTCTTACCACTGTACCCGTCTGCGCCCTTGCGCGGCAATTGCCCTGTTGTGTCTGTTTGCCGGAGCGACCACCGCCCAGGTGCAGTTCACCGTGAAATCCGACACCGCCGCGCAGCGGGTGGATATAGCCGCTGATGGTCAACCCTTCACGGCCTATATCTTTCCGAACACCATCAAGAAGCCGGTGTTATATCCGTTGCGGACGCCGGACGGCACGGTGGTGACGCGCGGCTTTCCGCTCGATGCCCGGCCCGGTGAGCGCGTCGACCATCCGCACCACGTAGGGTTGTGGCTGAACTACGGCGACGTGAACGGCTACGACTTTTGGAACAACTCCGATGCCGTGGACCCGAACGGCAAGTACGGTACCATCCACCACCGCAAAGTGTTGGAAACCTCCGATGGCAAGCAGGGGATGCTGCACGTCACCGCCGATTGGATCACTTCCGACGATGATAAGGTGCTGGAAGAGGAAACTAAGTTTGTGTTTTCGGCGCAGAATAAAGATACCTACCTGATCGACCGCACCACCACGCTCACGGCGGTGGGCGATGTTTCGCTGACGGACAACAAGGAGGGTATGCTGGGCGTGCGGGTGGCGCGCGCTCTGGAGCACCCGTCGGATGAACCCGCCGTATTTACCGACGCGAGCGGTGTTCCTACCGAGGTGAAGGCCATGAACAACGAAGGAGTGAACGGTTTGTACCGCAGCAGCGAAGGCGTGGAAGGCGACGAGGTGTGGGGCACCCGCGCCCGCTGGGTGCAGTTGTCGGGCCGGGTGGATGAGCAGCCCGCCTCGATCACCATCATCGACCATCCCGACAACGTGGGCTTCCCCACCTACTGGCACGCGCGGGGCTACGGCCTGTTCGCCGCCAATCCGCTGGGGCAAAAAGCGCTATCTGACGGAAAAGACGAACTAAACTACCAGCTCCAAGACGGAGAAAGTGTCACCTTTCGGTATCGCGTGGTGCTGCACGCCGGGAAGCCGCTGAGCGATAAGCAGGAGAAGACGCTGTACGATAATTTCTCGGGGTGAGCAAATAAGGGTTGTCTAGGGCGTGTTGACATATAAACTTAAACGGTGATTTTGGTCCGCTTTCCGCCTGTTCTGCGTTATTTTCGGCGCCCGATGCTCGGCATCGCGCTTCTCAAATGCCTTGACCAGACGAAAATCAACCTCAAAATCTCTGATAGCCCATATGTCAACACGCCCTAATACTTTTAGTAA
The DNA here is from genome assembly GCA_963833215.1 of uncultured Cytophagales bacterium. GTDB lineage: Bacteria > Bacteroidota > Bacteroidia > Cytophagales > Cyclobacteriaceae > Tunicatimonas. Next base: position 151,538 of record CAWHXE010000023.1, on the reverse strand, counting down.
AGCGTTTTCGAGCGGATAAGGGGCAATCTACCCAAGGGGCCATTTTTCGCTTGTTTAGAAGGATATCCGCTGCGTCCCTCTTTAAATCTGAGACCGCCTTAGCCCTTGATGCGCATTTCTCCTGCAATAGCAACGACTGCTTATGAATCTCCTTGAAGCCCACCACATTGACAAACGCTACGCCAACCACCAGGCGCTGCGCGACGTGAGCATTGCTATTCCCAAGCAGGCGATTTTCGGTTTGCTGGGTCCCAACGGAGCGGGCAAAACCACGCTCATTCGCATTATCAACCAAATTATCACCGCCGACCGCGGCGAGGTGCTCATCAAGGGCGAGCCGCTGGCGCCCCGCCACATTGCCGACATTGGCTACCTGCCCGAAGAGCGGGGTCTGTACAAAAAAATGAAGGTGGGCGAACAACTGCGCTATCTGGCCCGCCTTAAGGGCCTGTCGGCGCGCGAAGCCAACGACCGCATCCGCGACTGGTTCAAGCGTCTGGAGATTTCGGGCTGGAGCGAAAAGAAGATTGAAGACCTGTCGAAGGGCATGCAGCAGAAGATTCAGTTTATCGCCACGGTGGTGCACGAGCCCGACCTGATTATTCTGGACGAGCCCTTTTCGGGCTTCGACCCGGTGAACGCCAACCTGATTAAGGACGAAATTCTGGCGCTGCGCGAGCGGGGCAAAACGATTATCTTCTCTACCCACCGCATGGAGTCGGTAGAGGAGATGTGCAGTCACGTGGCGATGATCCACCAGGCCGAAAAGGTGCTGGACGGCACCAAGCAGGCGATCAAAAACCAGTACCGCACCAACACCTACGAGGTGGTGCACGGCGGACAGCTCAACGGGCTGGCGGTGCCCTACGAGATGCTGGATCAGCAATTGGGAGAAGATTCGTATACCACTTCGGTGATCCGCGCCGAACCCAGCATTTCGCCCAACCGGCTGTTAGAGGCGCTTATTCAGCAGGTAGAGGTGCAGGCGTTTCAGGAGAAGATGCCCACCATGAACGATATATTTATTGCGGAGGTGCAGCGAGGCAAATAGGCGATAGTCGATAGTCGACAGTCCATAGTCGACAGCCTTTATCGTCACCAGCAACGGCTTATCGACCATTAACTGTGGACTGTCGACCGTTGACTATGGACTAATGGACTAATTAACTAAAGAAAGTATGAGTAAAATTGGCCTAATCATTCAACGCGAGTACTGGACGCGGGTGCGCAAGCGATCCTTTCTGATTATGACGCTGCTGGGGCCACTGCTCTTTGCCGCCATTGTGATTGTGCCCGCCTGGCTCAGTTCGCGCGACAGTGGGGGAGAGAAAGTAATCGCCGTGATCGACGAAAGCGGACTGCTGGGCGATCAACTAGAAGAAAATTCAGATGAAGGAGGAATCCGCTACGAGCACATAACGCTTTCGATCGATGAGGCCAAGGCTGATATCCCCCGGGATGACCGCTACGGCCTGCTTTACATTCCCAACATTGATATTAATGACCCCCAGGGCATCAATTTCCTCTCGGAAGGCAGCCCGAGTATGAACCTGCAGCGCAGCATCGAGCGCGCACTGAAGCAACAGGTACGTGAACTAAGACTGGAAGCAGCGAATATCAGTCCCGAAACGCTGGCGCAACTCAACACCGACGTGAGTATCAATACGGTGAACCTCACCGACAATGGTCAAGAGCAGCAGGGCAACGCGGATGTGGCTTCGGGAGTGGGCTACGTGAGCGCTTTTTTAATTTATATGTTCATCTTCCTCTACGGAGCCCAGGTGATGCGCGGCGTGATCGAGGAGAAGACCAACCGCATTGTGGAGATTATTATCTCTTCGGTGCGCCCGTTTCAGCTGATGATGGGCAAGATTATCGGCGTGGCTTCGGTGGGACTCACCCAGTTCTTACTCTGGATTGTGCTCACGATACTAATCGCCACCACCGCGCTTCAATTCTTTGCAAACGACGAGATAAAGACCGTTTCGCCGGAGGAGATGGCGCAGCAAATGCCCGAACAGGCTGCCCAACTAGAGGCGTTTTCGGGCGTGATAGAGGCCATTGACACGGTGAATATCCCGTTGATTCTGGGATGTTTTGTGTTCTATTTTTTGGGAGGCTACCTGCTCTACAGCGCGCTGTTTGCCGCCGTGGGCTCCGCCGCCGACAACGACACCGACACCCAGCAGTTTATGCTTCCGGTGGCCGCTCCGCTTATTTTCTCGATCGTTACGCTGGCCGGCATCCTCAACGAACCCGACGGACCGCTGGCCGTGTGGATGTCAATGATTCCCCTCACTTCGCCCGTCACCATGATGATGCGCATTCCCTTCGGGGTGCCCACCTGGCAACTGCTCACCTCGATGGGCCTGCTGGTGCTGGGTTTTATCGGAACCACCTGGGTAGCGGCCAAAATTTACCGCATCGGCATCCTGACCTACGGATCAAAGATTACCTACAAGACGCTGGGCAAATGGTTGTTTTCGTGAGTGCTGGTCGCGACCAGCACCTACGCTAACACCCGATTTTCCTCCCGTCCAAAACCCTGCACCTCCAGCCGGTCAGGATAAACCTCAACGATAGCGTAGGTATTTTGATCCGGGGTATCCACCATGCCCTTGAAATTCAGGTAGTGAATTCCGTTGCGGTGGCCGTAGTTGCCGTCGTGGTGATGGCCGTTGAAGTAGGCCTTCACGGCGGGGTAGCGTTCCAGCACGGCAATCACTGCCGCATCGTTCCACAGGTTGAGTCCTCCGGCCGGATACAGCGGATAGTGTCCCGCCACAATCACCGACTGCCTGTTTTGCTGGGCTTCGGCAAGTTGCCCGTCGAGCCAAGTAAGCTGCGTTTCGCTCACGCCCCCGTTCCACTCCTGCGCGTTCTGAGCGCCCTGCTTCTGAAGTTTCTCTAGCATTTGCTCGGCCTGCTGCCGCTGGGGAGTGCCCGCCCGGGTGGCGAACAGGCTCACTTCGTTGCCGTTGAGCACTACCAGTCGCCAGTGGTCGTAGTCTACCGCGTAATAACCGGTTGGCGCTAAGCCCAACCGCCGCGGAATTTCTTCCAGGTGCATCACGTTCACGGTGTAGTCGTGGTTGCCCAGCGTACGGTGCACCGGCGCGCGGGCGGCTTCGTATACCGGTAGAATTGTGTCAAAGCTGTTGAAGTCCCGGTCGATCAAATCGCCCAGATCGAGAATAAAGCGTAAGTCGTGCTGGGCGAACGTCTTCAGTGCCTCGGTTAGCTTATCAGTAGACTGTGCGTAATAGCGGTTCATGGCAGAGGAAGGTTCACACGCACAGTATTGCACGTCGGCAATCACACCAAACTTAAACTCAGGAGCATCGGGCATTACGAAACAGGGTTTAGCGGAAACAAACGGTAAGTTAACTCGGATCGTTCTTGTATCCGCCAAGCCGAAGAAACATTTTCTCTTTCGGCTAACAATACTTATTTTAAGAAGTTGAAAACTTATTTACCGTACAACAATTAACCCTTCACTTTTTTGAAAGCAAATACCACTTTCCGAAGATCACCCGCCGACCCCTCCGCAGCGTTGGCTCAGCAGTTCAGTGATTTTGTCCTGGATCCGGCGTATCCCTGCCTGGGGGCAAAATCGGCCTTTCGCACCAACGCTTATCACGTGAAGTGCTACCGTGCCTTGGGTACCGACGCTTCTGCTCAGGCAATAGGTCCTGATTTACAGCACTTTATCGCTTCGCAAGACGCCATGAACCACGCCTTCACCACCTTTGTGGCCATTTTCGACGATCCGAGCACTACAGACGAAGCGCACTTTGAGAAGCTACTGTGGCAGCAGCTCGATGCCCTGCACCGCGTTGACGACCACCCGTGGGCCTCGTCGGCTTCTAGCAATCCCGACGACAACAACTTTGGGTTTAGCTTTGGGGGAGTGGCCTTTTTTGTGGTTGGTCTACACCCGCGTAGTGCTCGGCAAGCCCGTCGGTTTGCCCGTCCCGCCCTGGTGTTCAACGACCATCGGCAGTTTGACCAACTCCGTGCTCAGGGTAGTTTCACCAAGATGCAGCGCGTGATCCGTGACCGCGACCAAGCGTGGCAGGGCACCGCCAACCCCATGCTGGCCGACTTCGGTACCGTGTCCGAAGCCCGGCAGTACAGCGGACGCGCCGTACCGGCGGACTGGAAATGTCCTTTCCACGCTAACATCACGAATGAAATATCGCATCGAACCGCAATCAGGTGCTGCTTTCACCATCGACCAGGGTCAGTATTTGTGCGTGACCGACCCCACCGGAGAGCAGGTGTCGGACATGGTGTGCTTCAATCGGCACGATCTGCGCGAGTGGCTTTCGTCCGGTAAAACGCTTGATTACGCCAGCACGCTGCTCATCACGCAGGGGCACGCCTTGTACAGCAACCGCAGTAACGTGATGTTTGATATCATAGAAGACACCAACGGCCGTAACGATTTCCTATTGGCTCCCTGTAGTCCCGAAACGTTTGAGATCATTTACGACAATCACGCGTATCACCCGAGTTGCTTCGAGAACCTACATACGAACTTAGAGCGCTACGGTATTGGGCCCGACGATATTCCTACCGCCTTCAACCTGTTTATGAACGTGCAGTTCGCGGCCGACGGCACCCTCACGGTGGCTCCGCCTACCTCGCGGGCCGGTGACCGGGTGGTGCTGCAAGCCAAGATGGACCTGGTTGTGGGATTAACCGCCTGCTCGGCTGAGCAATCTAACAACTACACTTTCAAGCCGATTGATTACGAAATTACGGATGCGCTTTAGTCTCAGCAGCGGGCGGATCGCTGATGACCAGCTTGAACTTTCCGGCGGCGGTGCGGACAATGTCATCAGGCGACACGTAGGCAATTTCGTAGGGTAGGGTATCTCCAATTCGATGGCGAAGTTCGGTTTGAATAACGGCCAAACTTTGGGGCGTGAAGGCTTCGTTCACCACCAGATTAATGATCACCCGTCCGTCGGCACACTGCCGAATCTGCGCCAGCTCCAAGCCTTTCACATCTAAAAACACTCCCCCAATCCGGCCCACGCGGGTACCGTCCGGGAGCCGGAGCACGTCGTCGTGTCTGCCCTCGATAGACTGAATTCGGAGCGCCTGATCCGGACAAGGAATAATCACGTCGTCGACCCGGTAGCGAATCAGCGGAAAAGCGCTGGACGTCAACCCGGTTGTCAGCAAGTGGTCGTTTTGATACTCATTGATCGAATACAGTGGCAGGGCGTGGTAGTGGCTATCAGGACGCTGCTCCAGCGCGATGGTGCGCTCGGCGTTGCCGTACCAATCCACAATGCGGGTATTGAACACGGCCTCCACCTTGGCCCGCTGGTGTTCGTACACCTGCTCGGACGAAGTGAAGATGTAGGGAACCGACAGCGAAAGTCCCTTGGCTTGAAACAAATTAGCCAGGATCTCGACCGAACTGGGATAGGCCAGAATAGCGTAGGGAGCAAAGTGCCGGATTTGCTCGAAGTACCATTCGGTGTGTTCTTCCCGCAGGTTGAAGCTAGACAAGTACAGACAATTGGCAAAACGGTCGTAACGGTGCATCACCCGGCGGTCGAGGTTGCCCCGCAGCGACACCACCTTCATACCGGGATGGAGCCCGAACAGCGCACGTTGCGCCCACAGGTAGGCCCCCTCACGCACGGTGGAACGGTAGTCGCGGTAGACGGTGAGCGGGGTGCCCGAACTGCCACTGGTTCGACCAACTGTTCTTAGCCAAGGCTGCCCGATATACAGCGCTTTGCCGTGCTGACGAATATGGTCGCGGGTAACCACCGGCAGTTGTGGTAGGTCTTCTACCGAGCGAATGCGATTTATATCAACCCCGTGTTCGGCGTAAAGCTGCTGGTAAAACGTACGAATGCCGCACCGCCCGTCGGAACAGACGCAAAAAGAGATCGTTCTGATGCTGCTGCAAACGGTTATCGTCCCACTGTTTCTGATCCAGCACGCGACGGAGCTGGGCCTGGAAGTAGGGGTTGAAACGTAAATGATACTGCGTGAAGTCTTTGAGCGACAGCTTCATAGACAATTAGTAGCGACGTGTCCTGATAGCGTAACCTGGTTTTGTCAAGCTTGTTGGAAATCACCTAAAATTGCCTTGCGATGCCTGACCAATCATTTGCGTGAAAAAAGGCTATTCTTAGCAAGCATCCCTACTTTTTCGTAATTTTAGGCTACGATGGAAACACTGACACAAAAGAAGAAAGCCCGCTCGTCTTCGGTGCGCACCCGGTCGGTCCGGAAGCCCAAAACCCTGGAAGCCTTCCTGCGGTGGGAGCAGCCCGAGGGACTCTACAAGTACGAGTGGGTCGACGGCACTCTGGAGAAAACCGAGTACATGATGAAAAATACGGAACTGGATATTGTTAGAAATTTAAAACAAGCTTTCTATAGGACAGATTTTTTTCAGAAAAAAGGCGAACTCTTCGCTGAGGCTATCGTGCAGATCGGCGAAAGTCGAGCGCGAATTCCTGATCTTGCGGCCTACAGCGATAGTCAGATAAGATCAGGTAAGAAAAGCGAACACCCTATTCCTTCCTTTGCGGTTGAGATTATTTCCCCGAACGAAAAGGGCTTCCGAATCGAACAAAAGACGCTCAATTACTTTGCGGCGGGAGTGCAGGTGCTCTGGCAGATTTATCCGAACGTGCGACTGGTGAAGGTGCTCACTTCGCCCCGCGACGTGCAGATGTGTTTTGGCTCGGACGCGTGCACGGCCGCTCCCGCCCTTCCTGACCTGCAACTCACGGTAGACGAACTGCTGGGCGAAGTGGTGGAGCACGACAACCAATGATCCTCTAAAAGAGCAGTAGCACCGCAAATAGTACATCCGGTCGCGCGCCCGCATTTTTTCGCTATTTTCGCGCAAATCCACGCTCGTACTTATGGTTCATCTCGTCGTTGATGCTGACAAACGCTCCCGCCTACTCAACCTGCGCGAGTTGGTGCATTATCAGGATCTGTTTTATATTCTGGCCTACCGCGACCTGCGGGTGCGCTACGCCCAAACGTTTCTGGGACTCGCCTGGGCCTTTCTGCAACCGCTGGCCACGCTCACCATCTTCACGGTGGTGTTCGGTCGCGCCGTGAAGGTCGATACCGGCGGGGTGCCCTACCCACTATTTGCTATCACCGGCATGGCGGCCTGGACTTACTTCGCCTTCGTGATGAAAGAGTCGGGCAGCTCCATCATCAGCGCCCAGCAGATGGTGAAAAAAATCTACTTTCCGCGCCTGGTGATTCCGTTGTCGAAGGCGGTGGTGGGCTTTGTGGACTTTGGTATTGCCCTGCTGCTGATGGTCGGGCTGATGGTGTACTACGGCTACGCGCCCACCGAAAAGCTGGTGTTTCTGCCCCTGTTCATTGTGCTCACCGTGCTGGCCGCCCTGTCGGTGGGCATCTGGCTGAGCGCGCTCACCATTCGCTACCGCGACTTCCAGCACGTGGTGCCCTTTCTGGTACAATTTGGCCTGTACGCCACGCCCAACGGCCTACCCCGCCGAAGCGGTGATCGACAACCTGCCACCCTGGGCCACGGTGGTGTACTATTTGAATCCGATGGCCGGGGTGATCGAGGGCTTCCGGTGGAGTTTGCTGGGCACCAATCCGCCCAGTGAGTACGCGTATCTGTCGTTCGTGCTGGTGGGCGTGCTGCTGATTAGCGGTCTGTTCTACTTCAAGCGCATCGAGCGGGTGATGGCGGATATTGTGTGAGCATAGCAGTACGTTTTCGTCGATGGCAGTCAGTATAGTTCACGTTGTGAATTTTCACCCCATCCAGCAGACAGCCTTTGCGCTGACCCAACCAGCTAACTGCGTGACGGATTTGGCTCTCTTTTTCTACCAACGTATTACTACGAAGACGAATGTAGAAGGCTACTTGACTGGAAAAGAGGAACCCAACTGTATCAAACATTCCACTTACCTTTTCCGTGAAATTCATTAACATATAAACCAAGGCTATTCTCTTGGGAGGGAATGCGCCGTTCCACGGTGGCCGTTCCACGGTGGCCGTTCCACGGGGACACGGCGCGTTCTCACTACCTTGAGTAACTAATTACTTAGTGCCGGGGGCACTAGTAATTGATAAATAAAAGCCGAAATCAGTACCAAAGAACGAGTGTCACTTTGATATCTCCTCAGAAATATATACTATTGGAAACCGCAGGATACTGCGGTTTAGTACCAAGCAGCAACCACTTTTTAGCCTACCTTCGGCAGCAACCGCCTTACTATCAATAATGATGGGATGGGTATTCTTTTGCGTAAATTTTGTCGCCATTACACCATAGATTACCGTGATAGAACATACCTACTTCCTGAACGCCCTTTGGTCCATTACCAAGGACGCTGTTATATGTTTTGATGAAAAGGGAACCATCCAGTGCGCCAACCCCCGGGCGCGCGACACCTTCGCTTGGGCAGACAACATCAACGACTTCGGTACGGTAGACGATTTGCACCTGGAGCACGAAGACGGCCGTCCGTTTAGTTGGCAGTCTCGGTTCTCCGAGAAAAATTATGACCTTTCCGACGAAGTGCTTACCGGCCGCTCATCGTCCGGCTCCTTACTGCGACTTGAGGCAGCAACTTCGCGGGTAATGGTGGCCGAGAAGTCGTATCTCTTCTGTCGGCTCACCAACGTGATCCGGCCAGTGGAACAGGAGCAAGCCTACGCGGTGCTGGAAGAAAAGCTGCACAACTTCTTTTATCTGTGCCCTAGTGCCGTTTGCGTGACCAGAATATCCGACGGACTTATTTACGAGGTGAACAAAAGCTTGGTTGAACTATCGGAATACCGCGAAGAAGAGCTGATTGGCCACACCACCCTGGAACTGGGTTTCTGGACGCAGCCAGAGGATCGCCACCGGCTGGTGCAACAACTCCTGGAGAAAAGAGAGGGACAAGTTGAAGCAGTGCTTCGCACCAAGTCCGGACGAATGATTGAAGGACTGGTAAATTCCCGAACGGTGATGGCCGAAGGGGCTCGGTGTTTTGTGACCGTATTTCAGGATGTAAGCGCGAGTAAGGCCGCTGAACGGGCCCAACTGATGATCAACCAGGCCACCAACGACGCGATATGGGACTGGGATTTGCAAAGCGGACACGTCTGGCGTAACGATATGGTGGCTATGTTTGGCTACGAACCGGAAGAAATTAGCACCACAATAGAGTGGTGGCACGAACGCATCCACCCCGATGACCAGCAGCGCGTGATCGACCGCCTTAACCACTTTATTGATCAGCATCTCGAGAAATGGTTTGACAAGTATCGCTTCGAGCGAAAGGATGGCTCGTTTGCTTACGTCTACGACAAGGGGCACATCGTGCTCAACGAAAAGCGCCTGCCCACGCGCGTTATCGGGGGCATGGTCGATATCACCGAGCGGGTGCTGGCTGAGGAAAGTATCCTGATCAAGAACCGACAGATTGCCGAGTACGCCTTCTTCAATTCGCACAAATTACGCGGTCCGCTGGCACGGCTGATGGGCCTCGTTGACCTGATTGACTTTCAAGGAAGCTCACCAGGAAGAAAACCGCACCTTACTGAACCACCTCAAGGTCATCGCCGAGGAGTTGGACGAACTGATCAAGGATGTTTCTAAAGTTTTGTACTAAAAGCGAAGATTTCCTGGGCACTGGTAAGGGTTACTGACTCCGAATGGCCTCGACCGGATTGAGCCGTGAAGCCACCACCGCGGGTACCAAACCCGACACAATACCAATCACGCTCGAGATAAGCGTACCTAAAATGATGTTTTTGGGCGTGAGAATAAGCGTTAGGCTACCCAGCGGCACAAAGGTGGCCAGATAAACCAGCACCATGCCGCCCACTCCGCCCAGCAGGCTCAGAAACATGGCTTCGAACAAGAATTGCAGCAGAATAAAATAATTCTTCGCACCCAGCGACTTCTGGATGCCGATGATGTGGGTGCGCTCCTTCACCGACACGAACATGATATTGGCGATGCCGAAACCGCCCACCAGTATCGAAAAACTGCCGATCACAGCTCCCGCCAAGCCAATGGCGTTGAACACGTTGGTGACCATATCGGCGAACAACTCCGAGCGGTTCACGGCAAAGTTTTCTTCTTCGCGCGGACGCAAAGCGCGTCGGCGACGCATCAGCCCAATGATCTCGTTCTCCAGGTTTTCCAGTCCCTCGTCATTATCACGGCCCCGTAACGCAATGCTAGCCCCTACCCCCCAGGTGCTGTTGCTGGCGTAGAGTTTCAGAAAACTCTGATACGGAATGTAACAGGCCAGGTCGGCCGTCGGGGCGTTGATGATGCTTTCGCCCTGCGGCGCCATCACCCCGATCACCACAAACTTGAGCCCCTTTAGTTTGATGATCTTGCCCAGCGGTTCCTGGCCCTCGAAGAGGGTCTGGGCAATTTCGGAGCCGATCACCGCCACGTTGCGGGCCAGCGCGGTTTCCTGCGGCGAAAAGAAGCGCCCCTGCGCGATGTCTACGTCGAACACCTCATTATACGCTTGGGACATGCCCGTCAGGCTCACCGGGTTGATGCTGCTGTTGCCGTACTGCAGTTGCAGTCCCCGTTTCTCGGCAAAAATGGTGATCCCCTCGGCCTCGGTGACGCGCTGCGCCAGAAAGTTATACTCGTCTAGCGAGGGGTGGGGCCGCTTGTAGTACTTCCACCAGGGGTAGTTGTCCGCGAAAATCCACGGCCACTTTTCTACCCGGATCACCTTGTCGCCCAGAAACGAAAAGCTATCGCGGATGTTCCGCTCCAGCGAATCGACCAGCGTGAACACCGTGATGATGGCAAAAATGCCTACCGTCACTCCCAGCAACGAAAGCAGGGTGCGCAACGGATTGGCGCGCAGGGCATCCCAGGCCGAAAACGCACTTTCAATCATTAACTTGAGAATAAGCATCGGCTGAGGGGTAGCGTGAATTTAATTTCGGACAGAAGCGTACTGCTGGTTTATTCAATAACGAACTTTACGCAGTTTCTTCCGTCAATGTAAAACAATTCCTTAAATTTGACCTTCTAAAAATTACCGCTGACCACTTTTGTTGCACTGCCTACTCAACGTCCTATGAAACTTTCTGAATTTAAGTACGAACTACCGGAAGGTCGTATCGCTCAGTACCCCGCCGAAAACCGCGACGAATCCCGCCTGATGGTCATTCACCGAGACACGGGCGACATCGAGCACAAGGAGTTTAAGGATATTGTTGGCTACTTCGTGGAGGGCGACGTGCTGGTGGTTAACAACACCAAGGTGTTTCCGGCCCGTTTGTACGGCAACAAAGAGAAGACCGGGGCCAAGATAGAGGTTTTCTTGCTGCGTGAACTTAACAAAGAAATGAACCTGTGGGACGTGCTGGTGGACCCCGCGCGTAAGATTCGGGTGGGCAATAAGCTTTTCTTTGGCCAAGGCGAATTGGTGGCCGAGGTGATTGACAACACCACCTCGCGCGGACGCACCATCCGGTTTTTGTACGAAGGCACCGACGAGGAGTTTTACAAGCTCATCAACACCTTGGGCGAAACGCCCCTGCCCCGCGATCATATCACCCGCAAGGTGGAGCCCTCGGACCGGGAGCGCTTTCAGACCATTTTCGCCGAGCACGTGGGAGCGGTGGCGGCCCCTACCGCCGGGATGCACTTCACCAAGCAGGTGATGAAGCGCCTGGAGATTAACGGAGTGCATATCGACCCCATCACCCTGCACGTGGGCTTAGGCACCTTTCGGTCGGTAGAGGTAGAAGATTTGACCAAGCACAAGATGGATTCTGAGAATTATATCATCGGCGAAAAAACCGCTGACCACGTGAACGAGGCGCTGGATAATAAACAGAGGGTGTGCGCAGTGGGCACCACTTCCATGCGTTCGCTGGAGTCTTCGGTGTCGGCGGGCGGACGGCTCAAGGCCAACGAGGGCTGGACGGATCGTTTTATCTTTCCTCCCTACGAGTTCAAAATTTGCAATGCGCTGGTGACTAACTTCCATTTGCCGCAGTCCACGCTGATGATGATGGCCTGCGCCTTCGGGGGTTACGAACTGATCATGGACGCCTACCAGGTGGCCATTAAGGAGAAGTACCGTTTCTTCTCGTACGGCGACGCGATGCTGATCGTTTAGACCCGGCGGTTATGGCACGTTCGCGGTACGCACTGATCGTGGCGGGAGGACAGGGCCACCGGATGCAGGCTTCGGTGCCCAAGCAGTTTATCCCCGTGGCGGGTCTGCCCATCCTGATGCATACATTGGCGGTGTTTCACCGCTGCTCACCGGCCATTGAGATCATTACCGTACTTCCCGAATCTGAAATAGCCCACTGGCAAACCCTGTGCGCCGACTACCAATTCACCGTGCCGCACACGGTGGTGGCCGGGGGAAGCACGCGTTCCGCTTCGGTGCGCAACGGGCTTCAGCACGTTGAAAAAGAGTTTAGCTTGGTGGCGGTGCACGATGGGGTGCGTCCGGTGGTGACCCCGGAGCTGATCAACCGCTCGTTCAATGCGGCCGAACGCTACGGTAGCGCGGTGGCTACGGTGCCGCTCAAGGATTCTATTCGGGAAGTGAAGGGCGAAGGCAGCGCCGCGGTTGCCCGTGACAACTACCGCATCGTGCAAACTCCGCAGACGTTTCGCACCGAATGGTTGCGCGCGGCCTACGCCGAGGCGGCTGAGCAAACGTTCTCAGACGATGCGAGCTTGGTGGAGCACTGCGGCCGAACCATTCACCTGATCGAAGGGCACTACCGCAACCTAAAAATTACCACTCCCGAAGACCTGATGTTGGCTGAAGCGCTGCTTGAAAATTAGTACTCGTCTTCGTTAAAAAAGAAATCTTCTTTGGTGGGATAATCGGGCCAAATTTCCTCAATATTCTCGTAGGGTTGCCCATCGTCTTCCAATTCCTGCAAATTTTCTACCACTTCCAGGGGCGCGCCCGACCGGATCGAAAAGTCGATCAGTTCGTCTTTGGTCGCGGGCCAGGGGGCATCCTCGAGGTACGAGGCTAGTTCTAATGTCCAATACATGCTGATATAGTTAATTGCTAATGATTGGCTACGACCGCACCCAACCGAAATAAAGTATTGCGTAACCGCAACGGCATAAAAACAACTTTCTTACCAAAAGTTCGCTATTTAGTGCATTAATTTATTAATGCGTACGTTGAGGGCGGATACGGCATTCCGTAGTCGGAAGTCAGTCCTCCGCCAGTTCGTTTTTGAGTGACTGGATAAGTTCTCGTTTGGTGTTCACCTTCCGGATTTGCTGCCGCAGTTTACCTTCTGCCTGTCGTGCTTCCAGCGGATTTGTCTGGTTATCAACGTTTTCACGGCGGGTAACCAACTCATTTTCATCGCGCACCAGCGAGTTCTCGAGCAGCTCAATCTTGAGAGATACCTGTTCGCGGCGCGAATTGTTATCGTAATTTGAATCTTCGGCGCGCGCCGCCCGATTCAGGAAAGCTTTGTTCCGACGCTTTGTCGCAGGCGCCGTTAAACTGCGTGGTGAGCTCCAGCGACTTCTCGCGCGAGATGCGCCCCGAGTTTTTCCACGCTTCGCGCAAGCGGCGCACTTCCTGAATGCTATCGCCCTCGGTGTCATCGGCCAGCTGCTGCGCCTGCCGGATCAGGTCTTTTTTGGTGCTGATGGCCTCATTGGGGTTCACCCAGCCCTCGCGCGCGGGCGCCGTGTTCTGCCGGGGGGCAAACTGTCGCGGCCCGCGGGAATCCATCGGACGGCGTTGCTGCGTGTCGTCGGGGCTGCCAAAGATGCGGTTGGCCAGCGAGCGAAAATCGGTTTGCAGACGCTTGTACTTGAACACCGGAATTTTACCTACCTCCCGCCAGTCCACCTGCAACTCCTTCACGCGCTGCTGGGCGGCGCGTTTGTCGGCCTGCCGCACCAGCTTGTGCATCTCGAAGTTGATTTCCTTATAGCGACGAATGCGGGCGTTGGTCAGGTCTTTCTTCGACTGGAAGAAATCCTTTCGGCGCTGGTAGAAAGTGTCTAGAATTTGATTGAATCGATCCTCAACCTCTTCCTGATACTCATCGTCTACCGCCCCGGTTTTGATCCACTTTTCTTTGATCTCCTGCAGGCTGTCGGCCCCTTCTTGCCAGTCGGAGCTGTTTTCGTGCACTTCTGCTTCCTCGATCAAGGCGCGTTTGATCTCCAGATTTTTGATCCGGTTTTTGGCGATGATCTCCCGCAACATCTCCTCCACCGCGTTCAATCGCTCGAAGAGGATCGGATAGTCACCCAGGGCGTCGAACCGGGCCAGGTTGTCGCGCAGGTGAATCAGCTTCATTAGGTACGAACCCTTGTTTTCTGATTCTTCCACCGACTGTTCCAGGGCAGCAACCCTGTTTTCGGCCATCGTGAACCGGTTCTGAAAGTACTGGATGGTAGATGCTTCGCTTTCTCTGACTTCGCCGATTTCACGTTCGGGATGGTCCAGAAAGGGAGCACGGTAGATCTTATCATCCCGGATAAAACCGTAGGGAGTAGCTGGCGTGTCCACTGTATTATTGGTTTTGGTTAAGGTTATTTATAGTAGTACTAACAACAACCCGCAAGGTTGTTACTTTATGTCACAAATATTATTGGTATGCGCTCCGCGGTGATACGTACGACTTCTGCGCCTAAATCGATTTCTCTGAGGCAAAACTTTTTGCCTTGCCTCCCAGCAGCGCCATAATAAAGCTATTTTGCTAAATGTCAAGCCCTGACCCCGGGTTTTTACGCGATGGGCAAAAATATAGGTAAATTACTTTTTTCCGCATAAATTCGTGGGATATTACGCACCTTGCCAAAATCGCGGTTCCACTCCGCCAATCCCTACGTAACAACCTGCTATGTCTGACGAAAAAATAATATTTTCCATGTCGGGGGTGACCAAGACTTTCCCCCCAAGAAACAAGTACTTAAAAACATCTACCTGTCTTTCTTTTACGGAGCCAAAATCGGTGTGCTGGGCCTCAACGGCTCCGGCAAATCATCGCTGCTGCGCATCATCGCCGGGCAAGACACCGACTACCAGGGCGAAGTGGTGTTCTCGCCGGGTTACTCGGTGGGCATGCTGGAGCAGGAGCCGGTGCTGGACCCCAACAAAACCGTGAAGCAGGTGGTGGAAGAAGGCGTGGCTGAAACGGTGCGTCTGCTGCAAGAATTTGAAGAAATCAACCTGAAGTTCGCCGACCCGGCGGTGCTCAACGACCCCGACGCCATGCAGAAGGTCATCGACCAACAGGCCAAGGTGCAGGACAAACTCGACCACGCCAACGCCTGGGAGCTCGACACCCGCCTGGAGAAGGCGATGGAAGCCCTGCGCACCCCTCCGGCCGACGCCAAGATCGCGAACCTGTCGGGAGGAGAAAAGCGCCGCGTGGCCCTGTGTCGCCTGCTGCTGGAAGCGCCCGACGTGCTGCTGCTCGATGAACCCACCAACCACCTGGACGCCGAGTCGGTGCAGTGGCTCGAGCAGTATTTGCAGCAGTACGCGGGCACGGTGATTGCCGTGACCCACGACCGCTACTTTCTGGACAACGTGGCCGGGTGGATTCTGGAACTCGACCGCGGCGAGGGCATTCCCTGGAAGGGCAATTACAGCTCGTGGCTGGAGCAGAAGCAAAACCGACTGGCCAAAGAAGAAAAAACCGAGTCGAAGCGGCAGAAAACCCTGCAGCGCGAGCTGGAGTGGATTCGGATGACGCCTAAAGGACGAAACGCCAAGGCCAAGGCCCGCCTGAGTGCCTACGACAAACTGCTGGGTCAGGAAGGCAAGGAGCGCGAAGCGAAACTGGAACTCTACATTCCGCCCGGACCGCGACTGGGTTCTAAGGTGATTGAGCTGGAGGGCGTCTCGAAGGCCTACGGCGATAAGCTGCTGTTCGAGAACCTCACGTTTTCACTGCCCCAGGGCGGCATTGTGGGCGTGATCGGTCCCAACGGGGCGGGCAAAACCAGCCTGTTCAAACTCATCACCCACCAGGAAGCGCCCGACAGCGGCAGCATCGACGTGGGCGACACCGTGGAGCTGGCCTACGTGGATCAGGAGCATGACCGCCTGACGCCCGGCAAGTCGGTGTGGGAAATTATTTCGGGGGGCAACGAGTGGGTCGACCTGGGAGGCAAGCAGATGAACTCCCGCGCCTACGTGAGCCGCTTCAACTTCAGTGGCACCGACCAGGAGAAAAAGGTGGGGCAGCTGTCGGGCGGCGAGCGCAACCGGGTGCACCTGGCCATCACCCTCAAGGAAGGTGCGAATCTGCTGCTGCTCGATGAGCCCACCAACGACCTGGACGTGAACACCCTGCGGGCACTGGAAGAAGGACTGGAAAACTTTGCCGGGTGCGCCGTGATCATCTCGCACGACCGCTGGTTCCTGGACCGCATTGCTACCCACATTCTGGCCTTCGAGGGCGACTCGCAGGTCTACTGGTTCGAGGGCAACTACAGCGACTACGAAGAAAACAAGCGAGCAAGGTTGGGCGATGCCGCTCCGACGCGGGTGCGGTATAAGAAGTTGGTGTAGATTCCCTATCAACCTTTTGCGCCCGGTTTACGTGAAGAAGTCAACTGACGATGCAACTATGGAACAGCAACAAATCACCCATAAACTCACCCTCGCTGAATACAACCAGCTAGAAGAAGAAAACCAGCAACGCTACGAGTATCACGACGGGGAGGTGTTTGCGATGGCCGGGGGAGACCCGGTTCATAATGTTATTGGGGGAAATATTATATTCGTTCTTAACCAACTGCTTCGCAAGAAGGACTGTAAGTCTATACCAGCGATCAGAAGGTGTACATTGATTTTGCCAGCAAGTATCTCTATCCCGATGCTTCGGTCACCTGCGGATCGGTGGAAAGATCTGATAAAGACCCGAAAGCCATCGTCAACCCCATCCTGCTGGTAGAAGTGCTTTCCGACAGCACGGAAGCCTACGACCGGGGCCGAAAGTTTGAGTACTTTAGTAAGCTGCCTAGTCTGCGAGAGTACGTGCTGCTCAGTCAGCACGAACCAAAGGCGCAACTACATTATCGCCCTTCTCCGACTGAGCCTTGGCAA
Source organism: uncultured Cytophagales bacterium (assembly GCA_963833215.1). Taxonomy (GTDB): domain Bacteria; phylum Bacteroidota; class Bacteroidia; order Cytophagales; family Cyclobacteriaceae; genus Tunicatimonas. The sequence continues at coordinate 134,456 of CAWHXE010000023.1, read as the reverse complement.
ATTACCTGGGTCAGTCAGTTAGATCAAACCCTTGCGCTACAGTCTTTAGAAATAGAAACCACGCTCAACGAACTGTATCTGAAAACGGAGGGACTGTAATCCTTACTAACCTAGAATTCCGTAATGCTTGACTCCATTCCCGAAGCACTGTCCGCCATCCAACGGGGTGAAGTGATCATCGTGGTGGACGATGAGCAGCGGGAAAATGAAGGTGACTTCATTTGCGCCGCCGAGCTTATCACTCCCGAGATCATCAATTTTATGGCCACCCAGGGGCGGGGCCTCATCTGCGCCCCCCTCACCGAACAACGGTGCCAGGAGCTGGAGCTGGAAATGATGGTAGGCCGCAACACCTCTTCCCACACCACTCCCTTCACCGTATCAGTCGACCTGCTCGGGCACGGTTGCACCACCGGCATATCGGCCTCCGACCGGGCCAAAACCGTGCAGGCCCTCGTTGATCCGCGCACCCGGCCCGAAGAACTGGGGCGTCCGGGTCATATCTTTCCGCTCAAGGCGATGGAAGGAGGCGTGCTGCGGCGGTCGGGACACACCGAAGCGGCCGTCGATTTTCCCCGGCTGGCCGGGCTGCAACCCGCCGGGGTGCTGGTGGAGATTATGAACGAAGACGGCACCATGGCCCGCCTGCCCGACCTGCGGAAGGTGGCTGACCGCCTCAACCTAAAACTCGTGTCGATTGCCGACCTGATAGAGTACCGCCTCACCCACGAAACGCTAATCCGGCGGGAAACCGTGCTTCCCTTCGCCACGCTCTACGGCGACTTCACGCTGTATGCTTACCGCCAACTGAACACCGAAGAGGTGCACCTGGCCCTGGTGAAGGGGGAGTGGCAGCCCGACGAATCCGTGGTCGTGCGGGTGCACGCGGCCAACCTGCTGGAAGATGTATTCGGGGCCCGCCCTGACCACCCCAACAGCGTGCTACAGCAGTCGTTGCAGGTGCTGGAGCACGAAGCGCGGGGCATCGTGTTGTACATGAACCAAAACAATATGGGCAGCAACCTGCTGGAGCGCCTGGCGCAGTACCAGCGACCGGTGCCCGACGCTGAACCTCCGGTTTCGCCGCCGATGGACAACCGCGACTACGGGGTGGGAGCGCAGATTTTGCGCGACCTAGGTGCTTACAAACTGGAGCTACTCTCTAACCACCCGGTGAAGCGGGTTGGCTTGGAGGGCTACGGGCTTGAAATCGTGAATTACCGTCCGCTGGATACTCCCTAAGACACACTTTTTTGCCGGTTTTGCTGTTACAAAAGCATACACAACCTATCGATTATGAAAAAGTACCTGTGTCTGCTGCTATTGATTGGCTTGGGGCCGCTCACCGCTTCCGCCCAGTATTTTCCCTCTCAAATCTGGCACGAAGGCGAGCTTACGCTGCTGGGCGGCGAAAAACTCCGGGGCAAACTTATGTATAACTTGGATGCCGACGTGGTGCAACTGAACGAGGCTAACACCGTGCAGACCTACAGTGCCCGCAAAATTCTGTTCTTCGAGTTCTACGACCAGGAGTACGGCCGCTACCGACAGTTTTACGCCCTGCCCTACGAAGGAGCCAGCAACTACCGGGTGCCCCGCCTCTTTGAGGTGTTGCACGAAAACACGCTGACCCTGCTGTGCCGCGAAGAAATCGTGCAGGACAACGTGCCGCAGTTCGGCTACTACAACTACTACGGCAACCGCCTGGGCACCCGGCAGCGCTTATCGTTCGACTACTTTTTTCTGAATAGGGACGGCGAAATCGTTCGCTATTCTCAGAAGAAAGACGACCTTTACGACATCATGGACAACCACCAACGCGAAATTCGCAAGTATATCAAACAGAACCGGCTGAAGTACGACCGGCAGGGAGATTTGGTACGAATCACTGCTTACTACAATACCCTGCTCAATTCATGAGTCGACCCTTAATTCTGATTTCTAACGACGACGGCATAACTTCCAAGGGCATACGGGTGCTGGTGGACGCGATGGCCGAACTGGGCGAGGTGGTGGTGGTGGCTCCCGATAGTCCGCAGTCGGGCATGGGGCACGCAATCACCATCGGCCACCCGCTGCGCCTCACCGAAACCGAGCTTTTTGATAATGCCCAATCCTACAAATGCTCCGGCACTCCGGCCGACTGCGTGAAGCTGGCCAAATTCCATCTGCTCAAGGATCGCCGTCCCGACCTGGTGGTGAGCGGCATCAACCACGGCAGTAATAGCTCCATCAATGTGCTTTACTCGGGCACCATGTCGGCGGCGGTGGAGGCGGCTATTGAAGGCTTCCCGGCCATTGGTTTTTCCTTGTGTGACTACTGCCTCGGATGCCGACTTTTCGCACACGGTGGCCCCGGTGAAGCAGATTGCGCGGCAGGTGCTGGAGAAGGGGGTTCCTAAGGGCGTGGCGCTGAACGTGAACTTTCCGCCCCGGCAGAACGAACCGATGCGGGGCATCCGGGTGTGTCGGCAGGCGCACGCCAAGTGGCAGGAAGAGTTCGACGAGCGCACCGACCCCTACGGACGCAAGTACTACTGGCTGGTGGGCAACTTCGTGAACTTCGACGTGGGCGAAGACAACGACGAGTGGGCCATCGCCAACAACTACACCTCGGTGGTGCCCTGCCAGTACGATCTCACCGACCAGCGCGCGGTGGAGTACTTGAACGGCTGGTCGTTGGATATTAAGGAGTGATCAAAATAGTCTCGAGGGCTAAAATGGGTGGGATTTTTAAGTTTCTTGGATTGGTTAGCATGCTTTTTCCGATCGGTCTCACCACTGCTCGCAGGAATTATGAAGTGTACGTTTGGCTGAAACAAGTAAGCGATAAATATACTGATCGGTAAGCCCCCGTGGCTTACTGTCAATAATTTGGAAATCACCAGTTATTGCCATCCATTTGCTCCCAAAACCTACTCACTTTCCAAATTTTTTGTACATTCGGGCGAAGTTGAGGGAAAGGCATGGGCGTGACTTTTAAAACAAATCCCTTGGTTAATTTAGCTGGTAACCTCAAAAAATGGAGTTACAACAAATCATTGAAAACGCCTGGGATGACCGTTCCCTGCTCGCCGACCAAGACGTTAAAATAGCGGTGAAATCGATCATCGACGACCTCGACCGGGGCGAACGGCGGGTGGCTGAGCCCATCGACGGCGCCTGGGTGGTGCACGACTGGATCAAGAAGGCGGTGATTTTGTACTTCCCGATCCAAAAGATGAAGACCATTGAGGTGGGGCCGTTCGAGTACCACGACAAGATGAAGCTCAAAACCGGCTACGACAAACTAGGCGTGCGGGTGGTTCCTCCGGCCGTGGCCCGCTACGGAGCTTACCTGAGTCCGGGAGTGATTATGATGCCCTCGTACGTCAACATCGGAGCCTACGTGGGCGGGGGCACCATGGTCGACACCTGGGCCACGGTGGGCAGCTGCGCCCAGATTGGCGAAAACGTGCACCTGAGCGGTGGAGTAGGGGTGGGCGGCGTGCTGGAACCGGTGCAGGCCAAACCGGTCATCGTAGAAGACAACGCCTTTATCGGTTCTCGCTGCATTTTGGTAGAGGGCGTGCACGTGGAGACTGAGGCGGTACTGGGAGCCAACGTATCACTCACCGCCAGCTCTAAGATTATTGACGTCACCGGTAACGAACCCGTCATTCACGTCGGGCGGGTGCCCGCCCGTTCGGTGGTGATCCCGGGGTCGTACACCAAAACCTTTCCGGCCGGTGACTACCAGGTGCCCTGCGCGCTGATTATCGGGCAGCGCAAGGCCAGCACCGACCTGAAAACTTCCTTAAACCAAGCCCTGCGCAACCACGAAGTCACCGTCTGATAAATGATTAGGCTGTTGGTTAAAACATCAATATCTTTGTGCCGTTTTCAGTCTATAAATTAATCAATAAAACCACTATTTGTTTATGCGATTAGCAACATACAGCGCGTTATTAGCTGCTTTTGTCCTCTTTCTAGGATCCTGCGATAGCAAAAATTCGCAGCAGGGCGACCAGCTGTTCGCCGACGGCGATTACGAGCAGGCGGTGAGTCAGTACACTGATTACATTGAGTATAATCCGGAAGACATCAAGTCGATCTACAACCGCGGACGCGCCTACGAGGAGCTAGGTGAGTACGATAAATCGCTGGCCGATTACGAGAAAACGCTGGAGATTGATCCGAAGAACTTCAATGCCCTGATGAGTACCGGTAAGTTTCACTTTCGTAACCAAGACCACGGCGACGCGGCTTTTTACTTTGATAAGGCGATCAAGGTGAAAGAGCGCTCGGCCGATGCGCACTACCTGAGCGGGCGGGCCAACCACAAATTAGGCAAAACTGCCAAGGCGATGGAAGGCTACAACCAGGCGATCAGCTTGAACAGTGAGTACGGCGAGGCCTACCTGTACCGCGGGGCGCTCAAGGTGTTTATGAAAAAGAAATCCGGTGGCTGCGCTGACATCAAGAAGGCCGCGGCGTTAGAAGCTCCCGAAGCGAACGAGGCGTTGCAAAAATACTGCAATTAACGAGCCTCTCGTTCATCGAAACCGCCCCGCCACCACCAACGACTTCGGTCCTTCGGCGTAATCATAAAAGCCTTCGCCCGACTTCACGCCCAGTCGCCCGGCTTCCACCATGTTGACCAGCAGCGGACAGGGGGCGTACTTGTCCGATCCCAACCCTTCGTGCAACACCCGCATAATCGATAGGCACACGTCTAGTCCGATGAAGTCGGCCAGCCGTAGCGGACCCATCGGGTGGGCCATGCCCAGTTGCATGATTTGGTCGATGGCGATTACTCCGGCCACGCCCTCGTGCAGGGCAATGATGGCCTCGTTGATCATGGGCATCAGGATGCGGTTGGCCACAAAGCCCGGATAGTCGTTCACCACCAGCGGGGTTTTGCCCAGCTGCTCCACGGTGCGCACGATGAATTCGGTCACGGCCGGGTCGGTGCGGTAGCCGTTGATGATTTCTACCAGCGGCATCACCGGTACCGGGTTCATGAAGTGCATGCCGATGACCCGCTCGGGCCGGGCCGTGACGGCAGCAATTTTGGTGATAGAAATGGACGAGGTATTGGTAGCCAGCACGGCGTCGGGTGCGCAGTGGTTACTCATGGCTTGGAATAGCTGCTGTTTCACCGCCAGATTCTCGGTAGCTGCTTCCACCACCAGGGCGGCACCCTCAACCGCTTCCGCTAGCTCAGTGTGGGTTTGGATGCGGTCGAGCGTGGCGGTCTTTTCTGCCTCGTCGATCAGCTCTTTCTTTATTTGCCGGTCCAGGTTGCGGGCGATGGTGGTGCGGGCGGCTTCCAGCGCTTCGGGACGCAGATCGAGCAGGCGGACGTTGAAGGAGCGGGCGGCGAAGGCGTGGGCGATGCCGTTGCCCATGGTACCGGCGCCAATGACGGTGATGGTGTTCATAGGGTGGGGTAGAAAGGGTTGGATTCGGTACAGGGAGCGAATTTACGAGAATTTGTGGTGGTTCTGGTAGCCGAAATAAATATCTTCCCGCGTCTATACGCAAAACCGGGCAAATACTACGCACCGGTAACCACCGTTGACAATAATAAGTAAAACCTTCGTTGGCATGAAACATACGCTTATTTTGGTTACGTTACTGGCGCTGGCCGCCCCCGGCCACGGCCAGAACGACAAGGGCGACGCCAAGAGCAGTCCTAAGCTAGGCATCCAGACGGGCTACGACCCCGGGGTGAAGCAGCGTCCCAGTTATCCCTTCCGGGCGTTTTTGAACCGGTTTTCGGTGAACCTGAGCACCGGCTACGGGCGCACTTTCTACCGGCACGACCTCAGCGGCTACAACTACGTGCGCAACGCGCAGGGCTCCTACATCACCCCAGGCTTAACCGGGGGCAACCTAATAGGGTACAGCAACTGGTTCAACGCCGCCACTCCGGCCACCGTGGCGCTGGGCGGCGATGAGGAATCCTACAAACTGGTACCGGCCAACGACGGTGAGATTGCCATGGCCAGCGGCGGCTACAGTATCCCGGTGAACCTAGCCATCTACTTCAACCTGTTTCGGCTGCGCCTGGGCGGCGGGGCCATGATCGACTTCCACCGGGCCAACGTGCCGGAGCCCGATAACTTCCTGACCACCTTTGCCGAGCCCGACCCGGTGGGCGCGCGGATGTTTCGCTACTACGGGCTGCTGGGCTACAGCGTCTGGGAGTACTACGATAACGCCATTGGCGTGGACGTGCGGGTGGGCAAGATCAACATGGGTAGCAACTTCGCCGCGGCCGACGCCACTCCCTTTGTGAACGTGGGCGTTACGCTGGAGAAGGTGTTCTCGGAATACTTTCGGGTGTACCTGCGGCCCGCCTACGAGTACAAACGCTACGCGCTGAACCTGCCCGACGCCACCACCATCAACCACCGCAACTCGGCCTTTTTTCTCACCCTGGGGGTGAGCATCAACTACCCCGACCTGCCGCGTTCGCCCATCAAGAACGACCGAACCCAGATGCGGCACTACGTGTCGGACAGCCAGGGCAACAAGAAAGAGTTTCGCGGACAGCCCTTCTGGCGCAAGCAAGACCCCAAGATCGGCGAACTGTATCCGCACCTTCAAAAGACGAAGCGCAAGCGCGCGGCCCAGCGGCGCAACTTCTTCAAGAAGAAACCTTGAATCCGGCACCTTGCGTATACTATCTAAACCATTACTGCACGACTATGGACGAGCTAAGCACCCTAAAAGAATACATTGAGGCAGAAGATTACCAGGAAGCCCTGTTGCTTATTGACGAACTGGAGGCTATGAGTAAGGAAGATAAGCTGCAAAAAATTAGAAGCTATCTCACCATTGTGCTGGTGCATTTGATCAAACGGGCGGCTGAGCAGCGCACCACCCGCTCGTGGGATTTTTCTATCCGGAACGCAGCCCGAGAGATCAAGTACGTTAATAAGCGACGAAAATCCGGGGGGCACTATGCTTCCGAGCAAGAATTGGATGAACTAGTGGAAGAAGCCTACGCCACGGCTATTGACAAAGCCGCGTTGGAAGCGTTTGAGGGCATGTATTCGGAGCAGGAACTGGAAGCCCGGATCGAGGTGGATACGGTGAAAAAGCAGGCGCTGGCTTTGGTGTTGGAAAGTTAGATCAATGAAGTGCCTTACGAAAAAAGCATCTCCAGCGGCAGCGTCGGCCCCAAGGCAGTGACCCACGAACGCTTTTCGATCACCGCCTGCTTGTAGTAGTTTCCTTAATTCGTTTGTTTCATTGCATATCTTACGCAGCGGACCATGAAGTTTTTTTTTAGTAAGTTTGCCGAAGATATGATGAGGAGTAAAGAGAAGCTACTTCACGAAATTAAACGACGGATACGCAAATAGCGTTACTGTTGCGAAAGAGACTAATCTATCAAAGATGAATGAGTTAACGATTGTCCGTCGAGTAGCCAATCTAAAGCCAAAGCAGCAGGAGATGGTTGCGGCATTTGTAGAATTTCTAGAGCAAAAGGGTCAAGCAGAATCTTCCGTGGTTTTAGATGCTTCTTCACCTCTGAAGGCGGGTTTTTTGAAGGGAACCTTTACTATGAACGATAACTTTGATGAACCGCTTGACGATTTTGAAGATATACAGTAATCACGATTGATAGGGTCTTTAGCGATTACGGAGTGCCAACCCAATGGAAAGTGTAACAGATAACCGAGCATTACCGACACCGATCGGCGTGAATACGCCATCCGGGTAGAAAATTTGGGCCGGTCGTCGCCACGATGCGCCCCCCGGGACAAATGCTACCAATTAGGTCCCCACGGATACGAAGCAGCGAAAAGTGCAATCGCCACGACAACCGCATTTGTTGGGGCAACATCCGTTGGGGCAACATCCGTTGGGACAGTATTCACTAGGACATCATCAGCTATTACCAAACCAATGAGCGACCAAAAAAGGGAAGCCTTGAACAAGAAGATCGACGCTGAAGTAGCGATTTTAGCTGACTACACTAAGTTTCTGTTTACCCTTTTTGTGCTTAGCTCTGGTGGTACAGGTGCCCTTGTGGTTCAGGGCAAGCCGTTCGTCTTTATCTACTTCGGAGTAGCTATTAGTTTCTTTATACTAATCTTTACCGCTATTTTGACGTTAGCTAGAATAAGAAGAATCAAACAATACGAATGATGACAGAATATGAAGTTTTGTTCGGTGTGCTTTGTGTAGGCACGATGGTAATTCTCACAGTGAGTGGGTTGCTTTTCCGTAAGGAAATGAAAGACCTGCCGTAATTGAGTCTTTGTTAAACATCACGACTGACACCGCTCGGCGTGAATACGCGATCCGGGTAGAAAACCTGGGCTGCGCGCCCCGGGACAAACGCTACCAACTGGGCCGCCGTGGATACGGCGCAGCCAAAAGCGCAATCGCAGCGGCGAACGCATCCGTTGGGGGCTCGTTCTGTGAGAACATGTTTAGCACGTTCCGCTACGATGGTTCCCCACCCGCTAACATCCTTAGCCATGCTGAAAGTAACCCAATTTCCAATATCGATAAGGTTATTGTAATTTGAAACGAAATTATGGGCGTAATTACATTAGACGGACATATAGAAAAAACTCCCGATGTCATGGGGGGGAAACCTCGTATTGCCGGGCATCGCATTACGGTGGAAGACGTAGTTGTCTGGCACGAGCGGCTTGGCAAGCGTGTTGACGAGATTGTCACCGCCTATGACTTGACGTTAGCTGATGTGTATGCGGCACTCACCTATTACTACGACCATCAATCGGTGATAGATCAGCGTATGCGGAAAGGTAAAGCTTGGATAGACGGATTGAAAGGCAAGCATCCTTCAAAACTACCGAGTGTCAGGCTACCGAGTGCCGGACCATAGCTTCCACTTCGCGAACGTACGTACCTGCCAACACGTTAGATGCTATAAAAAAATAAGAGAATGAACACGCTCACCTACGATCAACTTCTGGAACAAATTCATCAGCTACCTAATGAGGAATTTGAAAGACTTGTGGCTACGCTCAATGTGGCGCTAGAGTTAAACACTAATGTGGAAGTTACACAGAAGAATATTCAAGAGTTACTGTTGCGGGCTCCTACTTGGAGCGACCAGCAAATAGAAGCGCACCAGCAGGTGCGAGACCATATTAATCAGTTGAGATTAGGATGATTTTGCTAGACTCTTCGGTGTTGATTGAGCTTTATTGAAAGAAGAAGAAAGAAAAGACTTTTTTCTATCGGTTGGCGGAAAGTGAGACAGAATTCTCAATCTCCTCGGTAACGCATTACGAGTTTGGAATAGGAGACCGATCATTCGAAGATGATTACGGGAGTGATCTTTACAAAAATTTAGTCGTCCTTCCGTTTAACAAGTCCTGCTCACAGACTGCTATTGGTATTTATCTTGCTTTAAAGAAGCAGAATAAGCTCATTGATTTGGCTGATTTACTTATTGGTGCAACCGCTCTAACCTACGATTATCAGCTGGCTACGCTCAACCGAAAGCATTTTGAAAGGATACCGGGCATTCAACTGGTAAGTAATCAAACTATCGATAACCGAGGAAAAGTATGACCGACACCGCTCGGCGTGAATACGCCATCCGGGTAGAAAACCTGGGCTGGGCGGCAATCCGCCGGTCGTCGCCACGATGGGCGGCAATCCGCCGGTCGTCGCCACGATGCGCCCCCCGGAACAAACGCTACCAACTTGGCACGGCCAAATCCGCAGTATCCACTGGGGACTCGTTTCGGGAAAGTATGTCCAACCTCTTCCGCCGCAATGATTCCCCAACCCCGTAGCTACGGCGGCCTAACACCCCTAGCCATCCTGAAAATAACCCAAACCCCAATTCCCGACACCTAACCCCGTAGGCATTATCGGGCGCAACGGGGACGCCCAGTCGGGGACGCCCAGTCGGGGACGCCCAAGTCGCGGGGGCGCTTTGAGACCTACGGGAAACTCTTATATACTCGTTAAGGTGTAAAAAAGTGATTTTAAAGACAGTGGTTTCTTTACCAAATGTTCGTTCAGTTGGGTCGGAGGACGCTATCGCTACCCTCCGACCAGAAATCTAAAATCGCTAATCTATGCCTTAACGAGTATAGATATCCTTGCGATGTGAAAAAGCAGAGAGCGTAACGGAAAGTTGTCCGGACGTGTCAGGTTCAATGAATACCCCAAAAGGCTTCGCTAATTTCAAAATTCATACGCCTGCCTGTCTCAGCTGATTGAGAAATTTTTCCTTTTCAGAAGTGCTGAGCGTGCCTGATTTACGAGCAGAAAGCATATCCTTATCAAATATTCTAGAAACAATGCAATTCTGACGGAAGGAAAAAAATCGTTTTGGATGGATAACTTACATTTTTGCTTAGATTACTGTTTTTTGAGTAGATTTACCGCAATCGTAATTAATAGCCCACTACGCTACGAATGACTGACACCGCTCGGCGTGAATACGCCATCCGGGTAGAAAACCTCGGCAAACGCTACCAATTAGGTGTTGCCAAAAGCGCAATCGCAGCGGCGACCGCATCCGTTGGGGGCTCGTTCCGTGAGAGCATGTCCGGTCTGTTCCGCCGCAACGGTTCCCCAACCTCTAATACCCCTAACCATCCTGAAAGTAACCCAATCCCCAATCCCCAAAACCCAACCCCCAAAGACTTCTGGGCCCTAAACGATATCAACCTTGAGATCAAACGCGGCGAAGCCGACGATGGCGTCCCCGTAGGCATTATTGGACGCAACGGAGCGGGCAAGAGCACGCTGCTTAAGATATTGTCGCGCATCACCGAACCCACGCGGGGGCAGTTTGAGATTTTCGGACGCGTATCCTCATTGCTGGAGGTGGGCACCGAATTGTCGGACCACGGCTTCCACCCCGAACTGACGGGCCGGGAGAACGTCTACCTCAACGGGACATCCGTTGGGGGAACCATCTTAGGCATGAAACGCCGCGAGGCAAAGGCTAAGTTTGACGAGATTATGAACTTTTACAGCAAATTAATTGAAAATAAAGTCCATACGTGATACGCGAAAAATATATCAACCCATTCACTGACTTCGGTCGGTCGCCGATGCGATTCAAACGGCTCTTTGGTACTGAGGCGAACAAGGAATTATTAATTGACTTCCTGAATGAGTTGTTGGCCGGACGAGAAGAAATTAGTGACTTAACCTACCTCAATGGCGAGCAACTAGGCAAGACCGAAGAAGATCGTAAATCTATCTACGACATCTATTGTGAAAACGAACGAGGCGAGAAGTTTATCGTTGAGTTGCAGAACATGAAACAAATCTATTTCAAAGATCGCAGCTTGTACTATAGCACTTTCCCCATACAAGAGCAGGCGCAAAAAGGCAATTGGGATTATCAGTTGAAGGTGGTGTATACCGTTGGTATCCTTAACTTTAGATTTGAGGGATTCAATTACAATCCTACCAAATTTATACATCGGGTAAAGCTGATGGAAACCGAAACGAAAGAGGTTTTCTACGACAAGTTGACTTATATTTATCTGGAAATGCCTAAATTCACCAAAGGGGTAGATCAGTTAAAGACGCGTTTCGACAAGTGGTTGTATGTGCTGAAAAACCTTCATCGTCTGGAAGAGATACCCAAAGTTCTACAAGAGCGTATATTCAAGAAGCTATTCAGTGCAGCCGAAGTTGCTAACTATACTCCCGAAGAAATGAATGCCTACGAAGAAAGTTTAAAAACCTTGCGAGACAATTACGCCACGGCTCAATACGTGGAAACTGCGGTGGGGGCTGCGGTGGAAGAAAAAGAAAAGGAAACCATTATCAACCTGCTCAAGCTCGGAATTCTTACGCACGAGCAGGTTGCCGAAAGTGTGAAGGTGCCGGTAGAAAAAGTGGAAGCCATTGCCCAACGCTATCAAAACTGAATCGTTCCTAGACAAAGGACAAAAATGACTGACACCGCCATCCGTGTAGAAAACCTCGGCAAACGCTACCAACTCGGTACGGCCAAATCCGGCTCGTTCCGTGAGAGCATGTCCAGCCTATTCCGCCGCCCCGGTTCCCCTGGCCACTCCGCAAGTAACCCAACCCCTAACACCCCTAGCCACCCTGAAAGTAATCCAACCCCCAAAGACTTCTGGGCCCTACAAGACATCAATTTCGAGATCAAATGCGGCGAAGCCGTAGGCATTATTGGTAGCAACGGGGCGGGCAAGAGCACGCTGCTCAAGATCCTGTCGCGCATTACCGAGCCAACCACCGGGCGCTTTGAGATCTTCGGACGGGTATCTTCCCTGCTGGAGGTGGGCACCGGCTTCCACCCCGAGCTGACCGGCCGGGAGAACGTGTATTTGAACGGGACGATTTTAGGCATGAAACGCCGCGAGGTAAAAGCTAAATTTGACGAGATCGTGGCCTTCTCGGGCGTAGAGAAGTTCATCGACACCCCCGTGAAGCACTACAGCAGCGGCATGCAAGTGCGCCTCGCCTTTGCGGTAGCCGCCCACCTGGAACCCGAGATTTTGATTATTGATGAGGTGCTGGCGGTGGGCGACGCCGAATTTCAAAAAAAGTGCCTGGGCAAGATGGAAGACGTAACCGGAGAAGGCCGGACGGTGTTGTTTGTAAGTCATAATATGGGAGCGGTAAGGCGATTGTGTAGTAAAGGTGTGCTTATTGATCAAGGAAAGACTAATTACATTGGAAACACATCTGATGCTTTGGAAAAATATATTTTGAATACTTCCATACAGACAAAGGATATTATAAGGCTTATAGATGATAGCTCTCAAGACTTCAATTTCATAGATATACAGTTATCACAGAATGGGTCGCAGGTTGAAGTAGTCCAAAGTGTACTGCCTTTAACTATCAAGATATGTTACAGAATTCATAACGAAATTCGTAATTTAAGAGTCTTCTTTGACGTACTGGATTCTGAATATAATTTGCTTTTTAGAAGTTTGTTAGACGAAGGCTATTTGGGTGGTATCACACAAAAGCCAGGCGATTATAAATATCATGCAGTAATACCTGCGGAAATTTTCGTACCTGTTAAATACACTATTAAAGTTCAAGCTGGAATAATTGGGGTAAAGAAATTTGAACCTGTAAACGGATATACAATTTCTTTCTTAGTGGAAGAATCAGGCTATTTCCTTAGGAAACAGTTTCCAAATGAGTTCAAAGGAATTATTACTCAAAATGTAAATTGGATTCCAGAAAAAGCAGACGCTGAGGTCGTATTTAAAGATTAACTAAAGAAAGTCAATGAAAAAATTTTATAGTCAGTACGAACAAGATAAAGTCTTATACAACACCTACTTTGAAAATTTCAATAATGGTTTTTTTTTAGAAGTTGGTGCTGATGATGGAATAGACAAAAGCAATACAAAGTTTTTCGAGGATTTGGGTTGGGATGGAATTTGTATTGAGCCTAGCTACGATAGGTTTGAAATGTTAACCCAAAATAGAAAGTGTTTATGTGTTAATAAAGCTGTATCTAAGGAACGAGGAAGGCATGATTTTCTGGATATTTTAGGTTATGGAAAAGGGCTAAGCGGACTAGTTAAGAATTATGATCCAAGGCATGTAGAAAGAATTGAGAAAGATACAGAAAGTTCAAATACTTTTTCAAAGAGAAAAATACAAGTGGAAAGTTTACCCCTTAGTGAAATATTAGAGGAAAATAACATTAGCAAAATTGATTACTGCTCCATTGACGTAGAAGGAAGCGAGATTGATCTGTTAGAGAGCATTGATTTTAAAGCAGTTGATATTTATCTTATGACAGTTGAGGACAATTATAATGAAAGAAAACTCAGAAAGTATATAAATAAAATTAATTATAAAGTAGTCCAAAAGATAGGCCCAGATTTAGTTTGTATGAAAAGAAAAAGAAGCATATTCAGATTCAAATAGTGTATAACCTTTTTAAAATCTTCTTCCGGGTATTGGTATTAATATGAAATTCCCTTACATAGATATAACGAGTTTATTTGTTCGATTATGCATTGATGCAAAGCGAACCTAAAAGCTTGATTACCCTATAAACAGGGTTCCTCCGTATACTTATTAGGCTATCAGGCTAGAATAAAGGAGCATACAAAAACTTATGCATAAGCATAGTTTCATAGTTGTCAGAATATATTGATAGCTTATAAAATTTGATGAAAATGATTGAGAAATTTAGATCAGTTTTTTCTAGCTCAGAGAATTCAATTAATATAACAGATTTACGAGTTATTGATAATTTTATATCCGATCCTGATTTTCCATGGCTTATCAGTTTTCCTAGAACCGGTAGCCATTGGCTGCGGATGATGATGGAATTGTACTTCGAGAAGCCCAGTTTGGTCAGGGTTTTTTATTATAAGAAGGCTGAAGACTTTACGTGTTACCACAGACACGACGATAAACTGTCATTAAAGGGGATAAAAAATGTAATATACATATATAGAAATCCTGTTGATACCATCTTTTCGCTTGCATGCTACTATAAAGAGGACATTTTTGATCAGAATAATTTAATCCAGAAAACATACTCATACTCTGACCACCTTGCTAAATGGTTAGTTCATGAAAAATTTACGTCAAAAAAGGTCGTGCTAACCTATGAAAGGCTACAAGAGCATTTACTTGAGGAGTTTAAAAAGCTAACAGATTTTTACCAAGTTGAACTAGTGCCCGAGAAATTGGAAAAAATCAGAAGCCAAGTGTCTAAGAAGGTGCTAAAAAGAAAAACTACTGACAATACGCAGATTGTAAATATTAATTCAAACTATGAAGAAACAAGAGCTTTATTTAAGAAGAAAAATTCAAGATTAGTTATTGATAAGCTACTGGGGAAAAATCCGGAATTAGAAAGTGTGTTTCTAGAACTGAGAAACGATTTTAAGGGGTGAAAATTATTAAACTATCCACGCCGTGGCACCACGAATTCTATTCTCAAACTCCACAAGGAAAAGGAGAGTATGGTAGCTATAAGTTTGAGATAGATAATGATTGTAAAGAGTGCGATTATTGGGTTATTTGGGGAGGTTTAAAAGAAAGAACGCAGGTTAAATGTCAACCAAATTGTGTTTTTTACTTGACTGACGAAACTCATAATCAGAGATTTTTTAATAAAGGCTTTTTAAATCAGTTTTTTGCCGTTTTTACTCCACGAGATGATGTCAAACACGAAAATGTAATCAAAACACATGATCTTGGGATTTGGCACTTTAAAAACAACTACGAAGACATAATGGAAGTAACAACCAGCAAGCAGAAGCGTGTCTCTGCAGTAGCTTCTGACTTAACCTGGCTCCCTGGTCATAAAAAAAGGTTTGCATTCATTAATCAGCTTATTGGTCATTATAAAAGTAATATAGATTTTTTCGGTAGAGGTATTAATCCTATAGAAAACAAGATAGAAGCATTGCAGCCCTATGAGTATTCAATTGCAATAGAGAACAGTTTTGTTAAGGATTATTTTACTGAAAAGTTATTTGAGTGTTTTCTGACGTACACTTTGCCCATTTACTATGGTTGTCCCAACTTGGAAAAATATTTTCATGAGAAGTGTTTTTTAAGAATTGATATAGATGATTTGGAAGGAACTATAGAGGTAATTGATGATGCTATAAAGTCTGATCTTTATAAAGAAAGAATAGAATTTGTCCGCGAAGCGAAGAGGCAGTTCTTAAATGAGTATCATGCTTTTCCATCTTTAATTCGGCTTATCAATAGTAATTTCAGTAATATAAGTACTAGAAGAAAAAAGCTGTGCACTATAAAAAAAGAAAGCCAGTTCACAACGAGTTTCTCAAAAAAGGCACTAACTTATATAAGTAAAGTGTGGTAGATCAATTAAAAAAAATAGAGTGAATTTCTTTAAGGCTTTCACGTATTACGACTGGTCAGAAAAGCTTTTCCTTTTAGTTGGTCTGATATTAGATAAAGTATATCGTCTGATACCTCAATACATTTTTGATGTAAAGAACTTTACCGAGAAGCTAGCTCTACAGGGCTATAGTTTATCGGTAGATAATCGCAGGAACAGTTTAATAGTAGGTGACAGGCGTAAGTCCCTACGATTTATCTTAAGAAAAGCAACCAGTGATTTTAACGTGTTCGAACCAAATCTGGATTAAAGAGGAGTTCAAAGAAGTGCTAAATTTGATAGAGGAAAATAGCATAGATATAAATAATATCGTCGATGCAGGAGCCAATATTGGTTTAGTATCTATCTATTTCAAAGATAAATTTCCTAATTCTAAAATCGTATGTATTGAACCCGATGCCTCTAATATAGAACAACTCAAAGAAAACATCAATATCAACCAATTAGATGGTATTTGTTTTCTTGAAGGGGGACTGTGGTCGCACGATGGATTTATGGAATTAGATTATAGCTTCAGGGATGGATTAGAATGGTCAAGAAGGCTGACAAGCTCGTCAGATAGTGTTGGAAATGTACCTGTATTTACATTGAGTAATATTCTGGAAAAGTATGATCTAGGTTGTATCGATCTGTTAAAAATTGACATTGAAGGGGCAGAAGAAGAAGTGTTTAAGCACGGAGCAGATTGTGAATTTCTGAGTAGAACGAAAGTAATTACATTAGAGATTCATAACTTGGAAAAAATGGGCCACAAGATAATAAATACACTACAAGAATATGGATTTAGCATTCATATGTCAGGAGAGCTAACGATAGGTATTAAAGAAAAGGTATTATGAAAGATGGTATTTCAGTAGTTATTTGCTGCTATAATAGTGCTTCACGATTACCGGAAACATTAGTGCATTTAGCTCAACAGCAAGTGCCTAGTAGAATATCATGGGAAGTAATATTAATTGATAATAACTCAACTGATGATACTGTCGATACTGCATTATCAAGTTGGAAAGGACTTAATAGCCCAGTTACCTTATTGGTTCATAAGGAGGAAAAACAAGGTTTATCAGCCGCTCGGACTGCGGGATTGAAACTCGCAACTTATGCGTATGTAATTTTTTGTGATGACGACAATTGGTTAAACTCAGACTATGTGTGGTTGGCTTACAATACAATGTATGACAAACCTGAGATTGGAATTTTGGGAGGCTGCGGGAAACCAGTATTTGAGGTAACTCCTCCACAGTGGATTTTAGAGTTTCTTTCTTGTTATGCTGTAGGGCCTCAAGAGAGCTCCAATAAAGATTCTAATCAAAATGAAAAAACCTTTTTGTACGGTGCAGGATTTGTTATTAGAAAAAGGGTTTGGTTAGAATTAAATAAAAATGGATTCGAAAGCATCGTATCTGATAGACTTGGTGATAGCTTAATGTCGGGCGGTGACAACGAAATATGCTATCTTTTTTATATAGCTGGTTATAAGCTTCATTATATTGAGTCTTTAAGTTTCAAGCATTTTTTGCCAAAAAACAGGCTCACTTGGAAGTATCTAAAAAGACTCTATGCTGGTTTCGGGGCAAGTTTGTGCTTAATCAGGCCTTATCAATACTATTTACAGAATAATTCTAAACAGATCTTTGAATATAAATATAGAGAGAGGGTCTGGTTAAGAGATATAATCTATATCAGTATTAACTATCTACCAAAGTCCATATTTGCTGTAATCTTTTCCTTTCTAGGTAAAAGTAAAAAGAAATCTCAGCTGCAATTGATATTAAGGCTATCTCAAATTTTTGCATACTTTAAATTGAATTCTCAACTCAATAGAAACATACAGAAAGTGTATTTTCTTGCATCTAAATATAAAAGCTAACTAAAGTTGATTATACTATATGTAGTTTTACTTAATACTATAGTATCAGAAAAGTAAAAAAAATTTTAGTTGGCATACGCTATATGATTCCTAAGATTATACATTTTTGCTGGTTCGGTCAGCAGCCTTATCCAAGTATTGTACAGGATTGTATTCAAAGTTGGAGTAGAATACTTCCCTATTATGAAATTATAAAGTGGGATGAAAATAATTCGGTGTTAGATTGTTCTTTTGCTCAAGATGCTTATCAAGCCAAAAACTGGGCTTTCGTTTCTGACTACATCAGACTCAAAGCATTGTATGATCATGGAGGTATCTATCTGGATACAGATATGATGATGATTAGACCACTTGATAAACTGCTGAATAATGACTGTTTCTTAGGTTTTGAAAATGAAAATACAGTAAGCGCCGGAGTGATTGGTGCTATATCTAAACATTACTTTACAAAAGAGTGCATGAATTACTATGTTAAATGTACATACGATGAATTTAACCTGTTAACAATTCCTCAAGTTTTAACCAAGGTCTTTGCTAATAGTAATAGGAATAAAGTACAGATATATCCTGTTGAATATTTTTATTCATTACCATACTATGAACCACCGGAGTGTTACATAGATTACGTAAACGAAAACACTTATGCAGTCCATTTATGGAGCTATAGTTGGGCAAATGAGTTTAGCTTATTTTGGAAAGGGGAGTATACAAATGGCTTGAAAAAGGTATTTGCAAGAATTTTGAAAAACCCTCTTCAACCTTTTATATATTATAAAAATTTAGCTTACCACTTTTTTCGTTTTCTAAAGGTGACGGTGAATAATAAGATATGATTAAGGTGGCGATGATTTTGGATGATCCGGGAAAAGGTGGAGCTTACAAGGTAGCAAAGGATATAGGCGAGGGACTTAGCCAGCAACTATTTATAGTTAAATATTTCTTTCTCTGTGAGAGACATAAAAATCATATTCAAGGAGTTTTCTTAGGTGAGCCGAGTATTGGAATTGATTATAGTGTGAAAAGCTACCTAAGGCTAGCGTACTTTCCTAGGGAGCAGCAAACAACTTGTGTGGCTTTAAATGAGGCTCTAATGAATTATGAGCCTGATATAGTACACTTTCATTCTCATCCAACACTATTACCACTGATAAGAGGAGTACGAAAGTGTGGCCTAAATATGCCTATACTATTTACAGATCACCTTCAAAGGGTAAGACATAATGATCCGCTTTGGCCTAGAGTATTTATGGCAAAAGTTTATCGAAAACTCTTTAATCTAGCAAGAGTAGTATTTATTTCAAGGTATGCTTTTCAGACAGCTCTTAAATTAGGATTTGCTAGCCGCCGTAAAGATTCTCTCATTGAAAATACAGTAGATGCTGACACATTTTCCCCAGTTATTAAAAATAGTGAAGAAAAAATAAAAATAGTATATCTAGCTCGCATTCATCCTGTAAAAGGGCACCAATTACTTCTTGATGCTTGGAAAGCAATTCCGGAAGGAAATATAAGCTTATATCTATATGGGCACGAAAAAGACAGTGGAATAATTAGAATTCGAGTAGAAAACGAAAAGTTTGCTAATCCTGTGTATTACAAGGGTATCACACTAACACCTGAATACGTTCTACAGAATGCTCATATTGGGGTTTTTCCTTCATATCGTGAAGGGCTTCCGCTTGCACTGCTTGAGATGATGGCATGTGGCTTACCAGTAGTGGCCTCAGATATTTCCGAAATAAAAAGTGTAATTACTGATGGTAAAGATGGATTGCTTTTTGAGTGTGGCAACAAGGATGATCTAGCAAATAAACTACAGCTACTTGCTGATAGTGAATCTTTTAGAAATTGCCTCGGAAAGGAAGCACGGAAGACCGTTGAAAAGCATTACAGTGAGCCTATTGCTAATAAGTATAATCATTTCTATCAAACCGTTTTAAATGGATAAGATAGAAAATCATAGAGTTGCGTTTATCCATGGGAGGCCTACCGGACATCCATTTCACGCTAAGTTGGCAAAGCGCATAAAATCAGATTTTTATTTTGAAGATAGAATTTTAAGATGGCAGGATGTGCATGGAACATTGAAGCTACGGAGATACAGCAGTTGGATCCTTAATGCTGTATTTTTTCCTAATACTCGCTCCTATTCAATTTTTCTAACTGAATGCATCAGAATACCGCAGTTGGTAATGAAATCGCTGGGCATAATTTCTAAAAACCAGAGACTAGTAGCGTTAATGGATGACGAATCATTATACTTTATAAAAACGAAGAAGTATTCAAAGCCCACTATTTGGGTCATGAAGAAATTTTTAGATCAATGTGATGCATTGATTTGTGTCGGTAAATTTCAGACCCAGTTGGCGGCAAATATTTTAAAAGGAAGAAATCCTAAAATATATACAATTTTCAATGGAATTGAAAGGAATAGATTTCAACAATTGATAAGTGTTCGTCCCGATCTCAATAGTAGGAATATTGTCTTCATAGGGAATGTAGTAGCAGACTGGCGAGTATTTTATAAGGGACTGGATTTGGCTATCGATTCGTTTTTGCTAGCAAAAAAAAAGGATAATAGTTTGAAGTTTATTTTAATAGGTAAATCTAATTACTTGCTAGAGATAAAGTATAAAAATGAGATCGAAAATGGATTAATAGTCCTTAAGGGAGATATTGATAATCTAGAAAATGAGTTGAGAAACAGTGCGCTTTATTTGCACGCAGCAAGAGGTGAAGCGTGGGGAATCAGTGTTAGTGAAGCGATGTTAGCTGGGGTTGTTCCGTTGATTTCAGAATTTACTGGAACGAAAGAACTAGTAGAAAAAGTTGATAAAAATTTGATCGTCTCCCTAAATAAAGAAATAATAGCAGATAGAATTTTATGGTATTTTAACCTCTCACATACAGAAAAGAAATTACTATCTGATAAGTCCCGTCAAGTGGCTCAATACTACACGGAGGAAAAGTCAATTGCTTGTTTTCAAAGTACATTTCACAAGTTATGCATAGATCTAAATGTAACCTCTTGAACTTGACAGTGCGATAATGATAGAAAAAGTCAAAACACTATGGTGGTTTCTAAAGCAGCCAAAACTCTATCCCCAGTTAGGTTATCTCATTAAATCGCGCGTACTCGATCATAATGTGGAAAAAGAGCGAGAGTTAGCAAAACGGTGGTGCAGGGAAAACGCTATATCAGCAGAGGAGGCGTTTTCTAGCGTTACAAGTAAGCAAATGACTTATGTTCATCAAATATTTGACAGCGAATTTAAAGAGGCTGATAAACGAGCTAAAGAGTGTCCCGTGTTAATGGGTGGGACCGGAGATATTGACTTACTGTATAACCTCGCCGAGCATGTCCAGGCAAATAGAGTTATTGAAACAGGAGTCGCGTATGGATGGTCTTCGCTGGCTATTCTACTTTCACTGAAAAATCGCCCGGGCACTAAACTAATTAGTTCTGACATGCCATACGCTAAAGTAGGCAATGAGGATCATGTTGGTTGTGTGGTTGCTGACGAACTAAGAGAATATTGGAAGTTGATCCGATTGCCCGACAGACAAGCCTTACCAAAAGCACTCTCAGAACTAGGCGAGATTGATTTGTGTCACTACGATAGTGATAAAAGCTATCGGGGGAAAAAGTGGGCTTATCCTTTGCTATGGAATGCATTGAGAAAAGGGGGAATATTTGTTTCGGATGATATTGGAGATGACTTTGCATTTAGAGATTTCAGCACTCAAATTGCAAAAAAACCAGTAGTAATACGCTCGTACGCCGATAAGGATGTTGAGAAGTATGTGGGAGTTTTTATTAATTAACTTAGATGGGGCAAAGATTTATTAGAAAGAAAAAAAGGTATTGGCTATTGTCCATTGCTTACAAATTCAACAAAATACTGCTGCTACCCAGCAAAACTAAAGTCAATCTCTATCTTAACTTAGAATGGATATTTAATAGACTAAGTCATGAGATGTCATTTAGTCAGTACAGTGCTTTGGAGCATCCATTCAGACAACAAACTATCAATTTTTTAAGCAAACATATAGATGGATCTAACAGCATCCTGGACTTAGGATGTAAGTACGGAGAAGTTAGTTTCTTGTTGTCTAAACTAGCGAAACACGTTGTTGGTATTGATTATGACCATATAGCTATAGAGAGAGCGAAAAATAACTACCGTTGCAATGGTCTTGAATTTTATCATGCTGAAGCACATGATTTTCTAAAGAAATCGTCGGAAAGATTTGATGTACTGGTTTTGTCGCACGTACTCGAACATCTTGATAATCCTAGTACTTTCATTAATAGCTTTAAAAGATTTTTTAAAACCATATACGTTGAAGTCCCTGACTTTGAGGCCACTTATTTGAACCAATACAGACTAAGAATTGGTAATGAACTACTCTATACTGATGTAGACCATATATCGGAATTTGACCGTAACGAAATAAAATCTTTATTTAGTGAGTGTGGTTTGGAAATCATAGACAGTGAGTTAAGGTTTGGAGTGCAAAGGTACTTTTGTAAAGTAATTTAAATTAGCGTTCACAGGTCAGTGAAAAAAATACTCTTTCTTTATCCCTCAAATAAACGAACTGTTTCCCTCGAGACGCTTTTCCGTGAGCTTACTAACAAGGGCTATCAAGTGAATATGCTCACAATGTGTGAACGTGGTGATCTACACTACGAGCTAGAAAAATATGGTATAAGCACTTATGCGTATGATTTAACAAAGAGTAATTCTCTCGTTTTCTATATGAAGCAAATGCTTCATCTGGTTAAGTTTTGTAAACAGAATCAGGTGGATGTTATATTTTCACATTTACAAATGGCTAATTTGGTAGCGGTTTTTGCTGATTTTTTTATTTGTACAAGGGTCGTCGCATTTAGGCATCATGATTTCTCTAGAACACGAAATGAGGGCTTTGGAGATAAGATTATCAATTTGCTGGCAGAGTTTATTGTAGTTCCTTCCACAGGAGTTAGAAATCTGATGTTGAAAAATGAAAGGGTAGATGCTGATCGACTCTTACTCATCCCTTATATGTATGATTTTTCAAAATACGAATATCCTGATAAGGATCAAGTAGCTCAATTACGCGGCCGTTATATAAGATCAGACAGAACGCTGTTACTGATTATGGTAGCACGGCTTGTACCGGCTAAAAGACACACACTAGTGTTTCAAACAGTAAGCCAGTTGGTACGTCAAGGATATGATTTGCAGGTTTTGGTATTAGATGAAGGACCGGAAAAAGCCAAGCTACTAAAAGTGGTTCAAGAGCTCGAGCTTGAAGATCATATTCATTTTATCGGCTTTACTCGTCAGGTCACCTATTACTTGGCTGCTGCTGATCTTATGATTCATCCGTCATTATCTGAAGCCAGTAACAGTGCTGTAAAAGAAGCTGGTTTATTGGAAAAAGCGGTAGCTGTTTGTGAGAATGTGGGAGACTTTAGTGATTATATTGTCCAAGGAGAGAACGGATTTTTAATGAGTAAAGATCATATAGATAAAGATATATATAAGGTAATAAAAAGAGCCTGCGGCGAACGTGACCTCTTAAAAAAAATGGGGGAAGAACTTAGAGAAACCGTTCTGAAAAAGTTCAGTTTGGCTGAAGAGACGATGAGCAAGTATGATCAACTCTTGCAACCAAAAAGATGAAAACTACTACAAAGCTAGTACATTGATTGGTGTGTGTTGCCCGACTAGAATCTTGGTTTTTGCTACTAAGTGAAATTCATCCAATATTTCTAAAATTCTTGCCCTTACATTATATGTATGAACTGGGCGATAGAAGAAAAGTGAAGCGAGAGGAAGTCGTATTTGATCTTGACCTCAGCGATTATATGCAGTGGCATATTTTTGCTAAGCAACCTGACTTATCATGGAAAGAAGCAGAAAAGTTTATCAGCAACCAAAGCTGCATGTTGGATGTGGGGGCCAATTGTGGAGCCTTTGCCCTTCGGATCGCTCAACGAGCCATCCAGATGCACAAGCGAGACTTTATTGTGTATGCCTTTGAGCCAAATCCTTACGTTTTTAATGATCTCCAAAAAAATCTATCGGCAAATCCTGAACTTAGTTTTTATGTAAAGCTAGAGCAGAAGGGATTGGGTGCTATAGCTGGATCGTTTGGTATGACTTTTAACAGAAAGAATACGGGGCATGGACATATCGCATTGAACCAGGAAGATGCTACCTGTCAAATACAGATTGATACTGTTGATCGGTTTGTAAAGGAGCACGTGCGAGAACGAGTCAGCTTTCTTAAAATAGATGTTGAAGGTTACGAGCCCTTGGTTATTAAGGGGGCCAAGCAGACTATTGTAAAATATAAGCCAACTTTGTTTGTAGAAATAACAGAAGTCTGGTTTCAGAAAAGGGGTTACTCCCAAACTAAGCTCTTTAATTATTTGCTTCCTATAGGATATTGACTTTATGCTGAAAGTCGATACGGATGGAAAGAGATCAAAGATAGCGATAGAGTATTTTCAGAGGATCAGTTTAACTTGCTGGCTATTCATGATAGGTAAGCTTTTCTTTTCAGTAATTATCCCAACCTATAACCGGGCGGCCTTTATAAAACAAAGTATCTTATCGGTACTGAACCAAGACTATGAACTATACGAAGTGATTGTAGTGGATGATGGTAGTCAGGATAATACGAAGGAAATAGTTAGTAGAATAGACAGCGAGAGAGTGAGGTATGTCTATCAAAACAATAACGAACGAGCGGTGGCACGCAATCGGGGAGTGCAAGAATCTACTGGCGATTACGTTACATTCCTCGATTCTGATGATATGCTGTATCCGAATTATTTAAAGGTGGCATCTGCATTAATCACTCATAACGATAGTCCCCCTTTCGCTCATCTAGGCTACGAAATAATAGATAGTAGTAGTCATGTACTTTCTCGGATAAACAGCCGGAAGGGAAATCTAAATCACCTGTTAATTGAAGGGAATAGCCTAAGTTGCATAGGTGTATGTATTCGTAAGGATATTGCAACACTACATCCGTTTAACGAAGATAGGAGAATCATAGGATCCGAAGATTATGAACTGTGGATGCGGTTGGCATCACGCTATCCAATGATATATTCTAATGAAGTTACCGCTGCCTTAATACAGCATGACCATAGAAGTGTACTAGGATTCAAACCTAGGCAACTTATATATTGAATTGAACTGACGGCTAAATACATCTCAGAAGATGCAATGTTCAGACGTGCTTTTTGGCCTTACCGGAAGCAATTCAGAGCACATCGCTATCTTTATCTATCACTTCACTTAGTTTTGGGAAATAAGCTGAAGCTTGGTTTGTGGTATTGGGCTAAAGCAGTAGCTATTTATCCAAAGATAGTTTTCCATCGTAAGACAATCGGTATTTTGAAAAATATGATTTTCCACAAGTAGAGAACGAGATATGGAAGAAACAAAAGTGCTCTACCTATCCTACGACGGCATGACTGACCCCTTGGGGCAGTCTCAGGTGATACCTTATCTTGTCGGGCTTTCTAAAAGAGGGTGTTGATTTGTTCTCGTGAGTTTTGAAAAGAAAAACAATTTTCAGGTACGCAGGGAGAACACAGAAAGAGAACTGGCTAAGTACAGCATTCAGTGGGTGCCCCTTGTTTACCACAGAAGTCCGCCCATCCTTTCTACGCTGTTTGATCTTTATACGCTTAAAAGAAAGGTGACAAAATTGCACAAAGAGCACAAGTTCAAAATAGTTCATTGCCGTAGTTATATCACCTCTCTAATTGGTTTATCCCTCAAAAGACGTTTTGGGATAAAGTTCGTCTTCGATATGAGAGGGTTTTGGGCAGATGAGAGGGTAGAAGGGGGGCTGTGGTCACTCAACAATATTTTGTTCAGGAAGGTATACCAGTACTTCAAACGAAAAGAAGTAGAGCTTTTATCCGAAGCAGATTACACAATCTGCTTAACCGAAGCCGCAAGAAAAGAAATACATAGTTGGCAAACCATTGCCAACAATCCCATACCGATACAGGTGATTCCTTGCTGCGTTGATCTTCAACTATTTAGTCCTACCACTGTTAGGCAATCTCAACTTCAAGATTTAAGAGAATCCCTCAATATTTCTCCAGATAGCTTTGTGCTACTCTATGTAGGTTCTATCGGAACTTGGTATATGTTGGGAGAAATGCTAGACTTTTTTAAAGTGCTAACCGAGAGTAAGCCAGGCGCTATCTTCTTGATTGTAACGAAAGACAACCCAGAGCCAATAAAGGAAATGTTAAATGAAAAAAATATAGATCAGCAAAGAGTAATTATCACTTCGGCTGAGCGGCAAATGATGCCAGTTCATATATTTCTTGCTCATATTGCTATTTTTTTCATCAAGCCCGTTTTTTCCAAAAAGGCATCTTCGCCGACCAAACAAGGTGAGATTATGGGCATGGGAGTGCCTATAATATGTAATAGTTACATCGGAGATACAGCGGATGTCATTCGAGATTCAGGGGCTGGCTTAGTTGTTGAATATTTTGATTTGAAATGCTATGAGGAAATAGTAAAAAGCTTGGGCTCACTAACCAAGCTAGAGTTTAATGTTATCAATAAAAAAGCTGAAAAATATTATTCGTTGGAAAAAGGAATAGATAAATATGAGGAAGTGTATAACAAAGTACTATCGTAAAGTTCGTGTAGTTAAAGAATTCTTGCTACTAATATTGGCCACTATAGTCTATAGCAATGTCGTAGAAGCTCAAATACCTGTTGCTAGTTTCACTTTTCCTGCTGAAAATTGTGTAGATGAATCTGTTTATATAACTAATCAATCAGCTAACTCCGATAAGTATGAGTGGGACTTCTGCGAAGGAGATCTGTCTAATCAAGCAAGTGGTTATGTATACTCAAATATACAAGATGGAAGTACAATACTAGGTATGCAATTTTTAAAAGGCGAATCGGGGCATTGGTTTGGTTTTTTTACAAGTAGAGATAATAATTCACTAATTCGAGTTGATTTTGATAATGGTCTTAATAACATACCCTCAAGAATTGTTAATTACGGAAATGTTGATGGTATTCTAGATAAGCCCAAAGCAATTCATTTTTTCAAAGAAAATAACATTTGGTATGCACTAGTCCATAATGGTGGAGGTAAAAATCTTGTAAGAATGACTTTCAATGATGGATTACAAAGTTTACCGTTGAGTGAAATCGTCTTATCAAACATTGGTGATAGAAATACTAGCCTTGATATAGAGAAAGATAACAATGATATAGTTGCGATACTTACAAGTTTTGAGACTAACAAACTTTCAATCATCAGATTTGAAAATAGTATTAGTCATCAACCGATAGGTAGTGATATTATAGATAATGTCACGATATCAGGCACCACACAATTAAGAGATATTACTTTATTTAGAGCTAAAGATAAGTGGTATGGTTATGTGTTAGCAAGCTCAGGAAGAAGGCTTCAGCTTTTGAATTTTGGTAGTAGCCTATTTTCTATACCGACAGTAACAAACGTAACAAATGCAGGCCCTTTATATAGTGTCTTACCTACCGGCATACAACTGATTAAAGACGAGGGTAAGCAGTACGCTTTGGTCACATCTAATGGTGGTGATGTTCTAAAACTTTTAATGGATAACATATTGGAAAGTAGTGTGAATTTGCCTTCCAACCTTGGGAATTTTGGGGTGATCAGTTCTTCTAATAGCATAGCTGTAATAAAGGATGAGAGTTCTTGGAGAATTTTCACAATAAACGTTCTGTCAAATGATCTTTACCAAGTCAACTTTGCTGATGATTGTAAAGCCAATCAAGTAGTTTCAAGCAATATAGAGCCAAAACAAATATCTTTCATTCAGTCAGGAAATTACCCAATCACACTCACTGCCTACGACGAATTCGGTAACCGTGATGATACCACCCAATTTATCACTATTACCAATGACCAAGCTCCATCGCTAGATTTTCAAAACGATCAGTGCTTTGGCAGCACCAGCACGCTCACCGCTACTACTGACCAAATACTATCGTCCGCTACCTGGACCATAAACAGCGAAACCCGCACCGGTCAAACCGTCACCTACGATTTCCCCGCCCCCGGCACCTACTCCGTCACCCTCGAGGTCGAGTCCGCCAACGGCTGCGGCAATCGCCTTACCAAAGAAATTACCATCTACGAGCCGCCCGTCCCGAGCTTCACGGCACCAACGGGGCAGGTTTGCTCCAACGGGGCCGTCAACTTCACCAACACCACCGATGCCCGGGGAGCCGAGTCCCTGATCACCTACCGCTGGTTCGTCACTGATCCCAGCAACAACGAAACACTGGTGTCGGAGGAGGCCAATCCGGCCATCACCTTCGCCACGGGAGGCAGCCACACCGTGCGGCTCGAGGCGGGCATTCCCGGTTGCACCGAAACCGTCGAGCAAACCATCGATATCCTCCAGGGGCCTACCGTCAGCTTCACGGTGCCCACCGTCTGCCAAAGCAACGCCGTCACCTTCGAGAACCAGACCGTGGGGGCGAACATCACCGGCTACTTCTGGGAATTCGGTGACCCGGATGGCGGTACCTATTCCTCGGTCACGGCCGACAATCCGACCTACACCTTTGCTACTCCCGGCACCTACCCGGTCTCGCTGCGCGTCACCAACGCGCAGGGGTGCCAGAATGTCTACCAGCAGTCCGTCATCGTCTACGCCCAACCCACCGTCAGCTTCTTGTCCGAAGTGTCCTGCGCGGGTTCGCCCACCCAGTTCACCGACGCCAGCACGGCGGGCGCCAACGCCAACGTGAGCGCCTGGCAGTGGGACTTCGGCGACGGCATCGGCACGGCCAGCATCCGCAACCCCACCTACGCCTACCCGCAGGCGGGCACCTACGACGTGAAACTCATCACCACGTCCACCGCGGGCTGCGTGGATTCTACCGTGCAGACCGTCACCGTCAAGAGTGCGGTGGACGTGGGCTTCGCGGCGGTGCGACAGTGCCCTACGGAAGCCCGTCCGCTCAACGTGCTGCTGTCCGACACCTCGGTGGCGGCCGCCGGGGAGACCATCGACCGCTGGTTCTGGACCGTCAACGGCAATAACTTCGTGTCGGCCGAGGTGGAGTACGCCTTCCCCGCGCCGGGCGACTACCCCGTGTCGCTCACCGTGTTCACTGCCTCGGGCTGCAACGCCACCGTGCAACGCATCGTGTCGGTGACCACCTCCCCGGCCGTGGCCTTCAGCAGCGTGGGAAGCTGCACCGGAGCCCCGGTAGCGTTCCGGGGCGAAGTAGACGCCCCTGGCTGGGGAGAACTGAGCTACGCCTGGGAGTTTGTTGGCCCCAACGGAGAGGCCGCCGGTAACGCCGCCACGGCCAATCCGGAGGTTGTCTTTGAGACGCCCGGTAGCTATAACGTCACGCTCACGGTGCAAACGGACGGCGGCTGCTCATTTAGCACAACCCGCTCGGTCACCATTGCCGCTACGCCCCAGGCTACCTTCACCCCCTCGCCCGACTACGGGGGCACGCCGCTGGAGGTCACCTTTGTCAACGCCACCACCGACGCCACGGCCTACGCCTGGGACTTCGGCGGCATCGGCACCTCCGAAGAAGCAGAACCGACCTTCACCTTCACCGCCGTGGGTACCTACGTGGTCACGCTGGTGGCGACCAACGCCGCCGGGTGCGCCTCCACCACCCAGCAAACCGTGGAGGTGGTGCTGCCCGTACAGGACCTGCGCCTGGACGACTTCACGGTGGCCGACTCTCCCACCGGCGACGGGCAACAGCTGCTGCTCACCATCAGCAACCGCGGCACGCGCGTGGCCTCCGGGGTGGTGGTCACGGTCGATCTGGACGAAACCCTGACGGTAGAGGAGCGCCGTACGGAGCCGTTGCTGCCCGGCCAAACGGTGGTGTACGTTACCAAATTCCGCTTGCTCACGCAGCAGCGCAACCAGCAGCGTCCGCTGCGCTACCTCTGCGCGCGCATCGCCGCCACCGACGCCGACTTCGCCGAAGCCCAGCTCAACAACAACCGTAACTGCCTGAGCCTCAACGAGCAACTCAACGTGGAGCCGCCCTTCCCCAATCCGGCCAGCGAGCAACTACGAATCTCGGTGATTTTGCCGGAAGCGGAAGCAGTATCGCTGCGCCTGCTTAACCAAGACGGCCGGGTGGTGCGCACGCACCGGCAGGAAGCAACGCTGGTCGGACTGAACACCTTCTTGCTCGATGTGCAGGGCCTGCCGGTGGGAGCCTACCTGTTGCAGATCAGCTACCAGGGTGAGCAGCGGCAGTTCCGCGTGGCCGTGGGGCGGTGATAAACTGTACGTGATTAGCGTTCAAAAACATCAATCAAAGCCGTCATTCCGGGATTTTATGTAGCGAAGCGAAAGAAAATGCCCGGAATCTCCTCCTTCGTGGCAGGAGACTCCGACTCTACGCCGGGCGCTACGACTTGTCCGGAATGAATTGTGTAAAGAGTCAAGCATCGGGGGCAAATTTTCTTTTGTTTAGTTGTCATGTTGGTCAAGTTTGTTAGTGTCTACCCTACCGGGGGTGCCTGGCCGTAGAACATCAGAAGGGCAGTGAGCT
Organism: uncultured Cytophagales bacterium; assembly: GCA_963833215.1. Taxonomy (GTDB): domain Bacteria; phylum Bacteroidota; class Bacteroidia; order Cytophagales; family Cyclobacteriaceae; genus Tunicatimonas. Next base: position 104,155 of record CAWHXE010000023.1, on the reverse strand, counting down.
ATCCGGCTAACTGGTCACTACCAGTTGCCCTTCTGATAACCTCGGCCAGGGATTAATGTCCAGAGGCGGCTACCACATAGTTGATATCAAATCGCTGCCCGGACTTAGCGATGGCAAAGGCCTGTTTGAGTAGTTTGTTGACTACGGCAATCATAGCCAGCTTATGGGCTTTTCCTTTGGCCCTGAGCCGATCATAGAGAGCTTTACAAGCTGGGTTGTACTTTCTGGCCGAGCGGGCCGCCATGTAAAGGCAACTTCTCACCTCACCCATGCCCATCTTACAGATTTTAGTTTTTCCTTTCACCGAGGTGCCCGATTCAAAGATACGGGGGGATAGGCCCAGATAACTGATGACTTGTTTGTAGTTGTCAAAGTCTTCAAAGCCTCTCAGAGTAGTGATGAGCAACAGGCTGGTTTTAGGACCAACGCCAGGGATAGATTCTAGCTGATCTTTCAAAACCCCATTTTCCTCTTGGATCAAGACTTCCATCTGGTGCTCGATAGCCTGGATCTTTTCGCCGGTTTGTCTCAGGTCTGCCCGCATCATTTTTTCTAAGAGGTTGTCTACTTGACCGGTGGCCTGGAAGGCGTCTAACTGCTGACTTACGGCATGTTGATGCTTGAGCAATTGCTTGCGGGCGGTATAGTACTGCTTGATTTTCAGGTGGTTCGCAGGGAGCGGTTGCCAAAGTTTGGTCTCCATGATACTACCATATTCATAGATGCTTTTGGCATCGGCCCGGTCAGTTTTGGCTCGTTTCAATTGCATCTGCGAAAAGCGTTTGATCACCAGGGGATTGACTACCGCTACGCTGATCTGCCGTTCATGTAAGAAGCAGGCCAGAGCATAGTAGTAGGGGCCGGAAGCTTCCATCACTACTCTTATGGCTGGGTAAGCCGCCAGGCGTTTGACCAGCTTTCGGAACCCCTTGGCATTATTGTCTAGTTTTAGAGTGACTGGGCTACCTTTCGGGCTAGTGAAGTAGACATCAAAGGTGGCTTTAGAAATGTCTATGCCGACTACGAATACCAAGTCGCCGGACGATTGATTAGTGTGCATTTTCTTATAATTTTGTCCTTATTGATTAATGGCAGCGTAGCTACTGGTAAGCTTTTATCCTCTTCATCTATACTGAAAACAGGTTCTAGGGCTACTTCCCGATGACCTAATGAATTGTCCGAATTGTGGATAAAAGAAGCAGAGGGGAATAACATTCCGGGGAGTCTTCAAGACTAATGACGATAAGGGTCCTTGTTCCTCTGCTTTTTACCGGTAGCAACGTCTTGCTTATCCGGTAAACCAAATAATCTTTGGTGAACTTTCCAAATATTCCCGCACTGCAAACTTAGTATGACGCTAATCACATACAATAAACTCAAGGATACTATTGAGCACTGCTGCAATATTGTTAACGTCCTAAGTGAACTCAAGCTCGGCTAACCGCATTGCGCCGGAAAAATAAGCGGGTCAACCATGGTTGGAACCACGGGCTTCCGGCTAGGACCAGGTACACCAAAAAAGGCAGAAAGGCTACCCGGTAGCGTACCAGCGAACCGAAATTAGGACTGGCGAAAGCCAGCATTACCGCCAGCGTGCCAATGTAGAGGAGGGTTGCAAAAATCCACAGACTTTCACTGGGCGAAACTCGGTTCCAGCGTCCGTGCACCAATGCTCCTGCCGTCAACAAAAGTAACCCGGTATTTTCAAGCGCAGCGATCCACTGCAACAGCGTGCTTCCCTCTCCGACTAGCGGACGGAACAGTCCCGAGAACAAGGCCCAGGGAGCATTTACCAAAAACTGACCAACGCTTCCGTCTAATGACGCAAAGTGGATAACGTAAGAGGGGTCAGATAAAAGTACCATCGTATCATGCTTGTGAAGAAGCACGCTGGCTAGCTTATCCATACCTAGCAACGGGTGAAGCAAACTTAGCATTGCTCCCCCTACTGTCCAGCTGAGCAAAATGGTAGCGAAGTACACCACTGTTGCCCTGGGTTTCACGAGTTGCCACGTTAGTGCAGTCGAAACTAATGAAGGAATCAGCACGCCCGCGTAGTAGTACTTAAGTTCCCACAACATCCAGCCCGCGGCCCCCAGTGATAGTATTATGCTTACCAAACTTTTTAAAGGTTGGTCATGCGTAGTTAGTTTCAGCGTCTGATAAACCATCAGGGTGATCGCTGCTACCGCCACGCTCTCTTTCAAAATGCCCGCACTCCAAAAGACTACCGAAGGGTAAAACAAAAATGCCGCCGCCGCCGCCGCCCGGTGTTGGGGAAAGCGACGACTGAGCGCGTTGGCTAGCTTCCAGCACCCCCCGAACGAAAGCAGCGACAGATAAACCGATGCGATCCAGTAGTTTCGGTACGAGAGGATAGCAACCACACTCAGCAGTTTGTCGAAAAACAAAGCGCGCGGCTGATTCAGATAAACCAGGGCGGAAGGAGGGGGCTGCTGTCCCACCAACACCCTAAAATATTCTATTGGATCATAATAGGCCAACTGTGCTAGTAGACTAGCGTCGTTGAAGTAGTGGATCGTATCGCCGCCGTGGTAATAGAAAAAGAAGATAGCTCCTAACAGCCACCCCATGGCCACCTTGTATACCAGGGCCGGAACGAATACCCGCGCGAGTGGGGCTGACCGCACGGTCGGAAGCAGAAACTGAATCAGGCAAAAAAGAAGAAGCGCGTGGGCAATTCCTACCAGGGTTAACGGCAAATTATCGGTTGTTAATGAGGCCCCGAAGTTACGAACAAATCATCTGTTTGTTAATCAAATGCCGCAAACTTTGTCTAACTTGATACGCTAGTTGTAAGATATTAAAAATTCAAACCAAAAGATATGATGATAGAAAGAGAGAATCAGGAAGATGTTGATGAACTGGCAAAATCTGTAAAAAGGGACGGTGGGAAAAAGCTAAAAAGAAACTGGGATTATGAAAGTGGTGGTAGACACCGACGTAGTTTTTATTGAGAAGTTGTTGTAACTTGGCAGAATCAAGGAATGACAACCGAACACAGTAAAATAAATTTGAAGCAATGGAAACGATGGTCCTTAAAGAAAAGATCGATAGTCTGCCGGATAATTTGAAGGAACAGGTAGCCGATTATGTTGACTTTTTGCTGTATCGCTACCCTGATAACCTGGCGGAACTCACCAACGAAGAGAAAACTGAATTAGATGAACGTTGGGCTGCTTATCAGCAAGGTACATTATTGAGTAGTGAGTTAGAAGGCGTAAAAACGCGATTAGAGAAAAAACATGGCATTTCGAATTAGCGTTACTCAGTCAGCCGAAGATGAGTTGGATGAGGCAGTAAGTTGGTATGAAGAAGCGAAACCAGGGTTAGGCATTGCTTTTTTGAATCATTTTTTCAACCGGATCGCTTACCTGAAAGATAGTCCTTACCTGTACCAAGAAGTCTATAAAACTTACCGACGGGTACTCATGGATAAGTATCCTTACGCTATTTACTACGGAATTGAAGAACAACCGCAAAAAGTCACTGTACTAGCAGTGTGGCATACGAGCAAGAATCCGGACCGATTGAAGAACAGGTTGTGAAGCATACTAAAAAAAGGAAACACTAGCGGAGCGGCGACGTGCTAACCGGGGAATGGCTGAGGGCTTAATGGTTATGGCCGACAACTTCGATGACCCCCTGGAAGACTTCGAAAGAGTATATGTAATAGATTACCTGCTCGACACCCATACCGTCATCTGGCACGCAACCAATCCGGATCTGGGTACCTATTCTTCGGTCACGGCCGACAATCCGACCTACACCTTTGCGACTCCCGGCACCTACCCGGTCTCGCTGCGCGTCACCAACGCGCAGGGGTGCCAGAATGTCTACCAGCAGTCCGTCACCGTCTACGCCCAGCCCACCGTTAGCTTCTTGTCCGAAGTGTCCTGCGCGGGTTCGCCCACCCAGTTCACCGACGCCAGCACGGCGGCGACCAACGCCGCCGGGTGCGCCTCCACCACCCAGCAAACCGTGGAGGTGGTGCTGCCCGTACAAGACCTGCGCCTGGACGACTTCACGGTGGCTGACTCTCCCACCGGCGACGGGCAACAGCTGCTGCTCACCATCAGCAACCGCGGCACGCGCGTGGCCTCCGGAGTGGCAATCACGGTCGATCTGGATGAAACCCTGACGGTAGAGGAGCGCCGTACGGAGCCGTTGCTGCCCGGCCAGACGGTGGTGTACGTCACCAAATTCCGCTTGCCCACGCAGCAGCGCAACCAGCAACGTCCGCTACGCTACCTCTGCGCGCGCATCGCCGCCACCGATGCCGACTTCGCCGAAGCGCAGCTCGACAACAACCGCAACTGCCGGAGCCTGAACGAGCAACTCAACGTGGAGCCACCCTTTCCCAATCCGGCCAGCGAGCAGCTGCGCGTGTCGGTGATTTTGCCGGAAGCGGAAGCAGTATCACTGCGTCTGCTCAACCAAGACGGCCGGGTGGTGCGCACGCACCGGCAGGAAGCAACGCTGGTCGGACTGAACAATTTCTTGCTCGATGTGCAGGGCTTGCCGGTGGGAGCCTACCTGTTGCAGGTCAGCTACCAGGGTGAGCAGCGGCAGTTTCGCGTGGCGGTGGGGCGGTGATGCTATTGAATGTGCTCAAGCAGGTTCTGTAGTTCTTTATCGGAAATGTTCTCCTTTTCTGATTTGTCGTACAAAGTGAGCAAGTAAACCTGCTGATCGGATACGTATACATGGGTAACGATGCGTGCACCTCCTGATTTGCCCTTCCCCTTAGACTTAATAGCTAAACGAATTTTGTAGCAGTCTTTGCCCAGGGCAGTACCTTGGATTGGATCTTCTTCTAGAGAATCAATAAGTACTTCCAGATCGTCTCTCATAGACCGGTACTTCCGAGCCAGCCGTTTGAGTGCACGCTCAAAATTATCAGTATAAACTACCCTAAAGTTCATCAAGTAATTGACGAGCGGACTTAAGACGCACTTTTCCTTGTTTGGCCAAGTTCACTTGCTCAACGGCTTCCCGAAGTCCTTCCAGTACCTCTGCCTTATAAGGGGTAAGGGGCTTAGCTTTAACAAACGTAAGGCTATCGAGCAACTCCATCACAAAATCCACCTTTTCATCATTTATATCTAGCAAAACCTTCATAACTATAAATCTCTTGTTAGTGGCGATCATGTTGAACACGAATCTATCAAACTAAAACGCTATTGTACAACGTTAGTTGCTTTTCTTTTGTGCTTCCGCTTGCCCAGCGCGCAACGTCCGCTACGCGCGCATCGCCGCCACCGACGCCGACTTCGCCGCAGCGCAGCTCGACAACAACCGCAACTGCCGGAGCCTGAACGAGCAACTCAACGTGGAGCCGCCCTTCCCCAACCCGGCCAGCGAGCAACTACGAATCTCGGTGATTTTGCCGGAAGCGGAAGCAGTATCACTGCGTCTGCTCAACCAAGACGGCCGGGTGGTGCGCACGCACCGGCAGGAAGCAACGCTGGTCGGACTGAACACCTTCTTGCTCGATGTGCAGGGCCTGCCGGTGGGAGCCTACCTGTTGCAGGTCAGCTACCAGGGTGAGCAGCGGCAGTTCCGCGTGGCGGTGGGGAGGTGATAAACTTTTCCCACAGGGTAGCCACTTTGATGATTTTTGCTTAAATTTCGTTTTCTGAAAAAACTAACTATGGAAGCTGTTATTTTTGCGCCTAAGACCAAAAAAGAGGTGAAACTACTTCAACAACTGGCCAAACAGATGAGAATCAAGGCCACGGTGGTCAGTCAGGAGGATCAGGAAGATGCATTATTGCTTAAGGCGATGCTGCAGGGAAGAACCGGACAGCAGTCTAGCCGAGAAGAGGTATTTAGTGCGCTGTCCTGATGGAAGTGATCTTTGACAAGCGCTTCACAAAAGATATATATTCAAATTTTCCTTGACGGTTGAAGCAACGTAGCATTGTTGCGGCTAAACCGGCCAGGTGATGCGCACGAACCGGCAGGAAGCAACAACTGCCGAGCTAAACAACTTCTTGCTGGATGTGCAGGGCCTGCCGGTAGGTGCTTACCTGTTGCAAATCAGCTACCGCGGCGAGCAGCGGCAGTTTCGCGTGGCGGTGGGGCGGTGAACCAATCAGCCGAAGAATCGTTGTTCTTACTACGACACATTAAACTGCTAAGGTCATGAGCGATGAACTGATCCTGGAAAAAGTAAAGCATCTTCCTGCCCCTCAGAAGGAACAGGCGCTAGATTTTATAGCGTTTTTGGGAATAAAGTATCAGAAGCGTCCTCGCCCTAAGTTCGGTAGTGGCAAGGGCACGTTTGAGATGATGCCTGATTTAGACGAGCCCCTGGATGACTTCAAAGAGTACATGGAATGAACAAACTGCTTTTAGATACCAACGCTTTCATCTGGTTCATAGAGGGCGACGATAAGGCTCATCTACTATAGCAGCAGCGCATTAATTTCTTGAATTACCTGTTGGATAAAATTATTGGTAGTGGTCGTCACTCGTTTTTCTTCCTTGATGTGATTTAAGCCAGCAGATAGTCGCCGGTAGAATTTACCCGATGGTTATAGATAACAAGAGCAGGACGTTGACGCCTTTGACTCAAGTCGGTGAAAGGAAACGGGACTACAACAATATCGCCTTGCCGGTAAGTCATAATCGGTTGTAAACCTCGTCATCTTCGCTTAGCCAGTCTTCTGCCAGCGAAGGTTCAGATAACAGCGCGGTCTCATTGGTGGCATCTAACGCATCTTGCTGGTTGGATATTTCGGTCTGAAAACCCATCTTACGAGCGATGACCGCTAGAAGTTCCAAATCTTTCGGATCTTCGGAAGAATGGTAATACTATTCATATTCTCATTGTTTATTAGAGGTTATTCTGATAAATTCTTAAGGTTCGTGTCGACACGAACCTCCGGGTAAAAAATTATCAGAATAAAGTTTATTATTCAATGATAATTTAAGTTAGGAGATATTGTCGCATTAATCGTTTTCGGGAAAAATTTCGCTTTCGTAAAAATCACGGACAATCTCTTCGTTGACCTCGTCCGAATCCCAATCGTCAGAGAGCCATATTTTACCCTTCATCGTCCCCGCCTGACGTCTCTTCTTTAAAGACGATCTCTCAGTAGCTTCCCGATAAGGTAAAGCATCTCGTTTATTTGGCTGGAACCGTAATTTCCTTTTACTTAGCGCCATAACCTACTCCACCGACCCGCTTCATGATCCAATCTGCTGCATCCCTTGTCCTGATAACCGTTTTTATTTCTAGCTCCCTGTTCGCGCAGGATGCTTCCTGGCAACCCGCCGGTGATAAAATCCGCACCGAATGGGCGAGCGATATAGACCCGGCCAATCCACTGCCCGCGTATCCCCGGCCGCAACTACAGCGCCCCGATTGGCAAAACCTGAACGGACGGTGGAACTACGCCATCGTCGCCAAGTCAGCGGCGCAGCCTAGCAGTTTTCCGGGACAAATACTGGTGCCCTTTGCCGTTGAGTCTTCGCTGTCGGGCGTGGGCGATTCGGTGGGGCAGGATCAGCAGTTATGGTACCAAACCACCTTCACCGTTCCAGAAAAGAAACGGAATCAAAAAGTGCTGCTCCACTTCGGGGCGGTCGACTGGGAAGCGGAGGTGCTGGTGAACGGCACTTCGGTGGGCATTCATCAGGGCGGCTATGATCCGTTCTCCTTCAATATCACCGACCAACTCACCTCGGGCCAGCAAGAATTAGTGGTGCGCGTGTGGGATCCCACCAGCGACGGCCCGCAGCCCCGCGGTAAGCAACTCAAGAACCCCCGAAGCATCTGGTACACTCCGGTGACGGGCATCTGGCAAACCGTATGGCTGGAAACCGTGCCCGACACCTACATCGCTTCCACCAAAAACACGCCCGATCTGGATAACTCCACCATCACGGTGAGCGCTCAGGTAGAAAATTCACAGTCCTCGGATCAACTGCGCGTGCGCGTGCTCAACCAGGGCGAAGCGATCGTCGAGCAAACCGTCGCCACCGACGCTCCGGCCCGGTTAACCATCGAGAACCCGACCGCCTGGTCGCCCGAGAACCCGCACCTCTACGACCTGGAGATCGCCCTGTTGCGCCAGGGAAAGGTGGTAGACGCGGTGAAAAGCTATACTGCCTTACGCAAAAGTAGCCTGGCTCCCGACCCCCAGGGCATCCAGCGCATGCTGCTCAACAACGAAGTCTACTTCCAGTACGGCCCGCTCGACCAGGGCTGGTGGCCCGACGGTCTGTATACCGCCCCCACCGACGAGGCACTGCTGTTCGATATCGTTAAGACCAAGGAGATGGGCTTCAATATGATCCGCAAGCACGTGAAGGTGGAACCCGCCCGCTGGTACTACTACTGCGATAGCGTGGGAATGCTGGTGTGGCAAGACATGCCCAGCGGCGATATGGGTAACGACTGGAATTCCCGCCCCGGCGTGATCGGCGGCACCGAGCGGGAGCGCACCCCGGAGTCGGAAGAGATCTTCCGCACCGAGTGGCAAGCCATCGTGGATGCCAACTATAACTTTCCGTCTATTGTGGTATGGGTGCCCTTCAATGAGGCCTGGGGACAGTTCAAAACCGAAGAAATCACCCGGTGGACCATGCAGTACGACACCACCCGGCTGGTGAACAGCGCCAGCGGGGGTAACTTTTTTCCGGTAGGAGACATTCTGGATATTCATAACTACCCCGACCCGGAAATGCCCCGTCCGGATCTTTTCGGCAAGGAGCGCGCCCTGGTGCTGGGTGAGTACGGCGGACTGGGCCTGCCCCAGGAAGGCCACACCTGGCAGGAAAAGGACAACTGGGGCTATCAGAGCTTCAAGAGTGAGGCAGAACTGCTGGAGCGCTACGAGAAACTGATAGACGATTTGAAACCACTCATCGCCCGGGGGCTGTCGGCGGCGGTGTATACCCAGACCACCGACGTGGAGATAGAAACCAACGGGCTGATGACCTACGACCGCAAAGTAATGAAGCTTGATCCGGCCCGACTCAAGCAATTGCACCAGCCACTGTACAAATAAGTAGCCCCGCAAACGATTAACCCGGTTGGGGAGTTACAAGGGGATACAACCATTTTTCGTTCTTCTATGCTCAAATCTATCGCTTTCAGTGTCACTTCAGCTTTCCTCATCAGCCTGGGTACGTCCACGGCGTACGCGCAACTCGAGCTCAACGTAGAAACGGGGGCCGCTTTATCCGGCTATAACAAGGTGCGTATTCCGGGTGAGGGCGGCACCTTCATCAACTTTGCGGAGGCATTGGAGCCGACGCCTACCGCTTTTTATCGGTTGCGGCTGTCCTACACCATCAACGAGAAGCATACGATCACGGCGCTATTTGCTCCGCTCACCATCCGCTACAACGGCACGTTCGGCCAGGAGCTCCAGTTTTTTGGCACCAACTTCGCGGCCACCCAACCGCTCGCCGTTCGTTACCAATTTAACTCCTACCGGCTCACCTACCGTTACAACTTCCCCCGGACGAAGCGCTTTCAGTTCGGAGTGGGGGGCACGGCCAAGATCAGGGACGCAGAAGTGGAGGTGAACGGAGTGACCAAAACCAACGTCGGCTTTGTGCCGCTCATCAACTTCCGCGCCGAGTGGTTCGCCAAAGAAAAGCTGTCGCTGGTATTGCGGGGCGACGCCCTGGTGGCTCCGCAGGGAAGGGCCGAAGACGTACTGCTGGCCGCCCTGTTCTACCCCAGTCGGCTCGTTACCCTCAAACTCGGCTACCGCATCCTGGAAGGCGGCGCCGATAACGATGAGGTCTACAACTTCTCGCTAATCCACTACGCCGTAATCGGAGGAATTATTACCTTTTAATCCTAATCCCGTACAGACGCGATGCATCGCGTCTCAACCCAGAATCCTCAACCCCGAACCGATAAACCCCTAACCTAGAACCCCATGACCATCACCACCACCCCCACCATTGAAGGAAGGCCCGTCACCGACTACCTCGGACTCGTGACCGGCGAAGCCATTATCGGAGCCAATATTTTTCGCGACTTCTTTGCCGGTATCCGCGACATCGTCGGCGGGCGATCGGGTTCCTACGAATCGGCGCTGCGCGAGGCCAAAGACATCGCCCTGGACGAAATGCAGAAACGCGCCGTCAAGCTGGGTGCCAACGCCATCGTGGGCGTCGATCTGGATTACGAAACCGTGGGCAAAGACGGTGGCATGCTGATGGTCACCGCCAGCGGCACCGCCGTGAAGGTCGCGTAGGCCCACTCAAGCTACGATCGTCCGAATCAACCGTCGGGAGATGCTTCGAGCAATGATACTGCGTTTGTTTATTTGGTACACATATTGTAATTTCTTCGCAGATCTTACACACCTAAATAAAACCTATCATGAAAAAGCTTCTACTCGCTGGCCGTACTCGGCTGTTTCTTCTCCGGGGCTTACGCCCAGTCTCCCTCCGATTATCAATTTTCCTACTCCGAAGCGTCCGACAACCCGCCCTTGTCTCAGAAAAAACTTCGGCGATGGCAGGTGGCCAACATCGGCGTGCACATTTCTCCCTACGGCTACAACTTCCCGAACCTGACCCTGCAGGGACTCACCAGTTTGTTGACGCGTCCCGGCCAAATTGGGAGTCAACTGGAAGGCTTTGACCGGGCAGCCCAGTACAGCACCGACGTGGTGGGTACCTATCTGGGAGGCTACGTCTCGCTCAACCCCCGCAGTCGGCGTCTGGGAGCGATGAACACCCGGCAGGAATTCCGGCTCGGATTGGCCTACGCCCCCAGCCGCGAAGCCATGATCGATTACGAACGCTACAGCCCCGACCGAGACAGCTACGCGCGCGACTACGTTACCTACTGTCTGATCGAGAGCGAACTGGTGGTTTCCGCTTCCTATCTGTTCAAAACCACCTGGGGACCGCGTCAGCGGATGCAACTTTTCGCTGGTCCCGGTGGGCAACTGAGTAGCACCTACGACAACGTGCTGTTCGTTTTGTCCTCTAGCGTACCCAACCTGGAAGGATCGACTGACCTGCGTGCTAAAGCCAGCCAGTACGTGAGAGGCTACCTACACGCTGGTTTCGACTATGAATTTGTCCGAAACGTGGCCTTTACCCTGGATTGGCAACGGGGCCTGGGCGCTCAACTGGTGCACGGCGGCCCGAACAACTTTATCGGCAACTTCTGGTCGACCAACATCGGATTTCAGTACCAGTTTTAGGACGTGTTGACACATAAGCCCTAGGAAGCAACGTCTGCCACAGGTAAAAGGTGGCGTAGCCCCGCCACCCCTGCCACGATCGGCGTACCGGTGCACCGCCGGTAGGTCGGGCTTCTGCGCCAGACCCAAGCCCTGCTTGATGGCGTTGTGCAGCCCCACGTCGGCCGCCGGAAAGGCGTCGGGTCGTTGCAGACACTTTAGCAGCACGTAATGGGCCGTCCACGCGCCCACGCCCCGCTGGCGGATCAGCATTTCCTGGGCTTCGGGAGTAGATATACCGAGCAATTCCTCCTTCGAAAGGCGCCCTTCAGCAACCGCTTGGGCTACTCCGATGACGTATTCTGCTTTGCGCGTTGAAAATTGTAGGGCGGTTAACTGGTCAGGCTTAATCCGCGCGACCACCTCAGCAGTCGGAAAGCGGTGGTAAGTCACCCCTTCGTACGTATCAGCCGTGCCGAGGGTCTGCACAAAACGCTGCTTAAGCGTGTAGGCGAAGGCCAGGTTAATCTGCTGCCCGATAATAGCCCAGCAAAGGGCTTCAAATAAACTCGGGATTCCGATCAGCCGCAGACCGTAGTGCTGCTCCACGGCGGGACCAAGCAATGGATCGTCCTTGGCCAGTGCGTAGAACGGACGCAGGTCGCGCCCCAGATCAAACCAGTCAGTGACGTACTTCCGAACCAACGGCTCAGCGTTGGGAAACGCGGTTTGGTAGTCGATGGTCAGCGAATCGGGCTCCGGGGCGTGCACCGTCAGGAAGAGAGGCGCGCCGGAATAGTCGATCACCTTGTTTATCCGACCGTCCTCCACGCGGTGCAGACTTTCGCGCGTTGAGCGGCTCAGGTAGCGCAAGCACGCGGCAAACGAGAATTCCGAAGGTACTGCCAAGGAAAGGGTAGGCATCAGGAGTGCTTTTCGCGGTAACTGCCGAGGTGCAAGACCACCAATAACAGAGAAGAAGCTACTGAAATATACAAGGCCGCCGGGTGGTGCTCGTGAAACACAATGGAACCACTAAAAACCACCAACGTCAGCCAGAGTCCGCGTCGCAGAAAGGTGCTTTTGAGCCGACGGGTAGAATAGTAAACGGCCAGGGTAGCCAGCAGAATAAAAAGGTAGTCCAGCCACGCCCAGCGGTGCGTGTCGCCCGTCAGGCTACCCGCCAGGATCAACACCGGCAGCAACAAACAATGAATGATGCACAACACCGAGCTGCCGATGCCGATGAGGTCGGAATTCTTTCGCCACGAAGAGATGCGCATACCGGATCGATGTTCCTAAAAGCGAATCAACGCAGTGACGCTTCATAGAGTTACATCCAGTCTACTGCTTCGCGGCGGGAGCGTATTCGGTATCACCGCCTAGCACGAGGTAGTCCGTGTATCCCCCGGTTTCGCCGATGCCGTTAACGTACTTCACCAGTTCCTGGTAAATGGCCTCCCGGGCGGGCAGCCACAGCGGTTCGGAGGTGGCGGGCACGCTTTCTTCGCCACCGTGCTCAAAGGGATAGTAGAAGTCGCGGGTGTTGGCCGAGTCGAAGATCAGCACGTAGGAGTAACTTCCTTTTTTGTCGCCCCGTTCGCCCTTCATGATAAAGGCCTTCACGCCCGGCACCTGGTGCTCAAAGACGGGGGTAAACTTCTCTACCGCAAAACGCTCAAAATCCTCCGCGACCACGCCTTCCTTTAGCGTGATGTCGCGCACCGCGACGATGTTTCCGGGGTCGGTGAACAGCGTGAGGGCGGTGGGCAAGTGCGAAGGAGCGGCCTCCAGCGTTCGGCTCGCGTAGGTTTCGGGAGCGGCGTTCTTATCGGTGTGGCTGGCGAAAATAAAGGCCAGGCAGCAAACCAGGGCAAGCGTCAGAAAGGTTTTCATGGCAGGTTGGATTAAATGAGTACAATTCCGATCATGGCCTTCCTCACAAGCAGGAAGCCCTACGATTAACACCAATATACAACTTTCCCGGTAAGATGAAAATTTGTTAAGGAGAGATATGAAAAAGATGAAAATATTTAGAGGTTAGCAACAGAGTGATCGCTGATACCGGTAGGTAATTAAAGTGCGCCCTGAAGTATCGAATAGATACACTGTTTCAATATAACCGCGGCTGGTGCTGCCGTAGCCCGGTCTCCACCGGATGTTCGGAAGGGATTGGTGGGGACAAACCCTCAAAATTAAGTTCAATACGTTAGGACACGTTCCCTTTACCTACGCCGGTTCCTTCACCCGCGCATCGATCAGCCAGAACGCCGCTGCCGCCGACAGGAAGGCCAGCCCGGCACTGATGTACATAATCCGGCGGAAGGCCGTGACGAACGCTTCCTGGTAAGCGTCGGCCACCGCCGCTTGGTTCTCGTCCCCGACGGCCTCCGGCACCTGCGCGTCGCCCAGATTGATGGCTTGGGCCATCAGGGCTTGCTTCACCTCGGGCGCCAGCGTCAGGTCGGCGGTGCTTCGCTCCAGATCCTGCGTGAAGAAGACGATGGCCAGGGCTCCCACCACCGCGTTGGCAAACACGCTGGCCGTGCGGGTGAGGGCGTTGTTCACCCCCGAGGCGGTGCCCGCGTTTCGGTCGGCCACCGCCCCCATCACCGTGGTGGTGAGCGGCACCACCGTGAGCGTCATGCCCGCCGCAAATACCACGATGCCTGGAAAAAAGGTCGTCCAGAAATCCGCCGGACCGTCGGTGCGCCCCACCCCCGACAGCAGCAGGAATCCGATACCCACCACGGTAGGGCCGATAATCAGCAGCCAGCGCGGCCCGTAACGGTCGACCAGCGCTCCGGCCGAGCGGGCGAACGTCGCCATCAGCAGGGTGAAGGGCAGAAAGGATAGCCCGGCCTGCAATTGGCTGTAGCCCTGGATCTGCACCAGGTTGAGGGTCAAGAACAGCAGGGCGGCGGCCAGGGCCGCGTACAAAAAGAAGGTGAGCACGTTGGCCCCGGTAAAGGTTTTGTTTTTGAACAGGCCCAGCGGCACCATCGGGTGGTCGCTGCGCTGCTCGATGATCACAAAAGCAACCAGGGCGAGCGCGCCTGCTCCCAGCGAAGCGTAGACCGGCCAGGTGCCGCCCAGTTCAGGAATCTCCAAAAAGCCGAAGGTCAACAGCGCCAGGCCCAGCACCACCGTGGCGGCCCCGGCGTAGTCGAGACGATGATCAATCGAACCGTCGGAACTTTCGGGCACCCGGGTGGCGAGTACGAAGAGCGTAGCCAAGCCCAGCGGTACGTTGATGTAAAAGATGGCTCGCCACAGTCCGGCGTCGCCCAGCGCTCCGCCCAGGATGGGTCCGCCCACCGTGACCAGCGTGGTGGCGGCCGACCAGGTGCCGATGGCGCGTCCTTTCTCCTTGTCGTGAAAGGTGGCCGAAATAATCGACAAGCTGCCCGGAATCATCAGGGCCCCACCCAGCCCCTGCACCCCGCGTGCAATGATCAGCGCATTAACCGAGGGGGAGAGTCCGCAGGCCACCGAGGCCAGTACGAAAATGACGATGCCCACCATAAACACCCGCTTGCGTCCCAGCTTGTCGCCCAGCGCTCCGCCCACCAGAATGAGCGCGGCCAGCATGAGCAGGTAGGCGTTCAGAATCCAGAAGATATCGGTGCCCTGGGCGTTGAGGTCTTCCTGTAGCGAGGGCAGCACCACGTTGAGAGCGGTGCTGTCGATAAAGGCCATGCTGGAAGCGAGGATGGTGGAGGCCAGAATCCATCGGCCGGTGGAGGAACTCAGGCGGATGTCGGGGGTGGAGGGCGAAGAAGTCACGAAGCAGGAGAAGCAGGTTTAGAGAGTGTACTGCTTTGGGTGGGGTAGGGTTGTGAAGCTAACGAAAAGCTATAAAGTACTTCATTGCCGGATCGTTCCGCAAATGATTTGATTTTGGCTACCTTGCGGTTTCTTACGAACTTATTAACTAGCGTACATGGCAAAGAAGAAACCGACAGACGAACCGTTGGCAGTGAGCGAGGTGACCGACATTCCGGTGGAGTTTCACTCGTTCTCGCAGGAGAAGGCCTTCTCGCACTGCATCTCGTGCAACATCGACCTGCTGGCGAACAACACGCAGTACCTCATCGAGAAGGCCTTCCGCCGTTACCCCGGCTTCGACACCCAGGACGTGATCTTCGAGTACGCCATGTGCCTGGGGTGCGCCGAACGGATGCGGAAAGAGATGTCGGTGGAGTCGATGCGCAACATCCAGCAGTTCTTCGACGAGCGGGTTGATTTCTACGGACGGCGGCAGGAGCTGTTGTACGAACACGGGCTGAACCACGAAGCCTGGCTCGATCGCTGCATTGTGACCGGTCGGCCGAAGTCGGAGTTGCAGGAGTACCAGGTCTACGGCCACTGCCAGGGAGATCGCTTCCTGTTTTCGTACCTGCCCTACCTGATCAGCCACGAAGCGGTAGACACCATGTCGGAGCTGCTGTCGGAGAAAACCCGCGGGGAGATTGACCGCTTCATCGACGACAACTTCGGCCTGCCGCCCGAACTGAAGCAGCCCATCAAGGATCATCCGTTCGTGCTGTTGTAAGACGTTGCTTTGTCATTTGTCCCTTGTCCCTTGTAAATTTGACCAATGACCAATGACCAATGACCAATGACCGTTCCACGGTGGCCAATGATTCCGATCCCCGTAGGACCGAACTGTTTGGGGTGCTGCCCGTGTACTATATAGAGGAATAATTTTGTTCCCCTACGTTCAAGATAATCCACTACCCATGAGAAAGATATCACTTGCCATTGCGTTTAGTTTTATAGGAACCTTACTTATAGCTCAGAGCCCCACCACTGAGTTTACCGACCTGGCCACGGCGCAGCAAAATCCCGAAGCGGTGGAAACGCTTAACCTCAACGAACAGGGATTGACAAGCTTCCCCGAAGAAATCTTGAAGTTTAAGAACTCTGACGCACCTGGAGCTGGCGGGTAACCGGATCAAAGTCCTTCCCGAAGCCCTCGGGACGCTGACTAAGCTCACGTACTTGGATGTATCCGGAAACGCAATAGCTGAGTTGCCCGACAGTTTCTCCGCCCTTCGGTCGCTGCGCAATCTGTACGTAGACTACGGTGATCCGGAAGATCTGGAACATGATTTCCGGGTGCTCGCGCAACTGCCTTCGCTGAGCGTGCTGGAGGTTGGGGGAAGAGGCATTAAGGAATTGCCCGCCGCCATTGGATCCCTGCAAAGTTTAGAAACATTCGAACTGCTGAACAGTCAGGTGGAAGAGCTTCCGGCCGAATTCTCGGAGCTAAAGAAACTGCGAACGCTCTACATTATGAACGACGAGCGCTTTGACTTTCGGAAGAGCATCGATGTGCTGCGGCAACTTCCCGACCTGTCGGAGCTGCACCTGGAGGGAGATAACTTCACGCAGCTCCCTACGGAGATCAGCCAGCTTCAGTCGCTCGAGTATCTCTTTCTGAACAACAACGCCCTTCAGGATTTGCCCGCTCAGATCAATCAGCTTCAGAACCTGAAGTATCTAGACGTGAGTAACAATAAGATTCCTAATTACCTGCTACACCGGTACCAGGATGATATGCTTCCTACGCTGAGAATCAAGTTAAACTAGGGAGTAGAATTACAAGTAGCTGAACACTTTTGGTGGACGAGGATAGCGGTTATTTGCTAAAAGCGAGCGACGCTCATAGCTACGTGAAATGCTGCTATAAACGCGTGTGTGCAAATTTTCTGCTGTATTAGCAAGGGCTCGAAGTATAATAACCGAACCTTAACATTGATAACGCAAGATTAATCTAATCATGATCTTCCGGTAACAAAGTTGGTGGCACTGGTACGTAGTTTTGGATTTTCCTATCCTTAACCCGTACGCAATGAAACGCACCACTTTACCTTCCCTGTTCTTTCTGCTTATTGGCAGCTTGCTGCTAGGCGCCCCGGAAGCCCTGGCCCAGACCGGGCGAGTACAGGGCACTATCTCGGACGGCGAGACTGGCGACCTGCTGCCCGGCACCACTGTGATGATTAAGGGCACTGCCATTGGCTCGGCCACTGGTACCGACGGCCGATTTTTGATTAGCCGCGTCCCCGCGGGCTCTCAGACGTTGGTGATTACTTCCGTGGGGTTCAAGGAGCAGGAAGTGACCGTAGAAGTACCCTCGGGAGCTTCGGTAACTGAATCGATAGGACTGGAAGCCAGCGCTACCCAACTGGATGACCTGGTAATTACGGGCCTGCGGAAGAGCCAAATCGATGCCATTAACGTGAAGCGTAGCGCCATCAACACCAAAGAGGTGCTCACCACCAACGATATTGGCCGCCTGCCCGATATTAACGTGGCGGAAGCCACCCAGCGGGTGTCGGGAGTATCCATCGAGACCGACCGGGGCGAAGGGCGCTTTGTATCCATTCGGGGCATTCAGCCCGCGCTTAACAACGTTACGCTCAACAATACCAACCTGGCCTCGAGCAACAACGGACGGGCGACCGCCCTGGACCTGGTGCCCGTAGAGTCGATCTCCAGTATTGAGGTGACCAAGGTAGTGACCCCCGACATGGAGGCCAACTCGGTGGGCGGGGCGGTAAATATTAACACGATTTCCGCCTTCGACCGCCAAAAGCCGTTCGTCATCGCTTCGGTGGATGCCCTTTTGCAGGAGCAGCAGGCGGAGTATGGTGACGACAAACTTCCCTTCCGGGCCGCCGTGACCGCCGGGAAACGTTTTGGCGAAAAGGAACGGTTTGGGGCGGTGATATCGGCCAACTTCTTTCGGCGCGACTTCTCGGCTTCGGTGCAGGACCCCGACGAGTGGATTTACATCTCGCAGGGCGACGGTTCGCCCGCCTACTTCGTACCCAACGAGATTGAGATTCAGATAGAAGACAACGAGCGCGACCGCCTGGGCTTCACCACCGACTTTGAGTACCGTCCTACCCCGTTTTCGTCCATCTACCTGCGGGGACTGTACACCCGTACGACCGAGAAGACCCTCAATTCAGAAGCCGAACTCACCATTGAAGACGGCGACCTCACCAACCAAACTCCCACCTCGGGTCGGTTCAGCCTGGGTTCTTCTGAGCTGGACCTGAGCGGTCAGGACGAGACTGAGAACCTGGTCAGTTTAACCCTGGGGGGGAAGAATCGATTTGGTAACCTCACCGCCGAGGCGTACGGTACCTACTCACTGGCCACCAGCCTGAACAACACCACCGACGGTACCTTTGAAAACCCCGAGGATACCGAACCTGATTTTGCCAACACGTACAATACCGCCCCCTACTTCTTTGTGATTGAACCCGAAAACCCGGAGGTGGCGACCGACCCCTCGGTGCACCTGCTTCGCTCGCTTAACTTTATCAAATCAGATGTTGCGCAGGATGCGATTGAGGGCTCGCTGGATTTGCGTTACGACCTCGGCCTGGGAGACCTGGCGGCCTTTATTAAAGTGGGAGGTCGATACCGTAAGCGAACCATCAGCGTAGACGTTACGCGCGACCAGTACGGACTCGACGGCGGCGATGGCGGCGACGATATTGCCGAAGCAGAAAACCCCTACCGACTATCGGACGGATTCTATCTGGAGCCTTTTTCCCCCGTACAGGGAGGTACCACCCCGCTGGTGAACGGAGATGCTGAGAAGTTTATTGGCTTTTTTGCGAACCCAGCTAATCTAAACCCCAACCGCATCGTGTTTCAACCGTTTGAGTCGGCCTTCGAAAACGTAGAAAACGATCTGAATAACAGCGAAGAGATAACAGCCGGTTACGCGATGTTTTCGGTAGATTTCGTGCGCACCAATATTACGGCCGGAGTTCGGGTGGAGCAGACGACGACCACCTCGACCCGCCTGATCTCTTCGTTTGACGACGACGCCGAGACCTTTGATTTTCGGCAAGAAACCTTTAGCAACGCGTATACCAACCTGCTGCCGGCCATCATTCTTCGGTCTAACCTCACCGACCAACTGGTAGCTCGGGCCTCGTGGACCAACACCATCGGTCGCCCGAACTTTACCGACCTGTCGGCTACCACTGAGTTTGAGTACGTAGCAACTACCACCGAAGGGGTGTACGAGGGTAGCTTACAGGAGGGCAACCCCAACCTGAAGCCCTTTGAGTCGATGAACCTGGACGCTTCGCTGGAGTACTATTTTCCCAGTGGGGGTATCCTGGCAGTGGGTGGCTTTTACAAAGACATCAAAAACCAAATTTATGAGGTGGAAACCAACTTTCGGGACACCACCTACGCCGGGCGTTTCTTCGAGGAATTAGCCTACCAGCGAGACGTGAACGCCGAGGCAGCTCAACTCTACGGGCTGGAGGCTTCGTACGACCAGGCGTTTACCTTTTTGCCCGGCTTCTGGGGAGGGTTTGGTATCACGGCAAACGTAGCCCTAATCAATTCCGATGTAACGGTTGAGGGGCGTGAGGAGGATGATTTGCCGCTGTTTCGTCAGCCCAGCAACATCTACAACATCATTCCCTACTTCCAAAGAAACGGCTGGGAGTTTCGCGTAGCGGTTAGCCACCGCAGCGACTTTCTGTTGCAGGCAGCGCTACCCACTCAGTACGATGACGAAGTGGAGCTAGGGGCTGCTGTCGCGGACTTTGATCGCTACGAGGATGTGCGCACGACTGTGGACATCACGGGGGCGTATACCTTTCCGAACCGCAGGCTAAAGATTTTAGCGCAAGCCCGAAACCTATCCAACGAACCGGAGGCGGCCTACCAGGGAAACCGGAATCGCTACGACCGGCATACGTTGGTGGGCCGAACCTACTTCCTGGGAGCCTCGTTAAATTTCTAAATCAGGGGTGCATTATCTAACCCCTTGGTATGCTACTAACCGAACCTCACTATGCGTCCTCTGCTTATTCTCGTCACTCTTTTTACTGTTTCTACCGTGAGCGCCCAGCAGCGGGCCTATCAAGTGCCCGAGTTTGCCGCCAATTGGAGCAAGCCCGGCGAGCACCCCGACCACATCGTGCTCAACCTCACCGCCGACCCCGCCACCAGCGCCAGCGTAACCTGGCGGACGAGTCCGGAGATCAGCGAGGGCTACGCCGAAATCGCCGTGGCCGATGCCGCCCCCAAGTTCTGGCGCAACGCCAAAACCACCAAGGCTGAAACCACTACCATGGACGCCTCGCAGATTATGACCGCCGAGGTGGTGTCTAATTATCATTCCGTCACCTTCACCGGGCTGCTGCCCGACACGCTGTACGCCTACCGAGTGGGCAACGGCCAGATCTGGAGCGAGTGGATTCACTTTCGCACCGCCAGTGCCGAGCCCGAGCCCTTCGCCTTTTTGTACGTGGGCGACGCCCAGAATTACATTTTAGAACTGTGGTCGCGCCTCATTCGCGAAGGCTATCGCACCGCCCCCGAGGCGCGCTTTATCATTCACGCCGGTGACCTGGTCAGTGAAGCTCACAGCGAACGGCAGTGGCACGAGTGGTTCACCGCCGGGGGGTGGATTCACTCCATGCTGCCCTCCATTCCGGTACCCGGCAACCACGAGTTTGAGCCCTACACCGAAGAGGAAGACGAAAACGACATCGAACACTTATCGGTGCAGTGGAATCCCCAGTTTACGCTACCCGTCAACGGTCCTGAAGGATTGAATGAAACATCCTACTACGTAGACTATCAGGGGGTGCGTATTCTCGCCCTTAACAGTAGCGAGCAGCAGGAAGATCAAGCCGCGTGGCTAGAAGAAGTGCTCACTGACAACCCGAACAAGTGGACCGTCGCCACCTTTCATCACCCGCTGTTCTCCGCTTCCGCCGGACGTAACAATAATGAGCTTCGCGCGCTGTGGAAACCGATCTTCGATAAGTATCGGGTAGATATTGCCCTACAGGGGCACGACCACAGCTACGCCCGTGGTGGGGTCGCGCCACGGGGCGAGAACCTGGTAACCGGCGTAAACACCCGTGACCAGACGGGTACCATGTACGTTGTATCCGTAAGCGGGGGCAAGATGTATGAACTACGCGACGGCTGGGAGGACCTGGGAGCTCAGCGCGACCGGGCGGCCGAAAACACCCAGCTTTTTCAGGTGATTAACGTGAATGGCGACACCCTCTCGTACCAGGCCTACACCGCCACTGGCCAGCTTTACGACGCCTTCGACCTGATCAAGCCGACCGGCGACGGACCCAACCGCCTGGTAGAACGGCAGGAGGAAGCTATTGCAGCGCGCCGTCACGACAACACAATTACGTATGAAGACCAACTGCCGGAGTCAATTCAGAACGACGTGCTGGCGAGGCATCCCGGCTACGAACTGGACGGGGTACGCTACGCCGACGACCCTGGGTTCCGGGGCTACTACGTAGAATTGGAAGATGCCGATACGGAGGTGCACCTAAAGATTGACATGGACGGCAAGGTGCTGGAAGAGCGGGTAGAACAAGATTGATGAACCGACGTAGCCGCACGCTACTTGGCAGGGCTGGGCAAGGGTTTTTCCATGATGGGTAGAAACCTACCGGGAATAGAGGACGGGTGCTGGCCGACCACCGCAAAGCCGTACCGGGCGTAGAATCCTTCGGCGTTGGGGTCGGCATTGAGCGTTACTCGACGGAAGCCTTCAATGGTAGCTCGCTCCAGAAAGTCGTACAGCAGGGTACGCCCCACGCCCTTCCCAATGTGCGCGGGAGCAACAAACAGGTTGCTCAGCTCCACCGTTTTGTCCGCCAGCGCGCGGTAAGCGTAGTATCCGGAAATGTGCTCGTTATGTTGTAGGCAGTAAACGTTGCCGGTAGCGATCTGCTCGGCGGTAATTGTGAGCTCCGCTCGCCACGCTTCAATCTGCGCCGTACCGTATCCCCAGTGGGCCTTAGAATCCAGCGTAAGCTGCGTAAGCAACGCGTGATCGGACGGATGGGCCGGGGTGATGGGCATGGTTTATTCTGATTGTTTATCCTTTGCGACGCTAAAGTTTTGGTTCATGCCTATTCCCCTAAGCTCGATAGACGTCCACCCTTCCGGCAGCAGCGGGTCCTTTTGTATCAACCCCCGCTCGGTGAAGTGCAGTCCGCCGAAGCCCAGAATCACCGCCTGCAGCAGTCCCCCGGCCGAGGTGCCGAAGTACGTGCTGGGGCGTTGCTGGCGCAGCGACAGAATCCGGAACGGCCCCTTGCGGTACGGTATCAGCGCTTTCTCAAACAGCTGGGTGGCTCTCGGCGCATCGCCGGAGCGGGCCGCTGCTCCCGCGAGCATGCAGAAGCTCATGTTAGGTCCTTCTTCGTCAATCCGGCCTTCGTAGTAGGCCAGATTCTGATGGATGATTTCAGGATCGGTGATCACGTCCAGCGGAAAAGAGATCAGGTTCACGTCGGCCTGCTTGATCATTTCCCCGTCGTAGGTATCGTGCTCCCGGACGGTGCCGTCGGCAAAGTACCGGATCACCAACCGGTCGGATATTTCCTGCCACCGCGGGTCAGGGACTTCGCCCAACAACTTCGCCGCACTCACCGCCGCGGCCAGCACCTGCCGGGCACCGCCGTTGGTAAAGGCATCGTTGTCCACATTGATCGCGTACTCGTCGGAGCCGACCACGTTCTTGATTTCGTAGTTGCCCGCCTCGTTGGGTTCCGAGCGACTCACCCAGAAGTCAGCCACTTCTTTGAGCAGCGGGTAGCCCCGGTTCTGGAGCCAGACCGTGTCCTGGGTAACGCAGTAGTAGCGCCAGAAGGCCAGTCCCACGTCGCTGCTGATATGGTGCTGAAAGGGCCCGGTGAGGTACAACAGCGAGGTCTGCTCTTCGCCGGTGCTGCCCGACTCCCAGGGGAACATGGCGCCCCGGTAGCCGTGCGCCGCCGCGTTCTGTCGGGCCATGGCCAGCCGGTTCCAGCGGTACTCCAGCATGGAGCGCGCCGCCGCCGGATTGATCAGCAACAGGGCCGGATAAATCCAGAAGTCAGCGTCCCAGAGCGTTTTGTAGCCCCAGTAGTCGACGCCCAGTCCCATGCAGGCACTGCTGAACGCGGTTTGTTCGCTGACGAAAGAGTTGATACTGAACATCATCTGCCGGACGTCTTTGTTCACCTCCGGAGCCCCGTTGATAACAATGTCGGTCTTCTGCCAAAAAGCTTCCCAGGTAGCTTGGTGCTGGCTGATGATTTTCTCGGGACCGGTCAGGTAGGTGTAGATATTAAGCCGGGCAGTTTCGGCCATCGGATCGGAGTAGTTGTAGGTGGTACCCACCGAGCCGATCAGGTAGAAGGTGAAGCTTTCTCCCCGGCGGAGCAGCTTCTCGAAACCGAGGGAGGGGCGGCCTTGGCCGTCGTCGGTGTAGTGCAGTGGTGGTTTTTCGTCCGCAAAGTGGAAGGTGGAGGTGGTGGCCAGCGTATACTTTCCGGTCGGACTGCTGGCCGAAGCGGTAAAGAGGGGAATCTGTCGCTCGCGCAGTTGGCTGAGGTACTGGGAAGACTGAAAAACGTAGGGATGGTCGATGCTCAGCGTGTTCTTGATGCTGAAAAAGCGATCTTCCCGGGCGCGGATGGTTACCTTGACAATCCCGGTTTGCAACATGTGCTTCAGCGCGTAGACGGTATGCTCGACCGATAGACCCTCAAAGTCGAAGTTCGTCTTGAACCAACCTTCCCGGAAATTGAATTCCTGCTGCCAGTTTGCTAACTCATCCAGGCTTGCTTTAGCGAACGACTTACCTTTCAAAAAGTCAGCCCGTTCGGTTGGCTGCGCTTCCGGGTTCATGACGATGAGTTCCAGATGGGAAAAGTCAATGGTCTGGAGTGCGCTTTCTGTCCCGCTGTCCGGAAACTCGTCAAAGATTCCGTTCAGTTGGACGCGATTCCCGGTTAGGGCTTTTTCGGTAAGCGTGATGCCGTACACGCCGTTGGCCAAAGTGACCGGCGCGTACTCTTCGTAGCCCGGCCGCGCGATGCGGGTCCAGGCATCTGACGCGTTCTGAGCGCTAGTGAAAGTCGGTGCGTTGACAAGCAGCGCAATAAAAGCGATACCAATTACTAGTTTCATAAAAAGGATTAGTCAGGTTGCTAATCCTAAAGATAGGAAACTAAAAACGCATATACGCTACAAATTGAGAGTACGCCCTTTATGCATAATTGCAGTCATATTTTTTTAGCATCCACACGACTTCCCCTTCGCTTTCTCAAACGCCTTGCGCTCTTCCTTGAAACTAAACCAAGCGATGCCCAATGCGCTCACCGCTTCGATGTATGAAATACGGAACACCTCATAGAGCGCTTGTAATCAGTTATCGCTAGATGATCATCTAGTTCCTGCGGAAGTATGAATGTGTTGGATTGTCACAACGGCTAACAAAATATTATCCGATTTCAATTAGTACTTTACTAACCGTTGTATACTACGAGAGTTTTCCTGAACAATCTCAACAAAGTAAACCCCTGATTGCCAACCCGCTACATTGATGGCTTCTTCAGCAACCAATTGTTGCTTATCAAGTGATCGACTATATTGTATCTGGCCCAGGGCGTTGACTACTCGCAACTGAACCACGCCGTACTGGTCGTTCTTGAAGGTTATTCGCAACTGGTTTTCAGCCGGATTGGGATACAATCGGATCAACTCGGTGTAGTCTTCCAGATTATTCAGGCTAGTAACTAATTCAGGGATGTCTACCCGAATAGGACCAGCAAAATCACCGTAGTTAGTGTTTTGCCCATCTTGCACGTAAGCTCCCACCCAGTAAAAATAAGTGCGCCCCGGCTCAAGTTCGGTATCCAGAAACTCACGGGTATCTGATGCTAATCCGCTAGTGGTAATTAGCCTGGGCTCATCATCACCACCTAGTTGGCGAAACACGGCGTAGCCATCAATGTCGTCATCATCAACTACTGCCTCCCAGGTTAAGCGTACGCTCAGCCCAATTTGCTCCACCTTAAAGTTGGCCGGGGCAGCGATCGTTGGGGGGGTAGATGTCTCTGGCCCGGTGGTAATCTCGCGGAGATTGCTGGCCGCAGTTGCATCCGTAGCATCAAATGCGACCACTGAGTAGGTATAGGTTTGCTCGGGTTGCAAACCGCTGTCGGTGTAGTTAACTACGTTTGCGTCTAAGGTAGCCACCGTATCGGCGGCGGTGTTGCCCTGCTGCCGGAGTACGTAGTAGCCGCTCTCATCGTCGGAGTCGTGCGACCAGGATAGGTTTACGGTGGTACCAGCAACGGTAGGCTCAGCCAGCACGGGAGCCGCCAGATTGCCGGAGGTGATACTGATGTTGTCAAAGATTAGTCCGTCTCTGTTGCTGGCAAAAGACCCAGTGCCTTTCTGCTGAAAGCGTAGCACCGAGGTAGCCGTTGGGGTAATACCTTCGGCAGCCAGAAGCTCCTGTAAATTAAGCTCAATGGTTTCGTACCTGTCATTCGGGGTGTTGTCAGCGTCAATGTTGTAGATTCGTTGGAAGGTTTTGCCCGCGTCCGCGCTAAAGAATAAACCGTCTTCAGGGTCTCGTTCATCATAGAAATCTCTAAGATCAAACGATAGGTCTAGCGTGTTATCTACCGCGTTGGCTAGGTTAAGGTAGAGATCAATCGCTGAGATACTCTCGCCGCCCTCATTGTAGCGCTTACCCAACCCCAAGCTAGCCGTACGATTGAGCCTATCCTGAGGAAAAACCGTGATCAGGACCGCTGGCGTGGTACCGTTGGTAGCGTTTCCGGCTTCGTCTAGTTCAGCATAGCGGGCCTTCCAACTGCTGCCCAGCCCGTCCTCAAAATCTTCGGCAAACGGCAGCGTAGCGTACTGTATGGGGTCAGCGACTTTTACCAAAATGTCGTCTAAGTAAAGGCCATCCCCAGGGAAGACTCTACCAGAACCACCCACGAAGTCAGCTGTTCCACTCTGCTGAAAGCGAATCACAAAGTTGCTGCTAAAGCTTAACCCCGCCTTACGGATGAGTGAATCCAGGTCAAAAACCGGAAAGCTACCGTAGGTATTAGCGGGCCATGCTTCCGGAGTGAGGGCAATCACGCGCTCAAATGTTGCCCCCCCGTTGTCGCTCAAGTAAATAGCATCTTCTACTTGCGTTTCATCAAAGTAGTGCTTGAACCAAAAGCTAAACTCTAGCTCATTGTCCAAGTAGGTGCTTAGATTCAGGTGAAGGTCTATTGCGGCGACATTAGCATTTTCACCGTCGTACCTTCGGCCAATTCCCAAGGCATTACTGCCGTCTACGCCGTCGTTCTCATCAACAAATATGCGGTTAGCCGGGGTGGTACCGTTGGTAGCGTTTCCGGCTTCGTCTAGTTCAGCATAGCGGGCCTTCCAACTGCTGCCTAGCCCGTCCTCAAAATCTTCGGCAAACGGCAGCGTAGCGTACTGTATCGGGTCAGCGACTTTTACCAAAATGTCATCTAAGTAAAGGCCATCCCCAGGGAAGACTCTACCAGAACCACCCACGAAGTCAGCTGTTCCACTCTGCTGAAAGCGAATCACAAAGTTGCTGCTAAAGCTTAACCCCGCCTTACGGATGAGTGAATCTAAGTCAAAAGTAGGAAATTGATGATACACGTTTTCTTCCCACTTACCTGGTTCCAAGGCAATCACGCGCACAAAGTCTCCTCCGTCACTAAAGTAGATAGCATCTTCCACCTGCGTCTCATCAAAGTAGTGCTTGAACCAAAAGCTAAACTCTAGCTCGCTATTGGCATACGTTGAGAGATCAAGGGTTAGTTCCAGTCGGTTGATAGTATCTTCGGTTCCATCGGTGGTTTTGCCCAACCGAATGTCGTAGCTTCCCAATCCGTTATCGTAATTCTGAAGTTCAACAACGCCGTTTTCGCCCTGCACGTTTGCAATGGCTTCTAATTGATCGTCTAGTTGGTTATCCTCAAAATTCTCGAAGAAGATAGGGGTATCTTGAGCCTGCGCTACCAAAGTTGCACTCACGCAAAAGCACAGAAACAGTATTAATCTTGTCATGATATGGTTAGGTTTAGTTTTCGGGTACCAAATTAAAAGTATACTCGCCACTGATGGCTTGGGTGCGGCTGTTTTCCGAAGCACGAATGAACTCGAGCCGTAGGGCGGTTTCAGAAACGGTGTAGTTTACCTCAATGCCGTTCATGAGCAGTACGGTGGCTTCGCTGCCTTCCTTAAATTCCCAGGGGCCATCGCCCAGGATATTGTAGGTATCTCCTTCCGTTTGGTACTGTCCCTGCACGTTGGTTCTGTCGCTATCCAAAACCCCGGCGAACACAAGCTTGAAGCCTTCTAATGAGGGGTAAATCTCTAGCATGTTGTTGCCGTCGCTGGTGATGGTGCCGGGAACCCAGACAATGCGCTGAATCTGGTCTAGTCTCTCTTGAACAATCGTTGCGTCCTGCCCGGAATCGGGTGTTTCTTCCTCGCAGGCAAACAGCAGTAGGAGGCACCATAGTGCCAGGGTGTAGCGTCTCATAGTTAATCTGGTTTTAAAATAGAAAGGTCAAGCGTTGATAGGTAAAGTGGGTCTGTAATTAGTTGAATCAGACAGTGTAAGGCAGACGTAGCCTAGAAAAGACGTACGTTTACGGTGTTGAGAGAATAAAATAAGCTATTATTCTAGGGCACAAGCTAGATAAATTTTATTTAAACTCTATACTGCATAGGAGACTTCTTGAAAAATTATAATGTGATTCACACACTATTAGAGCTAAGTGTTTTGGTGCATAGCTCTGATAGCTCTGATAGTCAGTGGTAAATGATTAACCAAAGAAGTAACCGAGATCCTAGTCTTAGACAGAATTTCCTCAAAAATTCATATTAACACCCACACGACTTCCCCTTCGCTTTCTCAAATGCTTCTCGCCCTTCTTTAAGGGCAAACCAAGCGATGCCCAGCGCTCCCACCGCGTCAACGTACGGAATGCGAAACGCTTCGTAGAGTACGCTTGAAACCAGCAGCAGTAGCGACAAATACAAGCAGGTCTTGGTGCAGTGCGCGTCGGAGATGATGGGGTCGGATTGTAACGCTCGGCCGACGCGCTCCTTGTAGCGGGCCAGAAAGAACATGGTAACGATCGACAGCGACGCGATGATGATGCCGACCACGGTGGTGGTGGGTTGCTCACCGGTGTAGATCGTGAGCAGCGAACTGGCCACGATGCCCACCGCCAGCAGGTAGAAGCTAAAGCCCGTCAACTGCAGCGCTTGCTTCTCGAAGCGGTCGCGGTCGTTGGAGCCGGGCTCGATGGCGCCCTGCTGCATGCGGTACACCAGGTGGGCAATGCCGATGCCCGACAGCACCTCCACAAAGCTATCCACCCCGAACCCGAACAGCGCCAGCGTATCGTCGGCCAGGCCGTAGTAGGTCGATACCACACCCTCCAGTAGATTGTAGAAAATGGTGACCATGCTCAGCCAGAAGGCCAGGCGTAGTTGCTGCGTAGTTTCTTGTTGTTGTACGGTACTCATGGGTTAGTGGGTTTGTAGTTCGCACACCTCACCGGTCACCTCAAACTGCACGGTGATGTGATCAATCTTATGTTGCTTCAGCAGTTGGTTCACCCGCCCGCGCACGGTGGCCAGCTCATCCACCGGGCGACTCTGGTGCAGCACCAGGTGGGCGCTGAGCACGTGGTAGTTGCCGTTGAGCGTCCACACGTGCATATCGTGCACGTCGGCGATCTCATCGAGTTGCAGCACCTCCTGCCGGATGGCTTCGATATTCACGTTGTCGGGCGTGGCCTGCAAAAAGATCTTGAGCACCTGCCGCAGATTCTTAAAGGCGTTCCACAGAATGTACCCGGCGATGCCCAGCGAGAGTAGGGGATCAATCCAGTAATAGTCGGTGAACAACAGCACCACGCTGCCCAGCAGCACGGCCACCCAGCCCAGGGCGTCTTCCATCAGGTGCAGCATCACGGTGCGCTGGTTGAGAGAGTCTTTCTCGCGCCGCAGCTTCCAGACGGCCGCCCCGTTCATCAGCACTCCCAAGATTGCCAGGTAGAGCATTCCCTGCGCATCCACCGGTTCGGGACTGAGCAGGCGCGGCACGGTTTCGATGATGATTACCACCGAACCGGCCAGCAGGATGATGCCGTTGATAAGTGCTCCCAGCGGGGAGAAGCGCTTGTAGCCGAACGAGTAGGTGCTGCTGCGCCCTTTTTGCGCGTATGACTCCAGAAACAACGACGAGCCAATCGCCAGCGTGTCGCCTAGGTCGTGCACCGCGTCGGCCAAAATGGCCATCGAGTTGGTCATGATGCCGCCCACAAACTCGATGATCGTGAAGGTGGCGTTGAGGAAGAAAGCGACCTTCAGGTTGCTGGTCACCGGGTGCACGTGCGCCCCCGGGGGAGAACCGTGGTCGTGGTGGCAGGAGGAGTGGTGCTGGTGCGAATCGCTCATATTGTAATCAACAGTGTTGGTCAGCAAATATGTTCAAAAAAATCAGAATCCTTCCAACCAAATCCTATCCCTTTGGTGTCTTACGATTATTCAAGTTAATCACCCTAAACCCACCCCTTATGAATCCCTCCGGCTCGCTTCCCTTTCGCCTTCGCTCCGGCCTCTGGCTGGTCGCTTCTCTACTGCTGCTCGGCACGGCCTGTTCCGACAACGTAGAAATCACGCATCGTTACACCTTTATGCGGCCGGTCTACACGCCCACGGCCGAAATTCGCAACAGCTTCGCCGTAGAAGCGCCGCGTACGCTCACTGGCACGGGCAAGATCTACTACCGCGCTCCCTACGTTTTCATCAATCAACCCGGTGAAGGCGTGCACATCATCAACAACACCGATCCGGAAAATCCGGTCAATGAGCGGTTTGTTAACATACCCGGCAACTTCGATATGGCCGTGCTGGGCAATACTATGTACGCCGACAGCTACGTCGATCTGCTGGCCATCGACATCAGCAACGTGAACAACGTGCGCGTGGTGAAGCGGCTCGAGCGGGCGTTTCCGGCCTACAACAGTTGGGGTTTCTACTGGGACGAAGAGGCGGGCATTATCACCCGCTGGGAAGAAGACGAAAGGGTAGAGGTGTTTGAGGACGAACTCACGGCGATGAATGCGCCGGGCTTATTCCGATTCCGCGGCGGGATTGCCCGCAACGATGCCGTTTTCTCTCGAAATGCTAGTCTTGCCTCTTTTAGCGCGGAGGGCAGCAGCGTGTCTTCCGACGGGGCGGGCATTGGCGGCTCGATGGCCCGCTTTGCCATCGCCGACGAGCGCTTGTACACCATCGACGACTGCCAGATCAAGGTGTTCTCTATTGAAAACCCGACTGATCCGATCAAGGGCGATTCGGTGCCGGTGGGCTTTGCCATTGAAACCATCTTTCCCTTTAAAGACAAACTATTCATCGGTTCGCGCAGCGGCATGTTCATTTACGACCAGAGCAATCCGGACCGGCCGCAGCTGATATCCGAGTTCCAGCACGCCACCAGCTGCGACCCGGTGGTGGCCAACGACAGCATGGCCTACGTGACGCTGCGCTCGGGCAACGCCTGCGAGGGCTTCATCAATCAGCTCGACGTGATCGACATCCGCGACGTGACCCGCCCCAAACTGGTGAAAACCTATCCGATGGAGAACCCCCACGGGCTGGGCATCAGCGGCACCACCTTGTTTATCTGTGAAGGAGACTTCGGACTCAAAGTGCTCGATGCGACCAATTCGCGAGACATCACCGGGCTAACCCACTTCAAAGACGTGCACGCCTACGACGTGATTCCGTTGGGAGAAATTCTGATGATGGTGGGCGACGACGGTTTATACCAGTACGATTATTCTGATCCGGCCCAGGTGCGGCAGTTGAGCAAGCTCGACATCGTCCGTCCTCAACCCGTGTCGCGATGAGGGCTGCCGATTTCCCTTTAAAACGCTTCGCTACCCTTCCGATAATAACGTTCTGGCTGCTGCCGGTGCTATTCGTGCTGCTGCTAGCTAGTCCGGCTTCGGCCCAAACCCCGCGAACGGTGACGGTAGATCTGAAGAACGGCACTTCCCTCACCGGAGAGATGGCGGTGAGCGTGCAGGAAGACTACCTGACTCTGATGCGCGAGAACCAGCCGCTGGTGCACATTCCCTACCAAAAAATTCGCTACATCTACTTCGGCACCGACCCCGAGCGGGTTCCGACGGCCCCGCGGGTGTTTCTTCGGCAGCAACGGCAGTTTTTTCATTTGGGAGAGCTGAATGTGATGCAAAACAATCGCCCCTACACCTCCGCCACCGGCGTTGGCGTGCATACCGTGAACGGTTATCACTTCAGTCCGCACCTGGGAGTTGGTTTGGGAGTGGGGGTGGATTGGTACGACCCCATCTACCTGCTGCCGGTGTACGTGAGCGTGCGGGGGGCAGTGACCAAGTGGAAGGTGAGTCCGTACTACTTTGCCAATGCCGGACGAAGCCGGGGCTGGGCCAGCGATTCTGATGAATTGTTCACCGATCTAAGCGCCCGCGGTGGCTGGATGTTGCAGGCCGGGGTGGGCTACCAGATTAACCTTAACCGGTCGGCCCTGCTCATTCACGTAGGACTAAAGTCGCAGCAGACCGAGATAAACTACCGGCAGCGCTGGTGGATAGACTCAGCGGTAGCCGAAAAACGAACCTACCGGCGGGTTTCGCTGGGTATCGGGTTCATGTTGTAAAAGGAGAACCAAAACTTTTGGTAGATTTACGGCACTGTTCCACTAAACTTTGCCCGTATGCTACTTCGCTTTTCTATCTTTTTCCTTTTCGCACTCACCACGGCCGGACACGCCCAGCCCAGTCCCGATATTCTCTATGGCGACCTCTTTCGGGCCGTGCAGTTGGCCCCGGTGTTTGAAGACTCCAAAACCTTTCCCGATTGCCTTCCCAAGCAAGCGCCCGACATTATTCTGGCTGACTATGAAGCCCAAAAAGATCGGGCTGATTTTGATCTCGAGGCGTTTGTGCTGGAGCACTTTGCGCTGCCGCCCAATCCCTCCTCCGGCTTCCAAACCGATACCACCAATAATATTGAGGAGCATATTGCGGAACTGTGGCTGGTGCTCACCCGCGCTCCTTCGGCGGGCGGTAACTCCTCGCTCATTGGCCTGCCCAATCCCTACGTGGTGCCCGGCGGACGGTTTCGCGAAATTTACTACTGGGACAGCTACTTCACCATGCTCGGCCTGGCCGAAGATGGTCGCGATGACCTTATCGAGGATATGGTGAAGAATTTTGCGTACCTGATCGATACCATCGGGTTTATTCCCAATGGCAACCGCACCTACTATACCAGCCGCTCACAGCCGCCCTTTTTCTCGCTGATGGTTCGTCTGCTGGCCGAACGGCGGGGACAAGATGTTCTGGGGGAGTATCTGCCGCAACTCGAAAAAGAGTACCAGTTCTGGATGGAAGGAGCCGATCAACTAACGGAAACCAACGTCACCCACCGGCGGGTGGTGCGGGTGGGGGAGACGGTGCTCAACCGCTACTGGGACGACCGTCCGGTACCTCGTCCTGAAGCTTATAAGGAAGACATCGCCCTAGCCGCCGAAGCGGAGGGCCGAACCGCTGAAGAGGTATACCGCAACCTGCGGGCGGCGGCCGAGTCGGGTTGGGACTTCAGCAGTCGGTGGTTTGCCGACGGGGAAAGCTTTGCTACCATCCGCACCACCGAGCTGATTCCGGTAGACCTAAACTCCCTGATGTATCACCTGGAAATGACCCTGGCTGATGCTTATGGTCAGCGCGGAGAGGGTACCCAGCGGGCCCGAATGGCCAAAAAAGCTCAGGAGCGCCGTCGCGCTATCCAACGATATTGCTGGAGTCCGGATGATCGCTTTTACTACGATTACGATTTTGTAAACGAAAAAACCACGGGGCAACGTACGCTGGCCGCAACCTATCCGCTGTTCTTCAAGCTGGCGCGGCAAAGCGAAGCCCGGGCGGTGGCGCAGGTGCTGGAAGCGCAATTTTTAGGTCCCGGTGGACTTCGCACCACGCTTAGCAAAACCGGGCAGCAGTGGGACGCGCCCAACGGCTGGGCTCCGTTGCAGTGGGTGGCTGCCTACGGACTTCAGCAGTACGGGTACGACCGTTTGGCAGCGGAAATTAGTCAGCGGTGGCGCGCTAACAACGAGCGGGTGTACGACAATACTGGCAAGCTGGTAGAAAAATACAACGTGGATGATATTGAGCTGGAAGCGGGCGGGGGAGAGTATCCGGTGCAGGATGGATTCGGCTGGTCTAACGGAGTTTACCTGAAGATGAGCAGCACCGCAATCAAAAAGTAGTGAATTGCACAACCCACATTAACAACTTTCGTACTAAGATTGTATGTACAACAATTGTATTTACACTTAAAGTCTAATTATTATGAAAGGAGCACGCATTGGTTATTACGTAGCCCTCGGATTATTCACCGCCCTAATGTTATTTTCGGTCTTTGGTTACATATTTCAGAACGAAACTATGCAGGGAAATTTTATCTCTCTGGGGTTTCCCACCTTCCTGATCTATCCACTGGCTATCGCCAAACTGTTGGGATTGGTGGCCATCTGGACCAAGCAGTCGGTGGTGCTAAAGGAGTGGGCCTACGCTGGTTTCACCTTTAACATTATTCTGGCTGCGTTGGCGCACCTGAGTGCCGGAGATGGAAGCGCTGCCGGTGCTTTGGTAGCGCTGTTGCTTATTCTAACCGCTTATTTCTTAGAGAAGAAAATTTTTCCGCACAGAACCGTAGAATCTCAGAATCGGACCGCGCAGGTCGCGTAGTGTTACGGATAAAACAAAAAAAAGGCAGGAACCACGTACGTAGTTTCTGCCTTTTTCTTTTTTTAGTAGCTGCCCTTAGGCGTGCTTCGCCGAAGCTTTGAACTCCTGCACTTGGCCTAGAGCACCTCGGATCAAATCTAATTGCTCCGTCAGCTTTTCCTTGACGTAATCGGGAAACTTAGTAGCCATCTCCTCATTGTAGGTTTCGATGGCGTGCTTTTCGCCGCGAACGCACTCATCCAACACCGCTTCGTTGTCATTAGACGATATTTTAGTTTTAAAATCCATCCAACCCCGGTGAAGCTTACTCAGAATAGAATCAGACACGTTCTCAGCATCACTATAGTCCTTGATTAGAATCTCTTCAATATCGCCGCGAAACTCAGCGCGTTGCTGTGATAGGCGGTATAGAATGGTTTTCAGTTCGGGATCTTCAATGTTCTCGGAAGCTTCCTTGTATCCTCGGTCGCTGTCTTTGTTCAGTTGGACCAGCGTACGTAGGCTTTTCACTACTGCTTTATTATGATCACTCATGATGGTATACGTTATATGCGAATCGCTAGTTGAAAATAGGCAGACAAAGCAAGATCATAGCGGCAGTCAGCCTGCCGAAGACGTGCACTAATAGCCCTTGTCTGGAACGTATCTTGGCACCGGATTGAATGCCGGTTTTCTGATCAATCCAGTTGAAAAAGGACTCAATGGGTTGTCTAACTCGGCTTACTGCGGTAGAAATAAGCCGTCCATCCGCGCCAATGTCCTGTTCCCCCTTCTTTTTTTTTCTGGGGGTATACAAAGTTACTCGCGCTTGCTCAATAAGTTCTTCGGCCAGTTGTTTATCGCAGTACGCTTTGTCCAAGAAAAGCTGACGATTGCTGAGTTGAGAAAATATCTGCCGCATAGCGCTCAAATCGTGCTGCGAAGCCGGGGTCAGTTGTAAATACTCCGGCAAGGGCAATGCCTTTTCACGCCGAAAGCCTAGCGTATGTAGCTTTACGCCGTAGTAAGTAAGCTTTTTGGAAGCACAGTAACCCTGATTGCAGAGTTCAGGGGCGACTTTAGCTGAGTAACTACGAGACCTTTGAGCCAACACAATAGGCATAGAGTCCCCCAAACTAGTCCCCAAATCCACCCCGTCCAGTTCGACTTCGGACAGTACGCTTGACAAAAGTACCGGAAATACCGAAACCAAGCGGTTCAGACGTTTGTTGAACTGCTGATAGCCCGGTAAACGGGGGAACCACGATAGCCAGTATTTTTTGATATGACTGTGCATTTGCTTAGTGGTAAACTTTTCATCCTCTAGCATAGCGAATAAAAATATGGTGATCACCTCCTGATCAGTGAAAACTGGGTTATGATGGTTGCTAAAGCGTTGGCAATGCAAACCTAATTCCGTATCATAGCGTCTACATACATAGAGGTAGAGGGCTACTAATCTTTCTTCTTTGTTCACATATTGAAGATAGAAGCTTTCTGCCTCTTTTCAATACTTCCCAACTGGCGATTCGCATGTTATAGTAAGTAATAATTGTGATGACGATAAACTGTCACGCTATTACATGAAATAACTCTGCCATCCATCGGCTTCAAGGTGGCTCTGCTTACAACTTACTGGCAGACAGTATTTTAGCAGGAAAACTATCTTTAGCAATCAGCGCTGTTGGTTAGCGATTAGGTTTGGGTGAGGAATTGATTCCCCAATTTAGTGGACAAATTGAGTTTTTAGTGCAAATAGTACATAAGGCCATCATACTGCCCAATAACAAGATAATAGCGCTGAATTATAGATTAAAGCAAATTTTACGCGATAGATAGTATAAGGAAAAATTTGAAAAAACATAATTAGTCCGTATTTTAGAGATTATTGCTTAAATCTTACCTACGTACTATTTATGAAAAACAGCGATTTTCTAACTTGGCGACAGCGCCGCCGTCAGGATCCATTTAAAATCAGTTATGAGTGTCACTGCGTTCCGTCGTTCAATGCAACGGATCACTCATTCAGGGTAGGGGAAGTATACAGCGGCCGCTACTACAACGGACTATACCAAGTATCAGCCGATTGGGGAAGGGAAGAGGCGCATCACCTGAGCAGAAGAGAATTTGAAACGTACTTTCGGCTGGTCAACCAGTCTCGAGAGGTTTACGGTACCTAAACTAGGCGCTCATACGTACCGGACCGGATAAACTAGCGGCGGCCTGCACAATAAGCTGGTTATTCCGTCGGTGAGTAAGACAATCTTCGATGTAACTAACCGAATAGCCAGTCATCGCACTGATTTGCCGATAGTGTTCCTGGCACAGATATTTTTTTATTTCGCGGATATTTTTCATATTCGTACTTTAATTAAGTACAAGTAACTACTTTATTTAAGAACTTTCCAAGCGTTTCATTCTTTATTTAAGTATAACCATCCGCAAATGCCTGATAATCAATACAAAAAGTTTGTCAACCAACGATTCTTTGAGTGTATCGCTATGCTTAAAAGTCGTAACCAAATCAACTCTGACCGGGAATTTGCGCTCAGCATCGGTATTTCTCCTTCTAACCTGGGCGATATCAAAGCAGATCGACGATCGGTGACCATCGAAATTCTGAACCGCGCCACCGACACCTTTGGCATCAACAGCGCGTATATTATTACCGGAGCTGGGCATCCGTTCGTGAAACCGGCCGACGGAGCAGTGATCCCGTTGCCCGTGAAAACCCGGGAAGTGGTGGTGGTGGCCACCCAGGATACCACCGGCAACACCACCGTGCCCCTGATCAACCACAAGGCGGCTGCCACCTTCGTGGCCGGTTACCAGTCGCAGGAGTGGTTTGAGGAGCAGGACAGCATTCTGCTGCCCTCTTACATGATCAAAGAAGGGCAATGCTACGCCTTGCAGGTGAGCGGCGACAGCATGGAGCCCACGCTGCTGCAGGACGATTGGGTGATCTGCCGACTGCTCGATAGTGATGCGTACCGCTACCTCAGCGACGGTGAAGTCTATGTGGTGGTGTCGCAACAGAAGGGCATTCAGGTGAAGCGCGTCCGCAACCGATTGCACCAGTACGGAGTGCTGCGGTGCTTGTCGGACAACCCCAAGCACGAAACCTTTGATATTCCCGAAGAAGAATTGCTACAGGTGTGGAAGGTAGAGTGGCACCTGCGCTCGCACTTGCCCGAAGTGAGTCCCGACATTGATCACCTGCAGGACAATCTGCAAACCATGATGGAGGAGATGAAAAAGCTGCGCGCCAACTACAACGGCGAAATTTTGCCCAATTAAGTCTGATTTTCGGTGGTTCCTCAAACTTTTTAGAAGAAAGCTACTTCTATCAGTAGAAGGATTCATTATGATACACTACAAATCGGCTGAGGAGATTGAACTCATTCGGGAAAGCGCGTTGGTGGTCTCTCGCACCCTGGGGATGCTGGCCGAAGAGGTTGGCCCGGGCGTCACTCCCCTTTATCTCGACCAGCGCGCCGAAGAGTTCATTCGCGACCAGGGAGCCGTTCCTGGATTTTTAGGTCTGTACGATTGTCCCAGCACGCTGCTCACTTCGGTGAACGAGCAAGTGGTGCACGGCTTACCTAACAAGCGTCCGCTGCAAGAAGGAGATATTATTTCCATTGACTGCGGAGCCAAGAAAAATGGCTACTACGGCGACCACGCCTACACCTTTGCCATCGGCGAAATTGCACCCGAAACTCAGCGTTTGCTAGACGTTACCCTGGAGTGCTTGTACCTGGGAATTGAGCAGGCCCGCGTGGGCAAGCGACTCGGCGACGTGGGCTACGCTATCCAGCAGCACGCCGAAAAAAACGGCTACGGAGTGGTGCGCGAACTGGTGGGGCACGGCCTAGGTAAGCACATGCACGAGTCGCCCGAGGTGGCTAACTATGGCAAACGGGGCAAGGGCGCTAAGCTCAAAAACGGATTGGTGATCGCCATCGAGCCGATGATCAACATGGGGTCGCGCCGCATCAAGCAGCTTTCTGACGGTTGGACCATTGTTACCTCCGACCGGAAGCCCTCCGCGCACTTCGAGCACGATGTGGCCATTGTGAACGGTGAGCCCGAAATTTTAAGTACGTTTCGGTACGTAGACGAGGCGCTGGCCCAAAAAGAGAGGGTGGTTTAGTGCTTACTCGAAAATTTCCTGTACCGAAATACGTAAACTTGGTACCGCTGGATTAGCGGAGCAAGTGTCACCTTCTTGACAGACGATTACCGAGGTGGGTGAGGTATGAATCCATACCTGCTTAATTTGGGGGTAAATATACCACACCATTTGTACGCCCGCTGCCAGGTATTCCAGAATCTTTTTTTTGTTCTTGAGATCAGAATTAGAAGGGGAAGATACTTCGATAACCAAAGCCGGAGCCTCAGCGGCGGTGTTTGGATGCTTGATCTGTTCACGGGTCAGATAGGCCGCGTCCGGGCGCCGATAGGCTTCTAGTGTGCTGAAGTAGCAGTCCGCTTCAGCCATGATGCGGTTCTTCTTTTGATAATCCGGTAGCGTGTTAAATCTGGTGATAATGTTGTCAATGATGTATCGTTCATCGGGTTTCATATAGGCTTTCTTTTCAACCCATCCCTGACTCCATTCGTACTTGTAGGTTTTCTTCTTTAGGTACCTCTGCTTGAACACCTCTAGCGAGATCGGCTGGCGGTTGACTTTTCCTGGGGGGCGGTGAACTTGCTCGGTTACAGTGATCATAGAATATCAGTGGCGGTTCGTGGTGAAATAAGGAAGTAGACTAAGTGGTTTCCTGCACCTGCCGAACCGCCAGCGTACGGAAGTCGGCGAGCTCATCCACCAGTTGCTGAAGTTCGTCTACCGTGATGTGCTGGTGGGTGTCGCACTTGGCGGTGCCTACCTCGATCAGAATACCATCGTAGAGATAATGTTCATCGTTGAGCGTCATCTTCATTGCCTTCACCGTTTCATCCACAATTTTGTCCCGCATTTTGGGGCCGAGCGAGTGACTCGGATCGAAGAACAAGGCGACGTCTTTGTCCAAGTGCCGTTGCTTGGTGCGGCGGGCGGCGTGGTGAATGGGCAGGTTGCGGTACTCACCCTTGGCGGGCAGGTCGCAGCCCCGCTGAATCAGAATGGTTTTCGGAGCCATCGAGGCGTAATCCACCAGCCCGTCCCAAACCGTCTCGATGCTGGTTTTGCC
This sequence comes from uncultured Cytophagales bacterium, assembly GCA_963833215.1. Classification (GTDB taxonomy): domain Bacteria; phylum Bacteroidota; class Bacteroidia; order Cytophagales; family Cyclobacteriaceae; genus Tunicatimonas. The sequence goes on along the minus strand of CAWHXE010000023.1, from coordinate 65,122 downwards.
CGTGAAGTCTTCATTTTCCGATTTCTTATACTCTTCTCCCAGCCACTTGCCATTTTTGAGGCCCACCACCCAGCCGTGCTCCTTGGCGAACCCGGCCATCTGTCGTACGTGCCAGCCGAGTTGATCTACAGCAGAATTCCAGATAAGAAACGGATCGTTAGGAAACGACTTTTTGATGCAGGCCAACTGAATGGCGGGCAGCATAATCTCGGAAGAGCCGATCAGGCCGGTGTTGCGGTAGAGTTTTTCGGCCATCTGCACGGTGGGAAGCGGCTCCAGATCGCTGGCGTTGCCGCCGTGGCCGAAGATATCAAAGTTGCGCATGATCGTCTCAAAGTCGTAACCCATGAAACCGGCGTCCGAATTGTCGTGGTCGAACTTGGTGCGTGACTTGAGTCCCACGGTGCGGGCTCCGTAGATGGCGGGCTGACCGGCGACAGTGATTTCGGCCATTTTATACAGTTCTTCGATATTGAAGTCGTTGAGCGAATCGGGACCGGCGAATACCTGGACATCAGAATTTTTCATAGGTGGCGTACCAATAGAAGTAAAGCGCAAAAGTACAGAATATTCATCGGTCGGTAAACGATTAGAAGTAGTTTGTCCTGAAATTCATTCGTAATAATAATTTTTCAATTGCATTTGCTTATATCAATCAAAATAGCAAAGTTAGCGAAACTTTCGCCGGTCAACCTATAAAGATTGCAGTAGCAAACGACTGATTCGTGTGCTTAAATTTGGTTGACTGGAAAAACAGTGCAACAATAATCATTACACCTAAACCCTAATCTTATGCTCAAACATGTACCAATGCGGTGCTGGTCGGTGCTCATTGCGGTGCTCTGCACCACCGGTCTCACCTACGCCCAAACAACGATCAGCGGCACCATCACGGATGAAGACGGCGGCGGTTCTCTGCCCGGAGTCAACGTGGTGGTGAAAGGCACCACCGTGGGCACCGTCACTGATATAGAAGGCGGCTACTCCCTTCGCGTGCCCGCCGATGCGCAAACGCTCGTATTTTCTTCGGTAGGCTACAACGTTCAGGAAGTAGAGATCGGCAACCGCACCACGATCGATCTGGATATGACGGCGGATATTAAATCACTCAGCGAAGTGGTGGTGGTGGGTTACGGCACGCAGGACTCACGCGACGTGACGGCGGCCATTGCCTCGGTCAGTGCCGAGGACATTGAAAAAATTCCGGTAGCCAGTGGCGTGCAGGCCATTCAGGGCCAGGTGGCCGGAGTGGATGTGATGTCAGGGGGCGGACGTCCCGGACAAGCGCCATCCATCCGTATACGCGGACGACGCTCTATATCAGCCTCCAACGATCCGTTGTACGTGATTGACGGAATTCCGCAGACCAGCAGCACCAGCGCTATCTTCGATATCAATCCGCAAGACATTGAGTCGATGGAAATCTTGAAAGATGCCGCTTCTACCTCTATCTATGGATCACGGGGCGCCAACGGCGTAATCCTGATCACCACCAAACGGGGCGAGCCCGGCGAAACCAAGGTGACCTACAGTGGCTATTACGGCATATCGGATGTGCTGCGCACGGCCGATGTGATGGATGGCGCCGAGTTTGCCGCCCTGAAGCGTGAATCCCGTCGTTGGGACCCAGAAACACGGTTGGTAGACTACAACGGTGAACTGCCCGCCGACGAACTGGTATTTGATGATCCGGTTGAACTTGAGTCAATTGCTCAAGGCCGCTCTACCGACTGGCAGGATTTGGTATTGCAGAACGGTTATCAGACCAATCATCAACTGAGCGTGCGGGGTGGTACCGAAAAGACCCAGTTTAATGTTGCGCTTGGTTACTTCAAAGAAGAGGGAATTATCAGCGTTTTAGATTACGAGCGCATCAACGGTACAATTAACTTAGATCATCAGATCAATGATGTGTTTAAGGTAGGGTTATCTACTATTACTTCGTACTCTACGCAAAACTTCGGTAATGGAAGCATCATGGGCGAGGCTTTGTCGAACAATCCGCTGGGCGTACCCTATGACGAAGAAGGTAACTTACGATTTCTTCCTACCAACGATGGCATTCGAACCAATCCACTTAACGAACTGGTAGAAAATGCCTTCATTGACGAGAGGAAAGCGATACGTATTTTCGCTCCGCTATTTTTAGAAGCGAAGATAGCCGATGGCCTCAGGTATAAAGCGACCTTTGGACCTGATATCCGATTGGAAAGACTTGGTTTTTTTGCGGCCAGTGAAACGAATACTAACCGAGGCGGCCCGGCCCGAGCAGCTGTAGACAACTTTCAGGGCATTGGTTTCACGCTGGAGAATCTGCTAACTTGGGAAAAGAACTTTAACAATCGGCATGAGTTCAAGGTAACGCTGCTACAGAGTGTTCAGTCTTCTCGCTTTGAAGGATACGGAGTAAACGTAGCCAACCTGCCCTACGAATCGCAACTGTTCTACAACGTCGGCACCGCCGAAGTAAAGGGGGATTTAAGTAGCCGCCTTTCTACGTGGAAGCTTGCGTCGTATATGGGGCGAATCAACTACAAGTTTGCCGATAAGTACAATATCCAGGCAACCCTGCGGGCCGACGGCTCATCGCGGCTGGCGGGCGATAACAAATGGAACTACTTCCCCGGCATTTCGGCCGGATGGCGCATCAGTGATGAAGCAATCTTTGCGAATTCTGACTTCCTGCAAGAACTGAAACTGCGGGCGGGTTATGGGTTGGTAGGGAACACCTCGGTTGCTCCCTATCAAACCTTTGGGCGATTGCGCCGCACCACCTACGCCTGGGATGAGAGCCCGGCGTTTGGCTACGGACTGGCCGAAATACCCAACGAACAACTGGGCTGGGAAACCACGTCTGAGGTGAACGTCGGTTTGGACTACGGATTCTTCGGAGGACGCGTTTTTGGTTCCCTGGATTTCTTCCGGGCTAATACCAATGATTTGTTACTACAGCGTAACCTACCCAGTACATCGGGTTATAATAGCATTCTGCAGAACACCGGCTCTACTCAAACCCAAGGAGTTGAGTTCTTTGTCGCGGCCAATGTTATCAACAGCCCCAGCAGCTTCAAGTGGAACGTTTCTTTCAACGCTTCACGAGTGTCCGAAGAGATCACCAACCTCGCCCTAACCGATGAGGCAGGTAATCCCATTGACGATGTAGGAAACAGTTGGTTTATTGGAGAGCCTATTAAAGTATTCTTTGATTACGAAAAGGAAGGTATCTATCAGTTAGATGAGGTAGATTTAGCGCGTGATCGAGAGAACAAAGTGCCCGGTGAGGTGAAAATCAAAGATCAGGATGGCGACGGGCTGATCACTCCCGACGACAGGAGAATCATCGGTACCGATTTGCCTGATATCCTGGGCGGGCTAACCAATAGTTTTGAGTACAAGGGATTCAGCTTTAGCTTCTTTTTTTACTATCGTCTGGGACATACCATCCGGAGTCGCTTCCATGATAGTAACAACTCGCTGTTTGCACGCTATAACAACTTAGACGTGGACTACTGGACTAAGGATAATCCCACCAACGCGTTTCCTCGTCCGAACCAAAACCAGGAACGTCCGCGCAATGGCTCTAGTTTAACCTATTTTGACGGATCGTACGTGAAACTGCGCAACGTGAACGTAGGATACAAATTTCCGGAAAGCCTAACGAACCGAATCGGAATGAGCAACTTACGCGTCTATGCGTCGGGACAAAACCTGTGGTTTTGGTCTAAATTTGATACGTTTGACCCCGAGACTAGCGATCCAGACAATACCAATCAACCGCAGATTGGCTCGGGAACCATCCCCAGCACTCGGCTATTCATCCTAGGAATAAGCGCTCAATTCTTATCTAAATAATGAAGACTATGAAAACTAAATTATTCGCACTAACTCTGGTACTTCTCGCCTGGTCAACGCAATCATGTGAGAATTACCTGGAAGAAGAACTAGTTTCCGATGTGTCGGCGGCTACCTACTATACCACCCCACAGGGTTGGGAAGATGCCGTACGGGCGACCTACGCGACCTTAAAAGACTTCTACGGAAGCGAAATGGGCTTCACCATGACGGTGTTTGGCACCGACGTGCACACTAACGGAGCTGACGGCGGACACAAGTCGATCAATTTCTACGACAATGAACTCAATTCTGAGGAGGGGTATATGCAAGGCACCTGGAGTAGTTTCTATCGGGGAATTAACCAGGCAAATGCGGTGATTAACCGTTCGGAGGGCTTGGACTTGGGCCAGGAGGTGATTGACCAGCGCATCGCTGAGGTGCGCTTCTTGCGAGCACTCTACTATTTTGTGCTTACCCGAACCTACGGCGATATTCATTTGAGCCTAGAGGAAACCGAAGGAGTGGAAATCACTGCGAACAAAACCCCCGCCGCCGAAATTTACTCGACCGCAATTATTCCCGATCTAGAAGCGGCTATCGCTACGCTTCCGGCGGAGCAAGGCGATCAGGGGCGGGTAACCAAACCGGCTGCCGAGTTTCTACTGGGTGAGGTGCTGCTTACCCGTAGCTATAAGGCCTTCGCCGAAGCCAACGATGCCGCGCGCGCCGAAGCCTTGTTCACCACCGTGATCAACGACTATGGCTTTGAACTGGCCAGCAGCTACCGCGAACTCTGGGGACTGGACGAACTGTCGCTGCCGGCCGATGTGGGCGGAGCGGAAGATAACGCCGAGATTATCTTCACCGTGCAAAACTCCAAGGGCCAGGTGGATGAAGGTCTGGACGGAGATGGGCACCGAGGGCACCTGTACTTCTTGATGGAATACGATAAACTGCCCGGCATGACCCGCGACATTGAGAACGGTCGCCCCTGGAAGCGTTTTCGACCCACTTCCTACCACCTAAGCCTGTGGAACCGCGACATGGATCGCCGCTACGACGAAACCTACAAGAGCGTATGGTACGCCAACAGCGAGGGTAACATTCCCACCGATGAGGCGGGGAATCTACTGTTTGGACTCGGCGATACCGCAATCTACATTCCTGGCCCTGGCCAGAACGAGCGATGGGACGAGGCGGCCAAGAAGAGTACCCCCTACGTAGTGATCACCCCCGAACCTGCTTTTCCGGACGATATCTGGTTCTACAATGAGAAACTGTACCCCACGCTGGCCAAGTTTTTGGACAACACCCGCCCGAACCGGCAGCATGTACAGGGACAACGCGATTTTGTGATGATGCGTCTGGGCGAAGCCTACTTGCTGCGGGCCGAAGCACGGTTACAACAAAGCAACGCGGCCGGAGCGGCCGAAGACATCAACGTGATTCGTCGGCGGGCCGCTTGGGAAGGCATGGAAGAGGCCATGACCATTACGCCCGCCGAAGCCACGCTAGAGTTTCTGTTGGAGGAGCGCGCCCGCGAGATGGACGGTGAAGGCCACCGCTGGTTCACGCTCACCCGTACCGGAACCTTGGTGGAACGCGTTCGGGAGCACAACCCGGAAGCTAGCTCCAACATCCAGGATTACCACATAGTTCGTCCGATTCCGCAGGAGCAAATTGACCGCACCGAAGGCGGCTACGAACAGAATCGGGGTTATCCGGGAGCTGATACCTGATTGGAGTTAATCAAAAAATGACAAACGTGGCTACTGTATAAATCAGTAGCCACTTTTTTTTGTGAACAATAGCTTGTACTTGATATAGTTGAAATGCGCTTTGCTGCCAATTCTTGATTTTCTGAGCGGCATCACCGACCGTATTAATAGGCAAACCATAAAGAATTTGTTAGCTTAAGTAAAATTTTATTTGAAATAGTTATATTTATTTCGTTACTTTGGACGTAAGATATTGATCTAAATAAAACCAAATACGCTATGATTCTGGTAGACAGCGCTTTAAAGTTCAGAGAAGATACCGATAACCCTATTCAGGTGGGTTTAGTAGGCGCCGGATATATGGCGGCTGGCTTAATAAACCAAATCGAACGATACATACCTGGCATGCGCGTAGCCGCTATTGCCAACCGCAATTTTGAACGCGCATTGCGCTGCTACCATCAGGCCGGAGTAACCGACGTGAGCACCGTTGACGACGCCGTGGCGCTCGACAAAAACATCGAGTCACGTGAGTATACCGTGTGTCACGATCCCGCGCTGCTGTGTCACGCCAAGAACATTGATATTATCGTGGAGGCCACCGGCACCATTGATTTTGCCGCCCAGGTGGTGCTCACCGCGGCCCAGCACCGCAAGCCCGTCGTTTTGCTCAACGCGGAGGTAGACGCCACCCTAGGGCCCATTCTGAAGCACTACGCCGACCGGGCCGGCATTATCCTAAGCCAAAGCGACGGTGATCAACCAGGGGTGATCATGAACCAGTACCGCTTCGTGAAGGGCCTCGGGCTCACCCCCCTGGTGGCCGGCAATATCAAGGGCTTTTTGGATCAGCACAAAAACCCCACGGACATGGAGGCCTACGCCCGCAACGTGAACCAGAGTCCGGAGATGATCACCAACTTCACCGACGGCACCAAGGTGAACCTAGAGCAGGCCTCGGTGGCCAACGCCACGGGAATGGGAGTGGCGCAGCGCGGCATGAGTACCTATCGCTCTAACGACCATATTGACGACCTCACGGCTATCTACGACGTTGACCAGCTGTTGGCCACCGGGGGCATTGTCGACTACGTGGTGGGTCCCAAGCCCGGACCGGGTATCTACGTATTCGCTACCACCGACGATCCGATGGTTAAGGACTATCTCAATTATCTTAAACTAGGAAAAGGCCCGCTCTACAGCTTCTATACGCCTTATCACCTGTGCTTCTTTGAGGTGCCCAATTCTATTGCGCGGGTAGCGCACTTTCATGACCCGGTGATGGCCCCCATCGATGGACCAGTGGTAGAAGTCGCCACCATTGCCAAACGCAATCTGCGGGCGGGTGATACGCTCGATGGTATGGGTGGCTACGCGGCCTACGGAGAGTGCGAAAACGTGGCCGTGTGCCGCGAGCAGAATCTGTTGCCCATTGGGTTGGCCCAGGGCGTGCAGCTGACGCGCGACGTACCCCAGGGTCAGGCCGTCACCTTTGATGACATTGAGGTGCCTGACGATCGTTTGGACTACCAACTGTATAATGAGCAGTGCACGGTTTTTAAGGAAGCCCCGGTCACGGTGGGGTAACCCTCACCACGCTGCCTTCAACCACGGTAAGCGTGGGGATTAATACGTTTTTTGTCTTTGCACCCGCTTCTCTTTCCCGAAGCGGGTTTTGCAATTTACGAATGGACAAAATAAACCCGGTTCCGCTTTGACTTAACGATCCGATGCCTAATTTTGCGGCATCAATACAACACCTATCTTACTGTGATGATCATGGAATCGGAAGAAAAGAATCGGTATTCGGAAGATGAGCTAAAGGAATTTGAGTCGATCATTGATCAAAAACTGGCCAGCGCCCGGGAGGAACTGGACACCATCAAAAACTCACTCGGCCGCATCTACGACAACGGCACCGACAACACGGCGGGCAATAACAAGCTGCTTGAAGACGGGGCCGATACGCTGGAAAAAGAAAGCCTGAGCCAACTGGCCGCCCGTCAGCAAAAATTTATCGGGCAGCTAGAAAACGCTAAGGCACGCATCAAAAACGGCACCTACGGGATTTGTATCGACACCGGCAAACTGATTGCTAAAGAACGACTTCGGGCCGTGCCCCACACCCGGCACTCCATTGAAGCCAAACTCAAGCAGCAGTAAACCCTCCGCGTGGATTTTCTTATCAAGCACATCGAGGCGCTTATCTTCAGTGCCAAAAACCCGATCACCGTTGTGGAGATTCAACGGTGTTTGTCGGAAATGTTCAACGCGGTCGTATCCGAAGAAGACATTATTGGGAGTATAGCGTTGCTTCAGACGAAGTACTCGGACGATTCGTTTGCCTTTGAAGTCTTTGGCACCGGCGGAGGGTACCGCTTTCTCACCAAACCCGCCTACCAGGCCAGTATTGGCATCTTGCTTAAGCAACAATCCAAGAAGCGACTGTCCACCGCAGCCCTGGAAACTTTGTCCATTGTGGCCTACAAGCAACCCATCACCAAGGCCGCCGTGGAGCAGATTCGCGGCGTGGGTTGCGATTACGCCCTGCAGAAACTGCTGGATAAATCACTGATTGAAATCCTGGGGAAAGATACTACCCCCGGTCGCCCGATCCTCTACGGCACTTCGGAGCAGTTTATGGACTATTTCGGAATTAACAGCCTGCAGGAACTGCCCACCCCGCGCGACTTTACTCAACCCGAGAACGAGATTGGATCGCCCGATCCGCAGGAATAACTAAGCAATCATCTCCAGGATATCCTCTACGAACTCCCGGTTGTTGGCCAAACGAGGCACCTTGTTTTGCCCCCCTAGTTTGCCCCGCTTCTTCATCCACCGATGAAACGTTCCGGAATCCACCGCGTGCACCAGCGGTTCGGTAACGGCAATATCCTTGGTGCGTTTGGCATCGTAGTCGGTGTTGATACGGCGCAGGGTTTCGTCCAGCACCCGCGTGAATGTTTCCAGGCTATCGGGCGATTGACTAAACTCGATAATCCACTCGTGGCACCCCCGCTGGCCGTTGTCGCCCATGAAGTGGGGGGCAGCCGTAAAGTTTTCTACCAGGGCGTGGGTGGCCTCACAGGCGGCGGCAATGCCCCGTTCGGCGTTCTCAATGATCAGTTCTTCGCCAAAGGCATTGATGAAGTGCTTGGTGCGGCCGCTAATCACAAAGCGGTACGGACCAACCGACGTAAACTTAATCGTGTCTCCAATTTTGTAGCGCCATAGTCCCGCGTTGGTAGAAATCACCACCGCGTAGTTCACCCCCACTTCCACTTCACTGATGTCTAGCGTACGCGGATGCTCACGGTCAAAGTCTTCGGGAGGAATGAACTCGTAAAAGATACCGTAGTCGAGCATCAGCAGCAGTTGGTGCACGTCGGACTGGTCCTGGATGCCGAAGAAGCCCTCGGTCGCGTTGTAGGTTTCTACGTAGTGCATATCGGGGTGCGGAATGAGCGTCTCGAACAGCGGGCGGTAGGGAGCGAACGATACCGCCCCGTGGAAGAACACCTCCAGATTGGGCCACACCTCCCGAATATCTTGCGCTTTTCTGATCTCCAGCACCCGCCGAAGCACCACCAGCGTCCAGGTGGGCACTCCGGCCATGGAGGTCACGTCTTCGTGGGCGGTGGCCTGGGCGATCTTTTCCACCTTCTCTTCCCAATTGTCCATCAGGGCAATGTCCATGCTGGGCGTGCGCGAAAAGTGCATCCAGAACGGCAGATTTTTCATCAGCACCGCCGACACGTCGCCGGTGAATGAATTGGCGTTCTCATCCAATCGGTTCACCTGTTGACTGCCGCCGATGGCTAAATATTTGCCGGTGAACAAGCGACTGGCCGCGTTATTATTCACGTAGATAGCCATCATGTCCTTACCTGCCTTGAAATGGCAGTGCTCCAGGGCTTCGGACGAAACCGGAATGAATTTGCTCTGGGCGTTGGTGGTGCCCGACGACTTGGCAAACCACTTGATGGGCGAGGGCCACACGATGTTTTGTTCGCCCCGCATCAGGCGCTCTACGTAGGGGAAAAACTGCTCGTAAGTTACTACCGGAACGCGCTCTTTGAAGTCCGCGTAGTTGCGGATGCTACCGAATTGGTGCTTTTTTCCGAACTCGGTGTTCTTGGCTGTCGCCACCAGGGAGGTGCGCAGTTCGGCCTGTACCTCCTGCGGATACTTCATGAACAGCTCGATCTGATGAATGCGCTTTCTCATCAGCCAGGTCATCACCGAATTGATAATTGCCATACAGTTTTGGTTTGGTAGGATTAAACCTTTCGGCGAAGCTCAAAGTGTTGCCCCAGGTAAACGCGCCGCACCTGTTCGTCGCTGGCTAGTTCTTCAGCGCTGCCCGCCTTTAGCAACTTTCCTTCGAACATCAGGTAGGCCCGGTCGGTGATCGATAGGGTTTCGTTCACGTTGTGGTCGGTGATCAGGATACCAATATTCTTGTTCTTGAGTTGGGCGACGATGGTTTGAATTTCTTCTACGGCGATGGGGTCTACCCCGGCAAAGGGCTCGTCCAGCAGCACAAACTTAGGATCGACCGCCAGCGCCCGCGCGATTTCGGTGCGCCGCCGCTCTCCGCCTGACAGCACCATCCCCAGGTTCTTGCGCACGTGGGTGAGGCTGAACTCCTCCAGCAGCGAGTCCACTTTCTCACGCCGCTCGATTTTGGTCATAGACGTCATCTCCAGTACTGCCAGCAGGTTGTCTTCTACGCTCAGCTTTCGGAACACCGATGCTTCCTGGGCCAGGTAGCCAATGCCGCGTTGGGCGCGTTTGTACATCGGCAGGGAAGTGATATTGGTCTGATCGAGAAAGACTTTGCCCTGGTTGGGCTTCACCAAGCCCACAATCATGTAGAAAGTGGTCGTCTTGCCCGCTCCGTTGGGTCCCAGCAACCCCACAATCTCACCCTGCGCCACCGTCACCGAGATGTGGTCGACCACCGTGCGTCGTTTATATTTCTTTACCAGGTTTTCGCCGCGTAAAACGGCTCGTTGATCGTTTATCATAACGGAAGCCAGCCAGCGCGTAAGAAGCCAGCGGTGAGAGAGATAGGTTTGACTTAACGAACGTACTGGTCGGCAAAATAGCGTATTGTCGCGCAAAGATGCTACGGAATACTAAAGAAAGTCGCTGAGGGAAGAAATGCGCTGGTTGCGCGTTTGCTGATGGTACTGATTTTTCTCATCCAGAAACTTATAGATTTGCTCTTGAAAAAAGGGGTGGCCTGAAATATACTTCACCGTCAGGTATAGCCCGTCGGTCATCAGCACGGTATTGTTCTGTTGGTCCTTCACCGCCACGCTTTCGGGGGGGGGAGCAGCCCGTACTTCGTGGTGAGCACCTCCGCGACTTGTTGGTAATTCTGGGCGGTTAGTTGCCGAAACGATTGGTTGGCCATAAAAAACCGCTGGTCTAAAAAGTGCAAGGCCGCCACTGAATGTAAATGAGCCACTTCGAACCGATAAAAGTAGATTTCATGATTGCCAACTATCGGATTGACGATGACAAAACGAGGCTTCCCGAATTGCCTTCGTACTTCTCGCGGCGAACGCTGAAATTCAATGTCTCTAAAACGAACCTCCACCCGAGCGTTAGCGATCGCTCTACTGTATAGCTGTGACCAGTACAGGAGGGACTCACCGCTCCGTTCGGTTAGCAAATTTTGATAGTAACCCTCACGGTCATCGTAGTCATTGTACCCATAGTCGCTCGACGCGGCGAAGCGCATTTTGGCCTTGCCAAAGAGGTTTCGAATCGACATAGTTGGTAACGTAAGCGGGCGAACTATTACATCAGCAACCAAGAGATAAATCTGTAGAAAAAAAACCGGGAAAGCCATCGAACACTACACCTTTGGACTGAGCAAAGTAGGTAGATTCTTGCCCTTGCTAATGGGTTTCTTCCTAGAGGCATTTAAGCAGTATTGATAGTTGAAAAAAGTCATTTATAAGACCAATGTAAAATCTTATTGAAATGATGCAAAGAGGGTGAAAGAACCGGCGGTCTGTAAAACCCAAAGTCAGCCTATTGCCCTAAAGTTTAGAAGAACTTTGCGCTTGTATTCGCGTTTATCGTCTATTATTTGCCCTAACCTTACACTGTTCGGTGACCTATTCTGAAGCCGTAACCTTTCTGTACCAGCAACTTCCGGCCTATCAGCGGGTCGGAAAGTCAGCCTTCAAAGCCGACCTGACTAATATCCGCCGCCTGGTAGCGCACCTGGAAAATCCCCACGAGCGCTTTCCGTCCGTGCACATTGCGGGCACCAACGGCAAGGGAAGTAGCGCGCACTGCCTGGCGGCTGTTCTACAGTCGGCCGGTTACCGCACCGGTTTGTATACCTCGCCCCACCTGAAGACGTTTACCGAACGTATCCGCATCGATGGTCAGGAAATTTCCGAAGCAGCCGTAGCCGATTTTGTCCGGCGCGAGCAAGAATTTATCACCCAGGTGTCTCCTTCTTTCTTCGAGCTGACGGTGGCCCTGGCATTTCAGCACTTTGCCCAGCAGCAGGTAGACATTGCCGTGGTGGAAGTAGGCTTGGGCGGCCGGTTGGACTCCACCAACATCATCACGCCGGAAGTGAGCCTGATCACCAATATTGACTACGACCACACGGATTTGCTGGGAGAAACTCTGCCCGAAATCGCCGGGGAGAAGGCCGGCATCATCAAGCCCGGCGTGCCCGCGGTAATTGGGCAGCGCCACCCCGAAACCGAGGCGGTGTTTCAGCGGGTGGCGCAAGCGCAGAATGCCCCGCTCTTTTTTGCCGAAGACTACTACTTGGTCATTGATGCCGAAGAACTACCCGAAGGACAACGCATCCGGCTAAACCATCGGCCTACCCAGCAGGAACTCACCCTGTTTCTTTCGTTGGGCGGACAGTACCAAAGCGTCACAACCTGGGCGGAGTGTTGCTCACTATTGACCAACTTCGCGAATCAGGGATGGTCAATTCCCGCCGAGGCCGTTGCCGCCGGGTTGGCCCGGGTATCGGAGCTCACCGGACTGCGGGGGCGGTGGCAGGTGCTGGGCCATCGTCCATTGTGCATTGCCGACACGGGCCACAACGCCGCGGCCTGGCAGCAAACGCTAGAGCAACTGCGCAGCTACGCCGCTCCACAGATTCATTTAGTGCTGGGGGTGAGTCAGGGGAAGGACCGGGAAGCCCTATTGCGGCTTTTGCCGCGCGACGGAAAGTACTATTTTTGCCAAGCGGCCATTCCCCGCGCCCTGCCCGCGGCGGCCTTGGCGGAGGAAGCGAAGAAACACTCCCTGGTGGGTGAAGTGATTGAAGACGTGCAAACTGCCTACGAACAAGCGCGACAAAACGCCCAGCCCGACGACCTGGTTTGGGTGGGCGGCAGCTCTTTTGTGGTGGCCGAACTATCCGCACTATGAGAAACAAACTGGAACGGTTTCGAGAAAATATCGAGCGCCGCAACGTGGTGGAGCCCGGCAAACCGGTAATCAACGACATCAAGGGAAACTGGCGCGTGTTCTTCGGAAACCAGCACCCCGTTACCTTCGAACTGGGCTGCGGCAAGGGAGCCTACACCGTGGGGCTGGCGCGCCGGTATCCCGAGCAAAACTTTGTGGGCGTCGACGTGAAAGGCGCGCGCCTGTGGGTGGGCAGCACCGAAGCGGAAGAAGAAGGGCTGACCAACGTGGCTTTTTTGCGTATTCGTTTGCTCGACATTGATCAGTACGTGGCCCCGGCGAAGCGGCGGCCCTGTGGATCACCTTTCCCGATCCTCGTCCGCGCGACCGCGACGCCAAGCGGCGCATCACTAGCGCCCGCTTCATGGATTTATACCGACATATTTTGCAGCCCGGCGGAATGGTTCATCTAAAAACCGACAACCAGCTACTGTTCAACTTCACCCTGGAGAGCCTGCGGGAGCGCAACGATGTGCTCGAACCTGGAGCATACGCATGATTTATACTCCTCGCCGCTGTACGGCGTGGAGCAGCAGATCACCACCGACTACGAACAGAAGTTCCGGGCGCAGGGCAAGCGAATTTGCTACCTGCGTTTCACCTTTAATGCGCAAGCTCCCCCGGTGGTGGTGACGGGGAATCGGCCCCGCCGGGAAGAATTGTAGTCAGGGTAGTTTCTCGATCTGCTCCGAGATCAGCGCCTGGGCGGGGAGCACCACTTCGGCGTCTTTGGTTTTTACCACCACCGACACCCCGTCGATGCGCACGATGGTTCCTTCTACGGTGTTTAACCGAATGGTGTCGCCCACCGCAAAGTTCTTTCGTCCGTAGAACGAAGCCAGAATATTTTCCAGAATATGGCGCGAGGCGATGGCAAAACTGATGGCGAACGCTCCCACGATGGCCCCGACAATCAGGGTCAGGTTGGCCGTGATGATGCTCGTGTCCACCCCGGCCTGCTCCAGGGCGGTGAGCACCACGATGGTGGCCAGCAGATAAAAGGCCAGACTGCTGATCAACTGGGCCGCCCCCACCCGTAAGGAGTGCAGGGCCGCGCGAATGACGGTGCGCACCGTCTGAGCCAGATAAAGTCCGATCAACAGAATGACGATGGCGCTTAGCAAAGCCGGCAAATAGTTAATCAGGTTGTTCAGGGTGCGCGACACGGCCGTCCAACCCAGGGTTTCGGAAGCCGCCACGAGGAAGACCAGCAGGATGATCCAGTAGACGAAGCGGCTGATGATTTGCACGCTGTCGAGCGACAGATCGGAGCGCTGGAGTAGAGAAAGTCGGTCGAGCCGCTCGGTGAGGCGCGCCATCGTCTTCGACTGTAATAGTTTTCGAATAGCGACGCTCACGCCCTTGGCGATGAGCCAACCCACCATCAGCAGAAGTAGCGCGCCGATCACGTTGGGCAGCACGTTGATAATTCGTTGGCTAAAGGTTGCCAGGGAAGTTGAGAGCATTTCTTCCCACTGTTGTAGGGTGTTCATGGTGTAATAAGACATGTTTAGGGTCGGGGAGCACGGTCGGCATCGGATTCGGTTTCATCATCGTCCGTTTTGAACAGATCAATTGCCGTTTTTCCCAGCTTGTCGGTGAACAGATCGGTGATTTCGATCAGTAGTTGACTCAGTTCTACGCTGGTCATCACCCGTTCCTTGAGGGCTGGGGGAGCCTCGTGCGTTTCCGCTAACTTTTTGAAAGGATTGGTTTCTTCTTCCATCGCAAGATAAGTAGCTAATACGTGAGAATAATGGCAACCGCAATAATTAATTCGCGACTCAGCGCCACCAGGCGATCTTTGGCGCGTTTGAGCCGCATCTTGATAGCGCTTTCGCCCAGTTGCGTGTGCGTCATGATTTCTTGCACCGACAAGCCATCCTGATACTTCATCAGCAGCAGGGCTTGGTCTTCGGGACTAATATTTTTGAGTAACGTCTCCAGTTGTTCTAGTTTAAGCTCCAGCAGTTCGGCGTCGCTGCTTCCCCCAACTTCCTCGGCAAACTGTTCGGCTAGATATGCTTCTTGTTGACTCATCTTTCGCTTGGTCTTGCGAGAAAACTCCACGCACTCGTGGTAGGTGATGCTATACAGCCAGGTAGAAAACTTAGCCTCAAAACGAAACTCTCCGAGCTTCAAATATACTTTCAAAAAAATGTCGTGCGCCAGGTCTTCGGCCTGCTGCGCATCGTGGGCAAAGCTCATGCACTTGGCAAATACTTTGTCGGCGTAGCGATCGTACAGCACTTCAAACAAAGCGTTACTCTTTTCAGCGATGACGCGCCGAACTATCTCATGGTCGTTTAGCAAACGGTTTTCTTCGTGAGACAAGGAGGACGTTGTTTGATGGTTTCGCAAAGTAATAAAACGCGAAGATAATCTACCCTTACTTTAATCTCGCCTATTTCTTCTCACTTTTAAATGAGACGATAAAACCGCTGATAAGTCACCCTTATTTTATCTTTTGGCGCGGTGTGACTTTTTTGCTTTCAACTCGTCCTAAACCAAACCAATGTCAACCTCCTAACTAATAAAATCTATGAACGCAATAAAGCAAGATTTGATGTGTTGTGGTAGCCATTGCTGCCAAACTGCAAGATATTCTGAACAGCCAAGAGGCTCTTATTGAAAAGACCGCTGAAGTTCAGATTGATCTCCTTAGAAGCAGCCGACCCGGAACTGGAGAAAGCAATTGTAGATATTCATACTTCTGCTTCGGCCAATTTTGATGCAATCCAACAGGCGATAGATAACTACCAGGTTCATCTGCCGATGCGCTGGAGAATTAGATCTGTTAATTTTAAATTATGAGGACCGGGGAGTTCGTTAACCTTAGAATTATGGGGGAGCAATGCTGCTAAAGGCGCCCTCAGCTCGCCATTTCTTGCGTCGGTTCACCAAGAACTTTATCAAGCAGTACAAAACTAAGGTGCTCACTGAGCAGATTGCAACTAGCGAAAAGCGGGAAAAAGCCATTGAGAAAGAGTACCGCAAAAACGAGCGGGAGCATCAGCAGCTTCCTCACCGTCTTTTGCAGTCATATTAGCAAGACAACCTTTCCCTACTCTCATAGACCATAAACAAAAAATCAGCGAACTTAACGATGCCATTGCCTGGTGAAAAGCCGCCCTGGTTTCCAAGACCTCTAAAATGCAACGTCAGGCCAAGGAGGCCATCGTTGGCAAACTGAAGCACCAGCGGCGGAAGCTAACGGTGGCTGAACAAGGAGCTTCTTTGACCAATGTAGGGGAAGATGTTCTGGATACCACCCACCAAGTCTGCGACGAGTGGGTGGGCCAGCAGGCTGACAATTTTAACGATTGTTTTGAAAAAACCTTTTCTACCAAATCAGCGTTGCCAATGCGATACAAAGAGACGCAATCTACTGATCCAGCGCATCCGGTAACCTCCGAAAATCCTAACCCATGAAAACAACCTTTATCTCAATCCTACTACTCGCCTTCGCCTCAGTAGGGTGGGCGCAAAAGCAAACCATTCGCTTCGACTACGAACGTTCGTCGTTCAATATGGACCAGCCGCTACCCTCCGAAGAACACTTTTTCGTGTCCGGCGAAATCAGCGAAGCGGTGAGCATGGTAGAAATCATCATCAAACCCGGCAAGCGCAACCGCGACTTTGTGCTCTACCAAAACCGCTGGAAGCGGAGCTACAACGACACGCGCCAGCAGTTCTTGCTGCCGGTGAATTATAACCTGCGCGGGGGCACCGAGTACGACATTCTGCTCAACTACTACCGCTACGTGACTCCGCAAGAGCTGGAGAACCTCAAAGAAGGGCTTAACAGCGAGCTGGAAGCCTACGTAGACCAAAGCCTGGTGCTCAGTAAAAAGCGTATCCGCTTGGTCAAAAGCGTTTCGGCGATGGTGTCAGACATGAACGCGCTGGTGAATTCGGCCCTGTCGTACTACCGAAGCAACCAAAACGTAACGTTCGATGGCTTCTCTAGCATCGTGCAGGACAAACTACGCATTGTGACGCGCAACCCCTTGCGGAAAGACCAGCGCAACGAAGCCGAGCGTAGCCGCCAGGCCGAAGAGTTGAAAAGTATGGTGAAAGCCGAAGTGGCCAACCTGCTCAACACCGGTTACTCAATTCTGGCCGACAGTCGGAAGGTGGACAACTACCCGACGCAACGGGGCAAAAACACCCTGACCGTGCACGTGGGCTACGGTGGTGTGTTTCTTAACGACAAGGTGGCTGACCTCAACACCGGTGCCAGCGGCATGGCCGGGTCTAACGCTTCCGCTGGGAAAACGGGCCTTTGCGCCCCGCCTGATGAGCAACTCAGCGGTGATTCTGGGGTTCTACTTCCAGGATTTTGACAACGACCAGGGCGTGAAGGCCACCGGGCCGATCTTCGGCAAGCCCGTCTACGCCGGGTTTGGCTACAAGGTGTACGAATTTATTCGTATTTCGGCAGGTGTTGCCTTCCTGCAAAATGAGGCCGACGGCAACGGAACCCCCGCCCTGGATATCGACGACGGACTGTACCTGCGCCCGTTCGTAGGCATTACGGCCGACATTAACTTTTGGGCCGGTTTTTCTCGATAAAGATGGCACACAAAAGCTTACTTCTCAGTCTGATTGTAGTCTTGGTTCTTAGTCAAAGTGCACTGGCCCAGCAGGAGCAGTACCGCTGGCGGGTAGGGGCCTACCTGGGTTCAATGGGCTACTATGGTGACCTCAATCAGCAACTGCTTCCCGAGACCGACCGCGACCACCCAGCGTTTGGCTTTTCCGTAGAACGACTGCTGAACAAGGCCTGGTCGGCCAAGCTGTTGTATACCCAGGGGCAGTGGATTGCCAACGACCGAAACCGCAACGCGTTTCTGGCCCGATCGCTCAACGCTAAAACCGAAGTGCAGGATTATTCGCTGTTGTTTACCTACTACCTGGACAACAACCGGCAACTGGGACGCCGCAGCTTTCTGTCTCCCTACGTATCGTTGGGATTGGGTTACACCGACTTTTCGGTTTACGGTGACCTGCGCGACGCCAGCGGCGACTACTATCACTACTGGTCTGATTACTCTATACGCAATGTCCCCGAGGACGATCCTAACGCCGCTGAAGCAAGCGTAGTGGCGCAGGACGGCGTATACGAAACCGAACTCTCTTCCTTAGCCACTGAGCAGGAGTATCCGACCGAAAGTTTTAATGTGCCGCTGGCGCTGGGACTCAAGTTTCGCCTAAGTAGCAATATCAATCTGAACCTGGAACTGCTGATGCGCTACGCCTTCACTGATCGTTTGGACGACGTGAGCGGTGATTATCGGGCTGACTACATTAGCTCGGAACAAAGCACTGCCGCTAATCCTACGGGGCAAGATGTTACCCAGCGGGGGAGCAGTCCGAACGTAAACGATTTTTACGCATTTCCTTCCGTATCGCTGCACTACAGCTTTGCCCGTCGCAGAACCGCCTACCGGGCACCTAAACTATACGCCGTGGCCGACCGCGTTGATCGGTTCACTCCCCTTCCTAGCGGGCCGCTGACGGTTGTAGACACGATTGCCGCGCTCACCATCGATCCCGCGTTGCGTGAACAAGAAATGTATCCTTTGTCTGATTCGCTGCGCATCGTTCCGCACGTGGTGGGGCCGGACACGCTCCTGGCTATTGTGCAACCCGTCGCCGATTCGTTCACGGTGTTGCCCGACGACAGCTTACCGGCGAATACCCCGCCCGTCTTTGGAGACACGCTGGCGCTCATCAATCTGGCTAAGCTTTCTTCTGATTCGCTGGCCGCCGATACGACCGGTTTGTCCCTAATTCCCTTGTCAGTAGATCGGGCTATCCAGGCACGGGCCACCGATAGCGGCACCGAGCTGCGCTTGGTGGAGGTCGAGGAGGTGCCAACGATGCGCGAATCGCCGTCCATTGGTTCTTTTAATCCCTTGCCCGATTCGGCTACTTCCCGTTCGGTGGAGCCAACTGAGCGTAGTGCTGAAGTACCCATTAAGGAACAACCGGTGCCTTTCTCTACGTTGCCTCCCCCGTCGGAGACGGCCGAGCCTGCTAACCCCGCGGTCGCAGCACGGACTGACGCTGACACATTGACGGCAAAGGTAACCCCGCCCCTCCAACGAGCGACAAAGGTGCCAGCCAAGCCGGTTGCTGAGAAAAAGCCTCCCCTGAAGCCCCGCGATTCGGCCGCCCCGATTGGCCAAAAAGCTGATTCTTCATCGGTGAAGACCCCGCCCCCCGCCAAACCGCTGGTTACTCCTCCGGGCGGCGGCATCGCGGTGGCTCCCCCGGCCACATCCGATGCCGACACCGCTTCGGCCCAGTTAGATAGCTCCTACGTGACGGCGCTCACCGCCCGCATGGATACATTTTCTGGTTACCTCGATGAGGTGAGCCAAAGAAACGATACCAGCTTCACCAGCATTCTGCGCGAGTTAGAGCAACTGAAAACGCAACTGAACAATCTTGAGACCACCTCTCAACCAGCGGCTCAGGCCGCTTCTATTGAGCAGCGGTTGCGCACGCTTAAATTGCAGGAGCTAGGCACCACCGAAGTATACTTTGGCGTGGGGGCATCGTCCGTTAGTACCATCGGCACCGAGCGCTTGCAACAGGTGGGAGTGCTGGTGAAAAACGCCCCGGAAGCCACGGTGCGCCTCCGGGGATTCACCGATCCCACGGGCAACCCCGAACGCAATCAATTGCTGTCGCAAAAAAGGGCCGAAGCGGTGCGCGCAATTCTGATAGAAGCCGGGGTGCCGGACCAGCGCATTTCGGTTGCCTACTTTGGTGCCGACCGTACCTTGAGCAAAGATCAGGCGTCTTACGGCCGACGGGTGGAAGTGGTGGTTGAATGACGACGCGTGTATTCTTTGCGCTTTTTTTACGTCTTCGGTTTTTTTGTTCTCATCCGTGGCTATCTTTGGGGCAGTGGTAATCTCACCGCTTCAATAGTATCCAATGAATTCATCTGCTTTCGAATGGCAACCGGGCGATCTTCCGGTGGTGCTGGTAATCCTACTGCTTACGGTGGGTTTCGTCACGTACTGGTTTCTGGCCGAGTCGCCTGCTGTGCGTCGCTGGGTGACAAGCACGAACGCAGAAACAGCTTCCTCGGCCCGCTGGGTGGTCTGCCAAAAGCTTCTAGGTGTTCTCTTTTTAGGAGTAATTCCCCTGATTGTTGTACTGGTTGCGCTTCCTTACTCGCTGTATGACTACGGTTTAGGTTTTCAGAACACCGGAACTTCGCTGCTGTGGGTGTTCGGTTTAGCGATGGTGATCTTCCCGCTGAACATCCGAGCGGCCCGCCGTCCCCAAGAATCTCGACTACTATCCGATGATTCGCCGCCCACACTGGACTCCTCGCTTGGTGCTCATCAACGGTGCTGCTACTTTTCTCTACTTGCTAGCCTACGAGTTGATGTTCCGAGGTATTTTGCTCAGCGTATGCACGGCAGTGCTGGGAGTATGGCCCGCGATAGCCATCAACATTGCCTTATACTCAACCACGCACCTTCCGAAGGGACCGGCCGAAACCATTGGAGCCATTCCGTTTGGTTTACTGGTGTGCTACATTACGCTAACCACCGGCACCATCTGGGTGGCCGTGGTGGTGCACGTGATCCTGTCGCTAAGCAACGATTACCTCTCGGTTCATTACAATCCTTCCATGCAGTTTGGGCGTTCCTATGCAAAAGAAAGCGTTTCTAGGTAAGGTCGTCATCATCACCGGTTCTGGCTCCGGCATCGGGAAAGCAACCGCCCGGGCGCTGGGACAGCAGGGTGCCCGGGTGGTGATCAACGGGCGTACCCCGGAAAAGCTAGCGCAGGCCGAGCAAGCCCTACGAGCCGATGGAGTGGAGGTCTTCGCCGTGGCCGCCGACGTTGCTACGGTGGCTGGGGCGCAACAACTCGTGGATGCCACGCGGCAGCAGTATGGAAAAATTGACATATTGATCAACAACGCGGGCATGTCGTCGCGGGGATATTTCGATGCGCTTTCGCCCGTGGTCATGGATGACATGCTCCGCATCAACGTGCTCGGTTCGCTGTATCCCACCCGGGCGGCGCTGTCGGCGCTTAAAGAAACCCGGGGAAGCGTGGTTTTCATATTGAGCGTGGCCGGCATCCGCGGCTTGCCCGAAACGAGTCTCTACTGTGCCTCCAAAATGGCACTCACCTCCGTGGCCGAATCGCTCCGGGTGGAGCTGTGGGAAGACCAGATCCACGTCGGCATCGTGTACGTCGGCATCACCCGAAACGACCCGGGCAAGCAGGTGATCGATGCCGACGGTTCGCGCATCACCCTGCAGCAGCGCGACCAACGCCGGGCGCAGTCCCCCGAAGCAGTGGCTAAGTCTATTCTGACCCTACTCAGAAAACGGCGGTTCAAGATGACCCTCACCACGTTGGGCAAAATCAACCGCTGGGCCAATGTACTTTTTCCCCGCTTAGTGGACATTTTTTTGGTCAAGTCCAAGGAGAGAATCGCCCGAATGAACCAGTAATTTTATCCGAGTTTGTTTGTCATAATAATTTGGTTACGAACAAATTACGGTGCGAAAATCACCGAAATACCCTTAGTTGTGGGAATTAGAGCACATTTTGATTGTCCCAAGGGCTACCGGTAATGCGCTGGTAAGGTTTACTCAAAAAACGAACGATCTCAAATGAATCAATTGTTGAAAGAATATTTTTTGTTTGATCAACGCTTTTCTTTTCGGTTTCATCGCGTATATTGTTAAAAACCACAGTATCGTAGACTTCGCAAGCGCGCTAGTTGCCACTTTTTGGCGAGGCTCCGGTAGGTGACAACTATTCGCATGACACAAATCAGCAAATCCGTGCGCGCCAAGCCACTCTTGTACCCTTCTGCGCAGGTGTACGACTGGGGCACCACCTTGGCGGTGGCTCCCTACCCCGACTATCAGATTTTAGGATGCGGCGGAAGCTTAGCCCTACTTCGACAAATGGGCTATCGGGTGCGCACCCTCTTCTTAGGTGGTGAACCAACCACGCAAACGCGCGATTCCCAGCGGGTTAGCGAAGCGGCTTCTTTGGTGGCCATTGCGCAGTTGGGTATCAGTGAGGAAGCCAGCGCTTGCTTGCGTATTCAAAACGGGCTTTTCCCCCACCAAAATGATCCGGGCTTCGAGGAGTCAACCCGGCTGGTAGTCAACGAATTAGAAAATCTAGAGCCCGATACGGTACTTCTTCCCAAACTCACCCACGACCAACCGGACTTGTTAGCTACCTGGCAAATTATCCGCAGAGCAGTTCAGCAGTTTGCCTCTCCCCTGCGGATTATTGAGTACGTGCTGCTGGAGGAGCAGCTTCAGGGAACCACGGTTACCAAACCCACCGCCGAGCACACCGTGTGGCGGCTTGATATCAAAGAGGTGATGGACCAGAAGGTTGAAGCGGTGCAGTTGTTTCAGAAGTGCGCTATGCTAACGGCTTCTTCCAACAATTTGCCTTCGTGGGAAGTGTACGTTGAGTACGACAGATAATCGCCCGCTACTTTCGCAATTCTTTACTGAACGGGAGCCACCGCGGGCGTGCTGCCGTTGCTAGACGGCGGATAGGTCGCCAGATGCGGTGACGGAGCGGCGAAGTTACGGTACAGTGTCCGGTATATTTTTGGCGCAAAAGCCGTCGCCGACACCGCTCCGGCGAACTTCACGATCCCGGGGACGCGCTTTCTGAAAATGATCTCCTCTACTAAATAAACTGAGCCAAACACAATACAACTGGTCACGAGCTTCTCGCGCAGGTAGCGCGGGGTGGCATCGCTCAGCAGGCGGGTAAGATCGCGCTTAATTTTTTTCTCTTTTTTGCGAGCAATAGCCTTGTGCTGGTTTTTAATGGCTTCGTACTCTTCTTGACTGTGTAACTTACTCATGATCAGGGGTTTTGTTGGCGGCTAGCAGGTTAAAAAACAACTTGAGCAAGGGGGTTTTAATGAGCCGGTCTTTAAAAGTCCACATTAAAATGCCCAGCAACACGTAGAACAAGGCAACCAGCAAAAATCCTAGGAAAAGACTCTGGAGCAGATAACCCAAACCATAGGCCACCGCGAAGCTAAAGATGATGAGAAAAAACCAGAGAATCAGCAGGAAGATAACGCTGGTAATGATGAGGTAAAACACATCGGCACCCTTCTTCGAGGCGACGGTAAACAAGAGGTTCCGTTGGGTAGTCACGTAGTCTTTGACGTCGTCGAACAACTCCTGAACGGGGGGGGTACGGGTTGGCATAAGTGGGCGTAGCTATTTTTGATACAACAACGCACAAGACCCGTAAGTGTTGGAAGTAGACGTAATTTCATTAGCGGGCCGACGTCACTACTCTGATGATTGGCCTCCCGGTCCTTTCGGTTGAGCCTGCCGATCAAACTCCTTCTCAATTGCGTCAACAAACGCGTTCTGAAGCACGTTAAATATTGTGGCCGAAACATCGGGAGTGGGGGAGTTGAGATCGCCCTGTAACGGCACTTTGGTGGCTACTTCGTCGCGCTTCTGATTCTCAAGCACCTCGGCGCCCACTCCAACCAACGCTTCCCATAATTTTCCAAATGACTAAAAATTACTGACAGTGTAATCAATGATTAACAAATTAGTTGCCTAAATTTACTCGCGCTAGCAACCGCCCCCCCCGAACATTAAAACCAATAGCTAGTTGTACTAGAAAAACTACCGGCATGAACTTATTTATCTTTACTGTCTCAAAAATGATTCCTTCTCTGTTACTGCAAAAGCTATCGACCGAAGAAGGAATTCCCTACACACCGTTAGAGGGACCTAGTTGGTTGCTTATCCTGGCCGCCGTTGCCGTGCTGGCGGCGCTGGTGTTTGTGTTGCTCAAAGTTTTTCGCGGTCTACAGAAGTCGCGCGATAGCGAGGTAAGCAAGGAACAAGCCAATAGTGCCAAAACCCCCGAAAAGTAACTAAAACCTCATAACCACCTTCGTCCGTCATGTTCTACCCTTCCTATTTATCAAAATCACTGTCAGGATTACTCCTCGGAATAGTTTCGGTGAGTGTTGTTTCCTGCACTTCAAATCCCACCGAAACCACCCAAGAAACTCCGGCCACGCTTAGCGCTGATGCGGACAATGGCTCGATCACCTTACCGCAGGGCTTTGCCGCACTGTTGGTAGCCGATAACCTGGGCAAAGCCCGCCATTTGGTGGTAAGAGATAACGGCGATGTATACGTGAAGCTGAAGGATACCGAGGATGGGGGCGGGGTGGTCGCGCTGCGCGACACCACCGGCGACGGTCGAGCCGACGTGAAGGAGTACTTCACCGATATGGCGGGTTCGGGTATCGACATCTACAATGACTATCTGTACTTTTCGACCGATACTTCGTTGTATCGCGTTAAACTTGACGAAGAAAAACTGGTTCCGACGACTCAGCCGGAGCTGGTGATCGGCGA
Organism: uncultured Cytophagales bacterium; assembly: GCA_963833215.1. Taxonomy (GTDB): domain Bacteria; phylum Bacteroidota; class Bacteroidia; order Cytophagales; family Cyclobacteriaceae; genus Tunicatimonas. Next base: position 40,677 of record CAWHXE010000023.1, on the reverse strand, counting down.
TTTTCTGGCCCAGCCCCAGCACGCCGCTAAATCGTTTGCCTTCGACAACGACGGACACATTTACGTAACCGTAGGCGGGCCCTCCAACGCTTGTCAGGAGCAGATGCGCACCCCCGGTTCGCCCGGTCAGGATCCTTGTCCTCAGTTGGATCGACAGGGCGGTATTTGGCAGTTTAGTGCCAACCAGACCAACCAAACGCAGGTGGAAGACGGCAAGCGCTACGCCACCGGCATTCGCAACGGCTTTGCCCTGCACTGGAACGGCGCCCAGGATCAACTCTACGCGCTTCAGCACGGACGCGATCAGCTGGCTACCCTGTGGCCGGACTACTACACTAACGAACAGAGCGCCGAACTGCCCGCCGAAGAGTTTCTGCGTGTGAACGAAGGGTCAGACTTTGGCTGGCCGTTCTGCTACTACGATCCTACCCAGAGCAAGAAAGTGCTCGCTCCTGAATACGGCGGCGACGGCCAGGAGGTGGGACGCTGCGCCGACATGGACCAACCGATCATGGCCTTTCCCGCCCACTGGGCTCCCAACGACCTGGTGTTCTATCAGGGTGAAACTTTTCCCGAACAGTATCAAAACGGGGCATTCATTGCGTTCCACGGTTCTTGGAACCGCGCCCCTCTACCGCAGCAGGGATATCTGGTCGCCTTTGTGCCCTTCGGAGCCGATGGTTTGCCCTCGGGCGAGTACGAACGCTTTGCCGATCAGTTTGCCGGAGCAGGCGAGGTGATCGAGAGCGCCAACGATGCTGAGTATCGTCCGACCGGTTTGGCGGTCGGTCCCGATGGCTCACTGTATATTTCTGACGACAAGGGCGGCAGAATCTGGCGCGTTTTCTATCAGGGCACTCAGGTGGCCATGCAGTAGGCCTGATTTTTCCGGTGTCAACCACCGAATTACATTTATCTTTCGTCCCTAACAACTCAGTATCTAGCATGAATCTCCTAAAATCATTCGCACTCACTCTTTGGCTAGGAAGCCTGATCGCGTGTTCCTCTTCCGGAAACCAGGAAGGAACCGCATCAACCACAACCCCTCAACCCGAACCCGAAGCAACCCCCGCCGTCCAAACTCAGGCCTTGGAAAAAGGGAAAACGATCTACAACCAGTACTGCCTGGCTTGCCACCAGGGCGACGGCAACGGAGTGGCGGGCGCGTTTCCGCCGCTGACCCAAACCAAGTGGGTAGCGGGTGATAAGGCTACTTTGATTTCTGTGATTCTGAACGGAATGCAGGGAGAGATTGTCGTGAAGGGCGAGACGTATAACAACGCGATGCCCGCCCACGGTTTTCTGAGTGATGAAGAGATTGGAGCGGTACTTACGTACGTTCGTCAATCTTTTGGCAACGACTACAGCGAGATCACCACCGAAGAAGTAGCCGAAGTTCGGGTAAGCGCTACCAATTAGTTAGGTTAAATCGGAGTCACCAAGCCTAGGCGTTTGGCCAGGGAAGATGTGAACCGGTTCTCCGGGTCATACCGGGCCTTCACGGACAGCCAGTCAGCGTACCGGGGGTACATCTGCCGGAACGTTGCTGCATCAAGTAGCGCATCTTTTCCTAAGTAAACTCTTCCCCCAGCGTCTAGCACCATCCGATCAAGCGTTTGGGCCAGGGCCGGAAGATGTTTTGTCACCGGAAAATCAATCGCCAGGGTAAATCCTTCCTGCGGAAATGATAGGGTAGCACCCCCGTGGGTAGTCGGTCCCATCTTCTTAAGAACGTTCAAAAAGGGCAAGCACTTTGAAGCGGCAATCGTTTGCAGCATGGGGCGAATGGCGGCCGCCGATTCGGTGGGAATAACGAACTGGTACTGCACAAATCCCCGCGCGCCGTACCCGCGATTCCAGTAAAGAACAAAATCCAGTGGGAACAAGAACTTATCGTAGTGGCTGATCGGATTGCTGCTGTTTTGCATCCGAAAGATAAGCTGGTTCAGCACGGTGAGCGTTGCGGGGTTCAGCGAGAAGTTGGGCAGGAAAAAGGGCACCTGCAACCGCGGATTTTCGTGCACCTTCAAAGGTTGTTGATGAAGTTTGCGGGGCAAGTCACTTATTTTGGCTTGGTTTCCGACGGTAAGCACGCCTTCGCCCAAACGTTTGTTGCGGGCCTGCGGGTTGATCCAGGCTACCGAGTAACGGTAGTGCTGGTCGTAGGCCCTTAGTGCCTCCAGCATATGATCAAGCCCTCCCACCCGAATCGCCTTCTGCGCGTAGTAGGTCGTTTCAACGCGCTCCAGTTGCAGCGTAACGGTCAAAATCACTCCCAGCAAACCCAGCCCGCCAAAATTTGCCCAGAACAAATCAGGAGATTCTTCGCGACTTAGCCGTCACACATCCCCACTGGCTAACAGCATGGTAAATGATCGTACGTAGCGAGCAAACGAGCCATCGCGGTGGTGCCCCTTGCCGTGGATATCGTTGGCAATGGCTCCGCCCACCGTCACGTACTTGGTGCCGGGATTCACCACCGGAAACCACCCGCGTGGCGCCAGGGTAGCAATAATATCAGCTAGACTCACCCCGGCCTGGCACACCAGTACGCCGGTTTCGTCGTCAAAACTCAATAGATGGTTCAACCGCCGGGTGTCGGCTATCGTGGCTTCCAAATCAATAGACTGATCACCGTAGCTTCGGCCCAAGCCCCGGACCACCCTTGGGTGTTGGTGACCGGAAGCCTGCCAGGCGGCCGCATCTTTGGGCGATGTCACCTGAGCATCTACCATCGGATAGTTTCCCCAACCGGCTACTTTTTGTGATTTTTTGCGCATACTGTTACGGTTCGCTGATGAAGGCGGTAAATTACGGAAAAACAAATAGCGAGAGGTTATGAATTGGTTCAGGCCGCCTTGGATCGCTTCAGGCGGTACCAATTCATGAGCTTGCGCAACTGCTGCTGACGAAACTGGAGACGCATCAGGTAGTAGATGCCGCCGTAGGAAATTACGGACATCGAGCAGGCTAAGATAATGTTACCCAACAGAAAAGCATTGGTATACTCGTAGATGAGTTGATACAACGAAAGCTCTTCGAGCTGAATGGGACGGTCCAGCAAAATGCTACCGAGCAGATAGCACACGTAGTAAAAGGGAACCAGCAACAGGGGGTTCCAGATGGCAATCGAAACAACCACCGCCAGGCGGTTGATGTTTTTGAAGACCAGCGTGAGCGACAGGGCCAGAAACGCACCGAAGCCGGGAGTGGGCAGAATAGCAATAAAAGTACCCAGCGTGAAACCAAGCGCAACAGAATGAGGAGTGCTGTTTTCGTTAGCCAGTCGTTGAATAAAGTGGGCAATTCGCTGCTTGATCTTCTGCTTGCTGTTCATATGGTCTTAAAACTGACCCCCAATAGTACGAGGTATTTATCGGAATGTTCTTTCGTTTTGAATTAATTTCTAACTTGACTACCAAAAGCTGAGCTATCCCAAAATTTGACTAATAACCGCCCTCTTTCTGAACGATTACGGCCCCAAAAACTCACTGATGTGGTCGGGCAACCTCACCTGACCGGCCCCCAGGGAGTGTTACCCGCGCTGCTGGCCGGTGGCAAGGTTCCTTCCCTGATCTTCTGGGGACCGCCCGGTACCGGGAAAACGACGTTGGCCGAAATTATTGCCCACCAGTCTAACGCTACGATGTTCTCCCTTAGTGCCATCAATAGCGGAGTAAAGGAGATTCGTGAGGTAATCAGTCAAGCCAAACTGATGAACCACTGCGTACTGTTTATCGACGAAATCCATCGGTTTAACAAATCGCAGCAGGATGCCTTGCTCCAGGCCGTGGAACGAGGCATTATCTCACTGATCGGGGCAACCACCGAAAATCCTTCGTTCGAAGTCAATGCGGCGCTGCTATCCCGTTGCCAGGTATTCAAACTCAATCCGCTCACCGCCGAAGATTTAACCGGCCTGCTGAACCGGGCACTTACCCAGGATGAACAACTCAAAACCCGTAAATTTCGCTCGGTAGACGCCCCCGCGCTGGTTGCGCTGTCGGGAGGCGATGCCCGAAAGTTACTCAATCTGCTGGAGTTGGTAGCCCAATCGGTGACCGTCGACGAAATCACCGAGGCCGACGTGCAGCGGGTGGCGCAACGGCGGGTGGCACGCTACGACAAATCCGGTGAACAACACTACGACATTGTATCGGCGTTTATCAAGTCGGTGCGCGGCAGCGATCCGAATGCCGCATTGTACTATCTGGCGCGCATGATTGAGGGAGGCGAAGAGCCTAAGTTCATTGCCCGTCGCCTCGTCATCTTAGCCTCGGAAGATATTGGTAATGCCAATCCCACCGCCCTGGTAATCGCCACTAACACCTTCCAGGCGGTGGCTTTTGTTGGGTGGCCCGAGGCCGAAATTGTGCTGTCGCAGTGCACCGTTTATCTGGCGAGCAGCGCCAAAAGTAACGCCAGCTACGTCGCCATCAAGCAAGCCAAAAAACTCGTGCAGCAAACCGGCGATCTACCCGTGCCGATGTCGCTACGCAATGCCCCCACGCCTACATGAAGGAAGAAGGCTACGGCGCCGGGTATCAATACGCCCACGACCACCCGCAGAACTTTGTGGCGCAGGAGTTCTTGCCGGAAACGCTGTCGGGCACCACCCTCTACCAGCCCGGTGACAATCCCCGCGAACACGAGATTAGGCAGCGTCTGCGTTCTCGATGGCAAGAAAAGTACGGCTACTGATTGTATAAACAGTAGAAGTTGTTCTGATAAATTCTTAAGATTCGTGGCAACACGAACCTCTGGAAAGAAGATAAAAATTATCGGAATATGATTTGTTATTGCCTAAGTCGATTTAATTAGAAATAGCATACAAAATATATACAATGTACTAATTAAGGTGTTTGCCGTGCCGCCGTGTGGCCCATACGCACCATAATTGCTGCGGTAGGATGAATCAACGTACATCCTATGGCTGGCATACCTTCTTATAATAATGTACTCGGTACGCAGAACGCGGCCCACCTGCTCCGACGGGCCACCCTGGGGGCAACGAAACAGCAAATCGATCAGTTTGCGCAGCTCACCGCCCCGGCGGCCATGGCGCGTCTGCTGAAAATGAATCCCCTGCCACCTCCCCCGGTAGATCCCGCCACCGGACAGTCGTGGGTAAACCCCAAACCCACCGAAGCCAACAGTAACAGCGGTGACCTTGAAAATCAGCTCAATAGTTGGTGGACGCACCAGATGGCTACCCAGCCGCTGTCGGTGCACGAAAAGATGACCTTTTTTCTGCACACCCACTTCACCACAATTTCCAACCGGGTAGAACAGAAGCCCGCCTTGTACCACCAACTACGGCTGTTTCACCACTACGCGATCGGTAATATTAAGTCTTTGGCCCGGAAAATTTGCACCGACAACGCCATGCTTCGGTTCCTGGACGGGCACCTGAACGACGTGGGTAACGTGAACGAGAATTTCGGCCGGGAATTTCTGGAGCTTTACTCAGTGGGAAAGGGGCCCCAGATTGGAGCGAACAATTACACTACGTATACCGAAGAGGATGTGCAGGCCGCCGCGAAGGTTTTTTCGGGATGGAAGCAGGATAAAGAGTTCGCAACCATCGATGCAGAAACCGGGGCGGCCCAGGCCATTCTTAAGGGAGACAATCAAGGAATTGCTGACCGCCACGATGCCAGTACCAAGCAGTTCAGCGCCGCCTTTCAGAACCAAACCATCAGTCCGAATGCACTGGTGGGCGACAAAGCAACGCAAGCAGCGGCCGCCGAAGAAATAGACCAGCTGGTGGAGATGGTGTTCGCGCAGCCCGCCACCGCCCGCCACCTGTGTCGCAAGCTGTATCGCTACTTTGTCTACTACGAAATCACCGACGAGGTAGAACAAACCGTCATCGAGCCGCTGGCCCAGTTTTTCATGAGCAATAATTACGAACTGCAACCCGTGCTCACGGCGCTGTTGACAAGTCAGCACTTTTACGACAACGACAACGCCGTAGTAGAAGACGATAACACCGGCGCGATCATCAAATCGCCCTTAGAGCTGATTATTGGCACGCTGCGATTTTTCCAAACGACGCTTCCCAACCCCTCAGGAAATCTGGAATTGCACTACCGGGCCTACCGCAAGGTGGTGCTTAAGGGGCTCACCGACCAGGGGTTATACTTATACGAACCCTTTGAAGTGGCGGGCTATCCTGCCTACCACCAGGGGCCCAGCTACCACCGCAACTGGATTAGCGCCAACTACTTAGCGCGCCGCTACGAATTCGCCAAAAAGCTCATCGAAGGCGTCCGGGACGAAGAACAGTTGCTCGCCCACCTTGATGTGGTAGCCTACGTGAAGGATAAAAACAACATTTCTGATCCATTCGATGCTGAACGCCTGGTGCGGGAGCTGACCGATTACTTGCTTCCTGAAGCCATCACCGAAGAACGCTTCACTTACTTTCTGAAAAGTATTTTGCTCGATGACCTTTCGGAGGCCAACTGGCAAACCGAATGGCAAAATTACCTGGGCAGTGGCAATGACGCCGCGGTGCGGGTGCAGCTCGAGAAGCTATTTAACACCGTATTGCAGTCGCCCGAGTACCAGCTTTCATAATCAACCGAGAAGTTTGGGCCGCCGTGGATTGCCCGATACCAAGCTCCGAGAGGAATCAAGTAAAGCCCTTCAAAAAACTAAGAAAAAACAAACGTATGAAACGCAGATCGTTCCTTAAAAAATTACCCGTGGCCACGGGCGCTCCCTTCGTGCTCAACGGACTGCCCATTGCGGCGCTGGCCAGCAGTGGTTCCCTCCAGCGAATGGCTGCCACCAGCACCAACGATAAGGTGCTGGTGATCATCCAGTTGCACGGCGGCAACGACGGACTCAATACCCTGATTCCGGTGGATCAGTACAGTCAGTACTACCACCTGCGTCCCAACATCGCCATTCCGAACCGGGGCAAGCGGGGTTTCATTCCGCTCGATAGCACCCTGTCTATAGAAGATCAGGTGGCATTGCATCCCGACATGATTGGGGTGAAAGAACTGTACGATCGGGGCGAGGCCGCCGTGGTGCAGGGCGTGGGCTACGAAAATATCAACGGCTCCCACTTCCGCAGCCGCGATATCTGGTTTATGGGCGGCGACTACGACGATAAGCTTGACTCAGGCTGGGCGGGACGCTACCTGGATCACCTATATCCGGGTTACCCCGAAGCCTATCCCAGCGACGCCATGCCCGACCCACTCGGTATTGAAATCGGAAACTCGGTGTCGCTGGCCTTTCACCGGGCCAACGGCATTCCCGCCGCCATATCGATCAGCAATCCCGATCAATTTTACGATCTGATCAACAGCGTGGGGGTGGACCCGCCGGAAAGTATCGCCAACTCGCACTACGGCAAGGAGTTACGGTGGATTTTAGACATTGAGGAGAAGTCTAACCAGTACGCCGGACGACTCAAGGATCTATACGAAAAAGGAAGCAATTCCAGCAGCGTGATCTACCCGGAAAAGTACCCCTACAATGCTCCAATTTCGCAGACGAAGAATCGGCTAGCGGGCCAGCTACGGATGATCGCCCGGCTATTGAGCGGGGGTTCGCAGACCAAAATATTTGTGGCCCGCATGGGAGGATTTGATACCCACGCTTCGCAGGTAGAAAGTTACGATAGTACCATGGGCAGCCACGCGGCGCTCTTGTATCATTTGTCCGAATCAATGAAGGCTTTTCAGGATGATCTGAAGGCACTGAGCATCAACCACCGGGTGATGACGGTGACCATGTCAGAGTTCGGTCGCCGGGCCGCCTCTAACGGAAGCTACGGTACCGACCACGGCACCACCGCGCCCATGTTTGTGTTCGGCAGCCACGTGAATCCGGGGGTGGTGGGCACCAATCCCGATCTGAGTGCACTCAAGCGAAACAATCTGCCCGAACAGCACGATTATCGTCAGGTGTATGGCACCCTGCTAAAGGATTGGATGGAAGCCTCGGATGAAGCCATGACCGCTACCCGGTTCACCGAATACGCCCAACCCGGTATGAAACTACCCCTGGTGGGCGGAACCATCACCTCGAACGATCGGGATCAGTTCATCAACGAGCGGTATTATTTGAAGCCTTGCTATCCCAATCCGGCCCGGGGACTGGTCAATTTGTCCTACCGCATTAACCACACGCTACCCGTTTTGCTAACCATCGTTAACCTGCGGGGCAGCGTGGTGAAGCAAGTGGTGAACGAGCGGCAGCACCCCGGCGAGTACCAATACGCCGTTGATGTGTCGTATTTGGATGCGGGCACGTATTTGTATCGTCTGGAAGCTGGGTCATTTCAAGCCGCCCGGAAGTTGGTGGTGTACTAACCAACCAATAAACTTTATTCTGATAATTTTCTGAGGCTCGTGTCGACACGAGCCTTAAAAATTTATCAGAATGACCTTTAATGCAGCAGGTTATTAGTAGTCAACATCGGGACTGCCGCTTCGCTTGCGGGCGGGAGCGGGAGTTTCCGATGGTTGTTCAGTGGATTGGGGCGTGTACGTCTTTTCTTGCTGCGCCATCGGTTCGGCAAACAGTGATTCTAATTCGCCAATCTTCGCCCGAAAGTCCTGAATAGTCCCTTGCACCGCGTTGATCTCCTGGTCTTGGTTGGCCATGATCTCGTCTAGGGCCATAATTCGTGCCTCGTCAGCGATTTTCTCGTTCTCGAGTTCAAACTTCTTCGCTTCGTCGGTTTTGTCAGAATTCATTTTCTTAGCGATCTTGTCTAAGCTTTTGTCCAGCTTTTTGTGCTCACGCTGGTTCTTTTTGTAGTCAGACTCGAGCGACTTTTGGCGTTTCTCCTGATCCTCCAGCTGTGCGGTGAGTTTTTCGGTCTGATAGTGCTTCACGAAATCCTTAGCGAACCGGCGCAGGTTATCCATTTCGGTAGGGTTGTCCAGGGTGTTGAGCGACTGATCGTAGCCGGGCATGAAGGCCACCGCCATCAGAGTTTGTTGTCCCTCGGTAAAAAACTTTGCTTTAAGGTCACCGACGTTCGATGAAATACGGGGAACGCTGGCTTCTTTGGCCACCACCATATCACGGCCGTCTTTCTTGGCCTTCACGTCCAGTTGATCCTTTGCGTAACGGGAGTAGCTTTTTCGCAGATCGTTGATGGGTTCTTCGCCCGCTGAGATCACCCAGGCGTTGGTCATGGATTTATCCATTGACACTTCCTGCTCGGAAGCAATGTAGCGTTGCGCACTGACTTGCCCAACAATGAAACATACGGCGGTAGCGAGTAGTAAATTTTTCATTTTTTTGAAATTAGGGGTAAAACAATTTATATCATTAAGACGAAGGTACACTTAAAAAGTCACATAATTATCCGAAATATTACCCGATAGTTACCAACCAAGGCGGCATTAACAGGCGATACGGCTTCCGATTGCATTTGAGCCGCCCACCGCCTAACTTACTGCCCTGACATCAAGCCATCCGCTATGCAACGTACCCTAATCGGCTTATTTTTAATCAGCAATCTTTTTCCAACGACAGCGCGCGCGCAATCACTTACCGCTGAAGTAAGCACGGCGGGAGTGCTGATAAAGGAAGGTAACGATAGCGTATTGTTCTACCAGAAGCGCCCCACTTCTCACAACGGAGCCTATCCGCGGGCCGACTACGTTCATCCGCTCTACGGCCTGGACGGCAGCGTCCTGACAGAAGATTTTCCCGACGATCATCCGCACCACCGGGGAATTTTCTGGGCCTGGCACCAGGTGCTCGTGGGTGATTCGGCGCTGGGCGATGGCTGGGAGTGCCGAGACTTTGGGTGGGACGTACGTTCTACGGAAACTGAGCCGACGATGGACGGAGCACTGTCGCTGCGCACCCAAACCTACTGGCGTTCCCCGCGGTGGACAGATGCGCAGGGAAAGCAGAAACCCTTTCTCTCTGAACGTACTCAAATTACCGTTTATCCCCGGGAAAGCAACTACCGCGTGCTGGACTTCAAGATTTCGTTGCTCGCCCTGGTGCCGAACCTACGGATTGGCGGATCGGACGATGAGAAGGGATACGGCGGTTTCTCGGTGCGCATGCGATTGCCGGAAGACGTTTGGTTTGCCGCATCCCGGGGCGAAGTGACGCCAACTACCAAGGCCGTGCGCGCCGGACCGTGGATGAATATCTCCGGGACGTTGGGCCGCGATGAGAGAAACGCCGGAATCGTGATCATGAGTCACCAAACTAATCCCACCCATCCGGAACCGTGGATTCTCCGCCAAAACGCCAGTATGCAGAACCCGGCGTATCCCGGACGGGACCCCGTACCGGTGTCAGAACAAGTGCCTACGGTGTTACAATACCGCCTGGTGATCTATCAGGACGAGCTGCCGGACAAACAGATCGATTCCTTATACCAAGCGTTCAACTATTCGGATAGCTTCCGGGCGGCGTGGAACGATCTGCTTCGAGAATGGTACCCGCGGGCCATCGATTCGGTGTACGGAGGATACTTGGCCAACTTTGACTCCGCCTGGCAACCGCTGCCGCAACAGCATAAGATGATTGTTACTCAGGCGCGGCACCTGTGGACCACTTCCCAGGCAGCTCTTCGCTATCCGCAAGAACCGCTTTACGGGCAGGCGGCAGATCATGGCTACCAATTTTTGCGCGATAAGTTGTGGGACGAGGAGCGCGGAGGATTTCGTTGGCGAGTAGACCAAACGGGAGCGCCGTTATCTGCTGATCCGGCGGATGATCTGATGCGTACCTACGGAAACGCTTTTGGCATCTATGCCTTGGCGGCGTACCACGGTTACCGGCAGGATGAAGAAAGTCTGGCGCTGGCCCAGCGTGCGTTTCGGTGGCTGGAGCAGCACGCCTATGATCCGCAAAACGGCGGCTACTTCGCGGCGACGACCGAAGCGGGGCAAGCGATTGATGCGCAACGGGCCAACCAAATTAATTTACCTCTGCGAGTCACTTATAAGGATCAGAACACGAGTATTCACTTGCTGGAAGCGTTTACCGAATTGTACCACCAATGGCCCGATTCGCTGCTCCGGCAGCGTCTAGCGGAGATGCTGGTATTGGTTCGGGACACCATGGTGACCGATGCAGGATACCTGCAACTGTATTTTCAGCCCGACTGGACGCCCATCTCGTACCGCGATTCCTCGCAAACCGTTCGGGAGGCAAACTACGCCCTGGATCACGTTTCTTTCGGTCACGATATTGAGACGGCTTTTTTGTTACGAGAAGCCTCCGAAGCGCTTTACGGAGCGGTGGACAGTGCTACCCAAACGGTGGCGAAAAAGTTAGTAGATCACACCCTAAAGCACGGTTTTGACCCCCAGCGCAGTGGCATTTACGATCAGGGATACTACTTACCCGGCACCGACTCGATTACCATTGTGAACGACCACAAAGCCTGGTGGTCGCAGGCCGAAGGGCTCAATACGCTATCGCGCTACGCGGATCTTTACCCGGATAATCCGCGCTATGAGGAAGCGCTTCAGCAACTGTGGCAGTACGTTCAGCAATACGTCATCGATCCAAAATACGGAGGGTGGTACACGCAGGGTTTGGATACTGCACCGGCCGCGCGACACGCCCCCAAAGGGCAACAGTGGAAGGGAAACTACCACAACGGCCGAACGCTGATGCACTTAGCCGCGCCTCCCAAAATTCATCAACCGAAAAGATAGGGGATGTGCCTTTTAGAACCATAAGTAAAATTACCTACCGGTGGGTGGCACGAAGGTTGGGTAGGGTACGTACACCACCCCCCGTTCATGAAGAACTTTATCAGCCCTACGTACAATCACAACAAGCTAGGGATGCTGGCGATTGGCACAATCATCGTCCTGATTGTCTCTTCGCAGGTGATCACCCAGGCTATTTACTATCAGCAGGCCAAAAGTGCCCGGGTGTTGAAGTGGGCTAATCGCCTGCCCGCCCTGAACCAGGAGATCAATCAGTTGTCGGCAGCGTTGCAGCAGCAGCCTACCGACAACCAGCTTTTAATTGCCGAGCTCGATCAACTCAACAAGCAGTGGAACGAAGTGCACGTTGGCTTGCACATGGGCAACGACACTGCCGCCATTCCAGCCTGCAACAGCGATTCGTTATTGACCCTGTACGCGCAAATGCAACCGTACCGCGATAGCATTTCGAACGCCGTGATCACCTTGGTGAACACCAACTCAGCCAAAGACCGGGTTTCTCAGGCCAAGATTATTCAGCAAGCCAATAGCAAGTATCAAACCGCCGTAGGGCAGGTGCTGCGTCAGTTAGAGTCGGAAGCAGCGAAGCAACTTACCCGCTTGCACCACGTGGCGCTCGGGTTGGCCATCTTTTCGTTGGTGGTGCTGCTGTTTGAGTTTTGCTTTATCTTTCGACCAGCTTCCCGCACCCTTGCCGAAAACAACGATGCGCTGGTAGGAGCCTACCAAGAACAAGAAGCCCTCAACAAAGAACTCACCGAGGTAGAGGAAGAACTACGTCGGGCGCTCTCCTCACAGAAAGAAATTTCAGCCAGCTTAGAAAAAGCCAAAACAACGGCCGAAGAAGCCGCGATGGCCAAAGCCCAATTTCTGTCTACCATGTCGCACGAGATTCGCACTCCCATGAATGCGGTGATCGGGCTGACCAACCTGCTCATTGAGGATAATCCGAAGAAGAACCAGGTAGAAAACCTGCAGGCCCTGAAATTCTCGGGAGAGAACCTGCTCACCCTGATCAACGACATCCTAGATTTTAGCAAGATCGAGGCGGGTAAGATCGAACTGGAAAAAACGGAATTCAAGCTAGGCGAACTGGTGAGCGGCATCGAGCGCACGCTCGGGCTGTACGCCAACGAGAAGGATATTTCTTTTAACTGCCAGACCGACCCAAAAATTCCTCAGCGGTTGTTGGGCGATTCTACCCGTATCTCGCAAGTGCTGAATAATTTGGTGAGCAATGCCATCAAGTTCACGCTCAACGGCAGCGTGACGCTCACCACCAAACTGGTCAAGGTCACTCCGAAGGAGGCTATTGTCGCTTTCGCCGTCACTGACACCGGCATTGGCATTCCGGCCGATAAGCTGGATATTATTTTCGATAATTTTTCACAGGCCAGTTCTGACACCACCCGCAAATTCGGGGGCACCGGCCTGGGACTAGCCATCACCAAGAAGTTGCTGGAGATGCACGGCAGTCAAATTAAGGTTGAGAGCAAAGTCGATCAGGGGTCAACATTTTCGTTTACGCTCACCCTTCAGCGCGCGCTTGCGGTGCAACCCTCCACGGACGATGAGGACAGCCTGACCGATAAAGAATCGTTTGCCGGCCTGCGCGGGGTGAACATTCTGGTGGCCGAAGACAACCAGATGAACGTGGTGGTGATTCGGCAGTACCTCAAAAAGTGGGGCATCCGGTTTGATATTGCCGAAAACGGACGGGTGGCCGTAGAAAAAGCGCGCGCCCAACCGTACGATCTCATTCTCATGGATCTGCAGATGCCCGAGATGGACGGGTTCACCGCTACGCTGAATATCAAGAAGTTTGCTCCTGACCTGCCCATCATTGCCCTGACGGCCTCGGCTATGCTCGAGGTGAAAGACCGGGTGGAGGAGGTCGGCATGAGCGACTACGTGCCCAAGCCCTTTGTTCCCAGCGAATTGTACTATAAACTCATGCTTCACCTGAAGCGTACCACTCCCGAGGCCGATACTGTCTAACCACTATGAAGAAGGTTAGCGCCTGGATCAACGAATACTTTGCTTTCTCGCAAACCGAAGTGCGGGGTATGGTGGTTCTACTGCTCTTCACGCTCGGCGTGATTGGACTGTCGGCATTTTTCACCGGACGATCAGCAACCACCCCGATTCCCGACCGCGATTGGAAAACCCTGGAAGCTTTGGTAGCGCAGCTAGACAGCAATCAGGTTGCCTCCTCCGCCCCAGTAGAAAAAAGTCTGGTCTTACATTCGTTTAACCCCAACACCGCCGATTCGGCCACGCTAACGCAACTGGGACTGTCTCCCTGGATTGCCCGTCGCGTGCTTCGCTACCGGGCCAAGGGTGGAGTATTTCGGGTGAAGTCGGACTTCAAAAAGATGTACGGACTTCCGGAAGCTACCTACGAGCGATTGTATGAATATATCCAACTACCGGAAAAAAAGCGGCGCACTACGGCTTCAAGGGCGGCTAAGGATCGAGCTGACCGGACTGATAAACCAAAGTCTAGTTACGCCAAACGAACCGACACGGACTACCGTCGCGCCCCGCTGGACATCAACGTAGCCGATACCAGTTCGCTGAAGCGATTACCGGGAATCGGTACTACCTTATCGGCCCGGATTGTGAAGTATCGGCAACTGCTGGGTGGATTTCATCGGCTGGAGCAGCTCCAGGAAGTGTATAACATGAGCGAGCGCGGCGCGGCGAGTTTGCGCACCGAAGCCTATATTGCGGAAGGAAACCAAGTGACTCGGCTCAACATAAATCTTCTCGACGCCAAAACTCTCGCGCAACATCCGTATATTTCCTGGGAGGTGGCCCGGGCGGTGGTGAACCATCGTCGGGACTACGGCAATTACCAGGCGCTGGAAGATTTGCGCGAAGTGTACCTTATCGACGAAGAACTGTTTGCTAAGCTAACGCCCTATCTGGAAATTTAACCCCCCATCGATTCCTTCCGCTCGTATGCACCAACTTCTTCAGTCTTACCTCCGTCGCCTCACCAACCTGAACAGCAGCAACCGCTCGCTCTATCTGCCCCGGCTGTCGGGACAGCAGTACGTTGACGTGCACGCCCTAGACCATCTGAATAACTTCCCTTCCTTTAAAATCATTGAGTGGCTCATTGCGGAAGGGCAGCACGATCTGGAGGGAGTGGACCCGGGCCTGGTGCCGCTGTGTCCCGTGCAAGACCCCCGGCACGCGGCCAGCAACGCCATGAGTCAACAGCTGAAGCAATTGGCCCGCGCCGAAACGTTCTTCTTCGAGGAGCAGGGGGTCAAAGACCTCTACGTGGCCTGGCCCTTCGTACGGGGAAAATTTGCCGATGGTACGCTGGTACGCTGTCCGCTGCTGTTTTTTCCGGTAACCCTACTGGAACACCGCGACCCTACGCTGGGCGCGCAGTGGGTGCTGCGACCGCGGGCCGAGGTGGCGCTGGCGCTGAACAAAAGTTTTATCCTGGCCTACGCCCACTACCACCAGTCGCCCTACGACGAGGCCCTGGCCGAGCGCACCTTCGACGACTTTGATCAGGACAGCCGGATTTTCCGCACTTCGTTGTATCAGTTGTTCAAAGAAGCCTCGGTGGAGCTGAACTTCAACCAGGAGATGTTTGTGGATACGTTGCTGCCCTTCGAGTCGCTCACCAAAGCGGGTTTGCAAGAGCAGGAAAAGGCCGGTGAACTGAAGCTGTATCCGGAAGCCGTGCTGGGCATTTTTCCGCAGGCCGGTTCGTACCTGGTGCCCGATTATCTTCAACTGATAAACAGCGAACGGGTGCCCGACGTAGAATCATTCTTTGCCCGCCGTTCGTCAACCCACGCCACTCCCTCTACCGATGGGTTAGCGGAACAGGACCCCGACCTGCTCCAGCTACGGCGGACGCAGCCGGTGAAGGAAGAGCAGATATTCGCTCCCTACCGACTGGATGCCTATCAGGAAAAAGCCCTGCGTAAGGTGAAGCAGGGAAATTCCATTGTGGTGCAGGGCCCGCCGGGCACCGGAAAGTCGCAACTAATCGTCAACCTTATTGCCGATTACGCTGCTCAAGGAAAACGCGTGTTGCTGGTGTGTCAGAAGCGGGCCGCGCTCGATGTGGTGTATAACCGGCTCAAGGAGCGCGACGCCCACCCCTTTGTGGCCCTGGTGCACGACTTCAAGAACGACCGTCCGGCGGTATACCAGCAGATCAGCAAGCAGGTGGATGCTTTGTACGAGTATCAGCTCAAGAACAACAGCCTGGACTCCATATTTATGGAGCGCAACTTTTTGCAGTACAGTCGCCGCATCGAGCAGATATGCGAAGAATTAGATGAGTTTAAAGAGGCGTTGTTCGACCAGCAGGAGGCGGGGATTTCGGTGAAGGAACTGTACCTAACCTCCGACCCGACCGTCGATACGATCAACGTGAAGCAGGAGTACCATCACTTTCGGGTGCCCGAACTGCCCCCCTTCGTGCGGAAGCTACGCAAGTACATCAACCACGCCCAGCGCTTAGATGGCGAACGGCACCCGCTGAGTGTGCGCAAATCGTTTGCCACCTACGGAGTGCGTGACTACCAAAGCATGCGGAAGCTAGCCGAAGAAATTCCGGAGTTTAAAACCGCCCTCACCGAACGGGTGAGCCAACTGTTAGGAACGGATATTGACTTTGTAACCGCCGAGAATATTCAGCACCAATCGGAGGATATTGCGCAGTTTATCGAACTGCTGGACGAAGCGGACAGCTACCGGTACTTTCAGGAAGGCTACGCCGCCGTGAGCCCGGAGACGGATTCGCTGTGGTTGGCCAACATCGAGCGGATCGTGAACGAGTGTTACCAGGGAGAACAACCCGAGGTGAGCCTGCCGCCCGACGAACTCGGAAAGTTTCAGGGCATTTTGTCGCAGGCGCAGGAAGCGCGCATGGGGCAAGCCCAGTGGGCCTGGTGGAGGTACTTCTCGCAAGACCGGAAGTACGTGCAGCAGGTGTTTGCCGCTAACGACCTCACGCTCAGTAAAGAAGACTTTGCCCGGATGGTGGGCCGGTTGGACGCCCGCCTCAACCTGGAGCATAACCTCACCAAGCTGCGCGAGCAGCCCTGGGCCCAGGAGGTGCCCGCTTGGGGGCAATCCGGTGGTTACGAACAGTCAGGGTTGGCTACGTGGTTTCACCACCAGAAGCAGGCGTTGGCCGCCAGCTTGTTGTTTCAGTCGTTTCGTAACTTCAACGAGTATTTTGCGATCAAAAACAGTTCGTACGGGGTGTTGCGCGCCAAAGTGGAAAAGTTGCTCACGGAGTTGGCTCAGATTCCCGCGCGCACCCAAACCTGGGAACAGTACTTCACCCCCGCGCAGGTGGCGCAGCTGAACGCCCCGGAACAAAGCCAGCAGTTGCTTCGGGTGCTGGAGCAGGACTTCGACGCGCTGGTGGATTTCGATACGCTGAAGCAGGCGCTGGAACCGCACGAGGAGGCGGTGATCCGACGACTACTGGACCAGCCAGTCGGGGTGGATGAAGCGCAACTGGTTCGTCTGTTCGACAACAGTCTTCGCCTGACGTGGATCGACCACATCGAGACCAAGTATCCGGTGCTGCGCATCGTTTCGTCGGGCAAATTGCCTGAATTAGAAGAAGAACTACAACAGGCCATCGAGGACAAGCTCGCCATCAGCCAGGAAATTATGCTCATGAAGCTGCGGGAGAATACCTACTACGACGTGGAGTACAACCGGCTGAGCAACATGGTTACCTACCGGGACCTAAACCACCAACTCAACAAAAAGCGCAAGATCTGGCCCCTGCGCAAGGTGGTCGAGAACTTTCAGAACGAACTGTTTAACCTGGTTCCCTGCTGGTTGACCTCGCCCGAAACCGCCTCGGCCATTTTTCCGATGTACGAAAATCCCCTCTTCGATCTGGTTATTTTCGACGAGGCGTCGCAGTGCTTTGCCGAAAAGGGCATCCCGGCCATGTACCGCGGGCAGCAGGTGGTGGTGGTGGGTGACCAGCAGCAGCTCACTCCCAACGATCTGTACGCCGCCCGCTGGGAGGAGCCGACCGAAGATGCTGGTATTCAAGAAGATGTAACCGCCCAAGAGGCCGTTTCGTTGCTCGATCTGGCGCAGCACTACCTGCCGTCGGTACGCTTGGAGGGCCACTACCGCAGCCAGTCGCTTGATCTGATCGATTTCTCGAACCAGCACTTCTACGAGGGGCGTCTCAAGATGCTGCCGGACTTTGCCCAGGCCAACCGGCACGAACCGGCGATCCACTACCGACACGTGGAGGGAGTGTGGGAAAACCAATCAAACGCCGGAGAGAGCGCGGTGGTGGTGGAGCTGGTGCGGGAGCTAACGCAGCAACTGCCCGACAAGCGGCTGGGGGTGATCACCTTTAACCGACAGCAGCAGCAGCGCATCCAGGATGATATGGAGCACGAGGCTCAGGCGCAGGGCTGGGCGATTCCGGATACGCTGTTCGTAAAAAACATTGAAAACGTGCAGGGCGACGAACGAGATATTATCATTTTCTCGGTGGCCTACGCTCCCAATGCCCAGGGAAAAATGGCCATGCAGTTTGGGAGCCTGAACGCCGCGGGAGGCGAAAATCGCCTGAACGTGGCGGTGACGCGGGCCCGCGAGCAGGTGTACGTAGTCACCAGCATTCTTCCTACTCAACTAGAGGTGAGTGCGACCAAGAACGAAGGGCCCAAACTGCTGAAAAGTTACCTGGCCTACGCGAAAGCGGTATCAGACGGAAACTACCGCCCCGCGGTGCCCAGCGCTTCGGATCACGCCAGTGAGTGGTTCCTGCTCAATCACTTGTATCAATATACTGATCAGCATCTTGACGATTACCGGGCGGTTCGTTCGTTGCCGTTTGCCGACCTTACCCTGGAGGAGAAAAAAACCGATCCCGTGCGCTACGTCGGACTCATCAACACCGACGACGATCTGTTCTACCAGAGCGAATCGGCCAAGGAGATGCACGCTTACCGGCCCATCCTGTACCGAAAGAAAGACTGGAAGTTCAAGTACATCTACAGTCGGCAGTTCTGGCACAATCCTGAAGCGGTGCAGGAGGCCCTGCAGCGGTTTGCTCAGACCCGGGGGGTGAATGCCTAGCTAAAACACGGACGAAAGTTGAGTAGGGGAAACTAATCCCCCGTACTTGAAATATGTTTCTAAAGTTTCTGTTATATTAGAGGCGTCAATTACATTTCAGCATTCTATAGCGTAGCAGTCATGTCGCTACCCGAGTCCCTCCTAATACAACCAGTCCGCCTTAGATTTCCTAACCATAAACACGTGTATGCATTCCTCCGTAAAGTTTATCAATCACGAACAATCTGATTTTTTTCCTACCCTAAAAAAAAGAGTTAACACTTACTTTAAAGACAACAACATCACCCGCTTCGGCAACCGCGAGATGTACATAAAGGCAGCTACGCTGATTGGTCTGTACCTAGGTTCCTATCTCGCCATCCTGTTTCTTCCGATCAATCCCTGGTTTTTGCTGCTGTTTGCCGTGCTGATGGGAGCGGCCAAAGCGGGCATCGGCATGTCGGTGATGCACGACGCGTTGCACGGAAGCTGCTCCAAGCACCGCTGGATCAACACCGCGCTGGGCAACACCATGTATTTGGTGGGCGGCAACGCCTTTGTCTGGAAAATTCAGCACAACATCTTTCACCATACCTACACCAACATTCACGGACTGGACGAGGACATTAAAACCAAGCTGGTGATTCGCTTGTCCAAATACGCCCCTTTGCAGTGGATCCACCGCTACCAGCACGTGTACGTTTTCTTTTTGTACGGTTTCAACACCCTGTTCTTCATCATCAGCGACCTGATTAAGCTGCTGAACTACCACCGCACCGGTATGATCAAGCGGCAGAAGTCGGCCCTGCACTGGGAACTGCTGCGCCTGTTCTTCACCAAGGTAGCCTATTTGTTCTTAACCGTGGCGCTGCCCATGCTGATTACGCCGCTGCTCTGGTGGCAGGTGTTGATTGGGATACTGGCGATGCACTTCACGGCGGGCTACATCCTTACCATCGTGTTTCAGATGGCCCACATTGTGGAGGGCGTGGAGCAACCGGTGCTCAACGAAACCGGCGACGTAGAGAATGCCTGGGCCGTGCACCAGCTGCAAACCACCGCTAACTTCTCGCGCGACAACCGCTTCTTGAACTGGTACGTTGGCGGGCTGAATTTTCAGATTGAGCATCACTTGTTTCCGAGTACGTGCCACGTGCACTACCGCAAAATTTCGAGCATTGTTGAGCAGACGGCCAATGAATTTAACGTGCCCTACCACGTGAAACCCACGCTGGGCAGCGCGCTGCAGTCGCACATTAAGATGCTGAAGATTCTTGGAGAAACTCCCATTGCCCCGGTGCTGACTAAGGAGAAGGCCGCGGCCTAACTTTTCCCGCTGTCATCCCGCAAAACGGGTGCATTCTGCCGTTAGGCAAACATAAAGAAGCAATTAGCTGTACCTTATCGGAGGGGCTGAAACCGTGTTTTTTCGTCGGCGACGGATGAATAGCGTAAGGAGAACGCCCGTGAGCAAACCGCCCAGAAATACCAGAAAAAGCACCATGGCTCGGGGGCTTTCTATCTCCCACGCCAGAAAGTTGACCACAATCGGAGCGGCGTTTTGGAGAATGAAGATGAGGAACAGACTGAGCAAAACAACGGCGGTAATTAGTTTGGCCATAATAATGGAGCGGATTGGTGATTGTAAAGAACAGTGCTGACTAATTTTGAGACGGCAATTGCCGGAAAATGTCACCGAGGGGCCCAACATTTTCTAAATAAAAACTACTCCATCGTATCAGCAATCAGACGGGCTACCTCTCCCAGGTACCGTTCGTCCACTTCTCCGAAATTATTCAACCGATCGCTGTCCACGTCCAGTACCAGCACCACCTTGCCCCGCTTCACCACCGGCACCACAATCTCCGATTGCGAAGCGGCGTTGCAGGCGATGTGCCCCGGAAAGGCGTGTACGTCGGGCACCACGACGGTCTGCGCTGTGGCCCAGGCTTGTCCGCACACTCCCCGGCCGTGGCCGATGCGGGTGCAGGCCACCGGTCCCTGAAACGGACCCAGCACCAGTTCCGATCCCTCTACCAGATAAAACCCTACCCAGAAAAAACCAAACGCTTCGCGGAGCACGGCGCTCACGTTGGCCAGATTAGCGATGAGGTTCGTTTCCCCATCAAGTAACGATTCAATCTGGGGTAGAATCTCTTGGTACGTCGCTTCGTGGGTAGTGCGCTGAATGGCTTGTTCGGTTTCTGTCATACCTTCACATACGAAGTGCGCTCACTTTCGTTTTATAAGCAGCAACTGGCCGAAGCAGGAGCTTGGCACCGCCTTTGTTAGCTGCCCTATAAACAGTATACTGAATTGATTGCTATGAGAAATATTGTCGCTATTGTACTCACTAGTTTTTTATCCGGACTGGCCGGAGCCTGGGCGTTCCAGCAGTTTCTGGCTGTTCCGGTTCCTTCAGGGGTTTCACCGGTTGCCGATCATCTTGCGGCTACTCCGGTGGCGCAGTGGGCTCGGTACCAAGAAGCCGCCCGGCCACTTCGGACAGCGGCAATCGGGGAAGACTTCGCCCTGGCCTCGTCCCGGAGCACACCGAGCGTGGTGTACATCAAAACCGTTTCGTCGCGTGGCTACGAGCGGATGAGCTGGCTGGAACTGTTCTTCGACCAGCGCAGCAGCGGTCAGCAGGTGAGCAGCGGCTCGGGCGTGATCTTCTCGTCCGACGGCTTCATTGTGACCAACAACCACGTGATCGACGGGGCCAACCGCATCGAGGTGATTCACGGCCGCCGCACCTACGAAGCCACCGTGGTGGGCACCGACCCCTCTACCGACCTGGCCGTGCTCAGGGTGGAAACCAACGATCTGCCCGCCATCACTTTAGGTCGGTCGCGCGACGTGCGGGTAGGGGAGTGGGTGCTGGCGGTGGGCAACCCGTTCAACCTGACCTCAACCGTCACAGCGGGGATCGTGAGTGCCAAGGGACGCGACATTAATATTCTGCGCAGCAACTTTCCGATTGAGTCGTTTATTCAGACCGATGCGGCTATCAATCCGGGCAACAGCGGCGGGGCACTGGTCGACCGGGAGGGGGCACTGGTGGGCATCAACACGGCGATCTTGTCGCAGACCGGATCGTACGCGGGCTATGGTTTTGCCGTGCCGGTGGACATCGTGAAGAAGGTGGTCGAGGATTTGATCGAGTTCGGTGAAGTGCAGAAAGCCTTCTTCGGGGCGCAGGTGGCGGACGTGACGCCCCGGCTGGCCGAGCAGTTGAAGACGGATGATCTGAGCGGGGTGGCCGTGCGCTCGCTGCAACCCGACGGCTCGGCCGAACGCGCCGGACTGCAAGCGGGCGACGTGATTGTGGAAATCAACGACCAATCCATCAACTCGCACAGCGATTTTGAGGAGCTAATTAGTTACTACAGTCCGGGCGAAGAGCTTCGCGTCACCTACCGCCGCGAGCAGCGGGAGCGCACCACCGCGTTGACGCTCACCAACCGCGAGGGCACCACCGAACTGCTGCGCCGGTCGATTTACGCATCCGAACCGCTCGGAGCAGACTTGGAGGTGGTTTCTAAGGTGGAGGCTAACTTGCTCAAGATTCCGTCGGGAGTGCGCATCAATGCGGTGAGCGGCGGATTGATGAGACGCCTGGGCGTGGAGGAGGGCTTTGTCGTCACCCACATCAACCAGCGCACGATTGATTCGCCCGAGCAGCTGGAAGAAATCCTGACCCGCATCCGCGGCAAGGTGCGCATCGACGGGGTGAATGCCCAGGGCAAGAAGGGATATTATTCGTACTACTTCTAAGATGGGTTAACAATACGCGCTGGAGCCCGATGGTGATTGGTGAAGATGGCATCTACAACGGACAGGCCTTCGACTACGACGGCGACGGGGATACGGACATTCTACGCTACCCGGGGCACATGGCTACCGAAGCTGTTTTTGTGGGAGAATCAGGTGCGGTAACGTTCCCAAGGCTATACATCGCCGCCTTCACCCTTAAACTTTCCTCTAAGATACAAAAGTTTGATATTTCACTGAATCACCTACAACGATGTATCCCAGCGGTGATTATATAAGCCGTGTTATGGACCTTTTAACTTTCGAATTTCGTCAGCTAAAACAGGAATATTCCTTTGAATTATTCCCCACAACATCTCAGGTTCAACCGAATCGTAAGCGTGTGAAATAATATTTCGCAACCCAATGATATTTTTAGAAGCTGTGATTTGAATGCTTGGGTTAATCTCAATTATTTTCCGAATGGCCTCTCCAATAATTTCTAAATCTCGCTCTACTGCCCGCTGCAAAATAATATCATCTGAAAAATTGTTGAAGTCATTTTGAGTTTTCTGCTTAATAGATTCTACCTCCTCAATAACACTCTCAACATCTAAAATGTATTTGAGTAGTTTAGGCTGCATACAAATCTACTTTTGACTGGTAAACCTCCTCTTTGAGAACTGGGTTCTTCAGTGATCTGCTAGAAACAAGATCAACTTTTCTATCTAGAATTTCTTGAAGCTGGTCTAACAACGAAAAGTAGTTGTCCGCATAGTTCAGGACGTTAATATCATTAGAAAACTCAACGAGAAGATCGATATCGCTGTCTTCATGCATAGCGTTTTTTGCAGCTGATCCAAACAAAGCAATAGCATCCACATGGTGGTTTTTACACGCGGTTACAATCTCATCAAGTTTGTTTTGAATCAAATCAATCATAATTCAAAGATACATGAAATTCCGAATAATACCTACGCCATGCTTTGTGGTGCATAACGACCATTGCGAGCCGACGGCCTGATTGTTTGCGTTTCAATTTCGTTTGCTATTTTGGCTACAAGGAGCGACTGACAGTCTAGCTCAATTTCGCAGGCTGACGGCTGCAGAATGTTATGGGCTGTTTACTCTACCTC
Organism: uncultured Cytophagales bacterium; assembly: GCA_963833215.1. Lineage (GTDB taxonomy): Bacteria > Bacteroidota > Bacteroidia > Cytophagales > Cyclobacteriaceae > Tunicatimonas. Next base: position 17,018 of record CAWHXE010000023.1, on the reverse strand, counting down.
AAAATCAATAAATACATTTGCCTCCTCTTCACCTCTTTCTGTCTTGAAGATAAGAGTTGGCTCGAAATGATTCTTACCAAGTTCATATTTTGATTGATCTATTTCAATTAGACCAGAACTATTTAATGTCAATGTATCCTGCCATTTTTCCTCTGAAAAAACAAGTTTGAACGGATACTGTGAATTCATTACAGCCATCATAATATGAGCTTGATAGCTTTCTCCATTGATAATTTTTTTACTTCCTCCATATGGGATTGCTGTGTAACTATCAAAAAGCCTTATGTCGCTCATAAATACTTTATCCAATAAGTGGGTTAGAATTTCATTTTGTATTATCTGTATGTGCTCAACAGTTACGCTCTCACTTTTTAGAAGATTGTTGTATATATAATCATCAAACCTAAATTCATCTTTACGAAAACCAATATTATGAGAAATAAAAACGCCATATCTACTAATGTTTGCCTCAAGCCTTTTACTACTAGTACCATTTACTATCATAGCGCATATTGAGTCCGAAATTACCTTTGACTCTATATATGTTTTGTAAAGCTGACTAGCTCTTTCAGGAATCTGAGCTTGATAGTTTTTTAATTCTTGAGCTTTCTCTGCAATAACTTTAATTAGGAAGCTATTTGTCTCTATTTTTTCCTGATCTGCGTTTTTGCATGATGCAGACATAATAAGTATGAAAAGTATAAACTGTCTAAATCTCATATCTTGATCTTCAATAGCCCATAATATCTGCACATACGCAATTGCGTATACTTGCAATATAGCGACAGGATGGCGGGTTGACCAAGTCTTGGCTGATACTATCCTTGCATATTGTACGTGAGTTGATGACTCGATACTCAATGCCCAACCTTCGGTTCCGTCGATACCTTAGCCACTCCCAGCCGTTTTATCAGCGGGCCCACGGTGAGTCCCTGCACGATGATCGAGAACACCACCACCACGTAGGTCACCGTGAGGAAAAACTCCCTATTCATCTCGTTGGTGAGCGACAGCGCCAGGGCGATGGAGATGCCGCCGCGCAGTCCGCCCCAGGTCATAATCAGGTCGGTGTGCGGGGCGAAATCAAGACGACCTTTAAAGAAGGCAATGGGGGCTTTGAGCACCAGGTAGCGGCTCACCAGCACGATTACGATAGCCGCTAGTCCGGCAATTAAGTACTCCGGCGCTAGTTGGATCACCAGCAGTTCGAGTCCGATCAACACAAACAACACGGCGTTCAGAAACACGTCAACCAACTCCCAGAAGCGATCCAAATAGTTTTGCGTGATCTGCGACATGGCGGTTTGTCGGGCACTGTTGCCGATGAACAAGCCCGCCACCACCATCGCGAGCGGACCCGAGAAGTGCAGGGCGCTGGCCAGCACGTAGCCGCCCATCACCACCGCCAGGGTAATCATCACCTCGGTTTCGTAGTGGTCGATGGTGCGCGTGAGGTGGTAGGTGATATACCCCAGCGCGAAGCCCAGTCCCACCCCACCGATCACCTCTTCGGCAAACAGCAAACCTACTTCGCCCACCGTGGTGTTCTCGATGCCTTGCTGCGCAACGCTGTAGATCGTCAGGAAGATGACCACGCCCACTCCGTCGTTGAACAGTGACTCACCGACGATCTTGGTCTCCAACTGCTTGGGCGCGTTGGCCTGCTTCAGGATGCCCAGCACCGCAATGGGGTCGGTGGGAGAGATGAGCGCCCCAAACAGCAGGCAGTGAATGAAGGGCACCGACACGCCCAGCAGGTGCACCGCCAGCAGGTAGAACAGTCCGCCCACCACAAAGGTAGAGGCCAGTACTCCCAGCGTAGCAAACACCAAAATAGGACCGGTTTGCTCCTTGAGCGCGTCCCAATCGGTGTGCAGCGCCCCGGCAAACAACAGAAAGCTGAGCAGCACGTCCAGAATAAGTCCCTGAAAATCAATCTGCTGAATCAGCTCATTGGCCGTGGTGAGAACGTTTTGGTTGAAACTACCAACGATGAGCACGACGGAGGTGGCGGCAATGGCCATGATCATCAGCCCGATGGTGGTGGGCAGCTTAAGAAAGCGCACGTTGATGTAGCCAAACACGGCGGCAATGACCGATAGGATAGCGGTGATGGTGAATAGATCCATATAAAAAGTTATCAGTCCGATTGCTCAATGGCTCAATTGCTAGCATTGACAATTGAGCCATCGAACCATTGAACGTATTTTAGTAGGTAATTTCAAACTGCACCAAATCCACGAACTCCTGCACCCGCTCTTCCACCTGTTCCGTGGTGAGGTTAATCAGCCGTTCGGGACCAAACTTTTCCACGCAGAACGAGGCCAGGGCCGAGCCGTAAATAATCGCCCGCTTCATGTTATCGAACGAGATGTCGTCGGTGTTGGCCAGGTGGCCGATGAAGCCTCCGGCGAAGGTGTCGCCCGCCCCGGTGGGGTCGAACACATCTTCCAACGGCAGCGCGGGGGCGAAGAAGATCTCATCGTCGCCGAACAGCAGCGCGCCGTGCTCGCCCTTTTTGATAATAATGTACTTCGGACCCATCTGCCGGATGACACGGGCCGCCTTTACCAGCGAGTACTCACCCGACAGGATGCGGGCTTCCTCATCGTTGATCGACAACACGTCCACCTGCCCGATCACTGCCTTGAGTTGGTCAAGGAACTGCGGTTCCATCCAGAAGTTCATCGTGTCCATCACCACCAGTTTGGGGCGCTGCGTGAGCCGGTCCAACACGGTTTGCTGCACCGAGGGCGTCAGGTTGCCCAGCATCAGATAGTCGGACGTTTTGGTAGCTGTCGGGAATCACGGGGTCGAAGTCGGCCAGCACGTTAAGTTCGGTAGCCAGGGTGTCGCGGGTGTTGAGGTCGTTGTGGTAGCGGCCCGACCAGAAGAACGACTTCTCGCCTTCTTTAATTTGCAGTCCTTCGGTATCGACGCCGTGCTGCTGGAGCATCTGAATGTCTGACTGTGGCAAAGTCGTCGCCCACCACGGCCACCAATTGGGTAGAATTGGTGAAGTAGGAAGCGGCCAGGGAGATAAAGGTGCCGGAGCCGCCGATGATCTTATCGGTTTTTCCGAAGGGAGTTTCTATGGCATCAAAGGCCACGGTGCCAACAACGAGTAAGCTCATGAGAGAAGTTAATTGAATGAATGATTGAATGGGGCGAAGGTAGGGAGAATTGAGGAGGATGGGAGGGGATGCGGGGTTTATCTTGTACTGATCTTTAATGCTAACTCTTTTGTAGCTTGTCGTAATTAGCGTGCGAGCCAATCCAAAACCAGAGGACTCCAGATTTGCTTCGGGTGCCGACCGCTCGGTAATTTTTAGTGATGCGCACTGAATAGATAGGTAGACTGGGATGTATTTGCTTGAATCGAAGACTACTACGCCAAGGGTCCTTGCGAAACTGCTGGTACGCAGTACGCGCTTGTTTCTGCACCGAATTCGGTAAATCCGAAAGCAACTTGCGGAACTGCTGGGTAGTCCGGGACTTCAAAGGGCGTCGGGATCAAGGTCCTGCGTGGCCCCTGCTTGGTCTTCTTGTTCCGCTTTCTTTGCTAATCTAGCTAATAAATCGGGCGAACTAGCGAATGCCTCATCCCATTGAGCTTCGTCGGCCAGTTCTTCTAAAATGAGAGTAGCCATTGCGTTTTGCTCAGCCTCAGTAAGTTGCCTAATTTGGGAAACTGCTTTTTCTAGTAGCTCAGTCATAATTCTATTGATCTAAGAATTTACTGATAAAGATAGGCCACTTGCTCTGTTCCCCAAAGGCCCCGGCAGTTTTTTTCCTCCCCGCGGGGCATTCTTGAAAAAAGAAGCAGGATTCCGTTATATTTGCTTCCATCGGGCAACCACTAATCACCAAGCATTTATGGGTAAAATTATTGCAATCGCCAACCAGAAGGGCGGGGTGGGCAAAACGACCAGTGCCATCAACCTGGCCGCCAGCCTGGCCGCCCTGGAGTGTAAAACTTTGGTGGTGGACGCCGACCCCCAGGCCAATTCCACGTCGGGACTGGGCTACAATCCCAAGGAGGTGCAGAACAGCATCTACGAGTGCATGGTCGATGGCGTCGACGTGAAATCAACCATCACCGCCACTGATCTCGATTACCTGTACCTGCTGCCCTCGCACATTGACTTGGTGGGGGCCGAGGTGGAGATGGTGGGCCTGGATAACCGTGAGTACAAGATGCGGGAGTCGCTCTCGGTGGTAAAAGACGACTACGACTTTATCATCCTGGACTGTTCGCCTTCGCTGGGCCTGATCACCATCAACGCCCTCACGGCGGCCGACTCGGTGATCATTCCGGTGCAGTGCGAGTATTACGCCCTGGAGGGGCTGGGCAAACTTTTGAACACCATCACCATCATCCAGTCGCGCCTCAACACCGGCCTGGAGGTGGAAGGTATTCTGCTTACCATGTACGACGTGCGCCTGCGGCTGGCCAACCAGGTGGTGGAAGAGGTCACCTCGCACTTTCAGCAGATGGTGTTCAGCACCCTGATTCCCCGCAACATCAAGCTGAGCGAGTCGCCTAGTTTTGGGTTGCCCGCCATCGTGCACGACGCCGACAGCAAGGGCGCCATCAGCTATTTGAACCTGGCCAAAGAGGTGCTGCAGCGCAACGGCCAGCTGCACTGACGAGCACCGCATACCAAATCTACCGTTTGTACGTACTGAATAAAAGACAATCCATGAGTGTTACCAATACAAATGCCAACCCGAAACGAAGAAATGCCTTAGGACGAGGACTGAGCGCCTTGCTCGATGATTCGGGGTCGGACGGTGCGGCGCGCCGGGAAACGGTGCAGGCCGTGCGGGCCATCAACGACATCGCGTTGGAGGCCATCGAGGTGAATCCTTATCAGCCCCGGACGGACTTTAATCAGACAGCGCTGGAAGAACTGGCCGAATCGATTCGGGTGCAGGGCATCATCCAGCCCGTTACGGTGCGGGCGATGGGAGGCGATCGCTTTCAGCTTATCTCAGGTGAGCGGCGGGTGCAGGCCTCCAAGCGGGCCGGACTCACCCGCATTCCGGCCTACGTGCGGCAGGCCAATGATCAGCAGATGCTGGAGATGGCGCTGATCGAGAACATTCAGCGCGAAAACCTGAACGCCGTGGAGGTAGCCCTGAGCTACCAGCGCCTCATTTCGGAGTGCGACCTGCGGCAGGAGCAGCTGGGAGAACGGGTGGGGAAGAACCGATCCACCATCAACAATTACCTGCGCCTGCTTAAGCTGCCACCCGACATTCAGGCCGCGCTGCGCGATAAGCAACTCTCTATGGGCCACGCGCGGGCCCTGATCAACATCGACAACGTGGAGCAGCAGTTGCACATCTTCCACCGCATTGTGGACGAAGATTTGTCGGTGCGCCGGGTAGAAGCGCTGGTGCGCGAACTCTCTACCGGCCGACCGGCCAAACCGGCGCAAACCCCGGCCGAGCCTTCGCCCTACCTGCAACAGTTGCAGGGAAAGCTTTCTTCGCACTTCGGCACTCGGGTGCAGGTGAAGAGCCAGGGAGCCGAGAAGGGCGAGATAAAAATCCCCTTTGTGTCGTCCGAAGACCTGACGCGCATTCTGGAACTACTGGAGGTGTGATGAGGATGCTGGATAATTTCCTGCGCTGCGCTGCGTCAACTTCCGGAATGACGGGGGGAGGGCTGCTGTTACTTTTGATGCTCATTGTTTCCGGATTGTCTGCCCAGGATTTGGAGCCACTGGATAGCCTGAGCGAAGAAATTGATAGCGTCCAACTGGATGAGCAGCGGGTGGTGGGGGTGAACCGCCCGGGTGATGTGGCTCCGGCCGATACGGTGCTGATCGAGATGGTGGCTCCCGAGCATTCGCCCCGGAAAGCCGCGCTCTACTCCGCCGCGCTGCCCGGTTTGGGCCAGGTCTACAACAAAAAGTACTGGAAGGTGCCGATTATCTACGGCGGATTTGGAATTATGGGTTACTTGATTGTTTTAAATAATGACCGGTATCAACTACTTAGGAGAGCTAATATTGCTGTAACAAATGGTCAACCCGAAGAGAGTCCGTTAGCTGGCTTTCAGATTGTCCAATATGAGCGATAAGACCGTTGGAACAACTCGTTCGAGCGTTTTCACAGAGACCGAGACTACACCATCATCCTTACCGCGGCACTGTACGGACTCAACATCATGGATGCCATTGTGGATGCCCACCTGATTGAGTTCGACGTGAACCCGGATTTATCCTTCAACCTGGAACCCACGGCCGGATCGCGGCTGGCTTACAATCATCCGGTTCCTTCCTTGCCCTACGCCGGAGTGGCGTTTACCGTTCACATCAAATAAAATGCGGATACTGTTATTAGGGTACGGAAAAATGGGGCGCACCATCGAAGCGTTGGCTACCAACCGCGGCCACACCACCGTTGCCATCGACGACTCCGCACCGACCGCCTGGGAAGTGCTAAACGACCAACCCATTGACGTGGCGATTGAATTTAGTCAGCCCGACGCGGCGGTGGACAACATTCGCCGCTGTCTGGACCGCGGCATCCCGGTGCTGTCGGGCACCACCGGTTGGCTTGATCGCAAAGCAGAAGTGGATGACTACTGCCGCCAGCAAAATGGCACGTTTTTCTACGCGTTCGAACTTCAGCATCGGAGTGAACCTGTTCTTTCGGCTCAACGCCTGGCTGGCCGAAACGATGGGCTCCTACTCCGACTACCAGCCCTCGATCGAAGAAATTCACCATACCGAAAAGAAGGACGCTCCCAGCGGCACGGCTATCACCTTAGCAGAGGAAATACTACCCGCCCTGCCAAATAAGGCCTCCTGGGTGCTACAGGAAGAAGATCAGCAAATAGACGCCACGGACGAACAGATCGTGGTGCGCTCGGTGCGCGAAGGACAGGTTTCGGGCACGCATATTGTGCGCTACCGCTCGGCGGTAGATGGTATTGAAATTAAGCACGAGGCCTACAGTCGGCAGGGCTTCGCCCAGGGCGCGCTGCGGGTGGCCGAGTGGTTGCCCAACCAGAAAGGCGTGCTGGGCATGAATGATTTCCTGCCGCGGTAGGTTGTAAAAAACCGTATATTTACCCCGTTACTATTTGCGAACCAGCTCGCGTTGAATAAACCAACAAAGTACATGGCAACATTTCTTAAGAAGCGGAGCACGGATAACGATACCACCCGACCGGCCGCTCCCAAGTCGAAGTCCCGCGAGTGGGTAGACGCCATCGTGTTTGCGGTGGTGGCCGCCACGCTAATCCGCTGGCTCTTCATGGAAGCCTTCACCATTCCTACGCCTTCGATGGAGAAGTCGCTGCTGGTGGGCGACTTTTTGTTCGTAAGCAAGATGCACTACGGAGCGCGTACTCCCAAAACCCCCTTGCAGGTGCCGCTGACGCACCAGAAAATCTGGGGCACCGACATCCCGTCGTACGTCGACTGGATTCAGTTGCCGCAGTACCGGCTGCCGGGGTTCACCGACGTGGAGCGCGGCGACGTGGTGGTGTTCAATTTCCCCACCGAACACCAGTATCCCACCGATTTAAAGACCAACTACATCAAGCGCTGCGTAGGCACACCCGGCGACGTGGTGCAGGTGATCGACCGGCAGGTGTACGTGAACGACGCGGTGTATCCCGACCCACCGGGAGTGCAGTACCGCTACTTCATTCAGACCGACCAGACCATCAACGAACGTATTTTTGATAAGCTTGGGGTGTGGGAGCACAACGATACTCCCGACGGTTCCATCGTGCTCTGTACCCCCGAAATCGCCGCGGAGTTTGAGAAACTACCTTTCGTGAAAAGTGTGAAAGCCGCCGGAGCCACCAAAGACCAGGTAGCTCCCCGCATTTATCCCGATGCCAAAGTGTTCGCCTGGAACGCCGACTTCTTTGGGCCGTTACAGGTGCCCGCCGAGGGGCAGCAGATCGAGCTCAACGAAGAAAACATCGTGAAGTACGAGTACGTGATCAAGCACTACGAAGGTCATGAGGAGGTGGAACGCCGCGACGGTAAACTGTTCATCGATGGCGTGGCCGCGGATACTTATACCTTTCAGCAAGACTACTTCTTTATGATGGGCGACAACCGCCACAATTCCGAAGACTCGCGCTTCTGGGGTTTCGTGCCCGAAGATCATATTGTGGGCAAGGCCTTCTTTATCTGGCTGTCGGTTGACCCGAACGAAAGCTTCTTCAACAAAATTCGTTGGAACCGGATTTTCGATCTGATTGAGTAGCCCTTAGCGGGTGCTGGTGCGTATCTAAGCACCGCTTCTGGCTTTTGCTTGAGATATTGTATATTTCGGTTTTTTCTTACGGAAACTACTGACCTATGCGCAAATCTCTATTTCTCATTCTCTTATTGTTTCTCGCGTCCCTTCCCGGATTTGCTCAAACCGCCGAAGAAGGAACGGTGGATCGATTCATCGCCTCCATCTTCACCCCGGTTTCGGAGTTTGCTGCCTCCGTCATCTTCTTTCCCCTGCTGACGATCCAAGGAGTGGAGGTGCCGTTTATTTTGCTGTGGCTGATCACCGGAGCGGTATTCTTTACTTTTTACCTCGAGTTTATCAACATCCGGGGGTTCCGCACCGCCATCGACATCATCAAGGGAAAGTATACGAATGCCGACGATCCCGGACAGGTGACGCATTTCCAGGCATTGGCCACCGCCCTGTCGGGTACCGTGGGCCTGGGTAACATTGCCGGGGTGGCGATCGCTATCTCCACCGGCGGCCCCGGAGCCACGTTCTGGATGATTATCTTTGGCCTGTTTAGTATGTCGGCCAAATTTGTGGAGTGCGCCCTGGGCGTAAAGTTTCGCGACGTGCACGCCGACGGCACGGTGTCGGGTGGGGCCATGTATTACCTGCGCAAAGGACTCGCCCAGCGGGGATTGGGTAGGCTCGGAGTGGTTTTGGCGGGTTTTTTCGCGGTGATGACGGTTGGAGCTTCCTTTGCCGGAGGCAATATGTTTCAGGTGAACCAGGCCGCCGAGCAGTTCATTGGCATCACCGGCGGACAGGATACCTTTATTGGCCAAAGCACCTGGGTATTCGGTTTGGGAATGGCTATTTTGGTTGCTGCGGTGATCATCGGAGGCATCAAGAGCATTGCTCGGGTGACCGAAAAGATTGTGCCCTTTATGTGCGGCATCTACGTGCTAGCCGCCCTGGCGGTCATCGTCGTTAACATCGGGCAGGTGCCCGAGGCTTTCGCGGAGATTGTGGCCGGGGCTATTGGGGGCGAGGCACTGGGCGGAGGCCTGCTCGGCACGTTGATTGTCGGAATGCAGCGCGCCACCTTCTCCAACGAGGCCGGAGTCGGGTCAGCCGCCATCGCGCACTCCGCGGTCAAAACCAGCGAACCCGTCACCGAAGGATTTGTGGCCTCGCTAGAGCCCTTCATTGATACGGTGGTGGTATGTACCATGACTGCTTTGGTGATTGTCATTTCGGGGCAGCACCGGGGCGGTGCCGAAGGAATTACCCTCACCTCCGACGCCTTTGCCACGGTCATCGATTGGTTCCCTTACTTGTTAGCGATTGCCGTGTTGCTCTTTGCGTTCTCCACCATGATCTCCTGGTCGTACTACGGAATAAAAGCCTGGGGGTATATTTTTGGCAGTGCTCCGGTCTCGATCATCATATACAAAGTGATCTTCTGCCTGTTTATCGTCGTTGGAGCTTCGGTAGACCGGGAGCCCCTCGTTGGTTTTGGTGACGGGATGCTCTTTGCTATGTCGTTGCCCAACATCATCGGGTGTTACATCCTGGCCCCGCTGGTGAAGCGAGATATGAAATCGTTTCTGAGACGCATCAAACAGGAGAAGGTGGAGGCGTGAAGATTGCCGGTAGGTACAGGTCGCGACTTGTACCTACTGGCAATCAATAATTACAATACAGGCGATCGTACTGTTCGGCGGTGAGCGCTTGTCGTTTCACCAGTTTTCCGGCGGCGTTCAGGTAAATCAAAATGTATAGATCAGCTTCGGGAACGTACTTCTCGGTCAGGTAGAGATAGTCGTCTCCGGTGGGATCACCGAATAGCGAAATGCCGTCGTAGGTAGGGGCCAGCACTTCGCCCCGTTGGTTGCTCAGCACCCCATAGGCTTGTTGGGAGTAGATGCGCAGCAGTTGCTCCGCCTGACTACGCTCGTCGCCCTCCTGAAAAAATGAAAAATCGTCGATACCCTCGTAGAGTACGTTATCGGGGTTCAGACTACTCCACTGGGTGGTGGTGGAAGTGAGTCGGTAGATCATCCAGCGTCCGTCGGCCTTCACCAGGGCGCTGCTGTCGTTCCAGTAAACTACCCGCTCGAAGGCAAAGGGAGTGAGTCGTTGGTTGGTAGCAGTGACGATGCCGTATTTTCCGTTGTTCTTCGCCACGAACCGCCACTGGGCGGCCGAATCGGCTTCGCTATAGCGGGTTAGCGCACTCTCATAGATCGGCTCCAGGACAATGTCTGCCGGGTAAACGTACAGTCCGAACTTCTTTTTATCAAACAGACTTAGCGTTCCGGCGGGGGCGTAGTTGCCAATCCCTTCGTAGCGGGCGGGGAGCAGTTCGTTCCCTAGGCTATCCACCAACCCCTGCCGTCGCCCCTGTTCGGTCACAATCAATCCCTGCGGATAAACCGTGGCCCCGGTTAGTGGCTGTTCCAGAATAGTTTCTCCCCGGTGGTTGATGATGGACGAAGGCCCGGTGGGTGGCTGAACCCACAGAAATTCTCGCAACTCACTGGTGGGTACAATCCCATTGGTCCGCAGCAAACGAAAGGAGGCGTTGCGCCCCTTGGCCCGGCGGTGAAACCGGAGCTGCTCCCCGGTGGCCAGGCGCACGGTAGCACTGTCGCGGCTCGAAGCGTCATCAGCCAGCGTAAGCACAAAGTGATCGCCCAAAATTTGTACTGAGTCGTACTCTTCTTTTTGGCCATCGTCAACGAGCCAGAACTTCTCTCGCTTCAGCGCCAACCAGCGGTCGTTGTAAAAGGCCCGCTGGTAGCGAAGGGTGTCGGGCGAGGGGTTTTCGGGTTCGTAGCGCGAGTAAGTGCTACTGGTTGAAGTCCGCAGGGTATCGTCAACCATCTGCTGTAGGGTGTCGGTGTGCTTCAGCAGCCAGTAGTCCGTCGCCAACGAGTCGCTACGAAAGCGCCGCACCACCTGATGAGATTCTAGCGGCACCACCTCGTTCAACGCGTCATTCACTACTCCTTCCATTTCTTCACGGTAGACCAGCAGGAGGCCGTCGTTGAGTCCGGCCACGTCATCGTAGCGAAAGCGCAGTGCCGAAAGCGACTCAGGGTTCGCTAAAATTTGCTTCCGGTTGGTGACGGCCCTTAGTCCGTCGCGTTCTAGCACCACGAACGGGCCAAATTCCTCGATCGAGGCATAAGCAGGTTCGAGCAAGGTACGGCCCGAAAAAGCCTTTAGTCCCCACTGTTCTCCCACCCTGAATTTGATGAATTGGTAGGGTACGGGCCAGGAGTGGCCAGCCGTTTCGTCGGCCGCCATCAGTTCAATCTCTGCTACCTGCTCCGGGGCACTGATGATTGCGTGTCCACCCTGGTGCATCACCCGAAATTTTCCGTCCGCAGTTACTTCCAGCAGTCCGGCTCCCCGATCTACTACGGCATCGTCGATGCGTATTGCTAACGAGTCGGCCGCCGCGTAGGCTTCGGCAAAAGAAAAGATTTTCTCGCCGGTTTTGTTGAGAACGTCGTGCCGCAGCTGCTGGTTATCCTGCCGGGCGGCGTGCACAAAACCAGTTAGCACCCCTTCGCATAAATAGCTGTCGGGGAGAAAGTTATAGGCGGTGTTGGAGAGCGGGGCGCCCTGGGAGTCAATAAACCCGAAGCCTGTCTCGCCGAGCACTGGGGCTAGCGAACGGTCTTCGGTGCGGATGGCGCGGCGCAGCGAATCGGCGTAGGGCAGGCCGGGGAAATCCTGCAGGAAGTTGCGGGGCGCATAGGCCGTGCGGTAGAGGTGGTAGAGGGTATTGACGGCGGGCCGGGCCGGAGCGCTGCGCGGGTACTGTCGGGCGAAGCGGGCGAAGTCTTCTAAGCTTCCATCGGCCGTACTTATCTCGTAGATAGCTCGTTCGGCCTGCGGACGGTAGGGAGAGTTCGGGTAGGTTTCCAGGAAGCGCAGGTAACTGCTCAGGTCACCCTCCTGGGTAAGTCCCTGAAACGCCAGCGCATTGTAGCGTTGCTGGGCCTGTGGATACTGGGCTGCTTCGGGATAGGTATCCATAAAGTATTTGTAGGCCGGGTAGGTATCAACCGATTGAATGCTATCGTAGGCGAGTTTGTTGCGGCGGACGATGGCGTCGGGCACCTGCGGGGCGGTGGCAAAGTCAGCCAGGAAGCGTTGGTAGGAGTGCAACTGGTCCTGCTGGGTAGCGCGGGCGTAGGCCAGGCTATCGATGCGCAGTTTCTGTTGTTGCAGCCGGGTGGTGTCCAGGTCGATTTTACGCAGCAATTTGGTTTGCCGTTTTTCGGACAGTTGGGGGTAGGTAGCCAGGGCTAATTGCGCGTATTGATAAGCGGTGTTGATGTTGTAGGAAGCGTAGGCGGAGTCGGTGTAGAGCAGGGAGTAGCCGTAGTAGGCGGCGACGGGAAGCGTATCTTTTTCTACTGCCTGGCGCAGTTGAGCGCTTGCTTTTGGGTACTGTTGTTTTTGCAATCGCGAAAAAGCGGATTTCACTCCGCCGCAAGAAAGCAGAAAAGTGCTGCTCAGGAGGAGGGCGAATGCGGGAAGCAGGAAGGGGCGCGAACGCGTTATCATGATGAGATAGACCGGTCAGTTGTTTACTTAGGAGGGGAAAGGTAGCATACTACGATGAAATCTTCGACAAAGCTGGCGCGAATGCTTGAAAAATGGTAAGAAAATCCTAAGTTTGTGCCTCAGTTTTTCGGTGAGCTACGCTGAGGAAGTGATCGGGATGTAGCGCAGTCCGGTTAGCGCACTACGTTAGGGACGTAGGGGCCGCTGGTTCGAATCCAGTCATCCCGACTTAGACAAGCCTAAAAACCACCAAAACCCCTTAAATCGCAGGATTTGAGGGGTTTTTTGTTTTTCTACCCCCCAATACATGCATAGAATCTCAAGAAAAATGTGCCCATATCATGGCCCATTTTTTCTTCTTACCTTTTGGGCACAGAAATGAGTTTAAGTATCTGAAATACAGCAACTTAAACTCATAAAAGTTAGTCTTTTTTGTGCTGGTTTGATATAGTTTCTGTGCCTATTCCAGGATGGACACAGCCAAATGTATTCAAAACCCTTTAAACTGTATTGCTATGCGATCTTCTAACACCTTTAGTATCACCTTCTTTGTCAAGAAATACCGCACTTCTTACGGAGAAGCCCCTATCTACGTTCGTATTACGGTAGATAGCAAACGAATCGACTTATCTATTAAGCGCAAAGTAGCTATTGACCGATGGGATGAGAGCCGGGGTATGGCCAAAGGCAACCGGCAGGATGTCAAAACACTGAACGCTTATCTGGAACAAATACGCAACCAGCTATACGAATGCCAGCAGCAACTGGAGAAAGAAAGAAAACTGGTTACCGCTGAGTCAATCAAGAATCGCTACCTAGGACAGGACGAGCGGGGTAAGACACTGAAAGAACTCATCGAGTATCATAACGAAGAAATGAAGGATGAACTAGCCTGGGGTACACAGAAAAACTACCATACCACCCAACGCTACGCCTACGAGTTTTTACAAAAGAAGCGTAAGACTTCCGATATCTACTTGGATGAGCTGAACTACAAGTTCATTAAGGACTTCGAGAAGTATATCAAGAACCGCACTCCGGACGGCCACCAAAAGCCTTGTACTCAGAATGGAACGATGAAGCATGTGGAACGGCTACGTAAGATGGTAAATCTAGCCGTGAAAGAAGAATGGCTCATCAAAGACCCTTTCGTAAAGTTTAAACTGAAATTTGAGAAGAAGGAACGAGGTTTTCTTACCCAGAATGAATTGCAGCGTATTGAGGAAAAAGAATTTCGGATTGACCGACTGGATCAAACCCGCGACATTTTTATTTTCAGTTGCTACACCGGGCTATCGTACGCTGAAGTATATGATCTAACTTCCGACCATATTATCACCGGTTTAGATGGTAAGCTTTGGATTCAAGGGCGGCGTCGGAAGTCCAAGGAATGGTTTAAAGTACCTCTACTGCCCCAAGCGAAAGCGATTGTAGAAAAGTATCAAGAGCATCCGCTGGCCCAGTCAAATGGTAAAGTATTGCCAGTGTACACCAATCAAAAGACGAATGCGTATCTTAAAGAGATAGCTACACTTTGTGAAATTGACAAGAATTTGACATATCACTTAGCCCGGCACACGTTCGCCACAACCGTAACCCTGTCCAACGGGGTACCCATTGAAAGCGTCAGCAAAATGCTCGGTCATACCAGCTTACGTACCACGCAGGTGTATGCTAAGGTAGTGGAGCAGAAACTTAGCGAGGATATGGGTATGCTGGAAGAGAGGTTGACGGAGCGATGCAGTGATAGAAATTCTATAACGGCAAACAACAAATAGTATATTGTAAAGCGTCGCGCACATTATGCTTTAATGTAAGTTCGTATTGATCTTCAAGCCGTGCTCTTCTGAACTGATGATGTCGGGGTTGCTAACTGCTGGTGCCTCTGAGGGAAGCCTTTAGATAATAACTATCGGTAGTTCCATCAGAATGCACTGATTTGATACTCCAGATAAACCGGGTAATCAAACAGATCGCTGTCAGTGTACAGGAACCAAGTATGGCGAGCGATCACCTGCCACGGTCTATCGTCTACCTTTCTTGAAATAGTCGGTCATCCAGGCACGATTTGCTAAACTTGATCTCTCTGAAATTTTCAGGAGTCAACGTAATGGAAGGCAAATCCCGCTGGTTTTGATGGGGAGCGTTGTTTTTTATTTGAGTCACGATCTTTACATGTTAGTGGATTACTACTTTATCGGCTGACGTACACATCTTCCCACTTCCAACCATTGTTATAAAGAAATCCGGCTAACAGCTTTCGCCGCGGTGTAAGTTCACGCCATTTTTTCTTTATAGCGGCGGGGTCAGTCAGCACTTCCAGGCGTTCCCCTTTTAGTTCCGAGAGATCAGGCAGTACGTCAATTTCTCGTGCTGAATGTACGAACGTCTTGTCCAAGGTATCCAAATACGTGCTTAGCGCATTTCTGAGGGGACGCAAGGCTCGTTGATCCTGCTCTGTTACCGGATCAAACAATAACAAAGCGATGCTCAAGGCTTCGTTGAGCTTGACGATGTTGATGGCTATTGAACTTCTTTTGCGACCACTGTGGAAAAAGTGTAGCGTAGAATACGCCCGGTGGTTCTGAACATGTCGGTTGATCATTTGACGCAGTTCGGTGGCCACCGAGGTCAGTCCCGAAAGACTTTCGCCGTCCCAGGCGTTGGTTAGCAGTTCCTGGGGAGAGTCACCCATGTTCGCGATAAACAGACTCAAACTTCGTTTGTCAATAATGGCTGAAGCCACCGAGATCACGTACGTCATAGCGGTAGTGATAAAGATGAAACCCGCGAACGAAAAGACCGCCGTAACCAATTGCCACTCTACTTCCCGGTTTGAAATCTCCGTTGCCCAGGGTGGACAGCACGTAGCCGCTATAGTAAAGCTTATCTAAAGCCGAGGCCGGAAGGCTCTTCGAAGATGTCACTACTGAATCGTAGTCACCCAACAGAACGAGAAATAACCCTAACCAAAGCAGTCCCAACCACATGACAATCAGGGTAAGGATCACTGAGATACCAGCACTCTTTAGCAGTTGGGGTCTCTCGCTGATCCGGCTCACGCGCAGAAACGACTGCCAGATGAAGTGAGATACGCGGTGCGTCATAAAGCCCGCCCCGTTGGAAGATAGTGTTGTACTAAAAAAATCGTAAGCAGTCAGTGCTACAATGAGTAGCCCGAAGAGTAAAGCAAAAAGATTCATCCTTAGTTATTTCGTATCCAATTTACTCCGGCAACTGCGGCAGCGGCTATCAAGGCTCCTGCCGCCAGCGACGCCCTGTTTTCGGTAGCCCACAACTGGAGACTGAAGTTATGCGCTTGCTGGTTGAAATCGCCGTGGGCACCGCGGTCTTCCGCCACTGGCTCCCATAGATTGTGCGATCGGTCCGGCGAAATCGATTCATCGGTTTGCTGCCCTTGGTAACCGGTCTTGGCCAACACCCAGTCGGCAAACCAGGGGGCAAGTTTGTTGCCGATGATGGTTTGTACGGTAGGATAACCGACGAACACTTCGCGGCGATTGTATGTGGCAGCAAATACGATGGCCCGGGCCGCTACTTCTGGCTGAAAGATCGTACCCATCGGCTTAGCTTTGTTGGGCAAGCGGGTCTTGACCCAACCGAATTGCGTCGTATTGAGCGCGGGTAACTGCACCATCGTTATTTTGACGTTACTCTTATCGTGCATCAATTCACTGCGTACGGAGTTGAAGAGTCCCTCAATACCGTGCTTGGCTCCGCAGTAGGCTGATTGGAGCGGAATACCCCGGTAGGCAAGGGCCGAACCCACCAGCACAATAGATCCCCGATTGCGGGGTAGCATCCGTTTGAGGGCCGCCATCGTACCGTATACTTGCCCCAGATACGTGACCTCCGTCACCCGTTTGTACTCTTCCGGGTTCATTTCCTTAAACGGTGAAAAGACACTGTTCATCGCATTGTTGACCCAGATGTCAATTGGTCCCAGTTCTTGTTCCACCCGTGAGGCAGCGTCTTCTACTTGCTGCGGATCGGCTACGTCGGTGGGAATGACCAGGGCCTGACTACCAGCGGCTTCGGCTTCCTGCCGGGCCGCTTCCAGGCCGTCTTTGCCGCGGGCCAGCAACGCTATTTTGGTTCCGTACTGCGCAAACTCCCGTACCGTGGCTCGTCCTACCCCAGCGGAAGCCCCGGTAATCACCACCACTTTGCCGCGGAGGGCCTGGTCGGTTTTGTCAGTTGCATTCGTG
>CAWHXE010000022.1:0-55957 GCA_963833215.1 uncultured Cytophagales bacterium | reverse complement strand
ACGTGAGCGTGGGCGAAGTGGTGCGGCAGTTCTGGCCCCTGGCCCTGGTCGCCATCGGTGTGGTGCTGCTGGTGCGCCGCTCGCAGGAAAAAAAAACGACAAACGAATTTGAAGTCGAGGGAGACAGGGTAGAATTCATCGATGAAACGGCTATTCTAGGCAGGAACGACCGGCTGATCACTTCAGAATACTTTCGGGGTGGCAAGATCACTACCATTTTCGGTAGCAACGAAGTCAACTTCGTGAACGCCCGACTGGCCGAGGGGCAGCACGAACTGGACGTGTTCACGCTCTTCGGCAGCACCGAGCTGACAGTGCCCCGCGACTGGGACGTGAAAGTTGACGTGACGCCCATTTTGGGTTCCTTTGAAGACCGCCGTCGGCAAGTCTTGCTTCCGGGCAATCCCGCACAGCAACTGACAATTCGGGGGTTGGTGCTGTTCGGGTCGGGAGAGTTGATGAGTGTTTGAGCTAAGCTTCCTGCCGAAGCACCTCCAGCGGCGGGTTGTTCAGGATGCTGCGGCTGTTCGATAGGCCAATCAGCATTGTCAGCGCGGTAATAATTAGATAGACCAGCACCACCGGACCCACCGCCGGACTAAACGGCACCTCGAAGCTGAACCGGGCCAACGCCCAACTGCCCAACAACGCGATAAACACTCCGGCCAGCGCCGATAAGCTGCCCAGAAAGAAGTACTCCAGCGCGTTAATGGTTAAAATTTGCTTCCGGTTGGCGCCCATCGTGCGCAGTAGCACGCTCTCCTGAATGCGCTGGTACTTGCTGATGATCACCGAACCGATGAGCACGATGATACCCGTAACAATGCTGAAGAACGCCATAAAGCGAATTACGAACGAGATTTTGCCGATGATCTCGTCAATCGTTTGCAAAATCAGCTTCAGGTCGATCACCGACACGTTGGGGAAGCCCTTCACCACGGCCTGCTGAAAGCTGCGCGGCCTGCTGGTCGGAGGCTACCCGGGTAATGAGCACGTGAAACTGGGGCGCGCGCTCTAGCACCCCGGTGGGAAACACCACCAAAAAGTTGGTCTGCACCCGTTGCCAGTCCACCTTCCGGATGCTACCCACGTAGGTGTCCATCACCGCGCCCTGCACGTTGAACGTCACTTTGTCGCCCACGTCTACCTGCATCGACTTCGGCCAGTCCGTCTTCCAGCGACACGAAGATAGAATCTCCGGCGGTGCCCACCCACTGGCCCCGCAGCAGTTCTTCGGAGTCGATGAGCGAATCGCGATAGGTGGCGCGGTACTCGCGGTTCAGCACCCAGCGCTCCACCTGGTCGGTGGTGTCTTCCTTGATCTGGGTGATGGTGCGGCCGCTAAGCCCTTCCAACCGCATGGTGACCACCGGCACCTGCTGAAGCAGCGGGAGGTCAAACGAGCGGGTTAGCTGCACCAGCGAGTCCTGCTGCGCCGTCTGGATGTCGAACAGCACCATGTTGGGCTGATTGTCGCTGCTGCTGAGCTTTATCTTATCGAGCAGCATATTTTGGGTGAAGAACAGCAGGCTGATCAGGGCGGTGCCCAGGCCCACCGTGACGATGAGCACCAGGGTTTGGTTGTTGGGACGATACAGGTTGGACAGGCTCTGCCGCCACAGGTAGCTCCACGAGGTCGGAAAGTAGCGACGCACCGCCCAAATGAGCAGTTGAGCGAGTCGCCCAGAGCACCGCAAAGGCCACGATCATGCCCAGGGTGAAAAACAGCGCTTCGCGCACCTGTTGCAGTTGCCAGAAGGCGAATCCACCCACCAGCAGCACAATGAGTCCGGCGATGGCGTAGCGCCAGGGGTCGGCGGTAGTAGCTTCTTCGTACGAGGCACGAATCACGCGCAGGGGCGAAATCTTGCGCACCGCCAGCAATGGCAACAGCGCAAAGAGCACCGAGATAATCATTCCAATCAGTACGCCCTGCAGCACCGCCGACCAGGAAATCGCCACGTCCACTTCCACCGGCAGGAAGTCGGCAAACACCTGCGGCAGCACAAACTGCACTGCCGTGCCCAGCAGTGCTCCCAGCACCGATCCGACCAAGCCCATCCCGATAATCTGAATCAGGAAGATCATAAACCCCTGCCGTCCTTGCCCGCCCAGACAGCGCAAGATCGCCACCGAGATCATCTTCTCTTTCAGGTAAATATGCACCGCGCTGGCCACGCCCAGGCACCCGAGCAGCAGGGCCACGAAGGCGACCAAGTTTAAAAAGCCGGTGAGGTTGGCGTAGTTATCGCCGATTTCCTGCTTGCGTTCTTCCACGGTGTCGTAGCGTATTTCTTCGGTATCGCGCAGGGGCTCGAATTCTCGCTCCACCAGCGCCTCTACATCGGTGCCGGCGGCGAATTTGACGAAGCGCTTGTAGTTAACGCGGCTACCCCGTTGCAGGAGTCCGCTTGCTGCTAAGCTACTCAATGGAATGTAAACGGGCGGGGCCACGGTGGCGGCAATACCGGGCTGCCCCGGCACTTTGCTGATGCCCCCCGACAACGCAAAGGTGCTATTGCCTACTTTGATGGAGTCGCCCACGGCGGCATCGAACTGAAGCATCAGGGTGTTGTCGGCCAGCGCGGTTTGTTGCTGCTGGAAGGAGCCTCCGGCCGCGGGCGGATTGGTTTCGATGGCTCCGTAGTAGGGGAAATCACCCTGTAGGGCGCGCACCTGTACCAGGCGGCTGCCGTCGTTCTTGGGAAACAGCACCATCGAGGCGAAGCTCACTTCTTCGGACTGCCGCTCGGCCAGCGAGTCCAGGCGTTGCGTTACGTTTTCGGAGAACGGGAAGCGGCTCTCGACCACCAGATCGGCCCCCAGCAGCTTTTTGGCTTCCAGCTCAATGTCGCGCTGCATGCTGTCGCCAAAGGAGTTGATGGCCACCAGGGCGGCGATGCCCAGCACGATGCTGCTCATGAAGAGAATCAGTCGGGAGCGGTTGCGGCGGCTGTCGCGCCACGCCATGGTGAGAAGCCAGGGGTAGTTCATACGGAAGGAATGTGTCGTTTAGCTTCTTCGATGTCACTTAGTAGTACGATCCCTTTTGCCGCACAAGCGGATGCGAAGTCGGTGACATCGTAGGAAGCGAGGTAGGGAATCTTGTGCCGGTTGAGCAGGGCTACCTTTCTATCTTTGATATATTCTACCAATACAGACGAGTCTATGAACACCGCTACTGCTTGTACCATTCTTCTTCGTCTATCTCTACGGTGCTATCACGCGCAATACCTCTAGCCTTCCGAAGAGCTTGCCATTTATTTGATTCCTCCCCTTCCTGATTGCCAGAACTTGTGGCCTTTAAGGCGATTACTTTAACTTCTACCTCCAACCCTTCAAATTCTTCCGGCAGTTCTTCTACGGTCAGCGTTCGGTTGGTAACTCTCTGTTTTGTCTGATACGTTTCCATTGTCATAATGTCTCATGCAGCTCACCTAGCTGCTCAGTTCAAATACTTGCTGCGTGGTTTCTGTTACTAGACCGAACGTCTATCTTACGCAACAAGTTGCTAATGAAATGAAATCTGCAAATCGCCTGCGCAAGCGGTTGCGGCGGCTGTCTTGCCATGCTTTAAGAAAGGGCTAGGAGGCTGCCTAAGTATAGTAAAGCTGGGGAACGGCGGTTTCCGATGGCTTAACAAAACTGAGTGGAAGGGCGTTTTTTTTAGTCAGTGAGGGGAATAATACTAGCTTCTCATATGCTAAGCTGCGACCAGGATAAGCTATGTATGATAGCATTTGGAAACTTGTTATCGTCATTTCGGAGCGTAGCGATAGCGAAGACTCAGAATCTCCGTCACACGAAGACGGACGAGGTATAAAGTGGCGAATCACCTTATTATTAAGAAGGGGATGCTCTGTAGACTGGACAATTGAAATAATTCTTTATCAATGTAGCCATCAATATATTTTGATTTTTAGTGAGTTTATTACAAATTGAGCCCATATGTAAGTTTTGTAGAGAAACATGATATATCGCTTTGCGAAATATATTTTCCTAACGTCTGTAATTTTAGCAGTCGCAGCGTGTTCGGCTTGGAGTCAAGCTAATTCCAAACACGTTAAAGTGAAAGGATACTACCGAAAGGATGGAACATATGTACGCCCTCACTACAGAACCGCCCCTAATTCTACCAACAGAGACAACTTTTCAACTCGTGGCAACACAAATCCCTATACAGGCAAAAAGGGTTGGATTCGTCCCGACAACTCGCACCCGTCCACTTCTAACCGTCAATCTAGCGTCCAGAAAAGACGTAAACGTTATACTGACACTGGGACTAGCGTTGTTGATAAACCGAAAAAGGTCGGTAAATATCCCAATGGTTATGTATATGCCACTACAAAGTCCAATGGGCAACTATGGCAAAAGCCTAGTCAAATAGATGTGGCAAGGTCTATACCCAAAAACTCTTTCGTTAGAGTATTAAATTATAAAGGTGAATTTTGGGAGGTAGTTTACGATGGTACTATTGGATATGTTCATTCTGTCACTATAGATGTAAACAGTGATATGTTACCTCTAAAAACGAAGATAAGAGAACATTATACGGCTGCAACTCGCTCAAATAATAATACTGCTGCTACTTCTATTGCCTACTCAATTAAACAGAAAAGGGGGGAAATAGAATACGCATCTTGGTCCACAGTGCAATCGGGAAAGTGTACTTTGAGTAGTCGTAAGAGCCTGACGGATTATTATTTCGTGGTGAAGACAGCATACTTAAACAATGCGCCGACTGATCAAAGCAAGCCGGTGAGTAAATTAAATTTTGGCGATAAAGTGAATGTTATATGCAGTGAAGGTAAATGGTACGAAATAGTACATAAAGACCGAACTGGTTGGATAGAAAAACGACTATTAAGGAAGTAAGTTTTTGTATATTCGGTAAAATAGCTCTGTGACTTCATTTAAATATGTAATATCAATATTGTATTTATAAATAGAAGCATCTAAGGTCTAATAATTAATGGCAAAAGATTATTACTCTATTCTCGGAGTCAATAAAGATGCTTCTCAAGCCGAGATAAAAGCAGCCTACAGGAAACTCGCGCATAAATTCCATCCAGATAAAAATCCGGGAGATGCCTTTTTTGAGCAAATGTTTAGAGACCTAAAAGATGCTTATGAAACTCTTTCAGACGAGGTAAGGAGAGCTCAATACAATGAAAATAGCCAGGACGAAAAGCCAGATCATGAATCTAAAAAATCCAGAGATCAACCTCATGAACCTAATTCTAATGAGCTGGTGAGTAGTATTATTTCCAATCTTATGCAGATGGGAAACCAAGTTGAGAATGCTTCTGAAGACCAAGTAGATATTAATGTTATTTCTAAATATTTAAACAATATTCTGATTGGAGATATCCTAAACTTATATCAATTCATATCTGACAGTCAGAAAAGAAATTTGATTTTCACTGTCGTACCATTGCTTAGATTTTTTGAACAACGTCAAAAGAATAAGTATATAACTCAACTCGTATGGATAGCAGGATCGGATAATGCACTTATTCAAGAAATTGACAGGAGAACTAAATATAAAACCTCTAAGCAACAAGTAAGAAGTACCGCGAGTTTTCTGAAACGAAATTGGAGATTGGTTGGATTTTTAATCGTGATTGTTGTAGTCTATCTTACATCTATTGACGGAGACAATTCTTACATTTCTCAACCATCAAAACCGATAATTGCTAATAGTGGACTAGCAACTGAATCGACGCTAGACAATTACGGATCAGCAAAAGAAGATAAGAATGAACATGTAAAAGAAGAGCAGAAATTACCTGAACAAAGTAAGCTTCAGAAATTATACAATATCTTGGAGGAGGGGGGTATGATGGTTGGAGATTTTGATGCTTTTGAAGAAGAACTCCGTAACAATCCTAAGAAACTAGAGCGTCTCAGAATAACACTAATAGAGGGTGGAATGGAGAACGTGCCCGAAACCGCCGAGGCATTTCGCCGAACACTAGGACTACCACATAAAAAGGTCGCACAATTGCGCAAATGGAAAGGCAATTATCTTGAAACAGGGGATAGTCCTTACGATCATTATTTTGGTAAAGGGGTTTATGATAAGAGTCTTCAGAACAGAGTGAAAATCCATAATGGACAAGGAACCGACGCCGTGGTCTGCTTAACACAGTACTACAGCCCGCACCGAACAATAAGGAATGAGTACATACGCGCAGGCGAATCCTTTGAGATAACGAGCGTACCAAATGGAATCTATTATTTAAAGTCATTTTATGGTAACGATTGGAATCCCGATACGCTTTTTATGGAGAGTGTCAGAGGGTTTTTTGAGGCGGAAGCAGGTTTCAGCAAATCGGACGATTATAGTGACTTACTCCAAATAGAGCAAGATGGCTATCAATACTCTATTATCGAAGTAACTCTCTATCCAGTAGTTGGCGGCAATATGGAGTCTGAACCAATTAATGCAGATGAATTTTTCAAATAACGCCTAATTCCAACAATGCTAAGAATGTCATCAACACATTGTAATGGCTTGCCTCGGGGATGAGCCACAAAGAGATATTGGCTGATTTTCCCATGCTCAAACCAGCGTATGTTCAAGCTGCTTTGGTATTCACTGCGCATCCTGAGCAGATAGTCATAACTATGGTGGCTCAGTCGTAAGTGCAACCTTGCGTAGGTTGTCAGCAAGCTAAAAAAATTGTGTTATCTTTAGCGTAACCTTTTGAATTATACAACCCATGCGCACCATCACTATTCATATTCCGGATACGGTAGACCTGGAAGAGAAAGAGGCAAAGATGTTTCTGGCTGCCAAATTGTACGAGAAGGGAAGACTAAGCCTGGGGCAGGCCGCCCAACTGGTGGGCTATTCCAAAGAAACATTTATGGAGTTGCTCGGCGAGTTCGGCGTGTCCATCATCAACTATCCAGTCGAGGAACTAGACCAAGATATAAAGAATGCCTCGAACTATCATTGCTGATACTAGCTGCTTGATTCTATTACGCAAGATCAACGAATTAGTGCTACTGAAGGACGTTTTCGGACAAGTAACTATCACCGATACAGTAGCAGACGAGTACAACAGAGCGTTACCAAAATGGATAAAAGTGCAGTCGCCCAGGGGCAATCTTCAGCCAGCGCTAACGGCCTTCCTTGATCCAGGAGAAGCGAGTGCTATCGCTTTGGCTCTTGAAATAAAATCACCGCTGTTGATTGTAGATGAGTTAAAGGGAAGAAAAATAGCAAAAGAACTTGGAATTGATTACACAGGCACGTTAGGCGTGATTGGTTCCGCTAAAGTTGCTGGCAAAATCCAAGCGGTGAAACCGTTTGTTGAGAAAATCAAAAACACTGATTTCCGCGTGTCCGAAGCACTACTAGAGAGCGTTTTGAAGTTAGACAACCAGTGAAGCGTCCACAAGGGAATCGTAGGACACTTCGTTACCCTAACAACCAGAGTAGAGATATTACAATCTCTATCAGTTGTGAAACGCCAAGCGTCAGGTTCCACCCACTGCAATTTCTAGCCAAGCTTCTTTGGCTTTTAGCAACTTTAGATAGAATCATAATGTCATCTAGCAGGGATCCTTTTGCACCAAAGCACTAACCTCCGCAAAGTGGTGAGAGGGTTCTTCCTGAATGATAAAGGGGGGGCTATGTGCTTCAAGTATTCGTGCCGACGCTGGGATACGGACTGCTCGATATTTTCTAGTAAGATAGACGATTGAATCAACCGCAACCACACCGGCGAAAATAAGATCGGAAGCTTTGAGGCAACTTGTTATCTTTGCTCAATTATGGATATTTTAGAGAATCTGTCAAACCGATTATAGCGCATGAGCACCCCTTCTGATACTGACACCACCACCCCACAAGCCGCTGAGGCAAAACCAGTCTCGCCAACTGCGCCGTCCCGCACCAAAAGCAACGGCTCAGCAGCCGACCGCATCGCTTCTTCTATTTCCTCCAGCAACTTCATCAGCCGCGACCTGAGCTGGTTGCGGTTCAACGACCGGGTGCTGGACCAAGCGAAGAAGAAGAGCCGTCACTTTTTTGAGAAGCTTAAGTTTATGGCCATCACCTCGTCGAACCTCGATGAGTTCTTTATGATTCGCATCGGCAGTTTGTATAATTACATTGACTACGGCCGCGAGCGCATCGATTACTCCGGCCTGCGCGAAAAACCCTTTCGCAAGAAGCTGCTGCAGGAAACCCAGGAATTTTTCCGCGATCAGAACGACTACTACCGGCAGCAACTGGTGCCCCAGTTCAAGAAGAACCACCTGAGCATCGTCAAAGATATCGACCAGCTGCCTGAGGAAGAGCAACAGGCGATTGAGGAGTACTTTAACCTCACCATTTATCCGATGCTCACGCCCATGACCTTCGACAGTTATCATGCGTTTCCGACGCTGATGAACAAGCTGCTGGTGTTTGGGGTGGTGACCAAGAACAAGGAGAAAAAAGACAACAAGAAGCTATCGTTCGTGCAGGTGCCTCAGAACCTGCCCCGCTTCTACGAAATTGACGACGACGACCACGTGACCTTCGTGCCGATCGAGGAAATCATCCGGCAGTATATCAGCCAGTTGTTTCGCAACATCACAATCGCCTCGGTCAACTTGTTCCGAATCACGCGCAACGGCGACTTTACGCTAGACGAAAGCGACGACCTGGAGGCTAACTTTATTGAGGAAGTGCGGCGCAAGCTGAAAACCCGCAAAACCGGCCGGGTGGTACGCATCGAGGTAGAGAGCGGCTACAGTTCCTGGATGATGCGCTTGCTGCTGAACCGCTGGAACATCGACCGCGACAATGTTTACGAGATTGAGTCCGACGGGCTGATGGACTTTACGGCGCTGTGGCAGATTATCAAGAACAGTGAGTTTCGTAACCGCATGCCCAAGCCGCACCCGCCGGTGCCCCCACTCACCTATCCGGAAACCGACAAAGAAAACATCTTCGAGGTGCTCAAGCACCGCGACGTGCTGCTGCACCATCCCTATAACGACATCGAGCCGCTGCTCGAACTGCTGGAACAGGCGGCTGACGACCCCAACGTGCTGGCCATCAAGCTTACCATCTACCGACTGGCCGACGACTCGCGCATCACCGCGGCGCTGCTCAAGGCCGCCGAAAGCGGCAAACTGGTGTCTGTACTCTTCGAGCTGAAGGCCCGCTTCGACGAAGAAAACAATATGCGCGAAGCGCAGAAACTGCACAAGGCCGGGTGCTTCGTGATCTACGGCATCAGCAACCTGAAGACCCACACCAAACTGCTGCTCATCGTCCGCAAGGAGCGCAACAAGGTAACGCGCTACGTGCACATGTCGAGCGGCAACTACAACGAGCAGACGGCCAAGCTATATACCGACCTGGGGTTGCTCAGCAGCAACGAGGTGTACGCCTACGACGTGGCCGAGTTCTTCAATGCCATCACCGGCCACTCGCAGCCCGCCGAGTACAAGTACCTGATCACCGCCCCCGATGGCATGCGCGAGCGCTTAATTGGCTTAATCCGCACCGAGGCCGAACACGCCAAGCAGGGGCTGGCCAGCGGTATTGTGATCAAGATCAATTCGCTCGAGGACCGTTTCGTGATTGATGAACTCTATCAGGCCTCGCAGGCGGGCGTTCCGATCAAACTAATCGTGCGGGGCATCTGTTGTCTGCGGCCGGGACGCAAGGGGCTGAGCGAGAACATCAGCGTGCGCTCTATTGTGGGAGATTTTCTAGAGCATTCTCGCATCTTCTATTTTCATAACAACGGCGAGCCCAAGGTGTACGGCGGCAGCGCCGACGTGATGGTGCGCAGCTTCGAGCGCCGCATCGAGTCGTTGTTTCTGTTCGTGAACCCCACGGTGCAGCGGCAGATTATCAACATTTTGGCTTACAATCTCAAGGACAACGTAAATACGTATCTGATGCAGGAAGATGGCAGCTATGTGCCGAGAGAAAAGGGCCGGGAAGCCGTTTTTAACATCCACAAGGAGTTTTTCAAGGTAACGCGCGAGGAAGTGGAGCAGGTGCGGCTATTCTAGGGTGTGTTGACGATAAGCTTAGACGCTGCTTTAAATATTGAGTGCTGAGCGAGAAACACCGAGTAATAATAAGAGAGCTTGTTCACTGTTTGAGCAAGAACATTCCGATCTTCCGAATAACCTTGCGTTACTGTTACGAATAATCCAAAACTCAACATTTTGCAAAAATTTGTACAAATTTGCAATCGGATTGCAAATTTGTACATTCGTTAATGATCTACCGAACTCTGAAAGAGAAGCTCAGGCAGCTGCTGCAGTTCTACCCGGTGGTGTCCGTTACCGGGCCCCGGCAGTCGGGCAAGACCACCCTAATTCGTAACACCCTCTCTCACCTGCCCTACGTTAGTTTGGAGAACCCGGACAACCGAGCGCTAGCAGTTGACGATCCTCGGCTCTTTCTAAGTAACTACCCGCAGGGGGCGGTGCTAGACGAGATACAAAGAGCTCCTCTTCTCTTTTCCTACATACAAGGCATTGTTGACGAAGACGAGCAGGTTAAATTTGTGCTGTCGGGTTCGCAAAACTTTCTACTATCCGAGCAAATTAGTCAGAGTTTGGCTGGCCGGGTAGGCATACTTCAGCTACTTCCCTTCTCCATGCTAGAACTGAAGAACGCGGACTTACTTTCCGATAGATACGAAGAGGTAGCAGTTAGGGGGTTTTACCCGCGAATGTTTGATAAGGGTATTCCTGCCGAAGATTTTTACCCTAATTACATGCGTACTTACGTAGAACGAGACGTGCGGCAGCTTACCCAAGTAGGCAATCTCGCTACTTTCTCAACCTTTGTAAAACTGTGTGCCGGTCGGGTAGGTCAGTTGCTTAATATGTCGGAGTTGTCTAACGATGCCGGAATAGCGGTCAATACCGTTAAATCCTGGCTCAATATTCTGGAAGCAAGCTACCTTGTTTTTCGGCTCTATCCTCATCATAAAAATTTCAACAAGCGGCTAATTAAAATGCCTAAGCTGTATTTCTATGACACTGGACTGCTAAGCTATCTGCTTACCATCAACACCCCGCAAGATTTATTCGCTCATTTTGCGCGAGGAGCCATCTTTGAGAATCTCATCATTACCGAGTTAATTAAAAGCGCTTATCATCAGGGAAAAACGCCACAGGTCTATTTCTGGAGAGATCACCGGGGCACAGAGATTGACCTACTCATAGAAAAGGGGCAGCAATTAATACCGATAGAGATTAAATCAGGCGTGACTAAAACAATGGATTATTTTAAAAACCTGTCTTACTGGAATAAGCTTTCCGGTAATGCACCTGATACTTCCTATGTAGTATACGGGGGAACGGAAACTTTAAACACGAAACAAGGTAGGCTAGTAGGCTGGCAATCATTTGTCACTGATAACCATGGGTTGCTACCCTAGTGACGCGGTAATTGCCAATAGAAAATATAAGGTCTTATTAGTGGCGTATGAGCAAATTTAACCTAAAAACTAGCTCTAATTTTCTAAATTTCTTACGTAGGCACGGTATTTGGGTTTATTAACATAATGTGACGCTTCTACGCTGGTAGATCGCCGCATTTTGTACCACGAAAATTCTAATACGATGAAAGCCTACTTCAATATAATAGCGATTGCCATTGCGATCAGTACCAGTAGTTGCCTTCCCCCAGCCTCTCGGGGGGTAGCCCGATCTAGCTTTAATCAGCCGGGGGCGCCTCAGCCGGGGGCACCATTGCCGGGGGCGCCTCAGCCGGGGGCACAGTCTCAGGTACCTTCCGATATGTTTCACCAAGAATTAGCGCCCTACGGCACCTGGATGGACAATCCACAGTACGGGCAGGTGTGGATTCCGAACGTGGGCCGGGGCTTTCAGCCCTACGTGACGCGCGGCCACTGGGTGATGACCGAATACGGCAACACTTGGGTGTCGCACTACGACTGGGGCTGGGCGCCCTTCCACTACGGTCGCTGGTTCTTAGACGACTACTACGGCTGGATGTGGGTGCCGGGCAACGAGTGGGGACCCGCCTGGGTGGCCTGGCGCTCGGGGGGCGGTTACTACGGCTGGGCACCGCTGTCGCCGGGCCTGAACGTAAACGTAAACATCAACATTGGTCGCCGCATTCCGCGCTCCTACTGGAGCTTCGCGCCCCAACGCTACATCACCAGTCCCCGGATTTATGACTACTGCGTGCCGCGCGGCCGGGTGGTGAATGTGATCAACCAAACCACGGTGATCAACAACACTAATGTGTATAACGACCAGCACCGTTACTACAGCGGTCCGCAGCGCCGCGACATTGAGCGGGCTACCCGCCGACCGGTGCGGGTGCGTCAGGTGCAAGCCTCACGGCGACCCGGGGCGGCTTCGGTACGCGGAGGTTCCGTCTCCCTGTATCGTCCCGAGGTGCGCAGTCAGGGTGTATCCCGCGGTGCGGACGTTAATAGCCGCTACCAGCGAACTACGCCTCGTAACAGCGCGCCCACGCGTTCGTCCTACGACCGAAATGATCAATCGGCTCCGGCGGTCCGTTCGTCGCGCTCGCGTGACAACACCACCCGTTCGTCGTATGACAGTCGCTCGTCTGAACCGGCCCGCGGATCCCGCCAGCGCACTTCGCCAAGTCGAAGGGCAACGCCGAGCACCGCTACGCCGTCCCGCTCGTCGGGCAACAGTCGCTACGAGCGTCGTTCGGCTCCGGAGCGTTCGCCCGCGCGCACGGAAAGCCGGTCGTCTTCGCCTTCGGTGAGTCCGGGGAACAGCCGTTCGGGTTCGAGTCGCTCTTCGTCGTATAGTCGCTCTAGTGATACCCCGACCCGATCGTCACCTCCGACTAGCCGCAGCAGCGAACCATCTTCATCGCCGAGCCGTAGCCGTTCGTCGGCTTCGCCCAGTAGCTCAAGCTCTAGTCGATCTAGCACCACCCAATCAGCGCCAAGTCGCGCTGAAACGCAGTCGGCTTCGCCGAGTCGCGGTAGCAGCAGCACGGGCCGGACTCGGTCAGGCGTGACCCGGTCAGGCGTGACCCGATCATCGCGGCCACAGCGGTAATTATCCCTTGTACTTGAATGTCTCGCCCAACGTTTTCGCGCTGCGAACTTTATTGGGTGAGCATTCTTTTTTTCGTAGAAATGTTTCTCCCGCTTTTTCGGTCTTCGAAACTTTTTCTACCTTGGACTGTTGAACAGCAAAACGAACGTCTTTATGGAAACGGCTACTAAATCAGACATTGAAAAGGAAATTGAATCGCTTAACGCGCAGCTTACCGGCGATATGTTCAAGGACATGGAGATTCGTGACAAGATGCACAATCTAAAAATGAAACTCACCGGCACCCGCCCGATGGACTCGCAGATTGAGTGCGTAGGCTGCGGTAGTTGAGGTTCTAGGTTGAAAAGTTTTAGGTTCGTAGTTCTTTAGTTTTTACGAACCTAGAACTAAGAACCTTCAACCCCGAACCTAGAACTACTATCAATCACGTCTTTGGCCAGTTTCACGCGCAGTGATGCCCCTTCGTCGCTCACCACCACCACCCGCATTCCCTGCTCAATATAATCGCCCCGGGTGAAGGCATCGTACAATTCGTCGTTGATCATCACCTTGCCACTGGGACGCAACACGGTGAACGCCTCGCCTTCTTCCCCGATCAACACGGGGGTTTGCGCCTTCACGGTGTAGCCCTCGCTGCGCGCCTGCGTATGCTGCAACGACACCCGCCGAAAAGCGGCACTCTCGGTGAAGCGCGCTCCCCCAAAAAACAGCAACAGCATAGCTCCCAGCAATCCGGCCAACGTGGTGGTTGCCGCCTGAATTACGTCAGACGGGTCTACGAAGAAGAAGTTGAAGTTCTGGTTGTTGAGCATAATCATGGTGAGCGAACCCACCACCAGCACCAGTCCGGCCAGTCCCGCCACCCCGAAGCCAGGAATCACCAGCACTTCCAATGCCAGCAACACCGCTCCAATAAAAAGCGCAGCGATCTCCCAATTCTCGGCCAAGCCGTTGAGGTAGTGCGGCACCAAATAGAGGGTGA
The DNA here is from genome assembly GCA_963833215.1 of uncultured Cytophagales bacterium. Classification (GTDB taxonomy): domain Bacteria; phylum Bacteroidota; class Bacteroidia; order Cytophagales; family Cyclobacteriaceae; genus Tunicatimonas. The sequence continues at coordinate 41,928 of CAWHXE010000022.1, read as the reverse complement.
GGGCAATCATGGCGGCCAGAATCGGGAAGCCCACCCCCGGTGTTTGCAACTCAAAGTAGATACCGCCGATCACAATCAGAATCAGAATGCCACTCAGAAAGGGATTCAGGAAGAAAGCGATAATTTTCTCGGTGGCACTGATCTCAAAAACGCTCATCTCGTAATCGTCTACGCCGTTGCGGGCCAAAATATCTTCTAAACTGTTCACCTGCGCCTCGCAGAAACCGTACTTAATGGCCTCGGAGGTGGAGAAGGTAATCACCGACCCCGCTTCGGATACGCTATCAACCACCAGATTTTCGTCGACCATGGCTTCGGCAATGCGGGGATTGCGGTTGTTGGCCTCGGCAGTAGAGCGCATGATGGAGCGCATGTAAGATTGATACTTATCAGGAGCCGCTTCGCCGGTGCCGCCGTTCACCACCGTGGCCGCGCCGATGCTACCGCCGGGGGCCATATAAATGCTGTCGGTGGCAATGGCGATCAGCGCTCCGGCCGAGGCCGCATCTTTGTTGATAAAGGTATACACCGGCTTATCGAACTCCAGCAATCGGGTGCGGATGTCGTCGGCGTCGTTAAGCGCCCCCCCGTAGGTATCCATGTTAATGAGCAGGTAGTCGATGTCAGCGTCTTCGGCGCGCTCGAGGGCGAGCATCACGTAGCGGCTCATGCGCGGGTCGATCTCCGAGCGAATATTCATCACCAGCACCTGCGGGCGCGCCGTGGTATCGACTGCTTGCACCTGCGCGGAGGAGACGGAGGGCAGCAACAGCCCCAACAAAATGGTCAACAAGAAATATTTCATGATTGAGGGGGAGAATAGTAGATACCTGAAAAACCGTTACCGCCAGAAAAAAGTTGACAACGCGTAGGTTTTTCCACCCGGCGGCTTCCCGACGTCAGACTTGGTTGTCGTCCGAAACTTGGTATAAGAAAACGTTTCGACGGACAGCGCCCTCGAAAAATAAAGCCCAAACCGGGCCGTTCTTTTAGCGAAGGTGGCCGTATCTTTGCCTCATCTACGTACAAACCAACCGTCCCGCCATGCTTTTTCTTTCCATTGCTCGTTGCTCACTGCTGGTTGTTGGCACCTTAATAGCCTTCGGTAGCTACGCCACGGCCCCCGCCGACTCGGTGGGTCTGGAGCGCAACCTGGGCGAAATTTTCGTGCTGCACCAGGTAAACGAGGGGGAAACCCTGTTTGCTATCGCCCAGCACTACGCTATCTCGATGAACGATCTACGGGGTTTCAATCGACAAACTGACCTAGAGAAACTCAACATTGGGGACACGCTCCGCATTCCGCTGTTTCCGCAGTTGGCCAAGGGTGAGAAGGTGCGGCATTCGGTGGAAGAGGGGCAGACCCTGTTTTCGATTGCCAGAAAGTATGGCGTGGGCGTGAACGATATTCGGACTTGGAACGCCCTGGGGGGGCAATCAATTGCCATTGGGCAGGAACTCATCGTGTATCTGGATGCTCCGGCAGGCGACGCGAACACCACCACCCCTAAAGCGAACAAATACGAATTGCACACCGTGAAAGAGGGCGAAACTCTCTACGCCATTGCCCGCGTTTATGGTGTGCCAGTAGACGAACTGCGGAAACGCAACCAGCTGGAGGGCGAGGGTATTAGATTCGGCCAGACACTCATCATTCGTGAAAAAACGCTGGCGGGTGTCACTCCGGTAGCTCCCGTGGTGGAGGTAGATGCGCCGCCCACGCCGCCCGTTCGCCGAGCGCGCATGAGTCGCTCCCAAGCGCTGGAGGCGGAGCGACAGCGCTTTGAAGGGATTAAGGAGGAAGAAAATAAAACCCTGGAGTCTATCGAGACGGAGTCAGAGATGGGGTTCGCCTCGGTGATTGAGGGCGGCACTAACACCCGGAAGTACCTGGCTCTGCACCGCACCGCCCCGGTGGGCACGGTGTTGCGGGTGCGCAACGAGATGAACGACATGAGCGTGTTTGTGCGGGTGGTCGGCAAACTGCCTGACACCGGGGTAAACGACAAGGTGGATATCCGCCTAACCCAGGCCGCCTACGAAAAGTTGGGCGGCATCAACGAGCGCTTCCCGGTGGAGGTTAGTTATTTGAAATGAAGCTAGTGTAATAAGAAGCAGCCTCCTACCCAAATACCGGTATATTTAACAACTTCATGATAATTTAACACCCTTTGGCAGCAGCGATTGCTCCTTCCTTCGTACATTGTGCGATCCTTATAACCTAGGAAGATGAGTAACCTAACCAGCTACGTAACGAGCGCAGCGTTGATACTCATGATCGGCGCTTGCCAGCGGGGAGCATTTCGCCCCGAAGCCGATCGAGCAGGACTACCTGACGCTGGGCAAGGGCGGGGGGATGACCAACCAGGTTGATACCTACTACGTGCTGGCCGACGGACACGTGTATCAGCACGACAACTTTGCCAAAGCCTACCAACCGCTGGGTCGGCTCGACCGCACCACCCGGACTCGCCTTTTTGAAGAGGCCCTCGCCATCGATACTACCCTTTTTGGCGGCCAAGAACCGGGCAATATCTACTACTTTCTTACGCTGCACACCCAAGACACGGTTCGGTCGTGCACCTGGGGAAGAAGTGGGTTTGATCCTCCCCAAGCCATTACTGCTCTTTACGAACGTACTCAACAATGCATTAACGATCTGTGACAATGAACTGCACCAAAGCTCTCCTCGCCACGGCGTTTCTGGTTCTACTCAGCAACGCCACCTTCGCCCAATCAACCGACCCCTGGGCCATCAAAAAGCAGCGCAATGGCACCATTCAGCCGCCTTCTTTTCCCTATCAAACGCGCAACGGAGCCGCGGCAAAGGCACCCTCAAACGCGCGGGTGGCGAAACCCTTACCGCGACCGTTATCGCTAAATTCCGCTTGGTACCCACGGGCCCGGCGGGGGAGCCACCCCGCGAGATACGAGGCACGCTACCGGCCGCCGCCAATGCCCGTGCCAACCTCAACCTGCCAGAGGCAGCGCAGCACTACCTCACCGAAGCGCGTTCGCTCATGCGCATCGAGCTTCCGGAGCAGGAGTTCGTCGCCCAGCAGCAATGGAAAGACGATCAGGGTACGCAGCACCTGCGTCTTCAGCAGCACTACCGGGGAGTGCCGGTATACGGCAGCGAAATTATCGTGCACGCCGACCCCGCCACCACCGTGCAGGGCCTGAACGGAAGATACATCGCCAGTCCGACCGCCCTGAACCCCATGCCGACGGTGAACGAAACGGATGCGGTTGCCACCTCGCTGGCCCGGTTTCGCCGCGAAGGCACGTTGCAATTGCTCACGTCCGAGCAAAAGCAGCTGCTCAACTATAGTGAGCCCGAAGCCGAACTGGTGATTTTGCCCACCTGGGAGGCTTTAAAACCCACCCTGGCCTGGCGGGTGCTGGTGCGCCCCAACTTCTTAGACCACTGGGAAGTATTCATCGACGCTCACAGCGGGCAACCAATCAGCCAGACCAATCTCACCTGCACGTTTGTCCCAGCCCTTGCTATGTCGGACAAACCAGCAGCGCATACGCACGAGCATGCTCATCATTATGAAGCGCCTAGTGAGAAAGCTGCTGCCCCGTGGCGAGAAACGACCGCCGGAAAAGGTAGCGGAGTAGACCTAAATGGGGTGAACCGCGTGATGGAAACCTGGCAAACCGGAGGCTTCTCCTACCTGGTGGATGCCACCAAGGATATGTTTCAGGGAGGCAACCCCACCACGATAAAAGACCTGGAAGGCGTGCTAATCACCTACGATGCCGAGCGCGTTGCCAAACCCAAATCAGTTACCGTGGTGAACGCGCCGGGCACCAGCTTTAGCGATCCGGCCGCGGTGTCGGCCCACTACAACGCTTCGCTGGCCTACGACTACTTTCGCAATGTGCACGGTCGCAACGCCATCGATGGGCGGGGCGGCAACGTTTTGTCTGTTGTTAACTTTGTGGACGAAGACGGAGAAGAGATGGACAATGCCTTCTGGAACGGGGAGCTTATGGTGTATGGCAACGGCAACCGGGGGTTCAAACCCCTAGCGGGAGACACCGACGTGGGCGGACACGAGATGACCCACGGCGTGATCGGCAGCACGGCCAACCTGGTGTATCGTAACCAATCGGGAGCTATCAACGAGCACATTGCCGACGTGTTTGGCGTGCTCATCGACGCCGATAATTTTACCCTAGCCGAGGATGTCGTCTTGCCGCAAGCCTACCCTTCGGGAGCCATGCGCGACATGGAAGACCCCCACAACGGCGGTAACGAACTGGGCGACCGGGGCTGGCAGCCCGACCATATGCGCGAACTTTATACCGGGGCCGAGGACAACGGCGGAGTGCACATCAACAGCGGCATCCCCAACCGGGCGTTTTTCCTCATTGCCACCGAACTGGGCCGCGATCAGGCGGGGGCCATCTACTACCGGGCGCTCACCACCTATTTAACGGCCAGCTCCGAATTTACTGACCTGCGGCGGGCAGTCATCAACGCGGCTAACGACCTAGAAGGCGACGCCGCTGCCCAAACTGCTGCCCAGGCCTTTGATGCGGTCGGCATCACGAATGGCAATACCGAACCCGGCGGCGGCGACGAACCGGGTCCGATACCGGATGAGGACGATGATTTACCCGCCATTGCCGGAAAGGATCTATTTCTCGCTGTCAACACCGACCCCGACGATGCTAACGCGAATGGCATTCCGTGGTCTTTATACTTCGTCAACCGAGACGATAACATTTTCAGACCAATCTCTACCACTTCCGTGAGCCGAAAACCTGCCGTGATGGACGACGGAAGCCTTGCCTTCTTCGTTACCGAACAGGGGACCATTCGTGGCATCGAGCTCACCGAACCCTACGATGAGGTGGTAATCAGCGATACCTCGCTGTGGTTAAACCTGAGCGTGTTGAGGGACGGCCAACGGCTGGCCCTAGTCACCAACCAGCGGGTGCCGCAAATTTGGGTGCTAGACCTCGCCCGGGAGACGAATAACTTCACGTTATTTGAGCTGTATAATCCCACCACCCAGGAAGATATCGTGACCTACGACGTGCAGTATGCCGACGCCCTCGAGTGGGATTATTCGGGAGAATACTTGCTCTACGATGCCTTTAACCAGGTGGGAACCACGGGTGTGGAGGCAGACGTGGAATACTGGGACGTGAATTTTATCAAGGTGTGGGACAACACCGCCAACGACTTCGGCGACGGTGCTATCTCTAAAATATTTAGCGGTTTACCCAAGGGAACCAGCATTGGCAACCCTTCCTTCTCCAAAACCAACCGCAACATCGTCTGCTTTGATCTGTACGACGAAATTGATGACTCGCACCTAATTATTGCAGCCGACCTGGGAACCGGTGAGACCAAAACGGTGTACGAAAACAATACCATTGGCTTCCCCAACTACTCAAACGACGACCGCTTTCTGATATTCGACGCATTAGATGAGGACGAGCGACCAATAGTGCGCCGCATACCCTTGCGAGATAATAAGTTGGAAGCAGCTGGTGAGTCAACCGTGCGCTTCACGGAAGCCCAGTGGACCACCTGGTTCAGTCAGGGGCAGCGAGAAATCAATAGCCCAGAGAATGAGTTGCTGAGCTTTGCCGTTATGCACGGCGAAAGCAGCATCCCCGGAACCATCACCAACCAGCGCATTGTGGTGGACGCGCCGGATGATGCGAATGTCAGGAGTTTGGTAGCCAACTTTGAGCAGTCAAACGGAGCCAACGTTTACGTAGGCGACGCCCGACAAATCAGCGGACTCACCAGTAACGACTTCTCAGCGGGACTCACCTACCGGGTGATTGCCGAAAACGGTACCCCGCAGACCTACACCGTTACCGTTAACCAGGACAATCCTGATCCAGACCCTGAGAATCCGGACCCGGACGATGAAGTGGTCGGCGTAGAAGACGAATTAGCCGAATTTGGTGCAGTGTATCCCAACCCCTTCGAGCAGGAGATCTTTCTCAAAGAGTCGCTGATCCATCAGCCGCTGCAACTCACGCTGCACAACGTGCTGGGGCAGGCGGTGCCGCTGGTGCGGGAGAACGATCACCTCAGGGTGCCCGCATCGGCAAAGCCAGGCCTGTATTTGCTTACCATCCGGCACGCCGAGGGGAGTGAAACCGTGCGGCTCATCAAGCGGTAGTGCGCAAATATCCGGCGATTTTTTAAACAACTGCTTCCGGTTTGGTGGTTATGTAATTTTTAACCAACCTACCGCATGAATTTTTCCCGATTACTTACCCTAGTGGTCATTGCCGGACTGCTTATGAGCACCGCGTGCCAGAGCCGTAAGATTGCCTACGGAAACTCGTATTATTTTAAGGCCACGCCGCGCCCCGCCGAACCGGCGCCGGAGTTGCAGGCATCTACCACTCCCGCCCCGGTCGCCTCGCGTACGCTGACGAACGAAGTACTTACCCCAGCGAGCGTAGCACCGCCCGCACTTGAGCGACCCGCCTCAAATCTGACTCGGCGTGAGGCGCGGCAAGCCCGCCGCACCCAGCGCAAAGCCGTGCGCAAGCAACTAAAGCAGTGGCTCAAGGCAGGACCCACCAAGGCCACCCAACCGCAGGCGACGCAAGAGATGGAAGGATTGGTGCGCATCGGCATTATCACCGGAGCGGCCGGAGCAGTTTTATTGCTAGTAGGTGCCTTAGCCGGTAATGGTTTTCTGATCGGACTGGGGGGAATAATTCTGGCTATTGCGGTGGTCCTTATCCTTGTGAAGGTACTTTAGTAAAGTTCTGATAGTTTTTTACCTAACGATCAACTAGCCGCATGACCGCAACCAAAAGCCAAAAAACCGAAAGAGTTTCTTACAGGTAGCGTGGGACGTTTTGTTCACGCTGTTCTATCCTATTTTGATCGTTTTTTCGTTGCTTTTTGTGGGAGTGGTTTACTTGTTCTCGGGCATTTCTTGGTTACTCTCCTGGCTTCTACCCCGCCGCAAAGAGAACGCTATCGATGAAGCTACTGTAGCCCGCTGGGAGCCCTGGGTCACCCTTCCCGAGGTTACTATTGAGCGCATTTTGGTGGATGAAATCATGTTCGGTCCCGCTTATTACCAATTGCGCACCTTACCTGCTTACGAAATGATCGCTACTCCTTACTTCGGGGATTTTCACTACGAATGCTTTGGAGGAGTGCTATTGCAACGGTGGAACACCGTGGTGCCCCGCGAACTGCCCGATTTCGACCTACTCTTTTTCAACGGCGAAACGGGGCAATTGCACCATTTAGAAGCCATCAAGGCATTTAGCTGGAAGGTGGAGGAAACGATGGATGGCGTCCTTTTGAAATGGCAAGAGAACGAGCAGCCCGGTGAATTGCTCCTCACCGAGGATCAACTGTTGCACCACGCCCGTCTGCTGGGATGACCTCAAGAGAAAAAACTCGTCTGCGCGCCTTTTTAGAGAAACAAGTGGATCGGTACAACCGCCCCGCCTTCGTCACCAACGACCCGATCAGCATTCCGCATCGGTTTGAGAAACGACAAGACATTGAGATTACCGGATTTGTAGCGGCTACCTTGGCCTGGGGACAACGAAAAACCATCATCAACAAGTGTAGCGAGTTCTTTAGCTACATGGACGATGCTCCCTACGACTTTGTGCGCTTTCATCAGGAGGACGACCTCAAGCCGTTTCTCAACTTCAAGCACCGCACCTTCAACGCCACCGACGCGCTGTATTTCATTGCCTTCTTTCGGCAGTGGTATCAGCAGCACGATTCTCTAGAAGACGCTTTCCTGACCGGAATGAATCCCGATAGCGAAGACGTAGAATCCGGCCTTATCGGTTTCCACAATACCTTCTTCGGTTTGCCCGATTTCCCGACGCGTACCAAAAAGCACGTGGCCACTCCGACCCGCAAATCGGCCTGCAAACGGCTCAATATGTTTCTGCGCTGGATGGTGCGACAGGACGATCGGGGTGTTGACTTCGGGCTGTGGCATCGACTGCGTCCGGCCCAGCTGGTGTGTCCCTGCGACGTGCACGTTGACCGGGTAGCCCGGGAACTGGGCCTTATCACCCGCAAGCAAACCGACTGGCAAACCGCCCTGGAACTCACCCGTAACCTAAAGCAATTTGATCCTAATGATCCGGTCAAGTACGATTTCGCTTTGTTCGGACTGGGGGTGCAGGATGTTCTTCTTGAGGCTCCGGCAAATTAAACCTCATCGTCCCCGAAGCGCTGCGCCATGCGTCCGGCTACCATCCCGCCCAGTGCATACCACGCAATGGTCATCAGCTTGGTAGAAAGATGCCGACTCACCGGCTCTTCGGGAAGGTTTAACTGTTCGGGCAACGTTATTGCGGCCAAACCTGCGGCTACTCCCAGCAACCGCCCCCGCGTGTTGGCCGTCTCAGGGTCGCCCAAGCCAACCAAGCTGTAGTAAAGTGTGTTGGATAAGAGATCGCCAGTGAGCGCCAGGGCGTACTCAGTGCCGCTCGGAGGCGCGGGGTTTCCGGTATGGTGAAAGGCCCGCTTAATCAGTCGGCGTCCCAGGATATCTACGCGAGGAGCGGTGGGTGCAAACTGACGCACGCTCTCGTGTACTGCGGTAAGAAAGATCGCTCCGGCAGCTCCGGATAATAATGCGTTAGTTAGTTTCATGCTTGTTTTGTTTTGACAAAAATTTTATTCTTCAGGGTAACCACTTGTGTTATATATGGTTCAGATGACGATGGATGTTCCGGGGGAAGCCCAGCGCCGTATTCACCTAAAGATTAGGACACGGGAAACGATCAACCTGTCGTTATGGAGTGATGATGCGGGTTTGCTTCTCATTGGAAGTGTTTAGTTGATTTGAATGAAGATGCGCAAAAGACTGCTCGCAAGAACTTTGCTCTGCTTAAAAAGAACCATCAACATCCTTCGCTTCACTTCAAAAAAATAGGTGATTATTGGTCCGCACGGGTCGGGAGGCACTATCGAGCCTTAGCTATAGAAGACAACGGTGACTTTGTCTGGTCTGGATTGGTAGCCATGCCGAATAGGACAAACTGCTTAGATAACACTAAAAACTTTCTTTTATTCACTCCCCCATAAACGGATAACGAAAATCTTTCGGCGGGGCGAACGTTTCTTTGATGGTGCGGGGCGATACCCAGCGCAACAGATTCAGTTGCGCTCCGGCTTTGTCGTTGGTGCCCGACCCGCGGGCCCCGCCGAAGGGCTGCTGACCCACCACCGCTCCGGTAGGCTTGTCGTTGACGTAAAAATTACCCGCCGCGTGCCGTAGCTTTTGGGTAGCCAAATCGATGGCGTAACGATCTTGCGAGAACACCGCCCCGGTGAGTGCGTAGGGCGACGTCTGATCGACCAGCTCCAGCGTTTCTTCGTAGCGCTCGGCCTGGTATACGTAGACCGTAACCACCGGTCCGAAGATTTCTTCTTGCATGGTGGTTGACTTTGGATCTTGCGTCAGTAACACCGTGGGCTGAACAAAGTATCCGGTCTTCTTATCGTATTCGCCCCCGGCAATCACTTCTACCAATTCATTCTCCCTGGCTTCGTCGATGTACTTCGCAATGCGATCAAAGGCGGTTTCGCTGATCACCGCGCTCATGAAGTTGCTGAAGTCTTCCACGTCGCCCATCCGGATGTTACGGACGTCTTCCAGTACGTAGCCTTTCACTTCTTCCCACAGGTTATTGGGCACGTAGACCCGCGAGGCGGCCGAGCACTTCTGCCCCTGAAATTCGAAGCTGCCCCGCACAATGGCGGTGGCTAGCGCCTTGGCATCGGCCGATTTGTGGGCAATGATAAAATCTTTACCGCCCGTCTCGCCCACGATGCGCGGGTACGAGCGGTACTTACCAATATTGTTGCCGATGGTGCGCCACAGCTCCTGAAACACCGTGGTGCTGCCCGTGAAGTGCAGTCCGGCGAAATCAGCGTGGTTAAACACCACCTCGCCCACCGTCGGCCCGTCCACGTTAATGAGGTTGATCACGCCGTCGGGCACGCCCGCTTCGCGGAAGATTTTCATCAGCAGGTGGGCCGAGTAGATTTGCGTTTCGGCGGGTTTCCACACCACCACGTTGCCCAGCATGGCGGCCGAGGTAGGCAAGTTACCGGCAATAGCGGTGAAGTTAAAGGGCGTGACGGCTAGCAAAAAACCTTCCAGCGGACGGTGTTCTACACGGTTCCAGATGCCGGACGGCGAAATGGGTGGTTGTTGACCGTAGATTTCGGCCATGTACTTCACGTTGAAGCGCAGGAAGTCCACTAGCTCGCACACCGCGTCTATTTCGGACTGGTGGCAGGTTTTAGACTGCCCCAGCATGGTGGCGGCGTTCATCTGGTAGCGGTAGGGACCGGCAATCAGGTCGGCGGCTTTCAGGAAGATGCTGGCGCGTTGCTCCCAGGGCATATTTTCCCAGGCGGGCTTAGCCCCCAGCGCCGAGTCGATGGCCTGCTGCACGTGCGAAGCGTCGCCTTCGTAATAATGGCCGAGTACGTGCTGGTGGTTGTGCGGGCAGGTGAGCGGTTTCTTAACGTCGGTTTTGATCTGCTCGCTGCCGATGTAGAGCGGCACTTCCACTTGCTGCGACTTGAGGGCTTTCAGCGTGGATTGCAGTGCTTCCCGCTCGGTGCTGCCGGGGGCGTAGGCGTAGATGGGTTCGTTGACGGGAGTGGGCACCTGATAAAATCCGGTAGACATGGATGAAGTTGGTTGATGAAAAATAGGTTGCTGGTAGAGTAGATAACGGGCTACCGGGAAGAAATGATTTCTAATATCGAACAAAAAAGGGTGCTTATCGGCACCCCCTTCTCTTCAGCGTCTTAATAAATAGCGCTCACATCTTGATCACTTCCACGGTTTTCTCAGCTCCTCCTTTACGCACCGTAAGGCGATACACCCCACGGTTCAGGCTGCTCAGATTGAACCCCATCGCTGCTTCTGAAATGGGCTGCTGAACAACCTTGCGACCGGACTTGCTTTTGATGGTCAGCGTCCCCCCCTGCCAGCGGTCTAAGTCTACCTCAACGAGCAGTTGGTCGACCACCGGGTTGGGATACAGCGTTACGGACTCCCCGGCCACCTGTCGGCGGATGTCGGGCACCGTGCTTCGGTTCTTTTCTGGTTTAGAATCAGCAGGAGAACCTACCTGGGCAATCGCGGCTTTCTTTGCCGGTTTCTTTTCCTGATTGCTGGCCGGTGACCCGTTTCCTTCGCTCTGAGCGTAGGCGCTAAATGAAAGAATAATAAGGCCCTTGGCGTACGCGATCCGTAGAAGCTTTCTCATAACTATCACCTTTTATTGTATATATTGTAATATAGCTAGATATCGCTAATTCAAAAAGCAGATGTCGGGTGATATGTTACATGCTTGGGTAGGTCAGGGTCCGCTGACAAAAGCAAAAGCGACCCTAAAGGAAAGGTCGCTTTCTGTACTTGTTCGAACGGTTGGCAGTTTACCACTTCACCACTTCCTGGTGGTTGCTCACCCGTACGGTATTTTCGCCGGTAGCGAGTCCTTCGTAGTCGGCCACGAATGAGTACTCACCCTCGGGAAGGTTAGTGAACTGTAAACTAACGCGTTACAAACGCGGCCGAGGCAACCAATAAGCCACAAAGGTTTTTCACCGAGTTTAACAGCGCGAAAACTACGGGGCGGTGGTTCTGGTTAATAGGGCAATGCTACCAAGAATAATTCAGGTCCTACTAGTGGGTATCGCCCTAGCGTGGTTCGCGCGGTGCTCGCCCCCACCTACCGGGTTGCTACTGCCCCTTACCCCTCCCGATAGCTTTTCACTGTCGGGTGAACAGCCGCAGTCGGCAAGGTGGTGGACTAGCTTTTCTGATAACCGACTCAACGCGCTGATGAACCAAGCCCTGGACTCCAACTTCAACGTGCTGGCCGCCTGGCAGCGATTTCAGGCCGCGGAGGCCGTAGTCGACCGGGAAGCTTCTTTCTTGCTGCCGGACGTGGAAGCCTTTTTTACGGCGGGACGAAGCTTCCCGGAACCCGATTTTCGGGGCGGTGAAAACCAGCAACTGGGCTTATCGGTAGCCTACGAAGTGGATTTGTGGGGCCGGATTCGCACCCGCGTGCAGGCCGAACGCTACCGTGCCGAAGCTTCGCGACTCGACTACCGGACGGCAACGCTCTCCCTCTCGGCCGAAATTGCCCAAACCTGGTACCGCCTGATGGCCCGGTGGGGTCAGTTGAAACTCATCCGGGAACAGGTAGCAACGAACGAGAACATCCTCAAGCTTATCGTCGCCCGCTTCGGGAGCGGACAAATCCGCGGCGTGGATATTCTCCGCCAGAAGCAACTAACCGAAGCGACCCGCGAACAACAGATCATTGCTGAAGCTGAAATCCAGGTACTGGAAAACCAGTTGGCCGTGCTGCTGGGCGTTTCTCCGCAGCAGGAGGTTCCCTACGTTCCGGACAGCCTACCCCTACTTCCGCCGCTTCCGCAAACGGGGATTCCCATCGAACTCGTCCGGCGGCGTCCCGACGTGCAGGCGGCCTACTACGCGCTGCTCGCGGCCGACCGCGAGGTAGCCTCCGCCATCAGCGCCCGCTACCCCCGTCTGGCCATCAATGCCTCTTCTTCGGCCCGATCAAACGAAGTAGAAGATATCTTCAGAAATTGGGCCTACTCGTTCGGTGCCAACCTGCTCGCCCCGCTTTTCTACGGCGGCCGACTCAACGCCGAAATCAACCGAACGAAAGCGGTGGAGCAACAGTTACTATATGAGTACGGACAAACCGTTCTGGTTGCTTTTCGCGAGGTGGAAGACGCGTTGATTCAGGAGAAGAAACAACAAGAGCGCATCGTGGTTCTAGAAGAGCAGGTTGAGCTCGCCGAGCGATCGTATGAGCAACTTCGCGTTGAGTACTTTAACGGATTGAGTGATTATCTGGCCGTACTCACGGCGACCGACCGGGAACAGCAGCTGCGTCGCGACCTGATTTCGGCCAAACTTACCCTACTCACCTACCGAATTGATCTTTACCGCGCCTTGGCCGGAGGCTTCGAAACAACCCGGGAAAGACCGGATTCCGATAGCTAGAAACTCACGCTATGAAGCATAAAAAAACCCTCCTCATTTGCCTGGCTATTCTGTTGGTGGCCGGAGGGGTGACGGCCTTCATCTTCTTAACCGAGCCAACCGCTAGTAAGTCGGGAGCAACCAAGCAAACCGCCATGCTGGTTGAAACCATCCCTGCGCAACGAGGCACATTTCAGCCGATTATCGTGGCCACCGGCACGGTGCAACCCTCCCGCGATATTACCTTGAGTCCGCGCGTGGGAGGCGAGATTACGCGGCTTGCGGACGGCTTTGCCCCCGGTGGGTTTGTCAAACAGGGTGAGGTACTGCTCCAGGTTGATCCCGCCGACTACCGCAATAACCTGCAGCTTCGGCAGAGCGATCTCCGCCAGATGCAGTCCGACCTGGAAATTGAGCAGGGGCGTCAGGACGTAGCCCGCCAAGACTACGAATTGGTTGAGGATATGGTGGCCCTGGAGAGCAAAGACTTGGTTCTGCGGGAGCCGCAACTCAACGCCGTGAAAGCGAGCGTCGCGGCGGCCCAGGCGGCAGTTAACCAGGCCCGACTCAACCTCCAACGCACCACGATTCGCGCTCCCTTCGATGCGCAGGTACTGCGTCGCAACGTCAACCTGGGTTCCCAGGTGGCTCCCGGTGATAACCTAGGGCGCTTGGTGGGCCGCGAAGAATACTGGGTGTCCGTCACGTTGCCGGTATCCAAAATTCCCTACGTCTCTTTACCCAAAAACGGGCAGCGCGGATCAACGGTCCGCATTCTGGATCGTAAGGCTTGGCGCAAGGGCGTGTACCGCACCGGCTACGTGTACCAACTAGTCGGCGCACTGGAGGATCAAACCCGCCTGGCGCGGCTCCTGGTGTCGGTACCCGACCCCTTGGCCTACGAAAACGATTCTTTGCCCTCGCTGATCATCAATTCTTTTGTAGAAGTCAACATTCAGGCCGACAGCATCGTCGACGTGGTGCGGCTCAACCGCGACTACCTGCGGGAGCAAGAAACGGTGTGGGTGATGGAAGCTGGAAAGCTCCAAATCCGAGACGTGGACGTTGCCTTCAGCGACGCGCAGTACGCCTACATCGACCGGGGCTTGCAAGACAGCGACCGAATCGTGACGACCAATTTATCAACCGTCACCGAAGGGGCTCCCCTGCGTACTGGTTCGTCGGACACCACTTCCCGGTCAAGCACTTCGTCTCAGACAGACTCAACGTCCGCATCCGCCAAAGATAGCCTATGAGCCACTCCGATTCAGATACCGAGCACCGAGGACCCATTGCCTACATGGCGCGTAATCCGCTGGTGGCCAACCTAATCATGATTCTGCTGGCCGGGGGCGGCATCTGGACGATGATCAACGTTCAGAAGGAAGTGTACCCCGAGTTTCAACTGGACATTGTGGAAGTCGGCGTGGTGTATCCCGGCGCGGCTCCGGCCGAAGTGGAGCAGGGCATTCTGCTGCCGGTAGAAGAGGCGGTGCGCGGCATTCAGGGCATCCGCGAGGTGGTTTCTACCGCCGAAGAGGGCTCCGGGAACGTGATGATCGAGCTGATTGCCGGGGCCGAACGCATGAAAGCTTTTCAGGAGATCGATCAGGCAATTGCGCGAATTCGGACGTTCCCCGACGAGATAGAGGAACCCGAAGTGCGGCTCCAGTCGCGGCAGCGCAGCGTGATCGAGATCGGGCTCTTCGGGGGTGACGACATCTGGACGCTCCGGCAGCTGGCCGAACGCTTGCGCGACCGCCTGCTGAACAGCGAAAAGATTACCCAGGTAGAAATTGGTAACGTGCCCGAGTACGTCACGCACGTGGAGATTCCGCGGCAGCGGCTGCGCGAATACGGGCTCACCCTGGGTCAAGTGGCCGATCTTATCCAACGGTCTAGCGAAGACGTGCCCGCCGGGGCGGTAGAAACCAGTTCCGGAGAAATCTTGCTGCGCCTCAAGGGACGCAAGCAGTGGGCCGATGAGTTTGGCCAAATCCAGATTATCACCGCTCCTTCGGGAGCGGCGGTAATGCTGTCCGATATTGCGGAGATTACCGACGGCTTCGAGGAAGAAGGTTTTCACTCGCAGTTCAATCAGCAGACCTCCGTAGAGCTGCAAATCTATCGCATCGGTGATCAGTCGCCGCTAGAGATCGCGGAGTTGGTGAAGGAAACGCTCACCGATTTTGAGGCCTCGCTGCCGCCCGGCATTCAGTATCGCATCGACAGCAACACTGCCGAAGACTTCCGGGAGCGGCTATCGCTGCTGACCGAAAACGGAATCATGGCAATCGTTATCGTACTGCTCATCCTGGCCCTGTTCTTAGAGTACAAGCTAGCCTTCTGGGTAATGATGGGCATGGTGGTTTCCTTCGTGGGGGGCATGGTGTTTCTGCCGCTGATTGGAGAGAGTATCAATATGATCTCAATGTTCGGCTTCTTGGTGGTGCTCGGCATCGTGGTCGACGATGCGGTGGTCGTCGGCGAGAACATCTACGAGTACCGGCAGCAGGGCATGAGCAACCTGGACGCGGCCATCAAGGGGGCCCGCGACGTGTCCAAACCCGTGCTCTTCAGCATTCTTACCAACATCATTGCCTTTGTTCCGCTGCTCTTTCTTCCCGGCACCTTCGGCAAGTTCTGGTGGCCGATGCCCGCGGTAGTGATTGCGGTGCTATTTATTTCGCTGGTGGAGGCGCTGTTCATCCTTCCGGCCCACCTCGCGCACAGCGCCGAAAAGAGCCAGAATAAGTTAACCAAACGCCTCGAGCGCCTGCAGCAGTCATTCTCCCAGGGCTTCGACCGCTTGGTGGACCGCTACTATCGACCGCTGCTGAACGCCAGCCTGCGTCACCGCTACATTACCCTCACCGCCGCCGTTGCCCTTTTGGTGGTGGTCGGTGGCTTTGGTTACAGCGACCACATGGGCATCATCACCATGCCCGAAGTAGCCGCCGACGAAATCGAGGCGGGGGTTCGCCTCCCCGTTGGCACCACTCCCGATCAAGCCGCCCGCGTTGCCACCCAGATCACCGACGCTACGCTGCGGATGTTCGAAGAAAACGATTTGTACCGAGCCGCTGAGGGGGTAAAAACCAACGTGCGCGGCCAGAGCTTCATTGACGTAGAGATTGTGATGAAGCCGCCGGACGAGCGCGACCTGACGGCCCAGGACGTGATCGAGCTGTGGCGCGACGAGATTGGTGACATCGAGGGGATCGACCAAATTACCTTTGAGGCCGAGCGGGGGCCGGGCGGCTACGCCCAGGACATCAGCGTTGATATCAGTCACGCCGACGTTGCCGTACTGGAAAAAGCGAGCAAAGCCTTCCTGGAACAGGCCAAAGCTTTTGAAAACACCCGCGACGTTAACGACAACTACAACAAAGGAAAGCTCCAGTACGATTTCAAACTGCTTCCCGAGGGCCGTAGCCTGGGGTTCACTCCGACCGACGTAGGGCAGCAAGTCCGCAATGCGTTCTTCGGAGCCCTGGCCATTCGGCAGCTGCGGGGCAACAACGAAGTGGAGGTGCGGGTGAAGCTCCCCCACGAAGAAAGAAAAGACCTCTATAACCTGGAGGACTTTTTAATCCGCACGCCCGACAGTGTAGAAGTGCCCTTGTTAGACGTGGTAACCGTGGAACAGCGAGAGGCGTTCACGTCCATCAACCGCCGCGACGGACGGCGGGTGGTGTCGGTCGGTATGGATGTGGAACCGGCCAGTGCCGTTAATCAGGTGATAGCATCCTTGCAACAGGAGGTGCTGCCGCAGCTGCGGGCCGACTTTCCCGGTATCACCTGGAGTTTTGAGGGCAGTCAGTCTGATATGCGGGAGTCTATCCAGTCGCTGTGGGGCGGCTTTGGGCTGGCCATGATGGTTATTTACGCCTTGCTGGCGATGGCGTTCAACAGCTACCTGCAACCGCTAATCGTCATGCTCGCCATTCCCTTCGGCGATTGTCGGAGCGGTGATTGGCCACATTCTGCTGGGCTACGATCTATCGCTGGTGAGTCTGATGGGAGTGATTGCCCTGTCGGGCGTGGTGGTCAACGATTCGCTCATTATGGTCGACTACGCTAACCGGCGACGGGAAGATCAACCGGTCTTTGAAGCGATTCAGAAAGCGGGCATCCGACGGTTCCGTCCCATCATGCTTACCACTCTGACCACCTTCGGCGGACTCACTCCGATTATCCTCGAGACCTCCAACCAGGCGAACAATCTTATTCCGATGGCCATTTCGCTGGGCTTCGGCATCATCTTCGCCACCTCCATTATCCTGCTGATCGTTCCTAGTCTCTATTTGATTTTAGAGGACCTGAAGAGAAAAGCCAAGAAAGAGGAGCCCGTCCAGACGGCGCACTAGGTAGCAAAAGCGCGGCCCCCGGCTTCTTCTATCGAGATACAGCCTTCGTAGCGGCCGGGCACCGAGACGTACTGTAAGAACTGGGTAGCACCCATTTCGGAGGTGAAGAAGCCGAGCATGGTAAGCTCCTTCATCATGGGGAAGAAGGGTTTCGCGTCAGGGTCTTCGTTTTCTCTGGCTTGGGCTTCGTACTTAGTCAGCAGTTCGTCTTGCTGAGCCGGTTCTAGGTCCAGAAAGCCATCGCCGTACTCCTGCTCACTATCTTTTTCCAGTTGCTCCAGCCCAGCAGTGAAGCGTTGCTTTTCTTCTTCGGTATAAATATCGTTGAGCATCAGGTCGATAAACTCGGGCACTCCGGCTTCTTTAGCGCCGGGAGTGTCGGTCTTCGGGATAATCCGCTCGGCGATTTCGGCGGTAAGGCGCGCCTGATCTTCGGATAAGAAGGCGGGTTGCCAGTTGAGTTCGGGTTGGGCGGTGCAGCCCTGCATTATGCCCGCAATGGCGGACGAGGACAAAGCGCCGCCCATAAACAGAGCGGTACGCTTGAGGGCTTCTCTACGATTCATCATAATTTGAAAGATTATAGGTTCATTTTTTTAAGTTCGTTCACGGCGTGGTCGCAGGCCCGAGCGGTGAGAGCCATGTAGGTGAGCGAGGGGTTCACGCACGAAGCGGAGGTCATGCAGGCGCCGTCGGTCACGTAGACATTGGGCACGGCGTGCACCTGGTTGTTGGCGTTTAGGACTGAGGTTTTGGGATCGCGGCCCATGCGGGCGGTGCCCATTTCGTGGATACCCAAGCCGGGCCAGCTGCCCGCGTCGTAGGTATTTATGTCCTTGAAACCGGCGGCCTCCAGCATTTCGGCCGCCGCGTTGGCCATGTCGGGCCGCATTTTCATCTCGTTTTCCTTGAACTCGGCATCAAACACCACCGTGGGTTGCCCCCAGGCATCCACGTTGTCGTAGTCGAGCATCATCTTGTTCTCGTGGTAGGGAAGCGTTTCGGCGAAGGCGGTCATGCCCATGCCCCAGGGACCGGGCTCCATCAGTCCTGCCTTAAAGTCAGCGCCAAAGCCCAGTTCGGCCACGCTAGATGACCAACCGGCGCGACCGGCCCCACCCTGGTAGCCGTAGCCGCGCACGTAGTCTTTCTGCTGCGACTGCTTGTCCACGTTGCGGAAGCGGGGAATATAAAACCCGGTGGGTCGGCGACCGTACTCCATCTTGTCGTTGAAGCCGTCGAAGCGACCGTTGGCTCCCACCCGAAAGTGGTGGTCCATCAGGTTGTGGCCCAGTTCGCCGCTCTGATTGCCCAGTCCGTTGGGGAAGGCGTCGGACTTTGAGTTCATCAGAATGGCCGTGCTGGCTACCGCCGAGGCGCAGCAGAAGATTACCTTGGCGTAGAACTCCATTTCTTCCTTGGTGTCTTGATCTACCACCCGCACTCCGGTGGCGCGTTTCTTCTCAGCATCGTAGATGATGGAAGTAACGATTGAGTAGGGACGCAACGTCATGTTACCGGTGGCCACCGCAGCGGGCAGGGTAGACGATAAGCTACTGAAGTACGCGCCGTAGGGACAGCCCCGGATGCAGCGGTTGCGGTACTGGCACACCGTGCGGCCCTTGTGGTTGACTGATAAGTTCGCCGTGCGGCCGATGGTCACCACGCGTCCGCCTAAGTTAGAAGCCACTTTGTCGCGGAAGGTTTCTTCCACGCAGTTCATGGCGATGGGTGGCAAAAAGTTGCCATCGGGCAGTTGGGGCAGCCCTTCTTTCTGTCCCTGGATGCCTACGTACTCTTCTACGTAGCTGTACCAGGGTTCAATCTCTTTGTAGCGAATGGGCCAGTCGACCCCGAAACCGTCCTGGGCGTTGGCCTCAAAATCCTGCGCACTCCAGCGGTAGCTGTGGCGTCCCCACATAATAGAGCGGCCTCCCACGTGGTAGCCCCGCATCCAGTCGAAGCGCTTCACTTCGCCGTAGGGGTGTTCGTCGTCCTTCACGAACCAGTGCTTGGTAGAAGGGCGAACGGTGTAGCCGGTGCGGCTCTGCTTGGGATAGTGCTTCGCGAGTTCTTCGGGCGGAGTGCTATCGCGGTAGGGAAGCTCCCAGGGAGCCTTGTGGGCCGTCGTGTAGTCTTTTACGTGTTCCACGTTGCGCCCGCGCTCTAAAACCAGGGTTTTGAGGCCCTTTTCGGTGAGTTCTTTGGCCGCCCAGCCGCCGCTGATTCCCGAGCCGATCACGATGGCATCGTAGGTGTTTTCGTCTTTTGCTTTTGCGTTAATATACATGGGGTTTCCAGGATTGTTTTTTTCAATGACGCGTTCAATATAGTGCTTTACTAACGATTTCTAAAAGGAAAAAAGTTTGTCTCTTCTATAAAATACTGCGTAGCTCGCTCAGGCACGTCACTTCGTGGGTAATAGCTTCACTGTGTCTGATCCGTCTTGGATTGTAAAATACCTGGTCGATGCCCGCCTCTCGTGCCCCCCGCACGTCGGTTTCCAGGTTGTCGCCAATCATCAGGCATTCCTGGGGACCAGCATCGATCCGGTCGAGCAGATAGTCGAACACGGGACGGTGGGGCTTGCGGTGCCCGGTCGTGTCGGAAGATACCACCTCGGTGAAGTAGTCGGTGAGTCCGGCACTCCGGAGTTTGATGGCCTGCACGGCGGCAAAGCCGTTGGTGAGAATGTGCAGTTGGTAGTGCTGCCGCAGGTAGTCGAGGGTGGCCACGGTGTGGGGCATCACGTGGGGTTTGGTGGGGCAGATGCGCAGGTAATCGTCCGCTAGTTGCGTCGGCACGCGGTCGGCGGCAACGCCCAGTTGTATTAGAATTTGGCTAAACCGTTCACTGCGGAGGCGTTGCTGGTCGTAGGTTCCTTGGTCATACTGCTTCCACAACGCCCGATTCACGATGACAAAGGTGTCGCAGAACTGTTGCTCGCTAAAGTTGCCCAGACTAGACAACTGGTGCGTATCGTAAAGCTCGTACAGCGTCTCAGTAGCGTTTTTGTCAAAGTCCCACAGCGTGTGGTCCAGGTCGAACAGCAGGTGGCGGTAGTGTTTCATATTGTTAGGTGTTAGGGATCAGATTTTGGGGAATTGTATACGTTTCTGCTAACCAATTTCTAATCCTCCTGCCATCCTAAAAGTATCTAAAACCCAATCCCTACTCATTCAGAAGGTTCCTCTTCTATTTGCCGCACCAGTTCGTCGTACCACGCTTGCCCGTACTTACGCACCAGTGGTTCGCGCAGGAAGCGGTAGAGCGGTACGGCCAGCTCCTGGCCCAGGTCGCAAGCCGGACTGCAAATGTGCCAACGGTGGTAGTTGATGGCGTCGTAGTGGTCGTAGCGATCAATACGCAGCGGATACAGGTGACACGAAATCGGTTTCTTGAAGTCGATTTTGCCCGCTTGGTGGGCTTGCTCAATGCCACACTTCAGCGTGCCCCGCTGATCGCGCACCGCGTAAACGCACTCCCGCCCGCCGATGGTGGGGGTCACGTAGTCATTGTCTTCGTCGGTCACGTAGTGCCCCTGCACCTCGATCTCCCGAATACCCTCTGGGGTCAAAAACGGCTTCACGTCTTCGTAGATTTCTTTCAGAATCGGCAACTCGCTTTCTTCGAGAGGCGCTCCGGAGTCGCCCTCTACGCAGCAGGCGCCCCGGCACTTTTGCAGATTGCAGACAAAGAAGTTCTCCTTGATATCGTCGCTGATGATGGCGTCTTCTACGATGTGCATGAGGAAGAATGAGTGAAGGAGAGAATGAATGAGTGAATGAAAGAAAAGGGAATTCTGGATACAAGCTCAATTTTCGGGTTAAGTTCCGGGGGACGGGCTGTCTTTTCGAGCGGGCGATCAGTCGAACGGGTGGGCAAACTTGAGCGTACTCTGGGTGCTTTTTGGTGCTCGGATTTCTTCGGATTTAACCGTAGATTTGCTCCATGCGCTTGCTTTTTTTGGTGGTTTGGCCGGGACTGGTTGCCTTGCTCGTCCGGTGCGGGACGGATAGTCCGGCGGTAGTAGAACCTCCCGATGGTCGGCAGTTATCGGTGCAGCACTGTGGCACCTGCCACGCTTATCCGGAGCCGGGTTTGCTCGACCGAGCGACCTGGCAGAACTACGTGCTGCCGCGAATGGGGCATCGCTTGGGCATCTACGCCAACGATAGCGTGCGAACGAGTCTGATTGAAATCGGTAGCCGGTGGGCAGCTGGTGGAGCAAGCCAATATTTATCCTACCCAACCGCAACTCACCGAAACCGCGTGGAAGGCACTGCAAGCGTACTACTCAGACCACGCTCCGCCGCAGCTCGATAGCATACAAGCTCCGTTGCTCACCGTCGGTTTGCCTACGTTCCGGACGCGCGTACCCGAGTTTCGCCTATCGCCGCCCAGCACCACGCTGGTGCGCATCCAACCCGGCGGGTTTTTCATCGGCGACGCCAACTCCCGCCGCTTGTACCAGTTTGATGCCCAGCGACAGCTGCTGAACGCCGCCAACGTGCGCGAGGGAGCGGTGAGTGTGGATGTCCAACCAAGTGCACTGAACGTGACGGTGATGGGTTCGTTTTCGCCCACCGACGCCCCCACCGGCTTCGTGCTGGCGCTACCGACCCAGGCCGATGAATCGCCCCAAATACTGCTCGACAGCTTGCAACGTCCGGTGCACACCGCCTACGCCGACCTGAACGGAGATGGGAGAGAAGATATTATCACGGGCGAGTTTGGCAAGTGGACGGGCGGCCTGGCGTGGTGGGAAAACCGGGGCGACGATCGCTACGAGAAGCATTGGCTTCGGCAGCAGCCGGGAGCTACGCGCGTCTACGTGCGCGACCTGAACGGAGACCAGCAACCGGACGTGCTGGCACTGTTTGGGCAGGGCGATGAAGGCGTGTTTGCGTATTATAATCAGGGCGATGGCACGTTTCGGGAAGAAGCCTTGCTGCGGTTTCCCCCTTCCTACGGGTCGAGTTCGCTGATGCTGTACGATACCGACGGCGATGGGTACGAAGATTTGGTGTATACGGCGGGCGACAACGCCGATTATCCGCCGGTGACCAAGCCCTACCACGGCATCCGGATTTTTCGCAACGACGGCACCAACCACTTTCGGGAAGACTGGTTTTATCCGCTGCCCGGAGCCTACGGAGCCATTCCGGCCGACTTTGATCAGGACGGCGATTTGGATATCGCGGCAATTTCGTTTTTTCCTGATTATGCCCGGTCGGCCGCAGCGGGGGTTTGTCTACCTGGAAAACCAGGGCGATTTCCGGTTCAAAGAGTATACGTTTCCAGAGGTGACCGACGGGCGCTGGCTGGTGATGGACGCGGGCGACGTGGACCAGGACGGCGACGTGGATATCGTTCTGGGATCATTGTCGTTTGAGGTGGTGCCGCCCAATGGGCTGCTGGCGCAGTGGGTGGAGCGGGGGGTGCCCTTTGTGGTGCTGGAAAACACGCGGCGGTAGCAAAAAAAAGAGCGGCATCGCGAAGGATACGGCTCTTTAGTCTAGGGCGTGTTGACATATGAGCTTAGACGGTGCTTTCTGACTGTTTTCGCCCTTCTCTTTGTTGCTTTCGTTAGCCGATGCTCCCGCATCGCCTGCCTCAAGCGCCTCAATCAGAACGAAAACAGCCTCGAGAGCCCTCGCCAATCTATATGTCAACACGCCCTGGGCAGCGCACGGGGCTTATCGGCGAAAAGCGGTGGTGTGCCGGTTGAACAGGCGGCGAAACTTGCCGCGTCCCATGTCGGAAAACGGTCGGGCGTTTTTGGTTAAGGCGCGGTTCAGAACAACCGTCTCTTGTGAGTAAGGAATGGTGACGTTGGGTTGGTCAACGAACAAAGACTCGGTGGGATAAAGAATGTTAACGTTCATGATTTCTAAAGTTTAAAGTTGAAGTTTAAATTAATGCGTTATGCTTAGTATAAGCCAACTCCCGTGCCAAGCGGAAAAACCACCTCTGGGCTAATTTTAGGCAGTTTTTGATTTTTACTGGTGTCCGGTTCCGAACACTTGCTGTACACTCATGAACAGTTTGGCGTGGCATAAATCGCTTCTTCGTTGGCAACGCGTAACCTTTCTAGCAAACAGCTCGTGTATTTAGATACTTGTCTAATTATCTACATGAAAGATTTCTTCCGCGCCATGAGCGATCCGACCCGACGGCAGATTTTAGAACTCCTCAAGGAGAAAGACCTGACCGCCGGAGAGATTGCCGAGGTGTTTCGCATCAGCAAGCCCAGCATTTCGTATCACCTCGATCTGCTCAAGCAAGCCGACCTGGTTTTTTCCGACAAGCAGGGGCAGTACGTGCTCTACTCGCTCAACACCAGCGTGCTCGACGAGGTAATTAGCTGGCTGATGGATTTGAATGAGAAGAAAGTCAACCCTAAAAAACCATCCCTATGAAACCCATTAACTTCTTACGCCGCGAGTGGCTGGCTCTACTTCTGTTGCTCGTCCCCACTGCCCTAACCCTTTTCTATTGGAACCAACTACCCGATCCGATTGCCATCCACTGGGGACTAGACGAAGCGCCCAACGGGTATCAATCGCCCACGGCCTTTCTGTGGTTTACGCTAGCACTCAACGTATTCGTTTACGTGCTGCTTGTCGCTGTTCCGTATCTAGACCCCAAAAAGGACGCCCATCGGCTGGAGAAGCCGCTCCGGGTAGTTCGGACGGCTACTATGGCATTCACCGCCCTGATACTCGGAGGCATCGTGCTGAAAGCGGTGGACTATCCTGTTGATATCATCCTGACCGGTAACCTCGCCTGTATACTACTATTTTTGGTGATGGGTAACCTAATGGCCAAATTTCCGCCCAACTACTTTGCGGGCATCCGCACCCCCTGGACGCTGGAGAGTTCCGAAGTGTGGCGGCGGGTGCATCAAATGGCGTCTAAACTGTGGGTAGCCGGTTCTTTGGTGCTGCTCCTGTTCGTGTTTCGGCTAGATAATACGGCTTACATGATTCTGTTTACGACGATCACGCTGGTGCTGGTGTTTGTTCCGATGGTGCATTCGTACTTACTCTATCAAAAACTGAAGGGACGAACCCAGAAGGATTAATGAGTGTGATTACGTGTCAGAGGCGCACGATGTTACCACGGATGGAGATTGCGGATCTGGTATGAAATTATCTTCACTATGCCTATTCCCCGTGGTCGTACTACTGTCAACCCCGCCAAATGAAAAGTGGGGTGGTTACGCATACTTTATCGGTTGCCTTGTTTTGGTGCTCACCAGAACACTTTCTTTCCAAGTTAGCTTCGACGGAGAAAGATGGACAGGCTCTTTGCCTTCCAAAGATTGATGTGTCCCAATCAGAGGGATTCGACGCACGTAGCTACGAGTTTTGTGTATGCACTTTCTGAGGGAAGATGATTATTTATCAGAAAGCGTTCGGTACGCCAGTACAGAAGAACAAATAGCTGCCGACGAAACGGAATGAATTTATCACCAGATGTTCACCGCGACCCATCATTGATGAAAACCGAAGACCCAGCTAACTTTAAATACTTCCCTTGCTACTTTCTATCCTAAAATTGAAAACGCGCGGAACATCACTGTTGAGCAAATGCTGAGGCACCGAAGCGGCATTTTCAACTATACCAGTGCCAGCGATTATACTTCCTGGATGGAGCAACCGATCACGAAGGAAGCGCTGATCGCGAAGATCGCTGACTATGAAAGTGCCTTTGCTCCGGAAGAGCGAAACGAGTACTCTAACGCCAACTACGCACTCCTCGCTTTCATTGCCGAAGACCTGACCGGAAAAGACTACGTTCAACTCGTAGCAGAGATGATTTGCGAACCCTGCGCACTGGAAAGCACTTACTACGGTGGCGCTATAGCTGTCTCAAACCACGAGGCCCAATCGTACACCAAGCTCACCGATTGGCAACCCGCTACCGAAACTGACATGTCGGTTCCGGCCGGAGCCGGAGCCTTGGCTTCTACTCCTAACGATCTCAATCGATTTTTAGACTGCCTGTTCAACCACCAAATCGTTTCCGCCGAATCATTGGATACTATGATGGTGGTGAAGGGTTACCACGGAATGGGTTTAATCCCGGTTCCCTTCCACGAAAAACGGGCTTATGGACACACCGGCAGCATTGATGGTTTTCAGTCTAACGCTTTTTATTTTCCGTCGGATAAGGTATCAATCGCTTATCTATCCAATGGTGTAGTGATGCCGCTGAACGACATTCTAATTGGAGCGTTAAGCATCTTCTTTGGTCGGGAGTACGCGCTGCCTACGTTTGAAACGCTAACGCTTGATTCGGCTACCTTGAGTAAATATCTGGGGGTTTATTCTAGTCCGAGTTTCCCGCTGAAGGTTACGATCACTCAAAAGGATAACACGCTAATCGGGCAGGCCACGGGCCAACCTTCTTTTCCGCTCGAGGCATACGAAACGGATAAGTTCAAATTTCATCCGGCTATGCTAAAGCTAGATTTCGCTCCGTCGGATGGCATTATGCTACTACACCAAGGCGGGCAAACGTTTGAGCTGAAAAAGAAATGATTTCCGACAAACGACACAAAGAAGCAGTCAAACTCTTTTTGGCTAAACCTATGTATTTTCTGCGCTAACCCATTGCGGGCTCCCACCAACGCGCCTAAATCATCCGAAGCTTTGGCAAAGACCGGTTCGTCCCGTACCTTGTCCTGCGCTCAATTCAGCACTATGATTAATGCGCCGATCTGATATCAGATTATAGGCTTAGTCTACAAGAGATTATATATTGAGATTAAGGTACGACTACTAATTCCATACAGAATAGAGCAGAAAAAGCCATCAAACTAGAGAGAGGTATTTTATTTATACCATCTTAGGTAGATGTAGACTATCTATTTAGAGCGAATCACCCACCACCAGCCATTCTTCATCTATAGATAACCGATAGAATACCAACGAATACGAAATGTTTAAGAAATTTTAAGTCAATTCAAACTACCCAAAGCATGAACGAACTCACTACCCACCGCGTAGGCATCATTATGAACGGCGTGACGGGCCGCATGGGCACCAACCAGCACCTGATGCGCTCCATCGTTGAAATTATCAAGCAGGGCGGAGTGCGCGTGAGCGCCACCGAGGTGATTATGCCCGACCCCGTGCTGGTGGGCCGCAACGCCGTGAAGCTCGAAAAACTAAGCAAGCAGTCGGGCGTAGAGAACTTTACTACCGACCTGGACGAGGTATTACAGGACGATCGTTATCATATCTACTTCGACGCCCAAACCACCGGTCGCCGCGCTGAGGCAGTGAAGCAAGCCGCCACGGCGGGTAAGCACGTCTACTGCGAGAAACCCACCGCCAC
This sequence comes from uncultured Cytophagales bacterium, assembly GCA_963833215.1. Lineage (GTDB taxonomy): Bacteria > Bacteroidota > Bacteroidia > Cytophagales > Cyclobacteriaceae > Tunicatimonas. The sequence continues at coordinate 15,179 of CAWHXE010000022.1, read as the reverse complement.
CGATACCGAAACGGCGCTGGAGTTGTACCGCTTCTGCCAGGAAAAGGGCGTGAAGAACGGCGTGGTGCAGGACAAACTATTCTTGCCCGGCCTGCGTAAGGTGCAGCGCCTGATTGAGAATGGCTTCTTTGGCGACATCTTGTCAGTGCGGGGCGAGTTTGGTTACTGGGTGTTCGAGGGCGACACCATTCCGGCGCAGCGTCCCTCGTGGAACTACCGCAAGGAAGACGACGGCGGCATCATCGTGGACATGCTGTGCCACTGGCGCTACGTGCTCGACAATATCTTCGGCAAGGTGAAAGTCGTCTCCTGCCTGGGAGCCACCCACATTCCCCAGCGCGTCGACGAGCAAGGCAAAACCTATCCCGCCACCGCCGATGATGCCGCCTACGCTACCTTTGAACTGGATAACGGCGTGGTGGCTCACTTCAACTCTTCGTGGACGGTGCGGGTGCGCCGCGACGACCTGCTTACCCTGCAAATCGACGGCACCAAGGGCTCGGCCGTGGCCGGTTTGCGCGACTGCTGGACGCAAGCCTACGGCAATACGCCCAAGCCGGTGTGGAACCCCGACATCGCGCAGCCGATCAACTTCTACGAAGGCTGGAGCAAGGTGCCCGAGCAGGAACTGTACGACAACGCCTTCAAGGTGCAGTGGGAGATGTTCCTGAAGCACGTAGTGAAGGATACGCCCAATCCGTATACGCTCCTAGAAGGGGCCAAGGGCGTGCAGTTGGCCGAAAAAGGCATTGAAAGTTGGGAGAAACGCTGTTGGGTAGATGTGCCCGAACTGGGTTAGCGTAGGAAGATCATTAATGATGTTCCTACCAAAATTTTCTATGAGATGAAAAAAATAGTCACACTGTTTCTTGCGCTTTTTGCCACGATTGTAGTCTCTTTTGCCCAATCTTCTGGCAAAGTTGAGCAAAAACTAGCCGAACTTGACATCACCCTCTACGAGTTGCCTGCTCCCACCGCCAGCTACGTGCGCGCCGTGCGCTCCGGAAACTTAGTCTTCCTATCGGGACACGGCCCGACGAAACCCGACGGCACCAACGTGACGGGTAAGTTGGGGAAAGACCTATCGGTAGAAGAAGGGCAACAAGCGGCCCGCTACACGGCCATTGCCCTACTGTCGGCCCTCAAAGAAGAACTCGGCGACCTGGATCAGGTGCAGCGTATCGTGAAAGTGCACGGCATGGTGAACGCCACCCCCGACTTCACCGACCACTCGCAGGTGATAAACGGCTTCTCTGACCTGATGGCGGAGGTGTTCGGCGAGGCCGGAAAGCACGCCCGCGCCGCGGTAGGCATGGCCTCGCTGCCCGGCAACATCGCGGTAGAAATTGAAATGGTGGTAGAGGTAAAGGAATGAACCAGAGGAAGCGAGTGACTAGGTAGGTCAAGGCGCTAAGAATGATGAAACCGCTTCCTCCCACCGCTGGGGATCGTGTCCGGCGTATGATTCGTGATCCGCCTGCTCAAAAACAACCAGTTCGTTTATGGCCAGCCAGCGCCTGATAAATTTGCTGAGTTTCAGAAAGTGTCACCCGTTGGTCCCGCTGCCCGTACAGCAGCAAAGTGGGTACCGTGATCCGCTCGGCGTAGTCGACCGGATTGTGCGAGAAGGCCCAGTAGCCGTGCTGCACCCCGCCCCACAGCACCAGCAGGTCGGCGAAAACAACCGGAGGGATGCCCAGCATCCGGAAGCGATTATGAACGGTTTCGCGCATGGTACTGAACGGACAGCCTAGCACCAGGGCATCCGGCGCAATACCATACTTGTCTACCGCCCGCATAATCGCGGCCGCACCCATTGAAAAGCCGTATAGAATCAGCTTATCCTCCGGAAAATGCTGGCGGGCATAGTCGTATACCGCGCGCACGTCCTGGGCTTCTCGGTAGCCGATGGTGGTATCGTCTCCTTCCGAACCGCCGCTCCCCGGAAAATCAATGAGCAAAGTTCGGTAGCCCAGGGCCCGAAAGGCCGCGGCCGCGGGCAGCAGTTCGCCCTTCCAACCGGCGTAGCCGTGAAAGAGCACGACGGTTCCCTTGGGTTGTTCCACAGGTATGAGCCAGCCTTCCAGGGTAGCGGTTCCTTGCAGGGTGATGGTTTTGTAGGGGGCGGAAGGCAGCGTTTTGTTTTGCGGACGCGGATTGTTGATGCCGGTGAATAGCATCCCTAGCTTTTGGATCAACGAAATGTCAGTCGCGACTTCGGAGCGAGTAATTTCTGCCGAGGAAAAGTGCGTGAAACGGTAGGCATGCAGGAAAGCGACTACGTTGACGAGCAGTACCGCTATGATTAATGAAATTCTTAGATGTTTTTGGGTAACCTGCACGGACAAGCTTTTATAGTGAGTCCAACCAGCGTTCAGTTCAAAGGGAGCGTCAGATCAATTGGCCAATCGAAGGCTTCCCGATGATGAAAAGGTACTCCAACTTCAACGTTAGTAACCACGCCGAATTCTACGTGCAGCGAGAGCCAGTATTCTTCGTTGAAATAAGTGGTAAAACTGACGTAGTAGTCCGGATCCCATTGATGAATCAGGTTACCGAACACCTTGCTTTTCACCGTTTCTATCTTCCTGTCCATAATCTTTTGACCATTGTAGGTCAAGCCACGATTCTTGGTTTGTAGATAGACCAGCCGCTCCTCAAGTTTCTTATTAAACGTCAGCCGGAGCTTCTGCTTGTTCCAATCCAGAATCAGTTCACGGTCGTTGTGTCGGCCGTACTCATCTTCTACGATTTGATCCGGTTCGCCCAACAGGGCAATAACTTCTTTGCGCTTCATTCCAAACCGAAGCTTGTCTGCTCCAATTCTAGGTTTCAGTTCCATATCAGTCGCTATTCTATTCTAACTATTCCAACTCCACCACCAAATCATCCTGCTCCACCATATCACCGGCCGATAGCAGCACCTGCTTTACCGTGCCCGCCCGGGAGGCCGAAATGGTGGTTTCCATCTTCATGGCCTCGATCACAAACAGTGGCGTGCCCTCTTCCACTTCCTGCCCCGCCTCGGTCATCACCTGCGCTAGTTTTCCCTGCAAGGGCGCTCCGATCTCGCGGTCGTTGGTCTTCTCTACCTTGCGGTTGGTTACCACCTTCGACTGCACATTGGTGTCGTTGATGCGCACCCGGCGGGTTTGGCCGTTCAGCTCGAAGCTCACGTTGCGGAAGCCGTTGGCGTCGGGCTCCGAGATGAACAATAGCTTAATCATGATGACCTTGCCCTCGGCAATGTTAACCAGAATTTCTTCGCCGTACTGCATGCCGTAGAAAAAGGCCGGAGTAGGCAGCGCCGACATGTCGCCGTACACCCTTTGGTGGTTGTAGAAATCTTCGTACACCTTGGGATACAGCTTGAACGACATAAAGTCGAGCAGCGTACGGTCGCCGTCGAAGCGCTCCTGAAACTCGTCAAACTCCCGGTCAAAGTCAATGGGTTCGAGCTGCTCGTTCGGCCGCCCTGACATGGGTTCTTCGCCCTTGAGCACGATCTTCTGCACCTGTTCGGGGAAGCCGCCGTAGGGCTGGCCCAACTCGCCCCGAAAGAAGCTAATCACCGATTCGGGAAACGACAAGGAGTCACCGCCCCGCATCAGCACATCGCCAATGGTGAGACTGTTAGACGTAAGGAACAAAGCCATATCGCCCACCACTTTCGAGGAGGGAGTCACCTTCACGATGTCGCCGAACAGTTCGTTGACGCGCGCGTAGTTCTTCTTGACCAACTCAAACTTGTCGCCCACGCCCAGGGCATCGGCCTGCCTTCGCAGATTGGAATACTGTCCGCCGGGCATCTCGTTGTTATACACCTCGGCCGTACCCGCCTTCAGGCCCGACTCAAAGGGATAGTAAAACTCCCGCACCGCTTCCCAGTACACCGAGTACTCATTGAGCGAATCCAAATTGATGGGCTGCTCGCGCTCATGTCCCTGCATCATGGCCACCACCGAGTTAAAGTTGGGCTGCGAGGTAAGTCCCGACATGGCCCCGATGGCCACGTCGACCACATCTACTCCCGCTTCAATGGCCTTCACGTAGGTGGCGGGCTGGATCGAAGAGGTATCGTGGGTGTGCAGATGAATAGGCAGATCTACCGCATCTTTTAGGGCTCCGATCAGTTCGGTGGCGGCGTAGGGCTTCAGCAAACCGGCCATGTCTTTGATCGCCAGGATGTGCGCTCCTTCGTCTTCCAATTGCTTGGCCAGATCGACGTAATATTGCAACGTATACTTTTTGTTGTCTGGGTTTTGCAAGTCGCCCGTGTAGCAAATGGCGGCTTCGGCCAGGGCGTCGGTACGTTCGCGCACGGCCCGGATGCTCACCTTCATGGCCTCCACCCAGTTGAGCGAATCGAAGATGCGGAAGATATCGATGCCCGTTTCGGCGGCCTGCTCAATGAACTTGACGATCAGGTTGTCGGGATAGGCCTTGTAGCCCACGGCATTGGAGCCGCGCAGCAGCATCTGTAGCAGAATGTTGGGAATAGCGGCGCGCAACTCGCGCAGCCGCACCCAGGGGTCTTCGTACAAGAAGCGCATGGCCACGTTGAAGGTGGCCCCGCCCCATACTTCCATCGAGAACACCTGCGGATGCTGCTTGGCGAACATCTCGGCCACCCGCAGCATATCCACGCTGCGCATGCGCGTGGCCAGCAGCGACTGGTGGGCATCGCGGAAGGTGGTGTCGGTGTAGTGAATCGGCTCTTCGTCCTTGAGCCACTGCACAAACTTTTCGCGCCCCAATTGCGTGAGCTTGTCTTTGGTGCCTTCGGGGTAAGACACATAACGGTAGTTGATAGAGCCGCTGTCTCCAGCACTATTGTCGGGGTCGGTCATCGTCTGCGTGGGCAACTGAGGAACGCGCAACTTCTTGTCCCGGTCGATGAAGCGCACGTTGGGGTTGCCGTTCACCGTCACGTCGGCCAAGTACATCAGCGTGCGCGTGGCGCGGTCGAGCCCCTCGCGGATGTCGAACAGCTCGGGATGGTCCTGGATGAAGTTGACGGTGGCTTCGCCCCGGTAAAAGGTGGGGTGCGAGATCACGTTGAGCAGGAAGCCGATATTGGTCTTCACGCCGCGGATGCGGAACTCGGTCAACGTGCGCCGCAGTCGCTGCGAGGTGCCCTTTAGCGTACGCCCGGTGGCCGACACCTTCACCAGCATGGAGTCGAAGAAGGGCGAGATAGTGACGCCCGGATACGAACTGCCCTCGTCGAGGCGGATGCCGAAGCCCCCGGCGTTGCGGTAGGCGATGATGGTGCCGTAGTCGGGCCGGAAGTTGTTCTTGGGGTCTTCGGTGGTCACCCGGCACTGGATGGCGAAGCCGTGGTACTCCACGTCTTCCTGCTTCTTGATGAAGATGCGCGGGTCGGACAGCTTGCGTCCCTGGGCGATAAGAATCTGCGAGCGTACAATATCAATACCGGTGATCTCCTCGGTGATGGTGTGTTCCACCTGGATGCGCGGATTCACCTCGATGAAGTAGATGTTTTCCTGCTGGTCGACCAGAAACTCGACCGTGCCCACGTTGTTGTAGTTCACGCTGCGGGTGATCTTGAGCGCGTATTCGTAGAGCTTGTCCTTGGTTTCTTGCTTGATGCTGGAGGCGGGCGCCACTTCCACCACCTTCTGAAAGCGCCGCTGCACCGAGCAGTCGCGCTCGTAGAGGTGCACAATGTTGCCGTGGTTGTCGCCCATAATCTGCACCTCGATGTGCTTGGGCTGGTCGATGAATTTCTCGAGAAACACCGTATCGTCGCCGAAGGCTTTGCCCGCCTCGTTGCGGGCGTCGGGGTAGGCCTGCTTGAGTTGCTTCTCGTCGCGCACCACCCGCATGCCGCGTCCGCCCCCGCCCGAAGCGGCCTTCACCATAATAGGATAGCCGATGCGCTCAGCCTCTTTCAGGGCAACCTCTATGGTGTCCAGCTTTTCGTGACTGTCCTCAATGACGGGCACCTCGGCGGCCACGGCGATCTCTTTGGCGGCCACCTTGTCGCCCAGCTGGGCCATCACCTCGGGTTCGGGACCCACGAAGATAATGTCCTCCTCGCGACAGCGCTCGGCAAACCGCAGGTTCTCCGACAAGAAGCCGTAGCCGGGGTGGATGGCGTCGACCTGGTGCCGCTTGGCCAGCAGGATGATCTCTTCAATGTCGAGATAGGGTTTCAGCGGATCGTTGTCTTCGCCGATCTGGTAGGTTTCGTCGGCCTTGTAGCGATGCAGCGAGTAGCGGTCTTCGTAGGTGTAAATGGCCACGGTGCGGATGCGCAGTTCGGAGGCGGCCCGCAGAATGCGAATGGCAATTTCGCCGCGGTTAGCAACGAGCAGTTTGTTGATTTTCTTGAGTTTGTCGGGCATAAAGCGGTTAGGTTAGCGAAGGTGACGGTAGGTAATTTGCTAATTAGACAAGGAATCGGTGAATTCACAAGGAAAGGCCAAAAATGTGATGTTGGTTGCGCGATACGGGTGCTAAGCTGGGTTATCAATACCCATTCTACTTCCCCTGCATGATTCTCGAACCTTCCGCCGGCGCAAGCTGTTGAAAAAGTGGACAACTGAAGGTATACAAAGGTAGAAGACGCACAAAAAGCACCGGTTTCCTATCAATTTAAGGTTTCGCTTTGTACATTTACGTGCTCATTTTCACAAACAATGCATCACCTCTTCCAAGCAGTCTCGCTCACGCATCAGAACAGTCCGGTCGCTATCCGCGAACAGGTGGCCCTGGCCCCCGACGAAGTGTACCAATTGCTTCGCCGCATCAAGGAGTTCACCAGCGCCCAAGACGTGCTGATCCTATCCACCTGCAACCGCACCGAGATCTACTACAGTCACGAGGAAGACCTGTCGCAAGAACTTATCAAGTTGCTGGGGGTGATCAAGGGCATTGACCGTCTATCCCGCTTCGACGACTACTTCATCCGTTACGCCAACGGCTTCCCAACCGTTCGTCACCTTTTTCGGGTGGCGATGGGGCTGGAGTCGCAGGTGGTGGGCGATTTGCAAATATCCAATCAGGTGAAGCAGGCCTACCAAGCCTCGGCCGACGAGAACACCGCCAGCCCGTTTCTGCACCGCCTGATGCATACTATCTTCTATACCAACAAGCGCGTATCCCAGGAAACCGCCTTCCGCGACGGAGCCGCTTCAGTATCCTACGTGGCCAGCGAACTGGTGGATGATTTAGCCGCCGAGTTTGTGCAGCCCAAAATTCTGGTAGTGGGCTTGGGCGAGATTGGGGCCGACGTATGCAAAAACATTGCTGACTTGCCCCAACGTGCCCCGCGGGAGGTGACACTCATCAACCGTACTGCTTCTAAGGCCGAAACGCTGGCCCAGTCGTTGGGCTTTGCTACCCGTCCCTTCGCCGAACTAGCCCAAGCTGTGGCCGAAGCCGACGTAGTTGTTTCTTCAGTAGCCGCCCCCGAGCCGTTGATCACGGCGAGCCACCTGGACGCCGCCGCCATTCACGGTCACAAGTATCTAATTGACCTGTCGGTGCCCCGCAGCGTTGATCCGGCCGTGGAGCAGGTGGCGGGAGTGCTGGTGTATAACCTGGATGATCTGAAAAGCAAGGCCCACGAAACGCTGAGTAAGCGCGTGGCGGCGGTTCCCCGCGTGGAAGAAATTGTGGAAGAAGCCGTAAACGGATTCGGACAGTGGGCCCAGGAGATGGAGGTGTCACCGACCATCCAGCGGCTGAAGCAAACGCTGGAGCAGATTCGGCAGGAAGAGATGGCCCGCCACCTGAAGAACCTCGATGCCAGTGAGGTGGCTCGGGTGGATAAGATTACCAAGGGCATGATGCAGAAGATCATCAAGCTGCCCATTCTGCAACTCAAAGCGGCCTGTCAGCGCGGCGAAGCCGAAACCCTCATCGACGTGCTCAACGACCTGTTCGATCTGGAAAAGCAGCCAGTGAAGAAATAGGGCAAACTAGCCGTAGGCATCCGGTTAAAAAATGAAGTTGAGAATATGAAATTTGCCTACACGATACTTTACGTAGAAAACGTAGTTGAGACTGTTGAATTCTACGAGAAGGCGTTTGGATTCAGCCGAAAGTTCATGACCCCTGAAAGTGATTACGGAGAGTTAATATCAGGAGAAACGACAATCGCATTTGCCTCAATCGAACTGGGAAACTCGAATTTTAAGAACGGATTTGAAAAAATTACGAATTCCAAAAAACCATTCGGAGTTGAACTGGCATTTACGACTGAAAATATTGAAACAGACTTTCAGAACGCAATTGATTCAGGAGCAACAGAATTTGAGCCTTTAACTGAAAAGCCCTGGGGACAAAAGGTCGGATACGTTCGTGATAATAATGGTTTTCTGATTGAAATTTGTACACCAATCAAAACAGACTAGCAACTGTCATTCTGTGGAACTGATACATTCAGACTTCAACCTTCACTCATAAAGCTCCCTTAGGGTCCGGATACTTAAACCGGTAGTTCAACATTTTCCTTAGCTTTGAGCTATCCACCACCTTGTAGGCATCTGCCTCCGTTGCGGCAAACCGCGGAGGATCAAAGTCCAATCGCCGGGCGGCTTCTCCGTAAAATTCTTCTTTCGCCGGATGCTCGTCGGCGCAGGCGTTAAAGGTTTCTCCCCACACCTCTTTTTCCAGAATCTCCACGATAATAGCGATGCAATCGTCGAGATGAATCATATTCACCGGCACCTGTCCGCTGCTGTCTAGTGTTTTTCCGGCCAGAAAACGTCCTGGATTGCGATCGGGTCCGAACAAGCCGCAGAAGCGCAGCACGGTGGTTTCGATACCAGGATGGTTCTGCATCATCCGTTCGGTGGTGAGCAACGCTCGTCCGCTGGCCTTGACCTCCTCGCTCGTGTCTGACTCGCGCACCGGGCCGTTCACGTTGGGATACACCGAGGTGGAACTCACGAACAGCACTTTCTGTACGGACGAGTCTTTTATCGCTTGCAGCAACGAGGCAATTTGTTGGAGGTACTGGTTCACTGCCTCTTCATTGCGCTTGGGCGGAATGTTAACAATCAGCACTTCGCTATCAAAGAAATCGGTCTGATAGTCATCGTTGATCTCGGGAGAAAATTGAATGAGGTACGGAGCGATACCGTGTTCGTCCAGTGTCGCGCGCTTTTCTTCCCGCGTGGTGGAGCCTTTCACTTGGTGGCCTCGTTGTAGCAAGGTTTGGGCCAGGGGCAAGCCGAGCCAGCCGCAGCCTAGGATACTAATTTGCATGGTTTTGAGGTAAAGTGATCACGCTGAGAAAAAAACGTCGGTGAGCGGTTGATAAAACTCCTGCAGCACTTTGCTTGTTGTAGGTATTCGTAACTTGTATCAAAAGCCTCCGTGTGATGATTGCTACCGAATTACTCAGCGTAGAAGACTATCTGCAACTGGAAGAAGAAACCGGCGAACGCCACGAGTACCTGGGCGGTGAAGTGCGCATGATGGCCGGTACAACGTTAGAGCACGAAATGATCGTGAAAAATCTTATTCGGCTGTTAATGCTCTGTCTGAGGGAAAAGGCTGCTCTTTAGTAACCGGTCAGGTGAAAGCTCTACACGCCTCACTGTGATAAAGCCTTTTTATATCCCGACATCCATATCTACTGCGGCGAGATTGCAAAAAGAAAAGATGTCGCAGGGTGCTTATGCTCTGGTCAACCCAAGCTTCATTATCGAAGTGCTCTCGCAAGATCGTCGTAATTATGATCGAGGCGACAAATTTGACTGCTACCGCCAAATTGAGTCCCTGCAAAGCTACGTGCTCATCGAAAGCAAACTGGAAACGCACGACCCGGCCGTCTACGTACGCACCTGGGAAGACGACCGGCAGTTCCGGGAAAAGAAACTGGAGCTCACCGATACGCTGGATGTGCTGGGCTGTTCTGTATCGTGTCAAGAAATCTATAACTTCTCTGTCTAAAATGGTTCTATTGTTCTTGTTCGGTTGCGATTAGCAATTGAGCCATCGAGCCATTGAACACTCCTACCTCCCCATGACCTACGAAGGCAATTTGCGCAAGATGCGCACCCAACTCGGCGAACCGGTGCAGTACAGCCTGTTTCTAAACGGCGAAGCAATCGCCATGAACGAACTCATCAACCAAACCATTGGCATTCAGTTCGGCGGGCAGATTAACTGCATCAACTGCGGACGGCTCACCAAGAAATCGTACAGCCAGGGGTTTTGCTATCCCTGCATGATCAAGGCTCCGCAGAACGCCGAGTGCATCATCCGGCCCGAGCTGTGCCGGGCCCACCTGGGCGAGGGCCGTGATCCGCAGTGGGAACGGCAGCACCATCTGCAACCCCACGTGGTGTACCTCGCGCAAACCGACGCGGTGAAGGTGGGCGTGACCCGTGATACCCAGGTGCCCACCCGCTGGATCGACCAGGGAGCCGGGCACGCCGTGCGGATTGCCGAAGTGCCCTACCGCTTCCTGGCGGGGCAACTCGAGGTGGCGCTCAAGGCCCACTTCACCGACCGCACCAACTGGCGCAGCATGCTCACCAACAAAACCAACGACGACCTGAGCCTGCAAGATTTTAGCGAGTCTGTAGCCGATCAGATTCCGGAAGAGCTGCGCGCGTACTACTGCTCTGACTGCCCGGTAACCGATATTCAGTACCCCGTAATTCAGTATCCCACCAAGGTGAAGAGCGTGGGCCTGGACAAGCATCCGCATTTGGAAGGGCGGCTCACCGGCATCCGGGGGCAGTACCTGATGTTCGGCGACGGGCGGGTGCTCAACGTGCGCACCCACAGCGGTTACTACGTGCAACTGTCGGTGGCTTAGCGCCCAGATTAGCTACTGCTTTTTTAGAACAATGCTCTCCGCGTGCTTGGCCGCCAGGGTTTCGTACAATTCTTTGAGCTGCGGATAACGATCGGCCGCAATAAGCGCGCGATTCACTTTCATTAAGCTCAGCACCTGCACTCCCACCGTGGTCACCTGCGTCTGAAACAAGAACTGCACCGACTGGTCTTCTAGCACGTACTGGGTGGAGGTGGGCGCCTCTTCCACGATGTACCCGGCAGGAATCTTCAGGCTAAAGGTGTACTTATACGTTCGAAGGTAACTATAGTCGACCGGATGCTGCCGCTGCGCTGCTTTGAACGGGTTGTCGTCGAGCTCGCTGTAGTGAAAGGGGTTGATATAAACAAAGTCCGGCGTTTGCGTGACCGGATAAGCTGACTCGAAAGACGTAATTACGCCCTTATTGATGTCTTCCAGGTTCTTAATGCTAAACTTTTTCTCCGAGAAGCCGGGCAGTTGCTTGGGGTCTTCCCGATGGGCCTTTCGCTTGTACAGCGCAGCGTACCCTTTCTCCTTTAGCCCCACCTGGGCGCGCAATTGGTTACTTACCGAATCGTAGGCAACCGTCACAAAGGTTTCGGTATGGTAGCCTTCGCCGCTGGCCAAAGCCACCCACCGCTCCTCGTCTTTGTCAACGATCAGGCCGTAGCCGTTGATGCACTGCAGCGGTAACACGCCGAACGGCAGGTCGGGATCGGTGCCGTCCAGCAGATACTCAGCGCCGTCGATCACGGCGTGTACCACCGAGTAGTTGAACTGGTTCAGGATTGGATACTTGACGCTAACCTGCCCGTGGTTGCGGGTGCTGAGCAGCACCGGTTTGGCCGTGATGCCCGCAAAGTCGAGCATGTTTCGAAGCACGAGGTTGATATCGGTGCTGTTGCCACTCCGTTCCGAGAGCACCTGCTTCGGCGATTGCGAGGGGGCGTACCGGTTCTCACCGTTCCAGGCCAGGGTGGTATTCACGTACTGATAGATGGCTTGGGCCTTTTCCAGATCGGTGGTGGCCGAAGCGGCCAGTTGCTCCGCCATATCGCGTCCGTCGTTTCGGCGAAGGTACTTCCCGTAGTCGGTGAGTGAGAGCATATCCGACGAAAGCTTCGGCCAGGTTTCCATATACGCACGGGTACTGCGGCCCGGAAAGTCCTCCTTGGCCAGTTGGAAGGTGAGGCGGGTGAGGTAGTCTTCTTTGGCCGAGATAAACGACTCGTCGTTAAAGGCGGGCACCGCCTGGGCCTCCCACCGGTATTTGGCATCGTTGTAAGTGTATCGCCCCAGTCGCTTTTCACCGCGCAACACTTCGGCCTCGTTGGCCGACAGTTCGGCGTAGCCGTGGCGAAGGATCGAGTACTGATAGAAGGCCGGAATCCGGGCCGTCAGTTCGCTGTGTTGCACCGGAATTTCGTACTGGAATTGCCAATCGCGCAGCGTCATCAGGTAGGGCGACCGTAACGTATACGAATACACGATGACCGAACCGGGCCGCACGTTGGGCAGGGCAAACTTTTTCACCCGCCCGTGCTCGCTGAAATCATCCTGGAAAATAGCATCGGAAGTTAGTTTGCTCTCCGCAATCCGACCATTTTCTTCGTTGAAAGTAGTTCCCCAAACATCCGTAACGTTTTCCTGCCGGTAGCCCCCGTCGTAGTAGCCCACGGCCACGTTGCCCCAGCCCAGTCCTTCGGTTGAGTAGATCTTAATTTTTACCGTACGGGTAAGCAGCGCCACAAACCCCTGATCGTCACGATACTCAAACCACAGTTGCCCCTCGTCGCGCAGGATTGCCGCCGGGGCGGTGGAATCGCCGGGATAATAACTCTGACGAAGTTCTTGCCAGGTGGCGTGGTTGTCTTTCTTCTTCTGGGCCACCCCGGGATTGGCTAGAAAACCGGCGAATAGCAGGAGGTAAAGATAGCGGGTAGCGTACATGGTCTAAGTCACTTTTGCGGTAACGATAATACGAAGTTGCTCATTTGCCAATCGAACTGCAAATAGATAGGCATCACCCCCATCGTCCAACCCCAGCTTTTTGCGTACGGTAGCCACCGGGTTGGGGAAGTTGCGGGCAGCAATGTTGGCCTTTGCATCAGACAACTGCTTTCGAACCGCTTTTTTTTGATAAGGCACCACCGCCTGGCATCGAAAGGCACGTCCCGGAAAGTGTTGGACCAGTTGGTTCGAGGTGTACAAATGGGTGTTGGGATGCAACTTGCTGAGGCCGAACCGCTGCCCAATAAGCTTGAACGCTCCCGCTTTCATCAGGGCAGCGTGCGGTTCGTACAGATAGGTCATCGGTTCGGCGTAGGTCACCTCCGCCTGAGTTTCTTCCGAGCGCAAGAAAGAGAAAGGTTCGTCAGCGGAAGATTGCAGATTAATCGCCGCAATTTCGGGTTCGTTCGTGGGCCGCTGCTCCATCCGGTAAAGCACCTCCTTCACCTCGTTGCGCACGGCGACCACGTGCACCTGGCTCACGTTTTTGAGCACCTGTAGCGTCGCCTGGATATCGAGCAGGGGAGCGGTTTTGAGCAGTACGGTGGTGGCTTTGGTCAGCAGTTCGTCCTGCAACGCTAGCACGTTGGGAGTGCTATCGGCCAGTTGAAACACCCGGCGCGCCTGCGCATCCCGCCGGGCGGGGTCTAGGTAGATGACGTCAACTGGCTCAGAAAGGTTGTTCAGAAAGGCTTCGGCGGTGACGGCGTGAACGCGAACGGAAGAAGCACCGAGTACCGAAAAGTTATGCCGCGCTAGGTTTGCCAAGCCTTCGTTCTGCTCCACGTAATCAGTTTGGGCAAACGACTGGCTCAGGTAGTAGGTATCCACGCCCGCCCCGCCGGTTAGGTCGACCAGTCGCTGGCCGCGTAGCAAACTGCTTTTATAGCGCGCCGTGGCCTCGGAAGAGCACTGCTCCATCGATAGCGTCGGAGGAAAAATAAGTCCTTCGGTGGCTAACCACTCCGGCAGTTTGGGCTGCGCTTTCCGGCGGGCCTGCAACTGCTCGGCAATGGCCGGAATGGGTAGATCGGGATAGCGGTGGGCCTGCAGTGCCAACTGGTGCGGATCATCGAGGGCGTGCTCGCGCATAAAGCGCTGGACTTCGGGGGATGTGAGCGTCTCGAGGGGCACCATCAACCAAAAACCTACTCGGCGGGTACGCCTACCAACTTGTTCTCCACCAAATACTCAGCGATCTGCACCGCATTGGTGGCCGCGCCCTTGCGCAGGTTGTCCGACACCACCCACATATTGAGCGTCTTCGGCTGGGTTTCGTCGCGTCGCAGTCGCCCTACGAACACCTCATCCTTATTGTGGGCGTTGATGGGCATGGGGTACACGTTGTGCTGCACGTCATCTTGCACCACCACTCCCGGCGCGTCGGACAGCAACTGCCGCACTTCGTCCAGGTCAAACTCTTCGGCAAACTCCACGTTCACCGCTTCCGAGTGGCCCCCAATGGTGGGTACCCGCACGGCGGTGGCGGTGACGCGAATGCTGTTGTCGCCGAAAATCTTCTGCGTCTCCTGCACCATTTTCATTTCCTCTTTGGTGTAGCCGTTGTCGAAGAACACGTCGATGTGCGGCAGCACGTTCATATCAATCGGGTGCGGATACACCGTCGGCCCTTCTTTCCCGGCGCGTTCGTTCATCATCTGATCGACGGCCGCCTTGCCGGTGCCCGTCACCGACTGGTAGGTAGCCACCACGATGCGTTCGACCCGGTATTTCCGGTGTAGCGGGGCCAGGGCCACCACCATCTGGATGGTGGAGCAGTTGGGGTTGGCAATGATCTTATCGTCTTCGGTGAGCACGGACGCGTTGATCTCGGGCACGATGAGCCGGTGGTCGGGGTTCATGCGCCAGGCCGATGAGTTGTCGATGACGGTGGTGCCCACTTCGGCGAACTTCGGAGCAAACTCCAGCGAGGTGGCGCCGCCCGCCGAGAAAATGGCAATGTCCGGACGCTGGGCGATGGCATCGTCCATGCTGATCACGGTATACGATTTGTCCAGGTAGGTGACGGTTTGCCCGACCGAGCGGGCCGAGGCCACGGGCAGCAGTTCGGTGAGGGGGAAACGACGTTCGGCGAGCACGGCCAGCATCTGGCTACCCACCAGCCCGGTGGCCCCTACCACAGCAACTTTCATAATGATTTGGTTTTTGATGAACCACAAAACTACGAATCCCCCCGAAGATTGGCACTATTCCACCGAAGTTTTGTGCCATGTTCTGGAGTTTGTCCGTGTCGGTTGGTCTTTTTGGGGGGTAAAACACATAGCTGATGCGTTTCTTTTTTTGGAAGATAACGTACCTTAGCGGGCGAATTGGTTGATTGATATGTTGTGAGGGAATTGGGGGA
>CAWHXE010000021.1:0-204090 GCA_963833215.1 uncultured Cytophagales bacterium | reverse complement strand
ACCCGCACCAACCGAATCGGATAGGTCTGGTTGGCGTTCCACTGGCACACGTAGATGTTTTTGTCCTCATCTACGCACACGTCGTGGCAGTGCTGAAACACCGGATCAGACTGCACCATCAACTGAAGCTCACCGTTTTCGTAAACTGGTTCGGTGCCGCCGGGGTTCGATACTACCTTATCATTTTTATCCAAAATCGTCACAAAGCCCGAGTTGTCGGTTTGGTTCAGGTAGCGCAGTCGCGACCAGCATACGCCCGCGTAGAGCATGTCGTCGTCGATCACCGGGCGACACACAAAAGCGCCGGGCAGAAAAATGGTAGACAAATACTTGCCGTCCAGCGTGAAGCGCTTGAAAGCGTTGTGCGCCCGAGAAGTACAGATTAAAGTCGGATTAGCCGCATCGCGCAAATCCACCCGCACGCCGTGCACGGTGCTAAACTGCTCATCGCCGTCGCCCGGCCCGCCGAAGTGCCGGAGGTAGTTTCCCTTGGCATCGAACTGAATCACGTACTGCGAGCCGTAGCCGTCGGCCACGTAGATATCGCCGTTGGGAGCCACGGCCGTCTCGGTAGGTTTGTAGGGCTGCTCGTCGTCGTAGATGCCCAGTTCGTGCGGGGTTTTCAGCGTCATCAGCACACGCCCGTCGATCGTGGTCTTGTCCACCCGCCCCAGGCCGGGGTCACAGATAAAGAGCACGTCTTCACCGCCCTCGTCGAAAATAGTGAGTCCGTGTCCGCCCGGATACGCGTGGCCCCAGGTGTCCAGCAACTTGCCCGACTTGTCGTAGATGATAATATTATTCTTAGGTTCATCCGTGATCATCACCAGCCGCCCTTGGGAGTCCAGCACCATTTCGTGGCAGTTGTTCACCGGCGTCTGCTTAGGATTTAGGTTGCCCCACTCCTGATCCACGCGGTAGGTGAATCCGTTGTGGCCCAGCACCTGCTTGCCCAAACCCGCTGAGGCGGTCCGGATAGAAAACGCAGGGTCGGGCGAAAACAGGGCGGTGCCCGCCAGGGTGGCGGAGCTCTTGAGAAAGTGACGTCGGTGCGGGTCGGTAGGGGGCATCATGCAGTAGCGGTTAGAGGTTGAGACACGAAAGGTACAGATTCCGAAGAGAGGATGCCAAATAAATTTCTGGGAGGCCAGACGGTGGATGTTAGATATTGGAGGACTTTCGGGATAAACAGTCGCTGGCAGTCGGTCCGGTTGAAGGGATCAACCCAATATTGTGGCGGGGCCGATGACGTGATTTTGGGAAATAACGCTAAATTTGTTGGGCTCGCTGCCGACTCACCGTTCGCTCAAAGCGAAAGAATAAATCATCACCCCCCGCTGGCGCGTCACGCGTATGAGAAAACTACTGTTGGCAATCTTTTGGTGGACCGGATGCTTGCCCCTGCTGGGCCAGTCGGTTGATGATATCCGCTGGACCGGAAGCTACGCCAACCAGCCATTGTCCACCATCCTGACCGAAATCCAGGCACAGCAACCGGTGCGCTTTTTCTTTCGACCCGAGTGGATTGCCGACCTAACCTTTTCCGGAAGCTTTCGCGATGCTCCACTCAACGAGGTGATGAACCAACTGCTGGCTCCTACCGAGCTCACCTACCAGCGTTATCAGCAGCACTCCGTGGTGCTGTTGCAGAAAAACCCGAACGCGCTCACCGCCTCCCTGCGGCGACGTGGTCCCGACGAACGTCTGATCGTGATTGGTGACTCGCTGAGTCCGGGGCAGAAAAGTGCCACCGTGAGCGGCTACGTGCGCGAAGGGGCCACCGGGCAGGGCATCACGGGGGCCACCCTGCTGGCCCAGGATGCGCAGTTGGGCACATCGACCAATATAAATGGTTATTACTCGTTCGTTTTGCCCGTCGGCTTCCACACTCTGCTGATCAATTCGCTGGGCTTTGAGGGAGAAACCCAGGAGGTGCGCGTGGTTTCCGACGGCACCTTTTCGATAGACCTGTACGAAGCCACCGCCCGCCTCGAAGAAATCACCATCACCGACCGGGCGGCCGACGATAACGTGAGCAGCACCCAGATGAGCGCCACGCGCATGGACATCCGCAAGGTGCAGAAGATGCCCGCCTTCCTGGGTGAGGTCGACCTGATCAACGCCATCGAGCTGCTGCCCGGCGTGAGCGTGGCCGGAGAGGGCGCCGCCGGTTTCAACGTGCGGGGCGGCGACGTGGGTCAAAACCTGATTCTTGCTCGACGGCATTCCGGTGTTCAACCCCTCGCACCTGTTCGGGTTCTTCTCGGCCTTCAACGCCGACCTGCTCAGCGACGCGACGCTCTACAAGGGCGGCATTCCGGCGCGCTACGGCGGTCGGGTGGCCTCGGTGCTCGAACGTGTCGCTCAAGGAGGGCAACCTGCGCGAGGTGACCGGCAGCGGGGGCATCGGACTGGTGGCCAGTCGGCTGGCGCTGGAGGTGCCGTTGGTTCCCGAAAAAAGCTCCCTGATCATCGGCGGACGGGCATCGTACTCCGACTGGATTCTGAACCGGGTCAACGACTTGGATATCCGGCAGAGCACCGCTTCTTTCTATGATGCCAACGTGAAGTGGACCTACCGCCTCAACGAGGCACACAAGGTGGGGATCACCGGTTACCTGAGCAACGACGACTTCAACTACGCGGGCACCACCGCCTACGGCTACCAGAACCAGGGCGCCGCGCTGCACTGGGACTACCTGATCTCGCCCGAGTGGCTGTCGGCCCTCACCTTTACCCACTCCCGCTTCGGCTACCAGGTGGGCGACTTTCAGGACAGCACCCGCGCCACCTCACTCAACGCCACCTTCGCTACCACCGAAGCCCGCTGGAACCTGACCCGCTTCTGGGGCGAGCGCCACCAGGTGGACGTCGGCATCAACGCGACCCGCTACGACTTTGCGCCGGGCGAACTGCGTCCCGCCGACGAATTTTCGTTGATCACTCCCGAAGACCTGGACGAGGAGCGGGCCTGGGACCTGGCCGCTTACCTCAACGATGAGTTCACGGTTTCGCCTGCGCTTACGCTTACCCTGGGGCTGCGCTACAACCACTACCGGGCGGTGGGTCCTCGCACGGTGGCTATTTACGAAGAGGGACTTCCCCGCTCGCCGGGCACGGTGGTGGATTCGGTGCGCTATAACGCGGGACAAACCGTTGCTTCGTACCAGGGTTTCGAGCCGCGGGCGGCGCTGCGCTACGGAATTAACGCGCGCAGCAGCGTGAAGCTGAGCTACCAGCGGATGCGGCAGAACTTGCACCTGATCTCTAACACCGCAGCCATCACGCCCACCGATATCTGGAAGCTCAGCGATGCCTACGTGCCTCCGCAGATTGGCGATCAGTATGCCCTGGGCTACTTCCGCAACTCCCGCAACAACGCCATCGAATCATCCATTGAAGTTTACTACAAAGACCTGCAAAACTTGGTGGAGTACCGCGACGGAGCCGAAATTCTGATGAACGATCAGTTGGCAACCGATTTGCTCACCGGCGTGGGCCGGGCCTACGGGGTGGAAGCGTACCTGGCTAAAAACCTGGGGCGACTCACCGGCTGGTTGTCTTATACTTACGCGCGCACCCTGCGGCGGGTGGAAGGAGCCAGCAGCGACGAACGCATCAACCAGGGCGAATGGTACCCTTCGAACTTCGACAAGCCGCACGACTTCACGGTGGTGGGCAACTACCAGTTCACACGCCGCATTCGGCTGGGATTCAACTTCACCTACAGCACCGGGCGGCCCATCACCCTGCCCGAGGGCACCTACCGGATTGGCAACCAGGACATCGCCCACTTCTCGGACCGCAACCAGTACCGCCTGGCGGACTACCACCGGCTGGATGTGTCCTTTTCAGTAGACGGCAACCTGAAGAAGAAAAAGAATTGGGACTCAAGCTGGACCTTCGCGTTGTATAACCTTTACGGGCGTAACAATCCCGTACTCAGTTTTCTTCCTGAACGATGCGGGCGGCACCCTGTCGGCCTACCAACTGTCCATTTTGGGGCGTCCCTTTCCTTCGGTTACCTATAATTTCAAGTTCTGATGAAGCACGTCGTCTTTCTTCTGGGGTGGTTGCTGTTGCTGGGCGGATGCATCGAGCGCATCGATCTGGAGGAGTCGCTGTCCGGAGAGCGGCTGCTGGTGGTTGACGGCCTGATCACCGATGCCGACGAACCCTATTCGGTAAAGCTCACCTACACCTCACCGACCCTGCAAACCTACGAGGGCGACCCGGTCGTTGGGGCCGAGGTATACATCACCGACGAAGAAGGCGCCCGGGCCGACCTGTTCGAGACCGGAAACGGCGGCGAGTACCTGACTGACCCGAGCAACTTCCGGGGGCAGGTGGGCAAAACCTACCAACTACAGGTGGTGCTGCCCGATGGAAATACCTACGTTTCGTTACCGGAAACCATGCCCACCGTGGCCCCCATTGACAGCATTTATTACGATCTGGCTAGTCAGGACTACCAATCTTCTCTCGGAACAATTCTACAGCGCTGGGGAGTGCAGTTTTACCTGAACACCGGCAGTGGCGGCACCCGACCGGCCTACTACCAGTGGCGGTGGCGAGAAACTTACTCCTTTATCGCCCCGCTCGCCCGGCCCATGCAGTTAGTGATCCCGCTGTGCTTCCGGTCGGGGGCGCAGGCGCGCTACCTGAACGTGGCCTCTACCGAAGACTTGCGCAACGACCGAATTATCAAGCGAGAGATTAACTTTGTGGCCAAGAGCGGCTTGCAACTCCAGCGACGCTACAGTCTGCTGGTGAAGCAGTATTCGATGACCGAGCGGGCCTACCGCTTCTGGGCCAACGTGCAGCAGCAGCAGACCGACGGCGGCTCGGTGTTTGCCCCTCCGCCCGCCCCTATTCCGGGTAACATGACCAGCACCACCAACGAACGCGAGCGCGTGCTGGGCTACTTTCAGGCGTCGGCGGTCACTGAGAAACGAATATTTGTGAACCGGGGGCAGGTGCCGCCCGGTCCGGGCGGGTCACCGGGGGGCAATCCTGGCTGCGTGGACGGCGACCCGGAAGCGGCTGAGTCGTGCTTCGACTGCACGTTGCTGCCCGGCACCACCACCGAGGTTCCTTCATTTTGGTAACTATGCGACGAACTATATTTCTCATAGCGGTCCTGCTGGCCGGGCAAACTGGGTTCTCGCGCGCTGCCCCCGAACCGCGGGCTTCATCCCCCGAACGCGTTCACCTGCAACTGTCGGAGCGCGTGATTGGCGCGGGGGAGACCCTCTGGTTTCAGGGAACGTTGCTAGGCGATCCTTCGCTCAGCACGGTGCTGTACGCCGAAGTGCTAAACCGGGCGGGGGTGGTGGTGCAGGGAATATTCGCGGTGGAAGACGGAGTGGCCCGGGGGCAACTCAGCCTACCCGATACCTTGTCGGGCGGCTGGTACCAGGTGCGGGCCTACACGCAGTGGATGCGCAACGAGGGCCCTACCGCGTTCGCCACCCGACCGTTGCTGGTGGTGAACGCCTACGAAGACCAACTGTCGGTATCGGCTTCGGGCCAGCGAGCGTCAGAGCGGCAGGCAAGCTTCCGGGAGGAGGGAGCCGAAGCAACCGTGCAGATCACACTAGACCAAGCTCGTTACCAGCCCCGCGAACCGGTGAAGATGCGTTTGCAGCTGGCCGATGCTGCCCGCGCGCGGGGGTAGCCATTCGGGTTCGTAAGGTGGACCCGATTAGCCGCTATCAGCCTCCCGCCGAACGCGCGGCGGGGCCCGCCGAAACTTCTACTGATCTCCCCCGCTATTCCTGGGAAGACGATGGACTTACCCTGAGCGGAAGCGTGACCGGCATGGACCAAAGCACCGCCGACCGAACGGTCATTTTGTCGATTCCGGGCTCCGATCCTTACTTCGAGTATGACTTCGTAGACCAGCAGAACCGCTTTCGGATTCCCATCAACAAGCGGCGGCAGGGTGAGCAGGAAGTGGTGCTGCAAACGGCCGACACGACGCTGCGCGTGCAGTGGACGATCGACAAGAAATTCGCTCCCGAAAACACCTACACGCGCGAAGTATTTCCGGAGGTTCCGGCCGCGGTGCTTCAGGAGTTGCTCGCCGCCTACACGCAGCGCTCGCGCATCAACGCCCAGTACGATCTGTATCGCCCGGTCGACTCGGCAGCGGTAGACAATCGCTCGGATTTTCGTTTTTACGGGGCACCGAACTTCACGGTGCGTTCCGACGACTACGTGGCGCTACCCAATTTTGTGGAAGTGAACCGTGAGTTGATGCCGGGCGTCCGCCTGCGCAACCGGCAGGGCACCTACGACTTCGATGTCTTTGATATTCCGACGCGTACTTTTCTGGAAGGAGAACCGGCGGTTTTTATGGATGGGGTGCTTATTCGGGATTTGAACTACCTGGTTAACTTTTCACCGAGCGAGATCGAGCGCATCGAGACGGTGAACCGGCGCACCTACTACGGGGAGTACCGGTTCGACGGTGTGATTGCGGTGTATACCCGGTCGGGCGACGCCTACGGTCCGGCCTTGTCACCTACGGCCCGGCAGGAGCAGGTGACCCTGTACACGGCCCCTCGAGCGTTCGCTTTCCGTGACGCTCGGGAGGCCTACGAACCGGACTTTCGTAGCCTGCTGCACTGGCAACCATTGGTAACCCTGCAGGATAATCCGCTGGAAATCGAGGTGATTAATTCTGACGAGCTAGGTACCTTTGAAGTGATCGTGGAAGGGGTGACGGATGGGGGAGAACCGATCTTCGCGCGGGCAACTTATACCGTTGAGCTGACCGCACCAGCGGCCGCAAAGGAGTGATGAAGGAAGAGCCGTGAATTATTTTGTGGTTTGGTGCGTTGTATTAGTATGGTAACTATTCACGACACTCGCAAATCTCAGATTGCTAAAGAAATTTTAAAGCAGTACAAAAAGTCCCACCCCGGAGTATTTTCGCTTTCTTACTTTGATCCTAGCGAACTCAATGACTTCCTGGTTCAGCGTGGTGACCACGTGCTGATGGATAAGAAAGGCATCGAAAGTTTCTTACAAGCTTTCCGCTAGAGCGCACCGCTTTTCCGGCCTATTGATCAACGTAACCCTGCCCAAAATCTTTTAGATGGTTGATCAGGGGTAAGGCCATTTTGCCTCGCTCGGTCAATCGGTAGTCTACCCGCGGCGGTACTTCCCCGTAGCTGTGCCGAATAACCAGATCGCTATCAACCAAGCTTTTTAACTCCTGCACCAGCATTTTCTCACTAATATCGGGCAGCAAGCGCTTCAGTTCTCCGAACCGAACTGCTTGCTCGCCGATCTGAAAAATAATCAACAGTTTCCACTTTCCTCCCAGCATTTCCAGCGTGGTGCGGATCGGACAACGGGGGGTGACCTTCACTTCTTTCTGCATACTTACTAAAAGGTATGTACCTATCTTTCAACTATATACTCCAAACATACGTTCATCTGTTTAATTAAGCAACGCTAATTTCTCAGTTATGAAAATAATTTATGCATACGACGCGCTCTGCGGTTGGTGTTATGGTTTTTCTCCGGTGATGGAGCAGTTCTATCAAGACCACCGGTCGGACGTATCTTTTGAGGTAGTATCGGGCGGAATGATCACCGGTTCGCGCATTGGACCCATTGGCGAGGTAGCCTCGTACATCCGGTGGGCTTACAAAGAAGTGGAGCAAGCCACCGGAGTGACCTTCGGGAAAGGCTTCCTGGAAGGGGTGCTGGAAGAGGGAACGACCATCTTCACCTCTGTTCCCTTAGGCATCGCCCTGAGCGTATTCAAATCGCATCGTCCCGAAGAAGCCGTGTTGTTTGCCGGTGCCTTGCAAAAGGCGGTCTATTACGAAGGGCTGGCTCCGCAGGATACCGCCGCCTATGCACCTCTGGCAGAAGCCTTTGGTCTGGACGGAAAAACCTTCGTGGCGCAGATGCAGCAGCCCGAATTCAAAGCGCTGGCAGAAGCCGATTTTCAACGGTCGCAGCAGCTCGGAGTCAGCGGTTTTCCCACCGTATTCGCCCAAGCCGAAGGAAATTATCACCGCTTGGCGAGCGGCTACACCCGCTTGGCCGATTTGGAAGGTCGGTTTGCTACTTTGACCCAAAACATTCACTAAACTAATTTTTACTTATGAAAACTATTGCGCTATTCGGAGGCTCCGGCCGCACCGGACAACCATTTTTAACCCAAGCCCTGGCGAAGGGATACGCGGTGAAAGCCCTGGTTCGTAGTCCTGAGAAAATCACCACCCAACACGAGCATCTCACGCTGGTGAAAGGCGACGTGCTCAACTACGACGACGTGCGAAACACCGTTGCCGACACCGACGTGGTGGTGAGCGTGTTTGGGCACGTGAAGGGTTCGCCCGAGTGGCTACAGACCAACGGCACCAAGAACATCGTGCAAGCCATGAAGGAGGTGAAAGTGAACCGCATCATTTCGCTGTCGGGGGGCGGACTACCTTTTGAGAAGGATGAGCCTAAGTTTGCCGACAAGGCCATTCGATTTATCATGAAGGTGGCGGTGCCCAAGGTGCTCAACGATGCGATCGAGCACGCCAAGGTGCTGCGTAACAGCGGCCTGGAGTGGACCATCGTTCGCGGTCCGCGTCTCACCGACGACCCTAAGAAGGGCGATTACCGCGTGGGTTGGGTAGGGGTGAACGCCAGCTCCAAGGTTGGCCGCGCTGATCTGGCCGACTTCATTGTGCGGTTGGTCGAAGACACCCAGTACGATCAGCAGATGCCTTTTGTGAGCTACTGATCAGGATGGGCGGGATGCTTGCCTTGATGGAAATAGATAGGCAGGATAAAGGCAATGAAAAAGCGCGATCTCGTAGTGGGATCGCGCTTTTTGTTTGATGTTAAAATTACCCTCGGGTGAGGGGGTGGGTTTCACAAACCCTTTATCAACGCAGCGCTGAAGCGCTACGCTGGTTGTGGTGGCTGATAAACTAAGCAGCCTTATCTTTCTTTCCCAGCATCAGGAACTCGCTGCCGACCACTTCGGTGACGTAGCGCTTGTTGCCGTCTTTATCGTCGTAGGTGCGGTGGTTGAGCTTGCCTTCCAGGGCCACCTCTTTGCCCTTGTGCAGGTACTGTCCGGCCAATTCGGCTAGGTTGCCCCACAGCACCACGCTGTGCCATTGGGTATCTTCTACCCGCTCGCCCTGCTTGTTCTTATAGTTCTCGGTGGTGGCTATTGAAAAGCGGGCCAGCGTTCCGCCGTTGCTGAGTTGCTTCACTTCGGGATCTTGACCCAGGCGTCCGATCAGTTGTACTTTGTTTTTTAATGCGTTCATCGTTTTCGTTATTTGGTTATTAAACATTAAACTCGTTGGCAAAGGTGGGGCAGGGCAGGCAAACGATTCGTCTGCTAAGCGTTTGTAGTCGTCTATAAGCGTTTGCAAACGTTTGTAAATGCTTGACACCTTATGAATAGGGGATAGAGGGTGGTTTCGTCGGTATCGCCACATTCGGAGGAATAATCGGAAGATATCCGAGAGGAATAGCGGTCTGATAGGCAGCCTGTCGCTATATTGCACGTAGACGCAATTGCGTCTATACGGATGTTGTGTTTCATGCAAAAAAAAGCCAGCCGCACATTTTAGCACATTTGGTTTTTGCCAACACTCTTTGCCAATTCTGAAAAACCAAAAGAGCTAAAATCTCCCCACGCACGAAGGACGATAATAATTCAAACACTTTTTATATTGAAAAACGAGATAATTAAACAATTAATATTATCTTGGCTGTATAATTTTAGACGGACATGAACCGAAT
The DNA here is from genome assembly GCA_963833215.1 of uncultured Cytophagales bacterium. Taxonomy (GTDB): domain Bacteria; phylum Bacteroidota; class Bacteroidia; order Cytophagales; family Cyclobacteriaceae; genus Tunicatimonas. Next base: position 194,313 of record CAWHXE010000021.1, on the reverse strand, counting down.
AAAGGAAGTACTCGAAGAGAAAGGAATTAAGCAGACTTGGTTGGCTGAAAAACTTGGTAAGAGTTACAACATGGTGAACGGATATGTGCAGAATAGGCAGCAACCAAGACTGGAAGTGCTTTATGAAATTGCAAAAATATTGGACGTGAATCCAAAGGATTTATTGAAAGAAGATTTGAATGACTAAGGAATATCAAATAGAAGAAAATCTGATTGAGCAACTCAAAGAGCTCAAATACACCTACCGTTCTGATATTACGGACAGGAAAGCGCTTGAACAAAATTTCAAAACGAAATTTGAAGCATTGAACCGTGTGCGCTTATCAGAGAGTGAATTTTTACGCTTACGAGAAGAAATTATTGAACCTGATGTTTTTTCTGCTTCTAAAAAACTACGAGAAAGACAGTACTTTCAAAGAGAAGATGGAACGCCATTGCATTACACGCTGGTCAATATCAAAGACTGGTGTAAAAATGACTTTGAAGTAATCAGTCAATTACGCATCAATACAGAAAATAGCCATCAGCGGTATGATATCATTCTGCTTATAAATGGCTTGCCTGTTGTGCAAATTGAATTGAAGAAGCTAGATGTCTCACACCGTAAAGCCATGCAACAAATTGTGGATTACAAAAATGATCCTGGCAATGGCTATACAAATACGCTGATGTGTTATATGCAGTTGTTCATTGTAAGTAATGGGTCAAGAACTATCTACTTTTCAAACAACAAGAATCAACACTTTCAATTTAACGCAGACGAACAATTCTTGCCTGTTTATGAATTAGCGGATGTAGAAAACAAAAAGATTAATAACCTTAATCATTTTACCGAAAAGTTCCTCGCGAAGTGCACACTTGGCGAAATGATTAGCAAGTACATGGTATTAGTAGAAAGCGAACAGAAATTGCTCGTGATGCGACCTTACCAAGTGTATGCAGTAAAGGCTATTGTGGATTGTATTCACCAGAACCGTGGAAACGGTTATATCTGGCACACTACAGGAAGCGGTAAAACCCTGACTTCATTTAAAGCCTCTACGCTTCTAAAGGACAACGCAGATATTGAAAAATGTTTGTTTGTAGTTGACCGAAAAGACCTTGACCGACAAACCCGTGAAGAGTTCAATAAATTTCAGGAAGGTAGTGTTGAAGAAAATACAAATACCGAAACTTTGGTGAGGCGATTACTTTCTACCGACTATGCAGACAAAGTAATTGTTACTACCATTCAAAAGTTAGGTCTTGCTCTTGATAGCACCTACAAAAAAAACTACAAAGAGCGTTTAGAGCCGTTGAGCGACAAACGAATGGTATTCATTTTTGATGAGTGCCATCGCTCGCAGTTTGGTGAGAATCATAAAGCGATTAAAGAGTTCTTCCCCAATGCGCAATTGTTTGGATTTACAGGAACGCCCATTTTTGAGCAAAATGCCACTTATAGACAAATAACAGGTGAAGAAGAAACATTAAAAACCACAGACGCCATTTTTGAAAAGCAATTGCACGCTTATACCATAACGCATGCCATAGATGATCGAAATGTTCTTAAGTTTCATATTGACTATTTTAAGGGTGAAGGAACGGTAAATGCTAGACCAGGAGAAGCCATTGCGCAACAAGCTGTTGCAGAAGCGATTATCGACAAACACAATGCAGCTACCAATCAACGCAAATTCAATGCGGTGTTGGCAACTGCCTCTATCAATAATGCCATTGAATACTTCCGTTTGTTCAAAGACATTCAGGAACGAAAGAAAAGTGAGGATGAAGATTATGTTCCGCTCAATATCGCTTGCGTATTTTCTCCACCTGCTCAGTTGATTGCCCAAAATGGCGACCAACAAAGCCAAAAGAATGTAGCTGATATTAAGCAGCTTCAGGAAGATTTAGCGCAGGAGAAAGAAGACAATAAGCAAAGTCCTGAAGAGAAGAAACAAGCTCTGATAGAAATTATTGCCGATTATAACAAACAGTTTGGCACCAATCACGACATCAACAATTTTGATATCTACTATCAGGATATTCAAAGACGAATCAAAGACCAGAAATTCACCAATAAGGACTATCCGCACAAAAACAAGATTGATATTACCATAGTGGTAGATATGTTGCTCACAGGTTTTGATTCCAAATACTTGAATACGCTGTATGTGGACAAGAACCTGAAATATCACGGATTGATTCAGGCATTTTCACGCACCAATCGGGTATTGAATGATACCAAACCTTACGGGAATGTACTCGATTTCCGTTCGCAACAAGAATCAGTAAATCAAGCTATAACCCTCTTCTCTGGTGAAGATGGAGGTAAAGCCAAAGAAATTTGGATGGTGGATCCTGCTCCAGTGGTGATTGACCAATACCAAAAGGCCGTGGAAGCCTTGGGCGATTTTATGAAAGAACACAACTTGGTAAATGAACCACAAGAAGTGTACAACCTTCGTGGAGATGCTGCGAAGATTGCTTTCGTAAAAAACTTTAAGGAAGTGCAACGATTAAAAACCCAACTCGACCAATACACCGATTTGGATACAGAACAGCAAGAATCAATTGAAGCTATACTGCCAAAAGACAACTTACAAGAGTTTAGAAGTTCGTACTTAGAGACAGCCAAGCAACTACGAGAAATACAGCAAAAAGAAGGGGAAGATGCACCAGAAGACATTCAACAATTAGATTTTGAGTTTGTACTCTTCGCCTCTGCGGTGATTGATTACGATTACATCATGAACCTGATTGCAGATAGTACACAGCAAAAACCTTCCAAGCAGAAAATGTCCAAGTCTCAAGTGATTAGTTTGCTTAAGTCGAATTCCAACCTCATGGAAGAAGAGGAAGACTTGACAGACTATATCAACAGTTTGGACTGGGAAAGCGGAAAAGATGTAGATGCCCTACGCCAAGGCTATGAAACATTCAGGGTAGAGAAATACGACAAAGAGCTGGCTAAGATTGCAGGCGACCATGGATTGCAAACAGCAGCCCTAAAAACCTTTGTGGAGCAGGTTATGAACCGAATGATTTTTGACGGAGAAAAGCTCACTGACCTGATGGAACCCCTGGAAATGGGTTGGAAACAAAGAAGCAAAGCAGAAACCGCTCTCATGAGTGATTTGGTTCCACAATTGAAGAAGTTGGCACAGGGAAGAGAAATCAGCGGATTGGCATCTTATGAATAATTGTCTGAACAATGATTATAACGATTAAAGGATTACTTGATAAGGGTGAATGGAATATAAGGAATTGACACATAGAATTATAGGGGCTGCAATGGAGGTTCACAGAACATTGGGGAATGGTTTTCAAGAAGTCATTTATCAGCGTGCATTGGCTATTGAAATGGCAAGCAGCCATATTGAATTCAGCCGTGAACATGAAATGATCATTCAATACAAAGGACAAGATATTGGTACACGTAGAGTTGACTCTTTTGTAGAAGACATAATCATGGTTGAGATAAAAGCAATTATCAATCTTGAAGATGTTCATTTGGCACAAGCCATGAACTATGTGGAATCCTATAATCTTGAAATTGGTTTACTCATTAACTTTGGTGCTAAATCTCTTCAGTTCAAAAGGGTTCACAATAACAACTTCAAAAGTCTTGAACCATGATTAAAAATAGTCCGAACCATGATGTAAAAGGATTTAAGGATTACCCTGATTTCCAAAATCAAAAAAAAATCAAGTCATCAAGCGAATCAAAAAAATCAAGGTTCAGACAACATAAGGTAGCCCAAGGGCGTGAAATTTCAGGATTAGCAGCGTATGAGTAAAGATAAATTGACACCAGAGTTGAGGTTTCCTGAGTTTAAAAATGACAAATGGAATATTAAAACTGTTTATGACTATTGTGATGTTTATAGAGGAGGTGCTTTCTCAAAGGCGGATATGATTGAAGATGGAAGTGAGCATTGTATTCACTATGGTGAACTCTTTACTAAGTATAATGAAGTTATTACAGAAATATTATCAAGAACTAATAAGCAGGATGGATTTAGAAGTGAAAGCGGAGATGTTTTGATGCCAAGTTCAGATGTTACACCTGACGGTTTAGCAAAAGCTTCTGCAATTACACTTGATGGCGTAATACTTGGTGGAGACATGAATATTCTCAGACCCAAAACGGAAATTAACTCAATTTTCCTCAGTTATCTGCTTAATCATTCTAAAAGGGAAATAATAAAATTAGTCTCAGGCACTACTGTAAAACACATTTATCCAAGTCAAATAATTACGTGTGAAATACCCGTAATCGACAATGAAATAGAACAACAAAAAATCGCCTCCTGCCTTTCTTCTTTAGATGAGCTATTGGCTGCCCACAACGAAAAGCTGGACACCCTCAAAGACCACAAAAAAGGTTTGATGCAAAGCCTATTCCCGCAAGAAGGGGAAACTTTGCCTAAGTTTCGTTTTGAGGAGTTTGAAGATGATGGGGAGTGGCAGCTTAAGACAATAGAGGACGTATTTTCAATATTTCAGGGATATGCATTTTCAAGCAAAGACAGTGTTTCAACTGGAACTAGATGGTTGAAAATTGCAGATGTAGGTATTCAAGAAATGAAACATGATACCCCATCCTATTTACCCGCACCCTATAAAGATGAATATCAAAGATTCTTACTTAAAAAAGGAGACTATGTTTTAGCTCTTACTCGTCCAATTCTTGGTGGTAAACTAAAAATTGCTCCTGTAGATGAAACCTACCATAACTCCTTGCTAAATCAGCGTGTAGGCAAGTTGGTTACTTCTAATGTTATCGGTTTCGTTTATTACCTAATTCAAACTTCAAGTATCATTGATAGTATAAGCAGAAACATTGCGGGAAATGAGCCTCCAAATCTATCGTTTCAGCAAATTTCAGATATAGTAGTTTTTATTCCAAAAGAAAAAGAACAACAAAAAATCGCTTCCTGTCTTTCAGCGTTAGATGAATTAATCACTGTGCAAACAGAGAAAATAGAGCAATTGCAGCATCACAAAAAGGGTTTGATGCAAGGCTTGTTTCCAAAAATTGAGAGTTAAGAGTGGCAGATAATCAACTTGACATAGCGAAAGAACTTTATGAGAATGATGAAAACATCATCCTCATGTATGCATTCAATTCAACTGGCAAAACAAGGCTTTCTGTAGCTTACAAGGATTACACAAAGAGTGAGAATGATGGTAATCATGCAGGCGTTTACTATAATGCCTTTAGTGAAGACTTATTTGTGTGGGAAAATGATGAGCCCAATGACAATGAGAATATTTCGTTACAGGTAAATTTTAGTAGCCTAAGTCAATTCCATTCGTTTCTTGACGTTAAAGACATTGAAGAGAAGCTGGCAATTTATAACCCGAAATATAAATTCGATTTCAACCTTGATGCCAATCCCGAAAAAGGAATTGAATCAATTACTTTCTTTGTGGACGAAGAAAACAAAACTCCAATCAAAATATCAAGAGGAGAAGAACGGATTTTTGTTTGGTGCTTCTTTTTAGCGCTCTTTGAAGTTGAGACTTGGACAAGCGCACAAGACGCTCACTTATTTATAGATGACCCAGTTTCAAGTTTGGACGAACACAACATTTTCGTAACTGCTGAGTCAATTTTCGCCTTAATTGAAGCTAGTTACCTAAAGAAAAGAATAATAATTTCAACTCATCACATTGGTTTATTTTCAATTCTTTTTAATTGGCTAAAAAAAGGAGACAGAAGCGCTAAGTACAAAGAACTAACCAAGGCTTGTATTCTAAGCAATAAGAATGGAAAATTAGAGCTCAAAAGTCCATCTGGTGATGTTTTCCTGTATCATCTGCATTTACTTCAAACCTTAGCAGAAGCACAAAAAGAGCAACTATACAAATTTCACATTGTCCTGCTAAGACAAGTCTTAGAAAACATTGCGTCATTTCTTGGCTCACCGAGACCAGGTTTTGTGCTTTCAGAAATCGGTGTAGATGATACATCCAAAGTTATGGACATGCTCAACTCGCTTTCGCACAAAAATGCATATCAATATCAAATCAATGTGATGTCGGATGATGAAGAGACTTTATTCAATGAAGTGTTTGATAAGTTGATTGCCAAATACAACTTCAAATATTAAAAGAGAAAATGACACAAAAAGAACAACATAAAAAACTGGGCGATACCCTTTGGGGCATTGCAAATGATTTAAGAGGAGCCATGAATGCGGATGATTTTCGTGATTACATGCTGTCGTTTTTGTTTTTACGCTACCTATCACACAACTACGAAGAATCGGCCAAAAAGGAATTAGGTTCTGATTACCCGAAGGTAGCAGAAGATGATGGTCGCACTCCTCTCGGTATTTGGCATGCAGCCAATGAAGAAGATGTACCCGAGTTTGAAAAGCAAATGCGCAGAAAGGTGCATTATGTTATAAAACCAGACCATTTGTGGAGCAACATTTCAGAATTAGCTCGCACCCAAAACGGAGAATTGTTGGTTACGTTGGAAGAAGGTTTTCGCTACATCGAAAATGAATCTTTCGATAACTCCTTTCAAGGGCTTTTTTCAGAAATCAATTTGAACTCTGACAAGCTAGGAAAAACTCCTGCCGAACGGAACAAGAAGCTTTGCAACATCATCCAGAAGATTGCAGAAGGCATTGCTGATTTCTCAACCGATACCGATACGCTTGGAGATGCCTATGAATATTTGATTGGTCAGTTTGCGGCAGGTTCAGGAAAGAAAGCAGGTGAGTTTTATACGCCACAACAAATCTCAACCATCCTTTCTGAGATTGTCACCTTAGACAGTCAAGACCCATCCACAGGTAAGAAAAGTAAGTTAGACAAAGTATTGGACTTTGCTTGTGGTTCGGGTTCCCTATTATTGAACGTAAGAAAGCGTATCAAAGATAATGGCGGTACAGTAGGTAAAATTTACGGCCAAGAGAACAACATCACCACTTACAACTTGGCACGAATGAACATGCTTTTACACGGCATGAAGGACACGGAATTTGAAATCTATCATGGTGACACATTAAAAAACCAGTGGGATATTTTGAATGAAATGAATCCTTCCAAAAAAACGGAATTTGATGCCATAGTTGCCAATCCGCCTTTCAGTTTACGTTGGGAGCCGAATGATACTTTGGCAGAAGATTTTCGTTTCAAGAGTTACGGTTTAGCTCCTAAATCAGCAGCTGATTTTGCTTTTTTGTTACATGGCTTTCATTTCTTAGGTAAAGAAGGAACAATGGCTATCATTTTACCGCATGGGGTTTTATTCCGTGGCGGTGCAGAAGAACGCATTCGTGAAAAGCTGTTGAAGGACAACAATATTGACACGGTTATAGGTTTACCTTCCAATCTCTTCTATTCAACAGGTATTCCAGTATGCATTCTTGTTTTGAAGAAATGTAAAAAAGAAGATGATGTGTTGTTCATCAATGCTAGTGAGCATTTCGCAAAAGGTAAGCGACAAAACACTCTTGCAAAAAGGAACATTGAAAGTATTGTAGAAACTTACAAGTATAGAAAAGAGACGGAACGCTATTCTCGTAAAGTCTCAATGGACGAGATTAAAAAGAATGGCTACAACCTTAACATTTCAAGATATGTAAGTACGGCTGAGGATGAAGTGCAAATTGACTTCGGAGAGGTAAACGAAAAATTAACTTCTATCAATAAACGTATTGAAATTAAGACGAAAGAGCACAACGAATATTTAAAACAATTGAAGTTGAAAACGATATAAACGGAAAGAAATGCCAACGCTTCAAAGCCACACATATTGCTAAGCAGCTGAAGGCAGCCGCACAATCCAAAGCTTGTCAAAGAATGTGTCTTTCCCAACGCTGAAAAACGAAGAGAAAATAAAGCACGAAAACACAACAATGTGTATAATGCATAGCACCCTGCGGGATGCTACGACACCATAAACGGGACGTTGTGCAGCATTAAAAAGAGAACGTACATGAAAATCAAGCTAATCATCCTTTTCTTGACTATTTCCTTTGGACTTAAAGCTCAGGAAGAAGCTCAAAAAGCATTTAGTGAAGGAGTAAAGCAGTTAAAAGCGGAAAACTTTGTCGAAGCTGAAAATCTATTTACAACCGCAATTGAGAAGGGTGAAACTAAGAATGGTATAAAAATGTCATATATCTACAAGGGGTTTTCACTAAATGGACAGGGAGAATATGAAGGTGCAATAGTGTGTTTTGATCGAGCGATTGAAATTGACTCCTTAGACTCAAGTTCTTTTACAGACCGCGCTTTGGCTTATAGCTATAAAAATGACTACTCAAATGCCATAAAGGATTTTGAACATGTTCTGACTCTTGATTCAACAGGTGAACAAGCGGAAGCAGCATATTTCTATATCGGTAAAATCAAAATGCTGACACTCGAGAACGAAGATGCAATACCCTATTTCGACGAACTAATCGAGCTTGTTCCAACTGATGCGGAAGCGTATTTTCTTCGTGGCACCGCAAAGAGCAATATCATGGACTCGGACGGTGCAATTGCGGACTTTGACGAAGCAATTGAATTGAGACCAAACTATATGGAAGCTTATGCGAATCGTGGCGTACAAAGGATAAATAAACTTCCAGTGGAGCAAAAAACAGGTAAGAGTATAAAATGTATTGAAGACCCTTGTTCCGATCTATTAAAGGCTAAAGAACTTGGAGACACTTCAGTTGAAGACATGATATTTATTTACTGCAAAAAATGTAAATAAAAAACGCTGCACAGCATTGTATAAGAATGAATAGCTTCCTACCGTCAGCTACTGCGTATAGCCAAACCGTTCAACTATGAAAAAGGCGCTAAATTAAAAGATGATACATCTCTTTCACTCGCTCCGCAACGCATCCACCGGGTTGGCCAGGGCGGCGCGGGCCGACTGCCAGCTTACCGTGAGCAGGGCAATGAGCAGGGCACTGGCTCCGGCAATAACGAAAACCAGGGGCTGGATCGGCACCCGGTAGGCGAAATCGGCCAGCCACTGCTCCATCACGTAGTAGGCCAGGGGCGTGGCGATGAGTAGCGCAACGAGCACCAGCACCGCAAAATCTTTGGTAAGCAGCTGCACCAGTTGCAAAACCGAGGCGCCCAGCACCTTGCGTACCCCAATTTCTTTGGTGCGTTGCTCGGCCACGAAGGTCACCAGTCCGAACAAGCCCAGGCAGGCGATGAACACCGCGATACTTGCGAAGAGCGTGAAGATCTGTCCCTGCCGCTGCTCGGCGCGGTACAGTTGATCGTAGCTTTCGTCCAAAAAGGTGAAGGCAAACGGGTGCTGGCTGACCACCGCCGACCAGGCCTCCGACACCAGATCAACCACGGGCGCCACGGGGCCGGTGGTCATCTTGATCGCAATGACGCGGTAATCCGTGCCCATCATGATGGCGAGCGGATCAATCTTATTGTGCAGCGAGGCAAAATGGTAGTCTTCCACCACTCCGATCACCCGCCGGGGAATGGAGTCGGAGAAAGGGTTGGTGATTTCTTTGCCCAGCGCCTCCTCAGGAGACCAGTTTAGCGAGCGGACGGCGGTTTCGTTGAGGATGATGGCTTCCAGCGTGTCGGTGCTTCGCTGCGGAGAGAAGTTGCGTCCGGTCACTAGCGTAAGGCCCACGCTACTTAGGTATTCGGTGTCGGTGAACACCGTGTTCATTATCACCTCTTTTTCTTTTCCCTCCACGCTGAAGGAGTACATATCGTGGAACCCACCCGGCTCGCCCGACGCCATAGATACGTGGGCGATCCGTGGGTCTTGCCGGAGTCGGTTTTTAAAATTCTCGCGCTTATTGTACAGCTCATCGCTGTCTATTTCCAGCAGCATTACCTGCTCCTTGTCAAACCCCAGCCGCTGGTCCTGCACGAAATCCATCTGCTGGTTCACCACCAGCACGGCCACCATGAGCACGATGGAGATCACGAACTGAAAGACCACCAGGCCCTTCCGCAGGTACTTACCTTTTGCTCCGATCTGGCTCCCTCCCTTCAGGGCTTTCACCGGCACGAAAGCGGATAAGAACAGAGCGGGGTAGCTACCCGCTAACAGGCCAACCACCACGACAACTCCCAGCAACAGCAGCGGGAACACGAAATTGTCAAGAGGAAGCGTGAGATCGATTTCGGCAAACTGGTTGAACAGCGGCAGCAGGGTCGTCATCAGCACGATGGTGAGCAACACCGCGATGAAGGTAGTGAGAAAGGACTCGCCGAAGAACTGGTAGACCAGGTCACGGCGGTTGGCTCCCAGGGCTTTACGCACGCCTACTTCGGTGGCCCGCCGGGCAGCGCGGGCGGTGGCCAGATTCATGAAGTTGATGCAGGCGATCAACAGGATAAACAGCGCTACCGCCAGGAAGATGTACGTCATTGAGGCATTGCCGTGCTTGGTCCAGGCATCAAACTTAGTATCGCTGGCAAAATAGATATCGGTCAGGGGCATTAGGGTGAGCCCTAATCGCAAGCCCAATCGTTCAAAATCAGCCCCCAGGTATTTATCCATGAAGGCCGGAAACTGGCTTTCTACCGCGGCTTCTTCCGCCCCTTCTTTAAGCAGCACGTAGGTCATCAGGTTGTTGTTCCACCAGCCGGTAAACCATTCCTCTTGCTCGAACAGATGCACCGAGGCCAGAAAATCAATCTCAAGATGTGAGTTTTCCGGTACGGGCGCCAGCACGCCGGTCACCACCATCGGATACTCGTATTCGTACTCCAGCGTCTGACCGATGGGATCTTCATCACCGAAGTACTTTCTAGCCATCTCGGCGGTTAGAACGATGCTACTGGGTTCGTTCAGCGCCGTTGCTGGGTTGCCCTGGATGAGGGGAAAGGTGAACACTCGCAAAAAGTCGCGACCCACGAAGGTGATATTGTCGCCGGTGAAGGCTTTCTCACCGTGGGTGATGAGTCCGCTGCGGGGCATCACGCGCACGGTGGCTTCCACCTCTTCGGGAAAGTCATTACGCAATCCCTCGGCGTAGGGGGCGGAAGTAGGGCCTATTTCGCCGTAGCCATCGCGGTCGGTTGTGCGGTAGACTTTAAAGATGCGGTCTTTCTTCTCGTGAAACTGATCATAGCTGCGTTCGTGCTGCACGTAGAGCGTGATAAACAGGCAGCAGGTGATGCCGATGGCCAGGCCGAGCACGTTGATGCCCGCGTAGAGTTTGTTCTTCAGTGCGTTGCGGTAGGCGGTGATGAGGTAGCTCTTAAGCATAACAGTGGGTTTAAGACTGCTAGTAACAAGCCCAGTGCCAACCCACCGTAGGGCGCCTGGGGGCGGATCAGCTCCTTGCTGAGTGTTCGGAATCGACCAGTTGGTGATCGATAGCGGACAGTTTCTGCAGTACGTTTCGTTTAAACCGGTTCTTGATCAGGAAGATGGGCATAATCCGATTGAAGCATTAAAAGGATCAGAATGTCGTTTGTTGCGCGTCCTTCCGTATCTTCGCTTCACTGACAAATCTAATCATTATGATTCTATACAACGTCACCATCAACGTAGAGCAGTCGGTGGAGCAGGAGTGGCTCCGCTGGATGCAAACCGAGCACGTGCTGGACGTGCTCAACACCAAAATGTTCGTTACCGCTCGGATTTTCCGGTTGCTGGACGTGGAGCAGAGCGAAGGAACCACCACCTACGCCGTGCAGTACTTTGCTGAAAACCGAGAAGACTACGAGCGCTACCAGCAAAAATTTGCCCCCCATTTACAGCAGGAAGCCCAGCAAAAATACGGCGCCAAAACCGTTAGTTTCCGCACGCTAATGGAAGAGGTCTAGCCGCGTGATTCATCACGCGGTCGCCGATTTATCATGCGGCTGATTATTCACCGGTATCATTGCCATCAACTGGTTGATAATCCCGAATCTGCTTCTCCGTCAAGCGACAGGTGATCCACTCGGGCAGCAGGGCCGCGCCCAGCGATTCGTAGAAATCAATGGCCGGAGTGTTCCAGTCGAGCACCTGCCACACCACGCGCTGGGCGTTTTCTTCCTGGGCCCGCATCACCACTCGGTCGAGTAAGCGTCGGCCGAGTCCTCGTCCGCGGTACGCTTCGGTCACGATCAGGTCTTCCAGGTAGATGCACTTTCCTTTCCAGGTGGAGTAGCTGTAGAAATATAAGGCCAAGCCCACAATCTGTTGCTCATCTTCCGCCACGAAGAACTCGAACACCGGGCGTTCTCCGAAGCCGTCCTGCCGCATGCTCTCGACGGTGGTTTCCACCGCGTCGGGTTCGCGCTCAAAAGTAGCGAGTTCTTGAATCAGGGTAAGCACCTGGGGCAAATCGTCGGCGGTGCCGGGGCGAATCGGGATAGTCACGGGGTGGGGGTTTGTGGGAAAACATAGATTTCAGTCTACCCGCGTAGGGATTCATCACTGCGTTGGAGGGAGTTATGAATCACCGCGCATTCTCGGGCAGCCAGTCCATATTATAAAACGTGAACGCAAACAAATCAGTCCACTCGGCAATTTGCATGGCGGTGGGCTTCCCGGCTCCGTGCCCGGCCTTGGTGTCGATGCGGATGAGCACCGGATTGTCTCCGGCTTGCTTTTCTTGCAAGGTGGCGGCGAATTTAAACGAGTGGGCGGGCACCACCCGGTCGTCGTGGTCGGCCGTGGTGATGAGCGTGGCCGGATAGCTTGCGTCTTCCTCAATGTTGTGCAGCGGCGAGTAGGCGTACAGATAATCGAACATGGCCTGGCTGCTGTCGGCAATGCCGTAGTCGTAGGCCCAGCCCGCTCCGGCCGTAAACTGGTGGTAGCGCAGCATATCCAGCACCCCCACCCCCGGCAAGGCCACGCGGCACAGGTCAGGACGCTGCGTCATGGTGGCGCCCACCAGCAGCCCGCCGTTGGATCGCCCGGAAATCGCCAGCTTTTCGGTGGAGGTATATTTTTCTTGCTTGAGGTATTCCGCGGCGGCAATGAAATCGTCAAACACGTTTTGCTTGTTCAGTTGGGTGCCCGCCTCGTGCCAGCTCTCGCCGTATTCGCCACCGCCCCGCAGGTTGGGCATGGCGTACACCCCGCCATTCTCGAGCCAGTAGAGGTTGGTGATGCTGAAGCTGGGAGACAGGCTGATGTTGAAGCCGCCGTAGCCGTACAAATAGGTGGGATTCTGCCCATTCAGCTCCAGTCCCTTTTTGTGCACGATGAACATCGGCACCTTGGTGCCGTCTTTGCTCGAGTAAAACACCTGCTTAGTTTCGTACGCATCCGGATCAAAATCGACCGTGGGCTGGCGAAGCACGGTAGATTCGCCGCTGCCGATATCGTAGGCGTAAATGGTGGTGGGATAGGTGAAGGAGGTGAAGGCATAGAACACGGTATCGCTGTCTTCTTTGCCATTGAAACCCGAGGCGGTGCCCAGGGTGGGCAGCGTGATATCTCGCTCCTTGTTGCCCTGCAAATCGTACTGCTCAATGCGGGTAGAAGCATCCTTGAGGTAGTTCAAAAATAGCTTGCCTCCGGCAAAAGAAGAGGACTGCAACACTTCTTTTCGTTCGGGTATCAAGTCCTGCCAGTTTTCGGGCTGCGGCTGCCCGGCATCCACCGTCACCAGGCGCTGGTTGGGAGCATCGCGGTTGGTCATAATGTACAGCGTGGTTCCCTCGCTGTGTACCACGTACTGCTCGCTGTCGAAGCCTTCTACCACCGGAACGATCTCACTGCCCGGCTGACTCAAATCCTTGACGTACAACTCATTGCCGCTGGTGCTCACGGCGGCGGTGATCACCAGGTAACGCTGGTCTTCGGTGACTCCGGCCCCCACGTAGCGCCGCGGCAGGGCCTCGCCACCGAACACCAGCTGGTCGTCGGTTTGGGACGTGCCCAGTTGGTGATAGAAAAGTTTGTGGTTACTATTGCGGGCCGACAACGCGCTGCCCTCATCTGATTTGTCGTAGCTGCTGTAGTAAAAGCCTTCGTTGCCCCGCCAGGCGATGCCGGTGAACTTCGCGTCCTGGATGGTGTCGCCCACGAGCGTGCGTGAGGCCACGTCCATCACCAGGATTTTGCGCCAGTCGGAACCCGATTCGGAAATGGAATAGGCCAACAGCGATCCGTCTTCGGTGAAACTGGTGCTGCCCAGCGACACGGTGCCATCGTTAGAAAAGGTGTTGGGATCAAGAAAGACCTCGGGTTCGGCATCTAGGTTCGCCTGTCGCAGGTTCGCCTGCCGCAGGTTCGCCTGTCGGTAAAGCACACTCTGGTTTTGGAGACCGTCGTTCTTGTAGAAATAGTAGGCATCACCTTCTTTGACGGGGGCCGAGTACTTTTCGTAGTTCCACAGGGTGGTGAGTCGCTCGTTGATGGCTTCCCGGAAGGGAATCTGGCTGAGATACGCTTCCGTGACTTCGTTTTCGGCTTCAACCCAGGCGGCGGTTTCGGCCGAGCGGTCGTCTTCCAGCCAGCGGTAGGGATCGGGCACCTCAGTGCCAAAGTAGGTATCGACCTGATTCACTTTTTCAGTGGGAGGGTAATCAACGGACATATCGGTGGTTTCTTCGGTGGTGGCACAGGCGACAAGCCCTACGGCCAGGCTATAAAAAATAGATTTCATGGTTGATAAGTTTACTACTTGGATAAGCGGCTAAAGTACAATGGAATTGTTAATTTGCCAGGAGTAACCGTGTCGGAATTAGCTTACTAGTTTTATGGTCATCATCGTAATGGGAGTATCGGGTTCGGGAAAAACGCACGTGGGCAAACTGCTGGCCGAAGCCTTGTCGTTGCCCTTCTACGATGCCGATAATTTCCATCCCCCAAGCAACGTAGCCAAGATGGAGCAAGGCAACCCGCTCACCGATGCCGACCGCCTGCCTTGGTTGACTATCTTGGCCGATAAAATTAAAATCTGGAATACCCAAGGCGGAGCCGTACTGGCCTGTTCAGCCCTAAAGGAGAGCTACCGTATTCAACTGTCGGTAAACTACACCGCTAACGTGCGCTTCGTCTACCTGCAGGGCAGCAAAGAACTTATTCTGAACCGGATGCTGGAGCGTGACCACTTTTTTCCGCCCGAACTGCTGGACTCGCAATTTGCCGACCTGGAAGAACCCAGTTCGGATGAACCCAGTTTGGACGAACCCGGTTCGGATGAACCCCAGCGGGCGATCACGGTTTCTTCTAAGCAACTTCCCGAGGTGATGGTAGAGGAAATTGTTGAGCGTTTGGGAGGGCGTCCCGAATCATCCCAAAAGAAGAGAGAATAGTTTATCAGGATACCGTTGCATCGGAAGCCTTTCTTCTGTTATCTTGCCCCCGTAGCATCATTTAACCGCCGTACGTTGCGTAACTTAAGCCAAGCTTTACTGGTCTATCTGCTGGGTCTTCACCTGGTGGGGGTGCCGTTGCACCGCCATACGGATAGCGCACCCGGTGAAGACAGCGTTGCAGTGGTCACTGCTAACGATGCTTGTCTGCTCTGCGACTGGCTGGTGCAACCCGTTTTGGTTGTTGCTGACCAATGTTTTGTTAAAGCGGCGCTCCAGCTACCCGAACTCCTTAACGCAACTGCCCCTTCGCAACGGATCACCGCCTGGGCAGGCTTCTCCGGCGGCTCCCGCGCCCCGCCCGTCGTCTAATTTCCCCTCTTACTATTCCGTAGCTCCTTCCGTACGACAAAGGTCTCTTTGTGCCCGAACGGAAGCGTTGCGGATTCTTATTACTATTGACTAACGTTCTAATAGTTCGCTTATCGGCCTGACTAATGTTGGCCTCGGCGTACGCAGAACCATCTTTTCTATTCCAACAAAACATTGCTGATTATGAAACTGATATCATTCATCACCTACGTGCTGCTATTGAGCTCGATCTTATTGTTTTCCTCTTGCGTTGACGATGACGTGCCGCCCGAAGAAAACGAGGAAGAAACCATCACCGACGTCACGCTCACCTTCACGCCCACAACTGGGGCACCCGTTATTGCCACCTGGAAGGATGCCGACGGCGAGGGCGTCGGTGATCCGGTGCTCACCCCGATCACCCTGGCGGCCAACACCACCTACACCCTAACCATCGATTTGGTCAACGCGATTGACCCTACTGACCCGGAGAGCATCACCGAGGAGGTGGAAGAAGAAGCCGCTGAGCATATGTTCTTCTTCGAGTGGACAGACGGGCTATTCAGCGACCCCACTGGCGATGGCAACCTGGGAGCGGGCAACCGGGCCGACGCCCTGAACTACGAAGATCAGGACGATGCCGGGCAACCGCTGGGACTGGAAACCACCTGGACCACCGCTGCTGCTGCTAAGGGAACCTTTCGGGTGGTACTCAAGCATCAGCCCGACATTAAATCGGCCACCTCCGACTCCACCAATGGCGAATCGGACGTGGACATCAGTTGGGAAATAACGGTGCAGTAGCATTACTGCGTTTGCCAGGGGTGAGCTGCTGCCCTGATCAAGTCAATATTTTGCCGGAAGCCTTCGTTGCGTCACTACCATAAATAGGGGCTCAATGAAGGCTTTTTTTAATGATGCGTAGGGCGTAATCCTACTGAATAATCCGGAACCTGCCGTGGGGTCTTACTTGTGCCGTCGGGGCTGCTTAGCCGTAGTTTTGTTCCCTGGCTCCATAATTGCAACACTATTTGCGGTTGGTGCCTATTCCATTTTTGATGGCAAGTAAGCATCGGCCAGCCGGTCTGATTGGCTTTTAAACGGAGAGCTTTCACGACCGAAACGGTAGGGGGGGACAGCCGCTTCCGAATGTGAAGCCCACCGGAAAATTGCCAGATTTATAGATTCTTGCACATGCTTAAAAAAATTAACCAGCAGGCGTTCAATAGCTTTTTGCTAGGAATAGTTGCACTATTGATATTGATTAACGGTATCAGCACCTTTCGAAATAACCAAATTATTATTCGCAATAACCAGCTTAAAGAGCGCATTGCGTCGGTCGAACAGACGACTGCTTCTATTCTTACCCGCTTGGTTCAGGCGACGGACGTGGCCGTGCGGGGCTACGCGATCACCGAGCAAGAGATCTACATCAATGCATTTGATTTTCTCTACAAAAAACAAAACAACATCTATCCCGACCTAATAGCCTCTCTGGATAGCCTCGGGGTTGATTTGTCAGGCATCAAAAGACTAGAAAAAGGTACGTTAGGCTACATCGATTTTTCGATGCAGATGATCAAAGAGGTGCAGGCCGGAGATATGGACAAATTTAAGGCAATGCTGGCCGAAGGGCGCGGCGATCAGGTATATGAAGTATACGTAGCTGCCAGTAGCGAGATATTTGCCCATACGGACCAGCTAAACCAAGAAGCGATGCGTAGCTATTCTTCCGCTTTGCGGTGGAACAAGTGGCTGCAGATCGCCCTGCTGATAATTAGTTTGCCCACCATCGTCTCGGTGATCCTGAGAATAAAGAAAGAGACCACAATCAGAGATAAGCTATACGGAAAGCTAGCGGAGAACAACCACCAGCACTTGTTCAATCCGGGTGAGGAAACCGGTAGCCAACGTGACTATAAACTGGAAGAGGTGCTGGACACTTCCATAGAAAATATGCAGCAGGCTTCGGACTTTGTGACCCACATCGCCGAAGGCAACTACGATGTGCGGTGGAAGGGGCTCAACGAAAAAAACAACGCACTCAACCAAACCACCCTGGCCGGAGCCTTGGTGAAGATGCGCGAGAAAATGAAGGCTGCCAAAGAAGCTGATCAGAAGCACCTCTGGGTAACCAATGGCCTGGCGGAGTTTTCGGCGCTGGTGCGAAACCACCAGCACGACTTCAAGCTTTTTGCCGACAAAGTAATTGCTTATCTGGTTAGTTACCTGGATGCTCAGCAGGGCGGCTTGTTTGTGGTAAGCGGCGACGATGAGGACGAACAATACCTACGGTTAGAGGCCAGTTACGCCTTTGATAAGAAACGTTTTGTTGAAAAAACAATACAGATCGGCAACGGATTGGTTGGGCAAGTTTATCTTGAGAAAAAGCCGATTGTACTGACCCAGGTGCCGGAGGGGTACACGCATATTACGTCTGGTTTGGGCGATGCGACGCCCCGCTGCCTGATAATTATGCCCTTTGCGTACAACGAAAAAGTTGAAGCGGTGGTCGAGTTAGCTTCGTTCAACGCTTTTGAGCCCTACCAACGGGATTTCCTGGCGAAAGCCGGAGAGTTTGTGGCCTCGTCTCTCATCAGCTTGAAAACCAGCGAGCGGATGCAAACTTTCGTGCAGGAGGCCCGAGAAACTAGCGATTCGATGCGGTCGCAGGAGGAAGAACTGAGGCAGAACATGGAGGAGATGGCTTCTACCCAAGAAGAAATGCAGCGAAGAGAGCAAGAATTGCTACAGCGATTGGCGGAGCAGGAGAAAAGTGCTTAACTACTTTCCGGATGCAGGAATTTTTCTTAAATAGAGATTCCACGCCATGCCAGCCTATCATGAAGTCAGTATTTGCACTTTTGCTACAGTTAGAAGACCTCGGTATCGTCGTTATACTTTGGCAAGCCTTCGTTTTAACCTTGCTTGTCTTCTTCGGGTATCTGCTAGCGCGGTTCCTAATAGCGGGTCGGCAGTGTCTGGACACGATGAGGCGGTACTTTCAGCACCGCATCGACCGCGACTACGGACAAACAGAAGCGGATCAATAGCCCCAACTGTCGAACCTCAAACGGTATAGCTAGTCTTTTCTGCCGTCCCTCGAACAATAGGTATCACCCGCGCCAGGTCTTTTTTACTCAGGTTCTCTTTCCAGCGATCAATCTTTACCGTGTGATCGGGACGCGAGTACTCCCGGGAAGTTTTCGCCTCCACAAACCGGGCATTGTTGGTATTCTGCACCCGTTGTGCCCAGGCATCCAAGGCACTGGCATTCCGAGCAGCATCTATCCGCACCTGCTGCCCCACCCGCTCAGCAAACGCGCGGGGGTTCGCTAGCATATCCTCAAACCGGCTTATCGTTGCGTGATCCTTCACGGTCGCCAAACCCACCGAATTGATGTAATCCCAATGATGCGCACACCGTTCCAGCAGCGGACGATCAAGCCAGTTTTGCCAGTCCGGAGGCTTCGGGTGGTGGCCCCAATCGTTGGCAATACCCACGCGCAGCGAGCAAATCGTATCCAACGGGTGACGAAGCTGCCAGTAGATGGTGCGCGGCGCGGGAACGGTTGCCAACAACGTATTCCAGGGAAACGGTAGTCCCGGCGAAGGAGGAAAACCAGGGCTTTCTTTGGGCACTTTGATTGCTACCGGCGCAGAATAATCATAAGAAAATAGATCAGCAAAGGGAGGTTCGCTGTAGTAGGTGTAGTTGAGCAATTGCTCAAACAATTCGCCGAAGATAGAGGTGCCGCTGCGGCCGCAGCCGAGAATAACAACATGGTGGGGAGTTAACATTGGCCTGAAACAAAACTGCCGGATTTTCAGAGAAACCCGGCAGTCGTATCAATTCGTTTAGTTAATCTTCCGCTCGTTGTAACCCGTATAAATCTGGCGGGGACGGCCGATGGGCTCTTTGTTCTCGCGCATTTCTTTCCATTGGGCAATCCAACCCGGCAGGCGACCGATAGCAAACATCACCGTGAACATATCCGTCGGGAATGCCCATCGCGCGGTAGATGATGCCGGAATAGAAATCTACGTTCGGATACAACTTGCGCTCCACAAAGTAATCATCCTTCAGCGCTTCGGCCTCCAGCTCCTTGGCAATGTCCAGCACCGCGTCGTTCATCCCTAAACCCGATAACACCTCGTCAGCGTTCTTCTTGATGATGCGGGCGCGGGGGTCAAAGTTTTTGTACACCCGGTGGCCGAAGCCCATCAGCCGGAAAGAGTCATCTTTGTCTTTGGCTTTGTTGATGTACTTTTTCACGTCGCCGCCGTCGGCCTTGATGTCTTCCAGCATCTCGATAACCGCTTGGTTGGCCCCGCCGTGCAGCGGCCCCCACAGGGCGTTGATGCCCGCCGAGATAGACGCATAGAGACTGGCCTGGGCCGAACCCACAATACGCACCGTAGAGGTAGAGCAGTTTTGTTCGTGATCAGCGTGCAAAATGAGTAGTTTGTCCAGCGCGTCGGCCACCACCGGATCGGGATCGTACGACTCGGCGGGCAGGGCGAACATCATCCGCAAGAAGTTGCTGCAGTAGTCGAGCTTGTTGTCGGGGTAGTTGACCGGGTGGCCGATCTTGTGCTTGTAGGCCCAGGCGGCGAAGGTAGGCATCTTGGCCAGAATGCGCATGATGCTCAGGTTCACCTCTTCCATGGAGCGGTCGGGATCGAGCGAATCGGGATAAAAGGCGGTGAGCGAACACACCAGCGACGACAACACGCCCATTGGGTGGGCACTGGCCGGAAAACCGTCCAGAATTTTCTTATAATCTTCGTGCACCAGCGTGTGGTGGGTGATCTCCTGCTGGAAGCTGTCGAACTCGTCTTCCTTGGGCAGTTCGCCGTAAATCAGCAGGTAGGCAGTGCGCAAAAACGACGACTTAGCCGTGAGTTCTTCAATAGGATAGCCCCGGTAGCGTAAGATCCCCTCTTCGCCGTCCAAAAAGGTGATAGAACTGGTGGTGGAACCGGTATTTTTAAAGCCTGGGTCTAGCGTGATAAACCCACTTTGGCCGCGTAGTTTGCTAATATCTACCGCTTTTTCTTGTTCCGAACCTTCTACAATCGGCAGATCGTAGGTTTCGCCTGCTATGGTGAGTTGAGCCGTGTTGTCTGACATGTTATTGTAATTTTAATTGAGGTTAATAGTTACTTTGCGAAGCTGGTATCAAATCCGGCTTGTTCTGGTTTAGTGAAGAACACGTCTCTTACTTAATTGTTGCCTAAAATCAACGGTAGTCCGCCCTCGCCACCGCCAATCACCACCACCTTAGAGTTGGGCGACTGCGACAGTTGGGTGGTGGCCTCGATGCCCCGCATCTTGAGCAGTTCGTCGGTCAGGCTGCTGTTGATGATTTTGTTGGCGGCCGCCTCGCCCTCGGCCGCAATGCGCTTGCGCTCGGCCTCACTGGTTTCGCGCTCCAGGCGGAACCGATAAGCCAGCGCTTCCTGCTCCTGCTTGAGTTTGCTTTCGATGGCGTTGCGAATCTCGTCGGGCAGGTTGATGGAGCGGATCAGCAGCGCTTTCATCATGATGTTGTTGTCTTCGCCCTCCAGAATCTTTTCGGTTTCCTGAATGATGGCATCTTCCACCTCGCTGCGCTTGGTAGAGTAAATCTCTTCGGCGGTGTAGCGCCCCATCACCCGGCGCACCGTGGAGCGCACTTCCGGAATGATGAGTTGCGTCACGTAGTCTTTGCCGAAGAACTCGTGCAGGTAGCCAATCTTGTTATACATCGGGTGGAAACGCACCGACATGTCTACCTTCACCGATAGTCCGCTCTTGTCGAGCACGTCCATCGCCTCGTCAATAGAGCGTTCGCGCACGTCGTAGACATACATCTCGTTCCAGGGGGCTTTCATCACGAAGCCGGGCGTGTATACTTTATCCTTATCCAAACCACCGCCGAAGCGCTCGAAGAGCACGCCGCGTTCGCCCGCGTCGATGGTGAGGAAGATACTGGATGACAGAAGGATGACGGCAAAAAACAGCGCCACTCCCATCACGATGAAGGGAAGAAATTTACGATTATCCATAAAGTTGGGTTGTGAGATAAGAATGAATGAAGGATTGAATGTCGGAGTGAGTGAAGAATCAAATATCGTTTATTCAATCCTCTACTCGTTCAGTCCTTCAATCTATGAACGTTAGAAACAAAACCAGAGTTCTCGCCTCCGAAATGCCATCGTTCGCTGCAAGTTTACGTAAATATTAATAATTTCGCACCAAAGAACGACGCATGTACTACAACTCCATCATCGAAACCATTGGCAACACCCCGCTGGTTCGACTTAATCGGCTCAATGAGGGCATTGAGGGCACTATATTAGTCAAACCCGAATATTTTAATCCCGGCAACTCGGTGAAAGACCGCATCGCGCTCAAGATGATTGAAGACGCCGAGCGCGACGGCAAACTGCGGCCGGGCGGCACCATCATCGAGGGCACCTCGGGCAACACCGGCATGGGCCTGGCCCTCACCGCCATCGCCAAGGGCTACAAGTGCATCTTCACGCTGGCCGACAAGCAGTCGCAAGAGAAAATCGACGTGCTGCGGGCCGTGGGAGCCGAGGTGATCGTCTGCCCCACCAACGTGGCTCCCGACGATCCCCGTTCCTATTACTCGGTGGCCAAGAAACTCACCGAAACCATTCCTAACGCCTTTTATCCTAACCAGTACGACAACCCCTCGAATGCCCAGGCCCACTACGAAAGTACCGGTCCCGAAATTTGGGAGCAGACCGAGGGCAAAATCACGCACTTTGCGGCGGGCGTGGGCACCGGCGGCACCGTCAGCGGCGTGTCGAAGTACCTCAAAGAGCAGCACCACGACGTGTTCACCCTCGGCATTGATACCTACGGTTCGGTGTTCAAAAAGTACAAAGAAACCGGTGAGTTTGATGAAAAAGAGGTGTTTCCTTATCTCACCGAGGGCATCGGCGAAGATATTTTGCCCAAGAACGTGGACTTTAGCCTGATCGACGAGTTTGTGAAGGTCACCGACAAGGATGCGGCCATCATGACGCGCCGCCTGGCCCGCGAAGAGGGCTTGTTCGTAGGCTGGTCGTGCGGCTCGGCGGTGTTTGGCGCCCTGAAGTGGGCCCGCAAGCACCTCAAGAAAGACGATACCATGGTTATCCTGCTGCCCGACCACGGCACGCGCTACCTGGGCAAAATTTACAACGACAGCTGGATGAAGGACCACGGCTACCTCGAGAAGCGCGAGTACGCTACCGTGCAGGACATCCTGAAAGACCGCAACGGCAGCAGCGAACTGGTCACCGTGGAGCAAGACGCTCCCATTGTGGAAGCCATCAAGATTCTAAACAAGCAGGGCATCTCGCAGATCCCCGTTACCGACGGCGAGCATTTTGTGGGCAGCCTCACCGACTCTAAGTTACTGCACCAACTCATTGATAATCCGGATATGAAAAACGACCCGGTGTCGGGCATCATGGACAAGCCCTTCCAGTTCATCTCGCCCCGCGACACGCTGGACGTGCTGTCGTCGATGATCGACAAGAACAACAAGGCCCTGCTGGTCCGTGATCGGCTCAACCAGGTGCACATCATCACCCGGCACGATTTGCTGATGGCGATGAGTAGCTAAACGGTGCTTGGTCAGGTTCTGAGTGCTAGGTTGATTAGTTTAGAACCTCGAACTCAGTACCTCAAGCTTAGAACCTAGAATCTTTAAACCCAGAACCTTTAAACCTAGAACCTCCAAACCCTATGAAAATCACGCAATTCTTATCACTCGCTTTCTCATCCGCCTTTCTGCTTAGCGCCTGCGGCGGTACCACCGAAACCACTGAAACCACCGAGGTAGCGGAAGAAACCCCCGCCGAACCCACCCGCATCGAAGATGGCTGGACGGTGTTCTTCAACAACGACACCAAAGACGGCTGGAAGCAACTTAACGGACAGGCCATCTACGAAATCAAGGACGGCGTGGTGATCGGCACCACCAAGACGGGCGAGCCCAACAGCTTTCTGGCTACCGAACGCGACTATAGCGACTTCATTCTGGAATACGAAGTGATGGTAGATACCGCCCTGAACTCAGGCGTTCAGATTCGCAGCAACCAGTATGAGGCCGACACCACCATCACCATTACTAACAGCGAGGGCGAGCAGGTGGAACGGGAGGTGAACAAAGATCGGGTATTTGGCTACCAGGTAGAGATTGATCCCTCGCCCCGCTCCTACAGCGGTGGCATCTACGAAGAGGCCCGCCGGGGTTGGCTCAACGACTTGTCAGAGAACGAAGAGGCCCGCGAGGCGTTTAAGCGTGACGACTGGAACAAGTTCCGCGTGGAAGCTATTGGCGACACCCTGCGCACCTACGTGAACGGCGTGCTAGCCACCGATATCACCGACTCCGAAACCGCCAGCGGCTTCATTGCGCTACAGGTGCACAGCGTCCCCGAAGAAAAAGGCTCCTTGCAGGTTATGTGGCGTAACATCCGGTTGAAGGAGATGTAAGCTGGCTACAGAAATCCCCGAACTGCGTCTACGGTGGATGAGGGGATTTTTTTAGAAGGACTCGCTGGTGGACCGAAGGGGAAATAGATTCGGAACACTATTTCCCCTTCCTGCGTTAGCCCCTAGAAACAACGCAACCGATGACCCCCACCCAAGAACAAATTATCGCGGCCCTGAGCACGGTCGACGACCCCGATCTCAAGCAAGATTTGGTCACGCTCAACATGGTGCAAGACGTCCGCATCGACGGCCCGAACGTAAGCTTCACCGTGGTGCTCACCACCCCGGCCTGTCCCCTGAAAGAGATCATCCGAAAGGCCTGCCTGGAAGCCATTCACCAGCAGGTGTCGCCTGAGCTGGACGTTGATATCCACATGACGTTGAACGTGACCACGGCGCGGCGGGCGCAGGCTCCCATCTTGCCGCAGGTGAAGAATATCATCGCTGTGGCCTCGGGCAAAGGGGGCGTGGGTAAATCTACGGTAGCCACCAACCTGGCCGTCTCGCTGGCGCAGATGGGTGCCAAGGTGGGCTTAGTGGATGCCGACATCTTTGGCCCCTCTATCCCGACCATGTTTAACTGCGAGCGCGAAAAGCCCGGCGTACGGGTGATCGACGGCAAAAACGTGATCGAACCGCTGCAGCAGTATGGCGTGAAATTGATCTCGATGGGCTTCCTGATGGCGGCCGACGACGCGGTGGTGTGGCGCGGCCCCATGGCCAGCAAGGCCCTGCAACAGTTTCTGACCGACGTGGACTGGGGCGAACTGGACTACCTGTTTATTGACCTGCCCCCCGGCACCAGCGACATCCACCTCACCCTGGTGCAGTCGGTGCCCGTGACCGGGGCGGTGATTGTGACCACGCCCCAGAAGGTGGCGCTGGCCGATGCTCGTAAGGGCTTAGCCATGTTCCGACAACCGCAAATCAACGTGCCCATCTTGGGAATCGCCGAAAATATGGCGTACTTTACCCCAGCCGAGCTGCCCGACAACCGCTACTACATCTTCGGACAGGGCGGAGGGCGACAACTGGCCCAGGAGACCGACGTGCCGTTTTTGGGCGAGATTCCGCTGGTGCAGGCGGTGCGCGAGAGCGGCGACCAGGGCTACCCGGCGGTGCTGCGCGACGAGGAAACGATGGCCGCTACGCGGGAGAGTTTCAAAGACCTGGCGCAGGAGTTTGCCCGGCAGGTGGCCATTCGCAACGCGAATAAGCAGAAAACTAAACTGGTGAGCATGACGCGCTAATGAATAAATACCAAATCTTCACCAGCAACGTAGGGTTCAGTTCCTACGTTGCTGGTGAAGAAGATTAATAACAACCCTATGAACACCGGCAATCAAGAACTAATGGACAAGGTAGACCAAGCCCTCAACGAGGTGCGTCCCTACCTGGAAACCGACGGCGGCAACGTGCGGGTGCTCGAGGTGAGCGACGACCATGTGGTGACGCTGGAGCTGCTCGGCGCCTGCGGCAGTTGCCCCATGTCGGTGATGACCATGAAGGCGGGCGTTGAAGAGACGATCAAGCGACAAGTGCCCGAAATCCGGGACGTGCGGGCGGTCAACCTCACTCCGGTCGATGACCCCAACGCCAAACTTCCCAACCCGGCGGTTTAGTATCGTGCTGCTGACGTACGGAATAACCTCGTTTTGCGTTACTCTGTAAATAATTTCCGTAATCTGGTGCGCGTTGGCAACGCGTACGGCGACCAACCGACGCATCACAAACCGGTCTTAGTTCAGCGCCCTTATCTCTAGTCACGTAGCTTCATGAAAACAACCGCTACCCGGTTCCTTGCCTTTCCTCTTCTTTTGGTAATGGGCTACCTTGTGCCAGTCCAAGCCCAGGAACGCTGCGGCACTATGCCGTATAAGGATACTCCGCAGCAAGCGCGCTTTGAGCAGTGGATTCAGGAGAAGGTGCAGGAAAAGCGCGCCCGCACCGCGCAGCAGCTGGTCGACGGCCCGGTGTATCAGATTCCGGTGGTGGTGCACGTGGTGCACCTGGGCGAACCGGTGGGCGAAGGCCGAAACATCTCGCTAGAGCAGATTGAAGACCAGATGCGTATTCTCAACGAAGACTTCCGTCGCCAGAACCCCGACACCCTGAACACCCAGCCGCTGTTTCGGCCCGTGGCCGCTGACGTGGGGGTGGAGTTTGTGCTGGCCCGACAAGCCCCCAACGGACTGCCTACCAACGGGGTGGTGCGGGTGGCGGGTCCGCAAGACAGCTACAGCATCTCTGAAGGGGCCGAACTGGGAGCGCTCAGCCAGTGGGACCCCGAAAACTACCTTAACATATGGGTTGCCAGTATTTCCGGTGGTAAATTAGGCTTCGCTCAACTGCCGATCTCAGACCTACTGCCCGGACTGGAGAGCGCCTCGTTCAATAGCCTGACCGACGGTATTGTGGTTGACTACCTGAGCTTTGGCAGCGTGGGCAGCCTGCGCGACCGCTACAACGGCGGACGAACCGCCACCCACGAGGTGGGTCACTACCTGGGGCTTCGTCACGTCTGGGGAGATGGTGATTGCGACGCAGATGACTTTGTGGAAGACACTCCCCCGCAGGACAGAAGCTACAGCATCTGTCCCAGCGGTGCCGCCTTCAGTTGCGATTCGCCCGATATGTACGACAACTACATGGACCTCACCTACGACGCTTGCATGAACCTCTTCACCGAAGGGCAGGCCTTCCGCATGAGAGTCGTGCTGGAGAACAGCCCCCGGCGGGCCAGCCTGTTGGTGTCGCCCGGACTGGTGGCGCCACGCCCCATTCTGGACGATGCCACCATCAGTCGGGTTATCTCTCCTCAACCCAGTGAGTGCAGTCCGGCGGTTATCCCCGAGATTAACGTGCTCAACACGGGTGGCAACCCGATCGAGTCGGTCACCGTCGCGTTTCGGGTGGGACGGGAACTAGTAGAAGAAACTACCTTTGCGGTCGACCTGGCCCCGGGCACCGCTCAGAACGTCACTTTCCCAACGCTCGACCAATTGGATTTTCAACCGGGAACCGCGTATGAAGTGTCGTTTGAGGTGATTAGCGTGAACGAAAATATAGACGACAACACCACCGGCAACCGTCGGGAAGTGACGTTTTCTATTCCGCAGCGCGATGAGGTGCCGCTGAAGGAAGAATTTGAGCGGGCCGGGGGCGACACCTTCTTCGGAAAGAGCATTATCCGCAATCCCGACCAGCAAACTACCTGGGAGCGGCGCGCCACGCCCCTGGTTTCCGACCCCATTAACCAAGCCTTGTACATCGACTTCTACAGGTACCAAGACCTGGAAGGCGAACAGGACTTCCTGTACAGTCCCACGCTGGACCTGCGCAACATTCCGGCGGCGGTGCTAAGCTTCCGGGTGGCGCACGCTCCCTACGAGGACGAGAACTTCCCCCTGAGCCAGGACGGTCTGCTGGTGGGAGTATCAACCGACTGCGGGGCCACCATCGATGCGATCATCTACGAGAAGTTCGGCAATGAACTAGCCACGCAACCTGCGCAAGACCGGCCCTTCACACCGACCACCGAAGATGACTGGCGCGAAGAGATTCTTCCGCTAACCGATTACCTGGGTGAGCCTAACGTGCAGGTAGTTTTCATCGCGGTGAACGACCACGGCAACAACTTGTTTCTCGACGATATTGAGTTCTTCGTGACGGAGTACGATTCGCTGCGTCCGCCGGAGAGCAGCTTTAGTATCGAACCCAACCCGGTAGAGAACAACCAGTTGGAAGTTGAATTCAATCTTCCGGAGAAGGACGAGGTCACGGTCGTCATTTACTCCACGCAGGGTACTCGGGTCGGCGAGTACGTGTTTCCGAATACCCTCAACCAAACCTACAGCATCGACATGAGCGGACGCCCCTCGGGGGTGTACGTGCTGCGGGTGATCGGCCAGGCGGCCAGCGGGGGGAAACAATTTATTCTTCCCTAGCGATGTCGGCACCCCGCATTGTGATCAAGATTGGGTCGAATGTGATCGCGCGTCCTGACGGCACAGTCAACGTGCCCTGGTTGCAGCACCTGTGTGAGCAAGTAGCCAAGTTGCACCAACAGGGCTGGGAGCCGCTTATCGTCTCTTCCGGAGCAGTGGCCTCGGGGCGCAGCCGATTGCCGTTGCCCAAAAAGACCGATCCGGTCACGCAGCGGCAGTTGCTGGCGGCCATCGGTCAAACCCAACTGATCAACACCTACACCCAGCTGCTGGAACCTCACCAACTGCTGTGCGCCCAGGTGCTGGTGACCAAAGAGGATTTCCGCAGCCGCCGCCACTACCTCAACGTGCGCCACTGCCTAGACACTATCCTGCACCACCGCGCCATTCCCATTGTCAATGAAAACGACGTGGTGTCGGTCACCGAACTTATGTTTACCGACAACGACGAACTGGCCGGACTGGTGGCGGCCATGATCGATGCCGAGCGGCTGGTAATTCTGACCAACGTGGCCGGCATTTACGACCGTCCGCCCACCGACCCCGATGCGCAACTCATCGCGCGCGCCACGGTGGATACCGACTTTGCGGGTATGATCTCTACCCAGCGCTCGGACTTTGGGCGGGGAGGGATGCTCACCAAGGTGCGCATGGCCCAGAAGGTGGCCGCCCTGGGTGTGGGCGTGCACATTGCGGACGGTCAGCATCCCGACGTGCTCACGGCCCTGTTGCAACCCCAGCCCCCCGGCACCTACATTGAGCCCCTTAAAAAAACCACCGGCCTGAAGCGCTGGATCAGCCACTCGGACGGCTACGTGCAGGGGAGTCTGACGGTGAACGCCGGGGCACTCCGAGCGCTCACCAAAGAACAGCAGGCCACCAGCTTGTTGCCGATTGGCATCACCCAGGTGCAGGGCGAGTTTGAGAAGAACGACATCGTGCGCTTGTGCACCACCGAGGGAACGGTGTTCGGCATCGGTCGGGTGCATTATTCGTCGACCGAAGTGAGAGAGCTGATGGGAGAACGCGGCCACAAGCCGGTGGTTCACTACGATTATCTGTATCTGTACTGACCAACGAACGTAGGATTCGTTGCCACACCCACCCGGGGCAGGGTGTTGACTTTTTTACTCACTTTTGCAACAAGGCCGCTAGAGAGGCCCTTTTTTTGAGTATCAACCAGTGTCCGTGGTGTGGCACGATCTTTTCGTTATCTTTAGGTAGTTTTGTTTCACTTTACGCTACATAGCCATGAAAAAATCCATAATGATCCTGACCCTGGGCACCGCTACGGCTTTCGCCCCTACCTTCGCCCAGGAAGCTCCGCAGACCGAACGTACGCAATCGGAAGATGTGCTGATGACCACGCAAGACGCTTCGGCCGCTGAAACCAAGAAAACCATTGATAAATCTGCTCTGCCACCGGAAGTGATGAACAGCTTCGAGCAAAGCGAGTACCGTGATATGAGCATCGTGACGGTGTACGAGGTGAAGACCGCGACCGAGGGTGATGCTACCTACGCAGCAATGGATAACGACGAAATAGAAGACCGCGCACTGGATAGTGCGGTGTACCAATCGGAAGAGAAAGTAGCTGACCCGAATCACGAAGATGCGACTGCTGAAACGCAGACCCCCGAAGAGCGGGAGGAAACCGGCCAGATAACGGTGGTTGATGATCCTCTTCCCGAAGGCACCATTGATCGGGGCGCGGATGGTGAGATCACGGCCGACGAAAAGGACCTGTACGAGAATAACAAGTACGATCAGTATACCGAGGCCAACAGTGATGCCTACGCTGAAATTGCTGAAGAGAACAGCGTTTCCGAACAGCAAACTAAGTACGAGCTGCAGGTGAAAAGCGATGAGCAGGAAATGACCCTCATCTACGACCAGCAAGGAAACTTGGTGAAAGCGGACAAGGGCGCCATGTAGTCGCAATCCGATCTCTCTTTAATTCATCAGTAGCGAGTCTATCATCGGACTCGCTATTTTTATGCCCAATTGCTAAACTTACGACGGGCAATCTCACTTTTTCGGAAAATGTCATACTTTTGTTAGTCACCTAACCTACCATGCTATGGATCATACCGCCACCCTAGAGCAACAGTTTGAAAGAATACCGACCACCATCTACGAAGACGCGGGTACCGCCGCCGTGGAGGTGGCCAAACAAGTGCGAGCGCTTATCGAGCAGAAGCAACAGGCGGGAGCAACGGCGGTGCTAGGCTTGGCCACCGGTTCTTCGCCCACCCGGGTCTACGATGAGTTGGTGCGCATGCATCAGGAAGAAGGACTTAGCTTTCGTAACGTGGTCACCTTCAACCTGGACGAGTACTATCCCATGCAGCCCGACCAACTGCAGAGCTACGTGCTCTACATGAAGGAGTACCTCTTCGATCACATTGATATCGATCCGACCAATACGCACGTTCCCGACGGCACCATTCCTATCGAGGAAATCGGAGCCTACTGCGCGGCCTACGAACAGCGCATTGCCGACCACGGGGGGCTGGACCTGCAACTGCTTGGCATCGGGGGCACCGGCCACATTGGATTTAACGAGCCGGGTTCACGAGAGGTGTCGCGCACGCGCCTGATCACGCTGGATAAGATCACGCGCATATCGGCCGCCAGCGACTTCTTCGGAGAAGAACTGGTGCCGCGCCGCGCGATTACCATGGGGGTGCGGACTATTCTGGATGCCAAGAAGATCATCCTGATGGCCTGGGGCGAAGGAAAAGCAAGCGTGGTTCGGAAAGCCGTGGAAGGTCCGATCACCGATCAGGTGCCCGCCACCTTCTTGCAAAATCACTCTGATGCGCAGTTTATTATCGATCAGGCGGCCGCCGCCGAACTTACCCGCGAGAAGACGCCCTGGCTGGTGGGACCCTGCGACTGGACGAAGTCGCTGACCCGCAAGGCGGTGGTCTGGCTGTGTCGCAAAGTGGACAAGCCCATTCTCAAGCTCACTCCCGAAGACTATAACGAAAACGGCATGAGCGACCTGATTGCCGACCACGGCCCGGCCTACGACATCAACATCCGGGTGTTCAACGAACTACAGCACACCATCACCGGCTGGCCGGGAGGCAAACCCAAGGCCGACGACAGCCAGCGTCCCGAACGCGCCCAGCCGTTCCCGAAGCGCGTGCTCATCTTCAGTCCGCACCCCGACGACGACGTGATCTCCATGGGCGGCACCCTGCTTCGGCTCGTCGATCAGGGGCACGAGGTGCACGTGGCCTACCAAACGTCGGGCAACATTGCGGTCTTCGACGAAGAAGCGCTGCGGTTTGCTGACTTTGTGAAAGACTTCGGCAGCACCTTCGACCTGGACCACGACCGCATTGACGCGCTTTTCAATGAAGTACTTCAGGCTTCCGAGAGCAAGGACCCCGGCGAAGCGGACCCCCGCTCAGTGCAACTGATCAAGGGGCTGATCCGCCGCGGTGAGGCGAA
Source organism: uncultured Cytophagales bacterium (assembly GCA_963833215.1). Classification (GTDB taxonomy): domain Bacteria; phylum Bacteroidota; class Bacteroidia; order Cytophagales; family Cyclobacteriaceae; genus Tunicatimonas. The sequence goes on along the minus strand of CAWHXE010000021.1, from coordinate 162,855 downwards.
GGCCGCCTGCCGCTACTGCGGCATTCTTGATTCGAATATTCACTTCATGGACTTGCCGTTCTACGAGACGGGCAAGGTGCGCAAGAAACCCCTGGGTGAAGAAGACATTCAACTGACCCAAGACCTGCTGCAGAAGATTCAGCCGCAGCAGATCTACGCCGCCGGTGACCTATCCGATCCCCACGGCACGCACCGGGTGTGCCTCAACGCGGTGATGACCGCCATGGACCGCCTGAAGCCCGAAGCCTGGGCCGACGACTGCTACGTATGGTTGTACCGGGGCGCCTGGCAGGAGTGGGACATTGACCAGATTGAGATGGCCGTGCCGATCAGTCCGCTGGAACTGATGCGCAAGCGCCGCGCGATCTTCAAGCACCAGTCGCAAAAAGACCGTCCGCTGTTTCCCGGCTCCGACCCCCGCGAGTTTTGGCAGCGGGCCGAAGACCGCAACCAAGATACCGCCCGGGCCTACGATAGCCTCGGACTGGCCGAATACGAAGCCATTGAAGCCTTTGTCCGTTACCACTTCTGATGAACCTGATATTTTTTGATCTGCCCGACCATCGGGAAGCCCTTAAGCCGTTCACCCTTACCCGCCCCGTGGCCGCGCTGCGGGTGGGCATCCTCACCCTGCAAGAAAAGTGGGAGCGGCGTCTAAGCAAGGTGAGCGCGGTAGAGCAGTCGTCTCACCTGACCGAGGCGTACCTCAGTGAGAAATTTTCACTGACGGTTGCGGCTGATAACCTGCTGATCAACGCGGCGGTGTACCCAACGGAAGCCCTGGTTCAGCAGGTGGTGACCCTTCAATCTGGTCAGACCATTGCGTACGAGGGCGCGTTGGTGGCCGCCCGCTGTCCCAAAGAAGCGCTGGCGCATCTCACCGCCGCGTTTGTTCGGCAAAATCTTTACACTACCGTGGCCGATTCGGTGCGGCAGGATCAACCTAGCTTGGAAGCTAATCAGGAACCGGGAGTGACGGTGCTTCGGCACCCCTGGGATATCTTTACGCACAACGAGGAGCAGATTCGGCAGGACTACGCCCTTATTACGCAGCAACGTGCCTCGCAGGAAATAACCGATCCTTATACGCGCATTTATCAGCCCGACCAAGTGTTTGTGGAGGAAGGAGCGGTGATTCGAGCGGCCATCATCAACGCTGAGGACGGCCCGGTATACATCGGAAAGAATGCCTCCGTGCACGAGAATGCGGTGATTAAGGGACCGTTCGCCATGCTCGAGAATTCGCACGTGAATATTGGTAGCAAGATTCGCGAGGCCACCACCATCGGGCCCAACTGCAAGGTGGGCGGTGAGGTGAAGAACACGGTCTTCTTGGCCAACAGCAACAAGGGGCACGAGGGCTTCGTGGGCAATTCGGTGGTGGGCGAGTGGTGCAACTTCGGGGCCGACACCAACACCTCGAACCTCAAGAACAATTACCAGTCGGTGCGGGTGTGGAGCTACGCGAAGGGCGCTTACGAGAACACCGGTTTGCAGTTTTGTGGTTTGCTGATGGGCGACCACAGCAAATGTAGCATCAACACCATGTTTAACACCGGCACCGTGGTGGGCGTGTTTGCGAACATTTTTGGGTCAGGTTTTCCGGCCAAGTTCATTCCTTCCTTCACCTGGGGAGGCACTCCGGGGCAGGGTGATGCGGTGTATTCGTTTGACAAAGCGACCGAGGTGTTTGACCGTATCCTGAGACGCCGGGGATTGGTGCTATCGTCCGTAGAGGTTTCGTTGCTAAAGCACGTATTTGAGCAGCGAAACAGTGAGTTACCCAATTAGTTATTGTACGTACTGGCTGCAAATATCCAGCGTCCCGCGTTCATTGTCCCAGCCACTCAGAAGTCCAGCCAGCCTTCCGGGGGAACATTTCGTTATTTTGTCCGGTGGTTTATAGTATATATTTGGTAAGTGCAAATTAGCTGATCAGCGTAGCACCTAATTTGATACTACCTTATGCCAAACTACTAATTTTTTGCGCCGATTGGCTTCTGGCGCGCTAACGTTAAATTAACGCAATCATTATGTGTGGAATTGTTGCTTACGTGGGTCACCGTCCGGCCCACGCCGTGATCACCAAGGGACTTCGGCGGTTAGAATACCGCGGCTACGATAGTGCCGGGCTGGCGCTCATGAATGGCTCGCTGAGCGTATTTAAGAAAAAGGGGAAAGTTGCCGACCTGGAGGCCCACCTGAAAACGGCTAGTGAAACCCAACTGCACGCCCGTATGGGGATTGGTCACACGCGCTGGGCCACCCACGGCGAACCTAACGACGTGAACGCCCACCCCCACTTGTCGGGCAACGGACGGCTGGCAATTATCCACAACGGAATTATCGAAAATTACGATGCGCTAAAGAAAGAGCTGTCCCGCAAGGGTCATCGCTTTGAGAGTGATACCGATACTGAGGTGCTGATTCACTTTATTGAAGATATTCAACAACACGAGGCGTATTCGCTAGAGGAAGCGGTGCGGGTGGCGCTCACCCGGGTGGTAGGAGCCTACGCCATCGCCATCTTGTCGGCCGATGAACCCGACACGCTGATTGCCGCCCGCAAGGGCAGTCCGCTGGTGCTGGGACTGGGAAAAGACGAGTTCTTCCTGGCTTCCGATGCCACTCCGATTGTTGAGTACGCCAACGAAGTGGTTTACCTCAACGACAACGAAGTGTGCATCATCAAAGACGGGCAGTTTACGATTCGTGATATTTACAGCGATTTGCCCACCGACCCCTACGTTCAGACGCTGGACCTGGAGCTGGAAGCTATCGAAAAGGGCGGTTACGATTCGTTTATGCTCAAGGAAATTAACGAACAGCCCAAGTCTATCGCCGACTGTATGCGTGGTCGCCTGAACGCCGATACCGGCACGCTGATGCTGGGCGGCATTCGCGACTACGTGGAGCAACTCGTCAACGCTCCGCGGATAATTGTGGTGGCCTGCGGCACCTCGTGGCACGCCGGATTAGTGGCCGAATATATCTTTGAAGACTTGTGCCGGGTGCCGGTAGAGGTAGAATACGCCTCGGAATTCCGGTATCGCAATCCTATTATCCACGCGGGTGACGTGGTAATTGCCATTTCCCAATCGGGCGAAACCGCCGACACGTTGGCGGCCATCGAGCTGGCCAAAAGCCGGGGCGCCATTGTGCTGGGAGTCTGCAACGTGGTGGGTTCCTCCATCGCCCGGGCGTCGCACGCTGGCTCGTATACCCACGCGGGTCCCGAGATCGGCGTGGCTAGCACCAAGGCCTTCACCGCGCAACTCACGGTGCTCACCATGACGGCCCTGCTGGTGGGCCAAAAGAAGGGGACAATAGACGAACCGGCGTACAGCCGACTGCTTCAGGAACTAAATACTATCCCGCAAAAGGTGGAGCAGGCGCTCACGCTGGATGCGCAGGTGAAGTACATTGCCGATGTGTATCAAGACGCCAGCAATGCCATTTACCTGGGGCGGGGCTACAACTTTCCGGTGGCCCTGGAGGGAGCGCTGAAGCTAAAAGAGATATCATACATCCACGCCGAGGGTTATCCGGCTGCTGAAATGAAGCACGGCCCGATTGCCCTGATCGACGAAGCGATGCCGGTGGTATTCATCGCCACGCAGGATGACTCGTACGATAAAGTGGTTTCGAACATTCAGGAGGTGAAAGCCCGGCGGGGGCAGGTGATTGCCGTGATCACCGAGGGCGACTCGCTCATTGCTGACATCGCCGATCACGTGCTGGAGGTGCCCGCCACCTCGCAGTTGCTCATGCCGATGATCTCGGTGATTCCGCTGCAGTTACTGTCGTACCACATCGCGATGATGCGCGGCTGCAACGTGGACCAGCCCCGCAACCTGGCCAAATCGGTGACGGTGGAATAACCAATTGTAGGTACATGATTAATCGCATACCTACTCATCTTTATTTTGCTGATTATCGCCTTTTCGGAGATGGTGATGGGGCTGAAAAGACGTTGACTAAAATTTGACAAACGAATTTATTGTTCAAAGGCTATTTGATGCTGTATCAATTTTAGAGCAGTTTCCCGCGGCAGGACGCCGTGTTCCAGAACTTGAGCTAGATGCATTTAGAGAATTAATTATAGAGTCTTACCGAATTGTCTATCTTCTAAGTGATAGTAAAGAAAATGTGGAAATCTTAGCGGTTGTTCATAGCCGTCAAGATACGTTAAAGAAGCGGTCTCGGGAAAAATAGGTGCTATACGCGCCTAAATTACAAACTGTTGCGCGGCAAAGTCAGAGCACAAAACTACAATTTAATTGGCAACACCACCTTGGTTTGGTCCCACACCATAGTGAGTTCGGTCCCTTCCTCGTTGAACGTGATGGTGAAGGGCTCGTAAACCTCTTCTGCCTGCTGAATGGGCACTTCTATTCGTAGCACATCCTGGCTGGCATCGTAATCATAAGCACCCCACTGGCCCAGCCCATCGTTGAAGATAACGGTCCACTCGTCTTCTTCGGGAATAGCAAACATGGAGTAGGTTCCGGCCTTGAGCGTTTTGCCAGCTACCTTTATGTTTTTAGTGGTGGTGATCTCGGTGGCTTCGTTGGCGCCTAGTCGCCACACCTTGCCGTAGGGGGCTAGTTCGGAACCGAAAATATCGCGGCCCCGCTTGTGCGGACGAGAATACACAACTTTCACGTAGGTATCTCCCTGCTGCGTGATGGCAATTGCCATCGGACTGGGCCGGGGTTCTACGGTTTCCTGACCAAATGTAAGGTGAGCAATGGTAAGAAAAAATGCTAATAGGGTAAGGCAATTGGTGAAACTGTTCATGGCTAAATGGTCGTGGGTTTAACTTTCAAATATACTAAAAAGTAGCGGATTGTTTATCATATCATATTCACCTCGGGTTCGATGGCAATGCCAAATTTTTGAAGTACCGATGCTTTAATATCCTGCGCCAGCGTCATGAGCGCGTCGCCCCGCCCTCCGCCGAAGTGCACCAGCACCAGCGCTTGTTTGTCGTGCACCCCAATGTTGCCCAGGCGTTTGCCCTTCCAACCGCACTGTTCGATAAGCCAACCGGCGGGCACCTTCACCGCTTGTTCCGCCGGGTAACCGGGCATAGTAGGATAGTCGGTTAGCAGCGTATCGTACTGGGCGCGGGGAATTACGGGATTTTTAAAGAAGCTTCCGGCATTGCCAATCTGCTGCGGATCGGGCAGTTTGCTGCGGCGGATCTCGATCACCGCTTCACTCACGTCGCGTATGGTGGGCGCGTGAATTCCCTTTTGAGCCAAGGTGTCGGAAATTGCTCCGTAGGAGGTATTGAGCACCGGTTGCTTCCGGAGGCGCAGGGTTACGGAAGTGATGATGTACTGTCCCTTAAGTTCGAGCTTGAAGACACTGCTTCGATAACCAAACCGGCAGTCGGCCGATTTAAACGTGCGTAGATCGCCGGTGGCTATCTCCACCGCTTCCAGTGACGAGAATACGTCTTTGATTTCCACACCGTAGGCTCCGATGTTTTGCATGGGGGCGGCTCCCACCGTGCCCGGAATGAGCGACAGGTTTTCGATGCCTCCGTAGCCCTGCTCGATGCAGTGCATCACCAGTTCGTGCCAGCCCACTCCGGCTCCTGACCTAACGTACACCTCGTCGTCGTCTTCCTGCACCACGCTAATTCCCGGAATCGCAATCTTGATGAGCAGTCCCTCAAAATCTTGGGTGAACAGCACGTTGCTTCCGCCCCCGAGTACTAGTTTCGGAACCGACTGATAGGCGGGGTCGCGCAGCAGTTCTTGCAATTGCTCAGTAGCGGTGATGGTAATCCAATGTCGGGCCAGAGCCTCCAGCCCGAAGGTGTTGTGGGGCCGTAGGGAAACGTCTTGTAAAACTTGCATCAGGAGAGATTTTCTACGGAGAGCGTAGAGCAAAAATTCAGCCTAATCGGCTCCGGTGCTCACGCTTTCGTCGGCACTGGCGGTAGAGCGGGCTTTTTTAGGTTTATCTGACTTCTCCTTTTTTGTTTTACCCTGTTCTTTTTTCTGAATAAAAGCGTCCTCTTCGGCTTTGGCCTGATCCACCACAAATTCTTCGTCCTCCCGGTCCTCGTACAAATAGTTGTTGATCCGCTGGCGCAGCTCTTTGGCCGATAGGTTGCGGTATATGTGTCCGTTCTCCACCGCCGACATCTGTCCCGTTTCTTCCGACACCACCACCACCAGCGTATCGGTTACCTCGGTCATGCCGATGGCCGCCCGGTGGCGCAGCCCCAGTTCGGCGGGCACGTTGTCTTTGTCGGTCACGGGCAAGATGCAGCGCGCTGCTTTGACCCGACTGTTGTGCACGATCACGGCCCCGTCGTGCAGCGGACTGTACTTATTGAAGATAGAGAGCAGGATACGCTTGGAAACCACCGCGTCCAGTTCGTCGCCCGACTCAGCGTAGAATTTCAGGGGAGAGCTTTTTGAAAATACGATAAGCGCCCCGGTGTTGGAGCCGCTCAGGCTTTTGCAGGCATCGATCACCGGGGTGAGATTAAATTTGCCCTGATCTTCTTTCTTGCGCCAAAAGCCCTTGAAGAAGGTGTCCCGGTTGATGGCGGTGGTTTTGCCGACCAGCAGCAGAAACTTGCGAATTTCGGGAGCAAACAGAATGATCACCGCCAGCACCCCGACGCCCATAAACTGCCCCAGAATGGCGGTGAGCAGCTCCATTTGCGCCGCCTTCACCAGCAAGAAGATTAGATAGAGCACTAAGAATCCGAAAAAAATGCTCAGCGCCACGCTGCCGCGCATGAGTTTGTACACCTGATACATCAATAAGCTCACCAGCAAGATATCGATGATGTCTACCCATTTTATTTCCAGAAAGCCAATCGAAAAAAGTAGGTTCAAGGTATATATCGGACTAAAAGGGTTAAATTCAAATTATGTGTTGCATCAATTGCACCGCCTCTACCGCTTCTCGTACGTCGTGTACCCGCAGGATAGACGCGCCCTTCAACAGGGCCACCGTGTTAAGCACCGTGGTGCCGTTCAGCGCCTCTTCCGGACCCACGCCCAGCGTCCGGTAGATCGTCGACTTGCGCGATAGACCCGCCAGAATCGGCACGCCCAGCGCCCGAAACGCGTCCAGATGACTGAGCAGCGTAAAGTTCTGATCGATGGTCTTGGCAAAGCCAAAGCCCGGATCAATGATTACGTCTCTAACCTGGTGTGCTTGCAAGGCGTTCAGCCGTTGCTGAAAGTAATCAATCAATTCTACGACCAAGTCGTCGTACTCGGTCAATGTCTGCATCGTTTGCGGCGTTCCGCGCATATGCATCAACACATAGGGCACCAATAGTTCGCCCACTGTGCGTAACATCGCTTCGTCGCCTGCGCCCCCGGTAATATCGTTAACCATCTTCGCTCCGGCCGCCACCGCTTCGCGGGCTACTGATGCCCGAAAGGTATCGACCGACAGCAGTGCTTCGGGAAAACGTTTGGCCACGGCCGCTACCGTCTGCACCACCCGCCGCTTTTCTTCTTCTTCGGTCACCTCCGCCGCCCCGGGTCGCGATGAATAGCCGCCAATGTCAATAAACGTGGCTCCTTCCGTCAGCATAGACTCAACCTGCCGCAGCAGTTGGGCTTCGTCTCGGAAGAACCGGCCACCGTCGTAAAACGAATCGGGCGTCACGTTCAGGATGCCCATCACCTTAGGCTCACTGAGATCGACTAATTTTCCTCGAAGATTGAGTGTTTTTCTTTCGAAAAAAGCGCTTACTTTCGTCAATGGCTCAACATTCGTGCCTTTTCCTTTAAAATTAGAACAAATAACGTTGAAAACCCAAACCTACCAGGAATATAATCAGGTCATCCAGGCTTGTAAAGATGTTTTCGAGAAAAAGACAAAAGATTACGGTACCGCCTGGCGAATTCTGCGCTTGCCCTCACTTACCGATCAGATATACATAAAAGCGCAGCGAATCCGTTCTATCCAGGAAAAAGGTACGCAGCAGGTGGAGGATAGCGTGGCCGGAGAATTTGTGGGCATCATTAACTACTGCCTTATTGCGCTGATTCAACTGGAGTTGCCTACTGAGGCGCCGCTTGAGTTGCCCTACGGGGAACTGGAACCGCTTTATGATCGTATGGCAGAGGAGACCCAGCAGCTGCTCCGCAGCAAAAACCACGACTACGGCGAAGCCTGGCGCGAGATGCGCGTGAGCTCCATCACTGACATTATTTTGATGAAGCTGCTGCGGGTGAAACAGATTGAAGATAACCGGGGGCAGACGATCGTTTCGGAAGGGGTATCCGCCAACTACCAGGATATGATCAACTACGCGGTGTTCTGCTTAATTAAAATGAATTTTGCGTCGTAGCAGCGACAGATTGCAATCTGTCGCTGCTACGACGCAAAATTCATAAATCCATATCTTATGAACGTTTTAACGCACATTGCCCGCTACCTGGTGGGCGGATTATTTGTCTTTTCGGGTCTGATCAAGCTCAATGATCCGGTGGGCACCAAGATTAAGCTGGAAGAATACTTTGACGTGTTCGCTACTGACTTTGCGCCCTTCTTTGAGTCCTTCATTCCGCTGGCGCTGGGGCTGGCGGTGTTCCTGAGTGTGCTGGAGGTGGCATTGGGCGTGGCCGTGCTGATTAACTACCGCATGGCGATCACGACCTGGGTGCTGCTAGGGATGATTGTCTTCTTCACCTTTTTGACCTTTTATTCGGCCTTCTTCAACAAGGTAACCGACTGCGGTTGCTTTGGCGACGCCATCGTGCTCACCCCCTGGGAGTCGTTTACGAAGGATATAATTTTGTTAGTGCTGATTGGTATTCTGTTTGTCTACCGCTACCGCTTCACCGAAACGTTTTCGCTGCGTATCTCTCACCTGCTGGTGGGGTCGGTCAGTGTGGTGTGCCTGTTGCTGGGGGTCACAGCGGTGCGGCACCTGCCCTTTGCCGATTTCCGGGCCTACAAGGTGGGGGCCGACCTGCCCCGCCTGATGCAGCCTTCCGAGCCGCTGCGGTACAAGTACATTATGACCAAAAACGGAAAAGACGAAGAGTTTACGCAGTACCCGACCGACAAAAGTTATACCTATAAAGAAATGGTAACGCTCAACCCCGAGGCTCAGGCTAAGATTAGTGATTACAGCGTATGGAACGACGAGGGCGACTTCACCGACGCTACGTTCGAGGGCAACAAACTGCTGGTGGTGATGTACGACGTGACCAAGGCGGATAAAGATGCGCTTCCGGACATTCAGGGTCTGGCTGACCAACTGCCCGCTGGAGTGGAAGCGCTGGTGCTTACCGCTTCGGGTGAGGCGATCTATGATGAGTTCCGGCACGCGTACCAGCTAGCGTTGCCCTACTACTACGCTGATGCCACGGTGCTCAAGACCATCATTCGGGCTAATCCGGGACTGGTTTTGCTGCAAAACGGCGTGGTGCAGGGCAAGTGGCACTTCCGCGATACTCCATCGGTAGAAGAGATCAACGAGCTGTTGGGGCAGGGGGTGGCGGCGGTGGAGTAACGGGCTGGTAACGATGCAACGAAAAGCGCTTACTGACCTTGATCAACGTAGGCTTGAAAGCCTACGCTGATTGAATACGTTATTATTTGATCTGTATGAATACGGATTTAAAACGTGGCAGAAGTATCAGCCTGATAAGGGCGAAATTGCGGACCGCCCTTCGTTTTGCGAAGCGATTGGAATGGACTTGGCGGAGTTATTAAAAGAGGTGCAAGGGACTTCTTCTGTTGATCTAAACGGTTTGAGTAAGAGCTAAATTTTGAATAGAACGGTTTATTTCTTCCTTCAAAAATCCTTTGAGGCTTAGGTCTTCGTCATGGTTATTCTTGAAAAGACTCATTCCACCTTTCATTTAATAGTTCGAGATGTTCGTCTATGATTTGCACAATCTCCTTTCGTTCTTGTGCTTTGAAGCCATGAAAGTAGGCAGCCGCTACGGTTGGTACTAACCAAACCTTTCCATCACTGTCTCCTCGCTCGATGTGAACGTGGCTGGTTATCCTTGGTCACCAGCATAGAAATGGAAGCGGTAGCCCCTTTGGCGTAGAACAGTAGGCACTCTATAGAGATAAGACTAAATTTTGCAAAGCCGACTTAAATATTCATGAAACTGTTTATCATCGGTCTACCCGGTTCGGGCAAATCTACGCTGGGAAAGGAACTGGCCCCACAACTAAGCCTACCCTTCTTGGACTTGGATACGATCATTGAGCAAACCGCCCGGCAACCCATCCGTACGATATTTGCTCAGCAGGGGGAAGAGGTTTTTCAACAACAAGAACGGGACACGCTTCAGCAAACCATCGCTCAGCACGCTGCTTTTGTACTCGCCACCGGCGGCGGCGCACCCTGCTTTTTTGATAACCTAGCTCGCATGAACCAGTCAGGGACTACCATCTTTCTCGATGTTCCAGTGGAAACTATTGTGCAACGGATGCAGGGCGCACAGATCACCGACCGGCCGCTGCTGCAGGAACTGGACCAGGCCCGCTTGGTACAGGAATATACCGCCAAGTTCGAAAAACGCCTGCCGATTTACCGGCAGGCGCACATCACTATCGATCAAAATACTTCTTCCGAAGACCTGATCAAGCTATTATCGGCTAGAAGTTGAAGCCGAGCGTGAGCAGCACGTTGAGCGCTTGGTTATCTCGCTGACTCTGATCCAGCGGGAAGTACGTCGCGTATGTATAAGGACGGTAGTTGTCTTCAAACTGCGTGCTAACCACCGTTAAATCAACGAAGAAGTTGGGCAAACGAACGCCTAACCCACCGGATAGCGACGTCTGATTGCGATTTAGTCTGTCACCGGGTATCTGAAGCGGACTCCGCTGCATTGAATATCCCGCCCTGGCCCGAAACTTTTGATAACGAAATTCGCCTCCGAATCGGTAGTTGATCACCGAACGAAAATCGTTGATTGCCACTTGATTAAGCCCTTCTACCAAACTAGGGGCCAAGGTATTAGAGCGATAGCGGTGCTTCTCGTAGTTAATGTACTCAACGTCCGCCGTCAAAAACCCGTATTTCTGGATATAATAAGACAAACCGAGACCCAATCGTGAGGGAGTGCTTAAGGAGTACTCTGATAGCAGCGGGCGACTTGTAATCACCCCATCCTGCCCTTCCACATTGATAGGGGGTTCGTCTTCATCGAAAACGACTCCGTTAACCTCTGAGTCCAGTCGGTAACTATAATCTTCAGTCACTCCAAATGCAGTGGGAGTTTGATACGATAATCCAATGGTAACCTCTTTTACCGGTTGATAAATCGCACCAAACGTTCCGTTGATTCCGACTGCACTCATTTGCTGGCTCTCAGCGAGCCGATTAGAATTTACGAAATCGACGCTTGGTCCGCCATCAACCGGAAAAAAGTAATTGCCTTCATCTATAAAGTCTATATACTCATCCGTATAGAGATAGAATTCATTGAAAGTATTACTGCGGTTTAACTCAAAACTTTTAATCCCGAGCCCTGCTCCGATGTAAAACTTATCGTTAAAATTGCCTCCGTACGAGAAGTTCCACTGGCTCAACCGGCTGTTTTCAAAAACGACACCGTCCTGGTCAGCAACCACATCCGCCGGGATAGAGGGTACATAATTGGTTTCAGACGCATCAGGATTAATGAGAAAATTGCGATAGGCTGCTTCTGCGTACCCAACGTAGTCATCATTATCTATGCGCTGGTCAAGCTGATTAAAATTTATTCCATTCGCTTGCTGCGCAAACTCATCTAGGATAGAAAAGTCATTCAGGATAGGATCGAATTGGTAGTCAAACCTTGAGCGATCGATCCGGTTGTAGGTCATTGCAAAAGTTCCGCCCCGCCAATTTGAAGAAGTATAGCTTTCCTTTGGCTTGCTATAGACCAATCCAAAGTTAGTGATACCGAAATTATTATCGGTCAGGTCGCTAGACTGATCGGCATAAGTAGCACTTGTTGACAGTCCGTTGAATGAAGGGGTAAAGATTATTTCAGAACGGTTATAGAACCCCAATCCGGCCGGGTTAATGGCAGCACTGCTAATGTCCCCACCCAGCGAAAAGCCTGCTCCGCCCATGGCCTGAATACGAGCACTTCCCACCGGGCCTACTTTAGAAAGGCGCAGGGCATCTTCAGCAATTTGCCCCACGGCCCAAGGACTAATGAATACGAATAAAACAAAGGCAAGAATTATCTTAGTTAGGTATATCATGTGAGTTAATTTTTGGACAAAAAAATAGTGTAGTCAGGAAATACAACCTACTACACTATCGATTACGCTAAAGAACTTAGTTTATTGGGTCTAAGTTCTACTGCCTTGGTTACAACTACGGTCGGCCACGGCTTCCTCCGCGAGAGGAACCGCTAGAAGAAGAACTTCCGCGACTACTGCTTCCACCAGAAGATGAGCGTGAGTAACTGCTACCACTACTGCTTCGTGAACCATAGGAAGAACCGCTTGATCTACTGCTACTGCCATAGCTGCTGCCACGACTGCTGCTATTACCGCGGCTGGTTCCATAAGAACTGCTACGACTGGGTGAACTGCTGTAGTTACGGCTGCTTCCACTGGTTCTATACTGTCGTGAATAGTTATTGCTTCGCGTAGATTGCGAACGATTTGCGCTACTGGCAGCAGAACGGTTCGTTTGTGGAACGTAAGTTCGACTGCTACGACTAGTAGTAGACTGCGATGCGCGGGGAGCGTTGTACGCTTCGTTTCTGCTCGCCGTACTCACCCTTCCTCGGCTGCTACTACCTGACTTAGTATAAGAATTAGAGCGTACCAAACGATTATCCCTGGAATAATTACTACGCTGTCCGTTTCTTGAAACAACTTGGTTGGTTGTTCCACGGGTGTACGGAGCTCTGTAATTGCTCTCAACCCCATTATTAACGATAATCACGTTAGGTCGTCCGTAGAATCCACCGTAGCCACCATAACCACCGCCCCATCCGGGTCGGCCCCAGCCACCGTAAGCCATACTAGGACCCCAGAAGGGATCATAGAAGCCACCGTAGCCGCCGAAGCGATCAAACCGGTTCCAACGATTGAAGCCGAATGGGCTACCAAAACCGCCCATTCCCCATCCGAAGCTTAGTCCTACATTAAAGCCAGGTCGCCCCCAAGGCTGTGCCCACTGGTTGCCAAAACCCATACCCGGACCCCAGAACGGATCGTAGAAGCCCATACCAGGACCCCAGAAAGGATCATAAAAACCCGCACCAAACGCAGGGTTGCCGAAATTGCTGAAACGGTTCGGGTTGCCGTAAAAGTTGTTCACCACCTGTGGCTGGTTGCCGTAGGCGCCGGGACGGTTGTAATCCTCTACGTAATAGTCATCATTTGCCGGGCCTTCGTCAGCGCGCTGGTCGTCGTTTTGATACTGCGCTACCAAATCGGGGTTTACCGTTTTGGACGACAAGCTTTCGTCCTGAAACTGGTAATTTCCCTTGCTGTAGTCAGCAGTAACGGTTTCGTTTAACGCGATTGGCGCTGCAACCGGAGTTCGGTACTGGGCGTACATCGGATCAACATCTCCGAGTTGCGTCTGACCCAACTGGCTGGTCGTGGAACATGCACCCAAGGTACCCAGGGCAACTAATCCGGTGAACAATGTGGTTATATTCGTTTTCATAAGCTTTCTCCTCTATAAAATGATTGTTGTACTATTATAACGGTAAATAAACGAAAATGATTCGGATCAGAATAGGCAGGATGAAGAAGGATGAACAGGATGCTTAAAATAGGGTGAAATAGTGTCATTCATTATTGAATATTTTCACTCCGACCGCTTTATTATGAGCGATTCCGCATTAATCCTGCTAATCCTAGCATATCCCGCCCATCCTGATCTATCTTTGGCGCGTACTAAATGTACGCTTTTACGCATAAATTAACAAAATCTATACCAACCTATGGCGAAAGGATTGACCAAGCGCAGCGACGACTACTCGGCCTGGTACAACGAACTGGTGAAGCGGGCCGAACTGGCCGAGCCCTCGGAGGTGCGCGGCTGCATGATTATCAAACCCTACGGCTACTCGATCTGGGAAGCCATGCAGGCCCAGCTCGACCGCATGTTCAAGGCCACTGGCCACACCAATGCCTATTTTCCACTGTTCATTCCCAAATCATACCTAAGCCGAGAGGCGGCCCACGTGGAAGGCTTCGCCAAGGAGTGCGCCGTGGTCACCCATCACCGGCTCAAAAACGCTGAAGACGGCAGCGGCGTGATCGTGGACCCCGACGCGAAGCTGGAAGAGGAACTCATCGTGCGGCCCACCTCCGAAACGATGATCTGGAACTCCTACCGCAACTGGATTCAGTCGTACCGCGACCTGCCGCTGCTCATCAACCAGTGGGCCAACGTGGTGCGTTGGGAGTTGCGCACGCGCCTGTTTTTGCGCACCTCGGAGTTTCTGTGGCAAGAGGGGCACACCGCCCACGCCACCGAAACCGAGGCGGTGGAAGAGGCCGAACGTATGCTGGAGGTCTACGCCACCTTCGTGGAAGAATATATGGCCGTGCCGGTGATTCGGGGCATCAAAACCCCGAGCGAACGCTTCGCCGGGGCGCAGGAAACCTACTGTATCGAGGCGCTGATGCAAGACGGCAAGGCGCTGCAAGCGGGCACTTCTCACTTTCTGGGACAGAACTTCGCCCGGGCCTTCGAGGTGAAATTTGCTACCAAAGAGGGGCAGCAAGAATACGTGTGGGGCACCTCGTGGGGCGTGAGCACCCGCCTGATGGGCACCCTCATCATGGCGCACTCCGACGACCAGGGGCTAGTAATCCCACCCAAGTTGGCTCCTACCCAGGTGGTGATCGTGCCAATTTTCCGACAGCAAGAAGACCTGCAAAAGATCAGCGCGCGGGTGCAGCCCCTGAAAACCGGGCTTGAGGCGCTGGGCATCACGGTGAAGTACGACGACCGCGACACCCACAAACCCGGGTGGAAGTTTGCCGAGTACGAACTAAAGGGCGTGCCTATTCGCCTGGCCGTGGGCATGCGCGACCTGGAGAACGAAACCATCGAGGTGGCCCGCCGCGACACGCTGGAAAAAGAAACCGTGCCCTTAGACGATAATCTGGGCGAACGCATCAAGATGATGCTGGAGGATATGCAGCAGAGCGATCTACGAGAAAGCGTTGCGGTTCCGGACGGACAACACGCACCGGGTAGACAATTACGATGCCTTTAAGCAGGCACTGGAAGAAGGAGGCTTTGTGCTGGCCCACTGGGACGGTACCGACGAAACCGAGGCGGCCATCAAAGAAGAAACTAAGGCTACAATTCGCTGCATTCCGTTGGATGCGGAGGAAGAAGCGGGAGTTTGTGTATATTCGGGCCAACCTTCGTCGCGCCGGGTAGTGTTCGCCCGCGCCTACTAAAACTTTTCCGCGCATGCTAGACTGGTTCACGGTTGCCCTGCTGCTGGCGGTCGGAATTATCCTGATCGTGGTGGAGCTGATCTTCATTCCCGGCACCACCCTGTTTGGCATCGCCGGTTTAGTGCTCACCGTTGTTGGGGTGGTAATAAGTTTTAGATCGTTTGGCAGCGATACCGGCTGGTTGGTGCTGTTAGGAGCATTCGGGGCGCTGGGAGTTACGCTATTCTTTAGCTTGCGCACCGGCGCGTGGGAAAAAATGTCGCTGAAGCAGTCGAACCAGGGCCACGTGAACGAAGACAAAAAGCATAGCGTATGGAAGGGCGACGTGGGAGTGGCTCTATCGGCCCTGCGCCCTTCGGGAAATGCGGAGTTTAAGGAAACGATTCTGGAGGTGAGCACGCTGGGTGCCTACGTGGACGCCGGAACGAAAGTGCGGGTAATCGAGGTGCGTCCGAACAAGATTTTGGTAGAAGCGGTGGAGCTATGAGTAAATGGGCGCCTACAGCCTTGATTGTTATAATTACAATGCTGGTGCCCGGTTGCACCGCCACTTCTATTTCTACCGATTGCCAACCGCCGAGAAAACCCAAGGATGTTCCGAGCGCAGCGGTATGGAAAGGGGATTGCGCCGGTGGACATTGGATAGCGTTTGTTGATGCGAAGGGAGAAAAGGTGCGACTCAGAATTTATGAAGATCGGAAGGGAGCGTTGCTGCTGGATGCCGATTTTGAACCCAGAGATTGCCATGATCTTCGCCTGACCGAAGCCAACTGGGCAGCGCACGTAGCTTATTTCGGCGGGGCCCTGGCGATTTACGATACACTCAACAAAGAATACGGTCCGCGCTGCCGACTGGAACCGGTTTATCCCGCGTATCCGTAGGTTGGTTGACTACGTTGTTTTAATCGGCTCAAACTGTTTCGGAACCAACTAATGCGGGGCGGGGTTACCTCCCTGCTTCACTTTACCCTTCGCCTGCCTTATGGAATTATCGGTTGTTTTTATCATCATCGCCGCGGTGGTCGGCTTCTTCACCTTCCTGTACTTCATCCCCCTGAACCTATGGATCACCGCCCGCTTTTCGGGCGTGAAAGTGGGTCTGCTAGAGCTGGTGTTCATGCGCATCCGCAAGGTGCCGCCCCGCATTATTGTGGAGTCGATGATCACCGCCACCAAGGCCGGGTTGGAACTCACCACCGCCGATCTGGAGACGCACTACCTGGCCGGGGGCAACGTGCCCACCGTGATCAAAGCGCTGATCTCGGCCGACAAAGCCAACATTAATCTCACCTTCAAGCAGGCCACCGCCATTGACCTGGCCGGACGCGACGTGTTTGAGGCGGTGCAGATTTCGGTGAACCCCAAGGTGATCAACACTCCCGAGGTGGCCGCCGTGGCCGCCGACGGCATTCAACTCATTGCCAAGGCGCGCGTCACGGTGCGGGCCAACATCTCGCAACTGGTGGGCGGCGCCGGAGAAGACACTATCCTGGCCCGCGTGGGTGAGGGTATCGTTACCTCCATTGGCTCGGCCCAAACGCACAGCAACGTGCTGGCCAACCCCGATAAAATCTCCAAACTGGTGCTCGGGCGGGGACTGGACGCCGGGACGGCCTTCGAGATTCTCTCGATCAACATTGCCGACGTGAACGTAGGCGACAACATCGGGGCGAAACTGCAGATTGATCAGGCCAGTGCCGACCTGAAGGTGGCCGAGGCCAAGGCCGAAGAACGGCGCGCCATGGCGGTGGCCAACGAGCAGGAGATGCGGGCTAAATCGCAGGAAGCGCGGGCCAAGGTGATCGAGGCCGAGGCCGAAATACCGCTGGCGCTGGCCGAAGCCTTTCGCAGTGGCAACCTGGGCATCATGGACTACTACCGCATGCAGAACATCCAGGCCGACACCGATATGCGGCAGGCCATTTCGGGCGAAGACAACACCCGACAGAATCGGGGAAAAGACAACGACTAATCTTGGTTAGCGTCCAGTCTGATTGTCTGCCACGCCGGTGAGGTTACCGAAAAGTAGACCTCATTGTAAGGGTCGTGAATGAGGCGGGAGTGGATCATCGGAATGGTCGGTCGACCTTCGGTGGTAAGCAAGCCGTACTTTCCCTTTCGCCCCACCATCACGAAGCCATTGTTTAGGTCTTTTACCGATTCGTACTTCGGATGAACGAGCGGTTTACCGGCTTCGCTTACTAGTCCCATCAGCATGCCTCGCTTCGGATCGTTCAGGTGAAGAAGGTACCGTCCCCCCTCGGTGATTTCTATTCGGTCGTATACCGTCGGCACCACCGTTCGTCCATCGGTGTTCACCAAACCAAATTTACCGCTCTTTTTCACGATTGCCACCGCTCCGCGAAACGGATAGGCACAGTCGAAGCGCGGTTGCACCACCAAGTGCTCCGATTTATCAATGTACCCCCAGCGGCCCATCATCTTCACGGCGGCCATGTTGCTGCTGAAGTGCGTGACTGAATCATAACGGTTAGCGATGCGCAAGCGCCCCCAGTCGTCTACAAACCCATACTTACCCTTAATCCGTACGCCCAAGAATCCATCGCTCATGGGGTGTAGTTCTTCAAAACCATTGTTCAAGTCCAGCAATACCCGGCCGTCCCACGACAGTATCCCGAAGGCGTTCTCGCGCTGGTAGGCGTAAACTTTCCCTTCCTGCAATGCCGACACCGTGTCGTAGCGGGTTTCCAGCAATCGACGGCCGGTGTAGCTAACCAGACCGTATTGGCCGTTGTCACTACGTTCCCACAAACTGCTGCCGTTGTTGATAAGCTGATGGTTGGTACGATACAATTCCCGGCCGTGCTGATCCACCAAGCCCCACTGCGTAGCCGTCGGGCGGCGATCCGTCGGGCGGCGTCCGTCGGGCGGCGTTCCGCTACGCTAAACACGTACATATTTTCGTTGATCCGCTCCAGATGCCCCGCACCTCCGCTTCGATGCAGTGGCTTCACCACCCACTGTCCGGTGGTGTCGATCACTCCCTGACCCTCCTGAAAGGTTACGCTGGCCCGCCCCTGATCAAACGGCGTGGCCGATTGGTACTGGCAGGCGATCACTTCCTGACCGCTGGAATTTAGATAGCCCCAGAGATGCTTACGCTTCACCGCAAAACGCCGCTCGTGCTGCGCGCCCATCGCCTGGTACACGTAGGTGGACAAAAGCGTACCCTGAGTATCGAGCAGTTGCCAGTTAAAATTCGCCTGGCCCTCAGACGCTTGCTGGTTCGGAATGCGCTTGCCCGCCACCACAAAGCGGCCGTCGATGCGGACCGAGTCGTACTCCACTGGCACCACCAACCGTTTCTCTTGCCCCGGCTGGTTGCTGAGCACGCCGTATTTTTGGTGGTCGGTGATCACGGCAAAGCCCTTGCTCAGCCGAGCCACGCTCCATCGTTCCGGAACGATCACTTCGCCGGTGCTATTAATGTAGGTTCGGACCGAACCTATTTTGGCTCGGTACAGATTCACTCCCACCGGCTGAAGATCGTCGAAGTGGTAACTTCTAATCAACTGATTCGCACTAGTGTAAGACTGCCACTGATCAAATGGCAGTACGCTAACCGACCGTCGGCTGGCGATTTTTACTTGCTGATACTGGTTGGCCAACTGTTCTACCCCTGCCTGATCGATTACTCCCTGCTTGCCCCGCTGGTAGGTGATGGCGAGTCCGTGCTCAAATGGTGCGATGCTGTCGTACCGAAAAGAAGTGAGCGCTTGGCCCTCGGTGTTAAAAAGGGCTTCTTGTCCCGGTTCACGGCGCACGGCGTATCGATCTGCTGCCACGGGCCGAATAGCAACGTATTCAAATCCGATAAGCGCTTCTCCTTCGCTGTTGATCACTCCGTAGGCCTGCCGTTGGGCTTTGGCTACTGAGGCAATCAGTTGCGCACCGTGCGAACGGAGACTGGCGTAGCGAAAGGCAAGGGTTTGCTCCCCCTTCACGTTCACTAGTCCGTACTCGAGGTGAACACCTTTCTTCCGACCGGCGATCAGCAGCTTGTCTTGGTGGGGCACCAACTGTTGAAACAGGGGTTGGCACACGCGGCGGTTCTGTACGTTGATGAGTCCCCAGCGGGCACCCTCACGAAAGCCAATAACTTTGTAGTAAACCCGCGGTTCGCCTGCACTCCATCCCAAATCATCGTAGCGAATAGGAATTAGTAGCTTGCCGTTCTCGTCGTAGAGTCCTTTCTTATTTCCCTTTTCGACCACGGTGAACAGCGGATCATCACCGGCGGCTTGCGTAGAAACCGTAGGAAACAGGAAAATGAGCAGGTAGCCGAAGAAGAAGCGTTTACGCATGAAACAGGGGTGGATGTAGTTTAGATAAAACTACCGAGCAGGGTCGCAAATCTTCTTCCACTTTTAAGTCAATATTTTTAGGGTAAACCAATTTCTGAAAAAAATGCGAAATTCCTAAGCGTGAGATGGGTTTTGATGAGGAACCTTGCTTAATGAATTTTGCCATCAGCAACCAGCTTCGCGGCGAATAATTTACAGCTTATGAAGATGATATAACTATATTTATTACTTTTTGTATTATTATAACTTACTGACCAACCTTGATGCTACAGGTGGTGTCTGCTTTCAGAGATAGAGACGATTTACGACTTATTCTGACAATAGGCAATAGCTAAATCTCACCGAAAACCTTACAGATGTACTAATCAAGTTGGGTGTCTAATTTGCGCTTTAGTTTGCCAACAATTATTGCCAGCCTAACGCACGCGGTGTTTACGTAACTGTCTGAATATCATGCTATTTAAAGAAGAATGGCTCTGAGCGATCTGAGTAATATCATCAACCCACTTTTTGGTTAACCAGCGTCGTTTGCCATCCCCGGTGTTCAAAGATGGCTACTATTTGCCTACCCAGACCGCAAAGGTACATTTTGCGCATTGTACTCAGTACGAATTTTGGTAGTATCCCTCAAAACATTACGATGTACCTCTCGTGCATTTTATGACACCCAAAACCGGTCTATCTTGCCGCCAGCGTCACAACCGCTAAACAACACCAAGCGAAGAGCCACCTTACTCTTTGCGTTTTGGCAATAAAGTTACTATGACCAGATTCTTGCTCAAATACTTAATCCTGGGAATCACGTTGGTGCTAGCCCCCTGGATGGCTCGGGCGCAAGACGATCCCAAAGAAATTGCCCGGCAGTTTATCGAGATCGCCGATGAGATTTACTATGAGCAAAAGGCTCCCGAAGTGGCCAAAGAGATGTACATCCAGGCGGCCCAAACCGATCCCAGCAGCCTCAAGGCCAACTACATGGCCGGAAAAACTACCCTAGAAACCATTAATAAGGGGCAAGCCACTCCCTATTTATTAAAGGTATACGAAATCGATCCTAACTATCGCTTTGACATTTTGTACTCGGTGGGCCGGGCCTACCAGTACGATATGAAGTTTAACGAGGCCATCAACTTCTACAACAGCTACCTGCAAAAGGTGAACCGGGACAAAGAATACCGGGGCGATGACAAGGTGCCGGTGAGCCAGGTGCGCAGGCGCATTTACGAGTGCGAAAACGGACTGGAATTTGTTAACAACGCGCGCAATTTCAAGATCACCAACCTGGGCAGCGCGGTGAACTCCAGCAGCAAAGACTACGCCCCGGTGCTCAATGCCGACGAAACGGTGCTGATCTTCACCTCACGACGGGCCGAAGACAATCTAAACGAAAACGTGTTCGACGACAACTTCTACTACGAAGATATCTTTATCTCTAAGAAGGTAGACGGGCAGTGGAGTAAGGCCAAAAACATTGGTGAATCAATCAATAATCTGTACTTCGACTCTAACCTAGCCCTATCGGCCGACGGGAAGCAACTTTACTTCTATAAGGATGGCGACAACGGGGACGGAAACATTTTCTTATCGGAGCTGCAAGACAATGGCGACTGGTCGGAGCCCGAACCCTTGAGCAACAACATCAACTCTAGTTACACCGAGAACTCATTGTCCATCTCACCCGACGGCAACACGCTCTACTTCACCAGCGACCGCCCCGGCAGCTACGGCGGCTACGATATTTATAGCTGCGAAAAGGACCGGCGCGGCGAGTGGGGCAAAGTGACTAACCTGGGGCAGGTATTGAATACTCCTTATAACGAGGAAGGCGTATTTATCGGGCACGACGGCAAAACGCTCTACTTTAGTAGCCGCGGCCACAAGGGCATGGGCGGCTACGATATCTTTAAGTCAACCTACGACGAGGAAGAATAAGCCTGGGGCGAGCCGGTGAACCTGGGCTACCCCATCAACACTCCCGACGACGACGTGTATTTTGTGACCACCAAAGACGAAACCACCGGCTACTACGCCACCGTGCGCAACGACGGACTCGGCTACCTGGATTTATACAAAGTGGAAGTGCCCGATCTTAGCGCCGATATGGAGAAGTTGGACAAGCAGGGAAAGAGCGCAATAGCCAGCAACGATTCGCTCGGCAACGGCCGGGATATCAAGTCGGTGGAACCTATAGAAAAGCCCACCATTGGGGAGGTGGCCAGCCTAAAACCCGTACAATTGCTGCTAAAGGTCGACGACGCCAGCAACAGCCAGGCGATGAACGCTACGGTGTCGCTCAAGGATATGAACGACGGACGCACCGTGGCGGCCGAAAACGTGGAGGCGGGCATTTATCGCTTCGATATTTTTAACGAACTGCCCGCCGAATACGTGCTAGCCGTGCAAAAAGATGGCTATATTTACAAAAGCTTGCAAGTGAGCGTGCCCGGTGCCACGAACGAATCGCAGGAGTTTCGCCGGAAGGTGTCGTTGAGTCCCACCACGGTTGATTACCGCATGGTGCTGGATTTCATCTACTTTGATTTCAACAGCGCGAACCTGCGTGAAGAGTCGTTTGACGAGCTGGAGCGACTCAAGCAATTTGTGCTTAGTGGAAGCGGAACCAGTGTAGAAATTGCCGGGCACACCGACAACATCGGAGCCAAAGCCTATAATCAGCAGCTTTCGCAGGATCGTGCCCAGGCCATTGTGAACTACCTGGTGGAGCAGGGCGTGGCCGTGGACCAACTCATTGCCAAAGGCTACGGCGAAGATGATCCGATTGCCACCAACGACGACGAAAAGGAGGGCCGCGAACTCAACCGCCGCGTTGAGATGCGGGTGCTGGGCACCAAGCCTATCGCCACTCAGTAGCGCCAGCACTAGCTTTTTGGCTTATACCTTTCTTTCTCCGGCTCGTGGTGACACGAGCCGCATCCATTCGAACCTTACTCCACTACCTTCACTTTGTTGGAGTAGAACGCCACGTGGTCTTTGATCTGCGAAGCGGCATCCTTGGGCTCAGGGTAATACCAGGCGGCATCGTCAACCTTCTTCCCGTCTACTTCTAGCGAATAATACGAAGCCTTGCCCTTCCAGGGGCAGGTGGTGTGCGTGCTGCTTTCCTTGAAATATTCTTGATGCACCGAGGCCGGGGGGAAGTAATGATTTCCTTCTACCACTTCGGTTTGGTCGCTCTCGGCGATCACCTGATCGTTGAACAGTGCTTTCATAACAGTTATTAGTTTACTCATTTAACTACTTTCCTACCATTAAGATACACCATCCGCTACCTTTTTTTGAATTGCTTACTTCTGGATCAAACAATCTTCGCCCAACCCGCTTTTTTAGTACGAAGTAAAAACAACCCACTTATGGAAGACAAATATTCGTTACGCATCCCCGACACCCAGAAGAAGCGGGTGGTGGTGATCGGAGGTGGTTTCGGCGGCATGAACGTGATCAAGCATCTGGACAACGAACTGTTTCAGGTGGTGCTCTTCGACCGCAACAACTTTCATACGTTCATTCCGCTACTGTACCAGGTGGCCACCGCGGGCATCGAACCCGACTCGGTGGTCGACCCCTTGCGCAACCTGGTGGAGCGGGGTCGTGACCTGCACTTTCGGATGATGAAGATCAGCCGCATTGACCCCGAGAAGCAGTGCGTGGAAACCATCGTCGGCTCGTTGCACTACGACTACCTGGTGATTGCCACCGGCACCCTGTCTAACTTCTTCGGCAACGACGCTATCGAAAAATACGGGCTGCCCCTGCGTACCCTGCGCGACGCGCTGGACATGCGGAGCCAGATTCTGCAAAACTTCGAGAAGGCCACCATCAGCGACGATATTACCGAACAAGACCGCCTCACCAACTTCGTGATTGTGGGCGGCGGACCCACCGGAGTAGAGTTGGCCGGGGCCCTGTCGGAGCTGCGCAAGAACGTGTTTCCCCGCGATTATCCGGAGCTGGACATGGGCATGATGCACATCTACCTGGTGCACAGTCGGGAGCACCTGCTGCCCTACATGGACGAGAAGGGAGGCATCAAGGCCGAACAGTACCTGCGCGAAATGGGCGTCAATCTGGTGCTGGAAACCAAGGTGGTGTCCTACGATGGCCGCACCGCCGGGCTGAGCAACGACACCACCATCGAGACCGAGGGCCTGATCTGGTGCGCGGGCACCAAAGGTGCGTTCATTGAAGGACTAAAAGAAGAGAGCTCCAAGAAAGGTAGCTTCCTGGTGAATGAGTTCAACCAGGTGCAGGGCTACACCAACGTTTTTGCCATTGGCGACATTGCCTACCACACCACCGAAGACTACCCCAAAGGTTATCCGGGCGTGGCCCAAACCGCCATTCAGCAGGGGCGATACGTGGCCAAGCACCTGGAGCGCACCGAGCAGCAGCAGTCTGTCAAACCCTTTGTCTACTTCAACAAGGGAACCATCGCCACCATTGGCCGTAATAGAGCAGTAGCTGACCTGTTCGGCAAGGTGCGGGCGGGCGGCTGGTTTGCCTGGTTCACCTGGTGGGTCATCCATATCTACTACCTGGTGGGCTTCCGCAACAAACTGGGCACCATGGCCAACTGGATTCTGAACTATTTCTCTTACAAAAACAGCAGTCGGCTCATCGTGCGCCCCTACCTGCGTCCCGACGACCACGTAGGTCAGGAAATTATCGCTAACAATGACGAAGACGTTCCCTAGAATATCCTTCCGGTGGCCCGTGCCCTTGGCGCTGCTTTGCCTCATCGCCTGCACTCCCCAGTCGCCGGTGAGCGAATTGGGCAAGAAGCCCTACTTCGACGTGCCTTCGCTGGTGCAGCAGCAGTTGCAGTGGCTCGACTCGCTCAACCCACCGGTGACGCTGCGGGCCAGCATCAGCGGCGAAACGCAGACCCAAACCCTGCGCAAAGACAGCACCGCCTGGGCCGAAACCTTTCGATCTGTTCCGGCAGGCGGATATCAATCAACCGGTGTTGCAGGGAGCGTACGAAGAGACCGACAGTGTAACCCAAGATTCGTTGCGCGTGCGCACCTACCGCGCTAAGCGGGCCAGTACGGCCGAAATCCCCTACCTGCGGGTATTCTACCGCGATTCGCTCGCCAATGTGTACCGCATCGAAACCATGTTTCAGGAAGACAACGTGCTCTACAGCACCAGTCGGAAAATGTGGATGACCTTTGCTCAGCGACAGGGAAGACCGCGCATCATCGCCTTTGAAACCCAGGGCAAGCAGAAGATGATGCTTCGCGACAGCGTGACCTACTCCGCCCGCGGGGAGTTGCAGTATGACTGAGGGCGGCAGTATGCTTTGCTTTATGGGTAATGCGGCCGGTGTTAGAAAGCCGCTTCTTCTTTTCCTCAATTGTATCCATACCTAGGTGTTGTAAGTGCTTTACTAATATCCGCTACCTCATCACACCAATATCGTCAATTTCCTGCATAATACGATCCGTCTCGGTGAGGGCCACGATGATTTTCTGGTAGTGCAGCATGTCATCAAAGCTGAGCGTGCGACCTTACTCAACAGGCTGGTATATGCCTCAATTTCACGCGTGCTGACTGCCGCCCATGCGGAACATCCAGCATCGGGTATTCAAATTTTTTGAATCAATCAAACACAAATGATAAACTTTTTTATAATTTGCGCTCATTCAAGCTACACCAACCAACAGAAATTTATGAAGTGCCTACTAACGTTCACTCTGATTGTTACCTGTTTTTTCTCTGCTTTTGCGCAAGGCGGTATTTTTATCAAGCCCAATCTGATAGAAGACAGCCGGTACATAAGTGCTTTTGCTGATGAGTATGGAGACTATATCGCTTATAAAGATCAGACTATGTGGAGCGCACAACAATGCAAGTAGACACCGTCCGCGAACTAATTACCGAGCATATCTTCACCAGCGACACCGTATACATCAACGAAACAATCACCCTGGCGGGAGATGCCGATACGCTGGTTATAAATCGCACCTTAACCATCCGCGACATGGTATATAGCTTTACCAAGCACACCGAATACATCACCCGGGTGGATAGTCTGTACCTGCTGGGCGGCGACTATCTGGCTGACCTCAATAGTGTAACTAGCGTAGACCAACTAGAGGTAGAGAAACTCGGTAACCCCTATCCCAACCCGGTCAGCATCGACTACGTAACGGCTGTGCCCACCTCCGACATGTTCCTTCGTGTTTACGACAACCAGGGCCGCCGCGTAGAGCAGTTTCCGGTTAAACCGTCGCACACCGTTACCTTTGACGTGAGTGATTGGGCACCGGGAATGTACGCGTGGCGAATGAAGCCTTATTACACAACGTTCCAAGACAAACGCCTACGTGCCTTACAGTCAGATAACCCCAAGACAATAGCCGCGTTCTACGCCGAAGTATTGCTATGGTTTGATGAAAAGTATTACAACGAATTAAGAGCACGTTTAAAAATTTTCGCTCGCAGTTAAGTGCAAGCATAAAATATTGTTCTGCTACGTGACTTTCTACCTTGTTCATTTTTGTCTTGACACAAAAACGAACCAAAAAAGTCAAGAAATTCCAATGCTTCTCCGCGCAAAACCTCCGCACGCCCGCCTGGAATTTCGGGCCAACGCGCTCAAATACAGTAATTTACAGAAACTTAAACATGCTCTAAATCCCACCCAACAAATTAATTATCCCATGAAAAAGTTTTTACCCTTTATCGCCCTTGTATTATTCACCAACCTAGCGCAAGCCCAATACAGTTCGCCGCCGGTACTGATTGGCCCCGACGAATACGCCCGGCTATTCACTAGCAGCGACGCAGACGAGGGAATAGTAAACATCTTTCAGGGGGGTGGCGACTGGACAAATATATTTATGTCACAAATGCGAGACGTAGAAGCCAAAACGCTTTCCCGTACCCTCTTTGACAATGACGAGGGGATAGAGTACGCTTATTCAACCCCCTCGCAGTGGAGGTACGTTGATGAAATTCCGAGTACTTGGATAGTAGAATTTGATAACAAGAATAGAGAAACGCACACGCGATACGAGGGCTTATTTGTTGGCATCATAGAAAATGCATCCGGTTCGTATATGATACTAGAAAAGTCAATGGACGGGGAGGTAAACGATGAATACGTAAGACTACCCGGCAGAACGCAAGAATACCGCGACCGCACCAATAGAACGGTAAGAGTAGATACAGTATACCAGATTGACACCGTCCGCGAACTCATCACCGAGCGCATCTTTACCAGCGACACCGTATACATCAACGAGACGATTACCCTGGCGGGAGACGTTGATACCTTAGTCATAAACCGCACGGTGACCACCCGCGACACGGTCTACAATTTCACCGAGCACACCGAATACATCACCCGGGTGGACAGTCTGTACCTGCTGGGCGGCGACTACTTGGCCGACCTGAATAGCGTAACCAGCCTAGAGAACCAACTGGAGGTAGAGAAACTCGGCAATCCCTATCCCAACCCGGCCAGCATCACCGTCAGCATCGACTACGTAACCGCCGTGCCCACCTCCAACATGTTTCTGGGCGTTTACGACAACCAGGGCCGCCGCGTAGAACAGTTTCCCGTCAAGCCATCGCACACCATTACCTTTGACGTGAGTGATTGGGCACCGGGAGTATACGTGTACATGATCTGGTCGCCGGTGGGGGTGAGTTCTACAAAAAGATTGGTGGTACAATAGGAAACCGTGAGGCCGCCAAGAACTACCCGTTCTGGTTGTAAGGTAGCGACAGCACGCGGTGCCCGGCGTCCTACGACCCACCCATCACCTAGAGCGTCCGCTTATATCTTTGAAGTACGAGCATCGCTTTTGTTGGTAAGGTGAATGTCAGTATGCGTTGAGGTCATAGGGAACCCTACGACAGTTAAGGGGTTGTGAGGTTTCTGGTGGCACAAACCACAGATACAGTAGGAAAACCAATATTACTTACAGCTCTTATACTTTCCTTGCTGAATAAAAGCAAAATCGTACCCCTTCCAAGTAGTAGACTGCTCATGAAATTCTGCTGTCTCTTCTTCAGACATATGTTTTTCAAACTCAACAAGTGTTTCCGGGATCGTATTTGTCAACAGTAGAAAACTTCTTATTTTGATTGGCTTACTTCCCCAATCAACATCTATGGAACCGACACTCGACCGTTTCATCGTTGCGTATTGTTGACTATCCGTCTTGTTTCCATAATATAATGCGGATCAAGGGCTAAATAAGAAGTAGAAGCAAGATGCTTAAGTTTGTAGGATGCGAACTCTACAACTTATTCAACTATACTTCTGCGTATGCGAAATATACGAAGAAGAACTTCAATGGCACTCTATGCGCTTCACTAAAAACCAAGCTGTGCCGGTATTCACCGACCAAGAGTTGCTCACTACTTACTTATTCAGTATGGCCGTAGAGCGTAGATTTAGGATTAAAGATATCCATGATTACGTCTACCACCATTGGCTAGATTGGTTTCCACAACTTCCTAGTTATTCAGCGTATAATGCGCGTCTAAATCGCTTAGCGTCGGTTTTTCCAATACTGGTCAAGCAACTGACGCTTCGCTACGGGGCCGCTTTCAACGAGCAAAGCGTTGTCTCACTCACTGATTCAATGCCTATCATCACCTGTAATGGTAAGCGAAAGGGGAAAGTAGCCTCTGAGCTATGCGACAAGGGGTACAATTCAACAAAAGGCATGTATTTCTTCGGCGTCAAACTGCATAGTATCGGCTTTCACCGTGCCAACTCGCTGCCCGTGTTGGAATATTTACAGATAGGCCCCGCCTCTGAACACGATCTACAGGCGCAGCGAGAAGTACTCGAGCAGATACAGGATAGAGTTGTGGTAGGGGACAAGGCCTACTGCGATGCAGCTTTGAGAGTTACATTCTCTCAGAACAACGGCGAGTTGCTCACCCCAGTGAAGTATAGAAAGGGGCAGCCTAACATTGATAAGCAACGCCACAAAGCAGCCGATGATCTGCTCTCAAAGGCGGTTTCCAGTATAAGGCAACCTATAGAATCCTTTTTTAACTGGCTCATTGAGCATACTGACATTCAGCGGGCAGCAAAGGTACGGTCAACCAAAGGACTCATTGTCCACATTTTTGGAAGAATCGCTGCTGCATTTATCTTGAAAACTCAACTCATCTTTAGCTCTTGATTCGCATATATAGCTTTACTTCGGAAATATGACTTGGGTCAAGGCTGCTTGTGTACTTTAAGGTCAGACAATCGCTTCCATCAGGTGAAGATATGGTATAATGTGACGAGTAGTCGCAACTAGTTACTGCTAGAACTAGCGATAGAACATACAGCTTGACAAACATCCGATTAATTTTATTAGGCAACTCACCGATGAGCTATCCCAAAAGTTTGGCGATAACGTGACGTATATTCCTACCAAAAACCGCGGCTACCGGTCCAACGGCGAGCGGCATCCCCACTCCTGGTCTATTGTGGAGGTGGATGAGTTGATTAGGTGGATAACGGGGGAGTGAAGTGCCTCTGTTGAAGTGATACGTGGCTAGTTGCCTAACTATTCGATAAAATCATCAAACGTCCGTGCTTAACCCAACGCCTTTAACAAAGCGGTTAGCCGCTCTTTCAACTCCCGGCGGTCTACGATAAAGTCCAGGAAGCCGTACTCGAGCACGAACTCGGCACTCTGGAAACCCTTGGGCAGCTCCTGCCCGATGGTGTCGCGGATCACGCGCTGGCCGGCGAAACCGATCATGGCCCCCGGTTCGGCGATGTTGAAGTCGCCCAGCATCGCAAACGAGGCGGTGACGCCCCCCGTGGTGGGGTCGGTGAGCAGTGAGATGTAGGGAATGCCCGCTTCGTGGAGCAGCGCCAGCTTGGCCGAGGTCTTGGCCATCTGCATCAATGAGAACCCCGCTTCCATCATCCGCGCCCCGCCCGACTTCGAGATCATCAGGAAGGGCACCTTTTGCTTTATCGCGTAATCGATGGCTCGGGCGATCTTTTCGCCCACCACCGAGCCCATCGACCCGCCGATAAAGGCAAAGTCCATGCACCCCACCACCAGCGACTGTCCGTTCATCTTGCCGTGGGCCACCCGGACAGCATCCTTGAGATCGGTTTTTTGCTGCGTGGCCTTCACCCGCGCCGGATAGGGCTTGGTGTCCACGAAGTTAAGCGGGTCCACCGACTGCATGCCCTTGTTGAGCTCGGTAAATTTGTTGTTGTCGAAGAGCAACGCAAAGTACTCAACCGAGCCGATGCGCACGTGGTAGTTATCCTCCGGCACCACGTAGCAGTTGTTCTTCAGTTCGCGGGTGTGGATGAGCTTGCCGTTGGGGGTCTTAAACCACAAGCCGTCGGGCGACTCTTTTTTCTCCTCGGTGGGAGTTTGAATGCCTTTATCTTTTCGTTTAAACCAGGCCATGGACGCTTATGCAATTGGTTAGGTGCTCAAAATTACACTAATACGCGAACAGACGAACGGTTCAGGGCAATATTTCTCAAAGTGGTAGTTCTGAATCTCCTAAAGTGCTAAAAGGATAGCAAGATTGATTAGTCCGCTAACTCCTGCTCCGATGATGATCGTCCAGGATATCCAATCCTTGAACTCGTTGTTTTTGTGCCGAAGGAGTAATATGTGTAACAGCAGATGGACGACCATGAAAATACTGAATCCCTTTGTAAAATTCTGGTGACCCATGTCAATCTCGTAAACAAACCAATAGAACAGAGGTACATGAAGAAAGATGAATGCGATCATCCCTTCCTTATCTTCCAATAAAGACAGTCCTGGTAAGATTCGCCATTCTTTGCACCTCATTGCATCCATCTCGTGCATTAGTATCAAAGCTACGCTCAAGTAAAATAGAGAGTTACTCATTCTGCTAGTTAGAGAAGATATCCGCTACGTCAACCTTGAGTCCTTTGATGATCCTAGACTTGACACCCCCTTCCCCTTCCACGTCGTGAAACAGCGTGTAGCCCGACGGGGTATGCTGGTATACTTCCACCAGGAAATATTCAGGGTCCACAATCCAATACTCAGGAACACCGGCTTTCTCGTATATTTCCTTCTTCTGCACCCGATCGCGTATTACCGAACCCGGTCTGGCGAGACCCGGAGAAATGATCTCTACCACCAAGTCGGGAGCACCCATCACGAATTTCTGCTCAATGATTTTCAGGTTCTCGGTCGCCACAAACAGCAAGTCCGGTTGCGGAGCGCTATGTTTGTTTAGAAGTACGCTGAACGGAGCGAACAGTACTCGGCCTAGCCTCTTCCGGTTTATGTGGCTTCCTACAATCAGATGCAGATTAGCCAATACTAGTTGATGTCGGGATTCGGGTGCTGAGTATTTCGCGACTTCGCCGTTGAGTAGTTCGTAGATGCGGTCGTCGTCATCAGGAATATCCAGGTTGATAAATTCCTTGTAAGACACGCGGGCAGCGGTTTCGGTAAGCGCCATAGGTCATCAATTTCTGACAAGTCAAAACTTTTCCTTTAAATACTTCGCCGTGTAGTTGTCGGTGAGCTTGATCATCTCCTCGGGCCGACCCGCAAAGTTGATGTGTCCGCCCTGCTCACCTCCTTCGGGACCCAGATCAATGATCCAGTCGGCGGTTTTGATCACCTCCATGTTGTGCTCGATGATCACCACGCTGTTGCCCTGCTCGATCAGGGCATTGATGGCGTCCAGCAGCTTGCGGATGTCGTGGAAGTGCAAGCCGGTGGTGGGCTCGTTGAAGATAAACAGCAGGTGGTCGCTGTCGCCGCGGCTTCCGTTGCCTTTGCCCAGGAACGAAGCGAGCTTCACCCGCTGGGCCTCGCCGCCGCTCAGCGAATTAGACGATTGCCCCAGCCGAACGTAGCCTAAACCCACGTCCTGCAAGGGCTTCAGTTTGCCCGCCAGCGCCCGCTGACTTTTGAAGAACTCCACGCTGTCGTCGACGGTCATATCGAGCACTTCGGCGATATCGAGGTCCTGAAACTTCACTTCCAGAATTTCTTTCTTGAAGCGTTTACCCTTGCACACTTCACAGGTGAGCCGAATGTCGGCCATAAACTGCATCTCGATGGTCACCTCGCCCTCGCCCTGGCAGTTCTCGCAGCGTCCGCCATCCACGTTAAACGAGAAGTAGGCCGGTTTGTAGCCCCGCTGCTTGGCCAAGGGCTGCTCCGAAAACAACTGCCGGATGTGATCGTAGGCCTTCACGTAGGTCACCGGGTTGGAGCGCGACGATTTGCCAATGGGGTTCTGGTCCACAAATTCCACCTGCGTGACTCTTGCGGGTGTCGCCTTCCAGTCGATCAAACTTACCGGTGGCTTCGTTCACGGTGCCGAAGATTTTGCCGAGCGCCGGGTAGAGAATGCTCTTCACCAGCGTAGACTTGCCCGAGCCGCTCACGCCAGTCACCACCGTGAGCACGCCCAGCGGTATGGCGGCATCGATGTGCTTGAGGTTGTTTTCGCGCGCGCCCTTAATAACAAGCTCGTGCTTGAAGCTGCGCCGTCGCTTCGGAATGGGGATGGTGTCAACCCCGCTTAGGTAGCGGGAGGTATGGGTGTTGGCGTGTCCGTTTTTCTTCTCCAGTTCCTGAATGTTGCCCTGAAACATCAACTCCCCACCGTGCGTACCGGCGTCGGGACCGATATCGATGATCTGATCGGCGGCGCGCATCACGTCTTCTTCGTGCTCCACCACCACGACGGTGTTGCCCAGGTTGCGCAGCGTCTCCAGCACTTCGATGAGGCGGGCGGTGTCGCGGGGGTGCAGGCCGATGCTGGGTTCGTCCAGAATGTACATCGAGCCCACCAGGGCGCTGCCCAGCGAGGTGGCCAGCTTGATGCGCTGGTACTCTCCGCCCGACAAAGTGTTGGTGAGGCGGTTAAGGGTTAGGTAACCCAGCCCAACCTTTAGCAGATACTGCAACCGACTCTGAATTTCCTGCAAGATGCGGTCAGCTACGCGCTGTTCGTGGGGTTGCAACCGAAGCTCTTCAAAGAAGGTGAGCACTTGCTGCACGGGCCGCAGCACCAGGTCGGTGATGGCCGTGTCGTTGATCTTCACGTAGCCAGCGTCCTTGCGCAGGCGGGTTCCCCGGCAGTCGGGGCAGGTGGTGCGCCCGCGGTAACGCGACAACATCACCCGGTACTGAATTTTGTGGGTTCGGGATGACAAGTACTTAAAGAACGTATCCAATCCCTTGAAGTGCTGGTTGCCGGTCCACAGCAGTTGCTGCTCGGCTTCGGTGAGCTCTACGTAGGGCCGGTGGATAGGGAAAGTCGAATCTCGATACCGTTCTTTAGCAACGGTTCCACCCACTTCTTCATGGAGTGGCTGCGCCAGGGAGCCACCGCGCCTTCGTAGACCGACAAGCTTTTGTCGGGAATCACCAAATCGGGATCGATGCCCAGCACCCGACCGAAACCCTCGCAGGTGCGGCAGGCACCGAAGGGATTATTAAAGCTGAACAGGTTCACGCTCGGCTCTTCGAACACGATGCCGTCTTTCTCAAACTTATCAGAGAAGGGATAGGTCTGCGAACCCTTTTGAGTGATCACCTCTACGGTGCACGTGCCATCGCCCTCGAAAAAGGCGGTTTGCACCGAGTCGGCCATCCGAAACTGCAGGTCTTCGTCGCCCGAGCGCACCGCCGCCCGGTCTACCATAATTTGCACGGTCTGTTCTTCCAGCGCCGCATCTTCCTTGAGCAATTCTTCAATAAACAATACCTCGTCGCCCACCTTGATGCGGGTGAACCCCTTCTGCAGCAGCACGTTAAGTTCGTCGGGCAGGGCCCGCCCTTCAGTGCGCTTGAGGGGACACAACACCATCAGCTTGGTGCCTTCGGCCTGGCTGAAGATAAAGTCCACCACCCCGGTCACCGTGTCGCGCGTCACTAGCTCCCCGCTCACCGGCGAGTAGGTGATGCCCACCCGGGCGAAAAGTAATTTGAGGTAGTCGTAAATCTCGGTGGAGGTGCCCACCGTCGAGCGCGGATTGCGGGTGTTCACCTTTTGCTCAATGGCAATGGCCGGCGAAACGCCCTTGATGTATTCCACCTCGGGCTTCTCCATGCGACCCAGAAACTGCCGGGCGTAGGAGCTCAGGCTTTCCACGTACATGCGCTGCCCCTCGGCAAAGAGCGTGTCGAAAGCCAGCGACGATTTACCCGAACCTGACAGGCCGGTCACCACCACCAATTGGTTGCGGGGAATAGCCACGTTGAGATTCTTCAGGTTGTTTACTCTGGCACCCTTGATAATGATAAACTGCTTCGGATCAAGGGTATCGATGCTAGGTTGCGTAGTCAGATTCATAGAAGGTAAAGGTACGAAAATCCGGGAGGACGGGCACGGTTTTTTGGTGAGGCATTAGGGTAACGCGTGCCGCATTGATTGGTTCCCTAAATTGCTGTCTGCGCGCGCAGCAGATGAAGACGCGAGCGTAGTTGCCTTTACAGATTTTTCACTTTGAAATTCATTATTCCTTGTTGATGTTCGATAATGAGAAAGATATCAAACACCGAATAAGGGACGCCGAATGATGAAAATGACCAAACACGTGCTAACACCTACCACGAGGAAATCAACGATGACTCGTCACTCCCCTGATGTTTGATAATTGAAGATATCAAACACCGAATAAGGGACGCCGAATGATGAAATGACCAAACACGTGCTAACACCTACCACGAGGAAATCAACGACGACTCGTCACTCCTCGCTGTTCGCACATATCTCGTAGCACGCACTCGGAGCAACGTGGCGTGGTGCCTCGGCACACGTGCTTGCCGTAGGGCACCAGCAAGCGGTTGATCTCCACCCAGTACGCTTGCGGAAGTCTTTGTTGCAACGCTTCCATCGTCTTCTCCGGCGTTTTACCCGTCACGTAACCCCAGCGGTTGGTGACGCGGTGCACGTGAATATCCACCCCGATGTAGGGCTGGTCCAGCGCGATCCCCAACGCCAGACTCGCGCACTTGGGACCCACTCCCTTAAACGAGGTAAGCACATTGAAGTCGCCAGGCAGGTCGCCCTGGTACGTATCGACCACGGTGGTAGCGATGGCGTGAATCTGGTACGACTTGGCCTCGTGGTAGGTGCTGTCGAAAATAGCGGCGTCAATCTGCACCGGTGTGAGTTTCTTCAGCGCTTCCGGAGTGCGGGCGATGTCGAACAGTCGCAAGGAGGTGGGCACCGTGACTTCGTCGTAGGTGCGGATGGAAATGATGCAGGCGATCAGCTGCTCAAACAGGCTGGTGTAGCCCTGATCGTACAGCTCAAACAACGCCGCTTTGGGCAGGGCAGTCACCACCGGACGAAGACGGCGAACCGCTTCGTGAATATCAAAGGGAATCGGAGAAGCCATGCTCGAAAGAAGCTTTTCCAAGACGAAATGTTTGGTTTCGCTTATCAGCATTCTTTCGCCGCTGGCGTCGGTTGCAGAGCAATGCGAAGATGCCTACTTTTGAAGCATACCCCTCCCGCTATGAACGCCTACGTATTATCTCGCCACGGCTCCGCCGCTGTTTTGCAACCCCAAGAAATCCCTGAACCCCAACCCGGCCCCGGCGAGGTGCGCGTACGGGTGCAGCACCTGGGCATCAACTTCGCTGAAATCTTGTCGCGCCGCGGGCAGTACGGCTGGGCTCCGAAGCTGCCCTACACCCTGGGCATGGAGGCCTACGGGCACATCGACGCGGTGG
Source organism: uncultured Cytophagales bacterium (assembly GCA_963833215.1). Taxonomy (GTDB): domain Bacteria; phylum Bacteroidota; class Bacteroidia; order Cytophagales; family Cyclobacteriaceae; genus Tunicatimonas. Next base: position 127,433 of record CAWHXE010000021.1, on the reverse strand, counting down.
GTCCGGACGTAGATCGCTCCGTGGGTGAACCGGTGATCGCCGGAGGGCAGTACGGCAGCTACGCCGAGCAGATGATCGTGCCCGCCTACATGGCGCTGCCGCCCCTGTCGCACTTTACCCCCGAAGAAAACGCGGCGTTTCTGGTCAACTACATGACCGCCTGGGTAAGCCTTATGAAACTAGCCCGCCTGCAACCCACCGACGTGGTGCTGGTGAACGCCGCGGCGGGAGGCGTGGGCACCGCCGCCGTGCAACTGGCCAAAGCGAAAGGATGCACCGTGTTCGGCACCGCCAGCCATCCCGATAAGCTGGAGCTTCTGGACCGGTTGGGCGTGGATTATCCGGTTAACTACCAGACGCAGGACTTCGAGCAGGTGGTTCGGGAGACGCAGGCTGGTGGGGGAGTGGACGTGGTGCTGGAGCTGGTGGGCGGCGAAACCTTCCGCAAGAGCCAGGCGCTGCTCAACCCCTTCGGGCGGCTGGTGATCGCGGGCATGGCCGGGCTGAAGTGGAACAAGCGCAATCCGCTGACTTGGCCCACGATGCTGCGCAACCTTCCGCTGATCAATCCGCTACAGATGGCGCAGCGTTCGTACGGGATGATGGCCACCCACATCGGCTACCTCATCAAGAATCAGGAGGTGGTGCAAACCGAGTGGGCCGCACTGTCCGATTACACCCGTGAACATAGCATCCGCCCGGTGATCTCGGCCATCTTTCCCTTCGAACAACTACCGCACGCCCACCACTTTGTGGAATCGCGGCAGAGCCACGGGAAGGTGGTTGTCTCATTAAAGTGATCGCTTGCGGTTATTGTCACTATTCTCAACCGGGCAAGGCTCGTCTAAAAAGATGCTGGGGAACAAACGACTTAGATAACGAGCCCAGCAGTTGCCATAGCGACAGAATGCTGCTTTTGGCGATGTCGTAGGGCTGGTATAAGGCATTGTTATCGGAGTAGAGCGTGACCTGCTGCGCGTCCTGGTGCTTGAGCACCCGTTTAATCACGCGCCCGTCGGTGGTCACCACCACGTGCGGCTCGCCCCACTTGATTAGTTGGGTATCTTCCACCTCCCTGATAATCACAAAAGCACCCGGAGCCACCGTAGGATACATGCTGTCGCCTTCCACACTGATCATAAACAGGTGCGGCTCGGTGAAGGTGGGAATGGAAAAGGTAATCGCCGCCTCAACGGTTCGCTGGTCGGCGTGCAGATCAAGAAACCCCGCCTGGGCGTGCACCGGAATGTAGGTGATGTTGCCGCTTACCCGCTGACCGTTGGCAGGAGTAGCAGCATCCGGGGAAGGGGGACGGTCGTAGGACAGCAGCGCTTCGGGCGACACTCCGAACACGTCGGCTAGTTCGTAGAGCCGCTCCACGGTGAGTTGGATGATACCGCGCTCCAATTTGCTGTAGGTGGTGGTTTGGATGCCCAGTGCCTGCGCTATCACTTCCTGACTCAATGCTTGTTCACGCCGGATTTTGCGCAAAGGAATTGGTGCTTGCTTCATAACTGTGCCATTGATTAATGGGGTAAAAATACAAATTATGTCGCAATAAGAAAAACAAAGATGAATAACAGTCCGTTTTTCGGTTGGTTTGTCCGTCAATAAATACTATAATTGTCGCAATACGACTTAATCTTAATCTTTACGCTAATTATTGCCCAGGAGATGTAGTCGTTTGCCCATTAAATTATTACCACAAAATCAAAAAAAACCATGAGTGCCTCCGAGATCAAACCACAGACTACCAAAGAATTAGCCCAAGCCTACGGGGTGAGTAATCGCACCATGACTAACTGGATAGCTTCATTTCAGGAACGTATTGGGCAACGCATGGGTCATACTTACACCCCTAAGCAAGTGAGCGTGATTTACGAGGTACTCGGATTGCCAATCGGTGAAGCATTTGATAGAGAATAAGTTTCGATAAAATTGTCAAAATAAGACATATTTTTGCATAGTTTAGCACTTTTAGGAAAGTGAGTAAATTCTTGTTCGTACTATTGGCGTATGAATAATCCGGAACTGATTACATTCTTGAACACTGTTCTGCTGAGCGTGGTAAGCATGGCTTCCCTGCTGGTTGGCTTTTTCCTAAAAGACTTGTACCGAGAATACAAGAATCAGGTAGAAAAGGTGAACGCCCTACACCGCGAACTGGATAGTCACAACAAACTGTTCGATGAACTGCTACAGATCACGCAGCAGCAGATAGAGCGGCTAGACGAACGCATTAGCCGTATGGACGAACGGCACTGGTCCTGAAAAACCTCAGTAAATCACAGCGGGTCAAGAGGAAATCCGTAGAAGTTGTGGATTGGACCATTGGGAGGGTAACCCCAAATAATTTCAAGCAATTTCTAATTGCTCAATTTCCATTCATTGCCGGGTGATCACCTTTGTAGATGGTCCTCCATTTTCTGACGAATGGACGCGGGAATCGGTTTCGATTTTTTGGTGCCGTAGTCGAAATGCACTAATACCGAACTTCCCTGGGCGCACAGTTGGTTTCCCTGGTATATATTTTGACCCACCCGAAACGAACTGTTGCCAATTTCTTCTACGTAGGTTTCTACGCGCACCTCCTGGCCGTACTCAATTTCGCGGCGAAACTCAACCTCAATTTTCGCGATAATCAGGCACCAGTTTCGAGGATCCAAATCCGGAACGAACCACCGGAATACCGGAGTGCGCGCCTGCTCTAACCAAGTGGGCACCACCGTGTTGTTGATGTGGCCCAGGGCATCGGTTTCGGAAAAACGGGGAACAATAGTTTCGGTGAACATACGAGCAGGGGTAAACTGGTACGCAACCAATAACGCAAGAAAGTGCTGAGGGTTAAACGCTACGGCGAATTTACCTATATTACCCCGTGATAGATGGTTACCAAGCCGCAAAACGACCGCGTTTCTGGCTAAACCTATTGCTTGCTAACCGGGTTTAGGTCACCACCCCCCGGCAACACTCACCGATTGATGGAGCAACTGAAACATTACTGGGCTGTTTTTAAAGAGACGGTGGTCGCCAAAATTGTTAAGGACGTGGCGAACGACTTTATCAACGATAACGTGATGCTCTACGCCGCTTCCATTGCGTTCTACGCGATATTTTCATTGCCCGCCGTGCTGATTTTAGTGGTGTTTGTGGGCAGCGTGTTCTACGGTGAAAAGGCCATGCAGGGCCAACTCTACGACCAGATCGCCATTCATGTAGGGCCAAACATTGCGCTTCAGATAGAAAACATCCTGAAGAACGTGAAGATCAGCGACGCCGGAACCGTAGCAAAGACCATCGGTATTGCCACCCTGCTGTTCAGCGCCACCACCGTATTCGTGAACATCCAGTTGGCGCTGAACGAAATCTGGGGCGTGCGCGCTAAACCCAAAAAGGGGTGGCTCAAACTCATTGTGGATCGACTTTTTTCCTTCGCGGTGGTGGGCAGTCTGGGACTGATTCTATTAGCCTCTCTGCTGGTAGATACGATCCTCAACGTATCCGAACCCTTCTTGGTCCGGTTTTTTTCCGATTATACAGTTTACCTACTACAGACCGCCAGCTTCGTGCTGCTCATTGCCCTGCTGACCACTGTCTTCACCATCGTGTTCAAGGTGCTGCCCGACGCCAAGGTGCGCTGGCGCGACGTGTGGGTGGGTGCCCTGGTGACCACCATTTTGTTCGTGCTCGGCAAAGAACTCATTGGTTTGTACCTGCGCAGCAGTACCCTTTCGTCGGCCTACGGAGCGGCGGGATCATTGGTGCTGTTGCTGATTTGGATTTACTACTCGTCGGTTATCTTTTTGTTGGGAGCGGTGTTCACCAAAATCTACTCGCAGTTGGTGGGCCGCGCCATTCGTCCCAAGAAAAACGCCGTCCGGGTGATCAAAAAAGAAGTCGAACGTGAGGAAAAGCCCGGCAAACAAATGTCTAAGGCCCCGTCGAAACCGTAACTTGTGGCCTTTTCCTTTTTTCGCCGCGGCGTTTTAGTTAGGTTTGCGCGCTCACTGATCTAACCTATTCTGATGTATACCGGACTCGTACATTTGCACTCTACCCTGCGCTACGTAGTGGTTATCTTGTTGATTGTCAGCATTGTGCAGGCCTTCCTGCGGGGCTACGGCAACCAGCCCTTCACTGAGGGCAACCGAAAACTCTACCTATTCACCCTGATTTCGGTGCACATTCAGTTGATCATCGGACTGGTGCTCTACTTCATTAGTCCCTATGTGCAGTTGGATGATATGGCAGCTACCATGAAAGACCCGCAGCTTCAATTCTGGGCGGTAGAGCATATCGCTACCAACATTGTCGGCATCATTCTGATCACGATTGGCTATTCTACCGCCAAGCGCGCCACCACCGACAAGGCCAAACACACCCGCACCGCCATCTTTTATCTGATCGGATTTATCCTGATCATGAGCGCTATCCCCTGGCCCTGGAGCCGCGTGCCCCGAGATTGGTTTTAAGTAGTCCACAGTCCATAGTCTACAGTCCACAGTTGAAAGGCACAAGCTGTAAACTATCAACTGTTGACCGTTGACTATCAACTATCGACCGTGGACTACTCAATACAGCCACTTACTAAAACCTACCAGCGGTTTGGGATAGTCTTCCCCGATGACCACCCCCAGTGCTTCCAGTTCATCGTTGGGTATTTCGGTGGGGTAGTGCACCCGCTTGCCTTCCACGTGAGCGAGCTCCGGAATCCAGTGACGCACGTAATCACCCTGCGGGTCGTAGCGCTGGGCTTGGCTCATAATGTTGAAGTAGCGGTTTTCACGCGGATCGTTGCCCACCCCGGCCACGTAGTTCCAGTTGCACCAGTTGCTGCACACGTCGTAGTCAATGAGCTTGCTCTCAAAGTACGACGCCCCCCAGGTCCAATTCACCTTTAAATCCTTGACCAGAAAGCTCGCTACGTTCTGCCTTCCCCGGTTCAACATAAACCCGGTGGCATTGATTTCTCGCATGTTGGCGTCGATGAAGGGCACCCCGGTGGAGCCATTCTTCCACTTCTCAAAAGCGCCAAAATCATCCCGCAGGTAGGGGTCTTCTTGCTTGATGCCGCCTACCTGAAAAATGCGGCTGCCGTATTTCTTGGCAATAAACCGAAAGTAGTCGCGCCACAGCAGTTCAAAAATCAGCCAGTAGGTAGACTTGTTCTTCGTCCGTTCTGCTTCGTAGGCCTGAACCTGCTGGTGCACTACCCGCGGCGATAACGAACCGTTGGCCAACCAAGCCGAAAATTTGGTGGAATAGTTGGCGCCCAGCAGACTGTTGCGGGTTTCTTTGTAGGTGGCCAAGGCATCTGTATCCCACAAGTAGGTGTGCAAGCGGCGCGCACCTTCGGTTTCCCCGCCCCGGTAATCAAGCACTCCCCGCGGGTCGTTAGGCAGTTGATCGAGGCCTAAATCGTCTAAGGTAGGAATGTCACCCACGCATACGTCCGGCAACGCGCTGAGTTGCTCAGGAGCGGGCACCAGCGGTCGCACTTCCACCGCACGTTCGGCTTCCTTACGAAACTGTGTAAAGATATCCGGCACGTTCTTGATTGGCCACGGAATGTCGTCGATGTGCAGCAGCGTAGACTGCCATATCAAATTCAGCTCAACCCCTTGGGAGTTCAGTGATGTTTCTAACGACGCTTCCACGGTATTTTCTTCGGGTGTGGCTTCCTTGCTGGCGAACACCGCGGTGGCCCCGGTCTTTTGCGCCAACTGCGCGATCACATTTTCTGCAATGCCCTGCCGAACAATCAGGTCGGAGCCGCTCTTGCGCAGGTTCTCGCGCAGGTCGGCCACCGATTCTAGCAGAAACTGCGCCCGATGCGCCCCGGTTTTGCATTCGCCAATTTCGGTTTCGGTGAACTGCCGGGGGTCAAAGCAGTAGACCGGATATACCCGTTCTGACTTTTGAATTGCCTCGTGGAGCGTTACGTTATCGAGCAGCCTCAGGTCGTTTCTAAACCAAACAATAGCGGATTGGTGCATGGCGAATTGTTTAACTTTTCAAAAATTTTGATAAGCATAAAACCCGGGTGCGATCAGAAGGTTTTGGTTGTACCTTTTTGGTATTTTTTCAAGAATAAGCCCGGTCAATTATTTGTACATTGGTAGCTTCACCAAAAGCAACGGCAATGAATTTTTGGGCCTTTCTTCGTAAAAACACCAATGAGTCGGAAAAGAACTATCTGAAGCAACTCTTTTCAATCGCTTCGGCCGACGGTCACCTCGACCCTACCGAACTGGATTATATCGTTTCTATTGGCAAACAGCTCAACTTTTCGGAAGAAGAAATCGATGCGCTGCAGCATAGCACTGATACCACCCGCCGCGAGCTTCGGTTGCCCAATCACGAGGAAGGGCGGTTTTTTATGTTGTTCTCGCTCATCAACCTCATTTTAGCCGACGACGAGGTGCATCCGCAGGAGATGAAAATCACCGAAAGCATCGTAATGCGTCTAGGCTACGCCCCGGACACCGTGAACGCGATCATCAACACCATTCAGTACAATCGGGCCAACGGCGTTTCTTCCGAGGATACTTACCGGCACCTGAAGCGCTACTTAGCTTAGTTAGGCAGCGGTTCTCTAATTATTCGTTTCTGCCTTTCTCCGGCGCAACTCCTGCCCGATCATCTCCGACTCCCGGCTGCTTTGCCCAGCCACCGACGTGTTTTCTTCCGCCCGCCGAAACAAGTAGGGCATCACCTTTTTCACCGGACCGTAGGGCACGTATTTGGCCACGTTGTAGCCCGCGGCCGCCAGGTTAAACGAAATGTGGTCACTCATGCCGTACAACTGGGCAAAGTACACTCGGGGATCGTCGGGCGATAAACCGTGCTTTTCCATCAACAACGTCAGGTACTGGTTGCTGTAGGCATTGTGCGAACCGCACACCAACGAGATACGCTGCTTGTTGTTGATGCAGTACAGCAGGGCCGCGTTGTAATCCGTATCGGTGGCTTCTTTGCTGGGTTGGATAGGATCGGGATAGTCCCGCTCTTCGGCCCGTTCCCGCTCCTTTTCCATGTAGGCCCCCCGCACCAGCTTGGCTCCCAGAAAATAATTGTAGGTAGCGGCCCGCTGAAAGGCTTTCTTTAGATTGGCCTGCATCTGGTGTCGGTAGAACTGATAGGTGTTATACACCACCGCGCGCTCTTGATTGTAACGCTGCATCATCTCGTCGGCCAGCGCATCAATAACATCTTGAATCCAGCTTTCTTCTCCGTCAATTAGAATTCGGGCTCCGGCCTCCGCCGCGGCCCGGCACAGGCGGTTCACCCGCTGACGGGCGCGTTCGTAGGCGGCCTGTTCGGAAGAAGTTAGCGGCTGATCGGCCTGAATTTTGGCGAGTAAGCGCACGTTAGCCACCCCGCTCACCTTGAACACGCTAAACGGAAGATGATCCGCCGAACGAGCGGCCTCGATGGTGCGCAAAATTTCTTCGGTAGCTCGGTCAAATCCCTTTTCGCTTTTCTCGCCCTCCACGGAGTAGTCGAGAATGGTTTTCACCCCGTACTGCGCCAGCCGCTCAATGGTGGGAGCGCAGTCGCGGATGGTTTCTCCGCCGCAGAACTGCTCAAAAATTGTGATCTTGAGCGCTCCCTTAATAGGCAATTTCATTTTCAGCGCAAATTTCACCAACTTTGTGCCCACATCGGTGAGCCAGGGCGCACCAATGGCGCTGAACAGCCAGTACGACTTACGCAAGTCTTGGTCAGACTTGTAGGAAAAGGCCACTTCCGTATTCTCGAACGACACTTGGGTGGGCAGGGTAGGATTCGGATTCATAGACAACATTTGATACAAAAAATAGCAAACAACGGCTTACTCCTTAAACCATATTTATCAATAAACCATTCAACTACGAACTACTGTTTAAACGTATGAAACTTACGCTAACGAGCACCCAAGATTGGAACATCGGCCAGCAGCACCCCATCGTGATTGCGGGCCCCTGTAGCGCCGAAACCGAAGAGCAACTCTACGAGACTGTGAAGGCCATTCAGGCGCAAGGCATCAATTTGATGCGCGCCGGAGTGTGGAAACCCCGCACCCGTCCCAATACCTTTGAGGGAATGGGACAGGAAGCCCTCGGCTGGATTCAGCGCATTAAGAAAGAACTCAACGTGCAGTTTGCCGTGGAGGTGGCCAACGCCATGCACGTGCAAGAGGCCCTGCACTACGGGGTGGACGTGCTGTGGATCGGTGCGCGGAGCACGGTGAGTCCCTTCATCGTGCAAGAAATTGCCGATGCCCTGAAAGGGTGCGACGTGCCGGTGCTGGTCAAAAATCCGATCAATCCTGATTTGGCCCTGTGGATGGGCGCACTGGAGCGTCTCAACCAAGCCGGAGTCACCAAACTGGGGGCAATTCACCGCGGCTTCTCTACCTATCAGAAAACCCGCTACCGCAATATCCCCACCTGGCAGTTGCCCATCGAACTGAAGCGACAGTTACCCGAATTGCCCATCATCTGCGATCCCAGCCACATCGCCGGAAAACGGGAGATGATCGCCGAAATCTCGCAGGTAGCCATGGACTTGAATTTTGATGGTTTGATTATTGAGACGCACCGCGACCCGGAGAACGCCTGGAGCGATGCCCGGCAGCAGGTGACCCCGGCGGTACTGGGCGAGTTGCTCAAGAACCTGAAGGTTAGGAAAGCTTCTTCGGAAGATATTGATTATGTCTCGCACCTGGAGGACTTGCGCACCCAGATCGACCACGCCGACCACGAACTAGTGGAGCTGCTCTCGCAGCGTATGGATTTGGTGGGACAGATCGGGGCGTGGAAGAAGAAAAACAACGTGGCGGCCTTCCAACTAGACCGCTGGAACGACGTGTTCGCCACCCGCAAGGAATGGGGAAAAGATGCTCGCCTGCGCGAAAAGTTCGTGGTTGATCTGTTTAACCTGCTGCACGTGGAGTCGATCAAGAAGCAGACCGAGGTGATGGACAACCTGCAGGACAAAACCGAAACCGATTCAGGACTGCGTATTCTGTCATAAAAACTGCCCTTCAGTCTGGCGCAGGGCCTCCGGCGCTGCGCCTGGCGTAAGCGGGTTTTCCGAACCCTTTAAATAGTGGACGACCTACGCTTACTACTCCCGCCTATGCCCGACAACGTTACCGTCACCAATAACCTGGCCGAAGCGCTGGCTGCTTTGCTTCAGAACTGCTCGTTTAGTCAGTTAGGAGTGGTAGTGGACGAAAATACCGAGCGGGCTTGTTACCCATTGGTTCAGCCGCTGTTGCCGGAGCACACGGTAGGCCGCATCCGCAGCGGCGAGCGCCACAAGAACCTAACCACCTGCACCCAACTCTGGGAGTGGATGACGGAAGCGCATTTTGATCGGCAGGCACTGGTGATTAACCTGGGCGGAGGAGTGATCGGCGATATGGGGGGCTTCTGTGCGGCCACCTACAAACGGGGTATTCGGTTTGTGAACCTACCTACCACATTATTATCGCAAGTCGACGCTTCGGTGGGCGGCAAGCTAGGGATTGATTTCCAGGGCTACAAGAACCATATCGGGCTGTTCCAGGACCCACTGCGGGTGATCATCCACCCAAAATTCTTAGAAACGTTACCCCCCGCGGAGCTCCGCTCGGGTTTCGCCGAGGTGATCAAACACTCCCTGATTGCCGACGCTGACTACTGGCCAACGGTGCGTCGAACCCAACTGAACGATCAGGACTGGCCCGCGGTGATTGCCCACTCGGTGGCGCTCAAGGCCAAGGTGGTGGCCCAGGATTTTCGGGAGGGAGGAGTGCGCAAGATTCTAAACTTCGGGCACACCATCGGCCACGCGGTGGAAAGTTATTACCTAGACACCGACGAGCACCTGCTGCACGGCGAGGCGGTGGCGGTGGGCATGGCGGCCGAGACGTATTTGTCGCAAAAGTTTACCGGATTACCCGCTGACCAAGTCCGCGAAGTGATTGACCTCCTGTTAGCGACCTACGGGCACCGTCCCGTGCCCGAGGCGGCAGTTGATCCAATCGTATCTTTGGCCCAGCAGGACAAGAAAAACAACCAATCGCGCATTCAGTGCACCCTGCTTGAAAAAATCGGTGCCGCCACCTTCGACGTGCCCATCACGGCGGAAGACATTCGGGAGGCGGTAGGGTATTATAACAAGCTCAGCGAAGCATTCTAGGTTTTCTCCTCCCACTCATCACCCGCAACTCCAGGTGGGAAGCGCCGTGAATCCTTTCACTGCTCCACCCCCGCCATCAAACTTACCAGTCCTGCCAACCTTTGCGCAACCCGCTAGTTTGTGTACTTTTGCCCCCTAAAAAGCAATCCACCGAATGATCATATACACCCTACCTTTCATTGCTGCCCTCACCGGGTGGATCACCAACTACGTTGCCGTCAAGATGCTGTTCCATCCCCGCAACCCGACCAAGATTCTGTTCTTTACCGTGCAGGGCATCTTCCCCAAACGCCAGAAACACCTGGCCGAGAAGCTGGGCAAGATCGTGGCCGACGAACTCTTTTCGTTCGACGACCTGAAGGGGGCGCTCATCAATCCGCAGAACCTGGAGGAAGTGCACCAGATCATCGACGAGAAGCTCGACGACTTTCTAGACAACCGCATCATGGAAAGCATGCCGATGCTCTACGTGTTTATGAGTGACGAGATGCGCGTAAAGATCAAAGCCACTCTGCAGGACGAGCTACAGCGCATGCTGCCCGCCCTTATCGAGCGCTTCGCCGACCGTATCGAAGCCCAGGTCGACATCGAGAAGACCGTTTACGAAAAAGTAGTCAACTTCTCTACGGATAAACTCGAAGGCATCTTGTACTCTATCATGAGCAAGGAGTTTCGCTTCATCGAGCTGTTGGGGGGCGTGCTCGGCTTCCTCATCGGCCTTATCCAGGTGGCCCTGTTGCAGTTGCAGTAGCGGATTTACGGGATGGATTAGGGGTTATTAGGTTTTGGGTTTTGAGGGTTAGGTATAAGTACCCAACCCTCAACCCCTAATACCCTAACCCGCCTCACAAGTCTCCCCATCACTCTATCACCAACAACACCTTTCCGTCGCGGCCCGAGGAGTCGGCGTGGGCAACGGCCTTTACCACTTCGTGCAGGGGGTAGGTGGCTTCTACATTGGTTTTTAGCTGCTGCTGGGTAAGCATGCCGAGCACCTCCCGGGAGATGCGCTGCTTGTCGTCCGACGATAGGGCTGGAAACCAAGTGGTGAGCCAGAAGCTACGCACGCTGAGGTCTTTAAAAATCAGCGTGCCGCTGTTGAGGGCCAGCGGTTGCAGGCTCAGCGCCCCGAATACCAATAAGGTGCCGCCCCGCGTGAGGCACTCCAGCGCTTGGCCGCCCAGCTCCCCCGCTACCGCATCAAAGACGTAGTGTACGCCCTTGCGGTCGGTAAGCTCCCGCGTGCGCTTTATCAAATCCTCTGTTTTAGTATTGACCACGGCGGTAGCGCCGAGCTCTTTTAATGATGCCACCTGCTCGTCACGGCGCACGGTGGCAATCACGTTGATGCCCCGCTGCTTACAAAGCTGAATCACGAACTGCCCGAAGGCCGATCCCCCGGCGGTGAGCATCAGCCACTGTCCGGCCTTTAACCCCGCCACCTCGAGCATTCCGAAGGCGGTGTACGGATTCACGAACGCCTGACAGGCCACGGTGTCGGGCATCCCCTCGGGAGTAGGCAAGACGGTATCAGCCGGAATCACCACGTACTCCTGCCACACGCCGATGGCGGTGAAGATCACCCGCGTGCCGGTGGGCAGGTTGACCCCTTCGCCGCAAGCGTCGACCGTGCCGCAGGCTTCGAAGCCCCCGGTGGCGGGCAACTCGGGCCGAATGCCGTACAGTCCCTGGATAAACATCACGTCCGACGGGTTGATGTTGCACGCTGTGACGCGCACGCGCACTTCACCGGGGCCGGGTTCGGGCATAGGCACATCTTGAATCTTCAGGACGTCAGCGGGCGGGCCGGTGGTGGCGAACTGGGCACTTTTCATAGTGGATAGGTTTTGATGGATGGGTTTGCTACCTTCCCTGTTTCAGGAAAACAGCCTAAGAATGACTATACAGGACAAACTCAACCTAGCCGGAAAAGTTGCCATCGTGACGGGGGCGAGTCAGGGCATTGGGCGAGCGATTGCTGAGGCGCTGGCGCAGCAAGGAGCCCAGGTGGTTGTCTCTAGCCGCAAGCAGCCCTCCGTGGATGCCGTGGCGGCGGAGATCACCGAAGCCGGAGGCCAAGCAGTAGGCGTGGCTGCCCACATGGGCGACCCCGACCAGATAGAAAATTTAGTGACAGCAGACCGTAGCGCACTACGGCGGGGTAGATATTGTGGTGAACAATGCTGCCACCAACCCGGTGTTCGGCCCGGTGGTGGATACCGACGATGCGGTGTTCGCCAAGATTATGCAGGTGAACGTGAACGGCCCCCTGGCGCTGGCCAAGCGGGTGTACCCCCTGATGCGGGAGCGGGGCGGCGGCTCGGTGATCAACATCAGCAGCGTGGAGGGCCTCACGCCGGGCGCAGGATTGGGCCTCTACAGCGTAAGCAAATCGGCCCTGATTGCGTTGACCAAGGTGCTGGCCCGCGAGTGGGGTAGCGACCACGTGCGGGCCAACGTGATCTGCCCCGGACTGGTGAACACCAAGTTCAGCCAGGCGCTGATCAGCAACGAGCGCATCCTCAAGCAGGTGCTCGCCCGGCAGGCCCTGCCCCAAGTAGCCGAACCCGAAGACATTGCGGGCTTAGCGCTGTTCCTGGCTTCCGAGGCCGCCTCCTTCTGCACGGGGGGAGTGTACGTGGCTGATGGGGGGTATACAGTGTGATGGGCAGGGTGGGCTAGGGTTTTGGGGGTTGGGGATTGGATGACTTGTGGAACGAATTAGGGGGGTTAGGGATTAGGAATTGGATGATTTGTTATGGCTAATCCCAAACGTCATTCCAAAATTTTACGCAGTGTGGCGTAGTGAAATGTCTGCTGTCGTGGAACGGGAATCTCCCTCGGGCGAAGCGAATTCTGCCAGGGTCGGCTACCAAGTGCGGTTGTCATTCAGGAGGAACCTTGCTACAAAAGAGGCAAAGGAAACCGGGCTGATGTAGTGGCGTTAGAGAGAATAAGTTGACTTCGATCGCTTCCCTGGTCGGAGGGTAGCGAAGCGTCCTACGGCCCATCAGTTACGTACGGTTAGGTTCCAGCGGATACTACCAGCTGTTACTTAGAACACATATAAGATAAGATGATAGCGTTATTGAGACACAGGCAGTGAGGCGCACCAAGAAAAGAAAATACGTCCCACCATCTCCATAGCCCCATGAATTAATTCGTGGGCTATGGAGATAGTAACGAAATCTCGCTATTGATAGCGCAAACTCTTTACGCCTTCCTGTAGCACGCGATACAAACAGCAATAACCTCGAACCTCTTACCCCATGATCGACCTATTCGCTACCGAGAAAGTCAAAACCCTTTATCCCAAGATAAAAACCTTTGTAGAAGAAGAACTCTACCCATTAGAGATGTATTTGCTCCACCAGCCCTTCTATCAAGCGGAGCAGACCCTGGCAACCATCCGCGATAAGGCGCGGGCGCAGGGGCTGTGGGCACCCTACCTGCCTGAGGCTGAGGGTGGGCACGGACTCAGCATGACGGAGTTTGGACAGATCAGCGAACTGCTGGGTAAAACCCCCTTCGGACACTACGCGCTCAACTGCCAGGCTCCCGATATCGGCAACATCGAGTTGCTCAGTCAGCACGCCTCGCCCGAACTAAAGGAGCGCTACCTGCACCCGCTCACCCAGGGCCGCATTCGCTCGTGCTTTTCCATGACCGAGCCGGGCTTTGCGGGGTCGAACCCCACCCGCCTGGGCACCACCGCCCGCCGCGAAGGAGACCACTACGTGATCAACGGACATAAGTGGTTCACCACCGCCGCCGACGGGGCCACCTTTGCCATCGTGATGGCCGTGACCGACCCAGAAGCCGACCCCTACGCGCGGGCTAGCATGATCCTCGTTCCCACCGACACGCCGGGCTTTCGCCGGGTGCGCAACATTCCCATCATGGGCGAAGCGGGCGAAGGCTACCTGAGTCACGCTGAAATCCGCTACGAAAACTGCCGGGTGCCGTTCAGCAACCGCATCGGTGAGGTGGGCAGCGGCTTCAAGCTGGCGCAGCAGCGGCTGGGTCCGGGCCGCATCCACCACTGCATGCGCTGGGTGGGCATCAGCGAACGCGCCTTCGAGCTGATGTGCCAGCGAGCGGCCCACCGGTCGTTGAAGGACGATGAACTACTCAGCGACCAGCAGGTGGTGCAGCACTGGATTGCGGAAAGTCGCGCTGAGATTAACGCCGCCCGCCTGATGGTGCTGCACGCGGCCCACAAAATGGATCAGGAAGGAGCGAAGGCTGCCCGCACCGAAATATCAACCATTAAGTTCTACGTGGCCAACGTGATGATGCGCGTACTAGACCGCGCCATCCAAGCCCACGGGGCGCTGGGCATCACCGACGACCTGTTGCTATCGTTCTGGTACCGCCACGAGCGCGGCTCCCGCATCTACGACGGTCCGGACGAGGTGCACAAGAACTCCCTGGCTCGTCAGATTCTCAAACAATACCGCTAGTTGTTATGGCTATTGACCAAGCCCGGGCCGTGCGCCCCGAAGAAGCCCTCGACGAGGCCGCCTTGTCGTCGTACCTTGCTGAACACGTAGACGATTTCAGCGGACCCATCACGGTGCAGCAGTTTCCGAGTGGTTACTCCAACTTAACCTACCTGCTCACCACCCCGCAGCGGGAGTACGTGCTGCGGCGTCCGCCCCTGGGCCCCTACGCGCCGCGCGCCCACGACATGCAGCGCGAGTTCCAGGTGCTGTCGCTGCTCAAGCCCGTCTACGACGCGGTGCCCCGTCCGCTCCACTACTGCGACGACCCAAGCGTCATCGATGCGCCCTTTTATATGATGGAGCGGGTGCGGGGCGTCATCCTGCGGCGAAGCGCCCCCGATGGCATCGAGCTTACTCCGCAGTTAATGCAACGTTTATCCGAGGCAGCGGTGGATCACCTGGCCGACTTACACGCCCTGGACACGGCAGCAACCGGGCTGGCGGACCTAGGAAAACCCGACGGCTACACCCAGCGGCAGGTGAGCGGCTGGGCCGAACGCTATCGCCGGTCGGCTACCGACGTGGTGCCCGCCATGGACGAGGCCGCCGACTGGCTGGCCAAGAACGTACCGAGTGCGCCAACGCGGGCGGCCTTTATTCACAACGATTACAAGTACGACAATTTGGTGCTGGACCCCACCGACCTCACGCGCATCACGGCGGTGCTGGACTGGGAGATGGCCACCGTGGGCGATCCGCTTATGGACTTGGGCACCACCCTAGGCTACTGGGCTGAGGAGGGTGACCCTCCGGCGCTGAAACCCTTTAACCTCACCTGGTGGTCCGGCAACCTGACCCGGCAGGAGGTGGTGCAGCGCTACGCCGACCGCAGTGGCCTTGATGTGAGTAACGTGGTGTTCTACTACGTGTTCGGCTGCTTCAAGATCGGGGTGATCGTGCAGCAGATCTACGCCCGCTACCGGCAGGGGCACACGCAAGACCCCCGCTTCGCTGGACTGATTCACGTGGTGCAGGCCTGCGCCGACAACGCCCAGCGGGCTATGACGTTGAACAGAATAAGTTTTTAACCCAACCGCATTAGCTTATGAAACTAACCCTATCAGATATTCACCACGTCGCCATCGTCGGCAGCGGAACGCTCGGCCTGCGCGTCGGGTTGCAATGCGCCCTGAGCGGCTTCGATACTACTATTTATGACGTCAACGCCGCGGCTCTGGAGCAGGGCAAGCAAACGCAGCAACGTATTCTGCGGGGACTCGCCAAGCACGGGCGGGTCACGGATGAGGAAGCCAAGGCGGCGCTCGACCGCATTGCCTGGACCACTGACCCCGCCGTAGCGGCCCAGGATGCGGACTTTGTGAATGAATCGGTGACCGAAGACCCGGAATTGAAAAAGAAGGTCTGGGCCGACTTCGGGCCGCGTTGCCCCGAGCGGGCGGTGCTCACCACCAACACCTCGTACCTGCTGCCCTCAATGTTCGCCCAGGAATCGGGACGGCCGGAGCGGTTCTGCGCGTTTCACTTCCACGACGTGTTCACCGCCAACGTGGTGGACATTATGCCGCACCCCGGTACCGAAGCGTGGATTGTGGACTTCCTGAAAGAACTGGGCGTAGCGCTTAAGCAAACGCCGATCGTGCTGCAGCGTGAATCGCCGGGCTACGTGTTCAACGCCATGCTGATGGCCATGCTGGGTGCGGCTGGGGCGCTGGTAACTTACGACGTGGCCTCAATCCACGACGTGGACCGATCATGGATGGGCAACTTCAAGATGGACCGCGGTCCGTTCGGCATTCTGGACACGGTGGGGCTCGACACCGCCTGGCACATCGTGAAGGCCCGCCAGGATGAAAAAAGCCAGCGCTTTGCTCAGCTATTGCGTACGTACGTGGAGCAGGGCAAACTGGGAGTGAAGAGTGGAGAAGGCTTCTACACCTATCCCAATCCGGCGTTTAAGCAGGAAGGGTTTGTGCAGACATAGAAAAACGAGAAGATTAGCGTCAGGAACCAACCAAACTGGCCCGGGGCGTGTCTATAGAGAGAACAAAGCACTTTTTGATCTATGAAATACTGGTTTATTCCGCTTATCACTTTCCTAAGCCTGGCCTGCCGCGACGATAACGTGGCGCAAAATGCTCCGTCCTCCAACCCGATCAAGTTTACCGTGGCGGCTAACAGCGGCGGATGCAGCAATCTTCAGTTCTACCACTATTCGGACGACCGCACCTACGGCTTGCTACTGGCGGGCGATTCTGCGCAGTTGGGTCTGTCTACCAGTTGGCAAACCTACGCGCTAGACCAGCCGGGGTTGAGCCTTACTTTATACGAGTTTCGCCAACCACTCACCTCCTACTTCTGCGACGACGTGGTGGAGGCCAACGAAGACCCACTGCAAACGTGGGATGCCCAGGAGGGAACTGTTCAACTTAAAATATCCGGACCGGGCCAAGTGCCAGGTATCTACTCCATCGATGTGGTGCTAGAAAACGTACTAGTAAATGGACAGCGTCTCGATCGTATCGCTCGCAGCGGTATTGAGGTGGGCTGGCTCCCGATGTGAGTTGGACGAACTAAGGTTTGTACAAATAATTCGGCATAAAGGCCGGACAGGGATTATACTTCATCTTGCGGGATACTTTTCCGGGCTTTTTCTTCGTCTCAAATTGTAGCGCCAGCGACACCTCGTGCGACCCACCGGTCGATACCGGACCTAGTTTAGAAACCGTTAGGTCGTAGCTGTAGCCGAAACTGAATCCGTTGAGGGTCAATCCGAAGGCCATTGCCAGCGCGTCGTGGTTGAGCGTGCGGGGTTGGTCTTGCTGAATGGGCAACCCTTTGTACCATACGCCCAGCATCAGCATTCGGTAGAAGTAGCTGGCTCCCACGTCCAATTGATTAAACTTTCCCTGCTGACGGTACTGAAACATAGGGTTTATGCTTGATTTTATTCCCCGCTGGGTGGGCCCGAACTTGAAGGGAATTTTGTACCCTCCGTGCAGCGAGAACCGCACCGGCAACTGACTCTCGTCTCCCAACACCGACTGGTTGGGCCGGTTCAGGTGGTGCAGCGCAATGCCCGACCACATCCGTTTGCTGTACACCACCAATCCGGTGCTGTAGTCAAAGTGGTTCACCCCTTGAAGATTACGTAGGGCGGGGTCGTTGCTGGGCGCATCTGGATTGCCAAACGCCAACTGATCGTTGAACACGAGCTTTGAGTAGTCGATGCTCTGGCTCACGTAACCCACCTGCAAGGCGGGAACGGCCCGGAAGCCGTCGCTCAGGGGAATGGCGTACGAATAAATGGCGCTGATACTCGTTGACCGCAGGTTGGCGGTGCCCGCCCGGTCGGTGGTGGCCAGCAGTCCGAGGTTGCTGTTGGAACCCTTTAGGTTGTAGTCATAGGAGAACGCGTAGGTCACGAAGGCCTGGGGCAAACTAGCCCAGTGGCTCCGGTAGTTCACCGCCGCCCGGTGCTGCTGCGTGGTGCCCGCAAAAGCCGGATTCAAGTACAGCGGCGCTGAGTAGAACTGCGTAAACTGCGGGTCTTGCGCCCAAGAGAGATGGACTGAAGTGAAGTAGATGAGTACAATTAAGGTAAAGATTTTTTTCATTGTCGTATGTTTCAATTTTCAGTCAACGGCCAATAGTCCATAGTCCACAGTCGATAGTTTGCTATGGACTGTCGACCGTGGACTGTGGACTATCAACTTTCGCCTATCGTACCAGCGTCACGTCTCCCGCCAGGGTCTTGGCCCCTCCGTCGCTAAACTCCAACTGAAGTTTGTACACGTACACATCTTTGTTACACAGCCGCCCCTTGTAGTAGCCGTTCCAACCGTAGTGCTTATCGAAGCTCTCAAACAAAAGTTCGCCCCAGCGATTGTAAATCATCATATGAAACTTGGTGACACCCTCCAGCACCGGTAAAAATACGTCGTTGTTGCCATTGGCTCCCCCGGCCTCCGAGTTGACTTGTCCTGATAAATTGGGCGTGAAGGCGTTGGGAATCATCACTTCGCCGCCTTCCTCCACCGTCACGGCGGCTTCCACCAGCAGGGTGTCCACGCAGCCCTGGTTGCTTTGGGCGATGAGCATCACGTCGTAAGTGCCCGTTTGGTCGTACACGTGCTCCGGGTTGATTTCTTCCGAGGTGGTGCCATCGCCGAAATCCCACTGGTAGGTATCCGCCCCCACGCTCAGGTTTATGAAATACACCGGTTCGGACACGAACACCCGGTCGGGACGCAGATTGAAGTAGGCCCGCGGGGTTTCAAATACCTCGACGCTAAACTCCTTGCGCTCTTCCACCGTGACCCCGGCGCTGTTGCTGGCCTGAAGCGTGACGGTATAGATGCCGGGTTCGTAGTAGGTGTAGGTAGGATTTTCGTCCGCCGACACCCCTTCCCCGGCTCCGAAACTCCAGCGGTAGGAAGTAGGGTCAGCGTAGCGCGACCGGTTGCGAAACTGCACCGTGAGGGGGCGACAGCCCTGCGGTGGATCAAACAAGAAATCTACCTCCGGCATCAGGGGCTGAATCACCACCGGCTGCACCAGGGTGTCGGCACAACCCAAAGAGTTTGAGGCGATGAGCATAACATCGTAAGTCCCCGAATTGTAGTACTGATGCACCGGTTCGGCTTCGGACGATACGTTGCCATCGCCAAAATCCCACTGGTAGAATTCGGCCCGCTCACTGTCGTTTTTGAAGCTGATATCCTGATCGGGCAAGTACTGACGGGCCAAGCGCACCTCGAAGGCGGCCTTGGGTCCTCTCTCCAGATCAACGATGAGCTGTTTTTCCTTCTTCATCGTCACGCCCAGGGCATTGCTGGCCTGCAATGATATGGTGTACACTCCCGATTCTTCGTACTGATGACTCGGATGAAGCTCGGTAGACAGATTGCCGTCGCCAAAGTTCCACAAAAAGGTGGCGGTATCGGCGTACTGCGTAAGGTTGGTGAACTCCAGCACCAGGGGCAGGCAGGTGGTGCGCTCCACGTAGCTGAAGTCAATGGCCGGAAGGGCCTGCTTGACGATTACCTTGGCCGAATCCCGTTCCGAGCAGTGCTGGCCGCTGACGGTCAACTTTATCCAGTACTCGCCCGCCGCCGCGTATTCGTGCGAACCCGGAATGGCCTGATCCGACGTGCTGCCGTCGCCGAAGTCCCATTGATAGTCCCAACTACCGGGATTGGTACTGTTAATAACCGTAACGGTCCGATCAGGAATTTCTAGCACCGATGGTTGCGCTACAAACGATGCGTTGATGTTTTCCTGGAGATCAATGGATAATTGCTTCTTGTGTGACCTCGCTGGCACAATTGGCCAGGTTGGTGGTTTTCAGAGATAACTGCACCGAACTGGCTCCGCCCAACTGTTTGGGATACACCAGCGTGATGCTTTCCTTGGTGAAGTCGGGATTGTTGCTGGGCAGTGGATTAGACGTCCATTGGTAGAATACTCCCGACTGTTCGGCGGTGGCTTGGTAGGTAACCCATTCGCAGTCGGCGGCAGTCTGCTCAATGGTGAAAGTCGAAGCGGGCGTCGGGTTGACGGTAACAACCTTCTCAACGGATTCAAAACAGAGCGTAGATTTCTCGGGTTGCAAGCGCACGCGGAACTGCCGGGCCGTAACGCCGTCGTTGGTGAGCGTGTAGCTGAACGTCGGTTGACTGCCCGTCACCGTTTGCTCATCCACCAAGCTACCGTCCGTGACGTCGGTGATGGTCCAGCGGTAGGTGTCCGGGGTGTAGGCCTGCGTGGCCGCGCTAACCTCAAAGGAGTAGGGGCGGGGCGAACAGTTCAGATCACCTCCCGACAGGTTGGTCACCATAAAATCGGCCGGAGGGCGGGCAAACACCGTCAGGGTAACCGGATCGCTGCTCACATCGCAGCCATTGGTCGCTTGGGCCGTCACCCACACTTCGTAGGTATGATCGGCAAAACCAGGTTGGTTATTCGCGAAGGGAGGAGGGCTAAAGGTGTTTGCGGCGGGGCTAACCGTCGTGGTGGTAGCTGTGCCGGTTTTCAGATCTTTTACGTGCCACACGTAGGCCGTAGCACCCACCGGCTGGTCGGCCAGCAGCGTGTTCATTCGGAAGGTGACCGCCAGGGGAGCGCATCCGGCGGTTTGGTCAGCGGCGAAGGCTGGATCAGGCGATGGGGTAATGGTAATGGTTTTGGTGATGGTGGCCGAACACTGCCCTTTGGCGGTGGTGACCCGGTGGCGAACCACGTAGCCACCGGCAGCGGCAAATTGATGCTTGAAAGGATCGTTATTCGCACTAGAAATCTCGAATACGCCGTCGTCATCCAAATCCCATTCGTACTGCGCGATCTGGTCGCCATTCACTACCACCGGTAACGTGGCGGTACTGCTGAACCGGGCGCTGTCGGCCTGGCAAAGCGAGGTAACCGTGAAGTTAGCTTCCGGCTGGTCGTAAATATGCACCAGCGCGGTGTCGCGGGTCACGCAAGATACACCTACCGCCGAGGCTATGAGTTCGGTCGCGTAAGTACCGGGAGAAGCGTAGGAAATATCAAACGAAGAAGACGCGCCCGACCCGTTTTCGGTGCGGAATACACTGCCGGTTTCGTCCATAAAGTTCCACTCCCAGCGCGAGGATGCCGGGTCGAAGTCGGGCGATGCATCCGTATAACGCACGGTGAACGAAGCGTTATCGTGACACAGCGTCGGCAACGCGCTGCCGTCGGTAGCGGTGGTGGCAATGGTTGCCTCAGCGGTAGAGATGATGTCCACGTACCCCTCGTAAACACCTCCGCAGTTGCCCACCGAGTTGTTGTCGGTTGCGGTGAGCCGAATCAGCTTACGTCCCGCGCTGCCAAACGAGTAGTTGGGATTGACGGCATTGGAGGCGGTGAGCAAACTGGTGCCGAACGCATCGTCAAAAATTTCCCACTGATACCCAAAGTCAGCGTCGTTCGTGCCGTCCCCGTCATCATCGATAATGGGCGTCAGATTCTTGAAATAGACCGCATCACCGATGCAAAACTCAGCGGCAGCCGGGCCCGACGTAGCATTGCGGTGGGTACTGAAACTGGGGTCTGATTTTTCTACGATAACAATCTGGGCGTTGGTGGTGATCGGATCTTCATCGCCGTCGGCCACGTCCGCCGGATTTAGCGGGCCGTTGGTGAGGTCTTCGTCGTAAGGATTACAGGTGTTCCAATTGCGAAGCGTGAGCTCAAAGCGCTTACCCACATCAGCCGGGTCGGTGGTGGCCGGAACGAACACTCCCAGGCTCTGATTCTTTGGCGGAGCCGGTTGGGGGTTTAACAAGTCGAAATCTACTCCCGGCTCCAAGTATTGCACGTCTTCCCGAAACGGATAGCCCGGCGAAGTGCCATTCACGGCTACGTTAGGGATGCGATTGGCCCCGCCGCCGGTGCCGTATATCCACTGCGTCCAGCGGTCAAAGTTGTTCACCTTGTCGGTTTCAGTAGGGGGCGTACAGTTCCAGTTACTCTGGTCGGTGAACTGCACTGTGGCACTCTCGCCTAAACAAACGCGGTACACCCGAGGATCAGCCCGTAGGTTCCCGCCGTTCTCATTGTCTAAATCCCACACCCGAACAAATTCCTGGGTTTGTTCACCGTTGCACAAAAGTCCGTTCACCCGCACCCGAGCCTTGGGTGAGTATACGCACTTGTCGCCCCCGGTGGGGTAGATGTGAGTAACCACGGCTTCGTAGGTATTGGTCGCCGAAGTAACGGTTACCGTCTCAGTGACGCCATCATCCCAGTCGATCTCAAACTCCACGGTAGTGGCGTCGTTGATCGCCCACTTCACCCACCACTCGAAGGTGCGCGGAGCACAGACCAGTTCTTCGCTGAGCACGTTATTGCCCGGGTTGCTCACTTTTTCGCACTGAGCGAAGCTCCCTGCCCCGTTGCTCAGGCATAAAAGCAGCAGAAAAAAAGTGCGATAGAGAAGAGGATTGCGCTGGTTAACGGAACGACAACAAGAAGTTATTTTAGACGGTATAGATAGCATCATAAGATCTTGTTTGGTTCCGGAACAGCTTTTCCCAGTCAGGGATATGACATCCAACATGGGAATTGTGCAAAGAGTACGCCCAAGCGATCGAGCGATGAGCGGCAGACTGTAAGACCGGGCGCCAATGCGCACAAAAGGGCGGCGGTAGAGAGCCAGGGCAAGGCGAAGGGGATAGTTTTTCGGCAACAGGCTGGCTGAGCAGGAAGTCAGCGCGGCGAATCAACAGATTGCTGTAGAAAGCAAGCACGTACTATTCAAGGGGAAATTATACCACTTGAGAGGGCACTGCCCCATTTTGACCCACTAAAACGCAAATTGCAACTGCACGCCATGGATCGATTTCTCCGGGGTGAGCAGGTTAGAGACCCCAATCCCCAGCAGGCGCACCGCGTGCTGATCGATAGCAACCTGATCGAGCATCTCCCGAGCAAGTTCTTCAATCGTCGCCGCGTCGCTGATCAATTGCTTCTGGGTGACACTACGCGTGATGATCGAGAAATCGGCGTATTTGATCTTTAGGGTAAGGGTGAAGCCCTGGGCCTGTGCCTTCTCCAGTCGCTCGGTCAGTAATTGGGTCACGTGGTGCACTTGCTCCCGCAGTTCGATGGGGGTTCGCAGGTCTTCCTGAAAGGTGCGTTCGGCACTCACCGATTTTCGGATACGGGCCGGGTTGACTATCCGCTCGTCGCGGCCGCGAACGATGTGGTAGTAGTAACGTCCCGCTTTGCCAAAGTGGTGCGCCAGGGTTTCCAGCGCGGCCTGCTTCAGCGCGGCCCCGTTGCCGATGCCCAGGCGGTGCATTTTGCGGGCTGTGACCCGGCCGATTCCGTGAAATTTTTCGATCGGAAGCGTTTCCAGAAAAGCCTCGGCTTCGTGGGGCAAAATGGCTTTCAGTCCGTTGGGTTTGTTGATGTCGGAAGCTACCTTCGCCAAAAACTTGTTGTACGACACTCCCGCCGAGGCCGTGAGCTGGGTTTCTCGTTGAATTTGCTCCCGGATGTTCATCGCGATGCGGATTGCCGAGCGAATGCCCAGTTTGTTGTCAGTCACGTTGAGGTAGGCCTCATCTAGCGACAACGGTTCTACCAGATCAGTGTACTGCCGAAAGATCGCGCGAATCTGTTGCGACACCTCGCGGTATACGTCGAAGCGGGCCTTCACGAAGATGAGCTCCGGGCACCGCTGCCGCGCTTTCACCGAGGCCAGGGCCGAGTGCACTCCGAACCGGCGCGCTTCGTAACTGGCCGCGGCCACCACCCCGCGATCGCTCCCTCCTCCCACCGCGATGGCTTTGCCTTGGTACTCCGGAAAGTCGCGCTGCTCCACCGATGCGTAGAAAGCGTCCATGTCGATGTGAATAATCTTACGAATGTGCTCACCGTCCATGAAACAAGAACTATTTTGCCAGTCGCGGGTTTTAGCTTCTAACCCTTACCTCAACCCCAAATCCCGGACTTTCCAACCTAGAACTTCTAACCCCGAACCAACAATGAAGAGGTCGAAGAAGATATTTTTGCTGTTAGCCGCTTTGTTTCTGCTGATTATGCTCTACATCAGCTATGATATATCGCAGCGCACCACCTTTCCGGGGTCGAAGCCCAGCCTCAAGGAACGCATTGAGGCACAAGATTCCTAACCAAAATCCGCTAGCGCGTGACGCAAAAGAAAAATAAAGTAGATCTCAACCAGATTGATCTGGAGAAAATGAAAGAATCCACCACCGACCAGCCCGGTTTGGTGGCGTTTCCGCACTCGGTGGGCGGCGCGGTGATCAAACCCGAAGACCAGGGCAAGATGAAGGGGCGGTCGGTGACGGCCATGCGGCAACAGACCGAGCGGCAGATGCAGCAGCTCTACGAACAAGCCCAGACGCTGGCCCGGCAGGCGCGCGCCATCCAGCACCGGGTGGAGGTGTCGGAGCGGATCTACACCGCCCAGATGAATTTCGAGCCGATTATTGCGCACACCTACCACCTCTACGAGCGCGCCGACGGCACCGACGTGCTCTCAATGGTATCACCCCGGGAGTGGGGACGCAAAATTCCCTACGCCGCGTATCTGGCCAAGGTAACCCTATTGGCTGACCACACCTGGGAGGTGGAACCGGCGGGATCTTCTCCGGAAGAATGAAAAAGCTGCTAATTGCATTTCTGGTTTTCGTTACCGCCTGCACCATGAATGATTCAGAAGACAAACCGCTTCCTGCGCAACGTCCGCTTCAGGGGCCTCGTGCTAAGAACACCCCCCGGTGGAAACGCCTGTCAACTCCGGTGGTGACGCGCCGTCAAGTTGCCGATAAGCAGTGGGGCGGGGCAGCTAAGAACAAACGGCCCGGAAGTCAGAAGCAGGACAGCGCGCAATCGCTCGTTCGGCGGAAGAAGCAAATCCTGAAGGGGCCGTGGGCGAAAAATCGACGACCATAAACCGTGATTCGTGTTCAGAAACTGGAAACTAGAACGGTGGCTCACCGTGGCTCTCTTTGGGCTGACCGTCCTGTTCGCCGGAGCAGGGTCATTGGGTTTTTACGCTGAACTGAAGAACGCTGTTTTGGATCGAACTAAAAATCAACTGCGCTCGATCAACATCCTCAAGAAGAGACTGGTAGAGCAGTATTTGGCTGAACATACGCCGGAAACCGATTCGCTCACTACGGCTTATCTCATTCGTAACTTAGAAGAGATTATGCTGGAGCGCACCGGCATGGGCGCTACCGGCGAATCGTACTTAGTAAGCCAAGAAGGGCAAATGATCACTCCCTCGCGGTTCTTGCCCGATTCGTTACCCGGCCGCATTAGCGTTCACACCCGAGGTTTCCGGGAAGCGCTGGTCGGCAATCCGGGCGTTGGGGTGTATCCCGACTACCGGGGAGTGCCGATTATCGGAGCCTATCGCAGACTAAGCGCACCCACCGACTGGGTGATCCTCACCGAAATAGACATGGCCGAGGCCATGCAACCGGTGCACCGGCTGCGAAACCGGTTTTTGGCGTTTATTCTTGGGCTGCTGGCGATATCCTGGCTGGTTTCGGTTTTCCTGGCCAAGCAGCTTTCCCGACCAATTCGGGCACTGCAGCAGGACATTCAGACCCTGGCGAAGGGCGTGCTGCCCCCCGAGCGGCCGCGCAACTCCCGCGTTCGGGAAATAAACACGATTTCTGCTTCGCTCGACGAACTTATTCAGGCGCTGCGCCGAACGGCCGACTTTGCCCAGCAGATTGGGCAGGGAGCCTTCGATGCCGTTCATCGTCCGCTGAGCGAGCACGATGAACTGGGGCGCGCGTTGCTGCAAATGCGCGACCAGCTGCGGCAATTGAATGACCGCAAAGAAGCACTGGAACGCGAAACCAAGCAACTACTGGTGAGCACGCAGGAAGCCGAACGCGAGCGGATTGCCCGCGACATCCACGACGGCATCGGCCCGCTGCTCACCACCGCCAAGCTGAAGCTGACGTCTTTGGCGTTGCCCTCGGATGCCACGCGGGAAGTGAGGATGCTCCTGGACGAGGTGATTGCCGAAGTGCGCCGAATCTCCAGCAACCTGATGCCCGCCGTGCTGAGCGACTTCGGTCCGGGCGAAGCCCTGCGGCAGTTAGCGAGCGAAGTGGAAAAAAACACCGCCCTCACGGTGCGCTACGCCAACGACCTGCTCGCACCCTCTCGTCTGAACAAAGAAACCGGTATTGCCCTCTACCGAATCGCGCAGGAAGCCATTAATAACACGCTGAAGCACGCTCAGGCCACCGAAATAGTCATGTCGCTCACCGAATTCGACGATCAGGTGATTTTTTATTACAAGGACAACGGAGTGGGATTCGATCCTGTCCGACTGCGCAACAGTGACGGGAAAGGACTAAAGAATATTCACGAGAGAGTGCGTATATTGGGCGGAACGGTCCATATCTACCGGGAACAAGGAACCCTTATTGAAGCTGAAATTCCGATTGTATGAATAAAATCCGCATTGTACTCGCTGACGATCACCAACTGTTTCGCGACGGTATGAAGGCCATGCTACAGGCCACCGGCGAAGTGGAGGTGGTGGGAGAAGCCTCGCACGGAGCGGTACTGCTCACCGTGCTGGCCGCTCAGACGCCCGACATCGTGCTGCTGGATATCTCTATGCCCCCCGACACCGGCATCGACCTGCTCCCCATAATAAAGGAAAGGTTTCCGGCCGTGAAATGCATCATGCTCACCATGCACGCCGACGTGCAGTACGTGCTGCGCAGCCTGCGTCAGGGAGCCGACGGCTACTTACTAAAGGATGCCGACGAGGAGGAACTCAAAACCGCCATCCGGGAGGTTTATGCCGGAAACAAGTACTTTAAGAACAAAATATCCGATTTGATCGTCGCCAACTTGTCTGGCGAGCCATCGCCCGAAACCCTGCTCAGCGAACGCGAAATTCAGATTGTGCGCCTGGTGGCCGAGGGCAAAATCACCAAGGAGATTGCCGATCAGCTCTTCGTGAGTGTGCGTACCGTAGAAACCCACCGCTCGCGCATCATGAAAAAACTGGGCGTTGCCAACACCGCCGAGATGATCCGACTCGCCTACGAAAAGAAGCTTATCTAGGGGGACTACGTAGTTTCCCCATCGCTCCCGGTGGTTTTCCGCAGTTACGTTTACCAACAACTTGGTAGCAACGTTCTGACAATGAGGTCGTTGTATACATAGAGAGACGCCAAATTAGCGGAAGCCCGAAAACGACAAAAGAATAATCAGCAAACTTAAATCTCACGAATATGCAAATGATCAAAGCAACCCTAAAGGAGCGGTACATCAGCAGTGAAAACGGCATCGCCCACGAACAAATCAAAGAAATCATTCACGAAACGCGTATCTTTTACCTCCGATGAGCAGTTCAACGCGTGGATTCAGCGCTTCAAGCAACAGCTATGGCAAGATGACCCGAATAAGGTAAAAATGGTGGAGGGAATTTACGTGGACAAGCAGTATATCACCGTCGACGATACCACCCCGCCCCGCCAAATTCGCCAGTACGCGACTTTCCGAAAGGGCGTATCTTATTACTACGCCGCCGACGAACAATTGGAACTAGCGTAAAGACCTCACGAAAACCAATCTAGCATTCGCAGTTGACTTGTACCTTACCGTTTAGCCCTCAAAAGTGGCTGGACGGTAAGGTTTTTTCGTTTTTAGCGACAGTTCTACATTTTTATTCTCTTGTACTGTTTTCTTCTCTTTTTCGCGGTTAATCAATATGAGATAGAATAGTTTTGTTCAAACTAACAAATACTCTTATGACCACGACGATTTTAAATGATGTTAAGGTAGCTATTGACAACGCTAAACTCTACGTAGAAGTAGATGCATCCAGTAGCGTATTGCTCTACCAATGGAAGGGACACATCTTGGATGACGAAGCGAAAGCCGGGTTTCTGCAAATTATTGACCTAATCAAGAAAAACCATATCACCAACGTGGTAGCTGACTTATTCAAGTTCAAAGGTGGCACGGTAGAAACTGCCAAGTGGGTTGGTGAGGTGATAAGCGAAAAGATGAAGGCCGCGGGCGTAGAGAAAGTAGCCATTAGCCTTCCCGAAAGCTCCTTTGGTGAATTTAGCAACCGTATAGCTCTGGAGAGAAAAGTTTGTGTCTCTGCTGAATGTGGAAAAATTTACCAGTGCCAAAGATGCCTACGCTTGGTTCGACGCATAAACCAAGACCATTACCCGCAAAAATTATCTAATTATCTACCATATGAATACTACTACCCCGGGCGCGGTGTTGCCCCAGAAGATTACTTTGGAAATTCTCGGTCCTCAGCACGTCGACGGAGCCACCGCCTGCATCGCCAGCACTTTTGCAACCGGCGAGCCCATGTCGCAGCACCTGGGCATCACCCATGATGAGTTTATTCAGTTTGCTCGTTTGTTCATCGAAAAAACCGCCCACGAAGGTTTGTCGGTGGTTGCCGTAGATGAAGAGCAGCAGGTGATCGGTGCCACCATTGCCGAAGACTACGTGACGGAGCCTCCTACCGGTTTGGAAACTATCTCCGAAAAATTTACCCCTGTTTTTGCTTTGCTAGAATCGTTGGGCGAACGCTACGTCGCTAGCCAGGGAGTGACTCCCGGAACGCACTACCACATTTTTATGTGTGGAGTTTACCAGCAGTACGCCAACCGGCGTCTGGCCCGAAAGCTTAACCGCTTCGCGCAGGATATGGCCCGCGAGCGGGGGTTCAAAACTGCCGTTTGTGAGGCCACCGGACGCATCTCGCAGTTCGTGTGCACCAACCAGCTAGGCTTCGATTACGTGGACGAAATCAACTATCAAGACTTTCTTTTAGCGGGTGAGGCCGTGTTTGCGGATATCACCAGCGTAGACAGCTGCATCCTCTACGAGAAGCATCTGTAGACTATGGACAACGATTTTTTTGGGCTGTCGGAAGAGGAGATGCGTTGAGTGGGCTACCAAGTTATCGACTTGCTGGTAGAACATCACGTCACCCTTGCTGAGAAGCCCGCCGGGGGACACCGCACCGTGGCCGAGATGGCCTCGGTGATTGAGGAGCCCGTTCCGGATCAACCTACGCCCTTCAACGACCTGATAGCTACGGCGGCCGAAGATATCTTCCCCAACAACATGTTTCTAAATCATCCCCGCTTCTTCGGCTGGGTGCCGGGTCCGAGCAATTTTATCAGCGTGATGGCCGACACCCTGGCCAGTGGGTTCAACGTGTTTTCGGGAGCAGAACGCATTGGGGCAGCCGCTAGTCAGGTAGAATCACTGGTGATTCAGTGGCTTATTGAATTACTGGGAATGGGGCCGGGGGCCGACGGCATTCTAACCTCCGGTGGATCGGTATCCAACCTGATGGGCTTAGCCACCGCCCGTGCGGTGATACTCGGAGAACCCAATGCGGAGGCCATCGTCTACTGCAGCGACCAAACCCACGGTTCTAACCTGAAAGGCTTGAAGCTACTCGGCTTTTCTGATGATCAGATATGCGTATTGCCCTCGGACCAGCAGCAACGGTTGGATATGCATAACTTGTACCAGCAAATTCGCGGTGATCAAGAACGAGGCGGGCGACCGTTTTGCGTAATTGCCAACGTGGGCACCACCAACACCGGTAGCATTGATCCGCTGTCCGAAATTCGGGCGCTCTGCGATATTGAAGGCTTGTGGATGCACGCCGACGCGGCCTACGGCGGGGCCGTCTGGCTCTCGGAGGAACACCAGCACCTGCTCGAGGGAGCCAACCAGGCCGATTCGCTAACCATTGATCCTCACAAGTGGCTTTATCAGCCCTACGACATTGGCGGACTGCTCGTGCGCAACGCCGACCATCTGTTAGCCACGTTCAAAACGTCGGGCTCTTACCTGAAAGAAACTGAGGAGTACCGTAATTTTTCGGACAAAGGAGTGCAGTTGTCGCGTCGGTTTCGGGCCTTACCGCTCTGGATGTCGATTAAATACTACGGAATCAATACGTTTCGGAAAGCCATCGCCTATACCATTACGCTGGCCGAACACGCCGAGGGGATTGTTAGGACGCTACCGGATTGGGAGGTGGCCACTGCCGCTCAGATCGGTATCCTCACCTTTCGCTTCGCTCCGGCGTCGCTCACGCTGGCCCAGCACGATCAGCTCAACGGACGTATCGCCAGCCACATTATGGACGAACAGGGAATTGTGCTTTCCTCGACCACCGTGGGGGAGCGCGTGGTGCTGCGACTCTGCACCATTAATCCCGCCACCTCGCATCAGGACATCGAGACTACGCTGTATTACCTAGCCTTTCTGGCGAATAAGTTTCTTCAGGAAGAGAACGTATCTCACCACCCACTAAAACAAAAAACAGGAAATCGGGATAGATTTCCTGTTTTGGACGTTGTCTTGCGTATGATCAAGCGGGCACCTCCGCTTTTCTAACGGTTTTCACGATGCGGGCGGCAATTTTGTAGGGATCACCGTTGGAAGCAGGGCGGCGGTCTTCCAGCCAACCTTTCCAGCCATTTTCCACCGTAGCAATCGGAATGCGAATGGAGGCACCGCGGTCCGAAACGCCGTAGCTGAATTTGTCAATGGATTGGGTTTCGTGCGCTCCGGTTAGACGCTGATCGTTGTCGGCTCCGTAGACCTCAATGTGCTCCTGAATCACGGGAGCAAAGGCTTCGCAGATGGTGTTATACACTTCTTTGGAACCCGCTTCGCGCAGGGTGGAGTTCGAGAAGTTGGCGTGCATGCCTGAGCCGTTCCAGTCGCCCTTGAGGGGTTTGGGGTGCCAGTTGATGGACAAACCGTACTTTTCGGCGTTGCGTTCGGCTAAGTAGCGGGCCACCCACACGTGATCTCCGGCGGCAGCAGCTCCTTTGGCAAACGTTTGAAACTCCCACTGTCCGGTGGCCACCTCGGCGTTGATTCCCTCAACGTTTACTCCGGCCTCCAGGCATAAATCCAGGTGTTCTTCGATGATATCTCGTCCGTAGGCGTTTTTGGCTCCTACCGAACAGTAATACGGTCCCTGCGGACGTGGGTACCCGTTGGCCGGGAAGCCCAGGGGCAAGTTGGTTTCAGGATCCCACAGGAAGTATTCCTGCTCAAAACCGAACCAGAAGTCATCGTCGTCATCGTCGATGGTGGCGCGTCCGTTAGACACGTGCGGGCTGCCGTCGGAGTTGAGCACCTCGGTCATCACCAGCCAGCCGTCGTTACGCGCCGGATCGGGGAAGAGCGCGACGGGCTTCAGCAGGCAGTCGGAGGCGTTGCCTTCGGCCTGCTCGGTAGAGCTACCGTCGAACGACCACATGGGGCATTCCTCAAGGGTGCCCCCGAAGTCTTTCACAATTTTGGTTTTGCTTCGTAGGCTTTGCGTCGGCTTGTAGCCGTCTAGCCAAATGTACTCGAGTTTAGTCTTGGACATGGATGCGCAGAGTTAATGGGTAAAGATTAGATTGGTTTTTAGTAGATGAATGGGCAAATAGCCGCATCAATCTGCTAGTGTAAGCATTGAATTTCAGAATAAAAAACCAGTAGAACGCGAATATATTATTTTTCGGTTAGTCATAAAAATAGTGCGCGTATTTTATCTACTTGCTAACAAAATTTACCTAAAATTTTGAATTGCCTCCTAATAGACCTTATCCGTTGCTATTCCGAGTTTCTCCGAGACAGAATAATATTTGGTGAGTTTTTCTGCGTAATCTGGTGCTTCTCAGGTAATTTTTACCAACGCTGATGAACAAACCGGTTGGATGATGGCGTATTTAATAAGAACTTTACAACGATAAACACCGCCTGGCAAAATCACCAAGCAGATTCGCTTACCCCGAAAAAAACAACGTATCATGGCAAACACAACGCGAACGGTCGCTTTTTACACCCTGGGTTGCAAGCTCAATTACTCCGAGACCTCCACCATGGGCCGAATGATGGAACAGAAGGGCTACCGAACGGTCGACTTTCAGCAGGGGGCTGATATTTATATCATCAACACCTGCTCGGTGACCGACAATGCCGACAAGAAATGCCGCAAGGTGGTACGCGAAGCGCTGCGCCACGCCCCGAACGCCTACGTGTGCGTAGTTGGTTGCTACGCCCAACTCAAGCCGCGTGAGATTGCCGAAATTCCCGGCGTAGACGCCGTGCTGGGAGCCGCCGAGAAGTTCCGCCTGCTGGAGCTGCTCGACGGCTTCGTGAAGCAACCCCAGCCGCAGGTACTAGCTTCCGAGGTGGACGAGGCCCGGAGCTTTCATCCTGCCCACTCAATAAACGACCGCACCCGCACCTTTCTGAAGGTGCAGGACGGCTGCAACTACCACTGCACCTTCTGCACCATTCCGATGGCCCGGGGCAAGAGTCGTAGCGCCAGTATCGACAGCGTGGTGGCCTCGGCCCGGCAGATTGCCGCCACCTCCGTCCGGGAAGTGGTGCTTACCGGGGTGAACATCGGTGACTTCGGCATCGAGGACGGGCGGCGACAAAGTCGGTTTGTTGATTTAGTACGCGAACTTGATACCGTAGCGGGCATCGACCGTTTTCGAATCTCTTCCATCGAGCCCAACTTGCTCAGCAACGATATTATCGATGTGGTCGCCCAATCGCAGCGTTTTGTGCCGCACTTTCATCTGCCCTTGCAATCGGGCAGCGATAAAGTTTTGCGCCTCATGCGCCGCCGTTACGCCCGCCAGCTATACGCCGACCGGGTGCGCAGCATCAAGCAGCAGATGCCGCACGCTTGCATTGGCGTAGACGTAATCGTGGGCTTCCCCGGCGAAACTGAAGATGACTTCCGAGAAACCTATCGCTTCTTAAACGAACTGCCGGTGTCGTACCTGCACGTGTTCACTTACTCTGAGCGAGCCAACACTCCGGCCGCAACCATGCCTGATGCCGTCCCGCCGTCCGTGCGTCGCGAGCGCTCCACCATGTTGCGTACGCTATCAGAAAAGAAGCGGCGGCAGTTCTACGAGGAAAACGTGGGGCGCACTGCAACCGTGCTCTTCGAAGAAGCCGAGGGCGATTCTATGCATGGCTTCACCGAGAACTACGTGCGGGTGCGCGCCCGCTACGACCCGCTGCTGGTGAACGAACTAAAGGAAGTTCGCTTGCAAGCGGTGAACGAACATGGCACGGTGGAGGTGGAAGAAGTAACTGCCTATGAGGTCCATGCGTGAGACTATAAAGAATTAATCAACCTTGACCCGAAGCAATGAGCACTCCCAACGCCTGGCCTGCCCTCCACTATCCCGATCTGAAAGACACCCTGGCCACCCTGCACCTGTGGATGCAGATGGTCGGCAAGATTCGCCTGCGCCAGATGCCCTGGATCAACCACTCCTGGCACGTTTCCCTGTACGTCTCGCCGCGCGGACTCACCACCGGCAGTGTCCCCTACGAGCAGGGAGTGTTTAACCTAGAGTTCGATTGCCTACAGAACCAACTCACCCTGACTACCAGCACCGGACATCAAGCGAACCTTTCCCTGTCCGACGGTACCATCGCCGACTTCTACCAGCGGTTACTGACTTTGCTTCAGCAGGCGGGCATCGTCGTGGAGATTCACCCGCGGCCCAACGAGATGGAACCGGCCGTGCCCTTTAATCAGGATCACCAGGCCCGCTCGTATAATCCCGACCACGCCCACACTGTGTGGCAGGCACTCATTCGCATCCACAACGTGTTCACGCGCTTTCGAGCTGACTTCATCGGCAAGGTGAGCCCGGTGCATCTGTTCTGGGGCGCGTTTGACCTGGCGGTGACGCGCTTCTCAGAACGCGAGGCTCCGCTGCATCCCGGCGGAGCGCCCAACATTCCGCTGGCGGTGATGCAGGAAGCTTACTCGCACGAGGTGAGCAGCGCCGGATTCTGGCCCGGCAACCCCGACTTCCCCGAAGCGGCGTTCTATTCCTACTGTTACCCTACCCCCGACGCGTTCAAGAAACAACCCGTGCGGCCCGACGACGCCTATTACCACCCGGAGCTGGGTGAGTTTATCCTGCCCTACGCGGCCGTGCAGCAGACCGATGATCCGGACGCGATGCTGATGGACTTCGTGCGAACCACCTACGCGGCCGCTGCTAATACGGGCAACTGGGACCGAGATGCGCTGGAGTGCGATTTGTCGTATCTAAAAGGATAGCTTTCTACTACGATCGGCGAGCACATTGAGTCGCTCGGGCTGGTGTTTTGGCCGATAGAATAATATAATCGGCGTCCGTGGAAAAGCAGAACGGAGTTATTTAAGTAGGGAAGGAACAAGCATCCAAAAGGCAAAGCGGTGTAGTATTTGCGCAGTCAACGGCTAAACCTTTCGTGTATGAAACTCAAGACCGCGATCCTTTTTGCCTCCGCCTGCTCGGCTCTGCTTTCCTGTAACCGGGAAGAAGCGCTCGAAATAGTCAACCCTGACGCCGCCTACTTCCCCCCCACCAGCACCGGCAAATGGGACAGTGTATCTCCTGAAAGCCTGAACTGGAATACGGGCGAGATTCAGCCGCTGTACGATTACCTAGAGAGCAACGGTACGAGGGCTTTCATCATTCTTCAAAACGGCAGAATTGTGGTGGAAAAATACTGGGGAACGGAAGCGGTCGGGAACCGAACGTTCTCTAATGACTCAAACTGGTACTGGGCTTCTGCTAGCAAAACGATTGTGGCGGTTCTTGTTGGCATTGCCCAGGGAAACGGCCAGCTAGACATCAACAAAAGCGTTTCTGCTTACTTAGGTAATGGCTGGTCAACGCTAACTGCCCAGCAGGAAGATCAGATCAAAGTAGCGCACCACCTGCAAATGACTACCGGTTTAGACTACACTGTGCCAGACCTCGACTGCGTCGAACCGGCGTGCTTTGTCTATAAGTCAAGCCCCAATCAAGAATGGCACTACCACAATGGGCCTTACACCCTGCTTCACCAGGTGATACAAGCGACTACCGATCAGGAAATTGGCGAATTTTCTGCTCAAAACCTGGAGTCAATTATTGGAATGGCGGGCGGCTGGCGACCGGTAGGCGGCCGTATGATGTACGTTGGCACCGCCAGAGATGCCGCCCGGTTCGGACTGTTGCTACTAAACGAAGGTGACTGGGACAATACCACGGTACTCGAAGACAAAGAATACTTCAACCAGATGACTAACCCCTCGCAGCAGCTCAATCCTTCTTATGGTTACCTGACTTGGCTCAATGGTGA
This sequence comes from uncultured Cytophagales bacterium, assembly GCA_963833215.1. GTDB lineage: Bacteria > Bacteroidota > Bacteroidia > Cytophagales > Cyclobacteriaceae > Tunicatimonas. The sequence goes on along the minus strand of CAWHXE010000021.1, from coordinate 92,112 downwards.
AGCTTCCTACATTCCGCCCCAGTCTGAGCGTACTGTTTCCAGCCAGTTGGTGAGCAACGCTCCGGCGGATCTATACGCCGCCTTGGGGTTCAACGGGCAATTTATTGACGTTGTACCCAGCAAAGACATGGTGGTCATCCGCCTCGGCCAAGCGCCCGACGAATCCTTGGTTCCTATTGATTTCCACAACGAAATGTGGGATAAGATAACTAAGGTAATCGACTAACGCCCGGCATTCCTTTCACGTTGGTGTTCTGGCCGATAGAACAAGTGGGTTACTATCGCGCTGAAGAAAGAAGTATTCTAATAGCATTAGAATTGCAGGCAAATACCGATCTTGAAGTTACAGTGGCGCAAACGAATGTTAACCCGTCAGAAGATGACACAAATAACGGTAAATCTGGATACCGACTTAGCCAAGCAGTGGAATAAACTGGTAAGTCTGGTTGGCGATCAAAATACCCTCTTTAGCGACTTCATTGAGTATCACAAAAGAAACGCTCAGCGTGAAATTGCTCGGATGGAGGTGGATTTGGCTACCTATGAAGATAAATACAAGATATCTTCTGAAGACTTCTATAACAAGTTTGACTGCGGAGAACTAGCCGACACGCAGGATTTCATCGTGTGGTCAGGCATCTATGAGATGCAACTAGACAGCAAAAAGAAACTTAACGTAATCACCGGCTAGCTCACACCTTCTTTTTCCGTTTCCCCTTCTTCCCGCCCTGCTCTGCTTCCCGCATCAGGGCTTTCCAGTCGGTATCCGCATCCAATGACGCGTCTAGGGTTTCGGCGTAGTCTACGCGGTCCAGCGTTAGCTCCTCGATGGGCTGGCCCAGATACGCTTCAATTGCGACCAGCGTCTCCTGTTCTTCATCACTACAGAACGACACCGCCCGGCCCTTGTGGCGGCCCCGTCCGGTGCGGCCCACCCGGTGCACGTAGTTCTCCGAGGGTGTCGGCAGGTCGTAGTTCACCACCAGGTCCACATTCGGAATATCGATGCCCCGGGCGCTCACGTCGGTAGCGATGAGCAACTGCACGGTTCCCTGCTTAAAGTCTTCCAGCACCCGCAACCGGTCGTCCTGCGCCTTGCCGCCGTGGATCGTCTGGCTGGCAATTTCCACCCGTTCCATCGCGCGTTGCACCCGCTCGGCCCGCACCTGGGTGCGCACGAACACCAGCACCTTGCCGCCGGGATTCTCACGCACCAGCCGCTCCAGAAAGAACCGCTTGTCGTCCATCGCCACCCGCACCACCGCGTGGGTCACGTTCTTGGCCACCGGGTTCTTGGGCGAAATCTGAATGCGGATGGGGTTGGTCACCAGCGAGTAAGCCAGCTTCTTGATCCGCTCATCAATGGTGGCCGAAAAAAACAACGTCTGCCGCTGCTTGGGCAAGCGCTCGATCAGGTCACGGATGTCTTTGATAAAGCCCAGGTCAAGCATGTGGTCGGCCTCATCCAAGATCAGCGTGTCCACCCGGTTCAGGCGGAGGTGCCCCTGACTGGCCAGGTCAAATAGGCGGCCGGGCGTAGCCACCAGCACGTTGACGCCCTTTTCCAACTGCGCGATCTGCGGGTCTTGCTCCACGCCGCCCACCACCCCGTAGGTCTTCACGCGGGTGTACTGCGCCAGTTGCTCGAAGGCCTCGGCAATCTGCAATGCTAGTTCCCGCGTCGGCACCATCACCACGCACTTAATGCCATCGGGACGCTTGCGCTGCTTGCGGATGTGCAACTGATGAATCACCGGAATGGCGAAGGCGGCCGTCTTGCCCGTGCCCGTCTGCGCAATCGCCAGCACGTCTTCTCCCTTCAGCACCGGCGGAATGGCCTTATACTGGATGTCGGTGGGCCGCCGGAAGTCGAGCTGCCGCAGCGCCCGCTTGATCTCGTCGGCAATCGGATACTGGTCGAATTTCATAAAGATTGGGTTTGATTGCTCAATTGTTCAATGGCTCGATTGTTGGCATCAGCGATTTAACAATAGAGCCATTGAACCGTTGAACCATAGACAATCCAGTAAACTAATCAACCTCCTTTATCGCGTGCGCTTGCAACGCCTCCATTGAAACGTACTTCAACGCTGCTTCGTGCGTCGCTTCCAGCACCACGGGTGGGGCCACGCCCGCTTCGTAGGCCTCCTGCCAACGCGAGGCGCACAGGCACCAGCGATCGCCGGGCTTGAGACCGGGAAAACCGTAGGCGGGCATCGGGTTGATCAGGTCGTTGCCCCGGCTTTTTGAAAACAGCAGAAACGCCTCGGTCACCTGCGCGCAGATCACGTGCTTGCCGCCGTCCTGCGGACCCGTCACGCAGCGTCCGTCGCGGTAGAAACCGGTCATCGGGTCGGTGCAGCAGCTTTGTAAGGAATTACCCAATACGTTATTTTCTTCGGCCATACTTCCTAAATCTGCTGGCGGGCATAATGTTCTATTTTAAGCCATTAATTCCTGCCCTCATCCAGGGAATTTGTTCACTTTTCGGTACCCTACCGCCGCCCCAAATCCATGAATAGTACAATTTGGCGTAAACAACGCTTCTCCGAAGGATCTCCGAAGCCAGGCCGAAGGAACGCCGAACCCAGCGCAAGGGGCGAAAATAGGAATAGTGCAATTTAACCGTTTTTAACCAAGCGCCGCCAACTAATTGCTCCCTGGCTTCGTTGATCCTGGGTAAATCAGTACCTTTCCTCAGTTTCTTTCTTGGCCCTACACCCCTTGAACCTATGTACCTAAAATCTCTTTACTTCCTCTTTCTTTCGTTCGCGCTGGGCGGAATCACCGCCGTTCGTGCCCAATCAGTTTCTCCCGACCTGGACAGCCAAATCCCGGTAGACTCTACCATCCGCACCGGTACGCTCAACAACGGACTCACCTACTACATCCGGCGCAACCAGCGGCCCGAGAACCGGGTGGAGCTTCGCTTGGCCGTCAATGCCGGGTTGATTCTGGAGAAAGACGACCAACTTGGGCTAGCCCACTTCACCGAGCATATGGCCTTCAACGGCACCGAACACTACGAAAAGAACGAACTAGTCAGTACCCTACAGTCGGCCGGAGTACGCTTCGGGGCGCACCTGAACGCCTACACCAGCTTCGACGAAACGGTCTACATGCTGATGCTACCCACCGCCGACACCACCCTGGAAGACGGACTGCAGATTCTGCAAGACTGGGCGCAGGGCATTACCTTCGAAGAGGAGGAGATTGATAAAGAACGCGGCGTGGTCATTGAAGAGTGGCGCATCGGACAGGGCGCGCAGCAGCGCATGCGCGACGAGTACCTGCCGGTGCTACTGTCTGATTCTCGCTACGCCCAGCGTTTGCCCATCGGCACCAAAGAGGTGCTGGAAAACTTTGATTATGCTACCCTGCGGCAGTTCTACCAAGACTGGTACCGCCCCGACCTGATGGCGGTTGTGGCCGTGGGCGACATCAACGTAGACTCAATGGAAGCGCAGATCAAACAGTACTTCGGCGAACTGGAGAACCCCAACCAGCCCCGCGAGCGCACTGCCTACGAAATTCCCAACCACGACGATACCAAGGTGGTGGTGGTAGCCGACCCCGAGGCTACCTTTAACCAACTGGGATTGTACTACAAGGCCAACCAGGACCCCGAAGCCGAAGAAACCCTGCGCGACTACCGGCAGTCGGTGCTGGAGAGCACCTTCACCGGCATGCTTAATGATCGTCTGGGCGAACTCACGCAGTCGGCCGACCCTCCCTTTATCAACGCGGGCACCTACTACGGCGATGTGGTGCGGGCCAAGGAGGCCTTCCAGGCCTACGCCATTGTGCCCGAGGGCGGCATCGAACGCGGTCTGAAAACACTGGTCGAACAGCAGGAAAAGGTACGGCAGTTTGGCTTCACCCAAACCGAACTGGATCGCTACAAGCGGCAATTGCTCACCGTCTACGAACGGGCTTACAACGAACGCGAGAAAAGCGAGTCTAAGAGCTACGCGGGAGAGTACGTCCGCAACTTCTTAGAAGATGAACCCATTCCGGGCATTGCCTTCGAGTACCAGTTCATGCAGCAGTACCTACCCGAGGTAACGCTCGACGAGATCAACGCCCTGGCCGACCGGTGGATGCGCGAGGAGAACCGCGTGGTGGTGGTAATGGCTCCCGAGAAAGAAGGCATCACGGTGCCCACCGAAGACCAGGTGCGACAGTACCTGCAAGAAGCCGCCGACACTGAGGTCACCGCCTACGAAGAAGAAGCCGTGGCCGAATCGCTGATGGATACTCCGCCCGCTGCCGGGCAGATCACCGCCGAGAAAACTCTGGATTCGTTGGGAGTAACCGAACTGACGTTTGGCAACGGGGTGCGCGCCGTGCTCAAACCCACCGACTTCAAGGCCGACGAGATTCTGATGCTGGCCAGCAGTCCGGGCGGGCACTCGCTCTATGATCTGGACACCTACTATTCAGCCACCAACGCCGACAACGTGATCCGGCAGAGCGGAGTAAGTGACCTATCGCTGGTGGCGCTAGACAAGTTCTCTAGCCGACAAAAACGCCGGGGTGCGGCCTTACATTGGCGAACTGAAAGAGGGCTTTTCGGGCAACGCCACGCCCCGCGACCTGGAAACGCTACTGCAACTCACCAACCTGTATTTCACCCAGCCCCGCTTAGACACCGCCTCGTTTCAGTCGTACATCACCAAGAACAAAGCCATTTACCAGGATTTACTTTCTAACCCGCAGTACTACTACCAGGACCGGCGGTCGCGCATCCTGTCGCAGAACAACCCGCGGGGCGGCGGCTACCCCACCGTGGAAGATTGGGACAAGGTGAAACTAGACGAAGTAGACAGCGTGTACCGCGACCGCTTTGCCGACGCCAGCGACTTCACCTTCTTCTTCGTGGGCAACTTCGAGGTAGACAGCCTGAAACCGCTGCTGGCCACCTACCTAGGGAGCCTGCCGAGCACCAACCGCGAAGAAACTTGGAAGGACATTGGCGTACGTCCGCCGAGCGGAGCCGTAGAAGAAGACGTGTTTAAGGGCAACGACCCCAAGAGCATGGTGAGCCTGACGTTTCACCGGTGAAATGGACTACGACCGCGAAGAAGCCTTCGAGCTAAACGCCCTGATTCAGGCCCTCAACATCAAGCTCATTGAGGAAATCCGCGAGAAGCGCAGCGGGGTGTACGGCATCAGTGCCCGAGGCAGTGCCACCAAGTATCCCTACGAGCACTACACCATTTCGGTGGGCTTCCCTTGCGCGCCCGAGAACGTGGATACCCTGACCCAGGCGGTATACGATGAAATCAAGAAATTGCAGGCCAGCGGCCCCACCCAGGCTGACTTACAAAAGGTAAAGGAAACGCTGCGCCGGGAGATAGAAACCAATCTAAAGGAAAACGGCTACTGGCTGCGCACGCTAGAGGAAGCTTACTTCAACGGTGATGACCTCAACGAGATCGTAGATTATGAGGAAGCCGTTAACGCGCTGTCGGTAGCCGAACTAAAGGCGCTGGCCAACAAGTACTTTGACGTGGATGAAGCTATTGAGGTAGTGTTATATCCCGAAGAAGCCGTAGAGACCAGCGAGCCCGCCCCAACGAATGAGGGGCAGTAGGGGGGGCGGACTAGCGACGAACCACCGCAACAAGATTGACTAATCTGAGAGAAGTGTGTTAGTAGGCAAAAAGGGAGCCGCGGTAGTATAAAAGAGTACCCGGGCTCCCAAAAAGAGTACTGCGGTGGATGTTCTGCGTAGCCCGGCTAGAGAAAAGACGATGCGCGTTTGACGGTATGTGCCACTTGTTGGCAGTAGGCATACGAGCGTGAGTAGACCACGTTCTGAGAAAAAATTGTCACCTAGTTAACCGATTGCTATATTGCAGATAGGCGCGGGGCGTCCTACGTAGTTGCGTCTATGCGGAAGTTATGTGGCATACAAATTATCATAATTGGAAAGAATTATAATTTCAATTCATAGTCCCTGCGGCTCCACTCTTTAGATTCAAGTAACAGCAAAACCCCTCAAATTTCACGATTTGAGGGGTTTTTTGCTCGAGGAGGTTTCGATTTGTTTATAGTTTCTCGTATCTCCGGTTACCTATTTCTATTTCTGAAATAGTCATCAGAAAGTCTTGCTCAACCGACTAATGGCTAGTGCCGAGGGCACTAGACCGAGGCTTTCACGGTTAAGCCGAGCATCTCGAGGTGCTGCGGTTCTTCGTTGAGCGCGATACGGGCGATGCGGTAGAACCGGGCCATGCCCTGCCGCAGGGCAGCATTAGCACGCTTTTTCTGTCGGGAAATCACCTGCGCGCGTCCTTTCAGGTCTACCTGAAGCGAACGAAGCTCCATCATTCGAGCCAGCAGCTTTCGCATCTCCACCACTTCTTTGGTAGGTATCTGATACGTCTCCAGGGTGTCCTTCACGGCGGGAGCGTGGCGGTAAAAACTGCTCACCTGCCTGATCCACGCGGGTAGCGACTTTTGCCGCGGGCCAACCAACTCCATCTTCTCCAGCCAGGTAGGGTCATCCTTGAACGCCACCCGGGCCAGCAGCACGTGTTGGCCGTAGAGTTTGTTGCCCTCATCGCGCACTATATGGAGCGACTGCGTGGCCCCCTTGGCCTCCGCCGTGGTGTCGTCATACTGGTTTTCCAGGTCCTGAACCGCGCGTAGTTGCGCCTCTAGTTGCTTGGTCATGTACTCGTCGACTCCGTACCTGTTGAGGGCTTGCCAGATTTCGTCCGCGCGCTGCGCGTTGGTGAGCGCGATGGTGGTTTGGTGAAGAAAAGTGCTCTGCTTTTGCATGATGGTATAGCTCTATGGTTCAGTAGGCATCATAGCAATAAATGTACTTAAGGAGTGCTCTATTAAGGCAATAAACGGAAGCGTACCACAAAGTGCGTAAAAGGATTGAATGGCATATTTTGGTGGCGAAAAAGGCCTTAGTTGAGCGTATAGCCCATCCGGACTCAGCGGCAAACAGGTAAGAAACATCGGGGTGATGTCATTTTACGGAGAGCGCCGACCAAAGGAGGCCTCCTCGGCACGCGGGAAGTCGTTCCCCAGCGCTGAGGAGGCCTCCTGAGTCCTTCGGAAGCTCCGCCCGAGCCTTGAGAAGGTCTCCTTGATGCTCGGGAAGCTCGACCGAAGCCCTGAGAAGGTCTCCTGAACGCGCGGGCGGAGCAGAATCGCTCTGGGAAGGACCCCCTTAGAGGCTCAGCGTTGTTACTCTTATTTCCTCTCTTTACATGGGCCGACCGTAGGACGCCGGGCACCGCGTCTGGCGTTATCCTACCTCCCCCAGGGCGCATGGTTGTTTCTTAGAAGGATATAGTAAGCCACCGCCTTATGCCAGTAAACTAATGCGCTCAAATCAGCAACATTCTCATTCAAAGGGGGTTGATGATCTAAGTGAGGATTTCGCGCAATTGCGCCGCGCTCCTTGTAATTAACTTTTTAACCAAAACGAATAAGACCCATGTCTGAGCCCACCGCTAATCCCGATGCCGCTATTAAGCTAAAAGAAAAAGTAGGCGACCTAAAAATCGCCATGATGACCACCGAAGTGGCTGATGGGCACCTGCACTCCCGTCCAATGCACACTTCCGAGGTAGAATCTACCGGCGTGTTCTGGTTCTTCACCAGCGACCGGTCCGGCAAGGTGCACGAACTGCAACGCAGTAACCAGGTGAACCTCGCTTACGCCGACCCTGACGGCAACACTTATGTATCAGTGGCCGGTCATGCTGAACTGGTGGAAGATAAAGCTAAGATGCACGACCTGTGGCACCCTATGCTGAAAGCCTGGTTCGCCGATGGTCTGGATACCCCTGATATCGCCCTGCTCAAAATCACCGCCGACAGCGCCGAGTACTGGGACACTTCATCCAACACCATGGTGCATCTCTACGGCATAGCCAAGGCCATGCTCACCGGTGACTCGGCCCGCGGCGATGCCGGAGAGCACGAGGAACTGGATATTCGGTAGTTGAGTGATTGAATGAACGAAGGGGGAGATGTGTGAGTGGATTGTTGGATGGAGGCGCACACGAAACCAGGCAATTGATACGTTGCTTAGGGAAAGTAGCTGAATTATGCATCGAATTGCCCTCATCCTGATCACGGTGGTCGCGACAACCGGCGCACTGACCGCTCAGACTAAAAAAGATAAGAAAACCAAAGAGGCGTCGGAAGCCCCCGGGGTAGCCCTGGATACTACCGACCAATTCATTATTGATCCCGCCACGCAGGTGCCGCTCACGGTCAACCTGGAGGCCGACGAAGAAGAGGAGGACGAGAAGAAGGATAAGAAAAAAAAGAAGCAAAAGAAAAACGTCTACTTCGGTCTGAAAACCAAGAAGGGCTTTTCGCGCAAGGGCTCGGGCCAGGGCGCGGAGCTAGAACTGTTCCGGTACTTGAAATCCTACCAAGAACCCGACCCTTACGTGCGCGATGTGTACTGGTACGATACCAAGCGTAAGCAGATTCGCACCACGCACAACATCACCAAGAATAAGGCGCTCATTCTGCACGGTCCCTACAAGAAAATCACTGAGGAGGGCGAGGTGCTCGAGCAGGGTATGTTCTACAAAGGAACCAAACACGGCCGCTGGACGCGCTATAACCGCAAGGAGATTCTGCTGGACAAGGAGAAGTATACGCACGGCTGGCCCCGTGAATCGGAGATCACTTTTTATGATGAAGATCAGCGCGCGAAGGTGAAAGAAGTGATTCCGGTGGAATACGGGGAGGAAGAAGGCTACTACTTTTACTTTCATCCGGGCGGGCGGGTGGCCGTGGAAGGCGAATACCAGGAGGGCAAGAAGGTCGGTCTGTGGACGGAGTACTACGACTACGAGAAGCGCGCCAAGAAGCAGATCAAGTACCCCGACGACCCCTATGACGAGAAAACCAAACCCCACATTGCCAAAGAATGGAACCCGCAGGGACAGGTAGTGTACGATTACAAAGAAAACACCCCGTAGCTACGCGATGCATCGCGTAGCCACACCACAAGATGCATCGCGTAACCACAAGTCACATTGCAACCCCATCAGTAACCTGCCCCCGCTATGATTCCCGAAGCCCAGTACTGGATTGACAAATTAGCCCTGGAACCGCATCCCGAAGGAGGGTTCTACAAAAGAACGTACGAAGCATCCGGTAAAGTAAAGTCGCTAGACCGTCCTTACGCTACCGCCATCTACTTCTTGCTACTGGAGGACAAGTTCTCGGCGTTCCACCGGATCAAGTCTGATGAACTGTGGCACTTTTACACGGGCAGTCCGCTCGACGTTTTTATGATCAACGAGCAGGGCCGCATGGAACAGTTTCGGTTGGGAGCTGACGCCGAGGAGGGGCAGGTTTTTCAGGCGGCGGTGCCCGGCGGGCGGTGGTTCGGCTCTCGTATGGCCCAGCCCGATTCCTACGCGCTGGTGGGCTGCACCGTGGCTCCCGGCTTCGACTTTCGCGACTTCGAGATGGCCGATCGCTACCAACTCACCACGCAGTTTCCGCAGCACGCCACGCTGATCAAGAGCCTGACGTACTCGACCTGAGTTTTTTTAGCGTGGGATTTTGCTTACTTTTCACTACGAAAATAACCTAATCGCTATGAAATTCGCTTCCATTCTTTCCCTCGCTACCCTGTTGCTGGTAGCAGGCTCGTTCACTATCAATCGTTCGTTAGTCCCCGACGATTACCAGCTACTCTTTAAAGAAGACTTCGAGAATAAGAACGCGCTGAAGCACTTTGAGATGACCGATCCGTCGGCCTGGAAGATTACCAGACAGGATGACAACCGCATGCTCGATCTGTTCGGAGCCAGTGAGTACGAACCCCGGGTGCGGTCGCCCCGCAACATTGCGATGATCACCGACCAGCAGTTCGGTAGCTTTGTGCTGGAAGCCGACGTGCTGCAAACCGGACGCGAATATGGCCACCGCGATATGTGTTTCTTTTTCGGTATGAAGGACGCAAGCAATTTTTACTACACCCACCTTGCTACCGCACCCGACCCGCACGCCCACAATATTTTCCTGGTCAACGACGAACCCCGCGTAGCCATTGCCGAAAAAGTGTCGGACGGAGTGGAGTGGGGTGATAAGCAGTGGCATAAGGTGAAGATAGAACGCTCGTTGGAAGACGGCAGCATCAAAATCTACTTTGATGATATGAACAATCCGATCATGCAGGCCACCGACACGCACTTCGACCACGGTTACATCGGATTTGGCTCGTTTGATGATACCGGTCGCGTCGACAACATTAAGATTTGGGGACCAAAACAGCACGACCAAAGTGGTTTTTTTGCCCGAGGACAAGCGGGAAGATGACTACCTTTAACCCAATCTTACCAAGGAAAGATATCTTATCTATACGACCAACGTTGCATCTTCACGAGTTTTGTGATCCAATTAAAGTGCTCGCGTAGCATTTACAATTCGGATAATCTGTGTTGCGCCATCAAGATGCGCTAACGACAACTCAACACGGCAGAAAGTTAGCATACTTTCTAGTTACCTTACTTCCTCTTATCCGGTAGTTCAACCGGCAAACGCGTTTCCGTACACATTTTGCGTGCTTGGTAATCTGTATAACCAACCATATGTAGTATGAACGCTTCATTAATTAAGAACTGGTGCGATAGCAGCTTGTCGCCCATGGCTTGGTCCAGGATTCTGACCCGGATGTTGCCTCACTTTAATCAAAACGGATACTACTTCCAGAACCTCAAAGATCCGGACGATAATCTGGTCTTTAAGCCAGAAACCGTCGAGGTGCTAGAGCAAACAATACAGGACATTTACCAGAGTCAGTTGCCGTCCACCTTGTAATTTTCAATAAACCACGTAAAATCAGATCCATGAATACTACCCAAACAGCACCGTCGCTCACCGGTGAATTTCATAAGAACCGCAACGCATTCGTGGCGCAGGGAGAACCTTTAATCTTTCACTGCCACCACTACAATACATTTCTGCAACTCAGCATTGAAGAAACTAAGCACTACCTGGACGTGTATCCGATTTTGCAGGATACCGCCCAGGAAATAGCTTACGCCCAGTTTAGTAATTATTTTAGAAGTAACCCCGAACTGAGTGTGGTAGAAAGAAAGGAAGTTGTGAGCCGAGCGTTCAGCGAGTTTGGCTTTGGAGTTGTATGTCTGGATGAGCTTTCGGCCCAGGGAGGAACGGTGACGTTGCCCACGGAGCACTATTCGGCTACCTGGATGCTAAAGTACGGACCTCGAACCAGCTACGACTGCGGTGCCGCCTTGTTTGCCACCGGTTTCGTGGCTGGTGCCGCCGAAGCGCTTTTCGATTTACCCTTAGGACAGGTAGAAGCTCGTCAAATCGAATGCCCCACCCAAGGGCACCAACAATGCACAATTGTGGTTTCCCCTAGCATCAAACACCGCACGCTAGAAGCTTCGCCGGGGGAGGGAATGTATCAGACTTTTGGCTCATTGGTGCAGCCACAAGACACCGGCATTCGCTACGAAGCCATTCAGGATGCCCTTGCGGGAATGCCAATCGTGGGCGGAAAAGACGGGCTCATTCAAGCGTTTGGAGTTACGCTAACCCGGCACTACGCCAATTACTACACCCAAATTTCGTATCGTTTACTGAAAGCAATGGAAGCTAAGTTTGGGGCCGACGGGGTTAACATTGTGAAGGATTTGCTCATTGAAGCGGGCCACGTGTGCGCCTTCAATACCTTCGGCGGAATTATGGAATCGGCCGAGTGGAACGCGCTTATTCAGCCAATGATTGATTCGCGCGAGGATTGGGCGCACGGCATTGTGGCGTGTGTGAACGCACTAGGCTGGGGGCAGTGGGAAATCAAGGAGCTGCTGCCTTATCAAAAGCTGGTGGTAGAGGTGAAAAGTGGCTACGAAGCCAATGCGTATCTACAGGCGTTTGGGCAGAGTAGTTACCCGGTATCGTATCTGGTGACCGGAGGAGTTGCGGGCATCATGAACCTGATCTATAATGGCGACATCACTGAAACCCCCGAACTCAATGAAGCCTATTACGACCGGGTTTTTAAGTCAGTGAACAAGTTTTCGGCACAGCAAACAAAGTGCCGGGCCATGGGCGACTCAGTTGACCGTTTTGAAGCAATCAAGGTGTAGAATATGACACTAGGTCATGTTTTTGAGCTGCGCGAGATAAAAGACTGCCGCAAATACCGGAAGCACATTTATCGTCTTCCGCAAGCGCTTGATGATTCTTTTGTCGCGCACTTTAGCTTTTTGGGTTCTCCTTCGGTAATCTCTTTTCGGCAATTCGTACCCAATTCGCACGACTTGCTTACCATCCGCAGCGAAGCGTTCGGCATTGAGCTGTCGGGTGGGTTGTTGGGAAATGATCTTTTTGTGACTTTTGGTAACAAGGACCAGGCGCTCGTCGAGTTTCTGGAGGATGAACTGCGTCAGTGGATAAGCCAGGGTCAGACCAACTAGCAAAAAGCATCCTCGAAGTGCTCTATGGTGATTTGAGGTTGCAGCGTAATAGCAACAATATCGAAGCGAATATTGCCTTCCCACTCCATCTCGTGCACGTAGTGATCGGCCGCCTCAGCAATGCGTTCGGCTTGGGATTGATCTACGAAGGTTTCGGGATCGCCAAAATTAGCGTTGCGTCGGAGTTTCACTTCCACGAACACGAGCGTGTCACGGTCGCGCATCACCAGATCAATCTCGCCTCGGCGGTGGCGGTAGTTTTTGGCGACCAGCGTTAGTCCTTTCTCCTGCAAAAACCGGGTGGCCATCTCCTCGCCCTGCTTTCCCCGGCGGTGCGCTAAATAATCACTCATCCTTTTTGCCTGACTCTCGTTTCATCCAGTATCATCTTTTTTCACTTCTAATCTAACGCATCAAACATGTTACCAAAGATCAACCCAACCGAAACTCCCGCCTGGAAGGCCCTTCAGCAACATTACCAGGAACTACAGTCGCAGCACATGCGAACAATGTTCGAAGACGACTCCAACCGCTTCGATAAGTTTACGCTTCGTTTTGAAAGCACATTGGTCAACTTCTCCAAAAACCGCATCACCGAAGAAACAATGAAACTGCTGCGCCAACTGGCCGCCGACACCAAAGTGAAGGAAGCTACCGAGGCAATGTTCAGCGGTGAAAAGATCAATCGCACCGAAGACCGATCGGTGCTGCACATTGCCCTGCGTAACCGCGCTAACACTCCCGTTAAGGTCGACGGACAAGACGTGATGCCCGAGGTCAACGAAGTGCTGGACCGCATGAAAACCTTTTCGGAGCAGATCATCAGCGGCGACTGGAAAGGCTACAGCGGACAGGCGATCAGCGACATTGTGAACATTGGCATCGGCGGGTCCGATTTGGGTCCGGTGATGGTGACCGAAGCGCTGAAGCCCTACCAGAAAGAGCACATCAGCGTGCACTACGTTTCTAATGTGGACGGCACGCATATTTCGGAGACGCTAAAGCACCTGAATCCGGAAACCACCCTATTCATCATCGCTTCCAAAACCTTCACTACCCAGGAGACAATGACCAATGCGACCACCGCGCGAGATTGGTTCCTGAAAGCAGCGAAGGACGAATCTGCCGTGAAAAAGCACTTCGTTGCTTTATCGACCAACCAAGAAGCCGTAGAAGCGTTTGGCATTGACGCCAACAATATGTTTGGCTTTTGGGATTGGGTAGGCGGACGTTATTCCTTGTGGTCGGCCATCGGGCTGTCGGTTGCTTGCGCCATTGGGTTCGACCGGTTTGAAGAACTGCTGGCGGGCGGACACGCCATGGACGAGCACTTCCGCACGGCCCCCGTAGAAGAAAACGTTCCGATGACGCTAGCCTTAATCGGGGTGTGGTACAACAACTTTTTCGGCGCCCAGACTGAGGCTATTCTGCCCTACGATCAGTATATGCACCGTTTCCCCGCCTACTTCCAGCAGGGCAACATGGAGAGCAACGGCAAATATATCGACCGCAATGGAAAACCGGTTGACTACCAGACGGGTCCGATCATCTGGGGCGAGCCGGGCACCAACGGCCAGCATGCCTTTTACCAGTTAATTCACCAGGGCACCAAACTCATTCCCTGCGACTTTCTGGCCCCGGTGCAGAGTCAGAATCCCATCGGCGACCACCATCCCAAACTGCTGGCCAACTTCTTCGCCCAAACCGAAGCCCTAATGATGGGCAAGACGGAAGAGGAGGCCGCCCAAGAGTTGCGCGAGCAGGCCATGAGCGACGCAGAGATTGCCGAACTGGCGGTTTATAAGTCATTTGAGGGTAATAAGCCGACCAATTCTATTCTGTTTCAAAAACTGGACCCCTACACGCTGGGCAGCCTGATTGCGATGTACGAGCACAAAATCTTTGTGCAGGGCATCATTTGGAACATCTATTCCTTTGACCAGTGGGGCGTGGAACTAGGCAAGCAACTGGCCAAGAAAATTCTTGCCCGAGTTGGAAGGACAAGATGAGGTAACGTCGCACGACGCCTCGACCAACGGGTTGATCAACGCGTACAAGGAAATGCGGTAAACGCCGGAAACCACTGGCCCGGAAAGTTTTTGGAGCTTTCCGGGTCTGGTCGATTGACAAACGCAATGGGTTGTGAACCTTCGTCAAACCGGAGTGTTCTACCGTAATGACGACAAAAACGAGCTATAATATTTTTGTAGCGATTGCCCTACTTTGCTTTTTGGGAGTTAAACCGGTTACTCAAGCTCAATCGCTTCCCAGTATCCTGGAGAACAAGCGGGCCTACGCACTGACCGAGCAAGCACTAGACCACATTTATAACGTGGAGGTTGACCAAGCTAAGCCTCTTATTCGTCAAATTGATCGGCTTCTTCCCAACTATCCGGCCGTACCTTTGCTGGAAGCTCTGGCAATCCGGTCGGCCAACTATCCCCTGGAGCCCGGCAGTGCTGCCTTCCAGCAGATGAAGAATTATCTTGTATCAGGTGATAGACCAATCGGAAACGATTCTGGATGAAGATAAAGGCCACGCCGAAGCCAATTTCTTTCATGCTGTCGGCGCACGGACTGCTGGCGTTGTACGAAAACGAGGACGGCAACACCTTCAAAGCCGCGGGGCAGGCCAAGAATGCTTATTCGTATCTGAAAAGGGGATTTGACTTGTTGGAGGCGTATCCTGACTTTTACTTTTCCACCGGGTTGTACAACTACTATCGCGAGAAGTACCCTGAACTTCGTCCCGCCTACCGCCCCTTTATGTGGTTTTTCCGAAATGGAGATACCGTATTAGGGATCAAGCAATTAGACACGGCCGTACGCAAATCCTTGTTTCTGGAAGTGGAAGCGGCCGACTACCTCACGCATATTTATCTGTTCTACGAAGATCGCCCGGGCCAGGCCTTGCCTTACGCCCGCCGCTTGGTCAACGACTATCCCGACAACCTTTACTTTGCCGTCAACTACGCCCACGCTGCCCTAGGAGCTGAGCAGTTTGCGGGCGTTGAGGCATACGTTGAAAAACTCATCAGCAGTAATAAACGATACTTCCAGGTAACCGGTCACCTGTTCAAGGGCATGCTGCTGGAGAAACGAGATCAAGCGTGGGACGCGGCCGAAGCGGCCTACCTGAAAAGTCTGCAAAGCAACATCGGTATTGCCGGAGAAGAGGCTAAAAATTACCGCAGCTACGCCTACGCGGGTCTGGCCCGCATTGCCGACCACGAGAAAAAAATCGTTCAGGCCAAAAATCTGTACGAACAGGCCCTAAACGCCGCCCAGTATCCCCCGGTGAAAAAGGAGGCGGAGGCGTATTTGAAATGACCGCAGATTGCCGTAGCCGCAGATTGCCGTAGTAGCCGCAGATTGCAATCTGCGGCTACTACGGCAATCTGCTATCGTAATCAACGATCATAAAATCTATCCCCCTGCCAGCGGCGGGGATTGTCCAGAATATACTGCCGGATTCGCAGAAACGAATAATGATCACGCACAATGTGATCGTGAAACCGGGGTTGCCACCGGAAATCCGAAAAACCCGCCCGGTGAATCCTGTTCGTACAGCTCCCCTTGAAACCCCGCACGATGGCGCCCAGCGTTTGCGAATGCGCACCACCGAATTTTGCAGGTGCAGCATTGGTAGCCGGAAACCGTTCGTAATGAGAAGGCAATTCCGGATCGCCGATTAGCAGCAGGGCGTGGAAATGATTGGGCATTACACAAGAGACTTCCAGCGTGAGACTGATACTTTTGCGAATTTCTGGAGTCTTGCACCATTCCTCGTATACAATGCTTCCCATGTCAGAAAGCACCATCTTTTCGTTGCGCACTTCCCCGAAGAAATGCTCCCGGTCGTGGGTGCAGATCGTGATAAAATACGCTCCCGCTGAGGCGTAATCGTAACCCTTTAGGCGATGAGGACCTTTGCGAAGGTACACTGCGGTGGTTCTAGCTTACCTTAAGCTACTTCAGCATTTCGGTCACTGCGCCCTCACTGGCCTGCTGGCTGCACAGTTGGTTGTAGAGATGCACCACGCGCATCTGCTCGTTGATCTTGCGCAGCTTCAGCTTACACCGCCGGATGTAGTCCTGCACCAGATCTTCATAGCCAGTCATCCGGGGAAGAATCTGCTCCTTGAAGTCGTTGATCTCAAAAAATTCGCCCTGGTTGTAGGCGTAGTAATCGTGACGACACACGGCATTCAGGTAGATGTGTGGGGCCCGCTTGTCTTCGGTGACCCGCGGCTTGCGCACGTACTTGCTTTTACGCAAAATAGTTAGGTTACCCTCGGTGAGCACTTCAAAAAACGTTTTGCGCTGGTAGCCTTCTTCCAACTGCTGGTCGATGGCCACGAAGTGGCGCTCTCGGTGCTTCACCTGGTCGAATAGCTGGAAGTAAGCGATCTTCTCTGCGGTATAGGTGCGCACCACTCCGTTGTCGCGCACCTGGATAGCATTGTACTTTAGGTCATAGTTAATTTCCCCGGTAACCACTTGTTGGTTTGCCAACGTTACCTGGCCCGGACACCAGAAGCCTTGACTCAGCGTGGGGGACAGGGCGCACTGCCCCGAGTGGACTATGCCGCTAATGAAGAACAATACAATCAATACTTTTTTCATAATCAATCGACCTTTACTTTGTGGATAGGAGGCAGCGGCCGAAGCAGCTGCGTGGTCGATCTGTATCAAACATAGCACCGTAGGGCACTAGCTTATTCCGTATTCGGCGGGGAAGCCGAAGGGTGTAATAAAATTGTAATTCGCCCGAGAATGGGTTGTTTGCTTCTGTCTGACCGAGCGCTATAATCGAAAGTTAGGGTCAGTTATTGAATAATTCTGAGAATCACCCATCCTTGGATTGAACTTATCTCAGAGGGTAGTGGGGATAGGGCATTTCATCGCAGACGTACCAAGCAGACGCGTTTGCGGCCCTGTCTCAGCGAAAGTTGCCAATCGGCAAAAAGCTTTCGTCACACCGCCACTTCGGCCTTGATGTGCGGGTGCGGCTCATAGTTCTCCAGCGTGAAATCGTCGTAGGTAAAAGCGAACAGGTCCTTCACCGCCGGATTGAGGCGTAACTGAGGAAGAGGACGCATGTCGCGCGACAACTGTAGCTCCGCTTGTTCCAGATGATTGCTATACAGGTGCGCGTCGCCGAAGGTGTGCACAAAATCACCGGGCCGCAGATCGCACACCTGGGCCATCATTAGGGTGAGCAGCGCGTAGGAAGCAATGTTGAAGGGCACCCCCAGAAACACGTCGGCACTGCGCTGGTAAAGCTGGCACGACAAGCGCCCTTCGGCCACGTAGAACTGAAAAAACGCGTGACAGGGCGGCAACGCCATGCGCGGAATGTCGGCCACGTTCCAGGCCGATACAATTAGCCGTCGTGAATCAGGATTGCGCTTGATTTGCTCCACTACCTGCGTGATTTGATCAATCGGCTCGGCGTTGGGAACCGGCCAACTGCGCCACTGGTAGCCGTAGATAGGCCCCAGATTGCCCTGCTCGTCGGCCCATTCGTCCCAGATGCGCACCTTGTTCTTTTTCAGGTAGGCCACGTTGGTATCGCCCTGCAAAAACCACAGCAGTTCGTGAATGATCGAGCGCAGGTGCAGCTTCTTGGTGGTCACCAGCGGAAACCCCGCTTGCAGATCAAAGCGCATCTGGTAGCCAAACACGCTGCGGGTGCCGGTGCCGGTGCGGTCGCCCTTCACGGTGCCGTGGTCCAGAATGTGGCGCATCAAATCGTGGTACTGTTGCATGGGCTAAGGGATTGGACGGGTAAATATACGGCTTGCTGTCCACAATGTGAACGATTGATCGGGATGATGAATGCAGCAAACAACGTATTTGCCGGAGCCAGCTTTTTGTACTACTTTGAGCGCCCTAACCAAACCTATTTGCCGACTTCTACTACGGGCATTTCCTGGAAAACCGCCGCCGCGCTGGTCATCGCTAACATGGTGGGCACCGGTGTGTTCACCAGCCTGGGCTACCAACTGCTCGAACGTGCAGGATACGGTGAGCATCGTGCTGCTGTGGGTCATTGGCGGAGTGATGGCGCTGTTCGGAGCGTTCAGCTACGGACAATTGGGCACCCACTTCGCCGAGTCGGGCGGTGATTATATTTATCTGTCGCGCATCTTTCACCCGGTGCTGGGCTACCTGAGCAGCTGGGTGTCGCTGCTGGTGGGCTTTTCGGCTCCCGTAGCCATTGCGGCCATCGCCATGACGCAGTACCTGGCTCCTTTTGGCGTAGAAAATTCTCCGTGGCTGGCCATTGCGGTGATCGTGGCCGTCGGACTCATTCACTCGTTTAGCATCAAGCAGAGCGGTCGGTTTCAGAACGCGACCACAATATTCAAAATGGTATTCGTGCTGCTGCTCATTGCACTAGGAATCTTCTTCGCTCCCGGAGTTGACCCTAACGCCATTGCGGTTGGGGCCACCTGGCAACAAGAACTCACTACGCCGGGCTTCGCCGTGTCGCTCATTTACGTGAGCTACGCTTACACCGGGTGGAACTCAGCGGCCTACATTGCCGGAGAAATTCGTGACGTGCGCTACAGCCTGCCCCGCGCCCTCATTGCCGCTACGCTGCTGGTCACCGTGCTCTACGTGGCCCTGCAACTGATCTTCCTGAAGCACGCCTCGGTCGGGCAGTTGCAGGGGCAAGTAGATGTGGCCACCGTGGCCACCCAGAACCTGTTTGGCACCACGGGTGGACGCTGGGTAAGCTTCTTTATCGCGCTGCAACTCATCGCCACCATCGGCTCATACATTTGGATCGGGCCGCGGGTGACGCACGCGATGGCCCGCGAGCATTCGCTGTGGAAACCCCTGCGAAAGCGCAACGCCGCTCAGGTACCTGTGCGGGCGCTGTGGTTGCACGTGGCCATCGCCGTGGCGCTTACCCTCACCGGCACCTTCGAGCAGATCGTGATCTACGCGGGGTTTGTGCTGCAACTCAACGTAACGCTGGTGGTGGCCAGCGTGCTGTTTTTGAAGAAGCGCCCCGCCAGCTTCCAGAGTCCGTTCTATCCCTACGCCCAGTACCTGTTCATCGCGTTTAGCGTCTGGATTCTGGGCTACACGCTCTACGATAAACCTACCGAAAGCCTAATCGGGTTGGGCATCATTGGGGTGGGCTTGGTGACGTATTTCTTTAGTCGGCGGGAGGTAGCGTCTGATCCCTAACGGATGTCTGTAACGAGGCGCTAAAGCCCCCGCTCTCATACTGGACTACCATTGTATCGGTCACCGATTTTGTTAAATCCTTTTCTTTTGCGAAGACAAAAAAGAACGTCGGACTAAAAACAATCACTGACCAATCCGTATATTTTGCGTTTACGTTTTCATATCTCGAAGATTATGCTCCGAAGAAATTTCCTTTATCACAGCCTGCTGGGAAGCACTACCCTGTTACTACCTGCCCTGTCCGCCTGCGAACCGACAACCAACTCCGCTCCGCCAAACGACGCTAGCGATTCCCCTGCTTCCTTTCCGCTCGAAGAGATAACCATCCCGGAATTGCGGGAGGGCATGGAGTCCGGCGAGTACACCGCCCGGGCGATCACCGAAATGTATCTCGATCGTATCAAAGCCATTGACCAAAGTGGCCCCACCCTGCGGTCGGTCATTGAGGTGAACCCCGATGCCCTGAGCATCGCCGACCAACTCGACGAAGAACGGAAGCAGGGCCAACTGCGTGGACCGCTGCACGGCATTCCCGTGATGCTCAAGGACAACATCGATACCGACGACCAGATGGAAACCACCGCCGGGTCGCTAGCGCTGGTGGGCATGCCCGTGGCGCAAGACGCCTGGGTCACGCAGCGGCTGCGCGCGGCCGGGGCCGTCATTTTGGGCAAAACCAACCTGAGCGAGTGGGCTAACTTCCGCTCCGAACGCTCGAGCAGCGGCTGGAGTGGGCGGGGCGGACAAACCAAAAACCCCTACGTGCTCGATCGCAACCCCTGCGGATCGAGCGCGGGGTCGGGCGTGGCGGTGTCGGCCAACCTGTGCGCGGTGGCCATCGGCACCGAAACCAACGGCTCCATCGTGTGCCCATCCACCACCAACGGCATTGTGGGCATCAAACCCACCGTGGGCCTGGTCGGACGGTCGGGCATCGTTCCCATTTCGCACACGCAGGATACGGCGGGCCCGATGGCGCGCACCGTCACCGACGCGGCCATCGTGCTGGGTACGCTGACGGGCACCGACCCCCGCGATGCGGTGACCAAGGAGAGTACGGGAAAAGCTTCGCTGGATTACACGCAGTTTTTGCAGAAAGACGGCCTGCGGGGAGCAAGGCTGGGACTCTCGCGGCAGCACCTGGGTTTTCACGAAGATGTAGATGCGTTGATAGACGCCGCCCTGGATACCATGCGCGAACAAGGAGCGGAGGTGGTGGATGTGGATGAACTTATTCCCGACGGGGCGGTAGGCAACGCCGAGTACCAAGTGCTGCTCTACGAATTTAAGGAAGACTTAAACCGCTACTTGGCTACCAGAGGTGGTGGTGATTCGCTGCGGACGTTAAGCGACCTGATTGCATTTAATAAGGAGCACGCCGCCGAAGAGATGCCCTACTTCCAGCAAGAAATTATGTTGCAAGCCGAAGCCAAGGGCGGCTTAGACGCGCCTGATTATCGGAAAGCACTGGGGAAGATTCGCCGTCTGTCGCGCGACGAGGGAATTGACCGGGTGCTACGCGACCAGCAACTCGACGCCATCCTGGCTCCCACCGGCGGACCCGCCTGGCCCACCGACCTGCTGACGGGTGATCACTTTCTGGGTGGGAGTTCGTCGCCCGCCGCGATGGCAGGCTACCCCAGCATCACCGTACCGATGGGCTTCGTGCACGGCCTGCCGGTGGGCATCTCCTTCTTCGCCGGGGCCTACCGCGAACCCACGTTAATCGAACTGGCTTATGCCTACGAACAGGCTACGATACATCGCCGCGCCCCAGAGTTTTTAGAGACGCTGAATTTGGGGTAGTAGTAGCCCAACTGCTGCGCCATAGTGAAGACTAGAAAACCAACAATGGCCAAGGTTCGTTGGTACACAAAAGAGCAATTATCAGAAACCATCATGCACAGAAACGATATTGATAAAGCCCAGCTCAAATCAGTGATCAAAGAGGTGCTCGCCGAAGATCCGGCGCTGTTCAAGTCGGTTATCAAAGAGATACTGGCGGATCATCAAATTATCGTATCGGAAGATCAGCGCGAGCGGAGAGCAAGAATAGAGAAACTGATTGATGAAGATTTTGATCAGTACGATGAGGTATTCAAGTCGCTGGCCTGAGTATGGAATATCTACGCAAGAGCGACATCATTCTCTAACTCAGTTTCTCATTTTCCAGTTCTGTAAATTTTTGCTTGTCAATGGGTTTTATATCTATTAATTCATATCTGAGTTTTATCTAATTCATCGAAATTGACTTTGGGTGTCTCAAATACAAATCAATCAATTCAGCGGCAACAGATGGATGAACAACTGCTCTCGTCCTACCAAGATCAGGTTATCAAAGCAATCTATCCTAACAAGCACATGCAGGGAGGCCTGGATACTGAAAAAGTGGACAGCGTTGTTAAACAGTTGAGTAGCCCTTCGACTATCCGATACTACATGAGATAAGTTTGTTTGCGGTAGAAACGTGTACTGACATTGCCAATGAATACGGAGGAGACTTTGGCGAAAATTTCTACATCTACTTTGAGGAGCTTTTTGAGGATGTAATAAAGGCCATTTTCAGGGAGGGTCTTGAAAGCGAGTACCAAATAAGGGTGAAAGAAATGGCGGACTCCGCTTGCGATGGATACGGTCATTACGACCAGTTCAAGATACGTTTAGCGAGTATTTCTGAGAAGATGCAAAATTTCTTCTTCTTTTTGTATGTGGCACAAATGCTAAAGCTAGCACTAATGAGCTACATCTGGGTCATTATTTTTCCGCCACCAGTCCAGTGCCTGTCAGTTCCATCTTTTTTTATTCCAGAAACCCAATATTCATTCCCTGATTCTAAGTCGTAAAAATTTCCAGCAATTCCGGTTCCGTTTAGACTTTTCAATGCCTTACCATTGAAGTAGATAGTTCGTCCAGATTTAGAAAACGTTGTCATTCCAATCCAAGCAGGACCATTGTCACTGAATCCACTTTTTAATTCTATGTATTTCAATTCAGATTTCATCTATCCGTATAAATTTTTCCGATTATCATATTTGGATTCCAATTTCGCAAATCTGCAGTCTCATTTTCATCTTGCGTCTCTAGTATAATTCCGACATCAGGTTCTTCTTGTTCAACCCGCATTCCGTTAGATACCTTCAATACCTTCTTTTGAAAGTTCTTCCTTTTGAAAGTTTGTCCATTAAATCAAACTCTATCAAGTCACCAGTTAAAAAAATATCTCCGCTTAGAATTTTTCCAGTAAGCACAATTCCCCTACCAGTAATTCCAAAAGTATTGCGGATTTGATATGTCGCGATATGTTTCATCAACATGATACAACGCTTAATGTAGCCATTGAGTTGGACTCGTTGTCGTTTCACTTTCGCTATCGTTTTAGTTACTTGAAGCAGTTGATGGACTGGCCCAATTTCGTCAGACTAACGGCTACAAAATGTTACAAGCAGCCTTTCATCCAAAAGCCAGGGAAACACTGACTACCAATTGCACCACCTCCCCATTCTAAAACGATATTCTTTTTTATAGAATGCGAATCGCTAGTTGAAAATAGGCAGACAAAGCAAGATCATAGCGGCAGTCAGCCTGCCGAAGACGTGCACTAATAGCCCTTGTCTGGAACGTATCTTGGCACCGGATTGAATGCCGGTTTTCTGATCAATCCAGTTGAAAAAGGACTCAATGGGTTGTCTAACTCGGCTTACTGCGGTAGAAATAAGCCGTCCATCCGCGCCAATGTCCTGTTCCCCCTTCTTTTTTTTTCTGGGGGTATACAATAAAGTTACTCGCGCTTGCTCAATAAGTTCTTCGGCCAGTTGTTTATCGCAGTACGCTTTGTCCAAGAAAAGCTGACGATTGCTGAGTTGAGAAAATATCTGCCGCATAGCGCTCAAATCGTGCTGCGAAGCCGGGGTCAGTTGTAAATACTCCGGCAAGGGCAATGCCTTTTCACGCCGAAAGCCTAGCGTATGTAGCTTTACGCCGTAGTAAGTAAGCTTTTTGGAAGCACAGTAACCCTGATTGCAGAGTTCAGGGGCGACTTTAGCTGAGTAACTACGAGACCTTTGAGCCAACACAATAGGCATAGAGTCCCCCAAACTAGTCCCCAAATCCACCCCGTCCAGTTCGACTTCGGACAGTACGCTTGACAAAAGTACCGGAAATACCGAAACCAAGCGGTTCAGACGTTTGTTGAACTGCTGATAGCCCGGTAAACGGGGGAACCACGATAGCCAGTATTTTTTGATATGACTGTGCATTTGCTTAGTGGTAAACTTTTCATCCTCTAGCATAGCGAATAAAAATATGGTGATCACCTCCTGATCAGTGAAAACTGGGTTATGATGGTTGCTAAAGCGTTGGCAATGCAAACCTAATTCCGTATCATAGCGTCTACATACATAGAGGTAGAGGGCTACTAATCTTTCTTCTTTGTTCACATATCGAAGATAGAAGCTTTCTGCCTCTTTTCAATACTTCCCAACTGGCGATTCGCATATAGAATATATGTGCAACTGTCGCTTCGCTGTCGAGTTATAACCTGACTGGTGCAGTGCAGTGTAAAGTTCCTTCTTCGTGGTCAAAGTGTTGCTGCATACAGAAAGCTACAGTACTTTTTGAAGTTCACGGAATAAAAATTAGAACTAAAACTACCTCTTCGTGCATTGTATTGACGTTGAAAGCTGGCTCCTCTCTCTGGTCGTAGGGTAACAAAGTGTCCTACGACCGAAATCGAAGACCAAAACTAGCTTCAGCTACAACTCCCCCTGCCACACCATATACCCCTCCCATCCCTCCGGCAAGTCCGCTGGTTCGTTAAACAAGCCGTACAGCGCCGAGCCCGATCCGCTGAGGCTGGCGTAGGTTGCCCCCGCGCGGTACAACTGCTCTTTGATGTCGGCCAGAGCCGGGTGCTGCTGAAAAACGCTGTCCTCAAAATCGTTCATTACCTGGTCTTTCCAAGCTTCAAGGGGCTGGGTGAGCAACTCGCGCAGATCGCTATCGGGTTGCCGGGGAACCACCCGCGCGTAGGCGTCGGCGGTGCTCACCGACACCTTGGGATACACGATCAGCAGGTGCTGGCCCGATAGACCGAGGGGCAGGTCTTCCAGCGTGGTGCCGGTGCCGAAGGCCATTCGGGGGCGGGGATTAATAAAGAACGGACAGTCGCTGCCCAGCGCGCGGCGTATTCTTCCAGGGACGAAGGCGACAGCGACAGTTCGAACAAGTCGTTGAGCAGCATCAGCAAGCTAGCCGCATCGGATGAGCCGCCGCCCAGCCCGGCTCCCATCGGGATGACCTTGTGCAGATGCACTGCCACGGGGGGCAGGTTGAAATCGTGCTGCAGCAAATGGTAGGCGCGTACGCACAGGTTGTTGTCTGATTCCCCCGGAATGGGCAAACCAGAGGTTTGAAAAGAGAAGGTGTCGCTCTTGATCACTTCCAGCGCGTCGCGCCAGGGCACGGACAGCATGGCAGTTTCCAGGTCGTGGTAGCCGTCGGCCCGCTTCTGCACAATGCGCAGTCCCAGGTTGATCTTGGCGGGAGGAAAGAGGATCATAGCGAGTGGCTTCCAATTGGGTCGTAGGACGCTATCGCTACCCTACGACCAGGAATGTACTACTTACCGACTCAGTTCGTCAATAATGTCTTCCGAGATACCGGACGAGGAGAAGCCGCCGTCGTGCATCAGGTTTTGCATGGTCACCATGCGGGTGAGGTCCGAGAACAGGGCCACCACGAAGTCGGCGCAGGCTTCGGCGTCGGCGTTGCCCAGGGCCGACATCTTGTCGGCGTAATCGAAGAACACGTCGAAGCCAGTAATGCCGGTGCCCGCCGTGGTGCGGGTGGGCGACTGCGACACGGTGTTGACGCGCACCTTGTTGAGGCGGCCGAAGCGGTAGCCGTAGCTGCGGGCAATCGACTCGAGCACGGCCTTGGCCTGGGCCATGTCGCCGTAGTCGGGGAAGTTACGCTGGGCGGCAATGTAGGTCAGCGCTACGACAGAACCCCACTCGCGCATGATCTCCATCTTCTCGGCGGTTTGCAGCACCTTGTGAAACGACACGCCCGAGATGTCCAGCGTTTTTATGAACCAGTCGTAGTTCAGGTTGCCGTATTCGCGGCCCTTGCGCACGTTGGGACTCATACCCACCGAGTGCAGAATGAAGTCGATCTGCTCGGTTTCCAGTGCTTCCTGGGTGCCTTGGTAGAGTTTCTCGATGTCTTCCAGCACCGTGATGTCGGCCGGAATCACGCGGGCGTCGCACTGCTCGGCCAGTTCGTTGATCTTGCCCATGCGTAGGGCAATGGGCGCGTTGGTGAGCGTGAAGCTCGCGCCTTCTTCTTTGGCTTTGAGCGCCACTTTCCAGGCAATTGAGTTTTCGTTGAGCGCCCCAAAGATAATTCCTTTCTTTCCTGCCAGTAAGTTGTAGGCCATCGTGCTTTCTGTTTAGTAATTCAATGATGTGGTGACCCCAAAGGTAGAAACAAAACGCAAACAACCCGATACCCGGCGCGCGATTAATCCTCGATCTATTGGCTCACCACCCACTCCGGCGAGGACTGGTGGGCGCGCTCCATAATCCGGGCTGCCTCCGTCACCACTTCGGGGTTTTCTTCGGCCACGTTGTTTTCTTCGCCCAGATCGGTTTCCAGGTTGTAGAGCTCCACCGGGCCGGTGAACATAGGCTCCCGGATGGCCTTCCAGTTGCCCATCCGCACGGCCTGCCGCGAGCCCTGCTCGTAGAACTCCCAGTACAAGATAGTTGTGCGGACGTTGCTCGTCGGGATTGCCCAGCAGGGTAGGCACCATACTGATGCTTTGCAGACTATCGGGAGCCGGAACATCCATCAGGTCGGCGAAGGTGGCCATCATATCGCCGAAGTAGCTGATGTGATCCGAGGTGGTGCCTGCCGGAACGTGACCCGGCCAACGGGCAATCAGGGGCACGCGGATTCCCCCTTCGTAGAGGTCGCGCTTGATGCCGCGTAGTGGTCCGTTGGCGTCGAAGAAGTCCGGATCGTAGCCGCCCTCGCGGTGCGGCCCGTTGTCGGAGGTGAACAGCACCAGGGTATTCTCATCAATGCCGTATTCCTGCAACGCAGCCAACAGACGTCCGACGTCGCCATCCAGGTGGCTAATCATGGCCGCCCCCTTCTTCTGCGCTTCGGGCCAGTCTTCATCCGCGTACTGCTGATAGGCAGAAGTATTTGCCTGAGAAACTTCCATGCCCTGCCCCCCGGCTTCGTTGTTGGCGTGGGGGATGGTGAGGGTGAGGCACAGGAAGAACCGATCCTGCTGGTTTTCTTCTACAAACGCCACGGCCTCTTCCATAAACAGATCGTGGCTGTAGTCTACTTTTTTGGTGGCGTAGCCGCCCACGAACGTAGAGTAGACCTTGTCCGAACGCTGCACCTCGTTGCGAGTCGCACGGTATCGCGGTTGCGCCACAGAAACTCGGGGTAGTAGTTATGGGCGTGCACCTGGTTGAGGTAGCCAAAGAACTGGTCGAAGCCCTGCTCCATCGGAAAACCGGGGTCGTTGATCTCGCCCAAGCCCCACTTACCGATCAGCGCGGTTCGGTAGTCGGCCTGTTGAGCCACTTCGGCCAGGGTAATGTCTTCGGGGCGCAGCGATTGCTTCAGGGTTTCGCCGCTGGCGTTGCCCCGCACCCGGGTGTGGCCGGTGTCCTGGCCCGTCATGAGCACGCTGCGCGAGGGAGCGCACACGGTGGACCCGGCGTAGAACTGCGTGAAGCGCATTCCCTCGCTGGCCATCCGGTCGAGGGCGGGGGTTTGGATTTGTTGTTGACCGTAGGAGCCCAGGTCACCGTAGCCCAGGTCGTCGGCCACGATCAGGATGATGTTGGGCGGCTCGGATGGCTCACCGACCGCCGGGGTAGCCGTTAACTGATCGTTTTCGGAGGCCGTAGGGGCCGAGGTGCATCTGACCAGCCAGAGACCGGCGGCGAAAAGTAGTACAAATAATCGTTGGGTGCGCATTATCAAGGTTAGGTTGATGACGTAGCAAAAGTAGCGGTGAGTAGTTTCGTAAAGTAAAGAACAGTTTTCTTACTGGCAATTTTTTCGGGTTGAATTGGTAGCTTGCACTATTTCCAGCTACGCTGCGTACTAAAAAGACTAACGCCTAAAACTATGCCCCTAGCGATTGCCCTGTTCTTTCTGCTGCATCCCTTTCACGTGAGCGTGTGCAGCATCCGCCACGTTCCCGAGGAGCAGACCCTGCAAATCACTCAAAAGATCTTTGCCGACGATCTGGAGGAAGCGCTTTCGGCTGCTTCCACTACGGGTCCGGTGGACGTGCTGAATC
Organism: uncultured Cytophagales bacterium; assembly: GCA_963833215.1. Taxonomy (GTDB): domain Bacteria; phylum Bacteroidota; class Bacteroidia; order Cytophagales; family Cyclobacteriaceae; genus Tunicatimonas. The sequence continues at coordinate 64,125 of CAWHXE010000021.1, read as the reverse complement.
CGCCCGACCCCGATGCACTCGATGCGCTGATTGACGGTTACCTAAAAGATCACTTGCAAATTACGGTGAATGGGCAGGTGATGGAGGCCACTTACCTAGGACACGAGCGCGAAGAGATGGCGCTGTGGTGCTATCTGGAAGTTGACGAAGTGACGGTGGTTCAAAGTGTGCGCGTGCGCAGTACCATCCTGACCGGTACTTTTGACGATCAGACGAATATTGTGCACGTGGAGTACCAAAACGCACTAAAGAGCATGAAACTTGCTAAGGACTATCCCGACGATCAGGTTGTATTCTAATATAAAACAGGTATGAAAGCATTTCTTTGGTCTATCATCATCCTCGGCTTAGCCGGGCTTAGCGCTTGTGGTGACAGCAACGACCCTTTATTCATCGGCATCAATCAGCAGAAAGAATTAGGCCGACAGTTCGATTCCACCATTGTGGCTAGTCCGGCCGAGTACCCAATTCTGTCGGAAACCGAGTATCCCGAGGCCAATGCCTACATTCAGGACATCTTCAACGAAATTCTGAAGTCCGATGCCATCGACCACCGCGATGAATTCAACTGGAAAATCCGCATTATTGATAACGATTCGGTGCTGAATGCCTTTGCCACGCCGGGCGGCTACGCCTACGTGTACACCGGGCTGATCAAGTATCTGGACCAGGAAGACGACCTGGCTGGGGTGCTGGGCCACGAGATTGCCCACGCCGCCGAAGAGCACTCGGCCCGCAACATGGAGCGCGCCTACGGAGCCGAGGTGCTGCTGAGTATTTTGGTGGGAGAAAACTCCAGCGAACTCACCCGCATTGTGACCAATAGTGCCACCGGATTGCTCTCACTAAGCTACGGGCGCGGACTGGAAACCGAAGCGGACGAAAAATCAGTAGCGTATCTGGCCGATACTAAATACAACTGCGCCGGGGCAAGTTCGTTCTTTGAGAAGCTAGAAGCCGAAGGAGGACCGCGTCAGCCCCAGTTTCTGAGTACGCACCCCAATCCGGGCAACCGGGTGGAGAACATCACCCAAACCGCCGCCGGTATCGGGTGCAGTACGCAGCCGTTGAATCCGGCCAGTTACGAGGATTTCAAGCGGATGCTGCCTTAGAAGCAACATCTGTTCGGCACTGCACTCCGATGCGTTGTGCTTCTGCGGAAAACCTTTGCGCTTGGTCTAAGGTAGTAACATCTATTGCTACTTCCTCTCCGTTCAGCAAACGATCTACGTTTTCTTTGCTTTCTTTCAAAGATAAACCTAACAACATCACCTGCAATTTGGTGAGAGAGACCTTTTGCATATTCTCCTTCCATGCTGTCATAACAACTTTAGTCATGCTTGTTTGATTTTGATGGTGACAGCCGACGGTATTTGTCCCACGTACTTGCCAGTGGTTCGACGCCCTCCTTGAATAACGACTTTTTAAACGCCGTGTTGCCGTCCCAAATCTTTGGCCATCTCCCACAAAACCTTCCTTCCAATGTCCCCCGCACTTGAACTCTCTAAGTGCAACTGATCCAAGTAAAGTGTTTCATCATTAACATGATAGTGACTGATACCTTCAACCACTTCTTCACCACTTTGGGCAGAAAACATAAGAACATTACCTTCCCTTGCAACAATAGTAACCAAACTCATCAATCCTGATTCGTCAACTCAATGTACACCGGCAGGTGATCGCTGTAGCCTCCCAGGTACTTGTTTCCGGCGTAGGTGCGGTCGGGATACCCGGCGTACTTGCCGTCGGCCTGTAGCAACCAATCGGGCGTAAACACCGCGGCCGACTCAGGCAGATAGTAGTAATCGTCTACCTTCCGGGCGTTTTCTGCCAAGCCGTTCGACAGCATGATCTGGTCGAGCATGTTCCAATTACCCCGAAACTGGTAGGTGCCGCGGTCCTGCGCGTCAAGCGCCGCCACGGCGTTGAACAACTGAAACGGATCAGTTTTCTGGGTAGCTCCGGTGGCGCGCAGTCCTTCGGTAATACTGCGGTCGGTGGGCTCATCGTTGAAGTCGCCCATCAGGATCACGTTGGCGGTTGCGTCGGCTTGCAGCAGTTCGTCCACTGCCTGCCGGGCTAGGGCAGCGGCAACTAGTCGGCGGGGTTCACTCTTAGCAAGTCCGCCGCGGCGCGAGGGCCAGTGGTTCACCAGTACGTGTAGGGTGTTGTATTTGGCATCCTGCCCCAGCGTGCCCGACACCAGCAAAATGTCGCGACTTTTGTAATTGTCCTCCTCGAAAGCAACCGGAATGGCCTGCGACGATACGGGAGTGAAGAAGGCAGTGCGATAGAGCAAAGCCACGTCGATGCCACGCGCGTCGGGCGAGTCGTAGTGCACCACGTCGTAGCCCGCTTCGGCCAAGTCGGGATGCTCGGCCAGGGCGCGCAGCACCGCTTCGTTTTCTACCTCGGCCAAGCCTAGCAGCACCGGATAGTTCAGTGCGGCTACCACCTTGGCCAGTTTGGTGAGCTTGTCCTGATACCGCTCGGCGGTCCACTGCTTTTTGCTGTCGGGCAGAAATTCTTCGTCCTGCCGATTGGGATTGTCCTCGGTATCGAACAGGTTCTCAACGTTGTAGAACGCCACCCGCACCTCGGCCTCGTCGGCCGCTCCGGTTTCGGTTTGCCACTGGTTAAGACAGCCCGCCAGCGTCGGCAACAAGGCCAGCAGCAATATTTTCGATGGTTTCATAAGGAGGTACGTCGGTTCTTTTCTACTTTCGCAGCAACGAAGCCCGAAACTAATGAAAAAGTCCGAAATAAATTTTACGGTCACCCTTGATGACCAGAACATCCCCGAGAAGATTCAGTGGAACGCCACCGACCAGCCCGGCGAGCTGTCCGAAAGCCGGTTGATCAGCCTGTCGGTGTGGGACCACGAGCAACGCAACACCCTGCGCATCGACCTGTGGACCAAAGAAATGCCCGTCGATGAGATGAAACGATTTGCCATTGACACCCTGGGCGGACTGGCCCAATCCATCCTCACCGCCACCGGCGACACCTACATGTCAGAAGAAGTGAATCAGTTATGCGACCGCTTGGTGAAGCACGTGGAAGAAGAGAAGAAGAGCGAACAGGGATAGTCCTTGGTCATTTGTCCCTTGTCCTTAGTCCTTTGACTTTTGTAAATTTGACCAGTGACCAGTGACCAGTGACCAGTGACCAGTGACCAGTGACCAGTGACCAGTGACCAGTGACCAGTGACCAGTGACCAGTGACCAGTGACCAGTGACCAGTGACCAGTGACCAGTGACCAGTGACCAATACACGTGAAGCAAAGCCCTGACGAAGTTCTAAAAAACCTTAAGAAGAAGGAGTATTCTCCGGTGTATTTCTTGCAGGGAGAAGAACCGTATTATATTGACCGGATTGCGCGCCACGTTGAGGATAAGGTGCTGAGTGACAGCGAGAAAGGGTTCAACCAGATGGTGCTATACGGCAAAGACGCCGACGTGGCCACAGTGCTCAGCCAGGCCAAGCGTTACCCTATGATGGCCGAGCGGCAGGTGGTGATCGTGAAAGAGGCGCAGGACATCACCGACGTCAACACCACCACCGGGCAGCAATTGCTGGAGGCTTACGTAAAGAACCCAATGCCCTCTACCTTGCTGGTGCTGTGCTACAAGTACAAGAAGATCGACAGCCGCAAGGCGCTGGGTAAGGCGCTTGATAAGTTTGCCGTGTGGGTGGAATCGAAAAAGCTCTACGACAACCAGCTGCCCGCCTGGATTGCCGGTTACGTGCGGCAGCGCGGCTTTCGGGCCGATGACAAAGCGGTGCAAATGCTGGCCGACTCTATCGGTAATAATCTGGAGCGACTGGCCAACGAGATTGAGAAAGTGCTGATCAACTTCCCGGCGGGGCAGCAGGAGGTGGTGATCGACGCCGAGATGGTTCAGAAGTACGTGGGCATCAGCAAGGAATTCAACGCTTTCGAGTTGCAGAAAGCGGTGGCCACCAAAGATGCCCTCAAGACGATGCAAATTGTGCAGTACTTCGAGGCTAACCCCAAGGCCAATCCGATCATTCCGATCATTGCGCTACTGTTTTCATTCTACACCAAATTGCTGTTAGTGCACCAGGCCACTGATAAGACCGAGCGCGGCTTGGCAGCCCTGCTGAAGATCAATCCCTTCTTTGCCAAAGAATACCGGGTGGCGGCGGTGAACTACCCATTGGGGCAAGTGATTCGTAACATTCACTGGTTGCGGGTGGCCGACCAGCACGCCAAGGGCGTGGAGAATACCGGCGGCAGCGATGGGCAGATTCTGAAGGAATTGGTGTACAAGCTGATGCATTGAATCGTGTGGAAAACTGTTATCTTTAGAAAAACATAGACGAAAAAAGAATATGACTGCGTATACTTCCACCCGAGAAAAGTTGCAAACCGAATTAGCGCGTATTCCTGACAACTTGTTGGGTGAACTGCATGAGTACATGAGATATTTACAGTTTAAGACTCATCAGCAAAGCGCCTCAATGCAAACCGCTTATGCTAGTGAATCGGTACTGGGAAAAGACTGGAACCGTCCTGAAGAAGACAAAGCATGGCAAGATTTGTAAAGGGGGATATAGTGGTCATTCCTTTTCCCTTCTCCGACCTGTCGGCCAGCAAAAGGAGGCCTGCCTTAGTATTAGCCGATTTGCCCGGCAATGATATTGTCCTCTGTCAAATTACCAGCCAGCAGGTGAGAGACGGGGATGCAATTGAACTGTCGGACAGCGACATGGTGAACGGTAGCTTGAAGAAGTCCAGCAACATTCGCCCCAATCGGTTGTTCACGGCTGATAAAGCCATAATTGTATACAAAGTAGGAAGCATTACAACAGTCAAGTTTCAGCAGGTTCGGGATAAGATTGTCGCACTGCTGGATAGTTAACTAAATTTAGCTTTATAAACTCTTTCATCCTTCTGCCGCAACGCGCAACGTTCACTGACTGCGGATGGCCGACCAGCACGCCAAAGGGGTGGAGAACACCGGCGGCAGCGATGGGCAGATTCTGAAGGAACTGGTGTACAAGCTGATGCACTGAATAATTCCGATCTGCCACCGTTAGCATAATAAGCATATAGAACCTTATGAATACTTTTCGGTTAAAGTACCGTAGTTTATCATAAAAAGATCATTCACAAAAAGCATTTCAACAACCCAACAACCATTGAATACTACCGTCGTTCGCACCCTGATCATACTATTGCTGGTGGGCACTAGCTTCGCGCCCGCTCTGGCTCAACGCTACATATCGGAAGTCTCGTCCGTGAACCATTTCCAGCAAGGCATGGAGTTGCTGGATAAGAAAAAGTACGGCGCGGCGCGCGAGGAGTTTGAGACGTATCTACAAGTGCAACCCGCGGGGGCCTACGCTTCGGAAGCTCAATATTACGCGGCCTACTCCGCCGTGCAACTCTACAATCCAGATGGCGAAGCCAAGCTAGATGACTTCGTGCGCACCCATCCCAGCGATCCCAAAGCCCTGCGCGCCAACTACGAACTGGGCAACTTTTATTTTCGCGACGAAGACTACGGAAAAGCCATTGAGGCCTTCGAGGCCACCGATGCCCGGAACCTGACCCGCGAGGATGAAGCCACCCGCGACTTCAAACTGGCCTACGCCTACTTCAATCGCAAAAAGTTTGAGGAAGCCCAGCCGCTGCTCGATAACATCAAAAATTCGGACAATGTCTACAAAAGTGCCGCCAGTTACTACGCGGGGTACATCGCCTCGCAGCAGGGCGACTATGAGCAGGCCCTGGAAGACCTGCGCCGGGCCGAGCAGGAGGAATCCTACGCCCGCGTCACGCCCTACCTCATCGCCAGCATCTTCAGCAAGCAGGGCAACTATGACCGGGTGATCGACTACGGTGAGAAGATGATGGCCCGCAGCAAGAACGAAGGCGAAGATGCCGTAGCTAACGCCGCTGAGATCGGGCTGCTGGTGGGCGATGCTTACTACGAGCAGGGCAAATTTGCTCAAGCCGAACCTTACTTGTCCGACTACGTCGCTACGCAAAACCCCACCCCGGACGTACTCTACCGCTTGGCCTACACCCAGTACCAAACCGGTAAGCAGCAAGAGGCGCTGGATAATTTCAAGCGCGTGGCTTCTAACAAAGACAGTCTGGGCCAGCATGCTTCATACTACCTGGGCGTGCTCTATGTGAAACAAGACAATCCGGAATATGCTGCCACCGCCTTTGAGACGGCAGCGAACCGCCCGTTTAGTCCGGAAATTCAGGAGCAGGCGGCCTACCAACTGGGTAAAGTCTATTTGGCCTCGGGCGACTACGCGCGCACCTTGCAAACGCTCACCAAGTTCCGGGAAACATATCCTAACAGTCAGTATCAGGTTGAGGTCAACGACATGGTTAGCGAGGCCTACTTGAACTCGCAAGACTATGCGGCGGCGATGCAGTTCATCGAGAGCCTGCCCAACAAAACCCAGCAGGTGCGCAAAGCTTACCAGCAGGTAACTTTCCTGGCGGGCACCCAGGCGTTCAACCAGTCGCGCTACCCCCAGGCGGTGCAGTTGTTTAAGAAATCTACCGAGTACCCGATTGATCCGACCTATGTGGCAGCGGCTAATTTCTGGGCGGGCGAAGCCTTTTCTATCGGAAAGCGCTACGCGCAGGCCATCGAGGCCTACCAAGGAGTGCTGGATGCGTTGCGGGGCGAGCGGCTGGAGGGAGAAAAGGCCATGTACCACACCAAAGCGAAGTACGGCCTGGGATACGTCTACTTCAACACCAAAGAATACGCCAAGGCGCTGAGTAATTTCGAGGAGTACCTGCGGCAGGTCACCCTGCGCGGACGCGACAAGAGCGACTACTTTTACGACGACGCCCTCATTCGTTTAGCTGATTCTTATTACGTGACCAAGGCCTACGGCAAGGCGGTGAACACCTACGACCGGGCGATTCGCGAGCGCAATCCGGACATTGCTTACGCCTACTACCAAAAGGGCGTGATTCAGGGCATTCAGGGGCAATACAATGAAGGCATTGATAATTTAGAAAAGGTGGTACGGGGCTATCCCGATTCGCCCTACCGCGACGATGCCATGCTGCAAAAGGCGCAGCTTAATTTCGAACAGGGCAACTACAACGCCGCCATCGCCGGTTTCACCCAACTCATCAAATCTGCTCCCCAGAGCAACCTGGTGCCCTATGGCTTGGTTCGCCGGGCACTGGCCTACTCTAACCAGCAGCAGTACGCGGCGGCGGGCGATGATTATAAACGAATACTGGACAATTACAGCACCCACCGAACCGCCAATTCGGCCCTGCTAGGCCTACAAGAAGTGTCGGCCAAGTCGGGGGGCGGAGAGGAGTTTTCTCGGTATCTAGCGAAGTATAAATCGGCCAATCCCGAGAACGAGAACGTGGCGAGCATTGAGTACGAAACGGCCAAGAACCTGTACTTCAGCCAGGATTATGATGCGGCGATCGAGCAACTTAACGAGTTTATCAACAACTATCCCCAACATCCCAACGTCGACGAAGCGCGTTATTACATCGGCGAATCGTACTACCGGGCCGAGCGCAACGACCAAGCGCTGGAGGTGTTCTACCAGGTGGAAGCCAATGGCAAGTATCCCCGCATGAGCCGGGTGGTGGAGCGCATCGCCGAATTAGAACAATCGGCCGGAAATTTGGCAAACGCCATCATCTACTTTCAGAAGCTAGCCAACCAAGCCCGAAACAAAAAAGAACAGTACGCCGCTTGGTCCGGCTTGATGACTTCTTACTACACTCTGGCCCAGAACAACCGTACGGTGCTGGATTCGGTGGATAAATACGCTGAACTGATTATTGAGCGGGGCAACGTGTCGGCCAATGCGGTGAATCAGGCGTTACTTTACCAGGGCAAAGCGGCCTATGAGCAAGGCAACACCGAGCAGGCCCGTCGGCTGTTTACCCGTACGGTGGAGGCGGCCAAGGACGAAAACGGAGCCGAAGCGCAGTATCTGCTGGCCCGCATCCTGCACGATGAGGGTAAGCACAGTGAATCGATTGAGGCTCTGTACGAACTCAATAAAAGCTTTTCTATCTATGAAAACTGGCTAGGTCAGTCGTTTCTGCTGGTAGCTGATAATTACGTGGCGTTGGGTGAGGATTTTCAGGCAGAAGCCACGCTTAATTCGGTGATTGAAAACTCACCGGTGGAAGAGGTAGTGGATGAAGCCAAACGACGTCTGCAGACGCTCAACGACGCGGAACGCGAGCGACAGCTGGATGCTCCGCTAACCGACAGTGTGGGGCAGGATGCGGATAATGAACTCATTTTGGAGGATACGACGGCTAATTAGCATTATTCATCAGGCGCTGAATGGCCCTAGAAATTCATCCCGACCATCCTATCCCATCTGTCTCATCCTGGTAACCTTTTTGTGTTTTCGCCGGTTCCTCTTGATGAAACCCTTTTTTAACGTAACCGATGAGTGAACATGCGTAATTTTTTGAGTATAATTTTAGTGGCTGCAATGAGTATTGGATGTGCGCCGCAGGGCACCGAAACCGGCGATCAGACGGCGGCCGACGTGGTGATGGGACAAGAAAGCGAAGAGATTCATCTGGGCTACGGCAATGTGTATCAGGTGCTGGAAGAACGGGAAAATTTAGGGACACTGAACGATGCCCTCCGAGCCACGCAGTTGAATACCGAACTTGCGGAAGGCGGGCCTTATACTGTGTTTGCGCCTATTAGCGATGCTTTTGCGGCGCTGAACGCGCCCGGAACCAATGAATTGCCCGAGGAAATGAAGGGCGATGGACTCAAGCAGGTGTTGTTACACCACGTGGTGAAAGGAAAGTACACCGCCGCCGACTTGGTCGGAATGGATGAACTGCCGACACTGGCCGGAACCCCACTGAAGATAACCACCGCCAACGACAAAGTGATGGTGAACGGAGCAGACATCATTCTTGCTGACCAAGAAGCCGACAATGGCTACGTGCACTTGATCGATAGTGTGCTGGTGGGGAGCTAGTGCATGCTTTCCCAGAGCTGCAACCTCCCGCAAGTTTGCGTTGCTGGATGGTGTGAATAATTTAATTAAATTTAGGCCGTGAACATCGGCCTTTTTTTTGGTTCCTTCAACCCCATCCACCTCGGGCATTTGATCATCGCCAACGTGGTGCGCGAGCAAACCAATTTGCAACAAGTCTGGTTTGTGGTATCTCCCCAAAACCCGTTTAAGAAAGCCAAGAGCCTGCTTAATGAGTACGACCGGTTACGCATGGTAGAGCTGGCCGTGGAAGACAACTACGATTTGCGCGCCTGCAACATCGAGTTCAGCATGCCCAAGCCGAGCTACACGGCGGATACCCTGGCCTACTTGAGCGAACGATATCCTACTTATCAGTTTCACCTGATCTTAGGCAGTGACAACCTTACGCACTTTCATCGCTGGAAAAACCATCGGGCGATCATTGATCATCATACGCTCTACGTGTATGCCCGGCCAGAGGCTTCTGCCTCGAAGATTAACGATGAGATTAGTACCCATCCGAGTCTGCATTACGTGGAGGCTCCCCTGCTGAATATCTCGGCTACCTTCATCCGGAATCTGGTGCAGCAAGACCGTTCGGTGAAGTATCTGGTCGCCGACAGAGTGGCCGATTATATCCGGGATAAGAAGTTGTATCTTTCATAGTCCATAGTCCATAGTCCATAGTCCATAGTCCATAGTCCACAGACCATAGCCAGAGGCGCAGATAACTTTGGTTTATGGACTATTGACTGTTGACTATTGACTTTTTACACCGTCATGATATCTTTTTCTTTCACCTCTAGCAACTCGTCGATTTTCTTTGAATGGGCGTCGGTTAACTCCTGCACTCCTAGTTCGCCCTCCTTCACGTTGTCTTCCGACTCGTTTTCGTCGAGTAGTTTGCGGATGGCGTTGTTGGTGTCTTTCCGAATGTTGCGCAGCGCGATCTTACCGTTCTCGGCTTCGTTCTTAGCCTGTTTCGCCAGGTTTCGGCGGCGCTCTTCGGTGAGGGGCGGAATATTAAGCCGCACAATTTCGCCGTCGTTTTGCGGATTCAGGCCAAGGTCAGAGTTCACGATAGCGCGCTCGATATCAACCAACGTCTTTTTCTCCCAGGGCTTCACCACGATGGTGCGGGCGTCGGGAGTGTTGATGGTGGCCACTTGGTTGATAGGGGTGGGGTTGCCGTAGTACATCACCATCAGGCCGTCGAGCATGGTCGGCATGGCCTTACCCGCCCGAATCTTGTTGAACTCGTACGATACGTGCTGCACCGCTTTGTCCATCAAATCTTTGGTTTCGTCCAGGTAGAATTTAATCTCTTCAGTCATGGTAAAAGTTGTTGGTTATTGGTTGATACTGGCTTCTGGTTGACTAGTTACTAGTATCTGGCTATCCCTACAAATATCCGGCATCCAGTCACCAGCATACAGTTGCTAATTAATTAATGTTCCCACTTCTAGCCCGTTTACTAAATCGTACAGATTGCCCGGTTTGTTCATATCAAATACAATGATGGGCAAATTATTTTCTTGGCAGAGCGTAAAAGCGGTCATATCCATCACATTGAGCCCTTTCTGATACACCTCAGAAAAGGTAATATTGGAAAAACGCGTAGCTGATGGGTCTTTTTCAGGATCGGCAGTATACACTCCGTCCACCCGGGTTCCCTTAAGCACTACGTCGGCCTCGATCTCAATGGCGCGCAGACTGGCGGTGGAGTCGGTGGTAAAGTAAGGATTGCCGATGCCCGCTCCGAAGATCACGATTCGGTTCTTCTCCAGGTGACGCATGGCCCGGCGGCGGATGAACGGTTCGCAAACCTGCTCCATTTTGATGCCCGACATCAGGCGGGTGTACAGTCCAACCTGTTCCAACGCACTTTGCAACGCCATCCCGTTGATCACAGTAGCGAGCATGCCCATGTAGTCGCCCTGCACCCGGTCCATGCCCGATTTCTCAGCCTGTACTCCTCGAAAAATGTTACCTCCCCCAATCACAATAGCTACTTCCACGCCCAGCTCCTTCACGCGTTTGATCTCCTGGGCGTACTGCTGCAAGCGACTGGTGTCAATGCCGTACTGCTGATTACCCATCAGGGCTTCGCCGCTGAGTTTGAGTAGAATTCGCTGGTATTTCATAGAAGGGCCATTTTAGAAAGATCAAACAATAGTGCAAGTAAGCGAAAATTTACAAGATTGCTGCGCAAAATCGGTCGAGCCGCCAAGACTAGTTAACTTCTTTCCGCAATGCGCTGATTTCTTCTGGGGTTAGTCCGGTTAGGGTAGCGATGAGATTATCATCTTCCTCATTCATACTCAACTGATCTAGCTTTTCCTTAACTTCCTTTAATCCAGAAGCGGTGAAATCGTTTCTTATTTCGCTGTTTTTAAGAAAGTGAATCCATTCATCTAATTTATCGCCTACCTGATCATCAAACCGATCAGCCTTGTTTGGTTGTATACTATATTGTTGGTGCTTGGTCCCGTTCTAAAGGCGGTCAGCCCTCAATCACTTTCAAAAGAAACCAGCACCTGCTTCTTCTCCACGCTGTTGCCTACTTCCACGTGAACGGCCTCAACGGTGCCGCTCACCGGCGACTTTATCACATTCTCCATCTTCATGGCCTCCAGCGTCAGCACACTTTCGCCTTCCTGCACGGTTTGTCCGACTTCTACACTGATGCCGACAATTAGCCCGGGCATAGGAGCCGTTATCTCGCGCACCACTACTTCGGCCGCCTGGGCCATGCCCAACTTTTCTACCATCAGGTCCAGTTCGTCCTTCAGTTGAACCGTAACCCGCTGCCCCCGCAGCTTAAACACGAACTGCTTGCGGGCCTCGTCCACCTCGAGCAGCTCGATCCGGAAACCGGCGGTGCCGTTGAGGCAGTGATACCGGCGCTCCCCCACCTGCCGAATGTCGGGCGTGTGCGTTTGTTCGCTAATAATAACGCCATCGGAAGTTACTTCTACCGAATATTGATCCTTGCCGTTGACTGTTGCTTGGTTCATAAAAACAAATTAGTGGTTTTGTTACCGTAAATGCTTCGGGCGTTCTACTTTTGTCGCTTTAAAGATACGAACCAACCCCGATTTGAGAAATATTCCGTTTTTTTCCGCTCGCAGTACCACAGTTTTTTCGCCGCTAGTGTTGCTTTTGCTTATTGCCCTTGGGTTAGGCGGATGTCAAACTTCCCGCCGCGCTCCCCAACGGAGCGCCCCGCCGGTGCTGGCCGATACCACTACGGGCGATACTTCCCAAAACGAGCCGACCGCAGTCGCGTCGCCGGTTTATCCGTACCACCCCGCGCGCAACCGGCAGCACGACCTGATCCACACTCGCCTTGCGGTGCGCTTCGACTGGGAGAAGCACCACCTGCTAGGAACGGCTACGCTGGAACTTCGACCATATTTTTATCCACAAAACAATGTGGTGCTGGATGCCAAAGGGTTCGACATTCGCTCCGTAGGCTTACTGGAGAACAACAAGGTTCGATCTCTTAGTTACGACTACGACGGCGAGCAGCTTGACGTTGATTTGGGAGGAACCTATACCCGTAACGACCGCTACCTGCTGCAGATTGAGTATACGGCTAAACCCGACGAAGCACCGGCCGGAGGCAGCGCGGCCATAACCTCCGACAAAGGACTCTACTTCGTGGGCACCGAAACCGACAGCCTAAGCGCGGTCGGCCTAGACGACACCATGCGTCAGATTTGGACGCAGGGCGAAACCGAGGCCAATTCCCGCTGGTTCCCCACCATCGATGCTCCCAACGAGCGCACCACCCAGGAGATGTACATCACCGTGGATGATCGCTACACCACGCTTTCGAATGGAGTGCTGGTGTCGTCCGAGATGGTGAACGACAGCACCCGCACCGACTATTGGCGCATGGATCAGGCGCACGCGCCTTACCTGTTTATGATGGCGGTGGGAGAATTTGCCAAGGTAGAGGATTCGTGGCAGGGCATGCCCGTGAACTACTATCTGCATCCTGACTTTGCTCCCTACGCCAAAGATATCTTCGGGCACACTCCCGATATGCTGACCTTCTTTTCGGACAAACTGGGCGTGAAGTACCCCTGGCCGAAGTACGCTCAGATTATCGTCAACGAGTTTGTGTCGGGGGCGATGGAAAACACCACCGCCTCGGTATTCTACGACGCGCTGCTGGTCAACGACCGCGCGCTGATCGATAGTCACTGGGACGATATTATCGCGCACGAATTATTTCACCACTGGTTCGGCGATTTGGTGACCACCGAGTCGTGGGCCAACCTGACGCTGAACGAGGGATTTGCTTCCTACTCCGAATACCTGTGGAACGAGCACCGTTACGGCAAAGACGAGGCGGATTACAAACTATGGGAGCAGGGGCAAAACTATCTGACGGAAGCCGAGACCAAGCAGGTGAACCTCATTCGCTACCGCTACGCCGACCAGGAGGATATGTTCGACCGCCACTCCTACGACAAAGGCAGTCGGGTGCTGCACATGCTGCGCAGTTACGTGGGCGACGAGGCATTTTTTGCCGCGTTGCAGAGCTACCTAACCCGGCACTCCTACAATTCGGTGGAAGTGGACGACCTGCGGCAGGCCTTTGAGGCGGTGACGGGCGAGGATCTGAACTGGTTTTTCGATCAGTGGTACTTATCCTCCGGGCACCCGCAACTGAAGATTCAGCAACGCTACGAAGGCGACACCTTGCTCCTCCAAGTAGATCAGGTGCAGGACTCTACCAGCACACCTATTTTCCGCCTGCCCACCTACGTAGATGTTTGGGTGAACGGACAGCGGGAGCGCTACGCGGTGGAGGTGAATCAGGCCAGCCAGGTGCTGGAGTTTCCCGCGGCGCAGCAACCCGATCTGGTGGTGTTCGACGGCGAAGCCGCTTTGCTAGCGCAGGTAGACCACGAGAAAAGCCGGGAGGCACTGCGCTATCAATTCAAAAATACGGATGGATTTGTGCATCAGTTTCAAGCCCTGACGCAATTGCTAGAAGATACCCTGGCAAATGACAGAAAACAGATATTGGCTGAGGCGCTGGACAACGACTTCTGGGTGATTCGGCAAACGGTCCTGGGAGCCCTGGAAGAGCAACTCACGGAAGCCGATACCGCTTTGCTGGAGAAAGTGGTGCAACTGGCCCGGCAAGACCCTAAGTCGCTGGTGCAAGCCGATGCGATTGGTTTGCTCGCGGCGGTGGATGCCGAAAAGTACCAAGACCTATTTCGAACAGGCGCTGGAAGACTCCTCCTACGCCGTGATGGGCACTTCGCTGGCGGCCTACGCCCAGACCTCAGCCACCGACAAGGATACCCTGTTTGCCGCGTACCAGCCGTACGATAACTTTAACGTGGTGATGACGCTGGCCGACTATTACATCGCGAACAACAAAACCACCCACTACGATTGGTTCAGCGCCAAGATTCCGAAGGTGGATGATCAGACGCTGTATTACTTTCTGAACTACTTCGCCCGCTACCTCACCCAGCTGGATAATCAGCAACAAATTTCTGAGGGTATTGATTTGCTGGCATACTACGCGGAGCACCATCCGCAGTACTTCGTGCGGATGTCGGCCTATCGCTCGCTCAGTTTCTTTGATGAGTTGCCGGAAGTGGCCGAGCGGCGGCAGCGCATCAAAGCGGCCGAAACCAACGAGCAACTCATCCAACTGTACGGACAAATTCCCTAGAAATGGCTCGGTTTGATTTAATCTAACGCTACTAAGTAAATTTTGATGAACAAAAGTAAGGATGAGGTTTCTGATCAAGTGATTATAAAAGATAAGCGTACAGGACGTCGCAAAAGGGCGGCCGCCCGCTACCGTAAGTTCCGGGTGCGCAACTCGCCGCAGCGAAATCTGGTGTACGGCTTTCTGCTTTACACCTTCGTGGGCTTCGTGCTATTGTCGCTTCCGTGGTTGCAAAAGCAGCCGACGGCCCTGCTCGACAATCTGTTTATCGCTACCTCGGCGATCTCTACCACCGGGCTGGTGACGGTGAGCGTGTTCGATTCGTATACCTGGCTGGGGCAGTTGGTGGTGATGCTGCTGTTTCAGATCGGCGGTGTTGGCTACCTTACCTTTACCACCTACTATTTGCTCACCACTACCAAGACCATCACCCACTGGCACGAGCGCCTGCTGAAGACAGCTTTCGCTATGCCGAAAGAAATTCAGATCCAGGACTTTCTCAAATCGGTGATCGTGTTCACCGTAGCGATGGAAACGCTGGGAGCCATTGGTTTCTTTATTGCCTTCAAGCTAGAGGGCATTGACACCGGGTTTGCCCTGTGGAGCAGCGTGTTTCATAGCGTATCGGCCTTCTGCACGGCCGGGTTCGGCTTGTACAACGACAGCTTCATGGGCTTCCGCGATAACGTTTTGATCAACATCATCATCTCGGTGCTGGCCATCACCGGGTCGCTGGGATTTATCGTGGTCACCGATATATGGTATCGTCTGAAGGGCAAGTCAGAAACGCTCACGTTCACGACCAAGATCGTTTTGTACGGATTTTTGATCCTTCTGGGAGTGGGTACCCTGCTGGTGTACGCCTACGAACCCGAAATGCAGGGGCTGGGCGGCTTAGAAAAGTGGTTGGCTTCGTTCTTTCAGGCCATGACCGCCACCACCACGGTGGGCTTCAACACCTCTGACACGGGAGCGCTGGCCCTGCCGATTCTGTTGTTCGTGATTTTCCTGATGTACATCGGCGCTTCCCCTTCCGGCACGGCCGGAGGGATGAAGATCACCACGCTTACGGCGGTGGTGTCGCTGGTGAAGAGTCGGCTGCGGGGCGAAGAAAACATCACGTTTTTGGGGCGATCCATTCCGGCCGAGCGCATCTACGTGGCCACGGCGACCTTCATTTTCTACGTATCGCTTATCAGTATATTTACTTTTCTGCTTACCTTTTCCGAAGAAGCATCCTTTCAGAATATTTTGTTTGAGGTAGCTTCTGCCTTAGGCACCGTAGGACTGAGCGCGGGCATCACCGGGGACTTATCGTCGTTCGGAAAGGCAGTGCTTATTGTGACGATGTTTGTTGGACGGCTGGGGGTGATCACTTTCGGACTGGCCCTGCTGGCGCACAAGATGCGAAAAGATGTGGTGATCGTTGAGGATGACATTGCGATTTGAAACTACTTCCTGTCGTTAGCACGGAATGTGTTAACCCCGCGGTTTTGTAGTAATTTGGTAGCATATTCTGTATAATGCAATTCGCATGGATCATACAGGTTCAGCAACGTAACATCGCTCTCTGCTTATGAAAACGTCTCGCTTCTTCCCGATCCTTCTGCTAATGTCCGCCCAGTTGTCCTACGGGCAGTCTGATTTCACTGATCCCCAACCCCGCTGGGTTGAGGCAGAGTGCGCTACCGTGGGCCGTGATTGGCAAACCGTGCAAGACCCCGCCGCGGCCGGAGGAAAATACCTGGTGCACCCGGTCGGCATCCGCCTAAACGATCCACCCGGCGAACCCGCTAGCCAGTTGGTGTTTTCAATTAAAGCGCTTGTAGCAGGTAATTATTACTTGCAGGCGCGTATCCGGGCCCCTTCGGGTACCAAAGACTCGTTCTGGGTTAAGGTAGACAATGGTGACTGGGTGAAGTGGTGGAAAAATATTAAGCGCGGCAACCAGTTCGCTTGGAACCGAGCTCCGGGTGGGCCCTTTTCGCTTGAGGCGGGCGACCACACCATCACCGTGGCCTACCGAGAAAGTGGTACGCAGCTGGACAAAATCGCTCTGAATCCTTCTTCCGGACTACCCAGCGGGTTTGGGGACGGGGCATCCTCTTGCCAAGTGGATGAACCTGAGCCTCCGGAAGCGTTGTGGCGGGAAGCCGAATGTGCGCGGGTGGGAGCTAACTGGAAAATTTCGGAAAGTACAGCAGAAGCAGAATCGGATGAAAAATACGTAGTCTACCCCTCCGGTAAAAGTCTTAACGCTCCTCCTACCGCTGCCGCCGACCAACTGGTTTTTGAAGTAGAAACCACCCAGGCGCAGTCCTATTACCTATGGGCCCGGATGAACGCTCCCTCGTTGAGCAGCAATTCTATCTGGGTGCGCGTAGACGACCGGCCGTGGTTCAAGTGGTGGGAGAAAATTGAGACAGGCAAAGGCTTTCGGTGGAATATTTTGCCCGGCGGGCCGCTTAACCTCACCGCTGGCGGACACACCATCACGGTGGCCTACCGCGAAGCGGGGACCCAATTAGACAAACTCTCGCTGCGGGCCAGCACTGCCCCACCCGATGGTCCGGGCGGCACCGACAACAGTTGCATCCCGAACCCGGCCCGCCAAGCCCCCGTCATTGCGGCACTCAGCGATACTTTGCTCACGGCAAGCCAGCTTTATCAGCAAACGGTGCGTGCGGCCAGCGGTGACGCGTTAGGGCTGCGGGTGGTGGTGCTAGGCTCCTCTACGGCGGCCGGCACCGGGGCCAGTTCCAATCGGGGGTGGGTAGACCTGTTGCACAATTATCTGCTCACGCAGCTTCCTAACCACCAACTCTTCAATCTGGCGGTAGGCGGCTACACCACCCGCGATGTGCTCCCTACGGGCAATGCCAACCACAATATCACCCAAGCATTATCCCTGGATCCATCGGTGGTCTTGGTTAATCTGCCGTCTAACGACGTAGCCAGGAGCATCAGCGATGAGGAAAGCATGCGTAATTTTGCGGCGCTCAAAGAGGCGGCCGATGCTGAGGGAGTGCCTATTTACTTTACCACTACCCAACCCCGAAACTTTAGCTCAGTGAGCACGCGGCAGCGTTTAGCGACGCAAGCAGACCAAATAAAAGCCTTGTTTTCTCCCTATGTGATCAGCATCTATAGCGAACTGGCAGATAGCAACCAACGTATCAAGCCACAGTACGGCAGCGGTGACGGGATTCACCTCAACAATGCCGGGCATCAGTTTATCTTCACTGAAATGCGGACGCTATTTGATGCCGCCTCGTCTCAACAAGATCCCATAAGGCTTATGGTCAGCGGACTGCCTTCCTTTCTGAGCTTTAACCCGGAAGGTTCGGGGATGGGCACCCTGATAGGCACTCCGTCAGCGGCCGACGTTGGTACCTACGACAATATCGTGATCACGGCTACCCAGGCCGGGCAAAGCAGCCAGCGAAGCGTATCGCTCACGGTGCAAGCCCAAGCAACTGCCCGAACTGCTGAGACCACGGCTACTGTCAAACTGGTGCTGGCCCCTAACCCCACGCAGGATTATGCTCAAGTAATAGTAGGCACCCAGCTACCCGAGGCTTTAAACCAAAGCACACTTTTAGAAAATACCTCGGCTTCACTGGCAGTTTATCGCCTACGACTCTTCAGTCCGCAAAAGAAATTACTACTAGACCAGCTGCGGAGAAAAGACCAGTTACGCCTGGATACTCGGGCCCTGCCTGCCGGTCACTATCCGCTACAAGTATACCAAGCAGGAAAGCTAATATTCGCTGAACAGCTCGTCGTAGATCGTTAAGAAACTCACGGCTCGAGAGTTCCCGCAACCTCTTTCCTCCGTCCAACTGCCTTCGGCTTCGGACCAAAGAATCTGACTAAATTTATCGTCTGCAATTTGAATATCTCAGAAAAGAACTTACTTTTGCACTTCCATAAAACTTTATGAGGAGAAGTACGTTTTTTCTTACCTTGTAAGAATGGTTTTTTGGGCGAGTCGGGGAGATACCAAAGCGGCCAACTGGGGCAGACTGTAAATCTGTTGTCTTATGACTTCGCAGGTTCGAATCCTGCTCTCCCCACATAGTTTTGAAGTAGATATCGGCGGGAGTAGCTCAATTGGTAGAGCGGCAGCCTTCCAAGCTGCAGGTCGCGGGTTCGAGGCCCGTCTCCCGCTCTATGAATACTGAACACCGAGAAACGAATAACGAAGTGTTTCGCTTCAGCATTCTGCGGTTCTTTGTTCGTTATTTACCACCGGCCGACGTAGCTCAGGGGTAGAGTGCTTCCTTGGTAAGGAAGAGGTCATGGGTTCAAATCCCATCGTTGGCTCTAGTTTTTGTTCACCCAATTGGCTTCCCCTTAAACGGGCGGAGTTTTAACTATACGTAAACAGATCACATTCTTTTTAACTGTAACTGATTGATAAAATGGCTAAAGAAACCTTTGACCGGTCCAAACCCCACCTGAACATTGGCACGATCGGTCACGTTGACCACGGTAAGACTACCCTGACGGCTGCCATCACGAAAGTGCTGGCCGACAAAGGACTGGCGACTATGAAAGACTTCGCGTCTATCGACAACGCTCCTGAAGAAAAAGAGCGCGGTATCACCATTAATACCTCGCACGTTGAATATCAAACCGAAAAGCGGCACTACGCCCACGTTGACTGTCCCGGTCACGCGGATTACGTGAAGAACATGGTGACGGGTGCGGCCCAAATGGACGGCGCGATCCTGGTGGTTGCCGCTACCGACGGTCCGATGCCTCAAACCCGCGAGCACATCCTGCTGGCGCGTCAGGTAGGCGTGCCTTCCCTGGTGGTGTTCATGAATAAGGTGGATTTGGTAGACGACCCCGAACTGCTCGAGCTGGTAGAGATGGAAATCCGCGAACTACTGTCGTTCTACGAATTCCCCGGTGACGATATTCCGATTATTCAAGGTTCTGCCCTGGGTGCCCTCAATGGCGAAGCCCAGTGGGTAGAGAAAGTGGACGAACTGATGGACGCGGTAGATGAGTACATTCCGATGCCCGAGCGTTTGATCGACCTGCCCTTCCTGATGCCGGTAGAGGACGTGTTCTCGATCACTGGTCGAGGAACCGTAGCCACCGGACGTATCGAGCGCGGCGTGATCAACAGCGGCGAATCGGTAGATATCATGGGAATGGGAGCCCAAAACCTAAAGTCCACCGTGACGGGGGTTGAAATGTTCCGTAAGATTCTGGATCGTGGTGAAGCCGGCGACAACGTAGGACTACTGTTGCGTGGTATTGAAAAAACCGATATTCGTCGCGGCATGGTAATCGCCAAGCCCGGCTCGGTGAAGCCCCACCTGAAGTTCAAAGCCGAGGTGTACGTATTGTCCAAAGAAGAAGGCGGACGTCACACTCCGTTCTTTAAGAAGTACCGTCCTCAGTTCTACTTCCGTACCACCGACGTGACCGGCGAAATCTCACTGCCCGACAACGTAGAAATGGTGATGCCCGGCGATAACGTGTCTATCACCGTAGACCTGATTAACTCAGTAGCCATGGAAAAAGGACTGCGCTTCGCAATTCGTGAAGGTGGTCGCACCGTGGGTGCCGGACAGGTAACCGAGATCATAGAGTAAAACAAGAAAGATGAGATGAGGAATGTGAATCAGCCTTTCATATTTCTCATCTCATATCTCACACTTTCCTACACGGGTGTAGCTCAGCTGGTAGAGCGGCGGTCTCCAAAACCGTAGGTCGTGAGTTCGAATCTTACCACCCGTGCTAAGTAGCAAACGATTCATGAATAAGCTGATCGAATTTATTAAAGCCTCATACGACGAAATGACCAACAAGGTCACTTGGTCGAAATACGGCGAATTGCAACGTAGTTCGGTGTTGGTGCTGGTGGCTTCGCTTATCTTTGCCCTGCTGATCGGAGTGATGGATTTAGCGTTTGAAAACGCGATGACGTGGTTTTACAACGCATTTTAGGAAATATGGCTGATCATAAATGGTACGTAGTGCGCGCGGTGAGCGGTCAAGAGAAGAAGGTGAAAACCTATCTGGAGAACGAGATCAACCGCCAGAAGCTCGAAGACTTTGTTCCCCAGATCCTCATTCCCGCCGAGAAGGTGATGGAGATGCGGAATGGGAAAAAACGGGTGCGCGAACGTAACTTCTTTCCGGGCTACATCATGATATCGGCTGACCTGAGCAACGGCGAGACCTATCACATGATCCAGAGCATCCCGGGGGTAATTGGTTTTTTGGGTGCCAATGGTTCTGGGCCCGACAAAGAGCCGGTGCCACTGCGTGAAAACGAGGTGAACCGAATTTTAGGGCGCGTTGAAGAAACCGACGAGGACGATATCCAGTTGGATACTCCTTACATCATCGGAGAAGAAGTGAAGGTAATGGACGGTCCTTTCAGCGGCTTCGTCGGTAACGTTGAAGAGATTTTTGATGAGCGAAAGAAACTGAAGGTGATGGTCAAGATTTTCGGCCGCAACACCCCGGTAGAGCTTAATTACATGCAAGTAGAAAAACAAGATACAACCAATGGCTAAAGAAATACAAGGCTATCTAAAGCTGCAAATCCGCGGAGGGCAGGCAAACCCTTCACCGCCCGTGGGGCCAGCGTTGGGTAGTAAGGGACTCAATATCATGGAGTTCTGTAAGCAATTTAACGGACGCACCCAAGACAAACCAGGGCAGGTACTGCCGGTAGTGATAACCATATACAAAGACAAGTCATTTGACTTTGTTATCAAAACTCCTCCCGCAGCAGTTCTGCTCACGCAAGCCTCTAAGGTGAAGAAAGGATCGGCCGAACCCAACCGGAGCAAGGTGGGTAGCGTGACCTGGAAGCAGGTTGAAGAAATCGCCGAGATAAAAATGCAGGACCTGAACGCCTTTAAAATGGAGTCAGCCATGAAGATGGTGGCCGGTACGGCACGCAGTATGGGAATCCGGGTGAGCGGCAAAGCCCCCTGGAACAATTAGCAGTGATATGGGAAAGTTATCTAAAAAACAGCAAGACGTCCTTAAGAAGTACGACTTCAGCAAGTTGCACTCGTTGAATGAGGCAACCGATATTGTAAAAGACATCACCAGCACCAAGTTCGATGCCTCAGTAGATCTGGACATCAACCTGGGTGTTGATCCCCGCAAGGCGGATCAGATGGTGCGCGGCGTAGTTGCCCTGCCCCACGGCACCGGTAAAGAGATCAAGGTTTTAGTGCTTTGCACGCCTGATAAAGAAGAAGAAGCCAAGGAAGCCGGAGCTGATTACGTTGGATTAGATGATTATATTAAGAAAATTGAAGGGGGATGGACCGACGTTGACGTGATCATCACCATGCCCACCGTGATGGCCAAGGTGGGTCGCCTCGGACGCGTGCTCGGCCCCCGCGGTCTGATGCCCAACCCCAAGGCAGGCACCGTAACCATGGACGTCAGCAAAGCCGTGCAGGAGGTGAAGGCCGGTAAAATCGATTTCAAAGTGGATAAATTTGGTATCATCCACGCCAGCGTTGGCAAGGCATCTTTTGATACGGATAAGCTCATTGACAATGCGAATGAACTAATTCAGACGGTGAACCGTCTGAAACCTTCGTCTGCCAAAGGAACCTACTTTAAGAGCATCTGCCTGTCTAGCACCATGAGCAAGGGTGTGCATATTGATAAAACTACGATTCAAGGTTTGTAAGTTATGACCAAAGAAGATAAAAGTACGTTGATTGACGAACTCACCGAGAAGCTACGGGACACCACGCATTTTTACGTGACCGATACCGGGGGCTTGTCCGTGAAGCAGATCAACGAATTTCGGGAAATGTGCTACAAACAAGGCATTGAGTATCGCGTTGTTAAGAACACGTTCATTAAGAAAGCGTTGGAGCGGTTGGATACTGACTATGCTCCCTTCGACGAAGTGCTCAAAGGAACCTCTGGCATCATGTTTTCGCCCGAAGTGAGCAACGCTCCGGCCAAGAGTAATCAAGGAGTATCGTAAGAAGTACAAAGCGCTGACCAAGCCGGAATTTAAGGGCGCTTCTATCGACAGCGATCTGTTTATAGGGGCGCAGCACCTGGACACGTTAAGTTCACTCAAATCAAAGAACGAACTTATCGGCGACGTGATTGCGTTGTTGCAGTCTCCGGCCAAAAACGTGATCAGCGCGCTACAAAGTGGGCAGCACACCATTGCCGGACTGGTGAAAACCCTTTCCGAAAGAGAAGAAACAGCATAGCAAAGAAAATTTTTAGTTAACCAAATAATACAAGTCTAAGAACGATGGCAGATTTGAAAGAATTCGCAGAACAGCTAGTCAACTTATCAGTAAAAGAAGTGAGTGAACTAGCCACCATCCTGAAGGATGAATACGGTATTGAACCAGCCGCCGCCGCTGCCGTAGCCGCCGCTCCCGGAGCCGGAGGTGGAGACGCCGAAGCCGCTGAAGAGAAAACCTCGTTTGACGTGGTGCTCAAAGCCCCCGGTGGATCGAAGTTGGCCGTAGTGAAACTAGTTAAAGAACTTACGGGTTTAGGACTCAAAGAAGCGAAAGAACTAGTGGATAGCTCGCCGAAAGAAGTGAAGCAGGGAGTGCCTAAAGACGAAGCCGAAGGCATGAAAAAACAATTGGAAGAAGCTGGCGCCGAAGTCGAAATTAAATAGACAACTCGCACCACCATAGTTATTCCTAGGTAGGCCTGGCTTTTTTTGTCAGGTCTTTTCCCGTTTGTGCCAATATCGACGAGTTCCGCTTTTTGCTGAACCGAATTTCCCATCATCAAAACCAATATAGCTTTGGCTAACGCACACAACTCAGACAACCGAGTCAGCTTGGGAAAAGCGTCCCCTTCCCCCGACCGGATTAGTTTTTCATCCATAAAAAGAGTGATCGATTACCCTGACTTCCTGAACGTTCAACTTCAGTCGTTTCAGGATTTTCTACAGATCGACACCCCCGCCGAGCATCGGAAAGACGAAGGACTCTTTAAAGTGTTCTCCGAAAACTTTCCGATCACCGACTCGCGCGAGAACTTCGTACTGGAGTTCATCGACTACGTGATCGATCCCCCCAAGTACTCGATCGATGAATCGATCGACCGCGGCTTGACCTATTCAGTGCCCCTCAAGGCCAAACTGCGCCTGTCGTGTAAC
Source organism: uncultured Cytophagales bacterium (assembly GCA_963833215.1). GTDB lineage: Bacteria > Bacteroidota > Bacteroidia > Cytophagales > Cyclobacteriaceae > Tunicatimonas. Next base: position 40,282 of record CAWHXE010000021.1, on the reverse strand, counting down.
GATGAGGACAACGAAGATTTCGAAACCATCGAGCAGGAGGTTTTCCTGGGGAACATTCCCTACATGACGCTCAAGGGTTCGTTTATCATCAACGGAGCCGAACGCGTGATCGTGTCGCAGTTGCACCGCTCGCCCGGCGTGTTCTTTGCCCAGAGCAAGCACACCAACGGCACCAAACTGTACTCCGCCCGAATTATTCCCTTTAAGGGTTCGTGGATCGAGTTCGCTACCGACGTGAACAACGTGATGTACGCCTACATCGACCGCAAGAAGAAATTTCCGGTTACCACCCTGCTGCGCGCCATTGGTTACGGAGCGGACAAGGACATTCTTGATCTGTTCGGTTTGTCCGAAGAAGTGAAAGCCGAAACGAAGACGCTAAAGAAATTTGTAGGAAGAAAGCTCGCCGCGCGGGTATTGCGCACCTGGACGGAGGATTTCGTAGACGAAGATACCGGTGAAGTGGTGTCGATCGACCGCAACGAAGTGCTGCTGGAGCGCGATTCTATTCTCGAGAAAGAGGACATCCAGATCGTGCTGGACTCCGGGGCTAGCTCTATCATCGTGCACAAAGATGACGTGAACGTAACGGACTACTCCATTATCTATAACACGCTTCAAAAGGACAATTCAAACTCAGAGAAGGAAGCCGTAGAGCAAATCTACCGACAGCTGCGTAACACCGAAGCTCCTGATGAGCAAACGGCCCGCGATATCATTCAGAGCCTGTTCTTTAGCGACAAGCGCTACGACCTGGGCGAAGTGGGACGCTACCGAATTAACAAGAAGCTGAATTCAGACATTGAGTCCGACGTTCGGGTGCTTACCACCGAAGACATCATCAAGATCGTGAAGTATCTGATCGGGCTGATCAACTCGCGCGCGGTGGTGGATGATATTGACCACCTGAGCAACCGGCGCGTGCGCACCGTGGGCGAGCAACTCTACAGCCAGTTCGGCGTTGGTTTGGCCCGAATGGCCCGCACTATCAAGGAGCGCATGAACGTGCGTGATAACGAAGACTTCAAACCGGTAGACCTGATCAACGCCCGTACGCTGTCGTCGGTGATCAACTCATTCTTCGGCACCAATCAGTTGTCGCAGTTCATGGACCAGACCAACCCGCTGGCCGAGGTCACCCACAAGCGACGTATGTCGGCCCTGGGGCCCGGTGGATTGTCGCGCGAGCGCGCTGGTTTTGAGGTGCGCGACGTACACTATACCCACTACGGGCGACTGTGCACCATTGAGACTCCGGAAGGACCCAACATCGGGTTGATTTCTTCGCTCTGCGTACACGCCAAGGTGAACAGCATGGGCTTCATTGAGACTCCCTACCGCAAAGTGGACAAAGGCAACGTGTCGGAGGATGTGATCTATCTGACCGCCGAAGAAGAGGACACCCATAACATTGCGCAGGCCAACGCTCCGCTTACTGACAAAGGCAAGTTCATCAACGATACCATCAAAGCCCGCTACGAAGGCGACTTCCCGGTGGTGGGTCCCGATGATGTGACTTACATGGATATTGCGCCCAACCAGATTGTATCGGTGGCCGCTTCGCTGATTCCTTTCCTGGAGCACGATGATGCCAACCGCGCCCTGATGGGATCGAACATGCAGCGACAGGCCGTGCCTTTGCTCAAGCCTCAGGCTCCTATCGTAGGAACTGGCTTGGAAGGACGTGTCGCCCTGGATTCTCGTTCGCTGGTCTTGGCTGAAGAAGACGGAGTGGTCGACTTTGTGGATGCTACGCGCATCGTGATGAAGTACGACCTCACCGAAGACCAACTGAAGACCAGCTTCGACGCCGATACCAAAGAGTACCACCTGGTGAAGTTCCGACGAACCAACCAGGATACCTGCGTGAATCTGAAGCCGATTGTGCTGCACGGTCAGCGCGTGAAGAAGGGACAACCCCTGTGCGAAGGCTACGCTACCGAGAACGGCGAACTGGCCCTGGGGCGCAACTTAATGGTTGCCTTTATGCCCTGGCAGGGATACAACTTTGAGGATGCCATCGTGATTTCCGAAAAAGTGGTACGTGAGGATATTTTTACCTCGGTGCACGTAGAAGAGTTCGAGCTGGAAGTGCGTGATACCAAGCGCGGTGAAGAGGAACTGACTTCGGAGATTCCGAACGTGAGCGAGGAGGCGGTGAAGAACATCGACGACAATGGCATCATTCGGGTAGGAGCTGAGGTACGCGAGGGAGATATTCTGATCGGAAAGATCACTCCCAAGGGCGAAACCGATCCCACCCCGGAAGAAAAACTACTGCGCGCAATCTTTGGCGACAAAGCCGGTGACGTGAAAGATGCTTCCCTAAAAGCTTCGCCTTCGCTGCGCGGCACCGTGATCGATACCAAGCTGTTCTCGCGGCCTAAAAAAGACAAAGACCTGCGCGCCAAGTCACGCAAAGAGGTGGAAACGCTGAAGAAGCGCTACAGCAACGATTTGCTGGCACTTCGGACGCGGGTGATTGATAAAATGGTGATCCTACTGGAAGGAAAAACCACCGAAGGAGTGCAGCACAAATTTGGTGACGAGATCCTGTCAAAAGGAGCCAAGTTCAACCGGGCGAACATTGAGAATAATATATTCCCCGACAAAAACCCCTACCGCGACGAAAGTTCTTACAGTGTGCAAGCGGAAGCCAACCTTATCGCCGACCTAGTCATCGACAACTGGACCAACGATGAGAAGCTCAATAAACTGGTGCCCGACCTGGTGCGAAGCTACACCCAGAAGCGCAACGAGATCACCGCGCACTTCAAGCGTGAGCGCTTTACCCTTGAGGTGGGCGATGAGCTTCCGGCGGGCATTGTGCAGCTGGCCAAGGTATACGTGGCTAAAAAGCGTAAGCTGAAGGTGGGAGACAAGATGGCCGGTCGCCACGGAAACAAAGGCGTGGTAGCCCGAATCGTGCGGGAAGAAGACATGCCCTTTATGGAAGACGGCACCCCGGTAGATATCGTGCTCAACCCGCTGGGCGTTCCTTCGCGGATGAACATCGGGCAGATTTACGAGACGGTGCTCGGTTGGGCCGGTTATAAACTGGGTAGAAAATACGGTACTCCTATCTTTGATGGCGCTACGCTCGACGACGTGATCAAGGAGCTTAACGAAGCCGAACTGCCCGAATTTGGACGAACGGTGCTCCATGACGGACTCACCGGCACCAAGTTTGACCAGAAAGTGACCTGCGGAATTATTTATATGCTGAAGCTAGGCCACTTGGTAGATGACAAGATGCACGCCCGCTCCATCGGGCCGTACTCACTCATCACCCAGCAGCCGCTGGGCGGAAAGGCGCAGTTTGGGGGACAACGTTTCGGAGAGATGGAAGTGTGGGCGCTGGAAGCCTTCGGTGCTTCGCACGTGCTGCAAGAAATCCTGACCGTCAAGTCGGATGACGTGATTGGCCGGGCCAAAGCCTACGAAGCAATCGTGAAGGGAGAAAACCTGCCGAAGCCCAACATCCCCGAGTCGTTCAACGTACTCGTCCACGAACTTCGCGGACTAGCCCTGGAAATCACCCTCGAGTAGGAACGCGATTCATCACGTTTCATTTAGGATAATATATGTATAGACGCCATGCATGGCGTCTCAACGAAAATCACCTATGGCATTTAAGAAAAATAGAAAACTGAATAACGACTTTTCCAAAGTTACCATCAGTCTGGCCTCCCCGGAGTTGATTCTTGAAAGTTCACACGGAGAAGTAACGCAGCCCGAAACCATCAACTACCGGACCTACAAGCCGGAGATGGGCGGACTGTTCTGCGAACGTATCTTCGGTCCGGTGAAGGACTGGGAGTGCCACTGCGGAAAGTACAAGCGCATTCGCTACAAAGGGATCATTTGTGACCGCTGTGGAGTTGAGGTCACCGAGAAAAAGGTGCGTCGCGAGCGCATGGGCCATATTGAGCTGGTGGTGCCCGTAGCGCACATTTGGTACTTCCGCTCGTTGCCGAACAAGATCGGTTACCTGTTAGGACTGTCTACCAAGAAGCTAGACCAGATTATCTACTACGAGCGCTACGCGGTGATCAGCCCCGGTATCAAAGCCGACGATGGCATCAGTTACCTCGACTTCCTCACCGAAGATGAGTACCTGGATATCATTGACAAGCTCCCGGCCGATAACCAGAAGCTCGACGATAACGATCCTAACAAGTTTATCGCCAAGATGGGCGCCGACGCCCTGGAAATGCTGCTGGCGCGTACCCAACTGGACGAACTGTCGTACAGTCTGCGTCACCAAGCGGCCACCGACACTTCGCAGCAACGCAAGGCCGAGGCGCTCAAGCGCCTTAAAGTGGTTGAGTCGTTCCGCGACGCCCGCACCCGTATTGAGAACCGTCCCGAGTGGATGATCATCAAGATGGTGCCGGTAATTCCGCCCGAGCTGCGCCCGCTGGTGCCGCTGGATGGTGGACGCTTTGCGACTTCAGATCTGAACGATCTGTACCGTCGGGTCATCATTCGTAATAACCGACTCAAGCGCCTGATCGACATCAAAGCGCCCGAGGTGATTCTGCGCAACGAGAAGCGTATGCTGCAGGAAGCGGTAGATTCGTTGTTCGATAACTCGCGTAAAGTAAACGCCGTGCGTTCGGACGGCAACCGCGCCCTCAAGTCGCTGAGCGATATGCTCAAAGGAAAGCAGGGCCGCTTCCGCCAGAACTTGCTCGGTAAGCGCGTCGACTACTCCGGTCGTTCGGTGATCGTGGTAGGTCCTGAGCTCAAAATGCACGAGTGCGGACTGCCCAAGGATATGGCCGCCGAACTTTTCAAACCATTTATCATTCGTAAGTTGATCGAGCGGGGCATTGTAAAAACGGTGAAGTCCGCCAAGAAAATTGTGGATCGCAAGGACCCCGTGGTGTGGGATATTTTGGAAAATGTGCTGAAGGGCCACCCGGTCCTGCTCAACCGTGCGCCCACGCTGCACCGTCTGGGTATCCAGGCGTTTCAGCCCAAGCTGATCGAGGGCAAAGCCATTCAGTTGCACCCCTTGGTGTGTACGGCCTTCAACGCGGATTTCGACGGTGACCAGATGGCGGTGCACGTTCCCCTGGGACACGAAGCCATTCTGGAAGCGTCTGTGCTGATGCTGTCATCGCACAATATTCTTAACCCAGCCAACGGAGCGCCCATCACCGTGCCTTCGCAGGACATGGTACTAGGATTGTATTATGTGACCAAAGGACGCCATAGCACCGAGGAAGAACCGGTAGCGGGCGAAGGACTCACCTTTTATAATCCGGAAGAGGTAATCATTGCGGTCAATGAAGAGCGGGTATCCAAGCACGCCTATATCAAAGTGCGAGCCAAGGTGCGCAACGAGAACGACGAACTGGTGACCCAAATGGTGGAAACCGTGGCCGGTCGGGTGCTCTTCAACCAGCACGTGCCCGAAGAAGTAGGGTTCGTGGATGAGCTGTTGACCAAGAAAAAGCTGCAGAAAATCATCGCCCGGGTGTTTAAGATCACCGGAATGGCGCGTACCGCCCAGTTCCTGGATGATATCAAGGAGCTCGGATTCCAGTCGGCCTACCGCGGCGGATTGTCTATCGGGTTGGGCGATATTGTGATTCCGGAAGAAAAGACCAAACTGATTGAGCAGGCCAAAGAAGAAGTGGAAGCCGTGCGCAACAACTACTTCATGGGCCTTATCACCGACAACGAGCGCTATAACCAGGTGATTGATATCTGGACGCGGGTGAACTCGCAGATCACCAACGCGCTGATGAGCAAGATGGAGAACGCCAAACAAGGCTTCAACTCTATCTACATGATGATGCACTCCGGTGCTCGCGGCTCGCGGGAGCAGATTCGCCAGCTGGGTGGTATGCGGGGACTGATGGCCAAGCCCCAGAAGAACCTACAGGGTTCGGTGGGCGAGATCATTGAGAACCCCATTCTGTCTAACTTTAAGGAAGGACTGGACGTAATCGAGTACTTTATCTCTACCCACGGTGCCCGAAAGGGACTGGCCGACACCGCCCTGAAAACGGCGGATGCGGGTTACCTAACCCGTCGTTTAGTGGATGTGGCGCAGGATGTGGTGGTGCGAGAGTTCGACTGCGGTACGGTGCGGGGGCTGATGGTCTCGGCCTTGAAAGACAACGAAGAAATCGTGGAGCCGCTGTCCGAACGCGTGCTCGGTCGGGTGCCGGTCCACGATGTGTTTGATCCCATCAGCGAGGAGCTGATTGCGGAATCAGGACAAGAAATCGACGAGGAGTTGGCGCTGCGTATCGACGAGAGCAGCATCGAGGAGATGGAAATCCGTTCGCCGCTGACCTGCGAAACCCGTACGGGAATTTGCGCCAAGTGCTACGGACGAAACCTGGCCTCAGGTCGCATGGTGCAGATGGGAGAAGCAGTCGGCGTGATCGCGGCTCAGTCTATCGGCGAGCCGGGCACGCAGCTAACCCTGCGCACGTTCCACGTGGGCGGTACCGCTTCTAACATTGCAACGGAGGCTACTGTTCGGGCCAAGTTCGAAGGAACCATTGAGTTTGAAGAACTGCGCCACATCACCACCTCTGATGACGAAGGCAACGACCGTCAAGTAGTGATGGGTCGTTCCGGAGAGATCAAGGTGATCGACGAGAAGAGCGGAAAAGTGCTGTCTACCTACAATGCACCCTACGGCTCGTTCCTGCGGGTGAAAGAGGGTGACAAAGTGGGCAAGAACCAAGAACTGGCCTACTGGGATCCGTACAATGCCGTTATCATGTCGGAGTTTGAAGGAACCATCGACTTTGAGGCCATCGAGCAGGGAATCACCTACAAGGAGGAGTTTGATGAGCAAACCGGCCACCGCGAGAAGGTGATCACCGAAACGAAGGATAAGACGAAAAACCCGGCTATTTTGGTAATTCCAAAAGGGAAGAAATCGGGCGATGAAGATACCAAAGAGTATAACATTCCGGTAGGAGCGCACCTGGCCGTAGAAACAGGCGACAAGGTGAAAGCCGGACAGGTGATCGCGAAGATTCCCCGGATGATGAGCAAGTCGCGCGACATTACGGGAGGTCTGCCCCGCGTTACTGAACTGTTTGAAGCGCGTAACCCGTCCAACCCGGCGGTAGTAAGCGAAATCAATGGCGCAGTGACCTACGGAGCCATCAAGCGCGGTAACCGCGAAATCTTCATCGAGTCGAAGGATGGCGTGAAGAAGCGTTACCTGGTTCCCTTGTCGAAGCATATTTTGGTGCAGGACAACGACTTTGTGAAGGCGGGTATGCCCTTGTCTGACGGAGCGATTACGCCCGCGGATATTCTGGCGATCAAAGGACCCACGGCGGTGCAGGAATACCTGGTGGATGAAATCCAGGAAGTGTATCGACTGCAAGGGGTAAAGATTAGTGACAAGCACATTGAGGTGATTGTTGGCCAGATGATGCAGAAGCTGGAGATCGACGATGCCGGTGACACCGACTTCCTAAAGCGGCAGATCGTGGATCGTTTCACTTTCCGTGAGGAGAACGACCGCATCATGGACATCAAAATGGTGGAAGATCCGGGTGACTCTGAGAAGTTCAAACCCGGCCAGCCGGTAACCACCCGGGAGCTACGCGATGAGAACTCTTCGTTAAAGCGACAGGACAAGAAGATCGTGCAGGTGCGTGATGCGCAATCGGCGGTGGCCAAGCCTACGCTGCAGGGAATTACCCAGGCATCGTTGGGCACCGAGAGCTTCATCTCGGCGGCTTCGTTCCAGGAAACCACCAAGGTGCTCAGTGAAGCCTCAATCCGGGGCAAGGCCGATCACTTGAACGGACTTAAGGAAAACGTGATCGTAGGACACCTGATCCCGGCCGGAACCGGAACGCGGGCCTACGACAACATGATCGTTGGCTCGAAGGAAGAGTACGAAGCGCTAAAGGCCTCGCGCGAGCGACGCCAGGCGGCGCAGGAAGAGATCGCCCTTGAAACGAACCGCTAATGGCGCAGGAAGAAGAAAACAAAAACCAGATTAGCATTGAGCTCTCGGAAGAAATCGCCGAGGGCGAATACGCTAATCTGGCTACCATCGCGCACTCGAACAGCGAGTTCGTGATAGATTTCATCCGACTGATGCCCGGCACGCCGAAGGCCAAGGTGAAGTCACGCATCATCGTGACGCCCGAACACGCCAAACGTTTGCTCTACGCGCTTAAAGACAACATCGACAAATTTGAGAACGCCTTCGGGCCCATCAAGCAAACTGACGAAGTCTCCGAAGTTCCCCATCAATTTCGGAGGAGCCATTGGCGAAGCGTGATCTGTACAAAGGCAATAGTCCACAGTCGACAGTCCATAGACCACCGCTATCTACGCTTCTGGCTATGGACTGTTGACCGTCAACTATTAAACTGTGGACTTTTTCAAAACAATTAATTTAACGCACTGCCGTGGAAACGTTGACCAAAAGGAAGCTAAGCATCGCGGAGTACCATCGCATGGCTGAGGTTGATATCCTTGACCCTGATGAGCGTGTAGAGTTGATCGACGGAGAAATTATTCAAATGAGTCCTATCGGAGATAAACATCTGGGCACGGTTAGTCGGATTACCGCACTTCTGGTACCTCGCTTGTTAGGTACGTACAATGTGCACACCCAGAGTCCGGTCAAGATTGGTCAGTACTCTGAACCCGAACCTGATTTGGTAGTGACGCCCCATCGGGATGATTTTTATGCTTCTACCGGTATTTATCCCGCAGATGTGCTTTTGCTTATAGAAGTAGCTGACACCACCCTTAAAAAAGATATTCGGATCAAGGTGCCTCTGTATGCCCAAGCAGCTATTCCTGAAGTCTGGATCGTTAATTTGAAGGATGACGTTATTCTCCAGTATGCGGACCTCCAGGGTAAGCAGTACCGGCAGCAAAACAGTTTTGCCCGCAATGATCAGATCAGTGCTACCAAGTTGCCTTTGTCGTTTGTGGGAAAAGAATTGACTGGATAATTTTTCCTGTAACAGGATAAATTTAACTACGGACTATATTTACGGAAGCACCTTTAACTTACTTGGTAAGCCTTTGTAATAAATCAGCATTTTCTTATCTTTGCCCCTCAATTTTGGAAAAGAGGACCATCAACTAGCGATATTTAATGCCTACTATTCAGCAATTAGTCCGAAAAGGACGAAAGAAATTAACGTCAAAGTCCAAGTCACCGGCCCTGGAGGCGTGTCCCCAGCGACGGGGAGTTTGCACCCGGGTATATACCACCACTCCTAAGAAGCCGAATTCGGCCATGCGGAAGGTGGCGCGGGTACGCCTAACCAACGGACGCGAGGTAAACGCCTATATTCCGGGTGAAGGCCACAACCTGCAAGAACACTCTATTGTGCTAATTCGTGGCGGAAGGGTAAAGGATTTACCGGGAGTGCGTTATCACATCATTCGCGGCGCGCTCGATACGGCCGGAGTGAGCGGGCGAACGCAACGCCGATCAAAGTACGGAGCTAAAAGACCTAAAAAATAAGTAGATGAGGAAGTCAAAACCCAAAAAGCGGTATATCCTGCCCGATCCTAAGTTCAGCGATACGCTAGTGACCAAGTTTGTTAACTACCTGATGGTGGATGGCAAGAAGAGTACTGCCTACAGCATTTTCTACGACGCGGTAGCCATCGCTGAGGAAAAAACCGGTGAAAACGGCTTGGACCTCTGGAAGAAAGCACTAACCAACATTTCTCCGGCCGTGGAAGTGAAAAGCCGCCGCGTGGGGGGTGCCACCTTTCAGGTGCCCATCGAAGTGCGCCCGTCGCGTCGCACCTCGCTCGGCATCAAGTGGATGATTCGTTACGCACGCTTGCGGGGGGAGAAAACCATGAAAGAACGCTTGGCCGGTGAGATTGTGGCCGGAGCCAAAGGCGAAGGCGCTGCGGTTAAGAAAAAAGACGATACCCACCGGATGGCTGATGCTAACAAAGCATTCTCACACTTCAGATTCTAAAACAACTCATGGCAAAGAAAGACCTTAAGTTCTTAAGAAATATTGGCATCATGGCCCACATCGATGCCGGCAAAACCACCACCACCGAGCGTATCCTGTATTATACCGGGTTGACGCACAAGATTGGCGAGGTGCACGAGGGAGGAGCCACCATGGATTGGATGGCCCAGGAGCAAGAGCGAGGTATCACCATCACTTCGGCCGCCACCACCACCCACTGGAAGTATCCTACCGAACAGGGGCAGCCCAACGACGAGACCAAAGACTATCAGGTCAACATCATTGACACTCCCGGTCACGTAGATTTCACCGTGGAAGTAGAACGCTCTCTACGCGTACTCGACGGAGCCGTAGCGCTGTTCGACGCCGTTTCCGGGGTGGAACCGCAGTCCGAAACCGTGTGGCGACAGGCGGATAAGTACAAGGTGCCCCGCATCTGTTTTGTCAATAAAATGGACCGCGCCGGGGCCGATTTCTTCAACGTGGTGAAAGAAATTGAAGAGAAACTAAATGCCAAGCCCATTCCGCTACAAGTGCCCATCGGAGCCGAGGATACCTTCAAAGGAGTGGTTGATCTGGTAATAAACAAAGCCATTGTTTGGGACGACGACAACCTGGGCATGACCTACAAGGTTGTTGACATTCCGGCCGACTCTGGTGGAAACTGTGAACGAGTGGCGGCAACAGTTGATTGAAAGCGTAGCTGAATACGACGATGCGTTGCTGGAGAAATTCTTTGAAGATCCGAATTCCATCAGTGTAGAAGAAATTATGGCCGCCGTCCGCAAGGCGGTGATCGATATGTCATTCTCGCCGGTGTTGTGCGGATCTGCTTTCAAGAACAAAGGAGTACAGGCCCTGCTGGATGCGGTAATTGCGTACCTGCCTTCTCCGTTAGACATGCCTCCTATCGTAGGTACCGACGAAGATGGGGAGGGTAAAATTACCCGCAAGCCTGATCCGGACGAGCCCTTCGCGGCGCTGGCCTTTAAGATTGCTACCGACCCCTACGTAGGGCGACTGGCGTTCTTTCGCGTCTATTCCGGACAATTGTCTTCCGGCTCGTACGTGCACAATATGCGTACCGACAAGAAGGAGCGGATCTCGCGCCTGATGCAGATGCACGCCAACAAGCAGAATCAGATTGATAAAGTGGAAGCGGGCGATATTGCGGCCGGCGTAGGGTTTAAGGATATCAAGACCGGCGACACGCTCACCGACGAAAAGCACCAAATCATTCTGGAATCTATGTCCTTCCCCGAACCGGTAATTGGCTACGCCATTGAGCCGAAGTCGCAGGAAGACGTGGACAAACTAGGTATGGCGATTGCCAAACTGGTGGAAGAAGATCCTACCTTGCAGGTGTACACCGACGAAGAAACCGGCCAGACTGTTTTGCGTGGAATGGGTGAGCTTCACCTGGATATCATTATGGACCGCATGAAGCGGGAGTTCAAGGTAGAAGTGAACCAGGGAGCCCCGCAGGTAGCGTACAAAGAAGCAATTACCGAATTAGTACAGCACAAAGAAGTGTACAAGAAGCAAACGGGGGGGCGCGGTAAATTCGCTGACATCTTGTTTGAGCTCGGACCGGTGAGTTCGGACAGTGAGGTTAAGCAAGGACTAGAGTTCAATAATGCTATCGTGGGGGGTAAAATTCCGAAGGAATTTATCCCAGCGGTGCAGAAGGGCTTTGAGCAGTCAATGTCCAATGGTCCGCTGGCTGGCTATCCGCTGGATACGATGTACGTGAGACTATACGACGGTTCGTACCACGACGTGGATTCAGACGCGCTGTCCTTTGAGATGGCGGCTAGAATCGGTTTCCGGGCAGCGGCTAAAAAAGCTAAGCCGGTCCTACTGGAGCCCATCATGGCAGTAGAAGTGGTGTGTCCCGATGAGTATACCGGACCGGTGAACGGCGACCTGAACAAGCGTCGCGGAATTATCAAGGGAATGGATACTAAGGGCGGCGCTCAAATTCTTAAGGCCGATGTTCCTTTGTCCGAACTATTCGGTTACATCACCGACCTGCGCACCATTTCATCCGGACGTGCTTCGGCTTCACTCACATTTTCTCACTACGACCCCGTTCCTTCCGGCATTGCTCAAGAGGTAATTGCTAAGGTGAAGGGCGAAAACCAATAATTCCCAACTGTCATGAACCAAAAAATAAGAATAAAGCTGAAGTCCTACGACCACAACTTGGTGGATAAATCGTCGGAAAAGATCGTTCGGGCGGTAAAAACAACCGGAGCCGTAGTGAGTGGTCCGATTCCGCTACCCACACGTAAGGAGATATTTACGGTGCTGCGTTCGCCGCACGTTAATAAAAAAGCGCGTGAGCAGTTTCAGCTATGCACTTACAAGCGCTTGGTGGATATCTACTCTAGCAGCACCAAAACGGTGGACGCACTGATGAAGTTAGAACTTCCTAGTGGGGTAGACGTAGAAATCAAGGTCTGACCAGGGCTAGGCACAATTAGAGAAAAGAACCAATTTCTTGCTAGGAATTGGTTCTTTTTTATGCGGGTACCAAGCGTCTCAGCACGAAGAATCCGCCTATATTTTAAAGTTGAATTAAATTTTGAGAACGCAGCGAAAATTACTAAATTTGCAGTCCTTTACGGGAAAATAGCTTTTCGCACAGTAAATTACATAGTTACCATGTCGGGTATTATCGGAAAAAAGATTGGCATGACCAGCATCTACAACGAGGACGGGAAAAGTATCCCCTGCACGTTGATTGAGGCGGGTCCTTGTGTGATCACGCACGTTAAGAATGAAGCGTCAGACGGTTACACCGCCGTGCAGCTAGGATTTGGCGAGCGAAAAGAGAAGCACGCCTCCAAAGCATCCGTGGGGCACTGCAAACGTGCCAACACCACTCCCAAAGCAAAGCTGGTAGAGTTTCGCGACTTTCGCGCTGAGTTTGAAGACCAGGTAGCGATTGGCAACAGCGTGACGGTGGGCGAGGTGTTTGCCGAAGGTGACTTTGTGGATGCTATCGGCAAGTCCAAGGGCAAAGGATTCCAGGGCGTGGTGAAACGCCACGGCTTCGGCGGAGTGGGGCAAGCCACCCACGGGCAGCACAACCGGCAGCGCGCCCCGGGCTCTATCGGAGCGTGCTCGTTCCCCTCTCGTGTATTCAAAGGAATGCGCATGGCGGGCCGCATGGGTGGCGATCGGGTGAAGCTCCTCAACCTGCGGATTATGAAAATCTATCCCGATAACAATATGGTGCTGGTGAGTGGCTCGGTACCCGGAGCTAAGAACTCTTACGTAGTACTTGAGAAGTAAGCAGACATGGAAATAGCAGTAAAAAGCCCCCAGGGCGAAGAAATTGGTCGTTCAGTGACCCTCGATGACACCATTTTTGGGATCAAACCCAATGATCACGCTATCTATTTAGACGTGAAACAGTACCTGGCCAATCAGCGGCAGGGTACGCATAAAGCCAAAGAACGGGCGGAAATTGCCGGTTCAACCAGAAAGATCAAGAAGCAGAAAGGAACGGGTACTGCCCGAGCGGGAAGTATCAAATCGCCCATCTTTCGGGGCGGAGGTCGTGTTTTCGGTCCTCGTCCCCGCGATTACGGATTCAAGCTCAATCGTAAGTTGAAGCTGCTGGCCCGTCGTTCGGCCCTGTCCTATAAAGCGCAGGGACAGCAAATTACGGTGCTGGATAACCTGACGCTGGACGCTCCTAAAACCAAGCATTATTTGGATTTGCTCAGTGGGTTGTCGCTAAGCAATCACAAATCATTACTCATTACCAAAGAGGTGAACAAAAATGTTCTGTTGTCAGCGCGAAACCTACAGAATACGCGTGTTACCACCGCTGAGCAGTTAAACACCTACGATATTCTACACGCCAACCATCTTATCATCAATGAAGATGCCGTAGAAGCAATTCAAAAGTCACTAGCGAAAGCAGAATAACTATGCAGATCCTTAAACGGCCAATTGTAACTGAAAAGATATCCACGCAAAACGAGCGAGGGGTGTATGGCTTTGTTGTAGACAAACGCGCCAACAAGCTCCAAATCCGCGACGCTGTTGAACAAACCTACGGCGTCACGGTAGACCAGGTGCGCACCATGAACTATCAGGGCAAGAAAAAGAGCCGCTACACCAAATCGCGGGTGGTTACCGGGCGAAGCACCGGATTTAAAAAGGCAATCATCCAGGTGGCCGATGGCGATATTATTGATTTTTACAGCAACGTATAAGTACTGAGGTATGGCAGTTAAGAAGTTAAGACCAATGACTCCCGGGCAACGGCATCGCTTGGCACCCGTCTTTTCAGACGTGACCACGAGCACTCCCGAGAAGTCGCTGATCGCTCCGCAACGTAGCAAGGGAGGAAGAAACAACCAGGGAAGGATGACCGTGCGGAACGTGGGCGGTGGTCACAAACGCAAAATGCGCCTCATCGATTTCAAGCGACGGAAGTTTGATATTCCGGCAACAGTAAAAACAATCGAGTATGATCCTAACCGTTCGGCTCGGATTGCGTTACTGTTCTACGCCGATGGTGCCAAGACGTACATCTTAGCCCCGGTAGGCCTGAAGGTCGGGCAGCAGGTGATTTCCGGTCAGTCAGTACCCCCCGAAGTGGGCAACACCCTTCCGCTATCTGCCATTCCGCTGGGTACGGTAGTGCACAACATTGAATTAACGCCCGGTCGGGGTGGGCAAATGGCCCGCAGTGCCGGAACCTACGCGCAGTTGCTGGCCCGCGAGGGAAAATACGTGACCCTGAAATTGCCTTCCGGCGAAATGCGCCTGGTGTTGAACACCTGCATGGCCACCGTGGGATCCGTATCAAACGTAGACCACATGAACGTGACCTACGGAAAAGCCGGACGACGACGCTGGCTGGGTCGCCGACCCCGCGTTCGCGGAGTGGCTATGAACCCGGTAGATCACCCGATGGGCGGTGGTGAAGGAAAGGCGTCTGGTGGGCATCCCCGCTCTCGCAACGGAGTAATTGCCAAAGGTTTCAAAACGCGACGGCCTAAGAAATACTCTAATAAATTGATTATCAGCAGAAAGAATAAATAATTATGGCTCGTTCGCTAAAAAAGGGACCCTACATTGACTACCGCCTTATGCACAAGGTGGACGTGATGAACGATTCTAGCAAGAAGTCGGTCATCAAAACGTGGTCGCGGCGGTCGATGATCTCGCCCGATTTCGTGGGGCACACTTTCGCCGTGCACAACGGTAATAAATTTATCCCGGTCTACGTCACCGAGAACATGGTAGGCCACAAACTGGGCGAATTTGCGCCCACCCGCAACTTCCGCGGACACATCGCCAAAAAAGATAAAGGACGAAGATAATGGAAGCAGTAGCTAAACTAAATAACGTGCCCACCTCGCCGCGCAAGATGCGTTTGGTGGCCGATATGGTACGCGGTCGCGATGTGTTCACCGCCCTCAACATTCTGAAGTTCGAGCCCAAGTACGGTGCTGAGAAACTCGAGAAACTTTTGTTCTCAGCCATCTCTAACTGGGAAGTGAAGAACGAAGGAGAGCGCCCGGAAGAAGCCGATCTGTACGTTAAAGAAATTCGCGTGGATGCCGGACGAATGCTGAAGCGCCTGCGTCCCGCTCCCCAAGGGCGGGCCCACCGCATCCGCAAGCGGTCTAATCACGTCACGGTAATTATCGACAGTAGATTGGACGATGCAATGGAAGTGACCACCGATAACGAAGCAGCAGCTAACGAATAAACTATGGGACAGAAAATTAACCCAATTGCCTTTCGGCTAGGAATCATTAAGGGCTGGGACTCCAGTTGGTACGGTGGTAAAGACTTCTCCGAAAAACTGGTAGAAGATTACGAAATAAGAAAGTACGTCAACGCCCGTCTGCAACGAGGTGGCGTATCCAAAGTGGTCATTGAGCGCACGCTCAAGCGAATTACACTTACCATCCACACCGCCCGACCGGGAGTGGTGATCGGTAAGGGCGGAGCGGAAGTAGATCGCCTGAAGGAAGAACTGAAGAAATTAACCGGCAAGGAAGTACAAATAAACATTTATGAGATCAAGCGCCCCGAATTGGACGCGCAGCTCATTGGCGACTCTATTGCCCAGCAGTTGGAAGCACGAATCTCGTACCGACGGGCGATGAAGCAGGCATTGGCCTCCGCCCTGCGGGTGGGAGCGCAAGGCATTAAGATAAAGGTTTCGGGCCGATTAGGCGGAGCTGAGATTGCCCGTACTGAGCAATATAAAGAAGGACGCATTCCGCTGCACACGCTGCGGGCTGATATAGACTACGCTTTGTCGGAAGCCAACACCGTGTACGGAAAAATTGGCGTACGGGTGTGGGTGTTTAAGGGTGAGGTATTCGGCAAGCGTGATTTGTCTCCCAACGTAGGGGCCAGCAGCCAAGATGGCGCAGGCGGCGACGGACAACGTTCGGGCCGAGGTGGAGGACGAGGCGACCGCGATCGCCGACGAGGAGATGCCGGAGCAGCCGGAGGAAGACGACGTAGAAACAGATAAACTAAGCAAGCATGTTACAGCCGAAAAGGACGAAGTTTAGGAAAATGCAGAAGGGGCGGATCAAGGGGATCGCCCAGCGAGGCCACCGAATTGCTTTCGGCAGCTTTGGCCTGAAAACCCTGGAGCCCGGTTGGATCACCAGTCGGCAGATAGAATCCGCCCGTATTGCCATGACCCGCTTCATGAAGCGTGAAGGGCAGGTATGGATTCGTATTTTTCCAGATAAGCCCATTACCAAAAAGCCCGCTGAAGTTCGGATGGGTAAGGGTAAAGGCGCTCCCGAATACTGGGTGGCAACCATCCGACCGGGCCGCATTATGTTTGAAATGTCAGGAGTATCCACGGCGGTGGCAGAAGAGGCGCTGCGACTGGCCGCTCAGAAATTACCGGTAAAAACCAAATTTGTCGTACGACGCGACTACGCAGGAGATTGATATGAAAAATTCTGAAATAAGATCTATGTCGGATAGCGAACTGCGTGAGCGGATCCAGACCGAACAAGAAAGTCTAACCAAACTTCGTTTTTCTCACGCGGTTACTCCGATTGAGAATCCCTCACGAATTCGGGTGATGCGCAAAACGGTAGCCCGGCTCAAGACAGAACTACGGGCCAAGGAATTGGCTAAATCATAATATTATGGAAGAGAACAAGACAAACGAACCGCAGCTCGAAGAAGCACAAGCTACCCCTCCGGTTGCGGACGAAAGCAACGAAACCGCGGTAGAAGAAGTGCCTGCTGAGGCAACTGGCGAAACTGATTCAAATGACTCCGCCCCGGAAACTGAAATTCAACCGGAGGATACCGCGCAGCATGCCCTGGATTTGCACCACGGACGGAACCTGCGCAAAGAGCGGGTTGGAGAAGTGACGAGCAACAAAATGAATAAGTCTATTACCGTGTCGGTGTCTCGACGCATCATGCACCCCATTTACGGCAAGTACCTTGGTAAAACCACGAAGTTTACTGCGCACGACGAGAACAACGACTGTGGCATTGGCGATACCGTACGTATTATGGAAACCCGACCCATCAGCAAGAACAAACGGTGGCGTTTGGTAGAAATCATTGAGAGAGCCCAATAAACTATGATACAGCAAGAATCCAGATTAAACGTAGCGGATAACAGCGGGGCACGAGAGGTGCTTTGCATCCGCGTATTGGGCGGTACCGGAAAGCGCTATGCTTCCGTGGGTGATAAGATTATTGTGACGGTGAAATCCGCATTATCCTCCAGTAGCCTGAAGAAAGGAACCGTTTCTCGCGCGGTGGTGGTACGGGTGAAGAAAGAAATTCGACGCAAAGACGGTTCTTATATCCGCTTTGAGGAGAATGCTGCCGTATTGCTTAACCCGAACGATGAGCCCCGGGGCACCCGAATTTTCGGACCCGTGGCCCGTGAACTACGCGAAAAGCAGTTCATGAAAATTGTTTCATTGGCTCCCGAAGTACTTTAAAATACTATGAAGACGCAACAAACCAAAAAGATCAAACTTCGCATCAAGAAGGAAGATACCGTGCTGGTAATTTCCGGAAACGATAAGGGCCGAACCGGCAAAGTGCTGCAAGTTTTTCCGGCCCTCAACAAAGCGAAAGTTGAAGGGATCCGCATGGTCACCAAGCATAATAAGCCCTCAGCAGATCATCCCGAGGGAGGGAGAGATCAGCAGGAAGCGTTGATTCACATCAGCAACTTGATGCTCATTGATCCGGCAACGGGTGATCCTACCAAAGTGGGCCGCCGCCGTAACGACGACGGTAAACTGCAACGATTTAGTAAGAAAACCAGCGAATTTATTTAGTGATGGCAACGACAGAAACATATACCCCTCAGCTCAAAGAAAAGTATCAGCAGGAAATTATTCCGAAGCTGCAGGAAAAATTTGGCTACAAATCGGTGATGCAGGTGCCCAAGGTGATCAAGATCGCCGTGAACAAGGGCATCGGGTCAGCCGTAGCTGATAAAAAACTGGTCGACGTGGGAGTAGAAGAACTGTCTACTATCACCGGTCAAAAAGCAGTGGCTACCATTGCCAAGAAGTCAGTATCTAACTTTAAGTTACGGGAAGGCATGCCCATTGGAGCCAAGGTGACCCTGCGTGGCAACCGTATGTACGAATTCATGGACCGTCTGATGAACATTGCCCTGCCCCGGGTGCGCGACTTTCGCGGCATCAACGACAAGGGTTTCGATGGTCGAGGTAATTATACGCTGGGAGTAAAAGAACAGATTATATTCCCCGAAATCAGT
This sequence comes from uncultured Cytophagales bacterium, assembly GCA_963833215.1. Classification (GTDB taxonomy): domain Bacteria; phylum Bacteroidota; class Bacteroidia; order Cytophagales; family Cyclobacteriaceae; genus Tunicatimonas. The sequence continues at coordinate 21,553 of CAWHXE010000021.1, read as the reverse complement.
ATTGACAAGGTGAACCAAATTTCTGGCATGGACATCACTTTTGTGACCAATGCCGAAACGGATGAGGAGTGTTACGAACTATTGAAAGCGTTCGGAATGCCCTTTGCAAACAAAAATAACTAAGCATTATGGCTAAGCAATCAATTATCGCCCGAGAAAGAAAAAGACAACGTACGGTAGAGCGGTACGCCGAAAAGCGTGCGCAACTCAAAGCCGACGGCGACTACGAAGGACTCGATAAGCTTCCTCGCAACGCATCGCCGGTGCGTCTGCACAACCGTTGCAAGCTCACCGGACGCCCCCGCGGTTATATGCGCAAATTCGGAATTTCGCGCGTTACCTTCCGAGAAATGGCATCGATGGGAAAGATTCCCGGAATTACGAAAGCTAGTTGGTAAAAAGTTTTCAAAACAAACAGAATTAACGTACTTTTGCCCTCCGTTTTACGAGAACCAAGACGCGAAGGCGCTACATATTGACCCTTAACCGTAAGAACGCGGCGGGGTTCAACCGTAAAGACGCTACGCATCGCGCCTCAATCTGACAAAGAATATGGTTACTGATCCAATAGCCGATTATCTCACCCGCATCCGGAACGCCATCCACGCGAACCACCGTATTGTTGAGATTCCGGCGTCTAACATTAAGAAAGAAATCACCAAGGTGCTTCACTCCAAGGGCTACATTCAAAACTATAAGTTTGAGGAGGGGGTCAATTACCAAGGAGTGATCAAAATTGCCCTGAAGTATAATCCCGTGAAAAAGACTCCGGCTATCACACAACTTACGCGCGTAAGTAAGCCTGGTCTGCGAAAGTACGCCACCGCTGAAAATCTGCCCCGCGTACTCAACGGACTAGGGATCGCTATTATTTCAACCTCCAAGGGGTTGATCACCGACAAGGAAGCGCGTAACCTCCGTATTGGGGGAGAAGTGATTTGCCACGTATACTAAGCAACGCAAATGTCAAGAATAGGAAATCAACCCATAGCATTACCCAAGGAGGTTACACTGACCACCGATGACCACAACGTGGTATCGGTGAAGGGACCGAAGGGCACCCTGACCCAAAAGGTGGATCGTGAACTGAAGGTGACTGTGCAGGATGGCACCATCACGGTGGAGCGTCCCACGGATCAGAAGCGACACAAAATGATGCATGGCTTGTATCGCTCGCTCATCAACAACATGGTGGAAGGTGTGAACAACGGTATCAAGAAAGAAATGGAGCTGGTGGGAGTTGGTTACAAAGCATCGGTACAGGGCGATATCCTGGAGTTAAGCCTAGGCTACTCGCACGGTATCTTTCTACAAATGCCGGAAGGAGTGAAAGTATCCGCCGAAACGGCCAAGGGAAAGAATCCTATTGTGACTGTCGAAGGACACGATAAACAACTAGTAGGCCAGGTGGCTGCCAAAATTCGCTCACTGCGACCCGTAGAACCTTACAAAGGGAAAGGAATTCGCTTTGTCGGTGAGGTGGTTCGCCGAAAAGCTGGTAAAGCAGCGGCTAAATAATAAACTGATATGCCAACGAATAAGAAAACAAGTCGCCGGAACCGCATAAAAATGGGGGTTCGTAATAAAATTAGCGGCACCACTGAGCGTCCCCGACTCTCAGTATACAAAAGTAACAAAGGAATCTACGCGCAGTTGATCGACGATGCCGCCGGAAATACTCTGGCGCAAGCATCTTCCCGTGAGTTGGGCGACTATACGAATGCAACCATCGAAGTGGCAAACAACGTTGGCAAGAAGCTCGCCGAACGAGCCAGCGCTAACGGTGTTTCATCAGTGGTGTTCGACCGAAATGGATATATTTATCACGGCAAGGTGAAGGCCTTGGCCGACGGAGCCCGCGAAGGAGGTCTTAAATTTTAAGAAAATGGCAAAGAACGTAAAGTCGATCAAAGCAAGCGAAATAGACCTCAAAGAGCGGGTTGTTTCTATCAACCGGGTAGCCAAAGTGGTGAAAGGAGGGCGACGATTTAGCTTTTCGGCCATTGTGGTGGTGGGGAATGGCGACGGAGTGGTAGGATACGGACTAGGCAAAGCCAATGAGGTAACCGACGCCATCACCAAGGGGGTGGACGATGCGAAAAAGAACTTGCTTCGGGTACCCGTCCTGAAAGGCACCGTGCCCCACGAAGCACTTGGCAAGTTCGGGGGAGGATTAGTCTTGATCAAGCCAGCGGCTCCCGGAACGGGTGTAATTGCCGGAGGTGCCATGCGGGCCGTGCTGGAAAGCGCCGGACTGCACGATGTGTTGGCTAAATCCAAGGGTTCATCCAATCCGCACAATGTGGTGAAGGCAACCTTTGATGCGCTGATGTCGATGCGCGATGCGTATACCGTTGCTGAGCAGCGCGGAGTAGAATTGAGCACAGTTTTCAACGGATAATAACGATGGCCAAAGTAAAAATTACGCAACGAAAGAGCTTGATCAACCGTCCGGTACGCCAGAAACGAACCATTCAGGCGTTAGGACTCGGGAAAATCAACCGAACAGTAGAGGTTGAAGCGACTCCCCAGATCAAGGGAATGATTAATAAGGTACACCATCTGGTGGAAGTAACCGAAGCATAATATGGATCTTAGTACATTACAACCGGCTCCGGGGTCTACCCGGAAGAACAAACGTCTCGGACGAGGCGTAGGGTCGGGACAAGGAAAAACTGCCGGGCGTGGTCATAAGGGGGCCAAGTCTCGATCAGGATACAAAAGAAAGATAGGTTTCGAGGGTGGACAAATGCCGTTGCAACGTCGGGTGCCTAAGTTTGGCTTCAATCCTCCGAACCGGGTTTCCTATAGTGTATTAAACCTCGACCAGGTGCAAGCAATCGCTGAAACTAAGGGTGCCGATCAACTTACCATCGATGATTTTGTGAGCGCTGGCCGGGTTGGGAAGAAGGACCTGCTTAAGATTCTTGGCAATGGCGAAATCACCAAGGCCATCACTGTGGAGGCTCACGGGTTCTCTAAATCAGCGATTGCCGCCATTGAACAAGCCGGAGGAACGACCAACAAACTCTCTACTCGCGTATGAAGAAGTTTATCACCACCATTCGCAACATTTTCTCTATCGAAGAGCTTCGCACCCGTATCCTGAACACGATCGGGTTTCTGATTATCTTCCGACTGGGGTCATTTGTGGTTTTGCCCGGGGTTGATCCCAACTTGCTGGGTGAAGGTGGAGGTGGTATGCTAGGCCTGCTGGATAACTTTCTGGGAGGAGCATTTAGCCGAGCATCGATTTTTGGGCTAGGGATTATGCCCTACATCTCGGCGTCTATCGTGATTCAGCTGCTCACCGTAGCGGTTCCATACTTCCAGAAACTACAGAAAGAAGGCGATTCGGGCCGTAAGAAAATAACTCAAATTACGCGGGTACTCACCATTGCTATCACCCTTGGCCAATCCATTGCTTACTTATCAACCGCCGTAGCCCCGGAAGCCGTAGTTATCGATAATGCTTTTTTCACGGCATCATCCATGATTCTGCTCACTGCCGGTACAATTTTCTGTATGTGGCTAGGTGAAAAAATTACCGAGAAAGGAATTGGCAACGGAATATCCATGCTGATTATGATTGGCATTATTGCGCAATTTCCCGATTCTATCGTGAAAGAAGCGCTGGCCAAAGGCATGAGCGGGGCGCTGTTGTTTGTGTTAGAGATCATTGCCCTGTTCTTTGTGGTGATGGCCACCGTGCTGCTGGTCCAAGCGGTGCGCCGCATTCCGGTGCAGTACGCCAAACAAGTGGTGGGCAACAAAGTGTACGGCGGACAGCGTCAGTACATTCCGCTGAAGGTAAACGCTTCGGGAGTAATGCCCATTATCTTCGCGCAGTCACTGATGTTTTTGCCGGGCTTGTTATCAGGATTTTTCGCCGACACGAACGATACGGCCGCGATGGTTGTTCGTACGTTCGGTGACATCACCTCGTGGCAGTATAATCTGGTTTTCGCGGTGATGATTATCTTATTCACCTTCTTTTATACTGCGATTACCATTAATTCCAGTCAGATTTCTGACGATTTAAAGCGCAATGGTGGCTTTGTGCCCGGAGTAAAACCCGGTCGGCCCACCGCTGATTATATCGATGCTGTATTGTCACGCATTACTTTGCCCGGATCAATCTTCCTAGCAATAATTGCTATACTTCCGGCATTGGCAAACTTAGCCGGGGTGATCATGGAGTTCTCTTATTTCTACGGGGGAACGTCCTTACTCATTATGGTAGGAGTTATTCTGGATACCTTGCAACAGATCGAAAGCTATCTGCTGATGCGACACTACGAAGGGATGATGAAGTCTGGTAAAGTAAGGGGACGTTCCCAAGGGGCAGCAGTTGCCTAATTTAAATTGAGTATATAGTACCCTATGGCCAAACAATCATCTATTGAGCAGGATGGAACAATCTCCGAAGCGCTGTCTAACGCAATGTTTCGGGTAGAACTGGAAAACGGTCACGAAGTGGTGGCCCACATTTCCGGAAAAATGAGAATGAACTACATTAAAATCCTACCGGGCGATCGGGTGAAACTGGAAATGTCTCCCTACGACCTGTCCAAAGGAAGAATTGTTTATAGATACAAATAGTCATGAAAGTTAAAGCATCAGTTAAAAAGCGTAGCGTCAATTGCGTGATCGTGCGCCGTAAGGGTAAGCTCTACGTGATCAATAAGAAGAACCCGAGATTCAAACAACGACAAGGATAATTATGCGAATAGCAGGAGTTGATATTCCCGACAACAAACGAGGAGAAGTAGGCCTGACCTATATCTTTGGCATTGGCCGTAGTTTGGCCAATGACATTCTGAAGCGAGCCCAGGTAGACCGCGATAAAAAAGCGGGAGAGTGGACCGATGAAGAATCCAATGCTATCCGATCGATCATATCGGATAGCTACAAGGTAGAGGGGGTGCTAAAGTCTGAAGTACAGTTAAGCATCAAGCGGCTGCTGGATATCGGATGCTACCGTGGATTGCGTCACCGCCGGGGGCTTCCGGTGCGGGGGCAACACACTAAAAACAACTCACGTACGCGCAAAGGTAAGCGCAAGACGGTTGCTAACAAGAAGAAGGCTACTCGCTAGAGATAATCGTAAAGACGCGATTCTTCGCGTCTCCACCTATAAGGTCGCGAAGCGTCGCGTCTTAATGAACAAGAAATGGCACAAAAAAGAAAAGACAAAGGAAAGAAACGAGTCGTAGGGGTTGAAACCCTGGGACAAGCGCACATTAAAGCTTCCTTTAATAATATCATAATCTCTATTACCAACACCTCAGGACAAGTAATCTCCTGGGCCTCAGCGGGTAAAATGGGATTTCGCGGTTCTAAAAAGAATACTCCCTACGCCGCGCAAATGGCGGCGGCTAACTGTGCTCAGAAAGCCCACGACGCTGGCATGCGCAAGGTGGAGGTATTCATCAAGGGGCCCGGCTCAGGACGCGACGCCGCCATTCGTTCTTTACAGAACACCGGCCTTGAGGTTACCTCCATTCAGGATGTGACGCCGCTGCCCCACAACGGTTGCCGCCCTCCAAAACGAAGAAGAGTATAATATTTTATCATACTGTACAGACGCCACGTTTGGCGTCTCAACGACAACTAACTATGGCTCGATATCGAGGTCCGAAGGCGAAAATCGCCCGCAAGTTTAATGATCCTATTTTTGGGCCCAGCAAGGCCCTGCAAAAGAAAAGCTACCCCCCAGGACAGCACGGACGTAGCCGACGCCGCAAGCAGTCGGAATATGCTGTTCAGTTGATGGCTAAGCAAAAAGCGAAGTATACCTACGGGGTGCTGGAAAAGCAGTTTGCTAACCTCTTCGACAAGGCTAGCCGTAGTCAGGGAATTACTGGCGAGGTGTTGCTACAGCTATTAGAAGCGCGTCTTGACAACGTGGTGTACCGCCTGGGCATTTCTCCTACCCGACGGGGAGCTCGACAACTGGTCGGCCACAAGCACATCACCGTGAATGGCAGTTTGGTGAACATACCATCCTATAGCGTGAAACCCGGCGATATCATAGCGGTGCGCGAAAAGTCAAAGTCACTAGAAGCAATTGTGGACAGTGTCTCCTCCAACACTGCCAAAGCCAAGCGCCACAGCTGGCTGGAGTGGGATCAAAGCGAGCTTTCCGGACGTTATACCACGCACCCGCAGCGCGACGAGATTCCTGAAAACCTACAGGAGCAACTAATCATTGAGCTTTACTCTAAGTAAGTAATTACCCAACACAACACACCAATGTCAATATTAGCGTTTCAAATGCCCGAGAAGGTGGTGATGGAAAAGGCCGACAATTTTCACGGCGTTTTCACTTTCAAGCCACTGGAGCGGGGATACGGAGTCACCATCGGCAATGCCCTGCGAAGAATACTGTTATCTTCTCTGGAAGGATACGCCGTCACCGGGGTGAAAATCCCTGGTATACTACACGAATTTTCTTCGGTAGAGGGAGTGGTGGAAGACGTCTCAGAGATTATCCTGAACCTCAAAATGGTCCGCTTTCGCAAGACTTCCGAAGATTTTGTTGATAACAAAATCGTGGTAACGCTCAAGGGACAGTCTACTTTTACCGGGGCTGATATCCAAAAGCACACCTCTTCTTTTGAAGTCCTGAACGGCGATCACGTGATTGCCAATCTGGATGCTTCGGTGGATACTGAAGTGGAAATATACGTTGAAAAGGGACGCGGTTACGTGCCTGCTGAAGAGAACAAGCAGAACGACCAAGCCTTGGGCTATATCGCCATTGATGCGATCTTCACGCCTATCAAAAACGTGATGTACCGCATCGAGAACACGCGGGTAGAGCAGAAGACAGATTACGAACAACTTCAGTTAGACATCCAGACCGACGGTTCGGTGCATCCCGAAGACGCGCTGAAGGGTGCCGCCAACATTCTGATCAACCACTTCATGCTCTTCTCAGACCAGAACATGATACTAGAGACGCCCCAGCAGGGTGAGCCCGACACGGTAGATGAAGAATTGTTGCACATGCGGAAGTTGCTTAAGACTCCCTTAAACGATCTTGATTTGTCAGTGCGGGCCTACAATTGCCTAAAGGCGGCCGACGTGCGTACGTTGGGTGACTTGGTGACGCTGGAAATATCCGATATGATGAAATTCCGGAATTTCGGTAAGAAATCATTGGCAGAACTAGAGCAGTTGGTACAAGATAAGAACCTGACCTTCGGAATGGATCTTACGCGATATAAGTTAGAAGAAGACTAAGCAAGCTGCGCGCTGGCGAATAACTAGAAGATCATGAGACACGGAAAGAAATTTAATCACCTGGGGCGTACGTACACGCATCGCAAAGCGATGTTGTCGAACATGGCCGCTTCGCTGATTATTAATAAGCGGATTACTACCACGGTGGCCAAAGCCAAGGCACTGCGCCAGTACGTAGAACCGCTGATCACCAAATCGAAGACCGATTCCACGCAATCGCGGCGGGTGGTTTTCTCGTACTTGCAGGACAAGGTTTCGTCGCAAGTGCTTTTCAGTGAGGTGGCCGAAAAAGTGGCGGACCGACCCGGCGGCTACACCCGCATCATCAAACTGGGCGGACGTTTGGGAGATAATGCTGAAATGGCGCTGATCGAACTGGTGGACTTCAACGACTTATACACTCAGGGAGAAGAAAAAACCAAGACCCGTACCCGCCGTAGCCGACGGGGTGGCAAGAATAAAGGAGGAGAAAACGATGCTCAGTCTGCTGAAACATCTCCGGTTGCTGCTTCTGCTTCGAACGAAACGAACGAAGGTGCTATCGAGGCATCTTCCGATGAAATAGCTTCGGAGACTATTCTTGACACTCCCCCCGCAGCCGATGAAGACAACACTGCCGAGGCAACTTCCGACCCGGTTGCGGCGACGGAAGAAGACGTTCCGGTAGTAGACGATGTGCCTGAGGAGCCCGTAGTAGAAGTGGAGGTAAAGGAACACGGTGACGTGATCGAGCTAAGCGGTGAGGCAGTAGTAGACGAGCCTATTGTAGTGGATACAACCACCGACGAAGATGATCAAACCGATCCGCAAGCTAGCAGCGATGACGATGCCGACGATCAGAAGACAAAAGACAAGGATTAACACTGTTTGAGAAAAACAAAAACGAGGGATTTTCCATAGGATGGGAAACCCCTTTTTTTTTATCGTTTAATTTTCAAACTTGCAGCCATCTTCCTAACGCACTAACCGCCCCATGACGCACACTCCTCCTCCTCCGGCAGTTCTTTACCTTCAGGATGGTACCACATTTCAAGGGTGGGCCATTGGCAAAACCGGAACCCGAGGAGGTGAAATCTGCTTCAACACCGGCATGACGGGCTATCAGGAGATTTATACGGACCCCTCGTACTACGGCCAAATCATCGTGAACACCACCTCGCACATCGGAAATTACGGAGTGCTGGCCGCCGAACAAGAATCAGCAACTCCTAAAATCAGTGCGTTGGTGGTTAATGCGTTTTCCGACCACTACAGCCGCACCCAGGCCGATCATGACCTGCAAAGGTATCTGGAGGAGGCGGGTATAGTAGGAATCACCGGTATTGACACTCGGAAACTGGTGCGCCACATTCGCGCCAAAGGAGCCATGAACGCGGTAGTATCATCCGAAGAACTCACCCCCGAACAGTTAAAAGAACACTTGGCGAAGGTGCCCTCGATGGAAGGGCTGGAGCTATCCAGTGAGGTGTGCGCTACCGAAACGTTCACGCTCGGGCCAGACGATGCCGACTTTCGGGTGGCGGTGCTGGATTTGGGTATCAAAACCAGCATTCTGAATAATTTAATTGAGCGGGGCTGCCAGTGCCGGGTGTTTCCGGCCAAAACCACGTTTGAAGAGATGGAAGCCTGGAACCCCGACGGCTACTTCGTATCTAACGGCCCGGGCGACCCCGGCGCGATGGACTACGCCGCCGACACCGTTCGGGCGATTGTGGGCGTGGACCGACCCCTGTTCGGGATTTGCCTGGGGCATCAGGTGTTGGCGCGCGCCAAGGGCATCGAGACGTACAAGATGCACCACGGGCACCGCGGACTGAATCATCCGGTGAAGAATTTATTGACCGGACTGAGCGAGATCACTTCTCAAAACCACGGATTTTCGGTGGACTTAGCCACTGCGCAACAGTCGCCGGAGGTGGAAGTAACGCACATCAATCTGAATGACGATACGGTGGCTGGTATCCGACTTCGGGATAAGAAAGCGTTCTCAGTCCAGTATCACCCCGAGTCATCGCCTGGCCCCCACGATTCTCGTTACCTTTTTGACCAGTTCGTGGACCTGATGCGGGACAGTCAAAATGCTTCTTCCGATGTCAACCTCCGCACCACCAACGCCCATTCGTAGCAAAACGCTGAGCCAAATCAAGTACTGAGATTCAATCAGTTTAATCAATCATTCCTTCACTCAATCATTCAATACTCTCATGAGCACCATCAAGAAAATTCACGCCCGTCAGATTTTAGATTCGCGAGGCAATCCGACCGTAGAAGTAGACGTGACCACCGAAGACGGAATACTGGGCCGCGCGGCGGTGCCCTCGGGAGCGTCAACTGGCAAGCACGAGGCGGTGGAGCTGCGCGATAACGATCCCGACCGGTTTATGGGAAAGGGAGTGACGCAGGCCGTGGAGAACGTGAACCAAGCGATTGCTCAGGAGTTGGTGGGCACTTCGGTGTTCGAGCAAAACCTGATTGACCACACTATGATCGAGCTCGATGGCACGCCCAACAAGGCCAACCTCGGAGCGAACGCTATCCTGGGGGTTTCGCTGGCGGTAGCGAAGGCTGCTGCGCAAACGGTGCACCAACCGCTGTTCCGTTACATCGGCGGCGTGAGCGCCAACACCCTGCCGGTGCCCATGATGAACATCCTAAACGGGGGAAGCCACGCCGACAACGCCATCGACTTTCAAGAATTTATGGTGATGCCGGTAAACGCCGAGAGCTTCTCCGAAGCCCTGCGCATGGGCACCGAAGTGTTCCATCACCTCAAAAAAGTGCTGAAGGATAAGAACCTATCCACCAACGTGGGCGACGAGGGCGGATTTGCCCCCAATATCGCCTCTAACGTGGAAGCCATCGAAGTGGTGCTGCAAGCTATTGAGAAGGCGGGTTACCGGCCTGGTGAGGAAATTTCTATTGCAATGGACGCAGCGGCCTCAGAATTTTACGATGAAGAGAAGAAATTGTATCGTTTTTCGTCTACCGGTGATGAACTCACTTCATCCGAAATGGCCGACTACTGGAAAGGATGGGTGGATAATTACCCGATCATTTCTATTGAAGACGGGATGCAGGAAGATGACTGGGAGGGGTGGAAACGCCACACCGAACTGCTGGGAGATAAGATACAACTGGTTGGCGACGATTTGTTTGTGACCAATGTGGAGCGATTGCAGCAAGGCATTGACCAAGGAATCGGCAACGCCATCCTTATCAAAGTGAACCAGATTGGTACCCTCACCGAAACCATCGATGCGATCAACTTAGCCCGTCGTAACGGATATAAAAGTGTGATGTCGCACCGCTCGGGAGAAACCGAGGACAACACCATTGCCGACTTAGCGGTGGCACTCAACACCGGACAAATCAAAACCGGCTCGGCCTCACGCTCCGACCGTATGGCGAAGTACAACCAGTTGCTGCGCATTGAGGAAGTGCTAGGCAAAACGGCGGTTTACCCTAACGGGCTGCGGTAGGCGACGGGCGGGCGCAACGGGAATAACCTTGCCTATTCGATAAATTGATTATCTTGTGAGCAATGGCGCACAATGGAGAGCGCCGCCACCGCGTTCTTAAGACGTTGCTAATTCTTTTATCCATTTACTGAATGGCCAAGGTTCCTAAATTTGTAAAGAGCTTTTTCTTCCTTTTCACGGTGGCCTTCGCGCTGTGGATGCTTTTTATAGATGTAAACGACCTGCGGTCGCAATATCGCTTAGGAAGGAAGCTGCGTGCACTGGAGGCTGAAAAAGAGTTCTACGAGCAGCAAATCAAGCAGGTGAATCAGGATCGGGAAGAACTGCTCACTGACGACCAGCAGCTCGAGAAGGTAGCCCGAGAGAAATACCTGATGAAAAGACCGGAGGAAGACGTCTACGTAATCGTAAGCGAATGAAGAAGCTAGCCATCGGATGGATCATGGTAGTTGTTCTATCATTAACCAGCTACGCCCAAACGGACTCCACCCAAACCTACTACGAAGAGCCATCTGCTGCTAATTTTTGGGAAAAAGTGACCGTAGGGGGCAACTTTAATCTATTGTTCGGCAACCTCACCTTCGTCGAAGTGTCCCCGACGGTTGGCTACCGCTTTACGGACCGCTTCACCGCCGGGCCGGGCGTTACCTATCGTTACATGAAATTTCGCGGTTTTCAAGCGTCCAGTTTGTACGGAGCGCGAGTCTTTGCCCGCCAGCGGTTTGGTCAACAGTTTTTCGTGCAGACCGAGTTGGAAAGTCTGAATACCCAGTACCGCACTGGCAATCTAAGCGAACCGATTCTGCGCACCTGGGTGCCCGGCTTTTTTCTGGGTGGAGGCTTGTTCCAACCGGTAGGCCGCCGGGCGGGGATCATTATCTCGGCGATGTACAACCTCATCTATGACGTTAATCGCTCACCCTACCGCAGTGCCTGGAACTTTAACGTGGGATTTACGCTGTGATTTTTCCGAAATAGGACTTTAGAAAAGATTAGCTGTTTTTCTCATGCTTGCGCAAAAAGCTGACATCAACGTTCAGTTTCTCTCCCAAAGCCACCAAGTCAGCCACCACCGGCTCCAATAACGGCACTCCTTCCTCCCGCCGCTGCGCTTCATTAGCGCGTTCCGGATCGCCCGGAATCAGTACGCGATCGTGCCCTTCGGCCGTCCGTGCCTGCCGAAAAGTAGCAATCCAGTTGTCCATATGCTCGCTTAAACTCATCCGCCGGACGAAAGGCATCAATACGAATAGCTCCCAGGAAGTGCCCGATGCCTTGCCCTACCGGATCAGTCGGCGGGTCCAGGAAGCTGACGAAGGGCGGCACCCACGGACCGTAGTTGGCTCCTGAAAACACCGCCGAGAAGATATCCACCACCGCACCTAAACAATAACCCTTGTGACTTCCGTGCACGAAGTCGCCACCCAGGGGAAGTAACGCCCCTCCCTGCGACACTTCCTTCGGATTGATAGAAGCACGCCCCGCTTTGTCCTGAATCCATCCGGTGGGAGCGGGTTGGGCTTTGCGTTGTAGAATCTCCAGTTTGCCGTTGGCCACCGTGGTCGTGGCCATATCCACCACCAGGGGCGGCTGCTCCCCGGCCGGAATGGCCACCGCAATGGGGTTGGTGCCCAGCAGCCGGTCTACCGCGAAGGTCGGAGCCACCAGCGGACTGGCGTTGGTGAGGGCCACGCCGATCATGTCGTGGGGCAGGGCTTGCATGGCGTGGTAGCCCGCAATACCAAAGTGATTAGAATTGCGCACCGCCACCCAGCCGGTGCCCGCCGTCCGCGCTTTGTTGATGGCCACTTCCATCGCGCGGGGCGCTACCACCAGGCCCAGCCCGGCGTCGCCGTCGATCACCGCGGTGCTGGGCGTTTCGTGCACCACCCGGATGGTCGGACGAGCGTTGATGCGCTGCTTCTCCCACAAGCGCACGTAGCCCACCAGGCGAGCAATGCCGTGCGAATCGACGCCCCGCAAGTCGGCCGATGCCAACACCTCGGCGGCTAAGGTAGCGTGAGCAGCCGAGCAGCCAATTTTTCGAAAAACCGCCGTGCTGAAGTCTTGTAGTGATTGGTAAGCAAAGGTTGCCATTGATCAGCGGAGTAGTTAGATTGAACAAATGATGCGGGAAAAAAGCCTTAAGCACCGCTCATCGCAGGGCCGCAATAAGGTCTTGCAGCACTCCTTCTTTTAGAGCGTAAGCCGAAACCCGAAGCGCTTTGATATCTAGCTCATCCAGCACGAACCGAATCAACCAGGCCGCCACCACAATCATATCGACGCGCATTTCGACCATACCGGAAATAGCCAATCGCTCGGCGCGGTTCTTACGCAGCAGCTCCTGCAAGATGTCGGAAAAGCTATCCGCCGAGATGGGCAGTTCGCAGGCATCAGCCGCCACCGTAAGCTGCTGCTGGTGGACGTGAATATCGCACAGCGTCTCAAAGGTACCGGAAGCTCCCACCAGCGTAGTAGGCTTCCATTGCTTGCTTGCTGTTAGCAAGTCAGCGAGCGTTTCTTGAAAGTAAGCCGTGAGTTCTTCTTGATTCTCGCTAGAGATAGGATCCTGAACGTCGAATCGATCCAGCAAACGTTGGGCACCGATTTCAAAGCTTTGCTTCCAGCGGATTTGCTGATCACTGCTTAAAATAAATTCTACGCTGCCGCCCCCAATGTCCATAATCAAAACGGGCTCTTTATCCAGCGACAGCGCTTCTTGCACTCCCCGAAAAATATACTCCGCCTCCTGGTTGCCATCGATGATATCTACGACAATGCCGGTTTCTTCCCGAATGCGTTGCACCAGGGCTGATCCGTTACTTGCGTTGCGAAACGCGCTAGTGGCGGTGGCGCGTACCTGCTTGATAGCCCGCTGCTCGATGATCTCCGCAAATTGATGAAGTGCTGCCAGTGCTCGCTGTTGCCCTGCCTCAGTAATCAGACCCTGGTTGATGCCCCCCTTACCAATCATTACCGGAATCCGCCGACGTTCCACAATGCGGTAGGTGCCCTCCGGCGCTACCTCAGCAATCAAAATATGAAAGGTGTTGGTTCCTAGGTCAATGACCGCTACGGTTTCTGGATGCATGCGACGGTGGACTGATTTAATAATGGTGTCGGGAGCTTTTTGCCTGCTTCCTGAACAACCTGGTCGCAAAGAAGAAAGAATTCCCCCGAAATTCCTACTATATTTGGTCAACCCAACTTCTTCGCACGATGAGCAAAACCTCCCCCCCCCGCCCCGTATCGGATAAGAAAACAGCGTGGCAAGAAATGAACGCCGCGGCCGAGCAGGGCGGCGGTGAAGCTCGCATTCAAGCGCAGCACGACAAAGGAAAACTCACCGCGCGCGAACGGCTGGCCCTGCTGCTGGACCCCGGCAGTTTCGAGGAGCTTGGTAAGCTCGTGCAACACCGAAGCCACGAGTTCGGACTGGAGAAACAGCGGTTTCTGGGCGATGGGGTGGTGACGGGCTACGGAACTATCGCCGGTCGTCTGGTCTACGTCTACGCCCAGGACTTTACGGTGTTCGGCGGCTCCTTGTCCGAAGCGCACGCCGAAAAGATCGTACGCATCATGGAGCTGGCCATGAAAAACGGCGCACCCATCATCGGACTCAACGACTCGGGCGGAGCGCGCATTCAGGAAGGCGTGGTGTCGCTAGGCGGCTACGCCGACATTTTCTACCGCAACACCCTGGCCTCGGGCGTGGTGCCCCAACTCTCGCTGGTGATGGGCCCCTGTGCGGGGGGCGCGGTCTACTCACCCGCCATCACCGATTTTATCTTTATGGTAGAAAACACATCTTATATGTTTGTTACCGGGCCCAATGTGGTGAAAACGGTGACCCAGGAAGATGTGACCGCCGAGGAGTTGGGCGGGGCCACCGCGCACAGCACCAAAAGCGGCATCACCCACTTCACCTCTCCCAACGAACTGCACTGCATCCAGTCGGTGCAGCGTTTGCTCAGCTACCTGCCGCAGAACTGTGAGGATGATGCCCCAGCGATGGCCTATTCAGCCTCTGCCTCAGAAGAGCGCCCGGTGCTGAACAATATCGTGCCCGACAATCCCAATCAGCCCTACGATATGCGGGAGGTGGTCACCGGTATTGTGGATACCGATTCGTTTATGGAAGTGCACCGGGCCTTTGCCGAGAACATTATTGTTGGTTTCGCGCGTTTGGCCGGACGCAGCGTGGGCATCGTCGGTAACCAACCGGCGGCCCTGGCCGGAGTGCTCGATATTGATGCCAGCGTGAAGGGAGCGCGCTTCGTGCGCTTCTGCGATGCGTTCAACATTCCGTTGCTGGTACTGGAAGACGTACCGGGCTTCTTGCCTGGCACCGATCAGGAATGGAACGCTATTATCACCAATGGCGCCAAACTGCTCTACGCCTTCAGCGAAGCCACCGTGCCCCGCATCACCGTGATCACCCGCAAGGCCTACGGCGGTGCCTACGACGTGATGAACTCCAAACACATCGGGGCCGACCTGAACTACGCCTGGCCAACGGCCGAGATCGCCGTGATGGGTCCCAAGGGAGCCGCTGAAATTATCTTCCGCCGGGAGATCGCCGAAGCTGATGACCCGGAAGCCAAACTACAGGAGAAGGTAGCAGAATATACCAACACCTTCGCCAACCCCTACCGGGCGGCCAGCCGGGGCTACGTGGATGCCGTAATTCTGCCGGACCAGACCCGAGCTACCCTGATCCGAGCGTTCGGCATGCTAGAAAATAAGGCAGCCACTTTGCCAAGAAAGAAGCACGGAAACATTCCGCTTTAATTGTGCTATTTAAACTAACAATGTAATATTGTTTATAAATTAAGTTATAATTTGTTATATTTGTTCTAGAGAGTATAATATACAATCTAGTTATGAAACAAATAGCGACACCAATCCATCAACTGCTTGGCAACGACCAACCCAGTAATGTTCTTTCCGAAAATCAACCAGTAGCCAACTACCGCTGGATTGCCATTGGCACAGTTTACGGCAGCTATTTACTGACGACTGCCTTACTCTTAGGACTGCTGGCGGGGGGGGTATACATCGGTACAACCGTTGTTATCTCGCTTCCCTTTTTGCTATTAAATATTTTGGGGGTAGGGTTAGTCGGATTGAGCGGATTGGCCTTATACTTCGCTATACGATTCCTTGTCTTTCCTGCCTCGTGCGCTAAACGACACGCCATCCTCGTAACCGCCGAGGGGCAGCCTCGTCTGTTCAAATTGGTTCAGCAAATTGCCGCCGCCGCGGGAGCACGCGTTCCTCAGCGGGTGTTTGTATCGCCCGAAGTTAAGGTGGCAATGCACTATCCTTCCAATTTTCTAGGTTTGTTTGCTCCTGGTCCTGAAAGCTTGGAAATCGGACTTGGTTTGGTAAATGCGCTCACGGTTAGTGAATTTGAGGCCGCGCTTGGGCACGAGTTTAGTTGCGCCGCGCCGCAACCCACTGCGCTAAGCGGCTTTGCCTACGCCATTCATCGGGTGCTCTATAATATAGCCCACCAACGCAGTCAGCAAGACGAACGACTGGACCAGTGGGCCACTACGCCGGATTTGCGGGGGCAGTTAGGGCGGGCGGCACGTTGGCTTCGAAACCAACACCAGCGTCGGTTGCAACAAATATACTGGCTAGCCGAAGATCAATTCCGAAAGGTATCGCATCAGGCAGTCTGCCAGGCCGATCAGTTCGCGACCCACCAAACGGGTAGTGTCACCGTGGTGTCGGCGCTCCGTAAGACCGCTTTTGGCACGAAGGCCTACGAGCAGTGCAGTGCGTACTTGCACCAGCTAGCCGAGCGGGGGCAAAGGTCAGACGATATTTACGCTAACCACCGGACTACTATGGTGCAACTGGCGACGGAGTTGGCCTTACCTTTGTCCAGTGGATTGCCGGTGGTTTCGTCCGACGCGTTAACGAGACGCTGGTCGCCATCACTGATCAATACCCAGCTTCTGGGCCAGTCGCATTTTTCGGTAGCCAAGCGTGAAAAAGCCATCTTGTCCCTGGCTAATGAAGAAAGAAGTACGACCCAGACTGCCTGGAAGTGCTTCAAGAACGCATCAATGCTGCAACAGGCGATGACGCAACAACTCTACGACCTGGGCTTTCCTGGCACCAAGTTTCAGGTTATATCGTCTGATGCTTTTGCGGACTACGTGAAAAAAGCAGCCAAGCAGCGCCAGATGTCGTCCGAATACGTAGGGTTTTACGACGCGCGGTTTTTGCAACCCTTCGAGCCAGCCGCCCTGGCTGCCTCCTTCCAACCTACGGACCGCGAAATTACTTTCGACGAGATTTACAGCGAGGCCAATCGATCAAAAATTGCTTCGTTCGTTGCTAATCAGGCAGACTTCGAGGTGCTAAAGCATATTCAATCCGGAAGCCTACCAGTGAGTAATTTTGAGTTCGAGCGTGTGAGGTATCGTCAACAGGATACCGGGAAACCCCTTCGTTTGCTCAACAGCGAACTAGCCCGCCAGGAGCGATGGCTATCAGAACTAGACCAGCGGGCGTTTTTGCTGCACTTTCGGCGTGCCCAGGAAGCAGGCGTCTCTTCCGAGTATGTAACGCGCTACCAAGCGCTGATGAACCTGCAACAAGCCCACCAGCACTTCTCGGAAATCAAAGAGCAAATCGCCTATTGGCAAAACCAATGGCTGCACCAGGGGCGGCGGGGTAAAGATGAAATGAACGAATTGGCCAAAGCAGTAGCTACCATCGAGGTGGGGTTCAAGAGCCACTTACGCGCTTGCGCGGATCTGCCCGCCATCAAAGCAGCATTGCCTGAAGCACAACGGAAAAAGCTGATTCCCTACTTAAGCAGTGAACAGGTTTATTTTCTGAATGTGTCAAAATTTGATGAAAAAGCGTTCGCCCACTTCAAAACGCTAGTGACTGAGATAAGCAACGCCACCGATCGTGCGTATTGGCAGTCGCTTCGGTCCGTCACTAACTACCAACTAGGACTTCAAGAAGCTCAAGAAGAAGTCCGTCGGCGGTAGTTCGCTTACTTATTCTGCTGCTGCGTCATCTTCAAACAGCGTAAATTTATCCTGATAATCCGGCACCCGTACACTTTTCCAACCCAGTTCACCCTCCAGCATTTCTTGCATGGCCGTAGCGCTGTCCAGTTCGCCGTGCACCACAAAGGTTTGCTGAGGCGGACGAACCAGCGTGTCAGCCCAGTCGCGCAGCTCCGAGCGGTCGGCGTGCGCTGATAAGCCCGACACCTGGGCCACTTGGCAGCGCATCGAAAAGTCTTTGCCGAACATTCGAATGGTTTCTTCTTTTTCCAGAATAGACCGACCGCGCGTTCCTTTGGCTTGATATCCTACGAACAGCACCGTGTCCTGCTCCTTTCCCAGACGATGAGCGAGGTGGTGCACGATGCGCCCCCCGGTGCACATCCCACTGGACGAAATAATAATGGCGTTTTTCTGAAGGTCGTTGATGCTCTTGGAGGCCTCTACGCTGCGGTAGTAGTTGAAAAACTCGTAGTCGAACAGCGATTCGGAGTACTGTAAGTCCTGGTCGCGCAACTTGTGGTACGAGAAGCGGCGTTTATACAATTGTGTCACGTTAATGGCCATCGGACTGTCCAGATAAACCGGCACCTTGGGGATTTCGCCGCTTTCCATCTGGGTTTTCAGGTAGTACATCACCGTCTGGGTGCGCCCCACCGCAAAAGAGGGAATCAGCACGCAGCCGCCGCGTTTTAGACCCGCGTTAACCGCTGCCGCAAATTCCCCGGCCGGATCGCGGGCGTCGTTCTCCCGGTCGCCGTAGGTCGACTCTATAAGCAGCACATCGGTATAGAGCATGGCGGTGGGCGAGCGTAGCACCGGTTGGTCGTAGCGCCCTATGTCGCCCGAGAAGACAATGGTTTTGCGTTGCTTTTCACGACGCACGTTCATTTCTACCCACGCCGAACCCAAAATGTGGCCTGCGTCATGAAACTTAATATTCACCCCCGACCGCAGTGGAATGTCTTCGTCATATTCAAACTCTTTTAAGAGAGGAAACACGTTCTCAGCATCTTCGGTGGTGTAGAGCGGCCGGGCGGGCTTGTGCTTCGAGTAGCCCTTTCGGTTAGCGTACTTGGCTTCCTCTTCCTGAATCTTGGCTGAGTCCAGCAGCATGATGCGCACCAGGTCGGCGGTGGCGGCGGTACAGTAGATGGGTTTGCTAAAACCTTGCTGCACCAGCCGGGGCAGGTAGCCTACGTGGTCGATGTGGGCGTGGGTGAGGATGAGGGCATCCAACTTGGCCGGGGCAATGGTAAAGTTGTCCCAGTTGCGTTGCCGAAGCTTCTTCGGGCCCTGAAAGAGGCCGCAGTCCACGAGCACCTGGAAGTTGTTGAAGTTGAGTAAATACTTGGAGCCGGTCACCGTCTGGGCAGCTCCCAAAAATTGAATGGTTACGTTCATCGCGCGGGGGTTAGAAAGGTTCGTCGCGACTCAATATACGGTTTTTTGCGAATAGCAACTTACCAATCGCTTTCCTCGGGCGAGGCGGTGCTAAGCGATCCGTATGATTCCATAAACTCCCGAAACGCCTGAAACCGGGTGTCCAGCACCTGATGAACGCGCTGTCGTTCTTTGTCCGAAAGGGTGGGTTGCGCCTGCTCCCAGGCCACCGGCGAAGCGCGACTGGGTACGTAGCGGCTGTAGCGATCGCGGCGGTACTCCTGAAAGAACGCACTGTCGGCGGTGTAGCGGTACTTTCCTTCCTTAAGGTCGACGGTGGTGCGGTAGGTGAGCTGTCCCAACGGGTGCTTCACCGCTTTTCGGTTGTAGAGCAGAAACTCGTCGACGAAGGTGAATTGCGTAGAGTCGGCGTTGGCCTGCCACTGTCCCCGTTTTTTCTTTGGCTTACCGTCATCAAGTACTTCCAGATACTTCACCGTCCCCTTCCGAAGCTGGTCTACCGACTGCACTGCCGTGACCACTTCCTGATAAAGGGGGGCAATGGATACGCTGGCGCTGGTGAGAGTACCTACCAAAACAAGCAAAAGGGAAGAACGAAGCATAGCTAGTGAGTTAGGGTTAAATAGCACAAAAGCCCCTGGCGAAAAATACCAGCGGCTTTTGTTAGGGGAAAGGTGATGATGGACTAGAATGAATAAACTGCCGCCAGCAAGAAGGAAGCTAACGATACTTTGCAAGGCTGCGCAAAGTCACGGTTTGCAAACGAATCCTCCGACGCAATCTATCCGGAACTTCCGGGAATAAGTGTTAAACCTCCACCTATGTTGATGTTGCTTGAAAGCGTGAGAGTCAATCACACTACCGTCGCCGTTGATCATCTAAGGCGCTAAACGCGTCTTCGGTGCCATTGAACACACGAAGTACTCACCCGTAAACCCAACCAAAGGTTTCGGAAGGTGACACCTGCAAATAGAGCGCTAGCTCCGTAGAACCCAGCATTGTCCAGTTCCAAACCATCGTCACCAACCAAATCACCCGGCGAAGTGGTATTGATGGTAGTATTCAGTCCTAAGTAAAATGTTTCACTCATATCAAATCCCGCGGTTAGATCTATCTTGAAAAGTTGCTCCGCTTTCTCCCACCAAAATTAAGATTATCAGTGATCAAAAGGACCATCCTGATCGCCGTACAGTAGATTGAGGTACACGCTAGCAGCATCAGAAGAATAACCCAGTTGCCCACCCAAGCGTATAAGCACCCAAGGGATTAAACTCAGTCAAGTCAGTAGGATTCATCACCGCCAACATTAAGCGAAAATTCATCGGATAACGCGAAGTCAGCCTTCAAGCCGGTGTGCGAGAACGGCCCGTACGAAAACATGTACGATGTAGAGTAATTGAAATTGGCCGTAGGAGAAATCACTTCGTAGCCCAGGAAGGTATTGAAGTTTCCTAAAGTAAGCGTAACCGCATCACTCACCTTCCAGTAGGTATACAACTGGTTGATGATATTAGCGGTACCCGCTCCAGCGTTGTAGTAGGGAGATAGAAACACCGCATCTGATCCACGAGGTCCAAATACCAAGTCAGCTACGAACCCTACTTTTTCGCCTTCGTAACCGGCAATTAGGTTAACCATACCCAGCGAAAAGCCCGGCAAGATTGGCAAACGACGTTCCGGGGGCACGAATGTCACCGTCTTCAGCCCGGTTCGGTGAATTCAGGTTATACCGAAAATACGTGTCCACCGAACCGGACAAAGTAACCGGGGTGGTTTCTTCTTCAATGATCAGCACATCAACGTCTTGCGCGTGCAAACCGGTAACGCTCAGCGTGATGGCAAAGAGGGAGTAGAGTAATTTTCTCATGTACGTAAGGGGGTTTGGTTAGAATAGTATAATGAGTATAGCCAACGGGCAGCCATAACATTGGGCAACCAAAATGCTTTGCCTAATATTATTTTACCTTTCGGCTAAACCGTCAATTAAACGTGATTTTAAGACACTTGCAAATGAAATTTGCAGTCCTTTCCCCCAATTAGTTGTTTTTCTATCCATTAAAAGCTAAATCTAATGGATAAAACTCAATAAGAAGCCTTGACTACTAAAATTGTCGCAATTGTCTAACTTAAGCGATAGATGAAATTACCAAGAGTGTATTTCTTGATTCTTTGCAGGGTTGTCTACAGGAAAATACGGCAACAAGGGGGGGGGCGGGGGAAACGATTAAAGAAAAGGAAAAAATTGGCCGACTCTAATGCCGAACGTCATACCGGGCGAAGCGACAGCGTAGACCCGGAATCTCCTGCATTCGAAGACAAGAATTCATCGCTGAATCAGGGGATTCCCGTTCCACGGCGGCAGACAATTTGCTTCGCTACGCT